>CAWGYS010000008.1:0-218818 GCA_963826845.1 uncultured Acidobacteriaceae bacterium
TTTGCAGTGCCACGCCAACATAGGCCATGTCTACGAGCAGCCATCGTCCAAGCAAACGTCTAAGCAAACATCCCAGCAGACATCGCCCAAAGTAAGTGGCTGGTACTCCGTCGAACAAGCGGCGGCTGGCAAGCAGCTTTTTGAAAAATCGTGCTCCGGCTGTCACGGCGAAAAACTGGAAGGCCTCAGTGCGCCAGCCCTCACCGGCGCAACGTGGAAAGCAGAGTTTCGGAGGCGCAAAGCTTCTCACGGTTTGGGGAGAAATCAAGGGTCCGATGGCTGGGTACGCCGGGGTCACCTTCACAACCCAGCAGTCACTCGACATCCTGGCCTATTTGTTACAGCAGAATGGGCTTGCCGCAGGCAACCAGCCCCTGACCGATACCCGGAAGCTCTCCGACACCCTTCCGTAGCAGCTCGAAGAAACGATGAAGTCGCGAATCAGAAATGAATATCAGGGAAGTCGAGCCACAAGCGAGAATTGTTATCGTCGGCGGGGGCTTTGGCGGATTACGCCGCCCGGGAACTCGCAAGACTCCCGCTCACGTCGTCCTGATCGATCGAACCAATCATCACCTTTTTCAGCCGCTGCTCTATCAAGTCGCGACGTCGGTACTGACTCCCGGCCAGATTGGCACTCCCATTCGCGGATCTTCGGAACCACAAGAATGCAACTGTGATCCTGGGTGAGGTGACCGGAGTGTACAAGGATCGGAAGTGCGTCATTGTCCGCAACGCTGATCGCGATGCGCCGACTCGCTACGATTACCTGATTCTGGCCACGGGCGTTACTCACAGTTATTTCGGCCACAGCGAATTTGAAAAGTTCTCGCCCGGAGTGAAGAGCCTCGCGGACGCCGTAGCCATCCGAAATAAGATCCTGCAGCATTCGAGAGAGCAGAGGCTGAAGAAGATCCCAGCCGTCACCGGGACCTGTTGACGTTCGTGCTCGTAGGAGGTGGCCCGACCGGCGTAGAGATGGCCAGCGCCATCGCTGTACTCGTGCGCAGCACCCTGAAAGCCGAGTTCCGCCGAATCGATCCAGCCTCGTCCCGAATTATGCTCGTTGATGCAGGTCCCAGGGTTCTATATCATTTTCCGAGCAAATATCCACTGCCGCTAAACGAAGGCTCGAGGAATCTGGGAGTCGACGTCCGGCTAGGGCAATCCGTCGACCAGATCGACGCAGACGGCGCCGTGGTGGCGGGAGAGCGCATCGTCAGCAAAACTGTGATCTGGGCCGCGGGTGTGACAGCCTCTCCCGCTGGCGAGTGGCTGCAAGTGGAGACGGATCGCGCCGGTCGAGTGCGCATCCAGAATGACCTGACCATACCCGGTCACCCCGAGATATTTGTGATTGGGGATACCGCGTCGCTCGATCGAAACGGCACGCCGCTGCCAGGGGTCGCGCAGGTGGCGATCCAGCAGGGGCGATATGCGGCAAAGCTGATTCGCCGCCGCATCGCCGGCAATCCCGCGCTCGGACCGTTCAGCTACTTTGACAAAGGCAACATGGCTGTTGTCGGCAAGGGCTTTGCTGTACTGGAAAGCGGGAAGGTCCGGATGAGCGGCTTGTTCGCATGGCTCGCGTGGGCGACAGTGCATCTCCAGTTTCTGGCGCAATCGAGCCTCAGCACAAGCGTCTTCCTGCAATGGCTTTGGACGTTTGTGACCGGCCAGAGAGGTTCCCAACTGATCGTGAATCACCACGGCTCAGACTCTGAACAGAAGCCCGGCGCGCCGAAAATGGACGGGACAAACATTGACGCGACCAACATTGACCAACCCTAGCGATTACGATTTGCGACCCAGAAGTACCCACGCACCAATGGCGAGCGTAGGCTCGAGAATGGCGAGCGCCACCAGGAAATGAGGGAACACGCCGCTTATCGCCAGGGGCACGAGCACCACCGGCACGAACACCAGTCGGTCGACGACTGAAGATGCTACAGCTTGTCGCGCTCCCGAACGGCCGCCGAAGACGTAGAGCCAGCCAATCACCACAACCGTCAAGCCGATCACACGAAAGAGCGCTTCCTCGTGTCCAGCAAAAGCCGGATCCATAAAAAGCGTCTGGATCGCCCCCGGCCAGACAATGAGGAGCGCTCCCATCCCCAGATACAACAGACCGTTCACTACCGTGTATTTGGACCCAGCGGACAAGTTGGGGGACTTTTCCAGAAGATCCTTGATGAGTGACATATTGCTCCTCCCGTTGTGAGTAAAGACGCGAAGAGTTTGCGCCAACGGACGCTCGGCCGACAACTGTCACAAATTACGTTCTTAAGCTGTAAGTTTTGACAGTAGCGACTTGACTCCTGTTGCCCGATGCTTGCGACGGCAGAATGGCGTGTCGCGAATAGACACTGCCGCTCCTGCTTGACGGTCACCTAAATCGGATTTTGTTCGTGAGTCTGTCTCGGAGGGTTCTCGTGAAACCAGTTCAGAGGGTACTCTGGATCACCGCTTCGATAGCGTTGTTGCTGTCCTTTGCCTGGATAATTGGCCCATCCCTGATCAAACCGGCCTCAGCTCAATCTCCTAACGGCCAGCTCATCTATCTCAACCAGGGGTGGTCTCAAGCGGACCGGGACACATATTACTGGATACCGCAGGGAACGGTCATGATGTCGTTTGACATCTTCCAAAACCTTGAAGTTGCCGGCAGCCATGAACTCTTTCGATCGGATGCGAATATGGAACGCTATGGTCTGGTCCCCTCGCCCCCGGACCCGGCGGGCAACAATCCGGATGGCTTGCCAATCGGCATCGCCAAGGAAACGACCGCTCAAGGCCGATGGAAGGGTGTGTACGTGGGCTTCAACTGTGCGGCCTGTCACGATTCGGAATTGCACTACCACGGAAAGAGGATTCGTATCGATGGCAATGTCGGGATTCACTTCGACGTCTATGGCTTTGAGCACTGTGCAGATGATGCGATGCAAGCAACGCTGCATGACTCGGCAAAGTTCGACCGCCTGGCGGCGAAAATTGGAGCCTCCAGCGGAGACGCGAAGAGCGAGCTGCGCAAACGCTTGGAAGGTGAGGCTGATCGTATCCATTACTACGTCGACACCATCATGGTTCCGCCTCACAATTGGGGCCCAGGGCAGCTAGACGCTCTCAACCTGATTGCTAACCGCCTGATGACTTTCCAAACGAATATCCCCCAGAATTGGTTTCCGCCCCTTGCGCCGGTCAAGCCTCCCTTCCTCTGGAATGCTCCCCAGGGCAGTTGGACGCAGTGGAGCGCAACAGTTCAAGATCCGATCACGCGGAACTATGGGGAAACCGTGGGCGTTTACATGCCGATGGACCTGACTTCGAAAACCCCCGAGGAAGGCCTTTTTGATTCGAACGCTCGGCTACTCAATCTCGAAACAATCGAAGATTTGCTGGATCGTCTGGCTCCTCCCCAATGGCCGGAGGAGGTCTTCGGGAAGATTGACCGGGCAAAGGCGGCACAGGGGAAGGTGTTATTCGCCAAGCACTGTGCGGAGTGCCACAATTCCTATCCCTATACTTGGACCGAGCCTAACAAGTACGGCAAGCGTTACATCGCAGTCGGAGTTGTGCCGCAATCCTACGTCGGAACAGATCCGATGCAGTTCGAGGATTTCCTGCCTTACGTCCTTACCAAACAGCTAGCCCCTTATCTGCCGGAACCGTTCAAGGACAAACCCATCGCGCCATCGCCATTCCTAAAAGTCGAAACTGTTAAGGCACTCGAACAGGCAGCCGAGAAGAAACTCAATCTGACTCCGGAAGAGACACTCAAACTGCATGGGTATCGCGCTTATCCTTTGCCACGCCCATCGGAGCGCTCATATAAAGCGGCGCCTCGCGACGGAATCTGGGCTGAAGGTCCTTACCTGCATAACGAATCGGTGCCGAATCTTTACGAAATGCTCATTCCCGCGAAGGAACGCACAAAGAAGTTCTACCTGGGGCGAGACTTCGACCCGGTCAAGGTGGGAGTAGACACGTCCGGAAACTCGGGGAAGTTCCTCTTCGATACAACTCTGGAGGGAAATTCAAACCAAGGGCACTCCTTTGAAAAAGGCCCCCTCGGAAATGGAGTTATCGGTCCTCTGCTGACCGACGAGCAGCGCTGGGCGCTCGTCGAGTATCTGAAATCGATCCCCGAGGAAGCGGGTCGCGTCACGCCGTTCGGCGGCCCGCCCGACGCCACCACCGGGCATGTTAAATGGGAAGGGCCGACGGGAAAGTAATTCGCGTTCACCGTAACAGACGTTCGTAAGCTGTAAGTTTTGACAGTAGCGCGCTGACTCCCGTTGTCCAATACTCTCGCTTGGCTTAGGGTGATCTCGTGAAGAGATGCCGCCAAGGCTCCTTGAGTATCTGTGTAAGTCATGATTTTGTTCGCGAGTCGATCTCGGAGGAATCTCATGCGGCGAGTTAAGAGGGTGCATTGGATTATCGCTTCGTTAGCATTGTCGCTTTCTTTTGCCTGGATAATTGGTCTTTTCCGGATCTCTCCGGCCTCAGCTCAGTCTCATGACGCCCAGGTCATCTATCTCAATCAGGCGTGGTCGCAGGCAGATCGGGAGTGGTACTACCAGGTCTCGCAAGGCTCGCGAGTGATATCTTACGACATCTTCCTCAACCTAGAGGTTGCCGGCAGCGAGGAACTCTTCCGGTCGGAGGCGAATAGTGACCACTATGGTCTAATCCCGCAGGCGGCGAATCCACAGACCAACCCCGACGCCTTGCCCATCGGTCTGACCAAGACGGTAGTGACGGAGGGTCGCTGGAAGGGCGACGCAGTCGGCCTGAACTGCGCAGCCTGCCACAACTCAGAGCTTTTTTACCAGGGGAAGCGGATTCGCATCGAAGGTGGCTCAAATCACACTTTTGATTTTATGTCGTATGTAGATGCGCTCGATGACGCGCTGCAGGCAACTCTGACTGACGCGGCGAAGTTCGATCGCTTGGCGACGCGAATCGGTGCAACAAGTGCTGATGCAAAGAGCGAACTGCGCAAGCGCTATGAGAGCGATGCCGCGCAAGTGCATGAATATCGCACCCGCACTATGCCCACTCCCATAACCTGGGGGCCCGGCCGTATAGACGCCTTCAATCTCATCACCGACCGTGTGCTGGCCAGTGAAACCGGCATTGGCCAGAACTGGTCTTCTCCCATGGCGCCGGTTAAACCTCCCTTCGTTTGGAACGCCCCTCAAGGCTCGTGGACGCAATGGGCTGGGTCGCAGCAGGACCCGCTCATACGCAACTACGGCGAGACCACGGGCGTGTTCCTGTCCATGGACCTCCGCTCCAAGACGCCGGAAGAGGGCCTTTTCGAATCGACTGCGGCCATTCTCAATCTCCAGAAGATCGAGAACCTCATTAGTCGCTTGGCGCCTCCTAAATGGCCCGAAGATGTGTTTGGAAAGATCGACCGTGCGAAAGCGGCGCAGGGCAAGGCACTTTTCGCAGAGAATTGCGCGGGCTGCCACAACTCTTATCCCTATACGTGGACGGAACCCAACAAGTACGGTAAGCGCTTCCTTGAAGTTGGACTCGTGCCACAAAAATTCGTGGGCACGGATCCGGCTCAATTCGTGACCACACAGGCATACTCTATCACCGGCGATCTGAGCAATTATATGTTGCCGCCGTACAAGGGCGCGGAGATCGTCCCGGTGGTTGAGATGAGAAGGTCGCTCATTGTAGAACCCCTGGGTAGAGCGATGAAGGGACTAACCCTGACCGACGCTGAACTCGTCAATCTGAATGGTTATCGCGTAATGCCGGGGCCGCCACCGCCCGTCGACGATTACAAGGCGGCACCGCGAGATGGGGTGTGGGCAACGGCACCGTTCCTGCATAACGGGTCGGTACCGAGTCTCTACGAGATGCTGATCCCGGCCAAGGAACGCACCAAGAAATTCTACGTTGGGCGAGAGTTCGATCCCGTCAAGGTGGGAATAGACACGTCCGGGAACTCAGGCAAGTTCCTCTTCGATACGACCTTATTCGGAAACTCGAACGCCGGCCACTCCTTCGAGAATGGGCCTCTTGGCAACGGCGTCATCGGTCGGCTGCTGACCGATAATGAGCGCTGGGCGCTCGTCGAGTATCTGAAATCCATCCCCGATGAAGCGGGCCGCGTCACGCCATTCGGCGGGCCTCCGAACGCTACCACCGGGCATGTCAAATGGGAAGGGCCGACGGGGAAGTAAGAACTATGTCAGACCATATAGATGGACCGCGGCAAATTGGCGACCCGGCGAGCGATCTGACCGATCTGTTCGCCTTCACCAGCCCGGAAAATCCTGCCCATACAGTGCTGGCCGCGAATGTCTTCCCCTCGGCGGGGGTTACCGCGCTGTTTTCGAACGCGGTCAATCACTCGATCGCGGTGCGAAGGGTGACCGTGGCGGGCCTTGGCAATGATGCGAAATTCCAGGCGGGCGATCAGGAATATCGCTTCAGTTGCCGTTTCACTACGCTCGAACGTGGAGCTGACTCGAAGCTGGTTCAGCGCGGCATCTTGACTTGTCCAGGTGGCCAGGAGTTGCACTTTGTTGTGAATGACGAAAAAGGGGCTTCGACACCGGATGGGAAGTTCCGAGTGTTCGCAGGCCTGCGTTCCGATCCGTTTTTACTTGCCTGGGTTGGGTTGAAGAAGGTTCCTAACCTCTTGCAGCATGACAATGTGCTGGCGATCGTCATCGAGTTCGACACTCAGAGTGTGCTCAACCCCAGCCAAGGCCCACTATTCGGCGTGATTGCTGAAACCATCCCTTTGGCTGCTGGCATTAATCCGGTCGAACGTCCGCCGGTTCGTTACGACTGGGTTGGCCGCCCGGAACAGACCAACATGCGCCTCAACAATGGGGAGTTGAAAGACGTGGACGACCTGCGCGACTTGTGGAATCAGCAGACGCCATTTGCGATTGCGGAAGAATTTCGGCCCGCGTTTCGCAAGCGCCTGGTCGATAGTCTGACCGAGTGGGACATGCGCGATGGCAAGGCGGACTGGACGCCTTCAGAAATAGCCGCCGCCGCCAACGTCTACCTGGACGACTTTATCTTGTTCGATGTATCCAAGCCGATAAGCGACACCAGCTACCTCGAAATCGAGAAAAGCACGCTCCATGGAAAGGCCTATCAGACGGGCGGAGGCCGTACCGTCGACGCCAACGTTATCGACATCATGGTTACCTGGATGGTGAACAACGATCGCGAATCTCTGCATGGCGGCTCACCGACACCGACGAAGCTGGGTACCAAGACATTTCCCTACGAGGCCTCGCCGAATACGGAGTTGCAGACAGTGGCGGATAGCGTCGATCTGGCGGCGCCTCCGGATAAGGTATGGGCACTTGTCGGGCAGTTTGGTGACCTGATGTGGCATCCGTTGGTTGCTTTGGTAAAGCTGACCCGAGCGGGTGTCGGTCAGTTGCGCACGATCGAATTGATTGACGGCAAGCAGATCATTGAGCGCCTGGAATTCTTGGACAATTCGCAAAGGCTCTATCGCTACACGAATGTGAGTGGACTCGGAGTCACGGATTACACGGGGACGTTCGACCTGAAGCCAAAGGGGAGCGGCAGCTCCGTTGAGTGGCGGGTGCAGTTTCTTGCCGATAACCAACCGACTCTTATTGTGAAGACCATCCTTGCCACCCTGATGAAAATAGGATTCGAGGCCCTCAGCAAACGCTTTGGAGCCCTGAAATGATCGAAGCGCCGGATCTCAAAATAGATTGTCCGTTGACCACGGATGGCGAAATTGCCGCGATCAATCTGGAGAGCGCACGGCGGCGATCGTGGAACCGATTCTGGGAGGCGCCGCAACGTCCGGGGATCGCGGAATACATCGTCGAGCAGGAGCAATTAGCGGCACAGTTTCTCGGCCATTTGGGTACGCTCGACCGCGCCGAGGTGCTGGTCAATCACCTCAACCGCGTGGACCCGGAATCAATGCGGACGGCATTGATCAGTGCGCAGGTCGCGTCGATGGCGCATCGCTTCGCTGAGGCGAGGAGCTTTCTAGAGCAAGCAGAGGTGCGCGGAGCGCCGCCGGCTGCGGCCACACGCCTCGCACTGAGCATCGACCAGGCCTGCGGAAACAATCTCGGTGCCGTGCTTGCGACTCGCCGGCAAATGGTCGCAGAGTCCGGGAGTTTGGAGGATCTGGTGCCTCTTGGCGCGTTGCTCGCCGATCTGCGCGAATTCGACGAGGCCGACCGGATCTATCAGCGAGCACTGAGGGAGTATCAGGATGTCTCGCCATTTGCCGTGGCATGGGTTTGCTTTCAGCTGGGCGTTCTGTGGGGAGAACTCGTCCCCGAAATACAGTCGAGCGTTGCCGGGCAGTGGTATCGACAATCCATCGAATATTTGCCCTGCTATGTGAAAGCGCGCGTGCATCTTGCGGAGATCTACTTACGTTCCGGCCGCCTCGAGGACGCGGAATCCCTGTTGATCCCTGCGGTTTCGAGCGGCGATCCGGAAGTATTTTGGCGTCTCGCTGAAGTGATGGCCGCTACTGAAAGACTCGATGAGGCAGAAACTCAAATGGAGGCCGCGCAGTCTGGTTTTGAGGCTCTTCTAGAAAAACATTTGCTCGCATTTGCGGACCATGGCGCGGAGTTCTACGCGGGCAGTGGAAACGATGCCGGGAGGGCATTTGAACTGGCGAAAGTCAACCTCGCGAATCGCCCAACGCTACGTGCTTTCGAGCAGGCGTATGCCACTGCGATTGGCGCTGGCGATGCGGAAGGCGCATCCCAACTTCTCGCCGCTGCCGAACAGCGCTGGGGAGGGACACTCGCTTTCGGGCTATCGCCGCTGGCTGGGCCCGCAGTGATTAGGTCAAGGCCACGGTTAACCGAAAGGTGGAGGGAACAACCCCATGTTGATCGACCGTAGAAATTTTATCTTGAACACGACCCTTGTCGCCTCGGCACCGGCCCTGGCAGGATTGTTGTCGCTATCGTCGACGCTGCAAGCGTACGCTGAATTGCTGCCGCGCCCGTTGACAAACCAGATAGCTGGAGGCGGAGCGGATATGAACTTCGTCGCATTCAAGATCAACGGTTGGGATCGTAGCGACGATATCGCAATCAACGGCTCCAAAACACTATCGGCAGATCCTATGAGTGATGACCCGAATGGCGACCCGGTGTGGATCAGCGTTAATCGCTCATGGAAGGCCGCGTGGCGATGACCTTACCTGTCGCGAAGCTGAACGATGCATTTTGAACACAAGCGCGCTCACTACGCGGTCTCCGCGTGCGCTGACGCGGAACTCACCGAGGAGCGATGAAGAACAAATACCTGTTCAGAATGTTCCTGGGATTGTCCCTCGTTACGATTCTCGTTTCAGGTGCCGGGGCGCAGTCGCAGACAGAGACGGAAGTATGGCCGGAAGCTGACGCCCACCTTCAACTTAAGTCGAACCTGCGCGTGCTCTCGTTGGCCGGACTGGAGGAAGCAGTCGGTTATCCGTTTCAGCAATGGTACGTTGCCACGGGGCTCGGATATCAATTCAAACCCATTCTGAGAGACCATCTATTAAATATTGACCCGGACAAAGAGCATTATCTAGTCTTGGGCGGCGGTTACGAATTCCTTCGAACGACGACTCGATCGGGACATATCTCCGACGAAAACCGGATCACGCTCGATGGGACTCCCGGATTCCGTCTCCCCGCCGGATTCCTTGTTCGGGACAGGAATTGGCTCGAACTGCGCTGGATAGACGGAAAGTATTCCACGACATATCGAAACGAGGCCACGGTCGAACGTGACTGCCTTGTTCATGGTTTCCGTTTCACGCCCTACGGCTCTGCCGAGGTTTTCTATGACAGCCCGAAGCATTCGTGGGATCAGGAATGGTACACGGGCGGCATCCAATGGCCGTACAAGCGCGTTTTTATGCTCAACACATACTACCGGCGAGAGAACTGTCCTACCTGCAAACCCGCTTACTGGAACGCGGGGGGAGTGTCGCTAAACTTCTTCTTCGCTCATACGAAGTGATTTGGGTGTCAGTGTTTCTCTATTCAGGAGGGGTATTTGAGTTGTACTGGTCGGGTAGCCGTGATCGAAAACCGGCCCTAATCTTAGCGCACCTGTAGAAATCCAAGAGTCGCCCACTATCCGAAACTCCTTTGCGTTGTCACCGCGACGCTCTGCCGCAAAACACCACAAAACCAGCCTTCTTAGGGTGATAAATTGGCGGTCGGCATGGCCTAAGTTACTTTGGAATCAGCGGGCCATTTTGCACTCCGACGGGTTCAAATCCCGTCGGGGACGCCAACAAAAAGGCTGGCCCGAGTTGCCGGGATTCGGAGATTCCCCGTCACTTACGATAGAGTCCGTCCTGCCCCAAGAAACCAAACCGGCAGCGTTCAAGACAGAATGTGAGCGCCGGCCACAGCGCGTGCCGAGGATCGCTCGAGCCCATTCGAGCTCAGGAGTTGCGAAGGGCAGGTCACTCCCTTTCGGGGTTGGGAACATTTCAGCGTCGAGCCCTAGGGTAAGCTCGGCAAAATAAGTCAGTCCAGCCTTGTCGCAAACGGTATTTTTGGTAATATGTTTCCGGCTCAGGAATTTCTACATGCCGAACAACCGCCTGCCGAACGCGATGCTGTTGATTTACGCCGACGCTGGCCAAGGCTCGCTGTTTCAGTTTCACTACTCGTTCGTGAGACAGGCTGCGCTACTTCTGGACTCCGAAGAGGTCACAAGCAGACGGACGAACTCGTAACGCGGAGGATTGGCCATGCCAAACCGCAGAGACTTCCTCAAAGCAGCCGCCACTGGCGGGATCGTAGCCACAGTCTTCGGATTCGATCTCAAACCCGCATACGCCCAGCTCAAAGAGTTAAAGATTGCACGCGCTGCCGAAACCCGCTCCACCTGTCCCTATTGCGCGGTGGGGTGCGGCGTCCTTATATATACGCTCGGCGATCGGGCAAAGAATGTCACGCCGCAGGTGATCCACGTCGAAGGCGATCCTGATCATCCCACCAACCGCGGAACGCTCTGCCCGAAGGGCTCGTCGCTCGAACAGGACATGCTCAACCCGCGGCGGCTGACAAAGCCGCAAGTCCGGCGTCCGGGCGCGACCGACTGGCAGGACATTTCCTGGGACGACGCTCTGAGTGAGATTGCGCGCTGGACCAAGAAAACGCGCGATAGCTCCTTCGTCGAGAAAGATGCACAGGGTCGCACGGTGAATCGATGCGAAGGCATTTCGTTCATCGGCGGCTGCACGGATACAAATGAGTTCAATTTTCTGGCCGTCAAGGCCATGAGGGGGTTGGGCTTGGTCTATTTGGAAAACCAAGCCCGTGTTTGACACGGCCCCACGGTCTCAAGTTTGGGACCAACATTTGGACGCGGAGCCATGACCAATGGCTGGATCGACATCAAGAACACAGACATGATGTTGATCATGGGCGGGAATCCGGCCGAAAATCATCCCTGCGGCTTCAAGTGGGCGATGGAGGCGAAGCGCAACCGCAACGCCAAGCTGATTTCGGTTGACCCGCGATTCACGCGCACGTCCGCGACCGCCGACCTCTTTCTGCAAATTCGCGCCGGCACCGACATTGCGTTCCTCGGCGGATTGATCCGCTACGCCATCGAGAACAATCGGATCGCAAAAGAATATCTGGTCAACTACACCAACGCGGCCTTCATCGTTAAGGAAGGCTTCAAACTTCCTGAGGACGGCCTGTACTCCGGCTTTAACGCTGCGACGAGCGCCTACGATAAAACCACCTGGAATTATCGAAGAGGGCGGGGACTTCAGCGGCAAGACGGAGGCCCCGCCACGCCTGCGCACGCCGCTCCCGCTGCATCACCTTCCGCGGCGCTCCAGCGCAAATCCGCAAACAGCCGGGCACCCAGCGACACCGGCCCCTCCGCCCGCGCTTTGCCGCCGAATGTCGCCTACGACCTGACGCTCAGCATCCGCGCTGCGTGTTTCAACTGATGAAGCAGCAGTATTCGCGTTACACCCCCGAAACCGTGGAGCGGATCACCGGCATCCCGAAGGACCAGTACCTCAAGGCCGTCGATTTATTCACTTCAGTCCGCAAAGACGGCGACATGAAGAAAGTCGCGACCATCATCTACGCGGTGGGTTGGACGCAGCATACCTTCGGCACGCAAATCATCCGTACCGCTGCCATGATTCAACTTTTGCTCGGCAACGTCGGACGAGCGGGCGGCGGCGTGAATGCGCTCCGTGGCCATTCGAATATTCAGGGCGCCACCGACATGGCCGGACTGTACGAGTCGCTTACCGGGATATCTGAAAGGACCGGTTCCCGACGACGCAGATTTGGCCACGTATCTGAAGCGCACTACGCCGGGACCGTCCAAACCCGCGCCATGGAATTCGATGAACTACTACTCGAACACGCCGAAATTCATGGTGTCGTTGCTCAAGTCGTTCTATGGCGACGCGGCGACAAAAGACAACGGATTCGGCTTCGATTACCTTCCCAAGCCCGGCCAGGATTGTTCGTGGACCCACATCTGGGAAGACATGTACAACGGCAAGATCAAGGGCATGATGGCCTTCGGAATGAACGGAGTGATGATCGGCCCGGACACGAACAAGAACATCAACGCGCTGAAGAAGGCCGACTGGCTGGTGGTGGGCGAAATTTATCCGGACGAGACCAGCGAGTTCTGGCGAGCGCCGGGAATTACGGCCGACGAACAGAAGACCATCAACACCACGGTTTACCGTTTGCCCTGCGCGGGTTTCGCCGAAAAAGACGGCAGCATGACCAACTCGGCGCGCTGGGTGACGTGGAAATACGCTGCCGTTCCGCCTCCGGGACAAGCGCGGCTCGACCAGGACATCGTCGCGCAGATTTTCCTGCGGGTTCGCGATCTCTATAAGAAAGAGGGCGGAAAATTTCCCGACCCGATTCTGAATTTGAGTTGGGCTTACGCCGACGCGGCTCATCCTCCACTTTCGCAAGTGGCTATGGAAATTAACGGCAAAGCCCTGGCTGACCTGAAGGACGACGTCACCGGACAGGTGATCAAAGCTGGCCAGCAGTTGCCCGGGATTTGCATGGCTGAAAGGACGACGGCACTACGACGTGCGGCAATTGGATTTATTCCGGTTCGTGGACGGAGGCCGGTGCGCAAATCCAGCGGCGAGGCACGGAGGATCCCTCCGGGATGGGCGTTTATCCCAACTACTCGTGGTCGTGGCCGGCCAACCGGCGCGTGCTTTACAATCGCGCATCCTGCAATCCAGATGGAAAGCCGTGGGACCCCGAGCGCAAGCAGATCTGGTGGAGCGAAGGGGCGGGAAAGTGGGTGGGCAACGATGTGCCGGACTTCAAGCCCGACCTCCAATCCGAAAGATCACCTGGGGCCGTTCATCATGAATCCGGAAGGCGTCGGGCGCTTGTTCGCTCCGATCGGTGTCCTCGCAGGACGGGCCGTTTCCTGAGCACTACGAGCCGATCGAAAGCCCGATCAAGAATCCGCTGCATCCCGATCAGTCGAATAATCCGTTGGTGAAAAAGTTCAAGTCGCCATACGACAAGTTTGGATCGCCGGAGGAATACAGCATCGTCTGCACCACTTACCGGTCTGACCGAGCAATATCACTACTGGACGAAAAATAATCCCATGAACGTGCAATTGATTCCGGAACCGTTCGTGGAAATTCCAGTGGAGTTGGCGGACGAAAAAGGAATTCGCGGGACCGACAAGATCAAGGTCATCAGCGCGCGCGGAACATACATCGCGAAAGCCTTTGTCACTCGCCGGCTGAAGCCGATGATGATCGACGGAAAGAAGGTTTATCAGATCGGGCTGCCGATTCACCAGGGCTTCCGCGGTATCGACGAGGATGAGGGAAGAAATGCGCGGACGCCGGCGAATTTGCTGACGCCGGCAGTCACCGATCCAAATGCCCACACCCCGGAATCCAAGGGCTTCTTAGTGAAAGTCGAGAAGGCGTAGGGAACGACATAGGGAACGACAATGAGCCAGGCCTCAACAGAACTAATTCGGATTTCAGGCCACGCCGGGATGGTCCCGGGCGCCGGGTTGAACCGCGAATTCACAGTCTGCAAACTGGTGGACACCACCACCTGCATCGGCTGCAAAGCCTGCGAAGTGGCCTGCCTGGAGTGGAACGGCTACACCTTCACCGAAACTACTTTTGACAACAGCTACCAGACGATGCCGGAGACGGCATGGAATTACTGGAACCTGATCAAGTTCAACGAACACGAGCGCGCCGACGGCAGCATGATGCTGCTGATGCGCAAGGATCAGTGCATGCACTGCGCCGATCCGGGCTGCCTGGCGGCTTGTCCGGCGGACGCTGCCATCGTTCAGTATGCCAACGGCATCGTCGATTTCCAGGAAGCGAATTGCATCGGTTGCGGATATTGCATGACCGGCTGCCCGTTCAACATTCCAAAATTCAGTCCGACCGCGCGCAAAGTTTTCAAGTGCACGCTGTGCAACGACCGCGTTTCGGTAGGTCTCGAACCGGCCTGCATCAAGGCGTGTCCGACCGGCTGCCTGCATTTCGGAACGAAGCCGGAAATGAAGGAACTGGCGGAGACGCGTGCCGAGCAACTTCGCACGCATTCCGGATTCGCGGATGCTGGAGTTTACGACCCAGCGGGAGTGGGCGGAACCCACGTGATCTACGTTCTGCACGACGTAAAACATCCGGAGCTGTACGGTGGGCTGCCGAAGGATCCGCAAATCCCGTGGTCGGTGCGAGCTGTGGAAAGGGCCCTGAAGTGGCTGGGGAATGTGGCGATGATCGGCGGCATCGTTGGCATGGCCATGCATTACATGCGATTTGGGCCGAAGAAAGAGGAGCCGATTCCGCCGAATGATTCCGCCAAATGCTGACCAGGGCGGTCAAGAGAGGCGCGTATGACGACCGACGCCGTTTCGCGATCAAGTGCCGCCCACCAAGACCAGGAACAGATCGTACGGTACACGTTGGGCGAGCGCGTGAATCACTGGATCGGTGCGCTCTCTTACATCTATCTCCTGATGACGGGCCTCGCCTTCTGGTCGCCTTACCTGTACTGGCTGGCCGCGGTTGTAGGAGGTGGTCCCGCTGCGAGACTCTGGCACCCCTGGTTCGGCCTGATTTTTACCGCATCGCTCTTCTGGACGTTTAAAGAGTGGAACCGCGACATGCAAATTGACGACGGCGATCGCGCCTGGGGGAAAGCGATCCCGGATTACATAAAGAATGAGGATGAAAAACTCCCGCCCGTCGGCCGGTTCAACTTTGGACAAAAGCTTTTCTTCTGGGGAATTTTCTACAGCGTGATCCTGTTACTGCTTTCGGGCGTCGCCCTGTGGTACACAGAAGCGCTCCCGTGGAGTCTCCGGTTCGTGCGCTACGCCGCAGTTCTGGTTCATGCGAGCGCGGCGCTCATCACCATCGGACTGTTCCTGATTCACGTGTACATGAGCGCGGTCCTCGAGGAGGGCAGCTTCGGGTCCATGGTTAACGGTCGCGTCACGCGCGCCTGGGCGTGGACCTTCCATCGTACGTGGTACTACGAGATCACTGGCAGATTGCGACCCAGGCCTCAATCAGAATCCCAATCGAAATAATGATCGATGCCAAGTGGGACTGCCGCATCCGTCGGGCGACTGAACTGACTTCTTCCTACCCGTTCGCCGCGGAAGGATTGCGCTTCTACGTTCGCCTGGCAGCATTTCAGAAAGGCCTGTACGCGGAAATCCAAGAAGTACTGGCCGATTCGCCGAAGACCTCCTCCGATCGCCCTCTGCGAGACGAATTGGATCTTTTTCTACTACTTCCTCACTTTGCTCGATTCCTGTCATTGATCGAACGGACTGCGCCCGCTCCCTTGGCCCGGGCGGCAGCCAATCTGGCGCAGAGCGGTACAGCGGGGTGGCAGCGCGCGATTGAAGATTTCTGGCAAGGGGATCCAGAGTTGTCCGGGCCCGTGGACGAGAAAGAGGAGATCGAGGCCGGCCGTTGGCGCGCCGCAACTTATTCCGATCGTGTGCTCGCGTGGATGTTTCTTCAGCCCTACGCTGAATATCTTGCCGATCACCGCGAAGTCGCAATGGCGGATGGAACTCCATCGACCTGCCCGCTTTGCGGTGGCAAGCCCATCGTCGCCGTATTGCGCGCGGAAGGCGACGGTGGAAAAAAGTCGCTGATCTGCATGCTCTGCGCCCACGAATGGGCTTTCCGGAGAATTTATTGCCCGGCATGCGGAGAAGAAAGAGAACCGCAGATGGGATTCTATTCAGCGCCCGAGATCGCGCACGTCCGCGTGGACGTCTGCGATTCATGCCATACCTACTTGAAAACCATCGATCTGACAAAGACGGGGCTGGCGGTTGCGGTTGTGGACGATCTGGCAACAATGCCTTTGGACCTATGGGCGCGAGAACATGGGTACGAGAAACTGCAAATAAACCTGCTTGGAGCCTGACCGTTATCGGTCGCTGCCGGCTCAGATCTGTCGGCAGTCGTCCATGGCGCCGGATTTTCTAGCGCGGCGTAAACGATGCACCGTTTCACTTTTTCCAATTGAAAACGATGCTTCCAGACTGCCTGCATGGCGTCGGTGGTTTATATAATGCTCGCATCAGTTAAATTGCTGGCGAGATCCAAAGGAAACGAACGTCCCATGGAACACCCGACTGTTTATCGCACGATACAGATCGATGGGCTCTCCATCTTTTACAGAGAGGCTGGCCCGAAAGACGCGCCGACGATTCTCCTGCTGCACGGGCTGCCCTCTTCATCGCGGATGTTCGAGCCGCTCTTTTCACGGCTTTCCGATCGCTATCACCTGGTCGCGCCCGATTACCCCGGCTTCGGACACAGCGACTGGCCCGACCCGAAAAAATTCGCTTACACGTTCGATCACATCGCTGAGGTGACGAATCATTTCACCGAAGCGCTGGGACTCTCGCACTACTCGCTTTACATGCAGGATTACGGCGGTCCCGTGGGCTTTCGCATGATCTCGGCGCATCCCGAGCGAGTGGAATCGCTGATCATTCAGGACGCGGTGGCGCACGACACCGGCCTGGGCGCGAATTGGAAAACGCGGCGTGCGTACTGGGCCGATCGCGCGCCAAACGAAAGCGCGCTTCGCGAAAATCTGCTCTCGCTCGCGACCACGCGTGCGCGACACGTGGGCGACGATCCCAACGTCGAACGCCACGACCCGGATTTCTGGACTGATGAATATTATTTTCTCAACCAACCCGGGCAGATCGAGATTCAAAGCGATCTTTTTTACGACTACCGCACCAACGTTGAAAATTATCCGAAGTGGGACGCCTGGATGCGCGAGAAGCAGCCGCGTCTGCTCGTGATATGGGGCAAGTACGAGTCGTCGTTCGATCCGTCTGAACCGGAATCGTACCGCCGCGACGTGCCCAAAGCCGAAATCCACATTGTCGATGGTGGTCATTTCGCGCTGGACACGGCCGCCGATGAGATCGCCGCGCTGGTCCGAGGCTTTGTCAGTTCTACTCATTGAGGGTTATTGGCGCACTACGATAGGATTGCTACGCGATAAACGCGTCGCCTAAATAACCATTGAGGGAAGGAGCACGTCGTATGAGAGGGATCACTCACTTGTTGGTTGCAGTCGTAGCTCTCGCCGGCGCGGTCGTCTATATGGCCCACGCATCTGGACACTCCGACGGAGAGGCGGCTCCGATCGCTTCCCCGATCTATGGAATCACGATTCCCCCCGGATACCGCGACTGGAAGTTGATCTCGGTGGCCCACGAGGCAGGCAACCTCAACGATCTTCGCGCCCTTCTGGGCAACGATGTAGCGATCAAGGCTTATCGGGAGAAAAAGCTGCCGTTCCCTGACGGCACAATCATTGCCCGCCTGGCCTGGAATTACGTCCCGTCTGAGGAAAACAACAAAGTCTTTGGCCGCGATCAGTCTTTCGTGGCCGGCGATCCCACGAACGTTCAGTTCATGGTCAAGGATTCGAAAAAATACGCCGCCACGGGAGGCTGGGGTTTTGCTCAATTCAAAGACGGCAAGCCTGACGACAAGGCGGATCTCAAAACCTGTTTCCCTTGCCACGTGCCGGTCAAAGCTCGCGACTTTGTCTTCACTCGTTACGCGCCCTGATCCGTAGACTCGAAATCCGTAACGCAGGTAAAATTCTGATCGAGGAGAGGCTAATTCTGCGAATCCAACCGAGATTGCGCTCATCAATTACACAGTCACCCAACTATCGACTGTGCAGCGGAGTAATGGATGTTTGAGAGCATTCTCTGCCAGGTTACGGAATACGATCCGGACGTTCTTGAGTCGCTGATTGGGCTCGCCGTCGAAATTGCTCGCGAGGGTCGCGAGGGTAGGCGCGTGGGCACACTCTTCACCCTGGGCGACGAGGATGCCGTGCTCGCCAGATCGAGATCATTGATTTTAGATCCCTTGTCGGGACATCCCGAGTCTGCGCGCCACGTCACCAATCTCAATCTCCGCGGAACCATCAAAGAACTGGCGCAACTGGATGGCGGATTTGTGGTGAGTCACGACGGCATCGTCGTGTCCGCGTGCCGCTACCTCGACGCCGTGGCTGCCGAGGTGGACGTGCCGCTGGGACTCGGCAGCCGTCACATTGCCGCCGCCAACATGAGCGCTGTGACCAAGGCGGTGGGCATCGTGGTCTCTGAGAGCTCGGTGGTGAGACTTTTCTGTCATGGACAACTGGTCGGCGAAATCATTCCCGAGCTTTGGATGATGGATCATGCTTCCCACCTCCGAGGAACCGTGAAGAGGGAGCAAGTCGGTGACTTGACCGTGCTGACGCCAAGTCCGCGGCGAACTCCGATACCGGGTTAGAATAAGTGCGGACCGGGAAACCGGAGGAGCGAAGCGATGCAGCATTCACAATCAGGCGAAGGAAGAGATGGATTTGATCGCAGAGCCTTTTTCAAGGCTGCCGGCGTTGCAACCGCTGTCGGAGTAGTGGACGCAAGCCTGGGAAGCGTCTTCGCCCACGCCGACCTTACCCAGGAGCAGCGCGACAAGATGACGCCGGACGAAGTCATCCGGGAGATGAAAGCCGGCAACGAGCGCTTCCGATCCGGCAAACCGCTGCATCGCGATTTCATGCGCGAAGTCAAGGCGACGGCAAAGGGACAGTATCCTGCTGCGATTGTCTTCAGTTGTGTTGACTCACGAGCACCCGCCGAGTTGATCCTCGACTTCGGTATCGGCGAGATCTTCAGCGGTCGTGTGGCCGGCAACGTTGCCGACGAGGACATACTAGGCAGCATGGAATTCGCCTGCAAGGTGGCGGGCTCGAAAGTCGTGCTGGTTATGGGCCACACCGCCTGCGGCGCGATCAAAGGGGCCATTGACGGGGTGCAGCTCGGCAATCTCACGGCGTTGCTGGCGAAGATCCATCCGGCCGTTGAAGCCACTCACTACACCGGTGAGCGCTCGGCCAAGAATTATGCATTCGTAGACGCCGTGGCGCGAACGAACGTGTCCCTGACTATCGCCAACATTAGGGAAAAGAGCCAGGTGCTTCGAGACCTCGAATCCAGCGGCAGCATAAAGATTGCAGGGTCGATGTACAACCTCGAAACTGGAGTAGTCGAGTTTCTCGCGTAGCGGATAGGAACCCGTCAAGCTCGCGCTTTATCGAGCATTTCTGCCCAGATACCTTTTGATTTGAGAATGAGCTCAACCGCTTCGCGAACCGCGCCGTGGCCCGCGACGGCTTTCGTAGTGTAGTGCGCAGCCTTTCTTACCTCCGGGACGGCATCGCCGACGGCAATGGCCAGGCCGACGCGACGCAGCAAGGGGATATCCGGAAGATCATCGCCGATATAGGCGACAGCCGAATCCGTCACGGCCGCCTTTCGCAGGATCTCTTCGTACGCCGGCATTTTCAGCGGTTGATTCATATAGATGAACTCCATTTTCATTTCGTTGGCGCGCCGCAGGAGTGCTGCACTTTCGCGGCCCGTGATGCAGCCCGTGCGCAGGCCCGCAGTCCTCGCCAGCGTCAGACCCTGACCGTCATGAGCGTCAAAGGTCTTGATTTCGAGTGCGGTGCCGTCGGTTTGCGAAAGCAGCGTGACACCGCCGTCAGTCATGGTGCCGTCCACGTCCATGAGCAGGACTTTGATTTGTGCAGCGCGCTTCCTGAGTGCAGGAGAAATGTTCATAAAACCGGCCAAAGAAGCCTCCAGAAGAAAGGGTAAGAGAGAGTTTAGAATAAACCGCTTATCGATCTTAAACCGGCGGTGGCCGATTGAGCGATGACCGACACTTCTGAAAATTCCCCCAGGCCGGCGGCGTCATCAAGTCTGTGGCGACCCCTGCGTCTGCCCACTTTCCGAAATCTCATGATTGCGGATCTTGTTTCCGATTGCGGCGCATTCATGCAGAACGTTGGAGCTGCCTGGCTGATGGTGTCACTTGGCGCCGGGCCGATATACGTGGCGCTCACGCAAACTGCTTCGTCGCTGCCGTACTTTCTGCTGGCCCTTCCCGCGGGGTCGGCTGGCGATATCGTCGATCGCCGCAAGCTGGTTCTGTTTACCGAGTCGTGGATGATGGGCGTTGCGCTGATTACTGTGGTCTTGACCATCAGCGGTCTGATGTCGCCCTGGCTGCTGCTGGCGTTGACATTTGCGCTCTCGGCGGGAGACGCATTTGAAATGCCGACGTGGCGCGCCCTTCTGCCTGAATTAGTGCCCAAGGAAGATATTGCAGCAGCTTCTGCCCTTAATGGGATTGAATTCAATCTTGCCCGCGCGGTGGGCCCGGCACTCGCGGGCGTGGTCATAGCCGCCGCCGGTGTAGCCGCTGCATTCGTGGCGAACTTTGTGTCGTTTTTCGGCGTCATTCTCGTCGTTGCCAGATGGAAAAGACCAGTTCGCAAGCGCACCACGCCGCCGGAAACCTTGAGCGGCGCCACCGTCGCGGCCATTCGCTACGTCCGCCACTCGCCGGCAATTCTCACCGTGCTGATGCGGACGGGCTTCGTCATGTTCTTCTCCAGTCCACTCTTTGCGTTGCTCCCGTCGCTGGCGAAGAGCGTGAACAAGACTGCAATCGGCTATGGCCTCTTACTCGGCTGCTTTGGGGCCGGTGCCATTATCGGTGCCTTGATAATGCAGCCCGCCCGTGCCCGGTTTTCGACCGAAGTCATTGTCTCCACAGGCGTACTGATCTTGGGAGTGGTGATTCGTAGCGATCAGTGGACTCCACCGCTTGAGCACGCTCGCTCCCGTTATGCTCCTCGGAGGTGCGGCGTGGGTGCTCTTCATTTCTCTGATCAGTGCTCTTGTCCAAAACCTGGCGCCGGATTGGGTACGAGCGCGAGTCCTCGCCATTTTCATCCTGGTGTATCAGGGAACTTTCGCGCTCGGGACAGCCGCCTGGGGCGCGGTCGCCCAACGAGCAGGTGTGCGGGAGGCTCTGGTCTATGCCGGTATTGGAACCATCGCTGCTACCGTATTGGCGCTTTTCGCAAAACTTCCTGATTCCTCCGCCGATCTGAGTCCGTGGAACCATTGGCGCATTCCCGTCGTCGTAAAAGAAGTTGCACCTGAGCTTGAACAGGGACCGGTATTGGTAACCGTCAAATACTGTGTCATCTCAGAAAGGACGGCAGACTTCCAGGAGGCCATCAATCAATACGGTCGTATACGGCGTCGCGACGGTGCATATCGCTGGGGGATTTATCGGGATACTGAGGCCGCCGATACCTATCTCGGAGATATTCCTGGTGAATTCCTGGGCAGAACATCTGCGCCAACACGAGCGGCAAACGAAAGCGGACCACGAACTGGAGCAACGCTTGTCCAGTTACGTTTCTTGCGAACCAGAGGTGCATCATCTGATCTACGCGCATTCGCGTGAAGCGTAGCGCGCATGCGAACAGCGAAAAGCGAAGAACGCAATTTACTTCCGCTCCACCAGATCCTTCATGGCGAGGCTTTCGGGCGTATTGAGTTTCGCCAGTCCCTCGATCACGCCCTCTCGTTCGTCCTCGGTACGGTTCTGGCTCACCTTCCACTTGCCCTCGAGCCTCTGGATCGGCAGCTCCAGGCCGACAATCCCCTTCAACTGCGATCGGATGAAATCCTGCGGCGCATCACTGACTTTCCACGGAACCGGCGATCCCGCTTCATGAATGCTGGTCAGTTTTTCCACGTTCGTCAGCAGCCAATGCTCATCCTGGATCACCTTCAGCGGGCCATACGCATGCACCACAACGTAATTCCAGGTCGGCACTTCTTTGCCATGCTCTTTGGTTCCGGGATACCAATTGGGAGTGATGTAGTGTTGATGCGCCGGAAAATATCGCCAGCGCATCCACCGTAGGAACGAAGTCGCGCCACTGCGTGTTGGCGCGGGAAATGTGACACCTGAGCACGCCGAACTCTGAGCCATCGTCTTCCAGCACCATCGGGATATGCGAAGCGAAAAGTCCGGAAGATCCCAGGGTGACAAGCGTTCCAAGCGGATGGGAAGTGATCAGCGCGTGCATCACGGAGCACGCGTTTCTCTTCATTATGCCGGGGAATATACATTTGGATCCTCGGCTATATCCTAAATCAGCCGCGAAATCCGCTGCCTGCCGAGTCCCGCCAGGCGCAACTACACGCGCTTAATAAACTTCAATGCGGCCGCGTTCATGCAGTAACGCAGCCCGGTAGGTCTTGGGCCATCATCAAAGACGTGGCCGAGATGCGCCGCGCATTCCGTACAAGAGATTTCATCGCGGCTCATGCCCAGGCTGTTGTCCACCGACTTGCGGATATTTTCCTTCGCAATCGGAGCCCAGAAACTCGGCCAGCCCGTTCCCGAATCAAATTTCGTGTCAGAACTGAACAGCGCGTTATCGCAGCAAATGCAGCGATAGAGTCCCTTGTCGTGGATGTCGTATTGTCCGCTGAAAGCTCTTTCGGTGCCCTGCTGGCGCGTGACCTCAAATTGCAAGAGCCGTCAATTGCTGCTTCCACTCGGCATCGGTCTTATAAACTTTCTTGACCGTGGCCGGGCCAAGGTTTTGCCCGGAGTCGCTGAATTGGATGATGGTCACCATGCCTTTGTCATCCGCGTTGGATTTCGCGGCGCTGGTCCGCGGGCTTCTCAGCCAAGCGGTCGCGCCCAATCCAGCTACTGCGACTGCGGAATTAGCAAGAAAATTTCTGCGATTCATACATTTCTCCAGCCTTTCTCGAAGCCAATCAACGACTTCAACCAAACGTGAAGGCAAACGCCTGCACGCCCGGATCGAGAAATTCAATCTCGAAGGTTCTGTCTTCGACCGGCCCCTTTTGCCGGATGAGCTGATACAGCCGGTGCTCTTGAACCGTGCCGTTGCCATTCGCGTCGGTGTCGCTGCCGTGATCTTCACCCGGCGGAGTCCCATCAAGCTTGACCGATGAAGCGAACCGGTTTGCCGTCCTTCGAGCGGTCCCAGCACCAGGTGCAGGTCGCGCGCATGAAACCGAAACGCAATCTTTCCCGGAGCTGTCTGCAGCACGGCGCTTTCTTCGCCCACCTTCCAGGCTCCGGCCAGTCCCCACTGATTCAGTGAAAGCCTGGGAGCCAAGCTGTAGACTTTGCGCGAATCCTTGGCGATCGGCTCGGCGGAGGCAAAGTGCTCACCGCGACCGTATCCGATATAGGTTTCGGGCGAACCGACGTTTACGCTTCCCGGAGCCGCTTCCACACCGTTCGCGGAAACGCTGATCACTCCTCCCGAAATCGACTTGCGCGCCGTTATCCTTGAGCAACTGCTGAATCACGCGCTCGGACTCGTCGTATTCACCCTCGCCGAAGTGGTGATAGCGAATGCGTCCCTTGCCATCGATGAAGTAGTGCGCCGGCCAATATTGATTGTGGAAGGCGCGCCAGATTTTGTAGTCGCTGTCGATGGCAACGGGATAAGTGATCTTCAAATCGCGAACCGCTTTTTCGATGTTGGCGCGGTCTTTCTCGAATGCGAACTCCGGAGTATGCACGCCGATCACGACCAGCCCAGCGTCTTTATATTTTGCCGCCCATCCTTCCACGTAAGGCAAGGTTCGCAGACAGTTGATGCAGGAGTAGGTCCAGAAATCAATCAGCACAACTTTGCCGCGCAGGGAATTGCTGGTCAGCGGCGGTGAGTTGATCCAGCCCACCGCACCACTCAGATCGGGCATCGGCCCATCATCGCCAAGAACCACCGCAGGACCGGGCGCGGCCGCGGCTGCATTCACAGGCAGAACCGCGGGTTTCTCCGAGCCGAGTGCGTCAATCAAATGCGCTTCAGCCTTGGAAGTATTCACGAAAGAAAACTTCGTGAGCAGATTCGTGTCCCACCCCAGCGCGATGGCGGCCACTCCCATAATTACGGCGACGCCCAGAGCGCGGCGTATCCACACTTCAAAAGAAAGAGATCGTTTCATGGCAGAAAATGCTTTGTTGCCGGCGAAGAGGGCAATCCCGAGAGAAGTCGCAGCGCCCAGCGCAAAAGACAGCAGCAGGAATGATGAATGAGCGCCCGGTCCCTGAATCGCCGCGCCCGTCAAGATCAGCCCGAGGATAGGCCCGGCGCAAGGTGCCCAAAGCAGCCCCGTAGAAATTCCCAGCACAAACGATTTCCCGATGCTAGTCTCGGTTGAGGGACCGCCCTGAAGCCGGCTGCCAGCCCGCACGAGCGGACGAGTCAATACGTCGGCGAGCGATGGAAACAGCAAGCTGACTCCCAGAAACAAGAAACACGATCATCGCCACATAACGTCCGCCCTGGTTGAGGCGCACCACCCAATGTCCGCCGAATGCCGCCGCGACCGCGACGAGCGAAAAAGTCAGCGCCATGCCAACGAGCAGCGGTAAGCCGGAGCGGCGAAACGGTTGGTCGGCGCGGGCAAACACGAAGGGCAGAACCGGCAGAATGCACGGGCTGAGAATCGTCAGCACGCCGCCAACAAACGCCAATAAGTAGATCAGCATATTTTCAGTCTAACGGTGCCTAGCGATTCGGCGGTCACTTTTTGGATTCACACGCCGCCGGAAAGTTACAGTATCGGATACTTTTCCTGGGCGAACGGCGGATGCTCCTGAGACCTGAGACCTTGCCCCAGGCTACTGAATGGCGTTTCCATAAGTCGGCACGCCCTGCTGCACCATGAAGAGCAGAGTCTCTCCGCGCGACGCCCAGTCGCTTTGCGGATACTTGGAGATCAACTGCTGCGCCACTGCGATTGCCTGGTTCTTCGACTGTTCCGACTTCTTGCTTGGTCTTCCGTCTTATAAATCTCAATCAGGGCCGCTCGGCGAGAAGCCGCGTTGTACAGCGCCTCGGGAGCAGCAGGAGATTCCGGGATGCTCCTTCACGTACTTTTCATAGAGGTCGGCTTCCTTGTCGGGACACTTCGATGATCCCTGCCAGTCTCCGCAGAGCTTGTTGTCGATCAGGTGAAAAGCGGCGAGTTGCGCCCACTTCGTGTCGGGAAACTTTTTCATCACCTTCTTCATGGACTCTTCGTTAATGCCTTCGCGAAGCATCGGATCCCGCTCTCGCGCCGAAGGCCGGGACTGCACGTCCGATTTATCAATCTGCCATCGAATGTCGGCTGCCCGGTAAAGGCCTTCGCCCGCCAGCGGAGAAGTCGGGAAAATATCGTAAACGCGGCGATACAAGCGCAAGGCGTCCTGGGCTGCGCCGCGGCGTCCATGGCGGCGGCTGGCCTCGTCCTCGGAATCAACCGCCGCGCCGAACAGAATGCGGTCGCCACTCGGAGTCGGCGCCCAAACGACGCCGTTATCGAGCACCCACCCGGTGACGGTCTTGCCCTCGTCCTCTTCGTCGTCCATAACGAAAGCTTCATCGCGAGCTGGTGAACCGAGCAGAGCTTCAACGTGCAGCCAATGGGGACTCTTCTCGAGAAGAATCAGTTCCCGCCCGCGCTCCAGTTGGGCAAGCTTGCTGGACGCTGTGTCGGGAGACAGGTAAAGGATGGCTTCGCGCACCAGCGTGCCGCGGTCGGCGGCCAGCAGCAGCGAGTTTCCCATTACGATCAGGACTATCAAATACAGAATCTTGATGATCGGTCTAACTCTAACGATGATCGGTCTCACGGTCGTGTTCTTCTCCGTTTCGAGGGTAGCACGCAAGTTAAGATGCTTGTTATCGCCGCCGCGTCTCAGTAGACTGCGGAAGTCAAGCCATGACGTCACGTGCAGCCGCGCAACAGATTGCCATTCGCGATCTCAAGAGCATCGACGACCTCAGACCAACTGAAAGTCGTGGAGAAAGAAGTCTGGGGGATGGCCGACGACGATGCCTTGCCCCTGACGCTAGCCATCGCGTGCAAAGCGGCCGGCCATATTTTCGTCGGAGCTTTTGATCGCGACAATTTTGATCGCGACAATAAAGAGAAACTAGTCGGCTTCGCTTTCGGATTCCTCGGCCGTGAGCACGGACAAACCACGATCCACTCCCACATGCTGGCCGTACTGGACGCCTATCGGCATCTCGATCTGGGCTCGCGGCTGAAGCAGGCGCAGCGCGAGCGAGCCATGGCCATGGGCGTCCATGAAATGACCTGGACCTACGATCCCCTGCAAAGTCGAAATGCCCATTTCAATTTTTCCAAGCTGGGAGTGGTTTCCGATACGTACAAGGTGGATTTCTACGGCCCGGAAACATCCAGCATGCTGCATCGCAACGGAACCGATCGTCTGTGGGTGCGGTGGATCCTGAATTCGCGGCGGGTGCGGGATCGGTTGGCCGGCGAAGAGTAGCAATGCCCGCGCGGAAACCCTCGATGCCCTGCGCCTGTTGGCACCGCTCGTGCGCTTCGATCCCAGCGGCAAACCGGGACGCGCCGATTTGAGCGGAATCCCTCGCCCGGCAACGCCTGAGCATTGAAATTCCGGGCGATATTCTGGAGGTCGAGCGCACCGACATGGGATTGGCCAGAGAGTGGCGCGAAGCGACAAGGTGGGCGTTCCGAGAGGCCGTGAAAGCGGGATTTTTTGTGGCCGAGTTCTGCCGTTCAATTCGAGGACAGCAGGGCCCAGGAGCATATTTGCTGCAGCAAGGCGAAGTGGGAGATCTAATTCCGGAAGCAGCGTTAAGCCGATAGCATTCAGCAATCAGCCAATCCCGCGGGCCCTGGCTGAGTGCTGATTGCTGCAATGCTAGATGCTGATGTGCTCTCTCTGCTCCCGCATCTGCTGCAGGAAGCTCTCAACCGGCACCTGAAACTTGT
This sequence comes from uncultured Acidobacteriaceae bacterium, assembly GCA_963826845.1. Classification (GTDB taxonomy): domain Bacteria; phylum Acidobacteriota; class Terriglobia; order Terriglobales; family Acidobacteriaceae; genus Acidiflorens. Next base: position 27,265 of record CAWGYS010000008.1, read on the forward strand.
GCCGGAACAGTTCGACGAGGGTGTCGTCGGTTGCGGCGGCACCGATTGCGGAAAACTTGTTTGCCGAAGCCGCGCCGATATTCGGAGACGACATATCCAGCCCTTCCGGTTCGACCAGAATCTCGGGAGATTTATCTCCGTTGGCACGCAAAGTCGTGATCATGCTGTGCACCCGATCGCGTTGCTCGCTGGTGGTCTGCAGAAACTCCACTCCCATCCCGAATTCCGGATGCGCGACCAGCACCAGGCCCCAGGCGCGGACTTCAAGGTCGCCCGCCTTCATCGACAGAACGACGCGCGTCCCCCTCGGGAAAGGCGAGCCGGTCGTCAGATAGCAGCCGCCAAGGCTGAGGTCGGTAAGACGGCAATTTACTGGCGGATCGTCCGGCTCGGGCTCGGGAAGCTGGCTGTTCAACCACTGGCGTAGAGTTTTGAGCTGCGCGTCAGTCGCGTCTTTGAAGCGTACGCCGGCCTGATTGCCGCCGCCTTCCCACGCCAGCTCTCCCCGGAGTTCGAGCCCTGCGTCGGTGCCCGGCAATTTGAAGGAGAAAAGTAGCACGCTCTCTTTGCCAACACGGCCGGAAAACTGAATCGCCATGCCGCCTTCGCAAATGTCAATGGTCTTGGCCTTGCTTTGATTGGTGGATCCCTGACAATCCACCGGAATCTGCACCGGAACCCGCATCTGCAGCCGCCGTTCTCGCTTCATCAGGGCTCGCACCGCGCGAAAGCTGCCTTTGGCGCGTTCCACCGCAAAAGGTTTGTGCAGGACGAAATGGGCCCCCATCTCGAAACCGCCCTTGAGTCCAACCGAACCCTCCACCAGAACAATCGCCAGCGCGCGCTTGTTCACCGGAGCGGCTTTAGCTGCCGCCAGCACATTGCGAGCTTCCTCCGCATTCGCCCCATCAACGATGATGGCTTCGAAGCGCTGCCGAGTGATCCGGCGGATGGCGTCCTCCGCGGCATCGCAGTGTTCAACATCGATTTCCAGGTCGCTGAGCACCCGGCGCAGGATCCGCACCGTCTTCTCGTCAGAACTCAGCAGTAGAGACTTCAAATTCATGGTTCACAGCACGGCGTTCGGATCACGATTCGATCGTGGGAGGACGTCCCTCAGGTTCGATGATCGAGAGACTCCCCGTTCGCACTCTAAGGTTATGGGATTCCGTGGTCAACGCAATGGCCCAGTCCTCCGGTTACTATGGTCACCCGTTGCAGGGACAGCAGGCCGATTGCTCCGTATGAGAGATCGGTTTTGCTTCGATCGGCGTATCGCTTTACCGATACCGCAAGTCGTCCAAAATCAGATGCCCCCCTTCAGGGGTGGGCCTAGCTGCCTTGTAACCAACTAAGGAACCTATTTTCCCGTCGCCAGACTGCAAGTCCCTGCGCACAAAGGGGATAGTACAAACGCCCTCACGAACCTCACTTTTCTATTGACTTCCATAGAGAAACCTATTATTATCAATAGCTTCCATATGAGCCGAGGGGCTTGGGTCGATGCTTAACGGTTTTCCTTTTTCGTCGGTGAATCCCTTGGGCTTTGCTTGGAATCAAACACTTTAGCGACTTAATATAAGTTCTTATCCCACAAGAGGGTATATTTTTCATGGCTAAGCGACGCGGAAACCCCAACTGGGGCAAGCCCGAGCCTATCGGGCCGGTTACTCCCACAATCACGGAGTTCGAGCAGGTTGTGCACGAGTACAAGCTCTCTCCCGACCAGTATCTGCGGTCCACACGGCTGCGGGAATGGGCCCGGAGGAACAAGAATTCCAAATACATCCCTGAGCCCTTGCTCGAAGCCTGGGGCTTTGAGATCGAATCCACCCTGTAACTCTCGGGGAACGGATTTTACCGACAGGGTCGCCACAAGCGGCCCTTTCCTTTTTGCGGAGGTTGGCGGGGACCGCAAGTCCGGATATGCTGGTTTTGTAGCAGGGCATTGCTTTGGCGATGCCCAAGGTTTGGGAATTCGTTTGGTATCAGGGCATCGCTTTAATGATGCCGTAAGTGCTTTCAATTCAGACTGCCCCTTTAGGGGCTGGGCGCCAAAAAGCCATGACACCCAATTCACCCTTCACCGATGTCCCCACCGCCATCGAAGAAATCCGCGCCGGCCGCATGATCGTCGTGATCGACGACGAAGATCGCGAGAACGAAGGCGACCTCACCCTGGCCGCGGAAAAAGTCACTCCGGAAGCCATCAACTTCATGGCCAAGCACGGACGCGGCCTGGTCTGCCTGGCCATGACCGAAGAGCGCCTCGAGCATCTGCGCATTGGTCCCATGACCAGCGAGAACACGTCGCAATACGGCACCGCCTTCTGCGAGGCCATCGACGCCCGCGAAGGCGTGACCACAGGAATCTCAGCCCACGATCGCGCCCACACCATCAAAGTGGCCATCGATCCGGCGACGCGCCCATCGGATCTGGCGCGCCCCGGCCACATGTTCCCCTTGCGAGCCCGCAAAGGTGGAGTCCTGGTCCGCGCCGGCCAGACCGAAGCCTCGGTTGATCTGGCCCGCCTGGCCGGCATGGTCCCGGCCGGCGTCATCTGCGAAATCATGAAAGACGACGGCACCATGGCGCGCGTGCCCGACCTGATCGAGTTCTGCCGCACCCACGAAATGAAAATGCTCACGGTGGCAGAGTTGATCCGCTACCGCATGCAGCATGAGCGCTACGTCCATCGAGTGGGCGAAGCGATGGTCGAAACCAGGCACGGAGAATTTCGTCTGATCGCCTACGAAAGCGAAGTGGATGGCGGCGATTCCCACATGGCGCTGATCCGCGGAGACATCAGCGATTCCTCCGAGCCAGTCCTCGTTCGCATGCACGCGCACTGCCTGCTGGGCGACGTTTTCGGCGCCACCGGATGCGATTGCAATCCCACCCTCGAAGCGTCGCTGGAAATGATTGCCGAAGAGGGAAGAGGCGCATTGATTTATCTGCACCAGACGTCCAAAGGTTTCACCGCGGAAAAAATTGGCGACCAGTCGTTCCTGACGTTTCATCGCGAACGGCGCCAGCCGTCGCTCCCAGAGAGCCGAGCGCAAGATCCATCGAGAAATCGGACTGGGAGCCCAGATCCTCTCCGACCTGAATCTAAAACGAATCAGGCTCCTGACCAATCACCCCAGAAGGGTAGCCGCGCTGGAAGGTTTCGACATAGAGATAGTCGAGCAGGTCCCGGTAAAGCTGGCAGTCCGAAAGAGTTGCTATAGGGAGTGCCTCTTCCGTCGGTCTGCTACGGAATGACCAAATCCCACGTGTCCACCTTCTTCTTGCCCGAGGGATTCGTCGCCGTCGCCTTGACCACGTACGTACCAGCAACGGTAGGCTGACTCGGTGAGCAACCGACGGCTGCTTTCTCCGCCGCCGCCGAGACGCTGATAATCTCGAACCACTCATTCGGAACCGTTCCATCGCGGATTCGGCGCAATCGGCCCGCCTCCACTCTGGAAGGAGCCCGAGCAAGAACCAGAAACCGTGCTGCACGGACATCCCGTATTGAAGACTTCGCTGAATTCGAGGCTGGAGAGACCGCCCGGGTCGGTGGCAACAATAATGAACAAATATTGATAGTTGTTTTCGCCCGGCAGCGGCGTCGAGGGATGCGCTCTGACGTCCGGCGGAATGTCTTTGAGGCCGGGGTTGGCGCTTGGATTTGTGAGATCGGCCACGCTGAGCATCAGCGCCGGCCCTTTAGTCTCGGTGGTTACGGGCTTGACGAAACAAGACGAGCACCCCGTTCCAAAGCTAATAAGGACGGATGCACACGCTAAGGCAGCAATGGCAATTGCACTTCGGTGAAGGGAAGACATGGGCTCCTCCAGAGACGTGTGGCGGCAGGGCCCGAAACTGCTACGTGGTAGGCACTATACCAGATTCTTGGTCGAAGGTGGCGGGGTTCGGGGCGCTAGAACGGCTTCCGCGGAGTAATCTCCTCATCCTTGATAAAAAACTGCGCCGAGCATTGCGACGATCCGCAGATCGTCGGCAGAAGTCCGGCCATCTGCCTGCGGGTAATCAAGCCCAGCGTGCCGCAGGACGGACACGAGAGCACCGCCCAGTACGGATCTTCGCGCTCTCCCACTTCGCCCGCATTCTCCAGCACGAACACGGTGCCGGGTTCCATCTGTTCGGGAATCCATTCATTGATAATGCTCAATTCACCGATCATCATGCCTCCCCCTGCTTTCCGTTGACGCTCGTCTTACGCCTCCGAGTTGAGCTCACTGATTACGTTTAATGAGTCACGCTCTCACGCCGCCGTAAAACCCGAACCCGTTCCGAGCCCGCAGCTTTCTTGCGCGACTGAATCTCCGCTCGAACCCGCCGGACTTCGTCGCTCAGGCAGATATCGAACATCGGCTGCCGCGCGTTCTTGAGCAGGTCCACAACCTGCCGCGCCGAAGTGCGCAGATACAGATGAGTGCCATCGGTAAGCAGGTGATACTCCGAAGCCGCCCTGACCGTAGCCGCCAGGCTGGTGCCAAATTCCTGCTGCAGGAACCGAATCACCTTGCGCATGCGCTGCAGCGAAAACCCGCGCCGCCGCAGTTGGCTTGATCACCGCCACCGTGACCAGTTCGTCCCAGTTGTAAATGCGGCGGTGTCCCTGGCGAGCCGGAGCCACAATGCCGCGTTCGTCCCACCATTGCAGCTGCCGGGCGCTGATTCCGGTCAGGGCGATCACGTCGTTGGATGTGAACTCTCGCTGCATCTCAAGCCACTTATGTTTTAAGCAAAAAGCTGAAGAAATGTTTGAAACATTCTAGGCGGCGGAGAGACAAACCAGGCAAGGTTTCGCGACCGTGGTATTGACTACGAGGGTACGTGCGTTCCAGCCGCGAAGCGGCAACACAGGAAAGTCCGGCACGTAAGTGCCGGGAAGCAAGAGCCAGAAGAAGTCGAGTCCCGCAGGACGGCATGCTGGTCGCCACACAGGATCGGAATGCCCATTGCGCCACGAACCGTTTGTGCGTTTCCCACTTCAGGCATTACCATTAGCAGCGAATCCTCTTCTCGGGGCCATTGAAATTCATGATTCAGTTCCTGATCCAAACACCGCGTCTGCGCGTCGTCATGTTCGCCTTGTTTTTCGTGCTCACGACCACCTGGACTTTCTCCCAGCAAAAAGAGCGCAATCGCAAGCCCGATGCCGCGCCAGAAAACGCGTCCGCGTCCGCGCAGGACGACAAGAGACAAAGACAAAGACGAAAAGGACGAAGGCGACCCGCTCTTCAAGGGCATGAGGTACCGCTCCATCGGCCCCTTTCGTGGCGGGCGCTCGCTGACCGCCGCCGGAATTCCCGGTGACCCCACCACTTACTATTTCGGCGCCACCGGCGGCGGCGTTTGGAAATCCACCGACGGCGCCAACACCTGGTCCCCGATTTTTGACCGAGATGGAGCGCCTTCAATCGGCAGCATCGCCGTGGCTGTGTCCGATCCGAACGTCGTTTACGTAGGCACCGGCGAGGCCTGCATCCGCGGAAACATCTCGCAAGGCGACGGCGTCTGGAAATCGGTGGACGCAGGAAAATCCTGGAAAAGTGTCGGGCTGAAAGATTCGCGCGCGATCGGCAAGGTGATTGTGAATCCACGCAATCCCGACATCGTTTTCGTCGCAGCGCTCGGCCATCCCTATGGCCCCAACGTCGAGCGCGGAGTTTTCCGCACCACCGACGGCGGCAAGACTTGGGACAAAGTTCTCTACAAAGACGAAAACACCGGAGCCATCGACGTAGCTTTCGATCCGCAGAATCCCAATATTTTATTTGCCTCACTCTGGGAGACGCGGCGCACTCCCTGGACACTTAACAGCGGAGGCCCGGGCAGCGGCATCTATCGCTCCAGCGACGGCGGAACAACCTGGAAAAAAATTGAAGAGCACGGTCTTCCCAAAGGACCCTACGGACGCGTCGGCGTGGCCGTAGCCGCCAACTCCGAGCGCGTCTACGCGCTCATCGAAGCCAAAGAAGGCGGACTCTATCGCTCCGACGACGGTGGCGACACCTGGGATCTGGTCAACGGCAGCCACGGACTATTCCAGCGGCCCTGGTACTACATGCACGTGATCCCCGATCCGCAGGATGCGAATACCGTCTATGTGGCCGATGTGGAGTTCTTCAGGTCCACCGACGGCGGCCGCAACTTCAACAAGATTAAAGTTCCGCATGGCGACAATCACGGCCTCTGGATCGATCCAAAGAATACAAAAAGAATGATCGCATCCGACGACGGCGGCGTTACCGTCAGCCTCGATGGCGGCACTTCGTGGACACGCGAGGACAATCAGCCCACCGCGCAGTTCTATCACGTCATCACCGACACGCGGACGCCTTACTACGTCTATGGTTCGCAGCAGGATAATTCCACCGTGGCCATCGCCAGCCGCAGCGATGATGGCTCCATTGGCCGCGACAATTGGTACGAAGTCGGAGGAGGGGAAGCGGGATATATTGCGCCTAGTCCGCTAGATCCGAACATCGTTTATGCCGGCGACTATGAGGGCAACATCACTCGCTTCGACCGGCGCACCAACCAGGTTCAGAGCATCGCCGTGTGGCCCGAACTCTCGGATGCGGGCGGCGCAGCTCCGCTCATTCATCGTTTTCAGTGGACGGCGCCCATTGTCACGTCGCCGCAAGACCCGAACACCATCTACTACGGAGGCGAGAGCGTTTTTAAGACCACCGACGCTGGAATGCACTGGCAGGCGATCAGTGGCGACTTGACGCGCAACGACAAATCGAAACAACAGCCGTCGGGCGGAGCGGTCACGGTTGACGACACCGGCACCGAATATTACGACACCGTTTTTTCGATCGCGCCCTCGCCTTTGGCGAAAGGCCTGATCTGGGTGGGCACCGACGATGGTCTGATCCAGATCACCCGCGATGAAGGCAAGAATTGGACGAACGTCACTCCCAAAGGTCTGGCGGAATGGAGCCGCATAAGTCTTATCGAAGCGTCTCCCCACGATGCCGGAACGGCGTACGTTGCCATCGACCGTCATCAGAATGACGACCTCGCGCCTTACATCTACAAAACGAATGACTACGGAGCCACCTGGAGCCGGATCACCAGCGGCATCCCCGACGGAGCTTTTGCGCGCGCCGTCCGCGAGGATCCAAAGAAGAAAGGTCTGCTCTACGCCGGCACCGAGCGCGGCGTCTTCGTCTCTTTCGACGATGGAGCCCACTGGCGCTCGCTGCAAATTAACCTGCCGATCGTCCCCGTCCACGATCTGGTCATCAAGAACGACGATCTGGTGTTGGCCACGCACGGTCGGTCATTCTGGATTCTCGATGATGTGTCTCCTCTGCGCCAGTTCGCGGATTCCGTTGCTCGAGAAGACATGCATCTCTACGAGCCCGCGACCGCATATCGAATTCACAGCGGAGAAGCTCCAACGCATTTGTACTTTTCAGGAAAGAATCCGCCCAGCGGCGCGGTGATCTATTACAACCTGAAGCAGGCCCCAAAGCCGGAAACGAAGCAGGAAGTGAAGATTGAAATCCTGGACGCCGCGGGCAGCGTAATCCGCGATTACTCCAGCAAGAAAAATGAGCCGCTCGACGAACCGCTCGATCCCGACGACAAGAAGCCGGAGAAGCAGATAAAACCGGAAAGCGGTCTGAATCGTTTCATGTGGGATCTGCATTACGAAGAAGCCAACCGCGTCCCTGGATACTTCTTATGGGAATACAATGACGGCGCGAAAGGGCCGCTGGCGTTGCCCGGAAACTATCAAGTGCGTCTCACGATCAACGGCAAGACTTCAACCGCTCCGTTCGAATTGAAGATCGATCCGCGAGTGACCACCTCCCAGAGCGATATGGAGAAGCAGTTCAAACTGGAGTTCGACCTGCGCGAGCAATTGAATCGCGTCTACGACGCGGTGAATCAGATCCAGGACGTCCGCGAGCAGTTGGAGGGGCTCAAGAAACGCGTGGTCCCGAGTGACTCCACCAAAGCATTGCTCGATGGCGCGAGCGCACTTGATGCCAAGTTGATTGCAGTGCGCGATCCGCTGATCAATTTCAAGATCACCGCCAGCGAGGATTCCCTTGCTTACCTGCCTGGAATCGACGCGAAGCTGGCGTATCTTTCCCTGGGAGTGGCGGGTTTCGCGGACTCCGCTCCCACCGCGGCTCAGTACCAGACATTCGACAAGCTGAAAAAACAGACCGACGAATTACTGGCAAACTGGGACCAGGTTCGGAATGCGGATATCACCAGCTTCCAAAAGCTGGCCGCCGAACACAACATCCACTCGATCTACGTGCCCGATGTGAAGAGTGAGCGCGTGCAGGGCGACGCGGGCGAAGAATAGTTCTGCGCCAAGGCGGAAGGTCTAGATAAACATCTCGTCTTGCGGCACGCCCGAGCCGTTTTTCGGCTGACGCCGCTTCTGTCCGAAGAAGACGTCAACTCCGGTGCTGATCGCCGTCATCAGTCCAGTCACCTGGCGCAGCGGAGAAATCACCGTCTTCTGCACCGCTTCGCTCGTCTCTTCGACTTTGTCCATGGTGCGATTCAGCAACTCATCGGCACGGATGACTTGCAGCCGGGTGCGGTCGAGTACGTCGGTGAGCGTGGCGTCAATGCGCGCCAGTTGATTGCGCACCATGTTGCTGGACTCTTCAAAATTGACGCTCATCACTTCGATTCGAGGGCGCAGTTCGACCAGCATGCTCTGCAGCGTTTCCACCGTGGGCAGAGTCTTGGTCGTCACTTCGGTGGCGAGCGCTTCCATCTTCGCCGTGCTCTTACGCATGGCGATGAAAAGTCCCACCAGAATCCCAGCCTGGATCACGACTGCGACCGCGGTCACTGCGATAAAAAACGTTAGGAGGTTGTCATTCATAGTTGCTCCTGCAGAGGGTGCCCCACTCATTCGCTGTTCTTGCGCTGTTCGTGCGAATGAGTGGGATCCACACAATCTTCCTGCTGTAGCCGCTAGATATTCTTGCTGGGCTCGGCCCCGGCTGCGGTCGTCTCGCTATACGCCTGACGGCCGGCCTCGTACGCTGAGCGGAACCGCTCTTTCTGCTGGTTGAGCACATCGCCTCCGCGCTCCATCCAGTCATTTGCCTGTTCGCGTGCCCGCCGAGCCTGCTGGCGCGCTCGCTCGCTGCCTTCCTGCGCCTTTGACCGAAGTACGTCGCGCGTTTCATCGCCGGAGCGCGGCGCATACAACACACCAACCACCGCTCCCACACCAAGCCCTGCCAGGAACCACAAGAAACCACCGCCGTCACGATCCGCCATAAACTACCTCCTCAATATCTCGCTACTGTCTATTCGATGGTAGCACTCTGATATGTGATTCACAATCCATCGCGCCTGCGCTTGCAGGCTACTGTTGGAGAACGCTTCCGGCATCAGGGTTGTCCCTGATGTTATGAAAGAAACGCTTGTGCGGCGCGCGCCAAAGGCGGACAATGAGCGCACATTCAACACACTGCGGAACACACTGCGGAACACACCGCGGAACACACCGCGTTGGACCGACCGCATCAACTGCACAACGCGGCGTTTTCAGGAGGCACTTTCTGTCCGATCGCAAATATCGGCAACGTGGATACCAGGATTCCGGTGGTGGGCCGAAGAAAGAATTTGAAAAGCCGTCGGCTGCGCCCAAAAGAGAGAACACCTTCGGACCGCGGCCTATGAACATGCCGGGAATGCGGACCGTCTCCCGCTGCGCCGAATGCGGAGCGTTGTTGCAAAACCTCACCGATCCCGTCGGACAATGCCCGAAATGCGGTTTCGATCTGCACGCCTGCAAACAGTGCGAACACTTTGATCCATCCAGCCGCTTCGAATGCAATCAGCCAATTCCCGCGCGAGTCTCTCCTAAAGACAAGCGCAACGACTGCTCCTTCTTTTCCATCCGCGTGATGGTTGAAAAAGAAACATCCAGCAAAGGCAGTCAACGTCCGAACGACGCGCGCGCCGCGTTCGATAATCTTTTCAAAGACTGAAGACTCGCTCGCAGCTCTCAGCTTTCAGCTCTCAGTAACAGCTAGACCTCTTTTCCGAATTACATTTTGTCTCGGCTATTTACTCTTTCGATATTAGGATCTCCCGCTATGGCAGGGGGCGGACGGCCGCGCGATGAACCTCCTGATGTGCTCAGCGCGGAGGAGATCAAGGAGATGCGCCATCGGATCGCGCACTTGAGCCCGGACGGTGTCCGGCGAATCTATGAGGAGGCGTTTGAGAAGTGCCGGCTGATGTACGGGCGCGTGCCGAGTCCGCGGAAGATGCAGACTCTGGTGCAGGTGTGGAAGCAGCTTTGGAAGTGGCGGCGCTAGGCGGGTTTGTTTTGAGTTGGAACCAGCCAACGGAAGAGGAACGTGGCGGCTGAAGCTCCGGCTAGTTGCGCGGCTATGAAGGGTGGGACATCTTGCGGGCGGATGCCGGCGAAGGTGTCCGAAAACGCGCGGGCGATGGTGACGGCTGGATTTGCGAAGGACGTTGACGCGGTGAACCAGTAGGCGGCGGTGATGTAGCTGGCTACTGCGTAGGGCGTGGCGGATGGAGTTCGGCGCGAGCATCCCCAGATCACGGCGAGGAGACCGAAGGTCGCTACAAATTCGCTGAGGAGTTGCGCTGGGCCTTGCCTGGCGTGGGCCGAGAAGGAATACCACGGCAGTCCGAACATGAGGTGAGCGACGATGGCTCCCGCTAGCCCTCCGGCGCACTGCGCGGCGATGTAGAGCAGCGCTTCTCGCCAACTGATGCCGTGCTCGATCGCATCGGACAGCGTCACGGCTGGATTCAGGTGCGCGCCGGAGATGGGGCCGAGGGTGAGGATCAGCGCTACCAGCGCGGCTCCGGTAGCGATGGTGTTTGCGAGCAGCGCGATCGCCACGTTGCCGCCTGACAAGCGTTCTCCCATGATGCCAGAGCCGATGACGGCGGCGACCAGGAACGCGGTCCCGAGGAATTCGGCGGTGAGTCGCGCGGGCAGGCTGGGCTTCATTGAGCGCACGTCATTTCTATTGGTGTCCAATGTTGCCGATTTCTCGCTGGAGCGCGAGCCGGTCGATGCTGGCTAAGGGCAGACTCAGGAAAAGACCGATGCGGCGTTCGAGCGTCATGAAGGCGCTGCGGTAGGCGCGCTCGATTTCGTCGGGCGTGCCGGTGACGGCGGCGGGATCGGGGATTCCCCAGTGCGCGGTTAGCGGTTGTCCTGGCCAGATTGGGCACACTTCTTTGGCGGCGTTGTCGCAGACGGTAAAAACGAAATCGAGTTGCGGCGCGTCGGGCTTGGCGAACTCCTCCCAACTTTTGCTTCTGAGGCCTTCGGTTGGCAGGCGGGCGCTTTGCAACTGCGCGATGGCCTCGGGGCGCACGGTGGCGGAGGGATGGCTTCCGGCGCTGTAGGCGGTGAAGTTGGGACGGCCTTTGAGGTTCATGATGGCCTCGGCCATGATCGAGCGCGCGGAGTTTCCGGTGCAGAGGAAAAGAACGTTATAGTGCATGGCTCGGCTTCACGGCGCGGACGAAGGCGCTGAGGATCTTGCCATCGACCTGGGGCGCGATCGTGTCCACGTCGATGTTTTGGCCGGCGAGAAATTCGCGGGCGTCTTCGACGCGATAGACGCGGGTTTGCTCGACCTCGATGTTTTCGAATCCGGCTTGCTGGAGTTTGCTGCGGTAATCGTTCTCTTCGAGGGCTCCGGCGACGCAGCCAACCCAGAGCAGGACACTGCGGCGGATTTCTGCGGGGATCTGGCCGCGGGTGACTACATCGGAGACGGCGAAGCGTCCACCGGGCTTGAGGACGCGGAAAGCTTCGCGCAACACCTGGCCTTTGTCGGCGGAGAGATTGATCACGCAGTTGGAGATTATGACGTCGACGCTGTTGTTGGGGAGGGGGATGTGTTCGATTTCACCTTTGAGAAATTCGACGTTTTCGACCCCGGCTTTGCGCTTGTTTTCGTTGGCGAGGGCGAGCATCTCGTCGGTCATGTCGAGGCCGTAAGCCTTGCCAGTGGCCCCGACTCGCTTGGCGGAGAGCAGCACGTCAATGCCTCCTCCGGAGCCGAGATCGAGGACGACTTGGCCGGCGTGCAGCTGGGCGAGCGCGGTGGGATTGCCGCAGCCTAACGATGCTTGCAGCGCTTTCTCGGGAATTTCGCCGGCCTGGGACGCGTCGTAGAGGTTCGAGGTGATGGGATCGCATCCGCAGGAGGGCGTCGTGCCGCAGCAGGAACTTCCTCCGGCGCCGACTCGCAAGGCGGCTTGACCGTATTTTTCTTTGACGACTTCCTTGATGCTGGCGGCGGTGGTGTCCTGTCTGCTCGTGTCCTCGGCGGTCGTATTCTGGGAGCTCATGGTGTCCTTTTATTTGCAGATTTGAATCACGTTTTCGATCTTCACGGCTTGGTTGCGGGTGCAGCACTCGGCATAGAGGAACTGGAGCATTCCCTGCAGCGTGTCGGTGTCGGCGATGTAGCGGAGGAAAGTGCCGTTTCTTTCGACGCGCACGAGATCCTCGGCTTTGAGTTTGTCGAGGTGATGGGAGAGCGTGGAGTTGGGGATATCGAGCTCCTCTTGAATTTCGCCGACGACCAGGCCCTCGGGGTGGGCGGAGAGCAGCAGCTGCATGATGCGCAGGCGGGGCTCGGTTCCCATGGCGGAAAACATGTCGGCGTATTTGGCGACTTGCTCGGCCGACTTCTTGGAGTGGGATACTTTCATATTTCCAGAATTGCAGAAATATTGGGTGGGTGTCAAGCGGGGAGGAACGGAGCCACGATGAGCGCCGGCACTACTGCTTCTTGGGGGCGGCTCTTTGCTGTCCGCGCCGCCGGGGTCGTGGTGTCCACGACTGCCGCTGCACGGGTCCGTGGTTCCGACCCTAATGCCGCAAAAGACGCGACGTTAGGATGGGGCACCCGGCCAGCCACCCCGCCCCCGGTTCTTTTCCCATTCTCCGGAATTCATCACAAATGCGGTGTGATGAAGCGCACTTACAGGGCGCGACTATCGGCAATGATGGTAACCACGATGTTTTTTCATATTCATACTTCATGCGGGAAACAGGAGATGGAAAATGTCTTTATATCCGAAGAGGGTTGCTCGATGCGAGCATGTCAGGGTTAACGGGACACAGCGCGGGTCGCCGGCGCTGCGGAATCAACCGTATTGTTACTTTCATGCGATATGCCACCGGGAAGGGAAAGACGCCCTCAAGTACCTGGAGGAGTTGGAGACGGCGATGCTGCCTACACTGGAGGACGCTGATTCCGTGCAACTGGGGCTTGCGGGGGTGATACGGCAACTGCAGAATCGGGAGATTGATCATAAGACGGCGGCTCTGCTGCTGTATGCGCTACAGACGGCTTCGGCCAATCTGAAACGGACGACGTTGGAACCGGATCCGAGGCTGGTGGTGATTGATCGGGAGTGCGTGAAGCAGCGTCCGATTGGAGCGACGGTTTGGTCGGCGGTTGAGGGGCGCGACTACGACGAAGTTGCGGAGAAAGATATCGCGGGGAAGGACACGGCGGAGAAAGATGCGGTAGACGACGACGATGTTGTGCTCGCGCCCGACTCGAGGTACGTGTATGAGACCCGGAAACTACGTGATCCTGGGTATCGGGACGAGAGGATCGAGCGTGCGTTGGCGCGTCAGCAGGGAACAGTTGAGAACTGAGCCGCTTCGACTGGGGTGAGGCGCACGCAGGCGGCGCGGCTGGCTAAGGCTTCTGCGTTGGCCGCAGCAGAACTTCGCTGGCGAACGATTGCGGAGCCTGGGTCACCAGCATGGCTACGACGTGGGCGACGTCCGACGCTTGCAGCATCTTGTCGGAATGTTTTCCGGGATGCGCGCTGAACTCGGTGTGCACCGATCCTGGACAGATGACCGACGACGCGAATGTTGTGGGCGCGCAACTCCTCGGCGACGGAGTAGGTCAATCCATTCAAGCCCCACTTGGAGGCGGAATAGGCGGCGAGGCCGGGCACCGGATTTTTCCCGGCCAACGATGAGATGTTGATGATGTGTCCGCTGCGGGCTTTAATCATCAGCGGCGCGAGGCTGCGGATGCAGTAGTACACGCCGCGCAGGTTGGTGTTGAACACCTGGTCCCAATCGGCGGGCGCGAGTTGATGCAGCGGTCCTTCCGGGCCGCTGATGCCGGCATTGTTGACGAGGATGTCGAGGCGAGGGAAAGTCGCGCGCGACCTGCTCGCCCAGCGCTTCGACCGAATGCAGATCGGTGACATCGCATTCGATCACTGTGCTCCCTGCCTCCGCTGTTCTCGAATGGCGTCGGCGGTCTGTTCGAGCGCCTTGCGGGAGCGTCCGCATAAAACGGAGTGCCCGCCTAGTTCGGCGAGCTTCACGGCGATGGCCCTGCCGATGCCGCGTCCGGCGCCGGTGATGACGGCGACTTGGCCGGCCAGCGGGGCGCTGGTTGGTGAGGAATGGTTTGGTGCCAGACTTCGTCATAGCGTCCTTCTCCGAAAAAGCATTATTCCATTTTTCATTGTTTTCCTTCTTAATATCATGCATTGGCGTATGGTGCGTTGGCAGTTTTACAGTCGGCGTGACGGCTGCGAGGCATGTAAACAGAGCTGCAAGTTTCCGCATCTAAACTGGTGGAAGGAGTGAAGTCGGCCGTGCCGCTTGCCTTAGCGGGAGTACATCCTTATAATCCGCTCACCGGAATACCGGAATAATGACAAGCCTCGGCATGTCGTAAGGCGGCCCATATTTTCGGGACCCGTGATTGTCACTGTCAGTGGCAAAAATACCAGTGGCATTTTGGTGCAAGATTGAATGATGGTGCAAGTCCGACGCCAGGCTTGGTTGAATCGGGCAAGATGTCAAAACTCCAACTTCCCCGAAGATCTAAGGAGCTATAGGAATGAAGAAGATCGTTCTCGCGATGTTGCTGGTAGCGGCAGTTACCGCCGTCGCTCAAACCACCCCTGCGCCTGCCGCGGCCGCGCCCGCGCAGAAAAAAGAGATCAAGGACCCGGCCGAGTACAACGCTTACGTGGGCGCCGCGGGGCAGTCGGATCCCGCCGCTCAGGTCAGCGGTTTTGAAGCCTTTCTGACCCAGTATCCAAACAGCAATTTTAAGGAAGAGGCGCTGGAGCTTTTGATGGTTGCCTACCAGAAGACGGGCAACCAGGCGAAGATGGTGGAAACGGCGCAGAAGACTTTGCAGGTGAACCCCTGCAACATCCGCGCGCTGGCCCTGGTGACGTACGCCAAGCAGGCGGGGGCGACTGGCCCGACCGCGCAACAGAGTCTTGCCGAGGCCGGCCAGTCGGCTGAAAAAGGCTTGCAGTGCTGGACGACGGCGACCAAGCCGGTGGGTACTCCCGATGCCGATTGGGACAAGCTGCGAACGCAGACCACGGGAATCTTCAACAACGCGGCCGGCATGGCCGCTTATGCGGCCAAGGATTACGCAAAGGCCGAGAAGTATCTTAAGGCTGGGGTGGACGCAGATCCTGCCAACCTGACGGAGGTCTATTACCTGGCGCTCGCCGATTTGACGCCCGGAGCGACGGAAATCGACCTGGAAGGACTTTTCTACATCGCGCGCGCGGCAAATCTGGCAACGGCCGACGGCAAGGCCAAGATCGCCCAATTCGGCAAGAGTAAGTACGTCAAGTACCACGGTAGCGAAGAGGGATGGGACAAAGTGATGGCGCTCGCCGCCACCGCAACCAAGCCGCCGGACAGTTTCACCATCACGAAGTACGTGCCTCCGACTCCCGCCGAGCAGGCCGCCACGTGGTCAAGAGCAAGAAAGTGGAGGAGATGAGCTTCGCGGAATGGCAGATGGTTCTCTCCGAGGGCACGCCCGAAGATGCCGACAAAGTGTGGACCACTCTCAAAGGAAAGCCGTTGCAGATGGCGGCCCACATCATCAGCATCGATGCCACGGGCAAGGCAACCAGACTGCAACTGGCTGGCAGTTCGGACGATGTGGACGCCAAACGTGCTGACATCGACTTGACCATGTCGGCGGTGATCCCGGCGAAGCAGATGCCGAAAGAAGATACGGACTTCCAATTCGAGGGAACGCCGGTCTCCTACGTGGCCAAGCCGTTTGTGATGACTATGAACGAAGGGGCCTTGCTGATGAAGGCAGCTCCGAAGCCTCCGGTTCACAAGAAGCCGGCGGCACACTGAGGTGCAGGTCTCAGGTGCGCAGGTGTTAGGTCTTAGGAAAACCTCGAGACTGGTAGATAGGGAAAAGAAAGGGCGGCCCGATCAGGGTCGCCCTTTTTCGTTTTGAAATTTCTCGGGCCTAGTTTTTCCTAACACCTAAGACCTGAGACCAGCCCTACCGTGCCTGTTTTCTCTCCAGCGTAAGTGGACGCGCGCTGCGTGGCGGACGCTTGGCGCCGGCGCGCAGCGGACGAACATCAATCTTGAGTTCCTGCATGGTCCGGCTCAGGGTGTTGCGGTGCATGCCCAATTCGCGCGCGGCCTTGCACTGGTTGCCGCGGTTTTCTTCGAGCACAGTCACGATAAAGCGCTTCTTGAATTCGCGGACAGCCTCGGAATAGAGAATATTGCTTTTGTACATCTGCAGGATGAGAGCTTCCAGTTGATCTTTCACTTGCTGCCTCGTTTCCGCACCTTTACAACCTAAAAGTTTTGCTGCAACGAGCAGCGCTGGCTGAGGCTTGCCCATCTATTTTGCCGGTGCGCCCGCTGGCGGCCGCATTTTGTCCGCCGCCGAGGCACATGCCGCATGTAATCCAGACCCTGGTAGAAGCGTTGGCGCAATTCCGACGGTGCGAGCCAGATCGCAGCCCTTCCGCCTACCAGGAAATACGGAGCCAATTCCGAATCCGCCAGCCACTTGCCGCGGGCGCGAAATGCGGTCATGGCGGTGAGCACGATCGCCACCACCAGGACGCCCTCCAACAAACCCAGAACAGCGCCCAGAAAACGATCAATCCGCTGAGCCCGGCTTTCTTCATCGACCAGCGGGCGAACCTGCCCGGCAAAGCCGGCAACAATCAGGACCGCGAAAAAAATAATAAGGAAACCGGCAATCTCGCCAACCCACGGCGATTTCAAATGAGGCGCGAACCAGTCCGCCAGGCGATGATACTGCCAGGCGGCCAGCAAATATCCCGACGACCAGGCCAGCCAGATGAAAGGCTTCATGGAAGAAGCCCTCAATGGCCGCCCCGACCACGGAAAACACCAGGAAGCCGAGGATGATCCAGTCCGCAACGCTCATATTCAATAATTTGCAATGCTCGTGCTGCGGCCTAGATCTCCAACTCGCGTCCCGTCAATTGACGATATGCCCCGAGGTACTTTTCGCTGGTCCGTCGCGCAACTTCTTGGGGGAGGGCCGGCGCCGGCGGTTGTTTGTTCCAGCGAATTTCTTCGAGGTAGTCCCGTACATACTGCTTGTCGTAAGAATTCTGCGCTTTGCCCGGTTGGTAGGTGTCGGCCGGCCAGAAGCGCGAAGAATCCGGTGTGAGGACTTCATCCGCCAGGGTGATGCCCTTGGCGGTCTGCCCAAATTCAAACTTGGTGTCGGCGATGATGATGCCGCGCTGCCGCGCGTAATCCGCGGCCTTCTTGTAGATACGCAACGTGATGTCGCGCAGCTGGCGGCTCAACTCGGGGTCGACCAGCTTGCACATTTCTTCGAAAGAAATGTTGATGTCGTGGCCGGTGGTAGCCTTGGTCGCGGGCGTGAAAATAGGTTCCGGCAGTTGGTCGGACTCTTTCAATCCCGCCGGAAGCTTGATGCCGCAGACCGAGCCCGTCGCTTTATATTCCTTCCATCCGGAGCCGGAAAGATAGCCGCGCGCGACGCACTCGACGGGAAACATCTCGGCGCGCATGACCATCATGGAGCGGCCGCGGAGTTCATCGGCGTGCTTGCGAACCGCCGCCGGGTAGCGGTTTACATCGGCGGTGACGAAATGGTTGGGGACGATGTCCTTGAGAAAGTCGAACCAGAACAGCGAGATCTGCGTCAGGACGCGGCCCTTGTGCGGAATGCCGGTGGCCAGCACGTAATCGAAGGCTGAGATACGGTCGGTGGCCACGAAGAGCAGGTGGTCGGCGTCGAGATTGTAGACGTCGCGAACCTTGCCGCTGGCGTGCAACTCGAGTTCGGGGTAGTCGGTTCGGAGAAGAACGGAATCGAGAATTTCTGGGCTCATGTGTGAAATCACCGGGAGAAAACTTTGCGTATTCTATTCGTCGCGGAAAATTTGTCAACGCTTTCCTCAGCGGCTGTAGATTGCGGTGGTTGCCGTCGCGAAGAAAGGTGTTGACAGTTCCAGTGTAAGCCAGAAGGCTTGTCCGGCGCTGGTTTTCAAGAGATGGTTATGTGGAAAAGCTGAGGAAGGCTTTGGAAAAAAAGGCAGCGGGATTTTCAAGTGGAAAAGCAGAAGGCGGAGGAGGTTGTCAACAGTTTTAGTCGGTGTTTGATTCGCCGGCCGACGCGGTTCAAAACTGGTTGGGCCATTTGCGGGCGGCATGGAAGACAAGAAGCAACTCGCACCGTATCGCCGCGCACGCGGTAAGGAACGATATATGGCGTGCCCGAGATCACCAACTCCCGAGTGCCGGCTACGCGCCGGGCCGGCCTGAAGCCGGAAACCGTTTGAGAATCTCGACCGCATTCAATACTGCCACGACGGTTCGTTCAGCAGCGGCCGGATTGTCTTGCGATATGTATTCGGCCTCAGCAATCAGACTGTCGAGCGCAACTTCCAGCCACTTAACGTGCACGACGCGTCCAACGCTTCAGCGTCTGCTCGACTTCCTCGTCGCTGGCAAACTCACCGCGGTCGGCTGCGGCAATGGCCTTCTTGATTTCGCCGATTTGCCATTCATTCACGGAGACATATTCCTGAATCGCCTGAGCGGCGACGAACGAGCGGCTGCGGTTCATCGATTTTGACAAACGGTCGAGCTGGTTCTTGAGTTTGGCATCGAGGCGGAGCGTGAGAACAGCGGATTCGGGCATGATGTATACATTGTACACCAAATGTATTCAGGACGGAAGAGCTGATCAGTATCTGCCGTTACGCCGCCCCGAACCGCACCGACACCAGCTTCGACACGCCCGGCTCCTGCATGGTCACGCCGTAGAGTACCGGCGCGATGCTCATCGTCTTCCTGCTATGCGTGATCAGGATGAACTGGGTCTGCACGCTCATCTCGCGCACCAGTTCGGTGAAGCGCGCGATGTTGGATTCGTCCAGCGGGGCGTCAACTTCGTCGAGAATGCAGAACGGACTCGGCGTGTACTGGAAGATTCCGACCAGTAGCGCCAGCGCCGTGAGCGCCTTTTCGCCGCCGGAGAGCAAGAGCACGTTCTGGAGTTTCTTGCCTGGAGGCGACGCCACTACGTCAATGCCACTCTCCACGCTGTTTTCCGTGTCGGTCAGGCGCATGAAGCCATGCCCGCCGCCAAACAGCTTGCGGAATGTGGACTGGAAGTTTTCGTTGATCCGGTTGAACGCTTCTTCAAATTTCTGCCGCGAGACCTGGTCGATTTCGCGAATCGTGGCTGCCGTATTTTCGATGGCGTCGAGCAGGTCTTTCCTCTGCGTCCCGAGGAACTCGTGACGCTCGGCCGTTTCCTTGTACTCTTCAAGCGCCATCATGTTGACCGGGCCCATGGCGTCGAGGCGGGCGCGCATCTCACGATGCGCCTGATCTTCGGCCGCCAGTTCATCGCCTGTAACCAGTGGAGTCGCGGTTTCAGACGTCGCTTCGGCCATCAAAACCGGTCGCTCGATACCGAGTTCGTTGAGACAGGTGTCGGCCAGATGTTGCAAATCGGATTGCAGCTTGGCTGCCGCAGCCGATAATTCGCCGCGCCGGTCGCGAGCGAAATCGAGCTGCTGGCGCGTGTTGTGAAGCAGTTCGTCAATTTCGGTGAGACGCGTGCGCACCTGGTCGGACTCGAGTTGCAGCAAGCCTTCGCGCGCTTCTCCGACATTGCGCTCGGCCTCGAATTGCACGAGTTGCTCGGCAAGTTGTACATTCTCGCTCTGCCGTTGCGCGATCTCGGTGCTCGCGGATTCTATTTGAGCTTGCAAGGCGTCAGCCCGCTCGCGCATCTCTGAAACCAGCGACTGGATGCGTTGCAGCAGAGTCGTCGCCGAACGGTGGCGCTCTTCGAGCGTGGCCACGCGCGCGGCCCGCTGTGAAGTGGTTTCGGCGGCAGTGTCGCGATGACTGCGCAGAGCGGCGAGGCGCTCTTGTCCGGCGGCGAGCCGTGTTTCAAATTGAGCGCGCGCTTCTTCGATGGTGGTCAACTCGGCCTGCCGCGATGCGATCAGGCTTTCTTGTTCCTGATGCTCGGCTGCGAGTCGGTGCAGTTCACTTTCGCTGACCGCGATGCGCTCGCGCACCCGCGACATTTCGCTTTCCAATTGCTGTAGCAAATGGCCGGAGGTCATTGCCTGCTTCTCGGCTTCGCGCTTTTCGTCCTCTAGTCGATCGAGCAGGGCAGTGTATTCCTTGATCTCGCGTCCCAAAGTGAGCGCGAGCATTTCCTTTTCGCGCAGCGCGCGCTCCAGTTCGTCGAGCAGTCGCAGCACGTCGCGCAATTCGCGCTTCATCGAGAGCGGGCCTTCGCTGCGTTGCTTGCCTCCGGTGACGGTTACGTTGTGGAAGCATTCTCCGGTCTGCGAGAGAAAGAACGCGTCGGGGCTGGAGAGCGCCAGTTCACGCGCGGCGGCTGGATCGGGCACGATGTAGCCGTTGCCGAGCTTCGGCAAGATCACTTCGAGCGACTTGCCAAATCCGTTCAGCACGCGAATCGAGTTCTTCAGCGGGAGGACGGTGTCGTTGAGCGGAGAATAATGATGGCTCGCATCGGCGACAAAGGAGAACTTCGCTTGCGAGTCCTCGGGATGCACGAGGAATGTCGCGCGTCCGTTGACGTCGGAGCGCAGCAGGCGCAGGCCTTCGTCGGCGGCGTCCCACGACTTGACCACGACGAAGTTCAGTTCGTCGCGTAGAAAATCTTCGACGACTCTTTCGTAGCGGGGGTCGACTTCGAGAAAATCGGCGAGCACGCCGGCGGGAGTATTTCCTCCCTGCATGGCGCCCGATTGAAAAAGACGGCGCACCGACTCGGTGGAATAACCGTGCTCGGCAATGACCGCTTCAAGCGATCCTCTCTTGCCGAGCGCCGTGGCAAACTCGGCGCGGATGGAATCGAGGTGCTGCTTGGTTTCGTTTTCGGCAGAGCGCTTCGCCTCCAGCGTCTCACGCAGGCTTGCGATTTCAGCGGTCAGGCCGCTGGCTCGCTGCGAGACGCCTTCGAATTCCATAGCAATCTGTCCGCGTTGTCCGCCGAAGGTTTCCGATTGCGACGCGGCGGTGGCGATCTCGGCTCGCAGACGATGCTCTTCGCGGCCTATGCCCGCGAGGCGTTCCTGCGACTGCGTGAGCTGATTGCGGAGATTGGAAGCTCCGCCGACGGCTTCGAGAATGGCGGTGCGATGCAATTCCTGCTCGTGCTCCAGCAGCGCAAGATTGATGGCGGCGTGCGCCGTTTCCTGCTGGCTGAGGTTGTACTCCTGCTGGGCTGCGGCGAGGTCGGCCGCCGCGGAGTCGAGCAATTGCTGGTGGCCGTCGCGTTCTTCTTCGAGCGCCAGGAGCCGGTTTTGAGCTTGCGCCAGTTCCGCTTCGGCAGATGCGGTGCGCACGATCAGTTCTGCGCAGCGCTCTTCGTTCGTGCGTATGCGTGCCTTGCCGCGATCGCCTTCAATCGCGATCTGGTTGAGGCGGTCGCGATTCTGCCGCGTCTCGGCTTCGATGGCGTAGCCGCGCTGCGTGCGCTCGGCATGCTCGGCTTCGGACTGCTGCACGCTTTCCGCTTGCTGGCGAATCTCCTCGCCCAGTTGATGGAGCTGGGTATCGAGCGTCACGCTCTCCTGATCCATCTGCGTGAACTTGCTGGCGAGCACGACTCGCAGCTTGGCGCGCATCTCGTCGCGCAGCTTGGCGTAGCGCTCGGCTTTGCTGGCCTGGCGTTTGAGCGAGTTCATCTGCCGCGTGACTTCTTCGAAAATGTCGTTCACGCGGTTCAGATTGGTTTTGGCATCTTCGAGCCGCGCTTCGGCGAGGCGCTTCTTCGTTTTGAATTTCGTGATGCCGGCCGCTTCTTCGATAATGGCGCGGCGATCGGTGGGACGGCTGCTCAGAATCTGGCCAATGCGTCCTTGCTCGATGAGCGCGTACGATTCAGGCCCGAGGCCCGTGCCCATGAAGAGTTCCTGAATGTCGCGCAAGCGGCACAATTTTCCATTCAGCAGGTACTCGCTATCGCCGCTGCGGAACAGGCGGCGCGTCACCAGAATTTCTCCGGCGTGGTGGTGCTGCTGATTGAATTTGCGGCGGCGGATTTTCAGAACTACCTGCGGGCCTGCCACGGCTACGGCGACCTGTGTCGGAGCTTCGCTGGATGCGGCTTCTGCCACGGCCTCGCCTTCGACTTCGTCGGTGTTTACTTGTCCAGGCTGAGCTTCCTCGACGGCGCGCTCGGTTTCGGCGGCGGCCTGGGCGCGGACTTCGGCTTCATCCCAATTGTCATACTTGTTGCTTCGTTGTTCCTCCGCTCGTTCCCTCTGCGCCTTCGGTAGGCAATTCGTCCTGAATTTCGATCTCGGTGGGCGCGTTCGGATCGGGGCCACCATAAATTTCGGGATCGATCAAAGTCAGGGAAACTTCGGCCATTCCGGTGGGATTGCGGTCGCGGGTTCCAGCGAAGATCACGTCTTCCATGCGCGAGCCACGCAGCGTCTTAGCCGACTGCTCACCAAGAACCCAGGAGATCGCGTCGGCGATATTCGACTTGCCGCAGCCGTTCGGGCCGATGATGGCGGCGATGCCTTCGCCGTGAAATTTCAGTTCGGTGCGATCGCAGAACGACTTGAATCCCAGAATTTGCAGCTTTTTGAGTTTGAGCAAAGTGACTCCTTCGTGGGCGGACACCGGCAGTCCGCAGACTCGGTTTGCGCTGGCTGGAATGCGCTGCAAATTACGTGGAACCGGATGGTTAACTTGCTGTTAACTAGCCGGGTTCCTCGCTGGTCGCATCGCTGAATGCCGTCCCCTAATCCGAGAACGTCACCCATGCTCTTGACCAACTCTAACGGCGAATATGGGGACGGGTCAAGTGATAAAACACCACATATAGTGGGTTCCGTCGACGCACCGCCTTTAGTTGCACACATACTACAGCTATTACGGGCAAATTGCTGGTGGGGGATGAGGAGGCGGGAGATCGCGAGAGCAACTAAACTCTACCGCCGATTTGGGGCGGATTCAAGGGCCGATGGTGCAAGGCGGCCTTCGCTCGGCCGTATTTTACGGGAGGGTCAGATCGCGGGTATCGGTGAGATCGAGCTTTGGGTCTCCCCCAGGCGGCGGGATTGGCGGGGAACAAACATCTCGGAGCGGGCCGCTGAACATCTTCTTGCCGTTCCAGACGATGCGGAAGTCGCCCGGTTTGGGCAGCAGCTCCGGCCGCAGATGGAGGCGGATGTTCTTCACCTCGTGGCTGTGGATTTCGATGGTGTTGTCGGGCTTTATGCGGGCGTCTATGTCGGATTTGCCGGGCTTGCCGTCGAGAATCTCAAGCCAGTAGGCGCGGGCGGCGAGCGCATCGGTCTCGCTCAGGTCGACGGTGCGCGGAAACGGATTGCGGAGCTTGTCTTTGAAGAAAGCCAGGGTCAATCCGTCATCGGATTGCAGCGTGATGTCGTGCCCGTGTTTAGGCAGAATTTTCAATTCAGGTGCAATGGCCGGATGCAGGTCGTTGAGCGCGGCCTGGGTGGTGGTGGAGCAGTCCGGCGTGATAACCGGGTCATTCTCTCCATGGACCAACAGCAACGGAAGATTTCTGACGTTGCCGAGGCCGGCTTTGACTTGTTCGTTGCATTGTCCCGCGCCCATCAGCGTAACCACGGCCGCGAAGCGCTGGGGCCAGAGACTGGCGAAGTAGAGCGAGCCGGTGCCGCCGTTGCTGAAGCCGGTGATGTAGATGCGATCGCGATCGACGTTATAGCGTTGCACAACGTCATTGAAAACTGCGTCGAAGCGGCGAGCTGCCTCCGGTGTCCACCAGTATCCGGCGGCTTGCGGATAAAGGACGAGATAATCGGTTTGCGAAACGGCTTCTTCCGAGGAGATCATGCCATCCATGGCGAACCCGGCGCCACCGCTCAAAACAACCAGGAGTGGCGATGGTTGATCCTCGTGGTAGGTGAGTGGAATCCGCAGGAGGTAGGAGATGGCAGGGCTGTTTTTACCGGCCGGAGTCACTTCGAGCACAGTGCCAAACTTCTCGGGCGGCGATTGCGATGGAAGAGCGCGGTGGCATTCGTCCACTAGCGGCGGCGGCTTTGGGGCGTTTGAAGAAAGCTCGACTAGCAATTGAGTTCTGGACTTGTCCGTCTTTACCTTGCTGAAGATTCTTAATAATGGCGGATGGCAGCTCAATTTTGCGCCGCGAAGCGATGGCCAGAGCCAGGGCTTGCGACGGAGGGTCGTCCGAGGTCGATCGTCGAACGACGATCGTCTGAACATGATGTGAGCCAAGTACGGGAATGAGCTGTGCGGCGGCGATCGGCAGTCTGGGATTGAGCAGGATTGCTTGCAGAGCGCCGAGGCGCGTGTCTGCCGACGCCAGCCAGCTTTCAAGCGGCTCGCCACGCGTGCGAGATTCCAGTTCCATCCGCGCCGTCTCCTTCACCGGTCGTCGAAATCCGAGTAGGAGCCATCGAAAGTGATTTGCTCCACGACGCCCGATTCCGGCGACCACCAGTAGCTCAGCTTCAGCGAGCCTTCGGGCGCGGCCCCTTCGACGCGATGGCACAGCTTGCCGTGGATGGACTCGTCGCCTACCCAGCGAAAATCAATCCCGGGACCGTTCCGCCACTCCACGCCCTTGTTCGGCGGGACGGCGGAAGGCTCATCACCTCATGCAAAGTCTGGATTAGATGGCTGTAGGTTTCTCGCGCTATTTCCCAGGGGTAGCTCGCGGCTCCATTCGGCGAGATTTCCATCGCTTCGGAAAAGTGGGAGGGACGCGTCTGCATGCGCTTCTGGAAATCGACTTGCTCCCTGGCGAGCCTGTCTTTGCCCTTGGATCGGTATTCGGTGAGTTCGGCGGCTTCGCGATTGCGTTGGAAACCGAGAGTTATGTTTTCTGCGTTTTCGCCGACCACAAGCACGTGTGTCCGAAAGCGCGCCTCGATCTGGAATTGTTCTTCGTTACTGACCGTTTGTTTGTGAAAGGAGTAGCGGTAGATCAGGTGATCGCCCGGACGAAGATCGTAGCGCCAGGCGGGGGCGGGTTTGAGCGCCGGCGCAGCAGGCGAGAACCACAACCGCAGAAACCGCGAGTCCGAGATGTGGGCAGGCGCTACGCAATTATTTCTTGCGCTCGACAAGGAAGCGAGCGAGTTCCTTAAGAGTAGACGCGGCTGGGCCGAATTCGTTTAGTTCGGCGCATCCCTTATCGACGAGGGCATCGGCTTGGCGCAGCGACTCGTCGATTCCGAATAACGCGGGATAGGTTGCCTTTTCTGCCGCTGTGTCCTTGCCGGCGGTTTTTCCCAGTTGCTCGGAGGTCTGGGTCACGTCGAGCACATCGTCCACGATCTGGAACGCCAGGCCGATCGACTGGCCATAGGTTCGGAGGTGGGCGATGTCCGGGGCCGTGGCACCGGCGTAGATTCCTCCGCTGACCACGCTGGCGGTGATGAGGGCCGCGGTCTTTGAACGGTGGATGTATTCGAGGGTGGCGAGGTCGGGCTTCTTATGCTCGGCTTCGAGGTCAACCACCTGGCCTCCGATCATGCCGTCGATGGTGCCGGTGGCGTGGGCGATTTCGCGGACGATGGCTACGCGCGCTTCGGCTGGGCAAGTAAGCTGGGAAAGCCCTTCGTAGGCCAGCGTCTGGAGCGCGTCTCCGGCGAGGATGGCGATGGCTTCGCCGAAGACCTTGTGGCTCGTCGGGCGGCCGCGGCGCAGGTCGTCGTTGTCGAGCGCGGGCAAATCGTCGTGGATGAGGGAATATGTGTGCAGCATTTCGAGCGCCGCGCCCACTTGCTCGATGCCGGCCGGCAGTGCGCCATCATGCGATGCGGCTCGGGCCGCTCGGATCATCCGTCCAGCTTCCATGCAGAGAATTGGCCGCAGGCGTTTACCGCCGGCAAACACGCTGTGTCGCATGGACTGATGGATGGAGATCGGATACTGGGTGGCGGGAGGCAGGAGCTGCTCGAGCGCGGCGTCGGTAGCTTCGCGGCCGTGCTCCAGAACTTTGTTCAGCATGGCTTCGCAGTATAGCAAGGCAGGGAAGGAAGGTCTCAGAAAGGCAGGTCTTAGGTGTCAGGTGTTAGGTCTTAGGAAAAGCAAAAGCAAGTTCATCAATGTTCAAGGCCTTTTCTAACGCCTAAGACCTAACACCTAACACCTGAGACCTGACGCCTGCTCCATCACGCTGCGGCATGGCCAGCGAGATGGTGCAGCACCGAGCGCACCACGTCGTCGTTGCGGGGCTCGCATATGTCGCATGCGCCGAGACTGAGCGCTTCGGCCCACAGTTTGTCGTCCGCTAAGCGGTGGGTGCCGACGATGCACAGCCTGGGGAACTCACGATGCAAACGTTCGACTTCGCCCGGCCCGGAAGTTTCCAGATCGAGCACCAGCGCTCCGGCGCGATTCCTGGCGATCGCGGGACGGACCTCTTCGCAGGTGCGGACCAAATAAACAGATTCAAAGTGTTGGGAAAGGCCGACCGCGAGAGTTTGAGCAGTTCCGGGGTCGTTCTGATAAAGGACTACGGAGAATTGTTCCATATTACCCCCTGACATCGCCGCAGTTTGCGGCGGCCTTGACGGTGACAGCAAACGGCTAGTTCAGCCGTTGACGTTGGCGTTGTCCTTATCCTTGTCAGTTCCGGTTGGAGTGGCGAGCCGCGCTATTTGCGCATCGCTTTCTCGGCCGGGGGCGCGAACGGTTCAGTTTGCAGCTTTCCGTTCTGTTTTAACAGAATCTCTACTTTCCCTTCCGCCTCCTCCAGTTGTTTCCTGCAGGTTGCGGAAAGTTGCATGCCTTCTTCAAATAGCGTCAGAGATTTCTCCAGCGGAACCTCACCTTTTTCCAGTTCCAGAACGATCTTCTCGAGACGCTCGAGGCATTCTTCAAACTTGACCAATTCAATTGCTCCTGCAATCTATTGTAATGCCGGTTTAGATGCGAAATGTCCAGCGAAATTGTCTAATCTTGTAAATTTCTTGGGCAGGATGTTTCAAAACTGAACATTACAAAACTAAACAGCCGCCGGCCGGTTGGAACCGAGAGCTTCCAGAACGTCGACGGCGGAGGTATATCGGCCCTGAGGAGCGCTGATCTGCGCGCCCTGCACCCGATCGCGGACTGCGGTCAGCATCTCGCGGGCGATGGCGACGCCTTCTTCACGAGCCGCTTCCGGAGTACTGGCTCTGGTCATCCGGTTTAGAACTTCATCGGGCACGGAAACGCGCAGTTCGTTCTTCATGAACTCGGCGTTGCGGGCGCTTACCAGCGGCCAGATTCCGGCCACGACCGGGATTCGGCAGTGCTCGATCCTTTTCAGGAAATTCTCCAGCAGACCGAGGTCGAACACGGGCTGAGTCACCACGTATTCGGCGCCCGCTTGCACTTTGTATTCGAAACGGCGGATCTCTTCGTCAAGGTTGGGCAGGCCGGGATTTGCACCTACTCCGATGACGAAGCTGGTGCCGGGTCCGATCGGGTTTCCGCCCAGGTCCAGTCCCCGGTTCAGGTTGTGGACGATGTTGACCAGACCGATCGCATCCACATCAAAGACGGCCGTGGCATCGGGATAGTTGCCCATCTTCGGAGGGTCGCCCGTGATGCAGATCAGGTTGCGGATTCCGGTGGCCGCGGCTCCCAGCAGGTCGGATTGAATGCCGAGCACGTTTCGGTCGCGGCAGGTGTAGTGCAGGATGGCTTCGATGCCAACCTGCTGCTGCATCAGGAGCGACAACGCCTGGTTGCTCATGCGGGCCGAGGCCCGCGGGCTGTCGGGGATGTTGATCGCGTCCACGCCCACCGATTTGACGAACTTCGCGCCCTCGATCTCCTTTCGGATGTCGATGCCCTTGGGGGGACGATCTCGACCATGGTGACAAATTCGCCGGCGGCGATCTTGGCGCCCAGGCGCGAACGCTCCGCCATGGGGATACTTGCCGGAGCCTTGGCCGCTACTCCGGAATGAATCGCCTCCGAAATCGCGGTCTTGCCGCGCGCTTCGCGCACCCGCAGGGCCGATTTCATGGCGCGGATGTGATCGGGCGTCGTGCCGCAGCACCCGCCGACCAGTTGGACGCCGGCGGCCACGAATTTTCGCGTGTAGCTGGCCATGTATTCCGGCGAGCAGAGATAGATGTTCCGGCCTTCGACCGAGCGCGGCATACCGGCGTTCGGCTGCGCGGCCAGGGGCAGGGAAGTCACGGCTCGAACGCGTTCGATTGCGTCCAGCATGGCGACCGGCCCGACGCTGCAGTTGATGCCGAGTACGTCCACGTTCCATTCCGTCAGGCGGGCGGCAAAGGCTTTCGGAGTCGGAGCCATCGAGGCAGTTGCCGTCTTCGTCGATGGTGACCTGGGCGATGATGGGAATCTTCGGGTCGACTTCGCGGCAGGCAAGCACGGCCTGATGCAACTCTTCGACGATAGCCGAAGGTTTCGAGCATAAGCAAATCGACGCCGCCTTCGACCAGGGCCGCGACCTGCTCACGGAAAGCCGCGCGGGCTTCTTCGAACGAGGTCTTGCCCAGAGGCTCGATGCGGACGCCCAGAGGGCCGACCGATCCGGCCACCCAGACGTCGAAACTCTTGGCCGCTTCGCGAGCCACGTGGGCGCCGGCCACGTTGATGTCGTGGACGCGATCGGCCAGGCTATGGCGTGCCAGGCGGAAGCTGTTGCCGCCGAAAGTGTTGGTTTCGATGATCTCGGCGCCGGCCTGTAGATAATCGTGATGGACGGCGCGGATCAGCTCGGGCTGCGACAAGTTCAGTTCGTCATAGCAGCGGTTGATGAAGATGCCCTTGGCATAGAGCAGCGTCCCCATGGCTCCGTCGCAGAGCACGGGGCGACTGCTTCAGGCGTTCGATAAGGTTCTGTGCCATCTTCTTGAGAATACAAGAAGGGACGAGGTATCGCGCATCTGGGGGTGCGACGGTTGAAACCTCGGCCCGCGGCTCCAACCGCAGTTTCTTCCTTTGTTATAATCCTTCTCTTGCATCCAAGTGATTATCCTGCATGAGGTTGGAGTCCAAGATTTGAAAAGAGTCCCGATTCTTCTGCTATTCCTCCTGCCCGCCTGTTTGATTTGCTTAAGCTGCGGCGGCAGTTCTTCCGGCGGCGGCTCATCGACCAGCGGTATCAAATACCGCGCCTTCATTTCTGATAGCGTTAACCTGGCGGGCGTTTACATTCTTAATGCTCAAGACGATGTACGCGGACCCAGGTCGCCGATTACCGCCGGCGCCACTCCCGGGATGATGGTGGTTACGCCCAACAAAGCCCAGACGCTGGTCTTCAGCGGCAATGGTCTCCAATCCTCCGACAACGCGTTCAGCCTTATCAACAACGCCAGCGAGCAGAACGCCGCGCACGTTACTTTGCCCGGCATGACCGAGAGCTTCGTCGTTTCCCCGGACAGTTCCACCGCTTATGTTGCCGTTCCGACGGCGCCAGTAGTGGGGCAACCTCCAGGGCTATTGGAAGTCGTCTCCTTGAGCGTCGGCGCTTTTACCGGACAGGCTCCGGTTCCCTCGGTTCATTATCTTTCTATCAATAACGGTGGCAACCTGACTGCTTGGCTTCAGCGATAACTCCGATGAAGTGGCGGTGATCACGCCGTCGCAAATTGGGATAGGGAATGCGGTTACCTACATCGGCGGTCCGGGAATTTTCGACCGTCCGGTTGCGGCATTTTTCAGCAGCGACGACAGCACCGCCTTTGTCGTGAATTGCGGCGCCGAATGCGGGGGAACCCAGGCTAGCGTGCAGCAGTACAATCTGGTCACAACACTCTTGTGCGCTTCTGTTCCTTCCTGTGTTCCCGGCTCCAACCCGGCGAACCTTGCGCCGCAGTCCGCAGCCGGCAGCGTTGCCCTGGTCAATGGCTCGACCATGTATCTGGCGGGCACGCCCGGCTACCTGCGTCGCCCTGCACCGGAGAGATCACGCAGGCCACCACTTGCGGACTGCTGACCATCCTCAACCTCAACAGCATGACGGTCACCAACAGCGCGCCGATCATCATCACTGACGGATATCACAACCGCATGGCCACGGGCGCCAACGGGCAACTCTTCATTGGCGCGCGCACCTGCACCGAGATCGTGCCGCCGGTTCCGCCGCCGGCCGGAGCCGAGGTCCGCGGTTGTCTTTCCATCTACAACACGCTGCCGACCGCCGTGGGGAGTGTTCTGGCCGGCGGTGTCTTGATTCCTCCCGAGAATGGAGACGTGACCGGCATTCAGCCCATCGGCACGCGCACCGTGGTGTATGTCGTGCAGGGCGGATCGCTTCTTATCTACGACGCCACCATCGATGCTTTGTATTACAACCCGAACGACCCGAATAATCCCGGTGAGATCAATGGGCTGGTCGGGCGACTTCTTTGACGTCAAGACGGTCGATTTCTAGCGAAAGACTAGCGGGCAAGAACGCGAAAACAATAGCCTACTTCGGCTCGCAGCGTCATTTCATGCGCCTGGTGCTGCTCGACCGCGCGTTGCGAAAAGGGAAATGCGAAGGTTGAGCCTCCGTACCACGCCTGCCATTGGTCCATGTAATACGGACTGAGGAAGATTCCGCTCTCGCCCGTCACCAGGTTCAGCGTGCTCTCGTCGAAGTCGGCGAAGTTCCAGGTCAGCCGTTCGGAGGGCCCGAAGCCGCGGCCCACTGCCTTCACCGTGTAGTTGTTTCCGCTCAGCGGATGCGATCCCGGGCCCGTGAAGCGCCCAATCAAGGGAAGTGGCTGAGCACGGGATGTCGATCTCGACCGGATAATTATTTCCCCACTTCCATTGACTGAGGTCTGAAGGAACTTTCGACGGATTCCCGGTCTGCTCTCACAGCATTCTCGACCGCAGCCGTGAGCAGGCTGCCGTAGTCGGAGTATCCCGCAGGCAGCCAGCGCGCCGGCTGCTTGGTGAGCACGTTTTCCAGCCAGACGGTCGACATGGCCCAGTGATAGCTCTTCCAACTCAGCGCGCCTGAAGTCGACCTTGGCATCGGGATTGCCTGTGTGCCGCGCCTAGCTTCGGCTCGAGCAGCAAGCGCACGAGTTCCGCGCGCGCTTTCGTCTCAATGGTCGGCGCCGGCGAGTCGGCCGACATGCGGCCATCCCAGTCGCGCAGAATTTCCGCGGCTCGCTTGGCGCGCTCGGAGTTTTCGCGGCGTGATCGAGCGCGTACACAAACTTGTCGGCGCAGAAGCGGTCGTAGGTCGAAGACACATCCATCTGCAGCGCCAGCATATCCGCGGGCGCAAATTTCTTTCCCGATTCAAGCACGCGATAGATGCGATCGGTTCGCCACGGGGCTTCCCACTCCGTGCTGATCGAATATTTATAGCCGTCCGGAGCAATGCGTCCATTGGCAGTGGCCAGAATTCCCGCGGGTGGATCGTAAATGTGCGGCATCTCGTCGAAGGGAATCCAGCCCTTCCATTCATGAGCGTCGTCGCTGCCGCTTACCGGCAGGCTGCCATCGCCCGCCGCGCGGATGGGCACGCGGCCGGTGGATTGATATCCGATGTGGCCATCCACGTCGGCGTACATCACGTTTTGTCCGGGCGCGCCGAAAGTCGAAAACGCTTTGCGAAACTCATCCCAATTCTGGGCCGAGTCTACGTCGAAGAAAACCAGTCCCACGCCGTCCTGCAACGTCCAGCGCAGGGCGATCTTGCGCGTTTCGCCGGGCATCAGTTCGGTGATGATCGGGCCGTGCCGCGTGGTCACCACGTCGAAGGTCACATCCGGCTTGCCTTTGACGTGAATCGTCTCTTGCCGGTGCTGCGGGTCGATCCATCCTGCCGGAGTTTTGTACTGGCCCTGCGCATTGAACTCTTCGATGAAGTCGTCTTCAACGGTTGGACCGACGTTGGTGAATCCCCAGCCGATGCGCTGGTTGTGGCCGACAATCACGAACGGAACGCCCGGCAGCGTCACTCCGGCGACGTCGAAGCTGCCGGAAGTGGTTCTCAGATGCGCTTCAAACCACAGGTTCGGCATCTGATGGTCGAGGTGCATATCATTCGAGAGCAGCGGCTTGCCGGAAACCGTGTGCTGGCCGGAAACGACCCAGTTGTTCGAGCCGGGGCGGAAAAGATCGCCTTCTTCGCAGCGAGTGAAAGCGGAAGGCGGTGCCGAAGTTATCGTCGAAGGTGGCGTCGACGGTGACAAGGAAGTGATGCGGTTGTTTCCACCATCGGGATCGACTTCTTCGTCATCATCGTCGTCATCATCGCTCTTGGTTGCGGGCTCGTCGTCTATCCTGCGCTTTTCGGTCGGAGGACGATCTCGCCAGGAAGAATTCACATAGAGGTCTGCCGTCAGTTCGGGGCCCAGCTTCGCCAGAACTTTTTCTCGCGTCATCGCGGGCGGATTGCTGTAGTGATTTAAGTCCTGCACCATGCGCGCGCCCACCAGCAGGGAATCGGTGACCGTCCACGGCCGCGGGGTGTATTTCATCAGGCGGAATTCGAGCGACAGCCGGTCGCGATGCGATTCGAGGAACGCGTTCACTCCGCGGGTGTAGGCGTCAAAATAAGCGCGATCGCGCGGAGTAATGTTTTTCTCCGCGGCTTCGGCGGCGAGCCGCAGGCCCAGAATGCGCTCCTCGCGGTCCATTTTCACCGTGGCTTCGCCGATTACTTCTGAGAGCTCTCCCGCAGCGGCGCGGCGCATCATGTCCATCTGCCATAGCCGGTCTTGCGCGGTCACGTAGCCCTGGGCAAAGAACAAGTCTTCGAGCGTGGCTGCCTCGATCGTCGGCACGCCGTGTTCATCGCGCACGACGCGTACTTTGGACGAAATTCCCGGCACGGCGACGCTGCCATCGAGTTGCGGCAGGGGACGGCGCGCGGCCCAATAGAGCCACCAGAGGCCGATGATCAGCGCGACCACCACAAGGCAAACGGCGTAGTACAAGATGCGGAGCGCAGGATTGCGGCGACGGATTTCCGAGGGTGAAATCTCGGGTAGGGAAGAAGTAGAAGACATTACACAGAGATTGTAGGGGTGCGTGGAGGTCTGTGACAACCGCGGGGAAAGGACGAATGCGGGTTGCGGTTGGCGTAAGCTGTGCTGCCCCAGTATCATGTCTGCGACCCCTTGGACGCGTGATCATCAGTCTCCGCGGCATCCGACATGTTGCAGAAGCGAATCGACGATCAGCCGACGATCTCGCGCGGAGAATATCCGCGAGGCCGAGGACATTTTTCTGCGGCATCTTAAGCGTGTCGGGCTCAAGCAGACGGAACAGCGCAACGCCATTCTGCGGACTTTTCTGGAAACTCGGGAACATCTCTCGATCGACGAACTGCATCGGCTGGTCCGGAGAACGGACCCGCGCATCGGTTTCACCACCGTTTACCGGACGCTGAAGCTGCTGGCCGGTTGCGGCCTGGCCAGCGAAGTCGCTTTTCACGACGGCATCGCGCGTTACGAACACCAGTACAACCGGCGCAGCCATCACCACATGGTCTGTACCGAGTGTGGCGCTTCGGTCGAATTTTTCCTGGAGAAGGTTGGAGAAATCGAGCAGGAGATCGGACGCAAACACGGTTACGTAACCACTCGGCACACTTTCCAGATCTACGGCGTTTGCGAAGAATGCCGCGACTCAAAGAAGATGAATGGACGCCGAATTGTCTAGCTCCAGGGAATATTCCCGCCAATCCGGAGCTGGCTTCGGAGCAGTTGTCCGCACTGCGTAACTGAGGTGCCGGCGAAGGCTGCGTTCTGTCCGGGATGCGGATGGTCGATGACGCCGATTCCCTGCGGCGGAACGGGCGGTTGCGGTTGCGGCCTATCTCACGTTCATCCCTGCCGCGGTGATCTTGTTTCTGCCCGCATTTCGTAAGAACCGCTTTGTGCGATTTCACGCCTGGCAAAGCCTTTCGCTGTGGGTCGTCTTTTTCGTTTTGATTGGCGCCACGATCTTCCTGTCGAATGTACTTTCGCCGATGGTTGTTCTGCTGGTGGGGATTCTGGTTTCTCTGGCGATGCTGTTCCTGTGGATTGTTCTCTCCATCAAGGCTTGGCAGGGGGAACGATTCGTATTGCCGCTGTTCGGGGAACTGGCAGCCCGGATGAAATAAAGGTCTTAGGTCTTGGGTCTTAGGTCTTAGGAAAAGCAAAAGCAACTTCGCACGACCGCGGTTTTCCTAAGACCTAACGCCTAAGATCTGACACCTTTCACCTGACACCTTGCCGTTCTCGTCTTCATCGTTCAAAATAACTGATTCACCATGCATAACAGGAGACCTCATTGAGCCAACTTCGGCGCGTTAAGATCAGCGCTCTCGGCACCTACGTTCCGCCTCGACTTCTCACCAACGCCGATCTCGAAAAACTCGTTGACACTAACGATCAATGGATCATGGAGCGCGTCGGTATCCGGGAGCGTCACCTGGTGGATAAGGGCGTTGCCACCAGCGATCTTGCGACCGAGGCCGCGAAGAAAGCGCTTGCTGAGCGCGGCATCGAGGCATCCGAACTTGACGCGATCATCGTGGGGACGGTTACGCCGGACATGTTTTTCCCCTCGACTGCTTGTCTTGTCCAGCAGAAACTCGGGGCTAAGAATGTCTGGGGCTTCGATATTTCGGCCGCCTGTTCCGCGTTTGTCTATGCTTTGCAAACGGGAGCACAGTTCGTGGCTACCGGAGCGCATAACAAAGTGCTGGTGATTGGCGCGGACGTGATGTCTTCGATCATCGACTACACGGACCGCGCGACTTGCGTGATCTTTGGCGACGGCGCGGGCGCGGTGCTGCTGGAACCCGCGGAAGATGATTCGCTTGGGCTGATTGACTTTCTGCACGAAGTGGATGGGTCGGGCGGGTGCTCGCTTTACATGCCTGGTGGAGGAAGTTTGAATCCATCGTCGCATGAAACGGTGGACAAGAAGATGCACTTCGTTCATCAGGACGGAGCTGCGGTGTTCAAGTTCGCGGTGCGCAAGATGGCGCTGCTCTGCGAAGAGATCCTCAAACGCAACAATATTAATGGCAGCGAGATTGACGCCTTCATTCCACATCAGGCTAACAAGCGCATCATCACGGCGACTGCCGATCGTCTGAGCATGCGTCCGGAAGCGGTGATCATCAACATCGAAGAGTTCGGAAATACGACTGCGGCAACGATTCCGCTGGCGATGGAGACGGCGCGCCAGGAAGGCAGACTGAAGAAGGGAAGTCTGGTGCTGCTGGCCTCGGTCGGGGCGGGATTTACGTCGGGAGCTACGCTGCTGCGCTGGGCGTATTGAGGCGAGGTCTTAGGTGTCAGGTCTTAGGTCTTAGGAAAGACAAAATCAAACCTTTTGGGTTGAGGATTGGAAACGATTGATCAGGTCGTTGAGGATTCGGCCTAATTCTTCCGTTTCCGAGTCCAACCTCTCAAATCCGAGCAGGTCCAGGTAATCGAGATCGCGTGCGATGGAAACTTGCGTCTGCAATTCCAAGAGTGATCCGCGAGCGTGGTAGAGGAAATGCAGAAATTCTTTCTGCGAATAGCGCCCTTTTCCTTCGGCAATATTGCTGGGAACTGACACGGCTGCGCGTCGCATCTGTGACGTAAGGCCGTAAATTTCGTCTTTTGGAAAGTGACGAGTACACCGATATACATCTAGAACTAGACTCTTTGCCTTTTGCCAGGCGATCAAATCTCGATAATTTTCGGACATGGAAGCTCCATGACAAAGTTAAGGCCGCTAGAGAATTTCTGCGGTGATACTTGTCACGGAGAGATTGGTTGGTTTTGTTTTTCCTAAGACCTAAGACCTAAGACCTGACACCTGACCAATCCCCGCTTCTACCAGCGACTCGAAAATCTTGAATCCATCGGTGCCGCCTAGTTCGGGCTCGGCGGCGCGTTCGGGATGGGGCATCATGCCTAGAACATTTCTCCCGGGACTGCAGATTCCGGCTATATTTTCGAGCGATCCGTTGGGATTTGACTCGGGAGTAATTTCTCCCTGCGGGTTGGAGTAGCGGAAGACTATACGGTTGTCGCGCTTCAGTTCGGCTAGGGTCGGATCGTCACAGAAATAGTTGCCTTCCATGTGGCCTATGGGGATGGTCAGCACTTCGCCTTTGCCGCAAGCGTTGGTGAATGGGGTGTCGTTGTTTTCTACTCTTACGTGCACCGGCTTGCAGACATATTTCAGGCCGACGTTGCGCATCAGGGCTCCGGGGAGCAGTCCTGACTCGCACAGGATCTGGAAGCCGTTGCAGATACCCAGGACCAGCCCGCCACCGGCGGCGAACTTGCGGACGGATTCCATGACGGGCGAGAACTTGGCGATAGCGCCGGTGCGCAGGTAGTCGCCGAAGGCGAAGCCTCCGGGGACGATGATGACGTCGCAGTTCTGGAGGTCATGCGAATCGTGCCACAGAAAAGTTGCCTTCTGCTTCGCTACGTGCTCAGCAGTCCAGGAGGCGTCGTGGTCGCAGTTGGAGCCGGGGAAAATTATTACGCCGAATTTCATAGTTCCCTCAGGTTCGCGATGTCGAGACCAGGCTTGGCTGTGGCTGAGTAGCTGGAGCCGTAGAACTTGGCGAGGTTGCGGGTTTCGACGCTGGGCCCGTCTGGCCGGAGCGTTGTCGTCCTGGCTTGAACCATTGGTTAGGTTGAGGCTGCCCTCATCATTCGAATTCGAGTTTGGTCTGATCGAACTCGGCCGATTCAGATAGCTGGTCGGCGAGTCGTTGTCGTATGACGAGTCAGCAGATGACGAATCTGACGCGTATGGCGGGCCGTCGGACCAGTTATATCCGTAAACGCTGTAGCCGTAATACGGGTAGCCGTAGGGCCGACCAATAAGGGCCGTACCACCAGGGATTCCAACCGAAGGCCCAGTAGCCTCCCCAGTAGGGCGCGAAGCCGAATCCCCAACCCCAACCTCCCCAGCCCCAACCGCCTCCCCAACAACAACCGTAGCCGCCGCGCCAGCCGTAGCCGGCCCAACCACCATTCCAACCATTGCCGTGCCAACCGTTACCGTTCCAGCCATTACCATGCCAGCCGTTGCCACCCCAACCCGGGGTTACGTGGGAGGTTCCTCCCACTAAGCCTGACGAGGTTCTTGACGTGCCGGTGCTGGAGCTTCCGAAAGAGTGCCAGGCGCCGTCGGAGATTCCTGTGTTGCGTGCAGAGAGAGTCGAATGCGGTGCGCTTCCGGGGTTGTGCGCTTCGGCGGAATGCGCGGAAGTTTGGGTTGAGCTTCTTGTCGATACTATGTGCGCTATTTTGTCCGCTGGTTTGCGCGGTGTGGCCCGGAGTTGCTGAAAGAGTGCCACTGGCCATCGTTGATGGCGGGACGAAGATTTGAGGAAGAGGCGCTCGACGGGCGATTGCCGCTTCCGTAGGATCCGGAACTGCGGCTGCCTTCATATCCGCCACCGTGGCTGTAGCTACTTCCGCCATAGGATCGGCCTCCTTCATAGGAGCCGGCACCGTGGGATTCTCCACCACCGCGATACGAGCCGCCGCCGTAGGATCCTCCACTGCTTGGTGCGCCGCCATGGTAACTACCGCCTCCGCCGCCATGGGAACCGCCGCCACCGCCGCTGCTGTGTCCGCCTCCGCCGCCGTGTTGCGCGAATGCTGAAACTGGCGTGAGTGCGAGACCGGTGAAAACCGCAAATGCGATGAGGAATTTATCGAGACCGAATCGGTTCATAAATCTGGACCTCCGTTCGACCGTGGCCTTTCACCTTTGAGCTGGAGCCTGACGGCGTCGCTATTTAATTAGATTCTACTGCGGGGCTCTGGGTTGCGCGAATGGAAAATTGAGCAACGGCGATGGGGCGCGAAAACTGGGCCATCCCATTGACATTCGACGCCCGGCCCCAAGGGGCATTTTATTTCGTGGGACTTGCGGCATCGCTAAAGCCGACGCCCTGATACAAAACAAATTCAGAACCGGTGTGTCTTTCCGCGGCCGCTATGGCTGGGGCGGGCCGCTTACTTCGTTCCACAGGAACGCCAATTCGTCAGCGGTGTCATTGATGGCCTGGGTGATGGAAACTCCTGCGCTATGTCCACTTATGGTTTGGTAGTGCAGCAGAATTGGGCGGTCGTTCGCGTTATCGGTCTGGACCAGCGCGGTCATTTTGCGCGCGTGCAGAGGATCTACGCGGGTATCGCTGTCTCCGGTGTTGAACATGATGGCGGGAAATTTCATGCCCGGCTTCACGTTGTGATAGGGCGAATACTTCAAGAGGTACGCGAACTGGTCTGCGTTATCCGAGGATCCGTATTCGGCGGTCCACCACTTGCCTACGAGGAAATTCTGGAAGCGGATCATGTCGAGCAGCGGATATCCGCACCAGATGGCTCCGAACATTTCTGGATTCTGCGTCATCGCTGCGCCCATGAGCAGGCCGCCGTTGGAGCGTCCGCGAATGGCCAGGCGATGTCGTCGAGGTGTATTTCTCGTCCACCAAATACTGCGCTGCGGCGTAGAAGTCGTCGAAGACATTTTGTTTGTGTTCGAACATTCCGGCCTGGTGCCACTTCTCTCCGTACTCACCGCCGCCGCGGAGATTGGGCTGCGCGTAGAAGCCTCCCTGCTCGATCCACCACGCGTATTCGGGATTCCACACGGGGACCATGTCAACGAGGAATCCGCCATAGGCCCACATCAGCGTGGGCGTGTTGCCGTCGCGCTTCAGGCCTTTCTTCGACGAAATGAACATGGGCACGCTGGTGCCGTCTTTGGATTTGTAGAAAACCTGTTTCACTTCGTATTGCTCGGATGCGAAGGGGACGGTCGGCTTGGCGAAGACTTCGGTTTTTCCGGTGGCAACGTCGTAGCGATAGATGGTGGGCGGGATGATGAAGGACTCGAAGCTGTAGAAGCCCTCGATGAGCATCTTCGCGTCCGTAGAGTGCGGTAGCCGCGCCCAGCGTTGGGTACACGATATTTCCGGCCGACTTTCCGTCGAGTGTGACGATGCGGGTTTCGGTTACGACGTCATGCAGTCCGGTGACGAACAGTTTCCCGCCGACAATCGTAACGCCCGAGATGACGTTCTTGCCTTCGGGGACGATGGTCGTCCAGTTCTGCGGTTGCGGGTTGGCGATCTGCACTTTCACTACGCGATAGTTCGGAGCCTGGTAGTCGGTGAGCACGTAGAGATCATCGCCGTAGTTCGTCGGGCGTTGAAACGGTTATCAATGCCGTGGATGATCGGGCGGATCGGCGAATCCGGCTGGCGCAGATCCTTTACGTAGATATCGACGCGCTTGGCTGGAACGCCGTGCACGACGGAGATGATCAGGTAGCGTTCGTTTTCGGTGATCTCGGCGCCGATGAGTTCCATGGGGCCGAGGGTTTCGCCTTCGAAGCTTTTGCCGAAGATTAGCGTATCGTGCGTCGGCCGATCTGGCGACCCGAGCTTGTGGTAGAAGACCAGCGTTCCGGTGGGATCGAAGCGCGCGTAGTACAGGCCCTGTTTATCGGGGCTGAGTTGGATGCCGGAATAACGCGCGGTCGGCAGCGTGTCAGAGAGTTCGTGATTCTTCGCGGCGTCACTCTTATTGATCTCGAGAATGCGGACCGACTCTTCGTCGGCGCCTCCGGAGCGAATGCCGTAGACCAGCAGCGTGCCATCCTTTGAAATGTCGTCGATCTGCACGGAGGTGTTCTGGTCGGCGCTCAGTTTCGTGGCGTCGATCAGGCGCTCATCCTGCCCGTGCAAGCCGCGGCGCATGTAGATCGATCCCTGGTTCTCGTCGGCTAAGCGCTTCTTGAAGAAATAATTTCCGCCGCGCTCGATGGGGATGCTGTAGGTCTCCACGCGTTCGAGCTTGGTCAGTTCGGTGACGATCTCGGGGCGGACTTTTACTTGGGACAGGTATTGCTCGGTGTATTTCATCTGCTCGCCGATCCAGGCGCGGGTCTCGGGGCTCTTCGCGTCCTCCAGCCAGCGGTAGGGATCGGTTATCGTGGTGCCTTGAACGGTCTCGGTCACCGGCTTGGCTTCGGTGGGCGGCGGAGGTGGGAGGATGATTCCGTTGCCGCCTCTTACTTCGGAGGGCTTGTCGGCCGCGAAGGCGGAGGCAAAAACTAGCAGGAGGAAAAGGAACAGGCTGACGGTTGAGTAGTGGGCGATTGATGGGGATGTCATGTCCCCAGTATTTTATCCGGGTGCTCTGTTGCCCGCCAGCGCAGCGGCTCGGGTCTCGGCGAAGATCACAGCTTCCTACTACTCCACTTTCTAATACTTCACGATGGCGGCGAACGATTTGGGATCGAGCGAAGCTCCGCCTACCAGCGCGCCGTCGATTTCTTCTTCCGACATCAGTGCATGGGCGTTCTCTGGCTTGACGGAGCCGCCGTAGAGGATGCGGAGTTTGTCGGCGAATTCCTGGCCGAAGGATTCTGCGGCTTCGGCTCGGATGATGGCATGGGCGTCGGCGGCCAACTGCGGGGTCGCGGTTTTTCCGGTGCCGATGGCCCAGACCGGCTCGTAGGCGACTACCAGGTGCGCGGCTTTCTTGGCGGAAACTTTGTTGAAGGCGCGCAGACACTGGCGGCGCAGCACGTCGTCGGTGAGTCCGGCTTCGCGTTCTTCGAGGACTTCGCCTACGCAAACGATGGGGACGAGTCCGGCTTCGAGGGCGGATTTTAGTTTGAGGTTGACGGTGTCGTCGGTTTCGCCGAAATACTGGCGGCGTTCGGAGTGTCCGATGATGACGTGGGTTACGCCGACTGCCACTAACATGCTGGAGCAGATTTCGCCGGTGAAAGCGCCTTCGGTTTGCCAGTAGACATCCTGCGCGCCGATGGCGACGCTTGAGCCCTTAGCGGCGGTGATGGCGGCGTCGATGGCGAGGTAGGTGGGGCAGACTACGATTTCGTCGCGGTCGTGGCCGGGACGAGTGGAAGAAAATCGCGGAAGAAGTCACGGGCCTGGTCGGGGGTTTTGTACATCTTCCAGTTAGCGGCTATGACTTTTTTTCTCATGAAGGGACCTCTATAAACATTGAATGGGAAAGAATCTTGCCTAAACGAATTCCAAGCGCTTGAGCTTGAGATGGTCGGTGCTCAAGGTGTGCGAGGTCGTACTGCGCCTGCTGCACGAGCCAACTTTCGGCGCTGCCGCCGAACACTTTGGATAACCTCACGGCCATTTCGGGAGAGACGCCGCGCTTTTCATTCACCAGTTCCGATAATGTGGTGCGCGTTACTCCGAGGGCGGCGGCGGCCTGCGTGATGGTCAATCCTAGAGGCTCAAT
The DNA here is from genome assembly GCA_963826845.1 of uncultured Acidobacteriaceae bacterium. GTDB lineage: Bacteria > Acidobacteriota > Terriglobia > Terriglobales > Acidobacteriaceae > Acidiflorens. The sequence continues at coordinate 68,834 of CAWGYS010000008.1, forward strand.
ACACTGGCGCAGCACAAAGCCGCCGGGATGGGGTGGGTTCTTCATAGGCATGGCGCGGTCTCCTTCAATGGTAGTCCAGATAGTCAACGTCAAAGACATCGCGGTCGGCCAAGTGGAAAGTTACTCGCCAATTTGCTCGAACCGTGACGGACCAGGATCCTTTCCTCTCGCCCTTGAGGGGATGTAGGCGGAGGCCGGGTAGGTCCATATCAGAAGCGGCGTGGGCCGCATCGAGTCGCACGAGAATGTCACGCAACTTAACAACGTGTTCGGGGATCACTCCGCGGGGATCAGCGTCTTCGTAAAGGCGCTTCAGCCCTTTGTGGCGAAACGACCGGATCATTCTGTACCGTAACGCGTTACGTAACGGATGTCAACACATCTCAACGTTTGTCAGTCAGCGCTTCTACTCCGGGCAACTTCTTGCCTTCCAGAAATTCGAGCGAGGCGCCGCCGCCGGTTGAAATGTGGGTGATTTTGTCGGCTACGCCGGCGGCTTTGACGGCGGCTACGGAATCTCCTCCGCCTACGATCGATGCGCGCTCCGGGATTGTCGGCTACGGCGTGGGCGATCTTGAAAGTGCCTTTGGCGAAGGGCGGCAATTCGAAAACGCCCATGGGGCCGTTCCAGACGATGGTGCGGGCGCGGGCGACTTCCTCCGAAAACGCCTCGATGGTTTCGGGGCCGATATCGAGCGCCATCATGTTGTCGGGGATGGGCTCGCCGTGGCCGACGATTTTGGTCGAGGCACCGGCTTCGACGCGGTCGGCGATGACGTGATCGGTGGGCAACAGGAATTTTACTTTGTGCGCTTTTGCCTGCTGTAGAAGGTCGCGGGCGAGTTCGATCTTGTCTTCTTCGACCAGGCTCTTGCCGACGGATTCGCCTTGCGCCTTGAGGAAGGTGTAGGCCATGCCGCCGCCGATGATGAGGACGTCGACTTTGCCTAGCAGGTTCTGGATGACTCCGATTTTGTCGCTGACTTTGGCGCCGCCGAGGATGGCGACGAAAGGGTGCTCGGGATCCTGCAGGACGCGGCCCAGATATTCCAGCTCTTTTTCCATGAGCAGACCGGCGGCGGATTTCTGCACGAACTTCGTGATGCCGACGGTGGAGGCGTGGGCGCGGTGGGCGGTGCCGAAGGCGTCGTTGACGTAGAAGTCGGCGAGCTTGGCGAGTTGTTTGGAAAAATTTTCGTCGTTCTTTTCTTCTTCGGCGTGGAAGCGCAGGTTTTCGAGGAGCAGCGCCTGGCCTTTTTCCAGCTTGAGCGCCATTTCTTCGGCTTCAGGGCCGACGCACTGCGGGCAGAAGCCGACGTTTTCTCCGCGCGACAGTTCCTTGTCGAGCACCATGCGCAGACGCTCGGCTACGGGCTTGAGGCTCAGCTTGGGATTGGGCTTGCCTTTGGGACGTCCGAGATGAGAAGCGAGGATGAGGCGGGCGCCGTGACGCAGGGCGTACTCGATGCTGGGCAGAGTTTCGCGGATGCGGGTGTCGTCCATGACGCGGCCGTCGTCGAGCGGGACGTTGAAGTCGACGCGCATGAAGATGCGGCGATCGTTGAGAGGAAGATCGCGAATGGAAAGCTTAGGCATCGGGAACCCCGTCGTTCGTCGCTGGTCGTTCGTTGGTCTGTCCGAACTTCGTCGGAGCTTCGCTCCGCGTGGCGGACGATGCGCCGCCACGCACGCAGACATCCTACAGGCCTTTGGCCGCCATCAGGTTGATCAGATCGCGGACACGGCAGGAGTATCCCCACTCGTTGTCATACCAGGAGATCACTTTGACGCAGTTGCCGCCGACTACCAGGGTCATGGGCGCGTCGACGATGGAGGAGCGGGAGTCTCCTTTGAAATCGGAGGAGACCAGTTCGTTCTCCTCGAAGCCGAGATAGCCTTTCAGCGGGCCGGACTCGGAAGCTTTCTTCAGCGCGGCGTTGACTTCTTCTCTGGTGGTCTTTTTTTCCACGAAAGCGACGAGATCGACCACCGAGACGTTGGGCGTGGGCACGCGCATGGAGAAGCCGTCGAGTTTGCCGCCCAGTTCGGGGAGGACGAGTTTGAGCGCTTTGGCCGCGCCGGTAGTGGTTGGGATCATGTTGATCGCGGCGGCGCGGGCTCTGCGCAAATCTTTGTGCGGGAAGTCGAGGATGACCTGATCGTTCGTATAGGAGTGGATGGTGGTCATGGTGCCGCAGACGATCTTGAAATTGTCGTTGACGACTTTGGCGATCGGGGCCAGACAGTTTGTGGTGCAGGAAGCGTTCGAAACGATGTGATGCTTGGCGGGGTCGTATTTCTCTTCGTTGACGCCGAGGACGACGGTGAGGTCTTCGTTCTTGGCGGGGGCGGAGATGATGACTTTTTTCACGCGAGCCGCGCAGATGTTTCTTCGCGTCGTTGGCGTCGGTGAAGCGGCCGGTGGATTCGATGACGACTTGAGCTCCGACGGAATCCCAGGGCAGGGCGGCAGGATCTTTTTCTTTGAAAACTTTGATGACTTTGCCGTCGATCGAAATGCTGTCGGCTCCGGCGGTGATTTTGTTGGGCAGGTTGCCGAGGATGGAATCGTACTTGAGCAGGTGGGCCAGAGTTTTGGGATCGGTGAGATCGTTGACGGCGACGAAGTCGATGTTCTTGTCGGCGAGCGCGGTGCGGAGAACGTTGCGCCCGATGCGTCCAAATCCATTAATGCCAACTTTTACGGCCATGGTGCCTCCGAAGGAAAGTTTGCTCGCCTAAGGAAATGCGTGCGAACCCAAAAACAACATTCGATGGTAACAGGCTGGGGAGCCAGCGTAAATGTCGTGCGCGTTCCAATACAGAGCGTTGACCGCGAGGGCACTGAGAATCACTGGGCGAAACCGGAGGCTGGCATTCATGCTGGCGGTGATTTCGATGAAGGTGTCGGTGTTGCGCCACAGGAAAGGGAGACGGGCTAGCCAGTATTTTCGTTTGATCGCCTGGCGGACGCGGGCAAAGTCTTCCGGCGGCAGAATGCGGGCAGTTGCCGGGAATTCGGGGCCGGTGATTTTTCCGCGGATGGTACAAGGAGCGATCTTGACTTGCGGGTTGTTGCGGATGCGCTTCACCTTGCCGAGTTTGCTGTTGGTCATGAGGTAGAGTTTGTCGCCGTCTTCGGCGAACCAGATGGGCGTGTAGACGGCGACGCCGGTTTTGCGGAAGGTCGCGAGGCTGATGTATCGCTGGCCGTGGATTTCGGCGGGGATGGGGGCCATGCGGATATTGTAAAGCGCGGCGAAGGATTCTTGCGGGGAGCATCCCCGGCGCTTATCGGATGGTCACTTGGTCATTATGGTCATACACGAACTACTCACAAGATTTCCGCATGGGGTGCGGGCGTCACATACAATAGCGGACTATTGAGGCTTTGCAGATGAGCGTGACGATATGAGCGAGACGATATGAGCGAGACCTGGAAACAGTGGGAGGGCCGCACCGTCGATGGCAGATTTCTGCTGGAAAGATATTTGGGCGGTTCTGATCACAGCGCCGTGTTCCTCACATCAAGCGGCTGCGGGAGATTCCAGGGAAGCTGCCATCAAGCTGATTGCCGCCGATGCGACCGATGCGGAGAAGCAACTCCTGCGATGGAAGGCTGCCCGCGAACTGAAGCATCCTAATCTGATTCGTATCTTTCGACGCTGGAGCCTGCGAACTCGATGGCGTGAAACTGCTTTATGTCGTCGAGGAGTACGCGGAGGAGAATCTCTCGCAGATTCTGCCGGAGCGGGCGCTGACGGCGGAGGAAGCGCAGCGGCATGCTTCCGCCGGTTTTGCGGGCTTTGCAGTATGTGCACGACAAGGGATTCGTGCATGGGCACATCCAACCTTCGAACATTCTGGCTGTTGGGGACCAGGTGAAGCTGTCGAGCGACGCTTGGGAGCGGCGTGGGAGCCGTGGCGTGCGGTCGGCGAGCGCCTACGATCCTCCAGAAGCGTCCACGGGAGCGAGTTCGGCGGCTGCCGACGTCTGGCAGTTGGGAATGACTTTGGTCGAGGTGCTGACCCAGCGCTTGCCGGCTTGGGATCGCGCGCGGCCGAGTTCGCCGGTAATACCGGCGGTAGTTTCGGGACCGTTGCGCGAAATCGCGGCGAACTGCTTGCAGGTGGATGCCGGCAAGCGATGGACGGTGGCGGAGATCAACGATCGGCTGGAAGGGAAGCGGCCGGCGCCGAGTTCAACTAAAACTGCGGACCACCGCGACAGCATAGTTTCCGCGCCTGCGAGGTCAGATCGACTAGAGTTTCGCGACGTGGCGTTACCTGCTGGGGTTGGCAGCGGTGGTTGCGATTGTGTTTATTTTGATTTGTCAGACCGAAGCCACCCGTCCAACTTCCGAGGTTCAACCGGAAATGCAATCGACGCCGGCTCAGCCAACTGCCGCCGTGAAGGTTCGCAGTCCGCGAAACTCACAGTCCGCGCAAAAGGTGATGATTCGAAGGCGTCTGCGACGGTGGCCGCGAACATGAACAGCGAAGGCGACGACAGCGGTGTTGTGCGGCAGGTGACGCCGCAGGTTTCTCCGAGCGCGCGACGTACGATTCAAGGCAAGATCAAGGTTCGTGTGAAAGTCGAAGTGGACGCAGCCGGCAACGTGGCGAAGGCGACGCTCGAATCCGCGGGGCCAAGCAAGTATTTTTCACGCATTTCGATGGATGCGGCTCGGGATTGGAAGTTCTCGCCTGCGCCAGGCGGTGAGTCGGGCGTGAGGACCTGGAAGCTTCAGTTTGCTTTCAGCCGAGGGAAGACGGAAGCTGCTGCGGTGCGCGCCAAAGGTTAGTGGTTTCGATCCCGCGATGCGTTCGTTCCGCGTATTGCGCGATCACGGCACACGCCTCTGGACGGCTTGTGTCTCCAACGATAGAGTAGATGCCACTTGCAGGCGTGACGCTGGAGAAGCCGTGGAACGTGCGATTCTTCGTGGGTTGGTGGCGATAGCGACGTTGTTGCTGCTGGTCTATGGGGGTGACTACGGGTCGGTGCGCTACCAGATTCCGGGCGGCCGGCCACAGTTCGGGCAGATTCAGAGGAATGTTCTTTACGTCATCCACGTCAAGGCGGGAAAAATTCATTATGAACCGGGGCAACGGGAGACTGATACCTGCGTCCATTCGATGTTTCCGCATTTCGGCTTTAGCCCTTGCTGGTATCTCAGCCGGCATCCTGACAAGCTCGTTGATATTTGAGCGGGGCGATTATCCGCTTGCTTCGAGACAATTCAGATTCATTAGGTCGTTGATCAGAGAAGTTGATCGGAGAAGCTGTGAAAGTAGTTCACGTCGTGGGTGCTCGACCGAATTTCATGAAGGTTGCGCCCGTGCTGAACGCGCTCAGAACCCGCCCACACGTGATCCAGACGCTGGTTCACACCGGCCAACACTACGACGCCAATATGTCGGACGTGTTTTTTGAGCAGCTGGGTATTCCGGCTCCAGATGTGAACCTGGCGGTGGGCTCGGGTTCCCATGCGCGGCAGACGGCTGAGATCATGACTCGTTTCGAGCCGGTGCTGCTGGAAGGCCAGCCTGACTTGGTGCTGGTCTATGGCGACGTTAATTCAACGGTCGCCGCGGCTCTGGTGTGCGCCAAGCTGGGAGTGCGAGTTGGACATGTCGAAGCCGGGTTGCGCTCGTTCGATCGCACAATGCCGGAGGAGATCAACCGGGTGGTTACCGATCAGATCGCTGATTTGCTGTTTACGCCGTCCGAGGATGGAGACGTCAACCTGCGGCGCGAGGGAATTGCTGCTGAAAAGATTTTTCGCGTCGGCAACGTGATGATTGATTCTCTGGTGAAGCTTTCGCCCGCGGCTCAACTTCAGAGGCGAGACGGATCTTGTGTTTCTCAACCACAGCGCTATGCTTTGGTGACGTTGCATCGCCCGGCCAATGTTGACGATGGCGCGGTCTTGAAGCGCATTCTTCAGTCTTTGCTTGAAGCCAGTCAGGAGCTTTCCGTTATTTTTCCCGCACACCCGCGCACCAGGCAGCGCATCGCCGAATTTGGACTCGATACGGGGCAGTTGCAGATCATTGATCCGCTCTCCTACGTCGAGTTTCTGCGTTTGCAGTCGCGCGCGAGTGTCGTCATAACCGATTCGGGCGGCATTCAAGAAGAGACCACTTACCTCGGCATTCCGTGCCTGACTCTGCGCGAGAACACGGAGCGCCCGGTCACGGTTTCGATGGGGACTAACGTTCTGGTCGGAAGCGATCCCAAGAAGCTGCACGCCGAACTGTCTCGGGTGCTTGCGGGCAAGGCTAAGAAGGGAAGTATTCCTCCTCTTTGGGACGGGCGCGCGGGCGAGCGAATCGCTGCCTTGCTCGCTGGCTAGCAGCTTGTAACTTGTTGTCGATCAGTAACTAAAAAGTGCTCTCGGAGCCGTGGTGAGGTAATTGGCGTGGTTACCCGCTGGCGGGAGCAAGGAAACGCACTGGCAATGTGCAAGATATTGCATATCTCCTGCATTTTGGCCATCGTTAGCGGGACCGTGGGCGGATCGTTGTTCCGGCTAACCCATTAGATTTGTTTCGGTTCTCGCGAGTGTTTTCCGGTGCTGTCGGGTTTAAACTGGGAAGAGATGTTAGTGCCGGATGGCAGCGGGCGTGCATCTAATGGCAAGTAGCTCGAAATCTAGCGGCCTGGGGTTCCGGGCAGGGGATCAAAAAGAGATGAGATTTTCGTGGGCGGTTGCGATTGCGGTGGCAGGAATCAGCGTGAGCGGCTGGGCGCAGCAGGCTCAGCAGAAAAACACATTCAAGGTTAAGCCTTCGCCTCCGGAGAGGTCGGCGAAACCCAGTTCGACCGGCGTCAAGGCGACGGGTTCGGGAACCGCCTCGGCTGCCAGTGCCAAGGAATTGCAAGCTGCGGAGCGTCAATCCAAAGTGCCGGGGTCGTCTCGGTCGGCGAAGAAGACAGGGCCGGCGCTGAAGCCTGTGAAAGATAAATCCAATCCGCCAATCAACTTCGGTGCCTCGGGCGGCGGCAAAGGTGGGGGGGCAGGCCAAGCTTCGAATCCTTACAAAGGCCGACTCAAGACCAAGGGTGGTAACCACCACTAGAGATCGCCGGGCGGGAGCCGTCGTTGAAACGGTGAGCTGTATTATTCCGGCGCGGGGAGTGCTGGCGCAACCGTTTTTGCCTTGGGCTCAGTGAGAGAGTACTTCAACAAACAGTACAAGGCCCGCACGCCGTCTTTCCAACCAATCTTTTTTCCTTCCTCGTAGGTGCGTCCGCAGTAACTGATTCCCACCTCGTAAATGCGCAGGTGACGCCGCGCCACTTTCACGGTGATCTCGGGCTCGAACCCGAAACGATTCTCCTCGATAGGGATGGACTGAATTATTTCGCGGCGGAAGACCTTGTAGCAGGTTTCCATGTCGGAAAGATTAATGTTGGTGAGGCAATTGGAGAGCAGGGTAAGAAGGCGGTTGCCGACCGAATGCCAGAAGTACAAGACGCGATGGGGCGCGCCTCCCATGAAGCGCGAGCCAAACACGACGTCGGCTCTACCCTGAACCAAGGGCTCGAGCATCAGGGGATACTCAGCCGGATCGTATTCCAAGTCTGCGTCCTGAATAATGACGAAGTCGCCGGTCGCTTCCTGAATGCCGCGGCGGAGGGCCGCTCCTTTCCCCATGTTGTGCGGCTGAAGAACGGCGCGGATTTGCGGATACTGAGTTTGCAGTTCGGCGAGAATCTCTCGCGAGCCATCCTTGGAGCCATCGTCCACACAGATCAACTCGATCTGGAGGGGAACCGCGAGAACCTTCTGGACCACGGCGCGGAGGGTGGCGCGCTCGTTATAGACGGGCATCACGACGGAAAGTTTCATAGCTTGACGGACGGCGAGACTCCTACAACATCCACGACGATTGTAAATCGCGTGGTTGTGGCTGGATATTACAAGCTTGGCTATCGCTCAGTTTGTTTTATTGCAGCTTCGCGTACTCTGCTTTGGCTTCTTTCAGGATGGGGATGTCGAGGTCGGCGTCTTTCCAGAGGGTGAGGAAATTCTGGTATGTTGTGCGGGCCTTTGCGGCATCTCCGGTTAGCGCGTAACTCCGCGCCAGTCCCAGCCTGGCCAGCGCGCAGTATGGGGACGCCCCGGAGACGCCGCGATGATCCAGTACCTTCTGGAACTCGGCTGCCGCTTCGGTTCCCTGCTTATTTTTGAGATATGCCATGCCGCGCAGGTACGCGGGCATACCAAGTTCAACGTCTCCAAACTGGTACACCTCCGCGTGATGAAGATCTTTGATCGCCTGCGCCGCATCGCCGCGCCGCAGGTCGAGACGTGCACGGATCTGGGGAACCTCCGATATCTGCGTGAAGCTGTTGAGCGGGTATTCCTTATTCAATCTTGCGGCCACCGCTTCCGCCTTCTGCACCTGCCCGCAGGCTGCGAATACATATCCGGAGAACGTCACCGCGCTCCGTCCGGAAATGGCGCCGACTGATGCGAGGTTTTTCGATGCACGGTCGCAGAAACCAAAGTCAGCCTGCACCATCGCGAGCCATCCCCAGTCAGTTTCGGCCAGTTCTGGGAGGTTTTGATTTTTTCCGATGTCCTGGATGTGCTGGGTGATCTCTTCGGAGCTTCGCAACCGGCCTTGCTCCTGTTGAGCGCGGACCTCGGTCAAAAGGAAGCGGTATTCCCACTTTTTCCCGCTCGACCATGCCAGCTCTCGGTCGGCCTCGGCAGTTTTACCAAGAGCACGCGCAATGAAATAATCGCCATCGTGCAAGGTTTCATTGTCCGGGAACCGCGCCAATGCCTGCTGGAGGGTCTGGTGGGCTTCGTCGGGCCGGTTGGCGCCAAAATAGGCGAATGCAAGACCCGTATAAGCCCCGGCATAGGTCGGTGCGATCCGGACGGTATCACGGCCACTTTCCACCGCCTTCGCAAAGTCTCCTTCGTTCCGGTAGACGACCGTAAGATTGTTGGCCGGGATCTCGTCGTTTGGATAAGTCCGGGCATAGAGCTCCAAAACATCCATTTCCTTATCCTCTTCCCCGGTCACAGTCTGATAGTAGTGCGAGGTGATGTACAGTTTCTCTCTTTCACTAACGCGGTCGCGCAGTTCGTAAGCCTTGCGGGTATACTCGATCGCCTTTTCGTTTTCCCCAGCATTGCTGTAGATGGCGCCGATGCGGGCATATGCCCAGGCAAAGTTCGGGTCTAACTCGACGGCCCGGTGATAGAAGGGCAGCGACCCCAGTTGCCGGCCCTGGTCGAATTCAACGCTCCCCATACTGAAGGCTTTCAGCGCTTCCAGCGACGAAGTTGTGACCTGTTCAATGGGCACATCGAATTTCCGGATCGAGGCCAGGGACTCGCCCAGTTTGCCGCGCATTTTCGATACCGCTGCGCCCAGCGCGACGAGCACTTGTTCTTTGCCGGCGGCTTGCTCCTGTTCCTGCGCCAGTGAGTCTCCGGTCTGACAGTTCACGGCGCTCAAGCTCACCACATATTGACTGCCCAGGCTGGCAATCGAGCCGGTCAGCATCGCCTTGCTCCCTACTCGCTGGCACAAGTCACGCGCGACTTCAGTGGTGAGCCGGTCGTCGGGCTGCCGTCCCATAAGAGCCAGGGTCTGGCGCACCTGCGTGGATGGAATGACCCGCAGAAAAGGCGACTGCTCCAGATCCACCGCCAGAGCCTGTTTCAATGTGCCATCGAATGCAGGGTCGCCTGTCATGTTCGCGAAATCGGCCAGCACGAGCGTGTCTTTTTCGGTTAGAGACCTGGGCTGCGAGGAACGAAAATAGAGAGCGCCTCCAGCCGCCAGTGCCAACAGGAGTCCGGCCGCGGCCAAAAATGGCATTCGGGATGACTTACCGGCGGCGATTCCGGTTCCTGTTGGGCCGGGCGCCGTCACGGATGTGGTCGAGACGATGGATGCGCTCGAGACAAAATTGACGCGTGACGCCGAGTGCGCGGGATTCGGGCCGCCGGGTTCAGGATCCTGCGCCGCCGGGACAGACCCGGAACCACTCGCAACTACTCGTCCCGTCTCCATATCTCGCTTCAGCCGTTGCAAGTCGGCGCGCATTTCTGCAGCGCCCTGATAGCGCAGATTGCGATCTTTCTCCAGCGCTTTGTTGATGAGGTCTTCCAGCTTGGGAGGAATGTCGCGATTGAAACGAATCGCAGGGGGCGGATCGGAATTCAATATGGCGTTGAAGATCAGCGCAGTAGTTTCACCGTGGAATGGCAACGCTCCCGTCGCCATTTCGTACAGAACTGTACCGAACGAAAACAGATCGGTTCGAGCATCCAGTTCCTTGCCCTTGGCTTGCTCCGGCGACATATAAGCGACGGTACCGAGCGTAGAACCGGGGCTGGTGAGATTATCCTCGTCCACCGAACGCGTCTGCGTGTTCAGCAACGCGACGTTGCTCGAAGAAGTGCTCGCCAAACTGATCTTCGCTAATCCAAAGTCGAGAATCTTGGCGTGCCCGCGCTTCGTCACGAAGATATTCGCGGGCTTGATGTCGCGGTGAACGATGCCTTCAGAATGCGCGGCATCGAGCGCATCGGCAATCTCGATGGCCAGCGACAGAATCAACTCGGCTTCCAGCGGTCGCCCGGCGATGCGGTGCTTCAGCGTCATGCCGTCGAGATATTCCATGGCGATGAAGTGCTGACCCTCGCGTTCGTCGATCTCAAAGATCATGCAGATATTGGGGTGGTTCAGGGCCGACGCGGCTTGTGCTTCGCGTTGGAAGCGGGCAAGAGCTTGCGCGTCTTTGGCTACGTCATCAGGCAGGAATTTCAGGGCCACAAAGCGGTGTAGCTTGATGTCCTCGGCCTTATAGACGACACCCATGCCGCCGCCGCCGATTTTCTCTACGATGCGGTAGTGCGAGATGGTTGTGCCGATCACTCGCGCACAATCTTACGGGGGTGAGACAGGCAGGTCAATGAAAGTGCGGGGTGAGAACACCACAGGGGAAGATGCACCCCCCGTCCGAATTCTCAATGAGTTGCAGATGCCTAATTACGGTGAAATCCAAGGCTGGAAGGCCACAATAGCATTCAGTCGCTTGTTCTCGGTGAGCCTGAATCACCGCTCATCGATCGTCAAGTGGACCTCTTTCATTTCCTTAATTTCCGTGATCACAATCGCGTGCGTCCCCGTCCGCTCAAATACGGTCCCGCTAGCCCGCACGTATTTGCCGACGAATGGCATCAGTTGTTGCCGCTGATCCGTGTCGGGCATTTTGTCGGAGATGGGGAAATACAAGTGACCATCCTTGGTCAGAATAACGAGCGGCGAACCACCCCTCACGCAGTCCCTCACACATTTGAGGCTTAGATCAGTCGCAGTTCCATCCAGGTTCTGAATGGGACAGGCAACATCCCGAACCAAGCCCTCGATTGTTGCTTCCGAAGCGTTAGCCCGGTCGCCTGCCATCGAAGTTCTCGGCGGAGAGTCGGACGCGGCCAGGACCGAGACGATCCCGCAGCCTGCAAGCAAGCAAACACTCAAGAATCGGTTCATCGGTTCTCCTTTTCATGGGCATTGCAACACCTGCAGCGAGTGTCGTCAAGACGTAGGGGTTGCAATCCAAGTGGTCAATTGGCGAAACATCGCGATACGTCGGCCACGTTCCGACAGATCCATTAGAGGCAGAGGGGACAACGCAGAGGGACAACACTGCTCGCTAAACAGGCCTGGGGTGGTGGATGTCAGGCAGACGGGAGGCCAAGTTCGCGGCCGCTGTGTTGAACACCGTGATCTAATCCTGCGCGGCGTTCCCGGGCGGACTTGACTCGTTCCCGAATCTCTTGAATCGCGGAGGTGACAATCGGCGTGCTGTAGGCGGGGTGGTGAAATTCCAGGTGCATGCCGCGGCCGATGTAGCGCATCTTGAGCATCGAACCGCCCCAAGTCGAGCCGGCGATGGTGACCTGAACTGGTTCGGGACAGAATTGAGGATGGCCGGAGATCAGCGCCGAACCCTCACCAAGAAGTTCTGCAGTGTAGAAGTGGTGCTGCGTCTGAATCTGCAGCACGGTGTCAGGAGGCAAGCCTTCCAGAAATACGCCTCCCTCGATTTCGGACTGGACGATGTTCCGATTGACTTCGTTGCTCAGGTTGGCGTGAGGCGCGAACATTAGTTTGGTGAATCGAGTTTGGTGATTCGGCATCCAGACTTGCCTTATCCAGAATTACTATACTCGGATTTACTGTACCGGGGTTGGCCCCTAGTCACAACACAATTCATGGGTGGGATGTACTTTGGTGTTGCCCCCTAGCGGTCGCGATGCACCGTTTCCGGCGAGAAGGCGGGCAGGCAGAGCGCTATGTACTCGGCTCCGCCGGGGAATGGAGTTGAGTAGCGAACCCATTCCCCGCGGTGGGCGATGACGGCTTGGCCGGCGGCCACGTCCATATGGCCAGATTTGGGCTGGCCTTTATGGTGAACTCGCAGCGTGCCTCGCAAAACCACCGTGTACTCGTCAAATTCCGGAGTCTGGCCGGGCTCCTCCCAGCCTTCGGGGCTGTGCATGCGGGCCACGCTGATGCCGGCGGTCGAGGTGTTGACGTGACCGACATATTCTTCGATGATCTTCGGCTTGTTGCCGGCGGATTCGATGCGGGTGGGATGCGGGATGAGAGTGGGCATGGTTTAGGCATCGTAGCAATCGGGGAAGGCGGGGCACAAGCAGAGGGCGTGGGAAACGTCGTTCGCTGTTCGCTATTGGTCGTTCGCATTAGCAACGCTCGCAGTCACGGCGAATAGCGAAGGACGAATAGCGAAGGACGAACGACGATAGGTTGTCCCACGTGCTAACTCTGCTCGGGCTATACTCGGATTTCGCCGGGTAAGACGGCAGCCGAGCGAGACTTCATCGTCATTGTCATTACGAAAATCGTCCTATGAAAATCGTTACCACGGCGGAAATGCAGGCGATCGATCGCGCGACTGCGGAGCGCTTCGGCGTGCCTTCTCTCACCTTGATGGAGAACGCCGGTTCGGCGGTTGCGCATTTTGTGCTCACCGAATATTCCCGGGCGGAGCGGGTTGGGATTCTCTGTGGCAAGGGCAACAATGGCGGCGATGGATTTGTGGTGGCCCGCAAGCTGGTCGAAGCGGGGCGCGGCGTTCGGGTGTTGCTGTTGGCAGATCCCGCAGAGCTTCGCGGCGATGCGGCGGTTATGTTTCAGACGATGCTGCAGCGGCTCCAGCCGCTGAAAATGGCGCCGCTGATCGTGCGCGATGCGGGTGGGCTTGATTCCTCGGACGCGGCGGAGGTCTTTGCCGCGGATGTAATGGTGGACGCAATTCTTGGCACAGGCTTTCGTCCGCCGGTGAGCCCGCTCTATGCGGCGGCGATCGCCCGGATGAATGCCGCTGCGGCTACGATCGTTGCGGTTGACATTCCCTCGGGCTCCGATGCCGACGCGATGCGGCCGGCGGGCGCGTCTAGCTCTGGCGACAGAGCACGTTCAGATGCCATTGTGACTTTCACGGCGCCGCGTGCGGCGCATGTCTTCGCGGCGCTGGTCGGCAGACCCGGCGGCCCGACCGTGATTGCGCCTATCGGCTCACCTGCGGAAGCCGTCGTCTCGCAGCTGGGACTTCATCTGAGCACTCCCCACGATTTCGCTTTGCTGCTTGCGCCCCGAGCGCGCGAAGGCAACAAGGGCAAATATGGACACGTGGTGGTAATCGGGGGATCGCTCGGCAAGGCGGGCGCGGCGGCGATGGCGGGATTTGCGGCGCTGCGAGCGGGGACGGGCTTGGCTACCGTAGCCACGCCAAAATCGGTGCTTGCGACCGTGACGGGTTTTCATCCAGAACTCATGACGGAGCCGCTGCCCGAAACCGAGCGCGGCACGATCTCATTGCGCGCGGTCGGACTCAGCCTGGATGCGTTGCTCGAGCGTAAGACGATCGCCATTGGCCCGGGGATCTCGCGTAATTCCGAAACCGCGGAGTTCGTCCGGACTATTGTTACCCGCGGCGACAAGTCGCTGGTTGTGGATGCGGATGGCCTGAACGCTTTCGAAGGTGTGGCCGAAAAGCTCAGCGGCCGGGGACGGACCGTGGTGATCACTCCGCACCCGGGAGAGATGATGCGCCTCACGGGCTTAACGATTGCCGAAATTCAATCGAATCGTATCGAAGTCGCGCGAAAATTCGCCCGTGAGCATGAGTTGATCGTTGTACTCAAGGGACATCGAACACTGATCGCAGCGCCCGACGGCAACGTCTGGGTGAATCCTACCGGGAATCCGGGCATGGCCACCGGAGGCACGGGGGACATCCTGACGGGAATGGTGGCGGGGTTGATTGCGCAACATCCGCAGCACGCGCTTGAAGCCACGGCGCTCGCGGTCTATCTGCATGGACTGGCGGGAGACGTCGCCAGTGAATCGCTCGGCGAGAATTGTATGGTGGCGACGGACCTGGTGCGCTTCCTGCCGCAGGCATTTGCGCAGATGCGGAATTGGAAATCTGACGAGGTGCGCATTCACGCGTAGTCGCCCGCCAACAAAGCTTGACCCGGATTAATTGGCGTAGCCGGGTTATCGCGGAATGTAGTTGTCGAGCAGCGGAAGGATCTGGGAGCCAAGCTTCATCATGCGCGCCTGGGCGGCATCGGCTGACTCGCCCTTGAGCATAGGAGTCATCAGGCGAACCAGAGCGCCATCGCTACGATTCATTCGAATCGAGTCGGAGACCAGATAATATTTGGCCTGAGTACTCGCTGGCCACAGCGCGGCCATGCGCCTGAAACCAGTACAACACCAGTTCGCGGTCCAACGATTTCGAAACCACGTATCGGTTGGCGGGGAAGGAAGAGCCGTCGGGCGCGTAATCTGAATCACCTCGCGCGAAGTCGGAATCCATCCGGCGCCGGGCAGGCAGTGGTTTGGGGAATGGATGGTATCGCCGGACCGTTGGGTTGGAAAATATGCAAGGTAGAGATTGATCCAAGGTTCAGGCGGACTCGCGTGGTCGTAATTACGCAGCAGAAATTCGCCCGGCCCAAGGATTTCGAGGGTCGCCTGGTCGAGGGTCTCGTCGGTACCGATCCAGCCATCCATCTGCGAGGGCAGGGAACTCAGAGACGCACGCGGCGGAAAAAACTCGCTGTGCGAATGGGCCTGGAGCGCGAGCGCAGTGGCCAACATAAGGCCCGCCGCAATACCGAAACGAAGGGATCCGTCTTTCATACCGATTTCACCTCCGCGCCTCTCTTTGAAATGGGGAGGATCGAGAACACGCGGTGCACGGCGAACAGCATGAGCAGCGCCAACGCGAAGATCAGCAGTCCCGAGAATTCATGGTAAAACCCCTTTGCTTTATCCGGATTCCAGTACTGCGCCAGCAACCCCGTACCAAAAATGCGAAAGCTGTTGGCCGCCACTGCGATGGGCAGGGCTAAGCATACGAGTGCAACCCGGACCCACTTCCGAGTCTCCATGAGATACCCGTAGATGATGGCGAGCGTTACCAGGCTGAGGAGCGAACGGATTCCGCTGCAGGCTTCGGCGACGTCCAACTGTATGGCGGCGAGGGTGAGCATATTCCCCTCCCGCAGCACGGGAACTCCGACCAGTTCCAGCAGAGCAAAGGCCAGCTTCGAGGCCAGCAACTGAAGCGGAAAGGTGATTCGGCTGATGATCAGATTGGGGATCGGGATCATCAGGAAGAGAAAAGCCCAGGGAAACAGGACGGCGCGGAAGAACGTCCATCCCCGAAACAGAATGATTAAACCGGCGAGCAGGACCAGCAGCGACACGCGCTGGGTGAAAATCTCGGCGCCCCACTCCCCCAGAGAGAGCATGATCAGGCTCAGCGCCAACAGTGGAATGCCGGCCCATGACGGGTCGGGCACAATCGCTCTGCAATCGCTTGCGGTCCTGCCACAGAATAAACAAAGAGAATAGGGGGACGAAGATTCCGTGCTGGAAATTGGGATCAGGATGGGGTCCGACCCACACGCAGAAACAAGGCGGGCGAGAATCGAAGCGTATAGCCAGCCGACGAGCAGTAGCAACGCCAGTCTCTGCCAACGGGGCGAGTTAGACGCCAAGCGGGCCTCCCTGGACGAGAAGAGCGGGGCCACCTCTACTGAGTTACTCATAGTAATGTAATGGGTAATACGCTTGTACTGAGAATAAGCGAAAGTGGGCTGGCGCGCAAAGTGAAACCAACGCCGCGGCTGGCACTTTCGGGCCAGTAGGGAAGGGCCAACCTCCAGGTTGCGACCGGAAGTGACCTCACCGTGGCGGGCTCGGCTCGGGGCGAGACGAAGAGCGAATGGACAACCAGGAATGGAAAACCATTTTCCAGACCGGGAGAGCGACGTCCGGGGCATTCGTCCCCTTTTGGCACGCGGAGTTTACCGAGTGCTTACAGAGAGATATGAACTCAATCTGCGGAAAACAAGTGGAAAGTAAACCCCACGGATTACCCAGGAGTGTAGGAAATTGTTTTCCCATTTGTCCGCAATGTGGTAACGTTTAAGCCAAAGTCGCCTTCGAGGCGGATCATCGCAAGTCATTGAAAAATAGGGACGTATTGTTCCGATGGCGCGCAGCGACGCTACCCTGATTGGCAGCACGTGTGCTCTAGAGTGTGGGAAGCCCTTTTGTCCAAGACGCCAGCCCCCCGCTGTCTTGGCCGCGAAAATGTGAAGCGGACTAGAAAGAGAATGAATCTGGACAACACCGAAATCCTGGCAACTGCTGAAACCCCGCAGAACGGCGGCGCTCGCGTCTGGGTGGAGAGCGTCAGCGCCGGCATGCGCACGGTCGAAGCAGTGATCCGGGAGTTGTCGCAAAATGACGTTCCGGTGCTGGTGGTGGCTGAGCACGGTTCCGGCAAGGCGGCGGCAGCGGCGCGTATTCATGCGCTCTCCAGCCGCGCGGGAGAGTCGTTTCAGGTCTATCAGGGTAGTGAAACCAGTGCGGAAATTCTGGCGGCGCGCGACGGTCAAGGTGGCATCGTGTATCTGCAGGACGTGGGCGACCTGGCGCACGGCGGCGCAGAAAGAATTGGTTCGGCAGATCGCTTTGCAAGGCGATGGCGATGCGCAGCGCCGGGTGCCTCGTTTCATCTGCGGAACCTCGCGTGAGTTGGAGCCCGAGGTCAAGGCTGGTAAGTTCCGCGAAGATCTCTATTATGGAATCAGCGGAGTTTGTTTGCGGCTGCCGCCTTTGCGGCAACGGAAAGAGGATATTCCGGTGCTGCGCGACTGGTTTCTTTCGGCGGCGGCGCACGATTTTTGCCGCACTGTGCCGACGCTCAGCTCCGAGACCCAGAGCTTCTTTCTGGAATACAACTGGCCGGGAAACATTCGCGAACTGAAGGACGCGGCTCGAGCCATTGTCGCGCTCGGTGATGAAGCGCTCGCCATGGGCGGGTTGCGCTCGCTGATGCGGCGAGTCGATCGCGGGGGCAACGGGGAGAAGATTTCCTTGAAAGATGCGGCGCGCGCCGCCTCGCGCGAAGCCGAGAGAGAAATCATCCTGCAGGTGCTGACGCGCACCCGCTGGAACCGGCGCCGGGCGGCGCAGGAATTACAGATCAGCTATAAAGCTCTGCTCTACAAGTTAAAGCAGATTGGGTACGAAGAGTATGGAGCCTGAGAGGAAAGAAGATATGAAATCAACATGGCAAGCGGCGGTTGCGACAGTGGTCTTGATGAGCAGCATGGCGTTGGCGCAGGGTGCGCCGGCCCAGCCCGCCGAGAGCATTGCCCCGGCCAGCCCGACTTCCAGCAGCCCCAGGCGGATCGGTGTTATGTCATCGGCCCGGAGGATGTGCTCCACATCGCGGTGTGGAAAGAAGCCGACCTGACGGCTACTGTGCCGGTGCGTCCCGATGGCAAGATTTCTTTGCCCTTGCTCAACGATGTGCAGGCCTCTGGCATGACGCCGGAGCAGTTGGCCGCGTTCGTTAACGGAGAAGCTGAAGAAATATGTCGCTGACCCTCGCGTTACGGTGGTGGTGGCGGCGATCAACAGCAAACGGATTTATCTGGTTGGCGAGGTGGCGCGGTCCGGAGCCACGCCGATGTTGCCCAACATGACGGTTCTGCAAGCGCTGTCCAGCGCCGGAATCAACCAGTTTGCCAAGACCAAGGGCATTTATGTGCTGCGCACCGAAAACGGTAAACAGGAGAAGCTGCCGGTGAACTATCGCAAGCTGGTTAAAGGGCAGCAGATGGAACAGAATTATGTGTTGCAGCCGGGAGACACGATTGTTGTTCCGTAAAGGAACGCGGTCCTGTCAAGAGGATTTGCGTGTGACAGAGCATGGGGAAACGACGCAACAATCCGTTTGGCGCTGCTGGTTTTGGGCATGAGCATCGGCTCGGCCGCCCAGAGCAGTTCGCCGCCTCCGCCAGACACAACTCCGGCGCCGGCTTTCGGCCAGACCGCGCCCGTGCTGAACCCGGAGAACCCTCCGGTGACGGGCTTGGATGAGCCGGGGCTGAGTCTGCGTCCTTCCAGCCGCAGCTTCATCTCTCCCGCGTTGCAGGTGAGCGAAGCGGCGGACACGAACGGGGCCAACCAACTCGGCTACCACGGTGCGGAGTCGATCACCCGCGTTATCGGAGCACTCGATCTGCAGCAGTTCTGGCCCAAGAGCGATCTCTTTATGGAGTACCTCGGCGGCGGAGCGTTCTACAGCACTCCTTATGACGTGAAGCAGCTGGAAGCGGTCGGCGCGGAATTCGTAAACCGCTGGCGAACTGGCCAGGTGACGGTGCGGGACGCGTTCAGTTATCTGCCCGACGGCTCCTTCGAAATCGGGACCTTTGGCGGCTCGCCGGGCATGGGTTTTGCGAACGGTGGCGGCATCGGAATGCAGGGCGGCGGCTTGCCCGGGTCCCACCTGTTCGGAGCCGGTCAGTTCGGTTCAGTGGGAAATACTCCGCGGCTCACGAACATGGCGATACTCGACGGTGTGCAAGCCATCAGTCCGGTCTCCGCGATCACGGTGGCGGGCGGATTCAGCAACGCTCATTTCTTTGACCCTACGGATCACACTGATCAACAGCGATCAGCTCACCATTAGAGGGCGGATATAGCCATCTGGTGGGCCGTCACGATCAGATCGGGGCGGTTTACGCTTTTCAGCTGTTTCAATTCCCGCAATTCACTGGCGGCCAGATTTACGTCAACATTCTCAATCTGCGCTATAGCCATACCATCAGCGGCAGGATGCGCTGCTGGTTGCCGGCGCCGGTCCGCAGCACATCGAACTGGAACAAGGCGGCTACGCCAGCCACTGGTCGCTGAGCGCGCGGGTTCAGTTGCACTACAAGATGGGCCATGGGGAGATGGTGGCTTCGTACGAAAAATTCACTTCGGCAGGGTCGGGCTTCTACGCCGGCGCCGATGTGCAGTCGGCTCGGCTCGGGTATACGCGCCCCGTGGGACGCACTTGGGAGTTCTATGGCGACCTGGGCTATACCCATAACGCCAAGCTTCAAGGGACGCCGAATTTAGGGATTAATGCGGGCAGCTACGACGATGGTTATCTCTCCGCCATCATGCGCAAGCACCTGGGACGTACTTACGAATTTTTTGCCGCGTATCGCTTTGGCGAGGAGGCCTTTAGTCAGACGGTTTGTCTGTCGAACTCCTGCGGCAAGATTTCTCAGCGGCAAGTCGGCGCGATTGGGGTGGAATGGCATCCCCGGCCGACTCGAATCGAATAATTTCTTGGCCGCCTGAGCGGCCGGATTGGTGAACACGTATGAGTGAAACTCGCGAACTGACGATGGACGATTACCTGGCAATGCTACGGCGGCGCCTGAAGGTTATTTTGATCCCCGCTCTGGTTGCCCCGCTGTCGGGCTTCCTGATCTCTTACGCCCTGCCGCCGAGATATACCTCTACGGCGACGGTTCTGGTGGAGGGCCAGAAGGTACCGGACAACTACGTCCAGCCGGTCATCACTTCCGATTTTGCGCAGCGCGTGCAGACGCTCAGCCAGCAGATCTTGAGCCCTAGCAAACTCAGGAACCATGATGCAGGCCCTGGAAACAACCGACCCAGCTAAGTTCAAGGTCGCTGACCGGGGCAAAACCATCTCGCAAATCCAGTCCAATATGCAGGTGTCGCCGGTGATCACCTCGATGAGCCAGGCCGCGACCAGCTCTCCCTCCGCCAAGACGCGGAAACCGAATGCCAGCAACGAGCCGGTGCCGGGATTCAACGTGGTGTACTACGACAGCGACCCGGTGCGCTCGCAAAAGATCTGCAATGCTCTGGCGCAGCTGATGGTGGATGAGAACCTGGTTACGCGTTCCGAAGTGGCCAAGAGCACCACCGATTTTCTGAGCCGCCAACTGGCGGATGCCAAACAAACGGTTGACGACCAGGATGCCAAGCTGGCCGCCTTCAAGAAGCAGTACATGGGTCAGTTACCCACCGACGTCGACAACAATGCGCGCATGCTGACGTCGCTGAATACGCAGCTCGATGCCACCACCCAGACTCTGAACCGCGCCCAGCAGGATAAGGCTTATACGGAAAGCATGCTGGCGCAGCAGACGGCCGCGTGGAAGAGTTCGCTGTCGAGTACCAATCCGGCGACCCTGGAACAGGAAATCACTCAACTGCAAGGGCAATTGCTGCAATTGCAGGCGCGCTACACCGACGATCACCCGGACGTGATCAAGACCAAGGCTGACATTGCCGAGGTCGAGAAGAAGTTGAAAGAGGTCAATGCCGAGGCTGCCGCCGCGGGTAGCAGCGAAACTACGGAGAAGGCGAGCGGCTCCGAGCCGCCTGAAATTCGACAGCTCCGCTTGCAGATTCACCAGTACCAGGCAGTGATCGAACAAGCCACCAACGACCAGAAGAAGCTGCAAGCCGCGATTAACCGCTACGAAGGCTATAGCGCCATGAGCCCGGGCATCGAGGAGCAATACAAGCAGCTCACCCTCGGCAACGATAACGCCCAGGCGTTCTACAAGGAATTGCTGGCCAAGAGAAGTTCCGCCGATCTGGGCGCCAGCATGGAGAACCAGCAGGAGGGCGAGCAGATGCACCTTGCGGCCACTGCCCCCTTGTCGGATAGTCCCAGTTTCCCCATGCGCCCGCTGCTTGCAGCAGGCGGCATGGGTGTTGGGTTGGGATTCGGCGCGCTGATTGCGCTGATTCTCGAGCTTAGCGATAAGTCGATCCGCACCGAGAAAGATGCATCGTCCATCATGGATCTACCTTTGCTGATTTCCGTCCCCTGGTTGGGCGACGATGAAGACGACGCGAACGCCAACGGCAACGGACGGCGCCGGTTCTGGGGTCGTGGTGATTCCGCGCCGCCGAAAGAACACGAGCACGTGGCGGTCTAGCGCTCGGCAAGTCTACGACAAGACGAATTTAGGGCAAGCTTATGTATAAAGAATTTTTTGGACTTCGCGCCAACCCGTTCAACGTCAATCCGGACCCGCGTTACCTGTTTCTGACGCGGCATACCGAAGAGGCGTTGGCCTGCTTGACCTACGGCATACAAAGCCGCAAAGGCTTCGTATTGCTGACCGGAGAGGTGGGCACGGGCAAAACGACGCTGATCAATAAATTGATGGAATGGCTGCGGTTGCAGCAGGTCGCAACCGCCTTCATTTTCAACTCGCGCATGGACGTGCCGCAGTTCCTCGACTTCATGATGGCCGATTTTGGCGTTCCCTGCGACGGCCAGTCGAAGAGCCAGATACTGCAGCGGCTCTATAACTGGCTGCTGGATCGTTATCGCGCCGGGGAGACGGCGGTGCTGGTGGTGGACGAGGCGCAGAATCTTTCCGACGAAGTGCTCGAGGAAATCCGCATGCTCACCAATCTCGAGACTTTCACCGAGAAGCTGTTGCAGATCGTTCTGGTGGGACAACCGGAACTGGAACAGCGCCTGAAGCAGCCCCAGTTGCGCCAATTGCGGCAACGTTTGACGCTGCGGGCCAAGACGCACGCCTTGAATCTTGAGGAGACCAAGTCCTATATCACCCAGCGTCTCCGCATCGCAGGGTCGAACGGCGACATGATTTTCGATGCCGACGCGACTGCTGCCCTTTTCCGTTATTCGCAGGGCATTCCGCGCATCGTCAATTTGCTTTGCGAGCACTGCCTGGTCAGTGCGTTCGTAGATCAGAAGAAGACGGTCTCTGGCGATGTCGTCGATTCGGTGGCACGCGATTTCGATCTGACCGATGGCAACGCCGCGGCGGCCATGATGGCTCCGGTTCCGCCTTCTGAAAAGTTTGATCTGGTCGAAGCCTTGCGCACCCTGGCAACCCTGGCCGACCGGCTGCGCCAATCAGAACAACAGGATCTCCCCAAGGAAAGGAAACTATGAGCCGCATCCATGACGCTTTAAAACGCGCCGAGCAGGAAAGAGCAACCTCCACGGGGACGCACGTCGAGCCCATCAATCAAACTGAAGGGCAGCGCGAAAGCATGCCTTCGCTGATGCCATCGGGAGACAGCAGCCCGATGGCAACCATGGCCTCGGGGATAAATTACGAGGCTCTCGTGGCCCGCTGTCCCCAGACTGCGTGGACTCCGGATCCGCGCACCATGCTCTTCTTTGAGGAAGACGACAGGCGCGTCGGGGCGGAAGAGTTTCGTACCCTGCGCTCGCGCCTTTACCAGATCCGTGAAAAGCTGCCGCTGAAACGTTTGTTGGTGACCAGCGCGCTCCCGAAAGAAGGGAAGTCTTTCGTGGCTGCCAATCTTGCCCAAGTCATGGTGCGTCAGCACGGGCGGCGCGCCCTGGTGATCGACGCCGATCTGCGCAACCCCGGCATGCACCGGCACCTCGGAGCGCCGCAGTCGCCGGGACTTGTCTGAATACCTTTTGGGCGAATGCGATGAGTTTGCCGCCCTGCAACGCGGACCGATGGAGAATCTGTTTTTCCTGCCCGCGGGCCGGACGGTTGCAAGCGCTCCCGAACTGCTCTCCAACGGACGCCTGAAGCTGCTTCTGCAGCGAGTCGAACCCTTGTTCGATTGGATCATTCTCGACTCTTCGCCGGTAATCCCGGTGTCGGATGCCACACTGGTCGCGGGCGCGTGCGACGGCATCATCATGGTCGTGCGCTCCAATGTGACGCCTTCCGACGTGGCTCGCAAGGCCCGCGAAGAATTCCCCGACAAGCTGTTGCTGGGCGTGGTGCTGAACGGAACCCCGTCCGCTAACCTGGCGCAGTCGAAGTACTACTATGGCGAGGCCGTGAGCAGCCCCGCCTGAGATGAACCGAGGTCCCATTGATTCGGCTCTTCCATGTCTATTACCCGATTCGAACACTCATCCTGCTGCTGGGAGAGGCGCTGATCGTTTTCACCTCGTTCCTGGTGGCGGCGGTGGTCGAGCTTCGGCAAGACAGTTACCTGTGGCTCTACTATGAAGGCGGATTCGTCAAGCTTTTCGTCTTCACCGCGGTCGTGTTGCTGTGCTCGCATTGGTTCGACCTCTACGATACTGCCCGGTTGAATACCCAGGGAGAACTCTATGTCCGCTTGCTCATGGTGCCGGGCGTGCTGGCCTTCGTCATGGCTGGCATCAGCTACGTCCATCCTGATTTCCTGCTGGGCGGCGGTTCCACGGCGCTGGGCCTGCTGATCCTGACCCTCGCGCTTTTCGGATGGCGTCTTGGCTACGGCTGGCTGGTGCAGTTGCCGATCCTGGTTGAACGCGTTTATGTTCTCGGGTACAGGAGAGCGTGCGCAGCGCTTGGTGCAGGGCCTGCGGCAGAACCCTGAGATTGGCGTGGAGATCGCCAGTTGGACGGGCAAAGTCGAAGGCGAGGTAACACTGCGAGTCGGTTGCGGCCCATTTGATGGAGGCGGTCAAGAAGCAGAGAGTCCACCGCGTTATCGTGGCGGCAACCGATCGCCGCGGCACGATTCCCATGCAGGAGCTTCTCGCATTGCGCTTGCAGGGCGTCAAAGATCGAAGAAGCGACTTCGTGGCTGGAGAAGATCTCGGGCAAAATCGAGGTCGAAAACCTCTATCCGAGCTGGCTGGTATTTAACGAAGGTTTTCGCCGCAGCACCGCCTTCGTACTGGTTCGTCGCGTGCTTTCCATCATCATCTCGCTGCCTGGTCTCATCCTGACGCTGCCGCTGCTGCCGTTTATCATGCTCGCCATCCGCTTTGATTCCGCGGGGCCGGTGTTCTATACGCAGACGCGGATGGGCAAGGGTGGACGCCTTTTCAAGGTGGTGAAGTTCCGCACCATGCGCCATGATGCGGAGGCCGCCAGCGGTCCGCAGTGGGCAGGCAATAACGACCCGCGAGTCACGCGCGTCGGTAAGTTCCTGCGTACCACTCGCCTGGATGAGATTCCGCAGTTGTGGTGTGTACTCAAGGGCGATATGGCATTCGTCGGCCCGCGTCCGGAACGGCCGGAATTCATAGAACAGCTCTCCAAAGAAATTCCCTATTACGGCGTGCGGCACATGGTGCGACCTGGCGTTACGGGGTGGGCGCAGATCAAGTACAAATACGGCAGCACCGTCGCAGATGCGCGCGAAAAGCTGCAGTACGACCTGTACTACATCAAGAACGCTTCGATCGGACTCGATTTGCTGATCATGTTTCAGACCGTTAAGACGGTGTTGTTGCGCCGGGGCGCGCAGTGAGCGCGCGGTGAAAATGAGAAGTAGAGGAAAGAGGACATAGTGGCGATCGGCGATAGCATCACGGCTGTAGCGGAGATACCGGGCAGGCGCAGGTTTGCGCAGGTCGCGGACCCGACGAAGTTCGCCTTTTTCTGGTTGAGCGCATTCTTCGTGGTTTACTGCGCCCGCCCGGAAGACTGGGTTCCCGGCCTCAAGTACATCCCGTGCGCTAAGGTCACCGCCATCCTCGCCATGTGGGGTTTGTTCACCGCCATGGGCAAGACCAAACGCACATTCAAGGATGTGCCCAAGGAAGGGCGAGTTCTTTTGCTGCTGATCGGGGTTTTGTTTGTGGGCGCCTTTTTCTCGCCGATCTGGAGAATGGGAGCGATCGAACGAACGCATGGATTTTGCCAAAATGTACGTGGCCTGGATGCTCATCTTCCTGCTGATCACCAACTTCGACCGTTTACGCCAGATCATCCAGCATCCAGGCCGCTTCGGTGGCGGTAATTTGCGCGATCTCCATTATCAAGGGTCACGACCGGCCACGGCTGGAGGGTGTGATTGGCGGCATCTACTCCAATCCGAATGATCTGGCGTTCGCTATCGTGTTGACCCTGCCTTTCGCGCTCGCCTTCCTGGTCACGAACAAGAATGTGATCCAGAAGCTGGCGTGGGCGTTTGGGATGCTGATCATGATGGCGGCGCTGTTTCTTACCGCCTCGCGGGCCGGCTTTCTGAACCTGCTGATCTCGGGGACAGTGACCATTTGGCATTTCGGCATCAAGGGCAAACGTCCCGGGCTGGTGGCGGGGATCCTGATTGCCGGCGTTCTGCTGGGAGGGTTGGCGGGCGGAAAGCTGTATGACCGTTTTCAAGCGCTCGGTGGTAACAGCACCACGGACGAGTCGGCCTATGGATCGTACGAAGACCGTAAATACCTGATGCTGCGCGCGCTGGACGGCATCGAGGAATATCCTCTGACCGGCCTCGGCGTTCGCAATTTCACGACCTACTCGCTGATCTGGAGCGAAGTGCACATGACCTATCTCCAGATTTGCGTGGAAGGAGGCATCCCGGCTTTGATTCTTTACCTGATGTTCATTAACGCCGGATTTTCGAACCTTCGCATCATGCGAAAGACGAAGGATCTTGACGAGCACACGGTTTTGTTCGTGGGCGCGCTGCACGGCTCGCTGATCGGATTTGTCGTGGGCGCCTTGTTCGCGCCCGAGGCGTATCAATTCTTCCCCTACTTCGCAATAGCGTTTACTTCGACCTTGTTGCAGACCCTGAGAGAGAGAGAGCAGGAACCGAGCTCGCCGCTCCCGGGGCCGAAAAAGCAGCGACATTTCCTGGAGGCCTATGCCGATTACGGAAGAACTGGTGCAGTCACCCCTGTCCGCTGATTTACAGGCAATTTTGCGTTGCCTGAGCTGTGGCGGGAAACTGGAAAGCGATTCGGCTGGGGGCTTCTTGTGTCCGGCGTGTAAGCGGGCGTATCCCAACGCCAACGGGATCGCGCGTTTTGTGGACGCGCAGCAGTACGCTGCCAGTTTCGGGTTTCAGTGGCACCGATATCAGAAAACGCAACTCGACCACGATGACGTGCTGGAGGCGGACCGCAATTTCCGGATGAAGACCGGTCTGCGGCCGGAAGAGCTGAAAGGGAAGCTTGTCCTGGATGTGGGTTGCGGGATGGGACGCTTTGCCGAAGTGGCTACACGCTGGGGTGCGCGGGTAGTGGGAATTGACTTGAGCGCGGCGGCGGAGGTGGCCGCCAAGAATCTGCCCGACCGCGAATTTGTCGCTTTCCAAGCGGATGTTTTCGCGCTGCCGTTTGCACCGGAAAGTTTCGACATCATCTACAGCCTGGGAGTTCTGCATCACACTCCGGATTGCGAAGCCGCGGTCAAGACGCTGGACAAGTATCTGAAGCCGGGCGGCATTCTGGCGGTGTGGCTGTACAGCGGATACAACAAGTGGTATCGCTTCAGCGATATCTGGCGGCGCTACACGCACAAGATGAAGCCCGAGACGCTGCACAGCGTGCTGAAGGTTGCGGTGCCGGTTCTTTATCATCTGGAGCGTGGATTAAAGCGCGTGCCCGTGGTGGGGCGTCCAGTGGCAGGGGCGGTTCATCATGTGTTCCCGGTGAATCGGCAGAAGGATCCGGAACTCCGCATGCTGGACACTTTTGACTGGTACTCGCCCAAATACCAGTCGAAACATACCTACGAGCAGGTATTCCGCTGGTATGAGGCGATGGGAATGGAA
Source organism: uncultured Acidobacteriaceae bacterium (assembly GCA_963826845.1). Lineage (GTDB taxonomy): Bacteria > Acidobacteriota > Terriglobia > Terriglobales > Acidobacteriaceae > Acidiflorens. The sequence continues at coordinate 95,738 of CAWGYS010000008.1, forward strand.
GACATGGGGATCGGCGAGTTTGGGATTGCGGTGCGGGGACGCAAGCCGGCCCGGCAGGTGTAGTCTGGCGCAGTCTGGCGCTTCGTCTGATGACAGTCTGAAAATGGTGAGCATCGTCATAGCGGCTGGCAATCCTCTTGCTCTCGGTGTGAAAGGTTAGACGCAAGTCATGTGCGGAATTGCCGGAGTGGTCAGCGCAACTCGGGAGAGCGACATTACAGAAGCTCTGGTGCGCCACATGTGCAACCAGATCATCCACCGCGGTCCGGACGATGAAGGCATCCTGGTGCAGGATGGCGCCGGACTGGGAATGCGGCGCCTCAGCATCATCGATCTTTCCGGGGGACATCAGCCGGTATTCAACGAAGACCGCAGCGCGTGGATCGTCTACAACGGCGAGGTCTACAACTTTCCCGAACTCCGCCCCGAACTGGAGAAGCGCGGCCATCGCTTCTACACCAATACCGATACTGAAGTCATCATTCATCTTTACGAAGAGATGGGCGCGGATTGCGTGCAAAAATTGCGCGGCATGTTCAGCCTTGCGATTTACGATCGGACGAAGCGCAAGCTTGTCCTGGCGCGCGACCGGTTAGGCAAGAAGCCTCTGCACTACGCGCTCCTGAAAGACAAGCTCTACTTCGCATCTGAGATCAAATCGATTCTGGCGGTTGCTCCCGAGCTGGCGGAAGTCAATGCGCAGGGGCTACTTGAATACCTCTATTACGGCTACGTTCCCGATCCCATCACGGCTTTTACCGGAATTCAGAAGTTGCCGCCGGGACATTGCTGGAATTTGAGAACGGCAAGATAAGCGTCCGCCGATACTGGGATTTACCGCAATACAATACACACACCCCGAAAAGCGAAGAAGAGTGTCTGGAGGAGCTGGAGAGTCGGCTGCTCGAAGCGACTCGCATCCGTTTGATCTCTGACGTGCCGTTGGGAGCGTTCCTGAGCGGCGGCACCGATTCTTCCACGGTTGTGGCCCTGATGGCGCGCGCCAGTTCTGCTCCGGTGAAAACTTTCTCGATCGGCTTTACCAAAGACGACTTCAACGAAGCGCAATACGCCCGCATGGTGGCGCAGAAATTTGGCACCGATCATCACGAGATGATTCTCGAGCCGAATGTCGTCGAGACGGTGGAATATCTTACGAGTTCGCTCGAGGAACCTTTCGGCGACTCCTCCATGCTGCCTACTTACTATGTTTCGCAGATGGCACGGCAGCATGTGACCGTGGCTCTTTCCGGCGACGGTGGGGACGAAATCTTTGCCGGATACGACCGCTACCGCATACATTCCAGCCGGCGCTTTTTCGAGTACGTTCCCAAGTGGGCGCGCAAGTTCTACCGCGACCAGGTGTTTCCGCTGCTGCCGAATAAAATGCAGGGTCGCGGATTCACCTACAACGTGACCTTGCCCTGGCAGGAACGATATGTGGATGGACTTTCTTTTGTGCCAGCGTTCGAGCGCGACGCTCCACTGTTGTCCGATGACTTTCGGCAGATCTTGAGGCGCAGCGACGATCCGCAGAACGCATTGCTGCGTTATTTCGCGCAAGCTCCGGCGAGCGATCCGGTCAGCGAGCTGCTTTATGTGGACACCAAGACTTATTTGCCGGCCGACATTCTGACCAAAGTGGACCGGATGAGCATGCTGAACTCGCTGGAAGTTCGCGCTCCCATGCTGGACCATAAGTTCATCGAGTGGGTCACCGGGCTGCCGCCGGAGTGGAAGCTGCGCGGCACGACGCAGAAATATATTTTGCGAAAACTGGCGGAGCGTGTCGGCGTTCCGCGCGAGGCGCTGCATCGTCCGAAGCAGGGATTCGCGCTGCCGCTGGTGCACTGGATGCGCAACGAACTGAAAGACGTGCTGATGATTTTGCTCGAGCCGCGCACTTTGCAGCGCGGATATTTCGAGGCCGATGGCATCCGCAAGCTGATGAACGATCATCTCTACGGAGGCCGGGTGCTGACCGGGCGCATCTGGCGGTTGCTGATGTTCGAGCTGTGGCACAGGAATTTCCTGGAAAAATTCACCAAGCCAGCGGGATTATTCTCACTGCCGTGTGTGGCGGATTCGCGAGCCGCGAGCGTGGTTTCGTCGCCGGTTTCGCCTTCTACGATGGCCACAGCACCAGCGGGAGAGTGACTTGGTGAGAGCGAGCGCCATGGATAGTCCGGAAGACAGCCCCGAAGCGAGCCCGGAACCGACTCTTAGCGATTGCTCTCGATCGGGCCTTTTTCTGATGACCAATAGCTTCGAGACGGGCGGATCGGAGCGTCAGTTTGTTCTTCTTGCCCAGAATCTCCGATCGGAAAATTTCAGCTTCATACCGGTTGCCTCTTGCGTGAAGGTCCCTTTGCCGGTGGTTTCGCGGACGTTCCTGAATTCCGAATGGGCGGAAGCTTGTACGGGTGGACATCGCTTGGAACTCGCTGGCGCCTGAGCCGTCACCTGCGGCGCAAGCAAGTCCAAATCGCGCATGCATTCGATTTCTATACCAATCTCACGCTGATTCCCGCGGCCCGGCTGGCTCGCGTGCCGGTTGTCATCGGCAGCCATCGTCAGCTGGGAGACTTACTGACACCGGCGCAATTTCGCGCGCAGTTCGAAGCCTTCCGCTGGTGCGACGCGGTCGTCTGCAATTCGTGCGCGGGGGCTGACCGGCTGGCCGCCGCCGGAGTTGCTCGCGACAAACTCTTCGTGATCGGTAATGCACTCCCCGCTGAGGCTTTCATCACCGCACCGCCAGCGCTGCCTCGCCGCTCCGGTGTGCTACGTGTGGGGATGGTCGCCCGCATGAATGCCCGCTACAAGAATCACTCTGGATTTCTGCGCATCGCGGCGCGCATTCATCAGCCGCTGCCGAATATAGAATTCGTGCTGGTTGGAGATGGTCCCCTGCGCTCGGAAATCGAACGAGAAGCGCAGACTCTCGGGCTTGGAGCGCGCGTAACTTTCCTCGGTGATCGGCGCGATATTCCTGCGATGCTGGCTTCGATGGACGTGGCGGTGCTTACTTCGGACTCCGAAGGTCTGTCGAATGTGATTCTGGAAGCGATGGCGGCTGCGCTGCCAGTAGTTGCCTATGAGGTAGGGGGCAATGCGGAGTTGGTGAACGAGCAACGCGGGGCGCTGGTTGCGGCTGGAGATGAGGCTGGATTTGCCGATGCGGTTGCTCGGATTCTGGCGGAAGATGCATCGTCATCGTTGTTGCGAAAGCAAATGGGGCGGTAATGCGCGCAGATTCGCAGAGGAGAATTTCGGCCTTAGAGCGCGTGCTTATGCGATACTTCGAACTCTACGAGAATCTGTTGAAAAAACATACACCCCGGCATTAGTTCGACCCGGGCTAACGCAAGCAGCACTTCGAGGGCTTGAGCGTGGGCGGAAGCGAAAACTCAGAACAGCAGCCGCAACAACGTCAGCGTCAACGACTGAGAGTGGCGATCGTCGCGCCTAGCCTGCGCTATGTCGGCGGACAGGCGGTGCAAGCTGAATTGCTGTTGCGGCTTGTGGCGAGATGATCCCGACGTGGAAATGACTTTCATCGCCGTGGACCCACCACTGCCTCGCTGGTTGGCATGGGCCGAGGGTATTCCCGGACTGCGAACTGTCCTGCGCGAGCCCATTTACTTCGCGCACCTCTGGCGCGGGCTGCGAGAAGTTGATATTGCCCATATCTTCTCTGCGTCGTACTGGTCGTTCCTGCTGGCCCCGGCGCCAGCGTGGCTGTTTGCCCGGCTCCGCGGCAAGCGGGCGCTGATCAATTATCGGAGCGGGGAAGCGCGCGATCACTTGCAGCGTTTCCGGTCAGGGAAGTTCGTCCTGTCGCGAGTGGATGAGATCGTTGCTCCCTCGGGGTATCTGGTGGATGTCTTTCGCGAGTTTGGGTTGAAGGCGGTGGTTGTCCCGAACGTGGTGGACCTTGCGCAGTTTCATTATCGGGAACGGAATCCTGTTCTCTCGCAACTTCGTCCGCACCTGGTTTGTACTCGCGGGTTCTCGACCTATTACAGCGTTGATGTGGTGGTGCGCGCTTTTGCGGAAGTCAAGAAAATCTATCCCGAAGCCAAGTTGGATCTTGTGGGCGGTGGCCCGCTGCAGGCTGACATCCGCAGATTGGTGGCGGAGTTGAAACTCTCGGATGTGAACTTTTCGGGCGTTGCTTCTCGCGACGAGATTGGGAAGTGCTACGACCGGGCTGACATTTTCATTAATGCTTCGTGGCTTGATAATATGCCGGTCTCGATCATCGAAGCTTTCGCGGCGGGGACGCCGGTAGTGACCACTTCGCCCGAATCTATTCCTTACTTGGTCGAGCACGAACGGACGGGGTTGCTTTCTCCGTGGGAGATGAGAACGCCCTCGCCGCGAATGTGCTGCGCTTGCTGTCGGATCCGGCACTGGCTGCGCGACTGGCCGAGAATGCTTACCGGGAGTCCAGTAAGTACACTTGGGATGCTGTGCGTGGGCAATGGGCGACAGTGTATCGGCGATTGACTCCTGATTCGTGACTTCTCCTTGTGACTAGTTTGGGGCGCCTTTTACTGCAAGTGCACGATCCAGACATCGGTCCTGGGAGCGCCTTCGGGATCGGTGCCTACTTGTCCATCCCAACTTGATGTGAAGCTGAAGAAGCGTCCATCGAGTGAAATATTTCCGTAGGGCTGCGTCCAATAGAACTTGTCTCCGAGCCAGATGGCGCGATTATGTGCGAAGCGCCAGATGCTGGAAGCCAAACCATCCGTTTCAATGCAGAAGATCTCATCGTCGTAAGGCTGTTTGACATCTGGATTTCCCACCGGGCTATAAGTCGCACCGCAGACGGGAACATCATTGCCATTCAATGCTGCGTTGCTCCACCCAAAGGTCTTCTCCATTCCTGTGTAGTAGGGTTGCGGTAAGGGATCGATCAGCTGTGTCAGGTCGGTAAGGTCACCGAGGGGGCGCTCGAAGGTGTTTAACTCATCTAACACTCCGGGGGCGTTGATGTAAGCGTCGTAGCCCACAGCTCCGTATCCGCTGCAATGGACGCCATTGGGAACGTTGCAGTCCGTGACGGTTAGCGAAGTAACGTCCCAGACATAGAATCCGACTCTGTCGACACCTATTCTTATATATTGCCCGCTTCCGGAAATCTTCGCGTGGTTGACGCTGTATCTATCTGGGATGGTGGCTTGTCCAGCGGGACCCCATTGTCCGCCGATTTGTCCCGTCTGCGTGTTATACCAGCGGCATCCTAGCTTCTGATCGTACACAATCACGAATGGGCGCTTGCCGAACGAACTGCCGCCGGCGGAAATCTCGATACGGCTGTCGTTGTTTGAGAGCGTGGTGTCGCTGCTGGACTGTTTCGGGCCCGCTACCAGCGGCGGCTGCGTCCCGCAGGTGGTGGTATCGAAAAGCGGTGTCATTGTTGCAGTTGAGAATCGGTAGGTCGCAATGGTAAGCGGGGTCTTGAGCTCAGTGCCATACATTAGGTCGGGATCGGTAAAGCTGAATGCCGGACCTGGCCGTAATGGGATGGTCAGCGCTCCGCCGGCACCGGCTCCAGGAAGAGGTCCAATCGTCATCGTGGAGGGGTCGAAGGCAAACGCGAGATTTGCGGTGTTATAGCCGACAACGTAAAACTTCGAGTTATCCATGCTCCATTCGTTCAGGTCTGAATCGGGATTCCGAAAGTAACTGTCTGCATGCTTTGGGTTTGTGTTGCCGTCTGTGATTCGGACGATCGAAGCTCCAAGGTCCGGATCTTGGAATACAGTATTTACGGGCGGGGGCGCCATCGGAGTCTTGGGATAGAACTGCCGGTTGGTGATTGCGTTCGGATAAGGTTGGACACCCTGAGCGAATAGACACACGGACACAATCGGAACTAACAAAACAGAGAACGCTAAGCGGTGGGGCATGACCGACCTCCTGTACAGCGCGCCTGGAGAGGGCAGTCATCATAACACGATCTAAGTCTGATTGTTACTCAGGTACTTCAGCGGTTCGTCGGGGAGGGGAGACGAACTAGCCGTCCCACTGGTCGACCGACGTTACGGGAGCTGCCTCGCGGGCTCCAGCAGGAGGGCCGCACGATCCGGACTGGCCGAGCGGCAGATTGGCGGACGCGTCGAGCCAGCCTACGGGATGAACTACGGGCTGCCGGATCGGCTCCAGCACTTGTTGCGGAGAGCCCATCCCCAAATCTCCTGCCACCGAGACGGCGCTGCTCGGAAAATGTGCAATCGGCCAGCGAAACTGATCGAACGCGTGGCGCACCAGGGCAATTTTCTCGGGATCGTAGGCCAGCAAGTGTGCGCCTACCCAATCCATGGCGGCGGCGTTGTTCGAGGCGAGGAGCAGTCCCATACTTAGAGGGTCGGGCGCCAGAGGGCCGTTGCCTTCGCCGGCTATCACGGCATCGGCTATGTGGATTACACGGCGCTGAATTTCGTTGGTCATGATTCCGGCAGGTATGGTTCCGTTACTCATTGCTCCGCCGTTTACTCCGTTACCGCGACTGGCTTCACTGCGGCCGTAGAGCAGGATGCGATTTAGATCGAGGCAGGTTCTCCAGATGGTGTCATTGCCGGACCAGGAGCCATCGGTGCCGGTGCGGTCTCCCTGGGCGCGGGAAGTGCGGGCGAAAACGGCGAAGAGAAGCCGCCACATCATGCCTGCTGCGTATGAGGAGGTCAGGTTCTGGCGGTCGCTCAGATACTCGATTGTGCGTTTGATGATGCCGTTGCCGGGATAGCAATCGCCACCGCTTTGCGATCCGCCTACGCGGTGATGGGGCAGGTATTCTTTGTTGCCGTTGATGCCAATCAGATTCTTGAGGGCGCAGGTGATGCCCGCTTTTCGGTGCGTCTTCAGTTTGGGAAGGTTGATGATGATGTCGGCTTCGACCACTTCTTTGGCGACCAGATATTGGTGGACGCCGGGGTGATGCGTCCTGGCCATCAGCCGGGGATCGTACCAGGCCACGCGGAAGCGATTGCCGGTTTCGCTGATGGGTTCGAGCAGGCTTTCGCGGCCGAGATCGAAGAGCGTGAAGCGGTCTTCCGGCTGTAGGTCCTCGGCTGCTACGCGTACGCCGTGGACCAGCGTGGCGATCGTCCGGCGAAAATCGCGCACACCTTTGAAGCGGGAATCTTGGGCCATTTGCGACTGCGCCCAAGTTCGCAGGCCGGTGTTCTCGACTAGCACGTCGAAGTTGCATCCCTGAATTGGAGCGTCACCTACGAGAACTTCGGAGGCTTCGGTTTGGAGTGCGGCTTCTGTCGCGGCGCGGATCAGGGAGATGTGCGTTACCAGGCAGTCCATTCCGCCGGGTCCTTCATTTTGATGGAGGACTAGGTTGGGCTTGATCAGAACGCGTGCGCCTCGCGGAATGACTTTGCCGAAGGGACCGCTTGCATCATTGTTCGACCACTCCATCGTGTCGGCCAGGCGGCGCAGAGCTTGGGAAACTGGATTGTCGGTCGACCATTTGTCGGTTTGCGGTGCCGGATACTCACACGCGGGAAGGCGGGCGATTCCAACCTTCGGCGTGAAGACATGCTCGGACAGAGGGTTTGGCGTCATGTTCGGGAGACCGGCACGGTTTCGCCGGGAACGGTTGTGCCCGCCGCCGTGCTTCCATCGGACTTTACGTCTGTCTTTACATCGGAGCGGGTGAAGCGGTATTTTCCGGCGGAAGACAACGGAATCGTATCCACCTCGCGTACTTCGACCTGGATGTTGTGGCCGGGACTTACGGCTTGTATCTGGCGGATCGAATCGCGGATTTTATCCTCGCGGGCTTTGCTGTTGCCTGGGCCGGGCACAATCGAAAGGATGATTTTATCCGGTGCGGTTTGATGGAACTGGAAAGTCACGATTCCGTCGCTGCCGTACATCAGGTGCGTGAAGAACTCTCCGTGCACGACGCGGCCATCGGGAAACACAAAGTTGTCGCTGGTGCGCGCGATATCCAGCCGCATCAGTGGGAAATGATTTCCGCAGGTGCAGACTTCTTGGATGTTCCCTGCAAAAGATAGCCCGCATCTTCGTTGCGATAACGAATGAACGGCATGGACCAGTTGCGCAGCGAGGTCAGCAGGAACGGGCGAGGAGGGTTATTACTCGCTTGGTTTTCATCGACTTCATCTTCTTCAACCACGACGAAATCAGCGTTGATGTGCATTTTGCCGGCGGGGCACTCGGCGGCGATATTCTGAACTTCGCTGGATCCATAGCAGTCGAACACTTTGCATCCGAATACGCGCTCCAGCACTTCGCGCTGTGGCTGATAGAGTTTCTCTGCTGTGGTGAAAACGCCTTTGATGCCTTTGAACTTCTGCTGCCGGCGGTCGAGAAACGAGGCGAACCGCGCGATCGTGGACGCGTATCCTAAAATCACTTTTGGCCGCACCCGCTGGAAACGCTTGGCCCAGTCGGCCATCTCGGATTCTCCGGAATAAAACGGATCGAACTGATAGGTTCGGCGCACGAACTGGCGCAATTCGAATTCCACGCGCGACATGGCGTAGAGCTTGTCGTTCCCACCCCAGAAAAAAGCGATCATCTCTCCCGGACGCCAGCCGCATTGTTCGAGGTTGCGGTAGGTCCCGGCATCGCTCGCCACCATGTAATCGAAGCTGCGGAAAAATTTCAGAGGTACGCCGGTGGATCCTCCGCTGAAATGCGGTTGCAGTTTTTCGACGGGCACATCTTCGCGGATCAGGTCGCGCTGATTTTCGCGGATGATGTCTTTCGTCAGGATGGGAAGGCGGGCGAAATCATTCCAGTTGCGAATGTCTTGACTGGTGACGCCGAGACTGCGAAAAAGATTTCTGTAGTATGGGACGCGGGTTTCGGCGTGGGCTAGAAGTGCGCGCAAATCGCGGAACTGAGTTTCGCGCACTTCTTCCGAGGAACGGAAGGGAGCGCCTTCAATTTCTTTCAGTACTCCCAACGTGTTGCTCCCGCGCAAACGGTTGGTGAGAGCCAGGAGTGCGCGTCCGAAGAAAGGACCGCGATCGGCTGAGCGCTCCATAGGATCTACTCCCGCGAACCAGCGCCTACGGGCACTACGCGGCGCGACTTGCAGACATAGTCCATTGTTGAGGGATGAGTTGACGGATGAGTCGACGGATGCAAGGACAAGAAATGTTGCGAGAGTCCCACAAAAAAACTATAGCACAGGGCTCTATCGTGGCTGTTGCGGGAGAAGATGCTTCAAAGGAGTCAATTTTGCACCGTCGATAAGCTCGATATTTCCGGTCTCGATTGTAGGTGTGCACGGCGGAAAATCCCTTCCAGAACTCGGGAGTGACCTTGAGCAGTTCGCGTTCACTGTATCTGGTTGGAGTGAGCTCCGTAATCTCGTTCAGCGAAAAGCTGTAGCCGTAAGTGGGGCAGCAGCTTTGGCTGGGACGGATCAATCGTCCTCCCGCTTCGAAGACGAGGCCTGCGCCGCGATTGTAGCGGGCGTCGGTCGAAATGGGATTGGCGGGATGAAAATGCCACGGTCCGGTGAGGGACTCGGCATACAGCAGTAGCAGGGAACCGGCCCTGGGATTCGGTTCGGAGCGCGTGGTCATTAGCCACCAGAGGCCGTCATGTTGCCAGATGTTTGTGTCCACAAATTGACCGCGAAGCAGAGTATGCACGTGCTCCCATTTGCCGGGGAATTCGCGACATTGGAAAAGGTCCACGCGATTGGAGTCGTAGGATTCGGGCACCATGAAAATATCGGAGCCAGAACGAAAGACATGCGGATAGGAGTAATGTCGGTCCGCACTCTCCAGACATGGCACGGGCGAAAGCATGCTGCCGTCGGGATCCAGTTCGGCGCACGCGATGCATCCTCGTTTCGTCACGTAGGAATAGTCTTCGAAAAAAGCCCAATTCTTTCCGCCATGTTCAAAACCGAAAGGATCGGCCCAGAAATGGCCCTGGGGTGCGTCAATCCAGCGAAATCCTTCGAGGGCATGGATCCTCGAAGAGGGGCTTGTGGTCCACGCGAACTCCAATCTGCCAATGCGGAACCATGCGGCGCCGAAATGGATAGCGCATGGCTTTCTTTAGAAAGACGGGACCGAGCCAGCGCGCCATGTCCGTATTTTTCGGCAGGCGATACAGTTTCTGTTTTCCCTTGGTAGGGAACATTCGGAACGGCGCGGTCTTGCAGATATTCCCATCCGAATTGATGGAGTTCATTCAGTTTGCGAATGACGAAATCGGTCGATCCCCAATAGGGCGCAAAGCGATTCACCGACATGCTGACCGTCGCTTGCGTGGTAAACAGAGATTTGCAGAGGACAAGACCGCCGTCGAGTTCTTCGGTCAAAACTTGAAGAATCACGCCGGAGAGCGGAGAGCCTTCCTGCAGTTCCCAAAAATGCGCGGGACCGCCGCGATAGAATTCGTTGTCGCCATGGTGGTACGACCAGACTCCATGGCGCGCCGCCTTCAGAATGTCGCCGTGAAGAATGTTGAAACCAAAGCGCAGCAAGACATCCAGCTTCTTGGAACGAATGTTCTCTAGCGCGTCTTCCGGGAAACGATGAACGAACTTGCTGCCGATTGGCTCCACGGTGATGCTTTCTATGCCGGCTAGCAGGGCGAACCGTCGAACTTGTCCAGGGGATGGTTGCGCGGCGTCATGCGCTTATCAAGACGAAGATAGAGATTGTAGAGAGTGCGCTGCCGCAGTTTGGTGTCGAATAAACGGCGGCTCAGGCGGCCATGCGCGAACTGGGGCGATGGTTCGTGGCGGACTGGACTCGACGGCTTTCGAAATACGAGCAACTCGATCTTGGCGAAGTTGCTGGCCTGGATGTCTTCGATAATGCGGGCGTAGAAGAGGGACAGTTCCGCGCTATCGAGCAGCAGGCCGACGCGCAATGGGGGCCGGTCAGAGGGAGAGAAACGCCACGGTGAGACGCCTGGAGCGATGATTTCCTGCGGCTGGCCGGTGTTGCCCGAACTCATGTCCGACGCGTCTCCACGCTGCTATGATGCGCTGATACTAGTCCTGACACTTAGGATGCCGGGTTGTTGCTGGGAGGATCCGAGATTCCCATGCGCGCGATTTCTCCCAACCGGGCCAGCGGAGTATAGGTCTTCAGCCAAAGTTTCAGGTCGAAGTACGCGGGATACAGAAAACTCATCACGCTTACGGGCAGGGTGTGCGCGCGTTGTCTTTCATCCTGCGTACTTGCTAGTTGGTAGCCGGTTTCGGTCAACAAGCCGCCGATCAGACTCTCAACCTCGGCGATTTCAGTCTTCGACAGCACCGTCTTCCAGCGTTCGATCGGATTCGACTCCACTTCCTGTCCGTCGCCGCGGAACGAAGAATTGGGATCGTGCAGCGTTCCCTGGGCGTTCTGCTGGATGCGGTCGTAGTTGAGGTCCTGATCGATGAACGCGCCCAGGCGTTGCCAGCGTTTCGCGCGGCTTCTGCACGACATCTTCGAAGTGGATTTCCAGATAATCTCCGGGCATATTGCGTCCATACTTCCGGCCTTTGCTGACGATCCAACGCCAAAAGATCGCGGGCACCAGCAAGCGTCGCTTTTTGTCCCAGGGCAGCGGTTTGATCCAGCCGATGCGATCGAGAGAAACGGTCACGTCGCGACCGTCGCGGATGATGTGAACGATAAGCGCATCCGGTATGAGCTTCTTGATCACGGGAAGATATAGAAGATGCAGCGGCGTGGATTCTGCCCAGCGCTCGACTCCTTGCTTGCGAGCGATGGTCTCCATAAGGATGCGCAGGAAATCGGCGGCGTTGTGGCAGTCTTCCAGAATCTTTGGTTCGATTTCTCCGCGGGTCAGGCCCGAGCGATAGAACAGTTTGCTTCGGAGCCAGTGATCGAGCAGGGCACGCCGGTTTTCCAGCTTGGCGAGGTTGCCGAAGCGAAGGCCGATCAGATTGAAGGCATTGCTTTCGGCGTGATAAACGGCGAATCCTCCCGCCGAAAGAAGAGTGTGATAGAGCAGCTTGGTTCCGGAACGTCCACAGCCGAGGACGAACACGGGCGCTTTTGAGCGCGAGCGTGTGGCGCGATCCTGCCCGGAGCGGGCGGTCTGTTGATCGAGAAGTGCCGGCGTCGGATTCATGACGTTCGCCCCTCGGCCGACTGCGCCACGCCGGCCGGTGCATCTTCAAGGTGGAGCGTGGAAAGATTAGCCATACGTCCGGCGGGAGTATTCAGCTTCAGCCAAATTTTTCCGCTCAGATAATTTCGATACAGCGCCCGTTGCGCCGACTCGCGTATTCCCGGTGTCTCGCTCGGCTTCAGGAAGCGACAAAGCGTAGCCGGTCTGTTCGAGACATTCTCCCACAGCGGCTTCGATGGCGGCCACATCGCTGCGCGAAAGCCGTTCCTTCCAACGTCCCAGGGGATTGATTTCGCCGATTCCGCCTTCTTCGCGAAAGGACGAGTTGGTCTCGGAGAGCCGTCCGAGGCCGGCATTCTTAATGCGATCGTAGTCGAGATCATGGTCGAGGACGGCGCCCAGCTTCTGCAAAGTTTCGTGGGGCTGCGTGATGAGGTCTTCATAGTGGATTTCGACGTAGTCGGCGGGAAAGCGGCTGCCTTGCTCGCGCCCATTGCGGACCATCCACTCCCAATATAAGGCGGTCGCCACCAGGCTTCGGGACTCGCTGCGGTCCCAGGGCAGGGGACGGAAGCCGGCCATTTTCTTGAGTGAGAGGGCGATGTCGCGTCCGTCACGAATGATGTGGAGAAAAATTGCGTTGGGTATGTTCGCCTTCAGCCGGGCCATGTGAAGAACGTTGTCGGGATCGTACAAGGCCCAGCGCGGTGCTCCCTGGCTGGCGGCGACCGCGTCCATTATTATGCGGATGAAATCTCCGCCGTTGTGGCATTCGTTCAGGATGCGCGAAGACAAGGGCTCGGCGTCCAGGCCGGTTCGCCGAAAACCTTTGCTGCGCACCCAGGTTCGGAGGAGTTGCTCCCGTTGGCTGCGGTGCTCCAGCGAACCAAAGCGAGGGATCAGCGTCTCATAGACGGGCAGGGAACCGCGGTAGAGGGCGAATCCGCCGGCGGACATCAGCATGTCATAGAGGAGGTTCGTGCCTGAACGGTGACAGCCCACCACGAAGACGGGACTGCGCTTGCGGTCGCCTGGGTTGTCGACGCTTGGATTCTGGAGGGCCAACATTCATTGTCAAACGATATTGCGCGAAACAAGGAAAATTTTATCACGCGCGCCAGATGGGGCTGTTGCGGCCGGCGGAGAACCGCCGGGTTACTAAAGTTACCTACCTACTCGATCGCATGCACCGCTTTATTCGACCCCAGCAATCGCCGCCTCGATAGCGTCTACATCTGCCCCAATATCCTTGCCGTCCGAGGCCGCAGAGGCCCCAGGAGAGGCTTTGCTGCAGCCGGGCGTGCCGGTGTGGCAGAGGCGGGGGTTATTGCTGAGTCCGTCTTTAAACTCGCGTATACCCGCCGCTTGAGGAGAGGAAACTACGATCGTTCCCTTCGGCCATCCTCCCTTGCCGCCGATAATCAGGTTATCTTCGAACCTGTAGTTGACGAAACAGGCTGCCAGCACCGCTCCCGGACCGGCGCGCTGGGCCTGGCCGGCGCAGTTGGCTTTGCCGCCACCGCTGGAAGCGAACTCGGGGCGTCTGTCTCCAGCCATAAACAGGCTGTTGGTAACACTGAAGTTGGGTATCCGGTCGCCGCGATTTGCCACCGCAAAGAGTGGGCCGGTTACAAATGCGGTCACATGATTGAAAGCGACGTCATGGAGCAATTCGGCATTCGAGCCAATGTCGGCGAAATGCGCCGTGTCCTTTCCAGTCCTCGCCGCGAACCCCATCGACTAGCAAATCGTGGATGCTGTAGCGGCCTCCGTCCTGGGTTGCGCCTCGCTCTTTCGAGAAAGCATTCGCTACCACGAGCACGCCGCCGACATTTCGTATGCGGTTGTAACGGACGGTGACATCCGTGACCTGGCACTTCGGGCAATGGTTGCTCTGGCTCTTCGGCGTCAGCAGGATTGAACAGCCCGTTTGCGTGAAACCGCCCCAGCTGTTCTCCAGCAGATTCGCCTCGAAGAGCACGCGAATGCCGGTTTTCAGTTCGAAATGGTTCTTGACGATGAAAGGATTGCCGGAGGGGGCGGGAGTATATCCGGGTTCGCCTTCTTTCCAGATCAGGGGCTTGAAGAGATGGTTGCGACGGATTTCGATGTCGGTGGGATTGACTTCCGACCTCGCACCACCGAACAGGATATTTTCTCCGGAGGCCTCGATGAAGTTGTTGACAATCTTCAGAGTGCCAATGGGGACTTCGCCATTTCCGCCGCCGACAGCCGAGGCGTCGGTGCAGGCGCCACTACTCGATACGCAATTGAAGCCGCTGAAATAGGAATTGATCACGGCGATGAAGTGCGTACCGTGGAGCAATCCGATGCCCTTGGCCAGTTCCACGCCGTCAGGAGGATGAAGCCAGTTGCGGTCGAAGATGATGTGGTCTGCGCCCTCTGTGATCACCAGGCGGCCGACATGCGCGCCGGGCTTCGAAACCCACTCCACGCCGATAAAGCGATAGTGGTCTCCCATTCCGGCTCCGGCGGGCGTTTTGACCTCCAGGGTCGTCATGAGCTTGGCCGCTCCACCGGGCGGTTGCGCGTACGCGGGACGGCCGGGCAGGCTTGCGATTCCGGCCCAGGCCGGCGAAATGCGGGTTCCTTCGGGAGGTAGTTTTGAGTCAGGAGTATCCGTGCGAATGGTGATGTAGTGCTGGTCGTCGCATTTCTTGGCGGGCAAGTCTTTGATTTCGAATGTGGCGCCGGCGGCGAGCAGCAGCGTGTCACCACACTTGGCCGAGTCTACCGCTTCCAGCAGATCGGAATTAGCGCTTACGCGAATCTGCTTTCCGGGCGAGGGGGTGCCATCCAGCCCGGTGTAGTAGCACGACGTCGGAAGTTGTGCCGGACCGTCTTTGTCTCCGAAATTCGCCACGTTGCCCTTGCCGCAATAGGCGTTTTCTCCTGTCGGAGGCGCGCTTGCGGCGGCGGGGTTTGCAAGGGCAAGGACGACCGCCACGCCGAGGAGGGAGTGAAAAACGAATGAGTGTAAGCCGGGACGAACAGAAAATAAGGACACGATTATCAGCTTCTCCTAAGCGCACGCCCCGTGCGTTTTGCGGAAGGCGGTTCCGCCAGATGTGATAGCTAAGATGCGATAGCTAAATGGTAGCACGCAGGGCAGAACTCGCTCTGGACTCGATAAACAAAGGTAACTGGGTGCTGGAAAAACGTTTCCGGGCCGCCGCGGGCTGGGCGATATACTGAATGGGTATCCTTCAGGGTCGGTCTATCAGGGAATGTCTCGGGGAATGTCGGAGAAAAAGCCCAAAAATGTGGTGTCGGTGGACGTGGAAGACTATTTCCACGCCGAAGTCTTTTCCGGTGTGGTGGATCGCGCCCGCTGGGACGGCTATACGAGCCGGGTGGAGCCGAACACCCGCCGCCTTCTGGAAATGCTGGCTGGTCTCAATGTGCACGGCACGTTTTTTGTGCTGGGGTGGGTCGCCGAGCGCTTTCCTTCACTGGTACGGGAGATCGCAGCGGGTGGGCATGAGTTGGCCTGTCATTCCTACTGGCATCGCTTGATCTACAAACTGGAGCCCGCGGAATTTCGCGAAGACACGCGGCGTGCCAAGAGCGTCATTGAGCAGATCTCAGGCCGAGCGGTAAGCGGGTATCGCGCACCAACTTATTCGGTGATCGATCGATCAGTGTGGGCGCTTGATATCCTGACCGAGCTGGGATTCACCTACGACTCCAGTATTTATCCCATCCATCATGACCGTTACGGAATGCCGGGTGCGCCGCGCGGGCCGTTTCGTTTTCAGACGCCTTCCGGTCCGATGACGGAATTTCCTCTTACCACGTTTCGCCTGGCTGGAAACAATATGCCAGTCGGAGGGGGCGGCTATCTTCGCCTCCTGCCGCGACTGTACACTCGGCTCGGATTGAAACAGCGTGCAAAAAGAGGGTTTGCCCATCGTGATCTACATTCATCCGTGGGAGATCGATGGTGAACAGCCGCGCTTGCCCGTGAGTCTGAAATCGCGTCTTCGCCACTACACCAATCTCTCGCAGCACATTTGATCGCTTAGAGAGCGTACTGCAAGAAGGAAATTACACCAGCTTTCAAGAAAGTGGACTCGCCGATACGGCCAAGGACTTTGACTTCTATGCCTGGAACGACAACAACAAAAACTGACGAAGCCCAACAGATCGCGAAATATTGGAACGATATCGCGAACGATTTCGACGCGATCTACACCGGCAACAAGGGTCCGATTGGCCGCGGTCTCGACCGCTGGCTGCGGCGCGACATCTACCAGCGCTATGAATGGGTGATGAAGGAGGCGGGCCCAGCCGACTTGCGCGGAATGAAGATCTGCGACATCGGCTGTGGATCAGGGCGCTTTGTTGCCAGCCTCGCCAAGCGCGGCGCGCAGGTTACCGGCGTCGATTTTGCGCCGGATATGCTGAAACTGAGTGCTCAGCTTGCGGAAAAAGAAGGTGTCACGGAGCGCTGCAAGTTCGTGCTCAGTGATGCGCTGAACTGGAAGACGGACGAGAAGTTTGATCTCGTGATCGCCATTGGATTCTGGGATTATGTCGTCGACCCGTTGCCGACCTTGAAGGTCATCCGCAGCCTTACCAAGACCACCTTTCTTTCTGCCTGGCCGCGTGCCGGAACGCTGCGCGCTGGAATTCGCAAAGTGCGGCTGAAGGCGGACGGCTGCCCGGTATATTTCTTTACGCTGCCGCAGGTGGAAGACCTCTTGCAGCGCGCGGGTTTCCGCGTAGAGTCGCGCGAAATCCTGGGGCAACTGCACTGCGTCAAGTCCACCGCAATCTAAGAAAATGGCCAAGCTCCTGTTCTGGATCTCAGCCGGATTCGCGGTTTACGTTTACGTCGGTTACCCCATCCTGCTGTGGGGGCTGCAAGCGATCCTGCGCACTGCGCCGCGACCGCAGCCGGTTGAGCCCTCGGTCTCCCTGCTCGTGGCGGCGTATGACGAAGCCGCAGTCATCGGCGACAAAATCCGCAATAGTCTTGCGCTCGACTATCCGGCCGACAAACTGGAAGTCGTCATCGCGTCGGACGGGTCGAAGGACGCGACGGCGGAGATCGTCAGGACTTTTTCTGAAGGCACCAGCGCCGGAAGCGAGACCGGCGGACGAGTACGTCTTCTCAATTACGAGAAAAATCGCGGCAAGATGGCGGTTCTCAATGATGCGGTTCGCGAATTGCGCGGGGACATCGTAGCTTTTTCCGACGCCTCGAGCATGCTGGCTGCCGATTCCGTCCGGACTTTAGTACAGAGCTTCAGCGATCCTCACGTCGGCGCGGCCAGCGGGGTTTACCGGCTGCTGAAAAAAGATCAGGCGCAGCTGGGAGCACAAGAAGATCTCTACTGGAAGTACGAAACTTTCCTGAAGGTACAAGAGGCCCGGCTCGGTGCGTTCACCGGGCGCGCACGGATCTTTGTATGCCATCCGCCGGACGCTGTATCCATTTCCCACCGTGAACACGATTAACGACGACTTCACAATTCCCATGCGCATTCTGGAGCGCGGCTACCGGGTGGCGTACGTACCTGCTGCCGTGGCCTATGAAGAAGCCCACGAAATGGAAGGATTCTCGCGCCGGGTGCGGATCACGGCCGGCAACATCGAGCAGATGCGGGAGTTCAAGAGCCTGATCTGGCCGCCACGGCCGTTTGTCCTCTTCTGCCTGCTCTCACACAAGACGGGACGGCTGATCGTGCCGCTGTTCATGCTGACGGCGCTAGCGGCGAATTTCGTTCTGCGCGGGCAATTTCCTTACAACTGGTTGCTGCTTGGGCAAGCGCTCTTCTACGTGCTCGCGGTACTGGGCGCCCTGGTCAATCTCCGGCCGAAAGTGCTTCGGCTGCCCTACTACTTTTGCATGATCAACTCGGCGTTATTTGCCTGGCTCTATCAGGCGCTGCGCCACGGGCGCGCGATTCCGTCGCGGATAGAGCTTGATCAACTGGGGAATCGTCCACCGGTTGATTAGACGGGTCGCAGAAGAAAAAGGGCCGCAGCAAGCTGCGGACCTCCATCGTAAACCAGCATCGAGAACAGTTTTGGAACCTACTCGACTCCAGTAAGCGCTGCGTCGAGTCCGGCAACGTCGGCCCCGAGATCTTTGCCGTCCGTGCCCATGTTCTTGTAAGGGCTGCCGGGCTGGAGCTGGTAGTTTCCGCCGTTGCCGTTATCATATTGAACGAATCCGACGTTATTCACATCCGGCATGAACTGGTTGATCTTTGGCCAGGACGACGGCGGATAGTGGGTCGGGGACGCGACCAGAGCGTTATTGCTGAATGTGTACGTGCTGAAGCACTTGGTGATGCTCGTGACTGGGACGCCCGAGATGGCACAACTGGCGTCGCCGCGGCCTGAGTTCCATACCGGATACCTGCCCGTGGTGACAAGATTGTTGGTGAAGACGAATCCGTACATCTCTGGATTCGTGATCAGGTTTCCCACGACCATGATGCCGCCCTGGTCATCCGGGAATCCGGTGACGTGATTGACTGTGACCGTATTCACGGGGTTCGCCGGCCAGCCGTTCACCACCAGGAACAAATGGCCCTCGCCCGCGTACTTCTGGCTGATGTCATCCATGACCACGTCGTGAATGCTCCAGCGGGTTCCAAGCTTGGCTGGGGCTCCGCCCTCTCCATTGCCTGAAAGCGAAGTCGCGAGCACGATACCGCCTCCGGCATGGAAGATGTGCGTGTATCGGATGGTCACGTCAGTGACCTCGCAGATCGGACAGACGTTCCCTTTGCTTTTCGTGTGCTGGTTCTTGGGACTCACGAGTATGGCATAGCCCGCCTGGCTGAAACCTCCCCAGACGTCCTCCATCAGGTTGTCTTCTGCCAGAACACGGACGGCATTCTTGAGTTCCATGTGGTTCTTGACAATGAAAGGATTGCCGCCGCTTCCACCCTGGAATGGCGTGTTCCCAGGCATCCACTGCCAGGGCTTGAAGAAGTGATTGAAATGGATGGTGATGTCGGTTGGAGTCGTGGTCGCCGCGGCGCCGCCGAACATGATGGCTTCACCCGAGGCTTCCAGGAAGTTGTCGTCGATCTTATAAGGACCATCCTGGTAATCGCCCGTACCACCGCTGACCGCGTGCGCGTCCGTACACGAACCGGTGCGAGCGGTGCAGTGAAAGTCGCTGAAGTAGGAGTCCACGACCGCCACGTAACTCGTGCCGGACATGTCGAAACCATCGCGGGTCTCGTCCGCCGTCGTCCCATGCAGCCAACTGCGATCGAGCACGATGTGATTCGCGGTGCCTCCAACCGCCATGTTTATCAGGGCGGGATCTCCCTTGGCTCCCGGTCGGGCGCGTCAACTCCAGTCCGAGCAGACGGTAGTGATTCGCTCCGGATTGGAAAACTACGGCACCGTTGACGCCTGAAACCACAAGCTTGGCCAGCACATTCTGCGGATTGCTGCAGGGGTACTGCGGACGTCCCGGCAAGGAAGCGACGCCTGCATAGCAGGGTGTGAGGCGCTGGCCCTCGGCGGGTAAACTGCTGTCGGGAGCGCTGGTGCGAACAATGATCCAGTGGTTGCTGTCGCAATTCAGGGCCGGGAAGGTGAAGGATCCCGTGAAGGTTGCCCCGGCCTGCAGTTGGATCGTGTTGCCGCACTGGGCGCTGTTCAATGCTGATTGTAGATTGCCGCCGGAGTTGACATTGATGACGGGTCCTGGCGCGGGCGTATCGGCCATCGAACTATCAACCGTGGCGATCGGCAGTTGCGCCGGTCCATCGTAACCGCTGCTGGCAGCGACGCTGACGCCGAAATTGCCGGTGGCAGTGTTGCTCTTGGCATCAGTCACCTTGACCGTAAAGTTGAATTGCCCAACGGCTGTAGGGGTGCCGGCAAAATACCCGCTCCCACTCATCACAACCCCTGGAGGGACGGTGCCTGCGGAGACAGTCCAACTGTAGGGCGTGGTTCCGCCGGTTGCCGTGAATGCTTCGCTATACGGGTTTCCTTGCTGACCTGGGGGAAGACTCCCGCTGGTGATTTGCAGAGTACCCACTGGGTCAACGGTGACGGCGGCGCTGGCTGACTTCGAAGTGTCGGCATCACTTGTCGCTGTGACCACCACGTTACTTTGCGAGTTGACGGGAGGGGCGGTATAGAGACCATTGGCATTTACCGAGCCGGCTGTCGCCGACCAGGTCACGCCGGTATTCGAAGTTCCACTTACCGTGGCGGTGAACTGCTGCGTCTGATTCGAAAGCAGAGTCGTGCTGGTCGGAGACACATCCTACAGTGATGCCGCCACCACTTCCACCGACAACAGTTATGGCGAATGCCTGGCTACCTTGATCAGGACTCGGGGAATCGGTCGCAATCACTTCAAACGAGAATTTACCCGCCGTTGAAGGCGTGCCCGACAATGTCCCGGTGGCCGGGTTCAACCTGATGCCCGGCGGCAGAACGCCCGTTTTCACGGAGAAATAGTAGGGGGAGGTTCCGCCGCTGACGGTGAGCACAGAGTTGTAAGGCTGAAAGACGGTGCCCGCGGTAAGATTTCCCGACAGCTTCAGGTCGTCCTGGGGGCCACTCTGGGTGCCGGAGGCATTCGCCACCAAGCCGCAAGAGGTGGTCAGCAGGGCGAGCGCCAGCAGGAGTATCACTACACTTAGGCGCTGTGCAAGCGCCGGGGAGTATCCGGAATGACGTGCTAAGAGTGCGTCTTCGGTTTCAAATGGCGCTGCAGTTTCAAACATTGAGCCCTCGACTCTACAAATTTGGGGGACTAGTCGATTGTCCTCAGGCTGAATCTATCGGGATGGGGTAACGGCTCCCAGATATCAGAAGTTCATCCGGAACGCGTTAGTACACAGGGGCGCGGCATGTACGGATTCGCGCGCGCCAGTGTCCGCCGGTGTTTCCGGCGCGATGTAAATGAAAACAGGCACGGGGCAGGCGGTTCAGGCGATTGCAAAGTAGAGATGCGGTTTGGAAGAGCAGGGCCTATTGCGCGAAAACTCACCCGGAAAGACTTAGGTAACCAGGTGACGGTTACGCTAACCCTTACCCAGCAGCACCGCGCGGAGGCGATCGTAAGCCTGATTGCCGAGCACGCGCTGCGCGCCGCGGCGAATCTGATAGGGCAGGCGTTTCTTCCACAAGCCGCGGCCGTGGCAGTTAGCGATGAACTGATCGAGCGTTACGTCGCGCAACAATCCCACGCGACCGAGTTCATAGGGGCTGGTGGCTGGCGAGTTCGCGTAGTACTGGCTGTTGGCGACGGTGGCGAATCCCGCTTTGCGCGCCATCTGGAGCGCGCGCTGGTCATAGCGCCCTCCAGGACAGGAAAAGTGTTCGATGGCATGTCCGACGATCTGTTCGATCTGGAGTTTCGCGTCCACGATCTCACGTTTCAGTTCCGGCTCCGTGAGATCGGAAAGATAAGGGTGAGTCATGGAGTGGCAGCCGATCTCGAATCCTTGCGCGTCAAGATCGCGCACCTGGCCGGCGTTGAGATAGCCGGGGGCGCCGAGGAATCCAGAGGTGAGGTAGAAGGTTGCGTTGAAGCCGCATTCGCGGAGTACCGGCGCGGCGGCGATCAGGTCGGTCTCGCAGCCATCGTCGAAAGTGATGCAGACACTCGGCGCGGATGGATAGCTCAGCGCTTCGGTGACGTTCAGACCGTGCCAGCCTTGCTCTTTGAGCCATGCCATCTGGCGCCGGAAAGTTTCAAGCGGCAAAATATAACGCACGTAGCCGGGGACAGACTGGCACATTGGGCGTTCCGGTAACTCGAGCTCGTGGTACATGAGAAAAACGCAGCTCTTTGATGCCATCATCTCTGTTGCCATGTCGTTGC
The DNA here is from genome assembly GCA_963826845.1 of uncultured Acidobacteriaceae bacterium. Classification (GTDB taxonomy): domain Bacteria; phylum Acidobacteriota; class Terriglobia; order Terriglobales; family Acidobacteriaceae; genus Acidiflorens. The sequence goes on from CAWGYS010000008.1 coordinate 117,690, forward strand.
CGTCAAAAGATCCTACGCAGACGGGCTTTCACCGATGCCGGGACACGGATACCAACGCGATCCAGCGCCTGCTTACCCTGCTTCAAGAATTTCCACATGCGATTGGAGGAAGCGTTCGCGTTTGCAAAACGAGTTAGTAACTCCTGGTCGAGAACACCGGAAGAAGGCAGCGACAGTTCTCCCTTAACTCCGGTGTACGAGCCAGCGGCCAGTGCGGTCAGGATGCCTTGAGCGTCAGTTGGGGAGGCGTCGAGTTGGACGAACAATCCGCGGAACTGTCTTTTCCAGTGCAGGTCTTGTCCGTAGAACGCGCGCATTTCGGGATTGCGCTGGCGCAGTCTTTGGAGCAGAGCGAAAGTTCCCGGCCGCGGCGCGTAGCGTCCATCGTACTTTGAGTTCCAGGTTTCAATTCCGCGCGGAAGGGTTTCAAATTTCTCGATCCACTCAAAGTGGTCGTTCTTGGGATGCGCGATCACGGAAACTGCACCTTGTGAATCGATCTGTTGAATAACTGTTTCCGGATTCCGGCTGTCGATCAGACGGGTCGCGCCGTAGCCGAGGATGTGCATCTCTTGCTCGCAGCGAAATTCCAATCCGGCTACGAAGAAAAGCTTTTCGTCGGACAGCGAGTGCAGCTCCTCTTGGTACTGGCGAAGTTTGTCGGGATCAAAATATTCGGAGTGATCGGTGATACAGACGAAGGAGCATCCCTGATCGAGGAAAACGCGGCGCAGTTCGGCGAGGGTAAATTCCCCGTCCGAGTACGTACTGTGAACGTGCATCGCGCCTTTCAGCATATGTCCTTAATTATTATCATTATTGCTTCCCGCGCAGAATGCGGCGCCCAAAGTCCAGCCAGTCGCCGACTTCAGGCAGCGGGTCGTTCCATAGAAACAGATCGTGGACGGTCCCTGGAACCGGCGTGAGAACCGAGGCCAGGGTCTCGAGTCGTCCGGGATAAGGTCCGGAATAGCCCGGCGGCGGTCCTTTCCAGACTTCGATCAAATGGCGCAGGTCGCCGAGAAACCAGCGGCACCGCACTCCGCTGCGATAACCGTGTACGGGCGGAACATCGCCGTGCTCCGCCATCTGGGCGAGCAGGGCAGGGAAGTCAACGCCTGCATAGCAGGCCAGCGGCAAAGAATGCCAGAATCGTCCGTTTACCTCCATGAACACCGGCGGCTTGCCCGGCTGCGACCGGAATTCCACCATGGCCACTCCGTGCCAGCCGAGAGCTTCGAGGATCGCGAGACCGGCACGGCGAATCTGCGGGTCGGGTTCCACACTCACACGCACCGCGCTGCCCGATCCTGTCGGATAAACATCGCGAATTCGTCGATGGGCAAACTCTGCGCGGAGTTCGCCATTATGCATCAGAGCGAAGTAGCCGGCGCCTTCACCTTCCACGTATTGCTGGACGAGAACGGCCGAAGACCGCTGACTGATGTCAGCGTATGCAGATTGAAACTCGGCGGGCGTACTGGCGTAGCGCGGCCGACCGCCGGTGCGCACGTTCCCTTGCTGGCCCAGTTCTTCGGAAGCGCGAGGCTTGAGCACTACGGGATATACCATAGTGCGCGCGGATTGTTCAGCTTCATCGCTGTTTTCGATCGTGATGGTCCGCGGCACGGCGATGCCCAGCGACCTAGCCAATTCCGTTGTTTGCTGTTTGTCGAATGCGCGCAACACTTGCTCGTGGGACGGCAACACCATGCGTCCACCGGCGCTGAAGATGCGATCGCGGTGGAGCGAAAGCGACAGCGTGGTTGCCTCCGTCATCGGCATGATCAGGGTGCCCGGCTGGCTGGCGGCGAGTTCTGCGATTCGGTTTACAAACTCTTCGGCTTGCCGCTGCGGCGACGGATACCCAAATGACTCGCTGGCGAAGCGCGACCACCCTGCTTTGTTCCAAGAGGTCGAATCACCCACCAGCACCGTGTGCCCCGCAGCCGCGAGGGAGCGAACCGCGGCGACCGCCTGGTTTTGGTTTCCGTCCAGGACCAGAATTCTCATAACACGACTCTCATAGTCTGGCGCTCATAGCCTGACTGGATCGGCGCCACTCGCGCGAGCTCCCGCCGAGTTTTGTGACGTCAGCTTGCTGAGGACTTGGGCAAATTGTTTCACGACGTGAGACCAGTCGTACTGCGCCGCCAAGCGCACCGCTGCCTGTTCGAACTTGCGGCGGATAGAGGCATCGCGGAGAAGCAGGATCACGGCATCGGCAAACGCAGAGGCGGCGTCGGCGAGAAGAAGATCGCGGCCGTTCTCTACCTCAAGTCCCTCGGCTCCAATCGTGGTCGAGACCAGAGCCTTGCCCATGGCCATGGCTTCGAAAATCTTGAGCCGGGTTCCGCCTCCGATTCTCAAGGGAACGATGACCACCGACGCTTTCTCCAGATACTCCGCGACTGACGGCACGGTGCCGGTGACTTCCACGGACTCGGAAGCCAGGCGTTGGACCTTCGCGAATGGATTTCGCCCGACAATCTGGAAAATTGCATCGGGAAACTCGGCGCGAATCCTCGGCCAGATCTGGGAGCAAAAATATTCCACCGCATCGATGTTCGGCTCCCAATCCATGGACCCGGTGAACACCACGCGCGGGGGATTGGTCGAAGATGCGGGCGCGACGTTGAATTTCTGCGTGTCCACGCCTGTCGGTACGACCGTGATTTCGCAGGCCGGATTCATTTTCAGCATCTGCTGGCGATCGTGTTCGGAGACAGCGATGACGTGATTGAATTTACCGAGAGTCGCGCGCTCGTAGCGAGACATTTTCGCCGATTCGATGGTGAACGACAGTTTCTTAATCGGATTCGACTCGACGGCGGCCAGGCGCTGCCAAAGCGAGCTTTCAACATTGTGCTGAAAGAGCACGCATGGAAGCGGCAGGCGCTCCGGAAAGTTCCACGAGGCGGAAAGAAAGTCGCTAACGGCCACATCGTAGCGTCCGCTGGAAAGCCAGTCGGCTAGTTTGGCACGGACCTTGGGATGAGTGAACTTGGAGACTGCATATGGCGCGCGCATCGGCAGGCGGTAGAGGTAGTCCAAGCTACGATCGAGCGCGTTGGAGTCGGGAGCGGCCGTGTGGATAATTTCGGAACCGAAGTTTTCCCTGGCCAGCGCCGCTTCGTAATCCGGATCGCGACGGCCACCGTAGTACGAGAGCAGCGTGACTTCGTGGTTGTTTGCCAGGAAGCGAAGCAGATTGTAGGAGCGGATTTTCCCGCCCGTATCCACCGGGAGAAGTTTGCCGCCCTTGACCCACAGCACTCTCACCGGGAACTCCCCTGGGATTGCGGCGCAACCGCGGTCCTCACGTCCGGTGGATGATCTTCCGCCTGCGTGATGCGATCGATGCGCGCCGCGGTCAGAGGACGAAGCCGGCAGACCAGCGGGTTAAGTTTCAGGCGCAGCTTGCTCTCAAAGAACGTGCGGTAGGTCTGGCGCGTGGCTTTCATCTCCAGATTCATCGGCGGCGGCTGCGTGTTGCTGGCAAGCGGGTAGCCGTGTTCCATGAGCGTGGAGCCGATCATGCTTTCAAAACGCGACAATTCAGAGGTTGAGAATCCCTTCTTCCATCGTCCGATTGGACTGAATGTTCCTCGCAGTTCGGAACCGAACAGAGTGTTGGGCTTGCTCACGGAACCGTAGCCGATCTGGAGTATGCGGTCGTAATCCAACTCATGGTCCAGGAACGCGCCGACGGTGCGCAGCGTTTCCCGGGGAGAGTTGATCACGTCTTCGAAGTGGACCTCAAGATAATCGTTGCCGAGTTGCCGCCCATACTGGCACGCGCGTTCGACGACCCATTCCCAATAAACGCCTCCGCCAGCGAGGCTGATGTGTTCTCGCCAGGGAAATGTTTCCACGTATCGGGAATTGTGCAGCGACATGGCAACGTCGCGTCCGTCGCGGATCATGTGGATGATCAGCGCATTCGGAATGAGGCGCTTGATTTCGGGCAGATGCACGTTGCCTTCGACGCTGTTCTCGGCCCAGCGTTGCATGCCTTGCTGTCGGGTAATTGATTCCATCACGATGCGGAGGAAATCTCCGGCATTGCGGCATCGTTCCAGGATTTCGCGTTTAATCTCCGCCGCATCAAGGCCCGAAGCACGGAAGAGTTTGCTGGCGAGCCAGACCTGCATCAAGCGCTCGCGGTTCGATCGGCGCTCAAGGCTGCCGAAACGCGGCGCCAGCATATTGAAGACGTTGGATTCGGCGAGATATACGGCAAATCCGCCGGAGGAGAGCAGCATGTTGTAGAAAAGAGTGGTGCCAGAGCGCGCGCTGCCCAATACGATCACCGGGGCACGACTTCGGTCGGTGCTTTGATTGACAATTCGGGACTGCGATGTTCCGGGTTCCAAAATCCCCTCCGCCGCGATTCTAAATGACGGTCCTGGCTACCGTCCCACGGATTGAAGGTGCCCGCTTAAACGAGCCATGAGTTCAGTTTCCAGGTAAGGGCCGCCTGCGATCAGGCCCGTAAGCAGGGGATTCTTCTGGTTGCACTTGAGGTCGGTGTTGTCCAGGGTACGTACAAAACCGCCCGCGCTCAGTACGAGAGCGGCTCCGGCGGCCACGTCCCATTCATTCTTAGGAACGAGCGTGAAGGTAATGTCGGCGCGGCCCGCTGCTACCAGGCCAAGCTTGTAGGCGACCGATCCCATGGGACGGGTCGTAAAATCGGACGATTCGAATTGTTTCCACTCGCCGCGCTTCATCTCGCTGCGGCTGGCCAGCACCAGCGAACCTTGCAACTCGCGGCGCTGGCTGGGCTGTGCCGGCGTTCCATTGTAGGTTACGCCGGTGTCGCGCGATCCCAGGATCAATTCGTCCGTGACAGGATTGCAGATTCCGCCGGCGACGGGAACGTGGTTCTCGACCATGGCGATGGAGACGCAGAATTCCGGAATGCCTTGCACGAACTCGCGGGTGCCGTCGAGCGGATCGACGACCCAGACGCGCTGTTTGTCGAGACGAGTAAAGTCGTCAACCGTTTCTTCCGACAGCCAGCCTTCGCCGGGGCGGAGCAGGGTCTTGCGGAGAACTTCGTCCACGGCGCGGTCGGCCTCGGTAACCGGATCATGTCCGACTTTATATTCGGTGGCAATGGCGCCGGGAGTGAAACGGTTGAGAACTGCGCGGGCCGCTTCGAGGGCGGCGTGAATGCGTTCCAGAGTTTCTTTGGATGATGAAGTCATAGATCAGGTCTCAGGTGTTAGGTGTTAGGTCTTAGGATTTGGTGCCGCGCTTTTCTTTCCACTCAGTCAGCAGGTGTCGTCCGAAACCTAAGACCTAAGACCTGACACCTGGCACCTGCTTTTTCACGCCCACAGCATTCTTGCTCCGGTCATCAGCAAAACGGTACACAGGATTCTCCGCAGCCAGAGAACTGGAACACGCGTGCTCAGATGCGAGCCGAGTATGCCGCCGGGGATGGAGCCGATCAGTAACGAACCGACAAGGCTCAAATCGACATTGCCCGCCCGCCAATGCAACAGGCTGGTGACGCCGGTCAAAAGCACGGCGTGGGCGATGTCAGTGCCGACCATGATCTTCGGAGGAAATGAATAGAACAGAAGAAGCAACATCATAATGATGCTGCCTGACCCGACCGAAGTGATGCCGACCAGGAAGCCGCCGACCAGTCCGATAAGACTCATGCCGGCAAACGACTTCATGGTGGGCGTTTTCCCGGCGAGATGATCTTCAATCCGTCCCTGGAACAGAAGCAGTGTGGGAATCAGGACCAGCAGCAGTCCGACAGCGGACTTGATGAAATCGTTGACGCCGGTGCCATAGATCTGGCGCAGGTGCACCAGAAAAGTTACGCCGAGATAAGAGCCAGGCATGCTGCCGAGCGCCATCGCCAAAACAACTTTTCCGCGCACCGTGCCCTTCCACAAGTGCATGATGCTGGCGGGAATTTTGGTAAAGAAGTTGAACAGCGCGTCGCTGCCGACGGCGATAATGGCCGGTATGTGCAGGCCGAAGATGAGCATGGGCAGCAGCAGCACGCCGCCGCCCAGACCCGTCAACCCGATCAGCGTTCCTACGATGAAGCCGATCAGAACTTTTAGCAGCAAGAATTCCATGCCGTCTTTCGATGAGTTCTCAGTTTCCGGTTCTCGGCTCCTTGTAAATCTTTGTAAAGCAAAAGCAAGCCAAAGAACTGAGAACCGGCACTGAGAGCCAGTTTCAGCGGGATTATCTCATAAAGTCCATTGTACTAATCGACCTTATTGACATCACTAGCCGTTGCCGTTGGCACCGACGAAGCCCTCGCGCTCGAGGTGCAGAATAATGGTCTGCGCCGCTTCCTCGGGGCTCAACTTGGCGGTGTCAATCACTACTTCGGCATCGGTGGGGGCTTCGTACGGATCCGAAATGCCGGTGAATTCCTTGACGATGCCGGCGCGAGCCTTGGCATACAGGCCTTTACGGTCGCGCTGTTCACAGACTTCGATGGACGTGGCCGCGTGCACCAGAATAAATCCGCCGAAGGGTTCAATCATTCCGCGTACCGCCTTGCGCGTCGCCTCATAAGGAGCGATAGGCGCGCACACCGCGATGCCGCCGTTCTTGGTGATTTCAGACGCAACATAGCCGATGCGCCGGATGTTGATGTCGCGATGCTCCTTGGAAAATCCGAGCTCGCTCGACAGGTGCTTGCGCACCAGATCGCCGTCGAGCAGAGTCACGGGACGTCCGCCCATCTCCAGAAACTTGGTGATCAGCGCGTTGGCGATGGTTGACTTGCCCGAGCCCGAGAGCCCGGTGAAGAAAATGGTGACGCCCTGCTTCTCGCGTGGCGGATAGCTGCGGCGCAGTTCCTTCACGACTTCCGGGTAGGTGAACCATGCCGGAATGTCGCGGCCTCCGTTGAGGCGTTGGCGCAATTCGGTGCCGGAAATATCGAGCACCTTGGCGCCCTTCGGAACTTCATCGGCGGGAACGTAGCGGTCTTCATCTTCCAGATACATCATCATCTGGAAGGGGACCATGGTTACGCCCATTTCCTTCTCATGTTTCTTGAATAGTTCCTGGGCATCGTAGGGGCCGTAAAAATTCTTGCCGTCAGTATCTTTTCCGGGACCGGCGTGATCGCGGCCGACGATGAAGTGGGTACAGCCATGATTCTTGCGAATCAGGCCGTGCCAAATCGCTTCGCGTGGTCCGCCCATGCGCATGGCGAGCGGGAGCATGGCGAGTTCGACGGTGCCGTGCGGATACTTTGGCAGCAGCAACTGGTAGCAGCGGGTGCGGACGAAATAATCCACATCGCCCGGCTTGGTCATTCCGACCGAAGGATGGATCAGCAGATTCGCCTCGACTTGTTTAGCGGCACGCACGGTCAGTTCGACGTGAGCGCGATGCATGGGATTGCGAGTCTGGAAGGCAACGATCTTGGTCCAGCCCAGGCGTCCGAATGAGGCGCGCAGTTCCGCAGGAGTCAGGCGCAGCGCGCGGAAGTCGTAGTGCGAGGGTTCCTGTACGCCTTCAACTTTTCCGCCCACATACCATGGGTTGGATTTGTTGATGGCGTAGTCGGCGCCCGGATGCGCGGCGCTCGTAGTACCGAAAACAGACTGGGCTTCGGCTTTGCGGTCGGGCTGCCAGACATCTTCCACGTGGAGCACGGCGAGCATGACGCCTTCGGGATCGCGCAGTGCGATCTTGCTGCTGCCGGCGGTCAGTTTCTTGGCGAAGTCTTCGGTGACGTCGAGCGTGATCGGCATGGGCCAGAGCGTTCCGCTCGCCAGACGCATGTCTTTGCAGACGCCGTCATAATCGGCGCGGTTCATGAACCCGCGCAGGGGCGAAAAGCCGCCGCTCATCAGCAGTTCAAGGTCACAAAGCTGGCGTGCGGTCAGGTCCCATGAAGGCCAATCTTTCGAGTGCGCTTTCAACTCCGCGGCGCGCTCGGCCGGCACTTGCAGCTGAACAAGTTCTCCCCCATGTGGGGCAATGAGATGGCTGGTCGAAGTGGTCAATTCCTTAATCCTCCCGGTATTCGGTTCTGCGTTCAGTTCAGAGTTAGCTTCAGAGTTGACTGCAATGTTGACTGCAAATTTGTGCTTTATGCCAATCTCGCCAGGCTTCATCCAACAGTCCCTTCTTGGCCTTTATCAAGTACCTTGGGACCCGCTGGGGGCGGCGAGGGGGCGGTCCTACAGGCAGACTCACTTTAAGCTGTATAGCAAGCTTGCAAAATCACGGTAACATGATGAATAAGCAATTCCGCTTCCGTATAGCGCCCCAGCTCTGATTGTAAAGCATTGAAAACAGAATGTGATGCGGAGGACAGTCTGGCCGGAGCGATTGGGCGGGAAAGAAGTGAAAAAGCTTGCGACATCCCGTCCCTTCCTGGGGAAGAAAACCGGGCAGTTTGCCCGCTGGCCTCCCCTTCGCGTACCGCCAACGCTAAGTACCTGATTTTAGCCGCTCCTCGTTATTGTCGCAGCGTCCGCCTTCTGGACAACCCAATCGCAGGTAACTGGTTTCGCCGATTGTGGGTTTTGGTGAGAATACATGCTTCATAGCCGGCAAATTTGTTTATGAAGGGCGGTCGAGATTTTTTTTCGCAGTGGTAGTGAGAATTATCCCTTATGTGGGCCGATCTCCACTTGATTTGAAGGGAAAAAGGTCATCGATTTGGTGATCTCAGGTTACTTCCGGCACCGAAAACGGGCAAAAACCGCATGCTACAATTCAGTCACTCCGCCAGCGATTTCTTCGGAGATGCTGGTCCCCATGGAGTCAACGCTAGATCTTTCAATTGCGGTGAACCCAGCCCGGTTCGCCAGTTCGGACGACTAGCCAATCCCACACTTAAATCTATGGCGAGCAAGAAAATTGTCATCATCGGAGCGGGACCGACGGGACTGGGTGCGGCCTACCGTCTCCACGAACTGGGCTACGACAACTGGGTCCTTTACGAGAAATCGGACGACGTCGGCGGGCACGCCACTTCTCACGTTGATAAGCATGGATTTGTGTGGGATGAGGGCGGGCACGTCATCTTTTCGCACTATCCTTACTTCGACAAGCTGATCGACAAGGTCCTCGGCAAAGAAGTTCACGAGCGGATTCGCGAGAGCTGGATTGTGAAGGGCGAGATTCGTGGGTTCCTTATCCGTTTCAGAGCAATCTGCGGTACCTGCCGAAAGAGATTCAGGTCAGCTGCTTGCTGGGAGCGGCCAAAGCCGCGGCCAACGGAGGCGGCCGCGAAGCGGCGAACTTTCGCGACTGGATCCTCGGCACTTTTGGCGAGGGCATCGCGGAAGCCTTCATGTTCCCTTACAACTCCAAGGTCTGGACCACTCCGCTCGAACAGATGTCAAAAGCCTGGATCGCCGAGCGCGTCGCGGTGGTGGATTTCAAGCGGCTTCTGGAAAACGTTCTGTACGAGCGCGACGATGTGAGCATGGGGTCCGAACAGCAAATTCAAGTTCCCGCTGCACGGTGGAACCGGCGAGATCTACCGCCGCATGGCCGCCCACTTTCCCGAGAAAATACAGTCCGGAAAACAGCTGGCGGAAGTGGATGTGGCAGCGCCGCCGCGATTTCTTTCGCGGATGGCACAGGCGACACTTACGATGTGCTCATCTCGACCGCGCCCCTGGATCTGCTGGCGCACATGATCAAGCCGGTCGACAACCGGCTCCGGGACGCTGCCAAAGGTCTCGAGCACAACAATCTGCTGGTGGTCGGCCTCGGTTTAAAGAAGAAGATCGAAACCGGAAGGTGCTGGATCTACTTCACCGATGCGGACATGCCCTGCTATCGCGCGACATATTTCTCGCACTACTCGCCGTTCAACGTTCCGAATGGCGATATCGAGCACTACAGTTCGCTGATGTGCGAAATGTCATTCCGGGTAGGAGAGACGCCCGATCCGGAGAAAGTGCTCGATCAGGTAACGACCGGGCTGATCGAGGCCAAAATGCTCGAAGAGTCGGACCGGCAACGCGTGGTTTCCCGTTATCATCGAATTGTCGGCTACTCGTATCCGATTCCGACGCTGGGCCGCGACCGGGCGCTCGACGTGCTGCAGCCGGCATTGCTGGAAAAGGGAATTTATTCCCGCGGGCGTTTTGGCGCCTGGCGGTATGAAGTCGGAAATATGGACCATTCGGTGATGATGGGCGTGGAGGCGGTCAATCACATGGTTGCCGGGGAGAAAGAACTCGTTTTTCACAGTTCCTAACGACCAACGACCAACGACGAACGACGAACGACAAGATTCTTACGCGATCATAAAATGCCACCAGCCCAGACCAATTCGTCGCCCAAAGTCAGCGTCATCATTCCCACCTACAAGACCGCCGATCTTATTGCGGGATGTCTGGACTCGGTTTTCGCCCAGACCTATTCCGATTTCGAAGCGATGGTCGTCAACGACGGCTCCCCGGATACTCCTGAACTGGAAAAAGCGTTGCAGCCGTATATGGGCCGGATTGTTTACATCAAGCAGGAAAACAAACGCGCCGCCGGAGCCCGGAACAACGCCATTCGACAGGCTCGCGGCGAGTTCGTCGCTTTCCTCGACAGTGACGAAACCTGGTTGCCGATTCATCTGGCTTCGCAGATGCGATTGCTGGACTCCGATCCTTCGCTGGACCTGGTTTATTCGAACGCCATGATGGTTGGCGACTCGGTGCGCGAGCGCGAGTTTATGGAGAGGTGTCCATCCAACGGGCCGGCGACTTTCGAGGCTTTGATCGTGGAACGCTGCCAGATTCCGATTTCTACAGTGGTGGCGCGCAAGCGGACTTTACTGGAAGTGGGATTGTTCGATGAAAAACTCGCGCGCTGCGACGATTACGATCTGTGGGTCCGCACTGCCTTCAGCGGCTCGAAAATCGGATATAACCGCACCGTGCAGGCGCGGATGTATAACGGCCGCCCCGGTTCGCTTGGCCAGTCGAGAGCCAGAATGGCGGAAGGCTACTGGAGTATTCTGGAGAAGTTCAAGCGGACTCTGCCCCTTGAACGACGCTGATCGCGCGATGGTCGAGAAGCGCGCCGCCGAGGTTAGAGCCCGGTATCTGCTGGAAGAAGGCAAGTGCAAGCTTGAGGAGCGCCAGTTTGACAAGGCGCGCCAGCTGATCTCAGAAGCGAACGGCTATTTGCACAGTTCCAGTTTGAGTCTGGCGGTGTTGGGACTGGGCATCGCGCCCGGCGTTACGACCAGGCTCATGTCTTTCTGGAGCCGGATTCGCAACGGAGCGTCGGCTTGAACGACTTGACCGGCTGGGTTCGGGGTTGGGCATCGCAATGATGAAGCGTCTGATCGCTGGGGGAAAACATCTTTTCGGCTTGCACCGGCCGGGCCGCAATCTGCGCGTTTTTCCGGACGACGTTTTTCTTGTCTCCTATCCCAAGTCCGGCAACACCTGGACACGGTTTCTGATCGCCAACCTGGTTTATCCGGAGAAGAATCCCGATTTTTCGAATATCAACGATCTGCTGCCCGATTCCGAGGTCATGTCGAAGAGGGACCTGGAGCGCGCGCCGCGGCCCCGCCTGCTCAAGAGCCATCAGTACTTCGATCCCCGTTATCCGAAAGTGATTTACATCGTTCGCGATCCGCGCGACGTGGTGCTCTCGGAATATTACTTCGATAAGAAACGGCGGGCCATCGCCGACGATTATCCGCTGCCGCAGTTTGTTTCGCGCTTTGTCCGCGGCGAATTGAACCACCCCTACGGCACTTGGGGAGAGCACACGGCCACCTGGTTTTACACTCGCCGTGACGATCCTCGATTGCTGCAGGTGAAATACGAAGCGCTGCAGTCGCAGGCGATGGAGGAGATGCGGAGGATTGCAAAGTTTCTCGGAATTGCGGCCACTCCGGAGCGGTTGGCATTTGCCATCGAGCAGAGTTCCGCCAATCGGATGCGCGAGCTGGAAAAAAAGCAGGGGCACCTGTGGTCTTCGACCAAGGAGACTCGGCAAGACAAGCCCTTTGTCCGCTCCGCCAAGGCGGGGGGATGGAAGGCGGAGTTGTCGGAGGCGAGCGTCGCGGAAATTGAATCGGCGTGGGGCGGGCTGATGCGGGAAATGGGCTATGAACTGGCGGCGTCTGGCCTGGTTCATGCGGGGATGGACCATGCTGGAGATGCAAAAGTTGTAATTGGTATTCTGCAATCGGTGATTTGGAGATCGGTGCTGGAAAATGATGAAGCAGTTGATTGCCGTCGTGAAGCATGGACTTGGGCTGCATCGGCCCGGCCGCAATCTGGTCATTCTTCCAGATGACGTTTTCTTGGTTTCCTATCCCAAATCCGGCAACACCTGGATTCGCTTTCTTCTCGCCAACCTGATTTTTCCTGAGCAGCCCGCTACTTTCGCCAACATTCATCGCCTGATCCCCGACCCGACCGACAGCGCTAAGCGGGATTTCGACCGCCTGCCCAGGCCGCGCATCATCAAGAGCCATGACTGCTACGATCCACGCTATCCGCGCGTCATCTACGTGGTTCGCGATCCGCGCGACGTTGTTCTTTCGCAATACCACTATCATCGCAAGCTCCGGAAACTCGAAGACGATTCGCCGCTCGAGAAATTCGTTGCGCGCTTTCTTGCCGGAGAGACCTGTCCGCACGGTTCGTGGGGGCAAAACATCGGTACGTGGCTTTATACGAGCGAGGGCAATCCCCGCTTTCTGTTGCTGCGCTATGAGGATCTGGTAGCCGATACGCCGCGCGAACTGGCGAAGATCGTTGCCTTTCTGAACCTCCCGGTCAATCCGCAACAAATCACACAGGCGGTGGAGCGAAGCTCGGCCGACCGGATGCGCAAACTGGAACAGACGCAAACCGACAAGAGTGGATTAACCAAAGGATCACGCAAAGATCTTTCATTTGTCCGCTCCGCCGGTTCGGGCGGATGGCGCGCGGAGTTATCCGCTCCCTTGGCGCAAAAATTGAAGCCGCCTGGGGGCCACTGATGCGGCATCTGGGTTATGAAGTGAGCTCGCAAGCGGAAGAAGCGACGGCTCAGGTTCCAGGTGCCAGGTTTCAGGGAAAACTTGCGGTCGAATTTTCTCGGGACCTAACACCAGATCTGACACCTAAGACCTGACACCTAAGACCTAAGACCTCGAACAATGCTTGGGCAGCTCAAATACGCCGTCAAATACGTTCTGGGCCTTGATCAGGCCGGGAAGCACTATGCGGTTTTTCCGGACGATACTTTCCTCGTCTCCTATCCGAAATCGGGCAACACCTGGGTGCGTTTCCTGCTGGCGAATCTGATCTATCCGAACGAAACGGTGGGTTTTGCCAACATCAACCGGCTGCTTCCTGCTCCGGGAGTTCTGTCGAAGCGATTCCTGCGGAAGCTGCCGCGGCCGCGCATCCTGAAGAGCCACGAGACCTTTGATGTACGTTTTCGAAAAGTCATCTATCTCGTCCGCGATCCGCGCGACGTTGCCGTTTCTGAATACCACTTCGACTTGAAGAAACACTACATCGAGCCCGATGTTTCACTGGAACAATTCGTGAAGCGCTTCATCGCGGGTGAGACTTCGTCCTACGGCTCCTGGTGGGAACACGCGGCCAGCTGGATCGCGGCGCGCCATGGCAATCCAAATTTTCTGTTGGTTCGCTACGAAGATCTGCTCGCCGATGCCGTCGGCGAAACCGGGAAAATTGCCGAGTTCCTGGGCATCAAGGCCGACCGGGAACGTCTTCAGGCGGCGGTAGAACGAAGTTCGGCGGATCGAATGCGCAAGCTGGAAAAACAGCAGGCCGATCAGTGGACTGGAACCAAGAATACGCGCAAAGAGATTCCGTTTGTCCGTGCCGCCAAGTCCGGCGGATGGAAGGAAACTCTGCCCCGGCAGTCGGCGGATGAAATTGAAGCGGCCTGGGCTCCACTGTTGAATTTTCTTGGCTACGAGTTGCAGAGCCCGCATCTGGACAGCACGGCTATGCCGGCGTGGGTGAAGACTGGCCAGCCGCTGTGATCTGCACTTCGACTTGAACTTGCCAGAATTTGTTGCAAAATCAATAGCAAGAAAAACTGTCCCTTTGCATGCGTAAAATCGAAAAACGGCAGATCATCAAGAACGTCAGCTCTAGTTGGTTCTCTCTGGGAATCAACGTTGTTGTCGGCATCCTTCTTACTCCGTTTATATTGCATCGCCTTGGAGACACGGCCAACGGCCTCTGGGTCCTCATTTTCTCCGTCACCGGATACTACGGTCTGTTCGATCTTGGCATCCGGTCTTCAATCGTTCGCTACGTCTCGAAATTTACCGCCACCGGCGATCGCGAAGAGTTAGCCAAGCTGGTCAACACCAGTCTTTTCACCTATAGCTGCATTGGCGTGGCGAGCATGCTGGTGACGCTGGTGGTGGCTTCTCAAGTCGACAGCATATTCCGCGTTCCAACCGAATTCATGGCGACGGCGCGCTGGCTGCTGCTGATGGTAGGCGCTGCGGTGGCGCTCGGTTTTCCGGCGGGCATCTTCGGTGGGTTCCTCGAGGGCTTGCAGAAGTTTTACATTCTCAATTGGACCAATGTGGCTTCAACGTTGCTCCGAGCGGCGCTGATCGTACTCGCGCTCAACCATGGATACGGATTGCTCACCGTCGTCCTGATCACCGTCAGTTTGCCTCTGATCGCGTCCATCACCCGCGGCTTCATCGCGCTCCATCTGTGTCCTGTCCCTTTTGGACGCAAGTATGTTGATCGGGCAACCTTTCGCCAGATCGCGAACTACAGTGGCGTCACGTTCATGATCATGGTGGCGGGCCGGCTAAAGTTCAAGACCGACGAAATCGTGATTGGCACGTTTTTATCGGCGGCGGCAGTCACTTACTTCAGCATTGGCGGACGCATCGTGGATTATGCCGGCCAGGTGGTGACGGCGCTATCGCAGATTTTCGTTCCCATGTCGAGCCAATCGGATGCCCGCGGCGACATGACCCGTCTGCGCAAGATTTTTCTCGTGGGTAATCGGGTTTGCGGATTCACCATTTTTCCCATCTGCGTCACCCTGGTTATTCTCGGCAGGTCGGTGATCGAGGTGTGGGTGGGAAAAAAATACGTCGCCACCAGCTATCCCGTGCTGGTCATTATGATTCTTTGCAGCAGCCTGTGGTTTGCGCAGGGAGCATCCGGGCGAATTCTGTTCGGCATGTCAAAACACGGGACCTGGGCGGTCGTAACTCTTGTCGAAGGTGTTTCCAACCTGATTCTCAGCATCCTGCTTGTCCGGCCTTATGGGATCATCGGAGACTGCCTCGGAACTGCGATTCCGCTGACCTGCACGACTCTGTTTTTCATGCCGCAGCACCTGTGCAAGAAGCTCGATGTTCGCCTGCGGACGTACGTTCGCGAATCATACACGTTGCCGTTTCTGCTTTGCGTGCCTCTGGCGGCCGTGCTTTTGCTGATGCGGCGCTGGTTCATTCCGCATAATTATCGCCAGTTGGGGCTGCAGCTCTTCATCGCGGGGGTCGTGTACGGACTAGGCTTGCTCTGGGCGGTTATGACCCACCGTGCGCTGCGCGTTAAGGAGTCGTCCCTGCAAGGCCGCTCCGGCGGAGTCTCCGAGCGTCGTGCTTTCCCCTCCCGCAGAAATCTACCAGCCAGATTAGGCACGTCCTGTCTCAGTCGTCCTATCTCAGTCGGTCTGTCTCAATCGGTGTCCGGCGGACTAGGCAGGGTCTTGCGGTTGGGCCCAGTTTCGGGCTGATATATTCTGGCCCGCTCGGAGGCACCGAGTCGCACTGTCGGGCTGCTTGAGCTGCCTCGGGATAGAACGCTCCTGAGAACGCACGCGCCAAAGGATTCCGCCTGGGCTATCGTCAAGCTGCGTTACGCCATGTTAAACGACCTATACAGCGTCTTACAGGCAATAATTCATGGCGATTCGGTGGTATTGACAAGCTCGCCGGGCATGGTATTCTTCGCTAAAGCAGTCGGTATCCCCTGACTGACATCGTGTGAAGCCGTAAGTGGGACGGGTATCCCTAGAGCATTCACAGATTTAGCCTGTTTCTGGGGAAACACGAAACGAAACCGTGTCATAGACTGAGGCCGGAATCGGCATGAAATTTGCCAGTATCCTGACCATCCTATTGCTGGCGCAGCTTCCAGCCTGAACGCGGGCACCGGGACGGCAACCACAACGACGATCTCGTCTTCGCTGAATCCGTCGACATATGGGCAGGCGGTGACGTTTACCGCAACGGTCACTTCCAGCCAAGGCGCCCGCCCGATGGAGAGATCATTACCTTCATGCAGGGAAAGAACGTGCTGGGAACCGGCGCGTTGAGCGGCGGCTCGGCTACTTTTATGACCTCGACGCTGGCGGGTGGCACGGACGCGATCAAGGCGGTGTATCGCGGTGACTCGATGTTCGCGAGCAGCACATCGAGGCCGGTGAGCCAGGTCGTCGACAAGGAAGCGACGACAACCACTTTGGCGTCTTCAGAGAATCCTTCAAATTCCGGGCAAACAGTGACCTTTACGGCAAGCGTGGCGCCGGTATTCAGCGGAACGGTCACCGGCACGGTGTCGTTTTACAACGGGGGCAAGAAGCTGGGGAACGGAACGCTTTCCGGCGGTGCAGCCGACTACACGACCACAAAGTTGCCTGTAGGTACCAACCCGATTACAGCGGTCTATAACGGCAGCACTTCATTCACCACCAGCACCTCAGGCACACTGAGCCAAGTGGTGGGGGTCGGAACCTTCATCGATTCGACGATGACCTGGGATGGACTCACACGTTATTACGAGGTTTATCTGCCCGCGAATCTGCCCGCGAATCCGCCCATGGTTTTGATGCTCCACGGAACCAGGACCACGCTCGACGTCGGACGCGGAGGCCGTCATTTCGCTGAATTGGGGCTGGCAGTCGGTCGCCGATACGTACGGTTTTATCCTGGTTAAACCCGCTTCCACTTATGACGCGAAGCACGAGCCAGTGGAACTGGAACGCGTATTCCCTGGACGCAGCGTTTCCCTATGCGCAGGGATGTGGCGCGCACGGATTGCCCTGACGATTCCGGCTTCCTGGGAGCGCTGATCGGTATTCTGGTGCCGCAATACAACGTGAATCCCAATATGGTTTACGTCGCCGGCTTCTCCTCGGGTGCGGAAATGGCGGAGCGTGTCGGCGTCGATCTCTCCGATGTGGTGGCAGCTATTTCTCCCGCCTCGGGCCAACTCGTCGCCGAGCAGGGGATTGTGACTCCGCCGCTGTCCGTGCCGATTACTCCAGATCCGTTCCCCCCCATTTCCGTTCAGGAATGGCACGGCACGCTCGATACAGAATTGCCCCCGTGCAACTACGGCACGACCAAGTACTCCGGCGTCACTTTCACACTGGATACGGTCGATGACACTTTCAACTACTGGACGGGACCGAAAACCAACTCCTGCACTACGTTTCAAACCACGCAGACTCTGTGCTCGAACAATGCGCCCAACAATGCGAATGATGCGCCCACTCCGGGCATGCCGGGACTGACGGGTAACATCGCCACGGGCTGCGCGAACAATGTCGAAGTCCAATTCATTTGGGAACCGGATGTTGCGCACTCGTTCCAGCAGCAGTACGACACCGTGCGCTGGCTGTTCTTCGCCGCGCATCCGATGCAGGGAGCGCGGAAGAAGTAAGCAGAAGGCCGCATTCGGATTTGCAACGATGAATGTGGGATGATGGAGTGAAAGCCAACGGAACCCGGGGAAGAATCAGTCATGGGAGTTGAGCAGGTCGCCGGCACGAGCGAGATGATGAGGGAGTTGACCGGCTATATCGCGGAAAAGGTGATCAAGGGTAAGAGTGCTATCACCGAGGACACGCCGCTGGTCTCTTCAGGTCTGGTCGATTCTTTCGCGCTGATCGACATTTTCCTGGAGCTGCAAAGAATCGCCGGCCGCAAGGTTCCCGCCAGCAAAGTGCAAGCGAAAGACATGGACACGGTGCGACTCATGTTTGCCATGGCGGAGAAGTTTGGCAAGCCGGTGAAAAGCTGATTGCAGAGGTTAGAGGTCAGATTGCAGAGGTAAAACCCCTAGCTTTCACGCCGTCGCCTGCATCGAAGGTTTTTACTTCTGCAATCGGACCTCTAACCTCTACTTCCGTCATTTTCCCCAGTTGCCGAGCATCTCGGTAATCTTCCCGCGATCAATTTTGCCGTTCACATTCAGCGGAATCTGCGGGAAGTGGTAAATGCGGTTGGGCACCATGTAGCGCGGCAAGCCTGGCTTTCACAGGCAGCAATGATTTGCTGGTCGTGCGCGGGGTCTGATCCCGAGAGCACGCCCACAATGCCGGAGGCGGAACCGTCTGACAGCGGCCACGGAATCGCAACCGCCAGTTCGGTGCGCGCGGCTTCCCGCAAAACCAAGTCAATCTCCTGCAACTCCACGCGATAGCCGTTGATCTTGACCTGAAAATCGCGGCGGCCGAGGTAGAACAGACATCCTCGTTCATCTTGCCGGACGAGATCTCCGGTGCGATACCACACCTTGTCGCCAGTGTGCTTCAGCCGAACGAAACTCTTCGCCGTTTTTTCAGGATCGTTCAGATATCCGCGAGTGACTTGCGATCCGCCGAGGCAGAGCTCTCCGCTCTCGCCAACGGGCACCGGAGCGAGGTCCTCATCCACGGCGCACACTTGTTGCCCGTCAAATGGCCAGCCGATGGGCACCAATCCGCGCACGCACTCTGCCGGCGAGGTTGCGGAATTCCAGCGGTAGTAGGTGATGGCGATGGTCGCCTCGGTTGGCCCGTATAAATTCTCCAGGATGGAATTATTCGCCGCCTGCTGCCACGCCTCCGCCAGGCTCGCAGAAAGCGCTTCGCCGCAAAACAGGCTCCATCGCAAAGTGGGAAACGCTCCCGGCTCGAGTATCCCCAACTTCGAGGCGAACATGGCCACCGAGGGCACCGAGAACCAGCACGTCAATTGCTTTTCGTCCACCAGAGTCGCCGGAGTTAGAGTCTGCTCCTCATAAGGGCAAAGCGTTGCCCCCGCATCCCAGCAGGTAAATAAGATCGTGCACGCTGAGATCAAACGTCAGGTCGAAGTTCTGCGAACAACGATCTCCGCCATGAATGCCAAAGCGCTTCGCCGCATACTCCATGTACGCGACCGCATTCGATTGGCTGACGGCCACTCCTTTGGGCACGCCCGTGCTGCCGGAAGTAAACAGCAGATAAGCGGTATCGCTTCCAGCGACGACGGGGTCGCGCGGGTCCGCTATCTTCACCAGTTGCTCGCTGCGGAGATGACGCGGTGCGGTGACGAGAGTTGATGCTCAGGCTCCCAGCCGGGATCGGGGAGGATCAGCGTCAGTGGTTTATCTAAATATTGGTCCAGACGGGGAAGCAACGACTCCAGCGTGGCCGCGCACTCCTGCCCAACTACCAAGGTCTTGCACCCCGACGCTCGCAGCATCACCAGCGTTCTCTCCAGCGGGAACTTGGCGTTGAGCGGAACGTAGCCGCGTCCGCTGCCCAGGATGCCCAGAATCCCGCCGTATGCGCCAACACTTCGATTGGCCAGCACTGCAACTACCTTCTCGGAGGGATCGAGAGTGTTGTTGAGGCAAGCCGTGATCCTCCCGGCATAATTCCAGAGTTGCTCGTAGCTCAGCGACTGTTCGCCGAGTTCGAGCGCCGGGCTGCCGGGATTCGCCAGCAGGGAACGGAAAAAGCCGCTGATCAAACTTCTCGATGGTTGCGGCGGAGCCATCAGTTGGCCTTGTGGTCCTGGGATATGGTGCTCCAGAATATCGAACAGCCGTCCGGCGACAATCTCGTTGCCCTCTGGCTTCAAGTGCGAGATGCCGACGTAGAGCGAACTTTTCTGGTCATCGAGAAGATCGCCGAGGTAATAAAATTCCGGGCTTTTCACTTCGCGACCACGTTTGTAGACGGCCTCATACATCGACCCCAGGTCGGGGAACTTCTTATATTCCATGTC
Organism: uncultured Acidobacteriaceae bacterium; assembly: GCA_963826845.1. Taxonomy (GTDB): domain Bacteria; phylum Acidobacteriota; class Terriglobia; order Terriglobales; family Acidobacteriaceae; genus Acidiflorens. The sequence continues at coordinate 137,659 of CAWGYS010000008.1, forward strand.
CAACACTTGTTGCTCGTAGGGCGTGAGTTCCTTGTGCCCGACCGCCATATTCGGATACCACGCGAAAATTGCGCGGAAGCCATACTGCTTCGCCAGCAAATTTACGATGTCCATATTCTGGACGTAATTCTCGACGACGGCGGCAGAGAGCGTCTCTGTGTCCCGCGCCGCCTTAGGCGCCTCATCCTTCTGGTTGTGGAAGGGCGCTCTTGATCGCAATCTTCTCCAGAAAACGATAGGTATTGGTCTGGCGGAGGTAGCCAGTGCCTGGTTTCTGCGAGGCGCCCCAGCTGTCCAGAAAAGTCTTGAATGAGTTGTAGTTGCTGTGCACGTCCGCCCGGCCGCTCTGGTATGCGGCAAATGCCTCGGTGCCGCCATCGTAAAAAAGCACAATATCCGGCTTGCGGACGGCGTGCTTCAGTTGCTCGATCAGCCCGATCATTTCCTGGGTGTTGGCCCATCCCTTTTCGGCATAGTTCACGATGCAGACGGGCTTGCCCGCCTTTTCATAGTCTCGCGCCACGAATGACGGAATGGTTTCTTCGTCGGGCGAACCCGATCCCCACATCACGGAATCGCCGAACATCCAGATGGTGAAGGTCTTGTCTTTGTCATTGTTATTGTCGTTACATTGCGTGTGCAGGGTGCGGCGGACGCCATCCTGATCGATGGAAATCGCTTCGCCCTGATAAGGAGCCCGGCGCCAGAGCACGTACTGGTGATAGGTGACTTTGTTGGCCTGCTCGAATTCCTTCCAGTACTCGCGCTCCGCGGGGGTTCCGCCCTCGGCCAAGTCGAGCTTGACGGCCGGTTCCATCACGTCTTGACCGGCGGGAAGGTAGCGCCGATAGGAATAATATTCGACTGCGACCAAAAGAAGGACGCCGAGGGTCACGGCTACGCAAAAACGGATGGCGAAATATTTGAGAAGGGATTTGTACTGCTTCGTGGGCGTTTGGCGAGTGTCCACTGTACGCTCACTTTCTGTTAACGGCACGGACGGCTGAACCTCACTTTGCACTCCAATCCTGACTGAATGCTAGCATAGCGTCTCGCCCCTTAACTCTCTCCGGTAACCACTAAAGTAATTTGTCGCTGCGGGCTGGCGTTGTATGGGAGATGTGCGGCGCATCTAGAAAAGCGCGTACATGACAGGGCCGGTTTCCGCCGGTCCGGGATGAAAGACTACGCTGAGGTAGAGCGCCATCACGATTACCAGCGGCGTAATCCACACCCAGCGCTCGTTGGTTAGAGTTCCCAGCAAATTTCCGAGCGCGGTTTGCACCCGGCTGGTTGCGGTTTGGGTCCACCCTCGCGCCGCTTCTCCCAAACGATCAAGTAGTGCGCCGGCACCGATGACCGAGAAGTACCCGACAGCCGCCAGCAACGTCATCACATAGAAGCTATGATCCAGCGTAAGGTGACGGTAAGTGGGTATTGAAGCGATTGCCATGAGCATGGCGAACGCCTGCCGCATGTTTTCTGCACGAAAGAAAATATAGCCGATGCAGACGGCCGAAAATGTCAGCAACCACGAGATTCCCGTCGCCAGCGCTCCCGACCACTCGAATCCCATGCGCTTGCGGAATTCCTGCCACTGCCGGTGCAGCACCAGCAAGATGCCCTGGTAGATACCCCACATCATGTACAGGACCGTCCCGCCGTGCCACAATCCGAAAACAAACATGGCGATTACCAGAGACAAATTGCGCCACCACACTCCGCGGCGAAAGGTTGCGAGCGGCAGAAAAAGAAAGTCACGAATCCAGAATGACAGCGACATATGCCACCGCGTCCAGAAGACGGATATCGTCGTCGACAGATAGGGACGGTCGAAGTTTTCCTGTAGCTGAATGCCGAACAGCCGGGCCGCTCCAATCATGACGTGAGTGAACCCGCAGAAGCTGAAGTACAACTGGAATCCGTACGCGATGATCAGGCACCAGACATCGATTCCGCTCAATCGTGCCGCACCATTGCCAAGAAACGCTTTGTTGAAAACCGCATCAACACCCGCTCCCGCATACAGGCCACCGCTCATGACCTCTGAGAGCACAATCAGAAAGATGCCAATCGAAACCCGGCGCACTCCGGTCTTCAGATCGTCGTCGCTGACCGCCCAGTCTTGCCTTAATTGTGGCAACATGCTCGACATCCGGCAGATCGGGCCCTGCAGCACCGTCGGCCAAAACGCCATGTACAGACAAAACTCCAGCAGCGTCGGATTCAACTCTTCTTCGCGATAGAGCTCCAACAGGTAACTCATCGCCTGGAATGTCCAGAAGGAAATGCCGATGGGGAAAATCATGCGCTGGAGCAGCGCTAAGGGAGAGCCGGATGGCGCTGCGGCGCCGATCGAAGGTAGATATTTAAAAACGCTGAGGAGCGCAAGATTGAGTAGGAGTCCAGTCCACAGCCGCCCCGCCGTGATGCGTTTCTTAAGCCACTCACCCAAAGCGTAGTTCATCAGCGAGCTGAAAATCAGCACGACGATCAACCACGATCCCCAACTGAAGTAGAAGAGCCAACTGGCAACCAGGTAAAGCCACTGTCGGGCGGTGACAGAACGAAGCCGCATCGCCGCCAACCAGACGACTACTACACCAATTCCGTATCCGAGAAGGTCTATCGTCATGGAGGTCGTCGAAGCCCTGAAACTCAGGCGGCGTAATTCAACTCCTGAATTTATCACGTGCCAATATTTGGGAATGGCCAGTGATTTTCATGCTCTCGTGGGACACACAGGTTGTCAACCAGGCGAATGCTGGTTCAGATTACTGGCGGAAACTGTCTACTGACCGGTCTCTGTAAAACTGGCCGGGTTGGTTACTCCGGCGGCGTAGGCGACGATGTTGAAGGTGCCGGGAGTCGGAGGGAGCGTGTAGTACTGGAAGGCTGTCCCCGTATTATCGGTGGTCACTGGATTGGCGTAGGAAAACGATCCTCCAACGCCACCGTCACTGAAACTGACGGCGACGCCGGAGACGGGATTGCCGTATTGATCTTGAACAACGACGCTCAATGTCTGGGCCAGCGTCGTGCCCGCTGTCCCGATCTGATTGTTTCCGCCGCTGACGGTCACCGTAGCCGGCGCGCCGGTTACGTTCACCGTGATCGGGGTGGTCACGCCGTTCACAGCAGCCGTAATGGTAACCGTGCCGGTAGAGTTCCCCGTGGTGTAGTTGACCGTGGCCATTCCGTTCGCGTCACTCGTGGCGGGGGCACCGGTAAAGGTTCCGGATGACGCTGAGAATGTGACCGAAACACCGGCCACGGGGGTCCCCCCTTGATCGGTGACCTGCACCACCAGGGGCTGCGACAACGCCGTATTCACCACCGCGGACTGGTTGTTTCCCGAAAGCACAGCCAGGTTCGCCGGAGGATCGCCGGTCGCATGTTCCGTGAATGTCGTCGTTTTCAATGCCAGCGCGCTGGCCACAACTTTGTACTTTCCGGCGATGTTCGGGAGTTGGTAACTGACCATCGCATATCCGCTGGCGTTCGTCACGGCAGCGCTGGGATTGAGGGTACCGGCCCCACTCTGGTCCACGAAGGTTGCGGTTACGCCTGGGACGCCATTGTTATAGGCGTCCTGAATCGTGACCCTCAATTGCGTGGGCAGGATTGATCCCGCTTGCCCTGTCTGCTGGTTCCCCTTGGAGGCGATGATTCTCGACGCGGGTCCCGCGGTCGCCGTTTCCGTAAAGGTCAGGTTTGCAGCCTTCGTAGAACTCGCCGTGATGGTGTAGATGCCCGCCGTCTTGCCAAATGTGTAGTTGGTCGAAACGTTCCCGTTGGAATCGGAGACCTGGTTGGGAGGATTGAAGCTGCCTCCCTTGCCGCCGTCGCTAAAGGTCACGCTCACTCCTGCAATTCCGACTGCGTTGTACGGGTCAATGACTTGGACCTGTAGGGGGACAGGGAGCGTACTGAGCACCGGACCGCTCTGATTGCCGCCGCCGGCCAGCGTCAGATTCTGGAAGAGTCCGTAGGCCTGGAGAGTCGTTTGCGTGGCGATATAGACCTTGCCGTTGACCACGGTCTGAGTAGCGAAGTGGGCGACCGGGGGCAAATCGTCGCGAGACTTGACTTGAATGGAACTGTAAAGCTGCAGCATGGTGACCGCATCGAAGGCGTAGAGATTCCCGCCGCTGATGACCCACAGAATGCCGTCAGCATTGCCGTTAGCCGAAATGGACGGAGAGTGAGCCCCGGGATGTTTCTGGAGAGTCTGGACTGGAGCACCAAGAGGAACCGGTCCGCTCGACAACGGATAAGCTAACAGCGGAGACGCATCGGGCGCGAAGTACACGGTGTTATTCCAGTAGGCGGGAGAACTGAACAAGACCGACTTGATCGTCTCCTCTTGCTCGCCGGGAATCAGAGGGAACTCCTGGAGGACATTGTCACAGGTAGGGCCAGGATTGCCGCACGATCCGTTGTAACCTCCGAGGGAATCGCGATCGAGAACGAAAACAAAGCCCTCCTTGCCGGCGGCCACAAGTTCGTGAGGAGTGAGGCCGTCTTGATCGGGAAGGATGAGAACTCCGGTGGAACTTAAGTCTTCATCCCAGGAGTTGAGGAAGACCACGTCGAACGGAGTGAAATAGTCGGTAACCGTAAGACTGTTGGGGTCCAGTTCAACCACGCTGTTGCTGTAAGTCTGGCCACCTGTCTGGATGTTGTAACAGGAAGGGCAGGACTCGGCAGTCTCCACGAAGATATTGTTGTTTTCGTCGGCGGAGATGCCGTTGCCGGTTTGCCAGATGGAAGCAGACCCGTGATCGGGCGAATCGTTGAAGACCGAGATCGGCGATAGATTGGACGCGCTGTAAGAAAGGACCCAGCCGCTCGCGTTGCCGTCATTGCAGGCGTTGGAGCCAAAAGCCATATACACGGCTCCATTAAGAAGCAGCAGTCCCGGGCGGTTCAACTCATGCAGGCTGGTGAAGTTCGTTTTTTGCCCCTGCTTACTCACGCTGAAGGCGTTAATCACGACGGGACCGCCGAGCAATTCTTGTCCGGTGGTGATGTCGAGCGCATGCAGACGGTGGAGAACCGTGCCGTTTTCTACGGTCTTAGCCACGAGGTACATGATGCCCGCGGTGGTGTCGATGACCGGGGTGCCGGCAATTCCCTCCTGCGTAAAACCGGTGGTCTTGCCGCCCGAGCAGGGCAGTTCGGCGCCGCTTGCGGTGGTGATTCCGGGACCATAGATGGCAGGATTGGTGAAATTCACCGTCCACAGATACGGATTCCCATTCAACCCGACACCGCTGTCGGCGTCAAAGGCATAAACCGAATCGGCCATAGTCGCCACATAGACGACGTTATGCTGCGTCACCTGTCCGTTGACGTTGATGTTTACGTTGGGAACGTACAGTGGCTGCGCCAGTGCCAGATAATCGATCGGATAATTAAAGAGAAAGCCGAATCCGTTCTTGTTCACGTTCTGCGGCGTCAGCAGGGTTTCATTGGTATTGGCCCCGGTCCGGCCGTTATCCGAGCGGCCGGTTGCAAACTTGGCCTGTCCAAAACAGGCAGAAACCGACATCATACCCACGAGGAGCGTGATCGCAACAAGGCGGTAGAGGGAAATTGAGTGTTTTTCCATTCCTCTCACCGAAAAAAGACAGATCGTTACCATTGGTTACCCCGCTAGAAGATTGCACACCATGCCGTGTCTTAAGGAAGTAGCAGTTATTAAGCCGAAGGGGAACCCGGGAAGCGGAATCGCAACTTCCACTGTACAAAACCACTTCCGATAGCGCAAGGCCCCTGTAAGGGAGCGGCGATCCTTATACAGGAAACCTTTTGCAACTATTGAGCACAAAGTCTATCCCGGGTGCAGGCCTCTGAAAACCCCACCGAAGTGGGGGTGCAAGCAAGGTCACACCCGCCAGAGCGGAGACCGCATATCTAATTTTGGGACAACTATCCATAGTAGGAGAAGCCCGTCAGTTGAGCAGTTTCGGAACACGCATCGATTGCGGCGGTGAGTGTTGAAGAACGCCCCACGATCGACGCGATGCTGAGTTTGGCGAGCGAGATATACTTGAAACTGGGAATGTTGTTTCGCCGCGGCGTTTCGTTTTAGACCTCAAATGGGTTTCGCAAATAAATTCACCTATGCCAGCAAGGTCCTGCCATCGGCGACCTGGCGCGTGCTGCAAGCGCCTGCCCGAGGCCCTGTGCACCTGATCTTTGCCCTGGCCGATCATTTCGAACCGGCCATCGTTCCGGGAGACGGTTTCAAGCGCGTCCCTCTGCCTGAGCAGGAGCGCCGCCTGGAATGGTGGGTTCGCGAATATCCCAAAGTGATCGACGGCTGGCGCGATCATGACGGACGGCCGTTCGTCCACACCTACTTCTATCCCGCCGAGCAGTACGATCAGGGATTGCTCGAGATGCTTGCCGAGCACTGTCACGCGGGATGGGGAGAAGTTGAGATCCACCTGCATCACGGAATGGAGCATCCCGACAACGCCGAACATACTCGCCAGGTGCTCACCGAATTTCGCGACTGGCTGGCCTTTCGCCATCGCTGTCTCGCGGTTGAGGAAGGTTCGACTCGTCCCGGCTATGCCTTTGTGCATGGAAACTTCGCGCTCGCCAACTCCACCGGCGGAGCGTTCTGCGGCGTTGATTCGGAGATGCAGATTCTTGCCGAGACTGGTTGCTATGCCGATCTCACGCTGCCGAGCGGCATCTGGAATCCGGCGCAGATCGCAAAGATTAATTCGGTTTACGAATGCACTCTGCCGTTCGGGCAGCGCGCTCCACATCGCAAAGGGCGTGACCTCGTCGCGGGACGCGCTCCCAGGACTTTTCCTGTCATGGTGCAGGGTCCGCTGGTTATCGACTTTCAGCGCACGTTTCGCACGGTGCGGCCGGTGCTGGAGAACGGTGGTATCACCACTGCGAATCCTCCGACGTTGCAGCGGCTTGCTCTCTGGAAGCAAGCGAACGTTCGCGTCGTCGGTCGTTCTGATTGGCTGTTCGTCAAACTGCATTGCCACAGCATGGTTCCGGCCCAGAAAGACGCCGTGATCGGCGACAGCTTCCGCCGCTTTCTGGCGGAGCTGGTGGGCGGCGCGGCCGGGCGCAAAGAAACGCTGCACTTCGTGGCCGCGCGCGAGATGGCCAACATCCTGCTTGCCGCGTGCGATGGACGCGAGGGCAATCCCAGCGACTTCCGCGATTATCGCTTCAAACGCATTGCCGATCAGCCGCTCTTGTCGGAAAAATCCAGTTCTGTTCCCGTGAGCTTGAAGGGATAGGAAACCATCTGTGAAATCGTGGGCTGGGCACGCGCACGATTATCACGTCTTCTTCGTGTGCGGCCACACCACGATCATCACCAGCGCCACTGCGATTCCGAGCGATACTTCCAGAAAGCGATGCCACGCGACGATCCACGGACCACTCGTATGCGGAATCAGCAAAACAATGCTTAGCGTGATGGCCGCAAAGCGGTAAGCGCCTCCGATGCGCAATGACCACGCCACCAGCCCGCACACGAGAATCCCGAAGCCATAGACCAGAGCGTTCGGAGGGAAGAGCATCGTCAGCGTCGCTCCCAGCACCGCTCCCAGAGCCGTTCCGACAAAACGCTGCCATCCGAGGACGTGTGGAGCGATTGTGGATTGAACGATCACGATGGTCGAGATCGGCGCCCAATAGGATTCTGGCAGCTTCAGGAGATGAGCGAGAAGCAGGGCAACGACCGCTGCTACAACGGTGCGCACCGAGTCCAGAACGCAGTACGGATTGATTCCTGAAAAAATCCCGCTACGTGCCACGAACCCTCCCAGGCGCCAAGCGCCGTTCTTTTCACCGCGCGATTTTCTTCCCACCTTCGGCAGAACGAGTCTTCCGTTTGACGCCACTAGACGTCCGAAGCTTTCTATCAACCCCGACGCGGACAGTAGTGGGCTTAGTCGAGCCAACAGCGGCAGCGAACGCCGCGGGATTCAGCGCGGTAAGCACGGCAGCGGGATTCTTGTCGATGATAGTGAGCAACGTGCGAGCCGGCGCTTCTGGGCTCCTCCTCCCTCCCTCCCAGTGCTTGATAGCGTCTAGGCTGAACCCGAACGTGTTGGAGAATCTGGCTTGTGTCATGCCAAGTCGAGTTCGGATCGCTTTCACGTCAACCTCCTGGGGCACATGCGCCTTAAATCCTTCTTGCTCCCCGGCGAGGAAAGCCTCGACGTCGTTAAGGCCATCCATCATCTGCTCGAATTGCGTTTTCATGCTATCTCCCGTGAGTCTATAAAATGCCGTCGAAAATACTATTGGATCGTGTCTTCAGCGCGTTGCGCTCTGCCATGGACAGGTTCTCTTTCTCATTCTTTGGAAAAACCGCGACAAGAAAAACCGGAAATCTCTCGTTGCGCCAGATATACACAACCCGGACCCCACCGCTTTTCCCCATTCCTTTGCGCGCGACCCGGACCTTTCGAAATCCGCCCGTTCCACGGATCAGATTTCCGCATTCTGGGTCAGCCGCAACCAGTGCCACGACGTCCGCACGCTCCTCCTCGCTAAAGAGCCTGTTGGCACTCGCGAGGTAAGTGGCGTCTCGACAACTGTCTGCACAATTCTCTTGTACTCCATTGGACACTATTGGTCAAGTAAATTGTGTGCCAGTGGACGCCAATGGTTGTAGGGAACGCTCTTAAATAGAAAACGCTCTTAGGGGATAGTGAATTCCGCTCGTGCAGATATGTACCGGGGATGGGCAGGACAGCTGGGCTCGGGCGTCTTATGAGAAGGCGCTGGCACTGACCCAACAGGAACCAGAGCGGCAATTCCTGCAATAGCGGATTCGGCAGTTGAAATAAAACATGGAATAACAATCAACTTCCATTGCGGCATGAACGGACAAACCCCCGCAGTTTGCGCGATGAGATCGCAGGTGTGGGGCTCTCCGTGGGCTGGCCCACCTTCGGTTTCTGTCGGCACCATCAAGACTGATGCTGCCCCACCTTTCGCGGTTTTCGAAAGGTGGGCACCACGGACCTCGCCCTATTCCTTCATTCCTCACCGCCGCCGCCGGGAGGCCGCATGAAGGCAGGTATTGTCCGCCAGACAATCCGGGGGACAGACGGGACGTTCCCCATTCTTGGTTGATCCGAGAACATCAACGATTACGAAGCCGGAACTCGGTTCTTCGAGCGTCACTACAAAAAGGGAAGAAACCAACGTCGAAGAAAGAAGCGTTAACGGAGAGCTAGTTTTTTCGCCCAAATAATAATGAAGCGTGTAATAAGTACAGCGTAATAAATACTCAATTGTGCCTCTTTAACCACAACCACCCCCGAGCGTTTTCAAACACTTGGAACCAGCCCTAATAGTGCATGGCAAATGTCATTTTGAGAATATATGTATATAAACGTAAGTACACTTTCTGCCGGCTAGACTTGAAGAGGCAAGTTACAAACCTGAAGTATTAACGGCCGCCAGCCCGCTCCTCCCTTTCGATCACCCTTCGCAGCGCCTTGTTAATCTCCCACTGATATCCGCGTCCCATCTTCCGGAACCAAGCCAACACATCGGCGTCCAGTTTCAGCGTGACCCGCTTCTTCGGCAACCCACGCCAGTGCTTAAGCTCCAGCGCCCGCTCCCGCCATTCCCGCCACCCGCCGTTCGTGGAACGCCCCTGTTCCACACCTCCGGAAGCCCGAATGGCGGCGATCCTCCCGCGCCTCTTAACCCTTTTCTTCCGTTTCATTTGCCGTCAATCATACTACATATACGTACATACATAATAGACTGCAAAGTGTTCCACGTGGAACACTGTGCGCAAAACAAAAGCCCCGCTCGCTAGAGCGGGGCTTAGGTTCAAGCTAACAGCTAAATGCTAAGAGCTAACGGCTGCTCTTAGTACATTCCGTCCATGCCGCCGCCGCCACCATGGCCGCCGCCCATCGGAGCGCTCTTCTTCTCCTCGGGGATTTCGGCTACCAGGGCTTCGGTCGTGAGCATCAGGGCTGCGATCGAGCCGGCGTTGGTCAGTGCGGTGCGCACTACCTTCGTCGGATCGAGCACTCCCGCCTTGACCAGGTCTTCGTAATCGCCGGTCAGGGCGTTGTAGCCGAAGTTGTTATCTTTCGAGTCGTTGATCTTACCGATCACGATCGCACCTTCTTCGCCGGCATTCTCGGCGATCTGGCGCAAGGGCTCGGTGATGGCGCGCTTCACGATGTTGACACCGATCTGCTCGTCACCTTCCAACTTCAGGCTGTCGAGAGCTTTGACGCAACGCGCTAGCGCTACGCCGCCGCCCGGGACGATTCCTTCTTCTACGGCCGCGCGGGTTGCATGCATGGCATCTTCCACGCGCGCTTTCTTCTCTTTCATTTCGGTTTCGGTCGCGGCTCCGACTTTGATCACCGCTACGCCACCGACCAGCTTGGCCAACCGCTCCTGCAACTTCTCGCGGTCGTAGTCGCTGGTGGTCTTGTCGATCTGGCTGCGAATTTCCTTTACGCGGCCTTGCACATCACCGGGCTTGCCTTTGCCTTCGACGATGGTGGTGTTGTCCTTGTCGATGGTGATTTTCTTGGCCTGTCCGAGATCGGCGAGCTGGACGTTCTCCAGCTTGATGCCGAGGTCTTCGGTGATGGCTTTGCCGCCGGTCAGGGTTGCGATGTCCTGCAACATGGCCTTGCGACGGTCGCCGAAGCCGGGAGCCTTGACGGCCGAGACTTGCAGCGTGCCACGCAGTTTGTTGACTACGAGAGTCGCTAGCGCTTCGCCTTCCACGTCCTCAGCGATGATCAGGAGCGGCTTGCCGCCCTTGGCGATCTGCTCGAGCAACGGGAGCAGGTCTTTCATGGAGCTGATTTTCTTTTCGTGGATCAGGATGTAGGCGTTCTCCTGGATCGATTCCATCCGCTCCGGGTCAGTAACGAAGTACGGAGAGAGATAGCCGCGATCGAACTGCATGCCTTCGACAACGTCAAGCTGCGTTTCCAGAGTCTTCGACTCTTCGACGGTGATGACGCCGTCTTTGCCGACTTTCTTCATGGCTTCGGCAATGATCTTGCCGATGGTCTCGTCGTTGTTGGCGGAGATGGTGCCGACTTGCGCGATCATCTCGCCGGTGACGGGCTTGGAGAACTTATCGAGCTCGCCCTTTTCGCGATTGCCTTCTTTGTCGAACTTACCGGTGATGAGCTGAACGGCTTTCTCGATGCCGCGCTTCATCGCCATGGGATTGGCTCCGGCAGCAACGGTCTTTACGCCCTCGCGATAAATTGCCTGGGCAAGAACGGTAGCGGTGGTGGTGCCATCGCCGGCCACGTCGTGGTCTTCTGAAGCAACTTCGCGGACCATCTGGGCGCCCATGTTCTCGATGCCGTTGGGGAGTTCGATTTCCTTGGCTACGGTGACGCCGTCCTTGGTAATGGTGGGCGAACCGAATTTCTTTTCAATAACCACGTTGCGGCCCTTGGGGCCGAGGGTGACCTTCACAGCGTCCGCCAGCATGTTGACGCCGCGGAGAATCGCCTGTCTGGATTCTTCTCCGTGAACAATTTGTTTTGCCATTGTGTTTGCTCCTATAAAGTATTTGTGCAGGCGCGGCCCGCGGATTTTACAAAAATTAGAGATTCTTCGCGCAAAAATCGCGCTCAGGATAACGCCAGCGGGCTCAGACGCCCAGGCTAACCGGCGTTACTTCCGGGATCCGGCGGTTTCTTTCTTTGCCGGAGTGGCGGCGCCGGTGAGAGTGCCCAGTACTTCTTCCTCGCGCATGATGATGAAGTCTTCTCCATCAATCTTGATTTCGGTGCCGGAATACTTGCCGAAGAGAATGCGATCGCCTTCTTTTACGTCGATGGGGCGGAGCTTGCCTTCTTCGCTGATCTTGCCTTTGCCGGCGGAGATGACTTCTCCCTCCATCGGTTTATCTTTCGCGGAGTCGGGGATAATGATGCCGCCGCGGGTGGTATCGGCCTCTTCTACCCGACGGACCAGGATGCGGTCATGCAGCGGGGTGAATTTAGTTGCCATGGTTGATACTCCTTTCAAGAGTGGTTGATTAGGGTTTGAATCGATTGCAGACTGCCCGAAAATCGGATGGTGTTAGCACTTAAGCCCTACGAGTGCTAATTATAGGAATGTGAGTGGGTGATTGTCAAGCGCTAACGCAAGCTTCGCAGTAACATGCTTATAATCATTAATATGGGAGGATAGATCTGATTATAGTCTCTGCGCGATGGGCGGGGGCTGCGGCCGGCAGACGGAGCCCTCAACTCCAAGACCGGACCTGGACGGTGACGCGTCGGTCGGAGTTTGGAGACGACGGAGGGTCGATTTCTTGGGCGGCTGAAGTCGTCTAAGCGGACTTCTGGTCGACTCCGTAGCGTTTTGCCGCGGACTGGATGCGCTTCCAGGCGGCGCGACGCTCCGCTTCGGTGACGCCCTTTACTTGATCGAAGCGGGCGATGGCGTTGCGCACGTGGGAGGCATTTTCCAGTGGCTCCTTGCGTTGCTTGGGGAATGCGAATTTGGTTGCGGAAATACGATCACGAGATGCTGTGGTCAGCTTCGCCATAAAGTTCCTTCGTGGAGAGATAGTGCTCCGTAACACGAGTCACGGATTTACTGGAGAATTTTAGACCTGCGGTCTAAATTGATCCATACCGTGCGGTCTGTATATTGGGGCAATTTGGAAACACATTCGCCCAGTGTCCAGCCCCTAAAAGGGGCGTCCGATCTGGAAGCTTACGGTATCGCTGAAGCGATACCCTGATACGAACCGATACCCTGATACGAACCGATACCCTGATACGAAGCGATGCCCTGAAACGAATCGTGAGGGTTTCAGCGAGAGGTAAAGCAGCAGTCAATTTTGTGGTGGTTGCGACGCGACTCGCGCCTTATTTCTGGGCGGTGACCTTTTCTGCAATTTTGTCGTACTCGGTCTTTGGCATGATGTGCCGCTTCACGAGTTCGTCGGGCTGGCTATAGGGACGACCGGCTATTACGCGGTCCGCTTCTGGTGCGGTCACGCCCGGCAGGGTCAACAACTGCTCTTTTGTGGCGGTGTTCAGATCGAGGGGTTGGTCGCGGGTCCAACCTTCGCGTATTCCTGTGGCAACGGCTTGGGCGTCATGCTTCACCTCGGCTGTGGCTTGCGCGGTCTTCTCCTCCAGTTGCTGGGTGGTTGGCTGCTGAGTGCAGCCGGCGAGCGCCGCCAGCAGCACGACTGTGGGAAGGTAGCGAAATCTGAGGTAGTCCATTCCAGGGTGGTCCATCTTTATCGAGCTTCTTTCTGGAAAGCGAGGCAGGCATGAGTCGAGCGTCGCCGACCGGTCGACATGACCTATGACTGCCCCTGGGGAAGGCCGTCCGCCGTTTCCTGGGGACGCCGCGTTAACCAGCCTCGAACTTTAGTCGCCTCGGCGCAGTTCGTCTGTTCAGAATTGCACACTTTGCGAACGCGATTGTTACGCTCGGAGTGAGAACGCCGCCCAATTTGCCCAATTGACGGCGACGTTGCCAGCCCTCCGTCGGGTATGGTCCGTCGGGCTCCTAGCGAACAGTGCAAGCATTGAGTTTCAGATCCGAAATGGAACGCTTTCACGTGGCAGTCGGCGTGCAATCGTCGCGTTATCACCTTCCGCAAAAGGGGCGGCTTGGCCGGCCACGGGATTCAAATATGGACGACTGTCAACCGTTGCTTACTAACCGGCGCATACGTCTGGCGGAGAGGCGATGGAGGAACGTCATGATGTCCGGCTTGAATTGTGTGGAGAGCTGTCTTACTTGCCATCTGCGTTCCGGCGGTTTTTTCTGCGACCTCTCGCCCGGCTCGATCGAGGATTTCAACAAAATAAAACATGCTGCGGTTTTTCCGGAACATGCTGCGGTGCTGGTCGAGGGACAGAGTCCTTGCGGAGTTTTTATTCTTTGCCAGGGACGGGTCAAGCTTTCGACCACTTCGCGGGAAGGCAAGACTCTAATTGTGCGCATTGCGGAAGCCGGTGAGGTTCTGGGATTGCACGCCGTGGTGACGGGCGCGCCTTACGAACTTACGGCCGAGACTATGCAGCCTTGCCAGCTGAACTTTGTGGGGCGCGAAGACCTGCTCCACTTCCTCCAGGGGCACGCGGATGCGGCTCTCCATGCCACGCCAGCATCTGGCGCGAGACTGTTCGGACGTTTACGGTGTGGTGCGGACGATCGGGCTGTCACACTCGGTGACGGAGAGGTTTGCGCGGTTCCTACTGGAAAGCGCCTCCGAGGGGCGGGTCAACAATGGCAAGGTGCGGGTCCGGCTGGCGATGACCCATGAAGAAATGTCACAGCTTGTCGGCACGAGTCGCGAAACCATCACCCGGCTGCTTTCGGAGTTCCGAAGAAATGCGCTGGCGGAAGTGGATGGGACGATGTTGATTATCCATAATCGTTCGGCTTTGAGAAGCATGGTCAGGGCTTAGGGACGACTTTGCGGCCCCTAAAGGGGCGTCTGATTTTGAACGACTTTTGGTATCGCTAAAGCGATACCCTGATACGAAACAGATTCCGAGACTTTTGGTGTCGCTGAAGCGATACCCTGGCACAAATCGCGCATGCGAATCGCGAGTTTTTCAGTCAACTGTCCAGCCGTAACGCCTCAGCCATCAACTCCGATATAATCCACAGCTTCAGATGGCACTCACTTCCGGCACAAAGCTTGGTCCTTACGACATCCAGTCCCTCATCGGAGCTGGAGGAATGGGAGAAGTGTATCGGGCGCGGGACGCGCGGCTGAATCGCATCGTGGCCATCAAAGTTCTGTCCGCGGTCTTACTCGGCGGATGCGGATCGGTTGCAGCGGTTTGTGCAGGAAGCGCGCTCGGCGGCGGCACTGAATCATCCGAACATTCTTTCGATTTTCGATATTGGGGAGGAGCAGGGCGCTCCCTACATCGTTTCCGAATTACTTGAAGGACAGACGTTGCGGGAGCGGATCCGGAGTGGACCGCTTTCCAGCCGCAAGGCGATTGACTATGCGCTGCAGGCGGCGCGGGGACTGGCGGCGGCGCACGAGAAGGGAATCGTGCATCGCGATCTGAAGCCGGAAAATTTATTCATAACCAACGACGACCGGGTGAAGATTCTCGACTTCGGTCTGGCGAAATTGACCCGTCCGGAAGTTGACCCGGATGCGGACGCGGCTACGGTGCAGGTTAATACTGAGCCCGGCCAGATTATGGGGACGGTCGGATATATGTCCCCGGAGCAGGTGCGGGGAAAACCGGCGGACCATCGCTCGGACATTTTTGCGTTTGGGTCGATTCTGTACGAGATGATTTCGGGGCAGCACGCGTTTCGCGGAGAGTCGGCGGCCGATACGATGAGCGCCATTCTTAAAGAAGAGCCGGCTGAGCTTTCGGAGACGGCGCGCAATGTTCCTCCGGCGTTGGAACGGATTGTGCGGCATTGTCTGGAGAAAAATCCGGCGCTGCGCTTCCAGTCGGCGGGAGATCTGGCGTTCAATCTGGAAGCGCTGACGGATAGGACGAGCTCGTTCAGCCGGGAAAACGATTTCGCAGTCGGCAATTGCCGAGATGCCTGGCGCGGGGACGGCAAGCATCTTGGGGAAAGAAGTCGCTCCCCGCAGCAAACTGCAGGGTAGCTGGCCGGCGCGCTGGCGCTTGCAGCGGTGATGCTCGGCGTGGGTTGGTGGTGGGGGCGAGGCAGCGGTCGCGAGCCGTTGGAGTATCAACCAGTCACGTTTCGCAACGGGTTTATCGGGAACGCTAGATTCACGCCGGACGGCAGTGTTGTCTACAGCGCTTCGTGGGACGGCAGTGAAAGACAGTTGTATATGGGGCGCACGGACGACCAGGGGGCGCGCGAACTGGGGGTGAAAGATGCGGAACTGCTCTCGATCTCGAAGAGCGGAGAGTTGGCGGTGCGGCTCAACACGGTGATCCTGGCGGGGTGGGCGGCGACGGGAACGCTGGCGCGGGTTTCCGTAAGCGGGGGAGCGCCGCGCGAGGTTCTGGACAATGTGCAGAATGCGGACTGGGCGGGGGATGGAGAGAACATGGCCGTGGTCCGCTACCTGCCGGAAACCCAGCATTGGCGTTTGGAGTATCCGATTGGAAAGGTGCTGGTCGACGGGACGAACTGGATTAGCGATCCGAAGATATCACCGGACGGGAGGAGGATCGCGTTTGCCGATCATCAGAATGCCGTCGGTGATGATGAGGGCGCGGTTGCGGTGATTGGTTCGGATGGCAAGGACAAAGAAAGGATACTTTCTGCAGGATGGGCGTCACTGGAAGGAATTCTCTGGTCTCCGACGGGCAATGAGATCTGGTTCAGCTCGACTAACAACAGGAGCGGCTCGAATCCGCGGGCGGTAACGCTTGCGGGTGCGGTGCGAAGCATTGCCAATGTGCCGGGAGGAATGTGGCTGGAGGACCTGCGCAACGGCGTGGCGCTGGTGGTCACTCATCGCCGGCGGATTGGAATTCGCGGTGTGCCTCCGGGTGGAAAAGAGGAACGTGAATTGGGGTGGTTCGACTGGTCGGTGCTGGGCGATCTGACTGCCGATGGCCGCAAGGTTTTATTCGAAGAAGCGGGCAGCGGTGGTGGACCGAATTACACCGTGTTCGTGCGTGATACGGACGCGTCTCCGCCGGTGCGAATCGGCGAGGGAGTAGGGTTGGCGATCTCTCCCGATGGCAAGTGGGTGATCACGCAGCCGGCGAATGGGGGGCCGCTGCGGGTGGTGCCGACTGGAGCGGGCGAGGCCCGGCAGTTGACGCATGACAGTGTGAGCTATGAAAAAGTGCGGTGGCTGGCAGGCGGTAAAGAGCTCCTGGCCAGCGGCAGCGAGGCTGGGCATGGTACGCGCGATTATCTGATCAAGGTGAGCAATGGCGAGTCGCGGCCGATTACTCCCGAGGGCGTGGTCGGCGTGTACCCGTCGCCTGATGGACGGATGACGGCGGTGCAGACTCCGGAGGGAAAGTGGGGGATTGCGCCGCTGGATGGGAGCAGTTTGCGTCCAATTCCGGAGTTGGATTCGGCCTATCGCGTTCGGGGATGGACGCCGGATGGGACATCGGTGCTTGTTTTCCCCACGCGGCAGAGCGGGAAGACGGAGAACATCTATCGCGTAAACGCGGCTACGGGAAAAATGGAATTGGTGAAGACCTTCGGGGAAGACCTCGCTGCGGGGATGGTGAGCGTAGGTGTGTCTTATCTTTCGGGTGACGGGGGTGCGTACGCCTATAGCTATATGCAGACGCTGTCGCAGGTTTATGTGGTTCGGGGACTGAAGTAGCGGTGCCGGCGGCGTCTTTTTCACCGACGAGACGCAGAGGGCGCCGAGAGAGGCAACGTCCTACTCTCAACGCCCTGCCCTCGCGAGAAGGTTTCTTACTTCTACGCCGCTACGCCGCCTTGGCGATTGTTCCGGTTGCTGCGCTGGTTACTTTTCGCACTGCCAGCGAGAGCATGATCCGCGAAACGCCGCTCATGATCATACTTACGCCCACCAGAATGCCGATCGCCCAGAATGAGCTTGACGGCCACTGGGCGTAAATCATCACTCCCAGGAGCAGGGTGATGATCCCATCAATCAAGATCCAGCTTGAGCCTTGCAGCGGGCGCATCTTGAAAAACAGAATGATATCCAAGATGCCTTCGATCAGGAAGAGTGACGCCAGCATCAGCGTAAGCGCTACGACACCCATCAGCGGATGCACGATCAAGTATGCGCCGAAGGCCACATAGGCGACTCCGACCAGAAGCTTCCAGATCACGCTGCCGGCTCCATGGCTTTGAAAGGCGAGAACGATGTGGACTACCCCGGCAAGAACAATGAGCCAGGCAATTACCGCGTTGACCGCAACGGCGGCGAGGGCTGGCGAACCGATCGCTACCATGCCGAAGACGATTAGCAAAATGCCCCAGACGATGGACCAGGTCGAGGCGTGACGCGCGGTTTCGGACAAACTTTGTTGTGCCATCGAGGCCTCCTGAAACGACGCGGTTATCGTACCTCGGAAGGGATGGTTTGGGGAAGTGGGAGCGGTCGCTCAGTTCCGGGATGGGGCTTGGGAAAAGGCTTGAACCACGGGGGCCACGGAGGATCACTGAGGTTTTTTGAGTTGGTGGTTCGCGGTTTCGTAAATTGAGCTGCCACATGGGCGCTTTCAGAGTGGCTTGTTTCTCAGACCGGTTCTAGAATGGACGCCTATGAGGAAGTGCTTCGCGATCGTGAGTGCGGCGGTGATCGTGCTTGGCTTTGGCTTGGCTGGGTTGGCGCAGGTCCGGGATGACGTCGAGGGGCCAATGTCAGACTTGAAGTTCCTGGTGGTGAAGGATTACAACGGCAAGCCGGTGCGGAATGCGGCGGTGGTGCTGCATCCGGTGAAGAAGAATGGAAAGCAGTCGATGGGCGGGTTGGAGTTGAAGACGGATAACGATGGGAAGACGAATATTGACGGGATTCCGTATGGCCCGCTGCGGGTGCAGGTGCTGGCGCCGGGGTTTCAGACTTTTGGCGAGGACTACCAGATCAACAAGCCGGAGTTGCAGATCACGGTGAAGCTGAAGCGTCCCGCGGGACAGTACTCGGCGTTACGGAACAACGGAGATGCGAAGAAGCCGGACGATAAGAATCCTCCGGCGCAGAAGCCGCAATAATTGGCGGGAGCGATGGGAGCGAATTGCGTATGAAAAGAAATGCTTCGATAGTCAGGGCGGGGGTTTTGGCGGCCGCGATCGTGCTCGGGCTGGCGGATCGGTCGTGGGCTCAGGACGATGAGGGGCCGATGTCGAGTTTGCGATTTGTGGTGGTGCGCGATACGGATGGGAAGCCGGTGAGGAATGCGGAGGTGGTGCTGCATCCGGTGAAACCGCAAGGGAAAGCAGGCGCAAGGGAGAGATGGAGTTGAAGACGGATGCGGACGGGAAGGCGAGCATTGACGGGATTCCGTATGGTCCGCTGCGAGTGCAGGTGCTGGCGCCGCATTTCCAGACATTTGGGGAAGACTACGAGATCAACAAGCCGGAGATGGAGCTTACGGTGAAGCTGAAACATCCGAGCGGGCAATACTCGACATATGACAGTCATCCGGATGACAAGAAACCGCAGTAAGGCGAGGGGCGCGGTGTGCGGCTGAGGGACTGGTATTTGTGAGAGATGACAGGGAGAGCGGGGTGTCCTACAATCGGGCTGCCATGCGATCGCAGGAACTCACCGTCGAGCGTTATGAAGGAGTGGCGCAGGACCAGCGGATTTTATTGCTCCGCGGGCCGATTACGATCGAAACCGCTCCGCAATTTGAGCGGGCGGTTCGCCACGAGAGCGCCGAGACGATGATTCTGGATTTGTCGGATGTTCCTTACATTGATTCGGTGGGATTGGGCTCGCTGGTGGCGACGTATGTATCACATCAAAAGACGGGGCGATGCCTGGTGCTGACGGCGATCAAGCCGCGGGTGCGCCGGATCATGGAGATTACCAAGGTCAATGATTTCTTCCTGACTTTCAGCACTACGTGGGAAGCGGTGGAAGCGCTGGCTAACACCGGGACGGCCTAGGAGAGACGGGCGCCTTGCTCGTCCAGGCCCATCCGGGCCGGTCGTGAATCGAAAATTCTGCGGTACCATCTAAATCGCATTGCTCGAATCTTCACGCTTTACTCTTTGAGTCTTTGATTTTTGCGCGCCGACGCCTATGAATCTTCTCTATCAATATTCCAAGCAATACTGGAAACTTTTTGTGGTCGCACTTTTGCTGGCGGCGACCAACCAGATCTTTTCGCTTCTCGACCCGCTGATTTTCCGTCACGTAATCGACAGTTATGCCACCAAGTATCACCAATACACACAAGGGCAATTTGTCCGCGGGGCGGGGCTTCTGGTGCTGGCGGCGGTGGGCGTGGCGTTTGTTTCGCGGGTGGCTAAGAATTTCCAGGATTACTTCGTGAACGTCATCGTGCAGCGGTTGGGCGCGAAAATGTACTCGGACGGAATTCGGCATTCGCTCGACTTGCCCTACCAGGTGTTCGAAGACCAGCGCAGCGGCGAGACGCTGGGCAAACTGCAAAAAGTTCGCAGCGACGTGGAGAAGTTCATTACCGCTGCCGTCAATGTGCTGTTCATTTCGGTGGTCGGCATTGTGTTCGTGATGGTCTACGCCTTCCGCGTGCACTGGTCGATTGCCCCCGTATTTCTGCTCACCGTTCCGCGTGCTTGGAATTATCAGCTCGGTGCTTAGCAAGCGGATCAAGAAGATGCAGAAGACTATTGTTGCCGAAACCACGGCGCTGGCGGGTTCGACAACGGAGTCGCTGCGGAACATCGAGTTGGTGAAGAGCCTCGGACTGGCGCATCAGGAGGTGGAGCGGCTCAACGGGATCACGGGAAAGATTCTGAAGCTCGAACTCAAGAAAGTGAAGTACCTGCGAAGTCTGAGTTTTATTCAGGGGACGGCGGTCAACGCCCTGCGCAGCAGCATCCTGTTTTTGATGCTCTATCTGATTTTTCGGCAGGAGATCACGATCGGTCAATTCTTCTCACTGTGGATTTATTCGTTTTTCATTTTCGGGCCTTTGCAGGAGTTGGGGAACGTGATCAACATTTATCGCGAGACGGAAGTCTCTCTGCAGAATTTCCAGCAAATTCTCGATGCTCCACGCGACCCGAAGCCGGCCGATCCGGAGCCGGTTGACGAGCTCATGACGCTGCAGTTTGAGCGGGTCAGTTTTCAGCACCAGAGTTCTACGTGCCTGGCGTTGGACGAGATCGGGTTCAGCGCGGCGCGAGGAGATACGATCGCGTTTGTGGGACCGTCCGGGGCAGGGAAGTCAACGCTGGTGAAGCTACTGGTGGGTTTGTATGCTCCGAAGGCGGGGGAGATTCTTTACAACGGGATTCCGTCGAATCGGGTGGATCTGGATTTGCTGCGCGAAAAAATCGGGTTTGTGACACAGGATACGCAGCTGTTTTCCGGATCGATCCGCGAGAATCTTTTGTTCGTGAATCCGAACGCTACCGACGCGGAATGCATGAAAGTCTTGAATCAGGCGGCCGCGCATAGCTTGCTTTCACGAGCGGACCGGGGATTGGATACGCTGATCGGCGAGGGCGGCGTTAAGGTTTCGGGTGGCGAGAAGCAACGGCTTTCGATTGCTCGCGCGCTGTTGCGGCATCCGCAGTTGCTGGTGTTCGATGAGGCGACTTCTTCTCTTGATTCGCTGACGGAAGAAGAAATCAGCCGGACGATTCGTGAAGTGGCCACGAATCAGGAGGCGATCACGATTCTGATTGCGCATCGGCTGTCGACGGTGATGCATGCCGATCGAATCTACGTGCTGGAGCGCGGACGCATCGTGCGAATTCGGACGGCACTCGGAATTGCTTGAGCAGAAGGGGCTGTACTACGCGATGTGGCGGCAGCAGGTGGGCGAACGCGAGGCGGTGGCGCAGGGGAAGTGAATTAGCTAGCCGGTCAGCGAGTCGATTGCTTGTACTGCTTCCGGCGAGAGCGCGAGGTCGCGGCTGGCCAGGTCCTGCTTCATGTGTTCTTGGTTTGACGTGCCGGTGAGCGGCAAAATCCCTATCCGGCGTGCAAAGCTGAATATTACTTGCGCTGGCGTGGCCTTAGTGTTCTGGGCCAGAGTCGCAATCCGCTGATGATGTAAAACCTCCTGATTCGCCGTGAGCAGCGAGAATCCCTGATAGATGACGTTGTGCTCGCGGCAGAACTGGCGTACATCGCGGTCCCATCCGAGGCGGGCGTAGCAGCGGTTTTGCACGAACGCGGGAAGCTCAGCGCGTGAGGCTGCCATCTGCTGCAGGTGCTCCAGGGAAACATTGCTTACGCCTAGAAGGCGAGTGCGTCCGGCATCGCGCTCTTTACGCATAGCTTCCCAGACTTCCGCGTCTTGATCGGTCCAGTCATAGTTGGACGCTGGCCCGTGCAGCACGTAACTGTCCACGTAATCGGTCGCGAGATGGTCGAGCGAACTGGCCATGGACTGCGCGACCTGAACCGAAAGCGAAGCTGCGGGATCGTACGGCAGGCGGTGGTCCTGACCGCGCTGATAAGTGAATTTCGTTTGCAGGAAAAGATCGTCGCGCGTGACGATGCCGGCACGATAGGCGGCTGCTAATCCTTGGCCTACTCCTTCTTCGAAATAATGGCGCCGCTGGTTTGCCGTATCGATGGCGCGAAAGCCCGCGCGCAGCGCCAGTTCGACGAGAGCGGCAGTGCGATCTTCCTTCCATGCCGTGCCGTATAAGAAATTGAAGCCGAGTGTCGGCATTGATATTGATTGGTTCACGCGATCACGGGAATATTGCTCAATCCCTCGGTGCCGAACACGCGGCGATAGCGTTCGATTTCTGACGGCGTGCCTAGCGCTTTGGCGTAGTTATCGGAGAGTTTCACGGCGGGCTTGCCTTCAACCGTGGATACCTTGCAGATCAGGCTGATGGGATCAAAGTCGCTGCCGCCGGCGGGATCGCAGCCGCGGAAATCGTTGGTCAGGAAAGTTCCCCAACCGGCGCTGAAACGAATGCGGCGGCCGGGGGTCCACTTTTGGGGATCGTGGAAATCGGCGTCGGAGCGGAAGTCGTTTATGGCGACGCCGCTGGCGAGCGCTCCGCCGAAATAGGCGTGCAGACCGAGGATGTCGTCGACGTCGAGTGCGTCGGAGGCGATGATGAGCTTATCTTGCGGGTTGCGGCCACGGGCCTTGAGCCACTCAATATATTCGTCTCCGGCAACGTAGGGATTTTTGCTGTCGATGCGCTGGCCGGTCCAATCGGCAGCCCAGTCGGGAGCGTTCTCGAGAAATTGGGTCGTGCCGAAAGTGTCGGGAAGCATGATGCGGAGCGCGCCATCGTAGGTGGCTTGCCACAACTCGAGGACATGGTACTGCGAAGCTTTCAGGGCCTCGTCATCATTATTGGGCAAGCGAGTGCGGCGAGGACCATGGGGATCTCATGGGCGTTGGTTCCGATGGCTTCGAGATCGTGCTTGTGGGCGAGAAAGGCGTTGGAGGTTCCGGTGAAGGCGGCGCCGAGATTCGCTGCCATGGCGTTGACCACGTATTCCTGCCAGAGAAAGCTGTGGCGGCGGCGGGTTCCAAAGTCGGCCACGGCGAAAGGCCGGGGACGCCGCGCAGGCGCTCGATCTTGCCCCAGAGTTTTGTTTTTGCCCGGGCATACAAAATGTCGAGGCCGAACTCGCGCAGGTTTTTCATGGCGGCCCTGGTCTTCAGTTCGTCGAGGATGGAGAGCGCGTAGAGTTCCCACATCGTGGTCTCGGTCCACGGGCCGTCGAAAGAGAGGTGGAACTGGCCGTCTTTGACCGACAGTTCATAGTCGGACAATCGGAAATCGCGTTCGAGCCACTCCAGGAAGGCGGGCTCGAAGATTCCGCGGCGGCCGTAGAAAGTGTTGCCGGCGAGCCAGACGAGCTCCGACCTGCGAAAGCGCAGGCGGCGGGCGTGCTCCATCTGGTGGACCAGTTCCTCGCGGGGAAACATGTCGGCGAGTCGCAGAGAAGTGGAGCGGTTGAAGAGAGAGAACGACACGTGGGTCTTTGGGTAATGCTTCCAGATGAACTGGAGCATGAGCAGTTTGTAGAAATCGGTGTCGAGCAGGGACCTGGTGACCGGATCGAGTTCCCAGTTGTGGTTGTGCGCCCGCTCGGCGAAGTTGACGATCATTGCATGTTTTCTCGGCATGCTTTCTCGCATACCGGCCTGCGTACTATCCTCCGTGACGCTCCTGAGAAAAGCAACCCGGGCGGCGGACTTGAGCAACGAATGCGGTGAACTTACGGTGAACTAGTGAGGCGCGTCTTCTTGTGATCTGGCTGACTTTGGGACGGCAAACACGGTACTATCAGATTTCTGCATGAGACTGCCTCGGCCCTTTACCGCTGCACGGAGTTGGTCGTCGTTATTATCGTTACGAAGTGGCTCACCATTATTTTTTGCTACGGAGCAGGTTCGCTCGTGGGCGGGGTTTTCGGGCCGCGCGCTGCACGGGCTGGCGGTCGGGGTATTGCCCGCGATGTTCCTTCTGCGATCTACTCGCGAGGAGGTTTACAACGTCCTTTGGGCGCTGGTGTTTGGTTTTGCCACGCTCAATATTGTGAGCCTGGGGATGCGGCGCTTTCGAGCCGCAGAGATCCAGTCTGAATTTCGGCGAGATTCTGGCGGTGCTGGTGGTGCTGGTGTCGATCATCCTGTTGGGGTGGGAGATGCTGTATTTGTTCCACGTTCTGCCGATTCAGCTCACGCCGCGCTGACGTGGATGGCGGCGAGTTGCGACGACATGCGGTATGATCGCGAGTGGTGAAACGCGGATCCAATTCTCGTGAGTCGAATTTTGACGTGACCTGTCCGTGCTGCGGCGCGGTCATGAAAATCGACGCTTCGACGCGAAGCATTATTGCGCACACGGCGCCGGTCAAACCGAAAACTTTCAATGACATGGAAGAAGCGGCGCGCGCCATGAAAGAGCAGGACAGCCGGCGCGATTCGATCTTCCGGCAATCGATGGAAGCGCAAAAGCATGCCTCGGAGTTGCTGGAGAAAAAATTCCAGGAGGCGGTGAAGAAGGCGAAGGAAACTCCGGACACGGGGCGGCCGATTCGGGACTTTGATTTGGATTGAAAAGCGTCTTACCGCAGAGATCGCGGAGTACGCAGAGAAAATAATTCTTAATTCCCTTTACCTGCGCTTGTTCCGGACCTCGAATGACTGGACCTCTTCTGCTTGGACATCGTGGGGCTCGGGCTTCCCGCCACACTCCTGAAAATACTTTGGCTTCGTTTGAACTTTGCTTGCAGCAGGGGTGCGACGGGTTTGAATTCGACGTGCGCCGGTCCTCCGACGGGCAGGCGGTGATTTGCCATGACGCTACCGTCGGCGGGATGAAGATTGAAGATACGGACGCGAAAAGCCTGGCTCTGCCTGTGCTGGAAGATGTGCTGCGGGAATTTTCCCGGCACGCGTTTCTTGATATTGAGTTGAAGGTGGCGAGGCTGGAGGCGGTGACTCTTGCCGAGTTGCGGAGGCATCCGCCGCAGAAGGGATATGTCGTTTCTTCGTTTCTTCCTGCGGCGGTCGCGGCTGTCCATGATCTTGATCTTGATCTTGATCCGGCGATTCCGCTGGGATTTCTTTGCGAGAATGCGGAGCAGCTTCGGGGCTGGCGGCAGGCGCCGGCTGGAGTGGGTGGTTCCGCAGTTCGGGCTGGCGGACGAGGAGTTGGTCAGGCTGGTGCATTCGGCGGGGAAGAGAATCATGGTCTGGACGGTGAATCGGGCCGAGCGCATGCGTGAGTTTGCGCAGTGGGGCGTGGACGCGATTATTTCGGATGAGACGGAGTTGCTGGTTCGCTCGCTGCGATAGCAACGTCACCATTGCTCGCTTAATTATTGCTCGCTTAATTCGCCTCATTTACATTGATCAGTCATGTCCACTACAGGTGAAAGATTCGAGCGAGCGGTTCAGATCATGGCACGGCTGCGGGCTCCGGGGGGATGCCCGTGGGATCGCGAACAGACCTTTGACACCATCAAACCTTACACGCTGGAAGAGGCGTACGAAGTCCTGGAAGCGATCGACAATCGCGATTGGCCGGAGCTGACTGGCGAATTGGGCGACTTGCTGTTGCAGGTGCTGTTCTATTCGCAGATGGCTCGCGAGGAGGGGCATTTCTCGGTGGATGACGTGCTGGACCGGCTCTCTACTAAGTTGGTGGACCGACATCCGCATGTGTTTGGGGATGTTAAGGCGGATACTCCTGCGGAAGTGCTGCGTAATTGGGAGGCGCTTAAGGCTGGGGAGAAGAAGAAACGGATTGCGGCGGAGGAAAACTCGAGGCCAGTGGATGATGGCGACACCCGCCCAAGCGGAGCTTGGACAGGGCACTCTACAGATTCGGAGTCGGTGCTGGGGGGCGTCTCTTCGAAAATGCCGGCTTTGATGGAGGCTTATAAACTCTCCTCGCGTGCGGCGGTTGTGGGATTTGACTGGCCGGAGATGGAAGGGCTTTTTGCCAAGCTCGACGAAGAGACGATGGAGTTGCGTGAGGAGCTGAAGGCTGCGCCAGTCACCATCAAGGGGCCTTCGGGGACGGGGGTTGCCGGGTCGGGGAAGCCGCGGGTTTCGGCGGAGCTGCGTGAGCGTCTGGAAGATGAAGTGGGAGATTTGTTTTTTGTTCTCGTGAACATCGCGCGCTTTTTGTCGCTTGATCCGGAGTCGGCGTTGCGGAAGACGAATCGCAAATTCAAGCGGCGGTTTCAATGGATGGAGGAGCGGCTGCGCGAGGGCGGGCGAACTCCGGGGCAGGCCTCGATGGACGAACTGGAAGCGCTGTGGCGACAGGCTAAGGCGCAGGAAAAACCGGCTTGAGCGGAGCTTGGACGACGTCCGGAAAAACGGTGGGCGAGGTGATCATCCGCAAATGCGAAGCGCTGGAGGAGATGCGGGCGTGCTTTGCGCTGCAGCAGGAAGTGTGGAAGTTCTCGGATGCGGACCTGGTTCCGGTGCGGATGTTCGTGGTGGCTTCGAAGATCGGCGGGCAGGTGATTGGGGCGTTCGTTGACGAAGAGATTATCGGCTTTGCGCTTGCAATCCCAGGGATGCGGAATGGGCATTGCTATTTGCACTCGCACATGGTGGGCGTCCGCGAGCAATATCGCAATGGTGGATTGGGACGGCGGATGAAGCTTTATCAGCGTGAAGATGCGCTGGCACGCGGGTTTGAGCTGATGGAGTGGACGTTTGATCCGCTGGAGATCAAGAACGCTTATTTGAATATTGAGAAGCTGGGTGCGATCGCGCGACGCTACAACGTGGATCAGTATGGGATCACGTCGTCGCCATTGCAGGGCGGGTTGCCCACGGATCGGCTGGTGGCGGAGTGGTGGATGAGGTCCAAGCGGGTTGAGGCGGTGCTGACGGATGCTCTGCGGGCGGAGTTCGAATGCCGCGGGCGAATTGACGTGCCGACGGAGATCTACGAATGGAAGGCCACCGCTGAGACGCGAGGACGGGCGCTGGCTGTGCAGAGGGAGCAATCGAGAGCGGTTCCAGAGCGCGTTCGCGGAAGGACTGAGTGTGCTTGGGTATGAACGCGACGGGCGCGGGGATGGGCGATTTTTGCTGGGCGAGTGGGACGAGGGCTGGCATCGCTAAGGCGATGCCCTAAGACGATACCACAACTCATTATGAAAATTGAATCCGTGACTCTGCGCGAAATTCATATGCCGCTCGTGCATTTTTTTGAAACGAGCTTTGGGCGGCGTTTATAGCCGTCGCATTATGCTGGTGAGCGTTGAGGCCGATGGAGTGCGTGGGTGGGGCGAGTGCGTTGCCGGGGAAGATCCTTACTACAGTCCGGAATGGACTGAGACCGCGTGGCCCACGATCAAACATTATCTGGCGCCGCTGCTGCTGGAGGGAGCGCTGGATGCGGGGCGCGATTGCGCGGCGCGGTTTGCTCGCGTCCGTGGCCATCGCATGTCAAAAGCCGCGCTGGAAAATGCGGTGTGGGATGCGGAGGCGCGGCAGAAGCAGGTGCCACTCTGGAAGTTGCTGGGGGGAACGCGACGCGAGATCGCGTGCGGCGTTTCGATCGGTATTCAGGATACTCCGGAACAACTTTTGGAAAAGATTGAAACCGAATTGGCGGCGGGATACCGGCGGATCAAGATCAAGGTGAAGCCGGGATGGGACTTGAATGTGCTGGAGAAAGTCCGCTCACGCTGGGCGGATATCGTGCTTAGCGTGGATGCGAATTCGGCTTATACGCTCGATGAAGTTGAGCACCTGCGCAAGTTCGACGCCTTCAACCTGCTCATGATCGAGCAGCCATTGTGGAATGATGAAATCTATCTTCATGCGCGGCTCCAGAAAGCCATTCGAACGGCGATTTGCCTCGATGAATCAATTTTGAA
Organism: uncultured Acidobacteriaceae bacterium; assembly: GCA_963826845.1. Classification (GTDB taxonomy): domain Bacteria; phylum Acidobacteriota; class Terriglobia; order Terriglobales; family Acidobacteriaceae; genus Acidiflorens. The sequence continues at coordinate 165,605 of CAWGYS010000008.1, forward strand.
TGCGCGCGATGCCGATTTTGCGCTCGAAATCGGCGCTTGCCGGATTCTCAACATCAAGGTCGGGCGCGTGGGCGGATTCAGCGAAGCGAAGAAAGTGCACGACGTTGCGCTGCGGCACGATGTTCCGGTGTGGTGCGGCGGGATGCTGGAATCGGGGGTGGGACGCGGGCACAACATCGCTTTATCAACGCTGGGAAATTTCCGTTTGCCGGGAGATGTGTCGGCTTCGAAGCGTTATTGGAAAGAGGACATCATCGAACCGGAAGTGGAAGTCCGCGGCGATGGGATGATCGCGGTCAGCGACGCGCCGGGAACCGGCTACCAGGTGCGCGAGGAACTGGTGCGGAAGTTTACGGTGCGCGAAGAAACGTTTCGAGCGGGGAAGGCTTAGCCCAAATGCGGAGTTGTGGCGAGCGCGGTCCCTACGCGAGCGGGCGAGGGTGAGTCTTTTCGCACCTGGGTCACGTCCCTCGGTTTGCCGTCCCTCGGGAGCCTGGGTCACAACGATTCTTTCGCCCCGCCGGGGCTGGTCGGCTTTACGACTCTCTACCCACGGCTTGCGCCGTGGGCTGTATTCTTACGCCGCTTTCGCGGCTTCTGAGGTGACCGCTCTCCCCTTGTTTGTTGCGGAGGTTACTGTTCTCTGGGTCGCGGCACAGACCCGGGAGCGACCATCTCCATACTATGGCGTCACTGGTTGGCGGGTTTGCCGGCGGCGGAATCGCCGGTGGCTTCTGCGGACATCGTGGATTCTTTCTTCTTCAGCAATTCCAGCGCCTGGGCGAACGTCAGGTCTGCGGGAACCCGTTTGAAGCTGCTGAAGACTTCCGTCGAGCTTATCGAGAGATTCTTGAACAGCAGGATCTTGCCGGTGAAGTTTAAAGTCATACTTGAGATTTCCCAGAGGTTGTCGCCGACCTGCTGCTGCTGAACTATGAAGCGGCCGCCGCGATCGAGGTGTCCGAGAATTCCCCAACCGAAGCCTACGGTCTTGAAGAGCGTGCCGTCGATGCTGGCAAGGCGATGGCGGGTGGCGTCCACCAGCACGAAGCCTTCCATGCCGGTCAAGACTTCTTCGACGTGCGATGGCGGTTGGTAGGAGGGATTGGGGCGGAATTTTAGTTTGACCAGCGTGGCGCCAGACCGGCCCATGCCTTCCGAAGCCGGTTCTTCGCTGGCGTATTCGAACAGGAAGGCGTCGGGCAGTGCGCGAATGATGCGCAGTGTGTGCTCGGCATTGGAGTGCTCCTGCTCGCGCTTCTTTTTCATTTCTTCGGGACTGTTGATGAAGCGCTCGACGCGGGCTTCTTCATCCTTCCGTTGTTCGGGCGTTAGAGGTTTGCCGTTGTAGGCGACGACCAGGCCGGCAGTGGCCTCCTTGGTTTCGACATAGAGGCGGGTGGTGGATTCCCGGGGCGTGGTCTTGATGCCGCGAAACAGGAAGCGCGCGGTGTCGTCAGTGGCCGCCTTGATTTCGTTCTGCACGGCTTTGCGCACCAGGTCCGCAGGATCTTTGTATGAGGAAACGGTCTCGGGCTGCGCGGCGAAGGTCGCGGCGGTGAGCAGCAGAGTCCAGGCGCAGGTATGGACGAAGCTCCGGGTCAGGCTTTTGGAAACGCCGCGAGCGACGGGACTGCTTGATATCGAGCTGCTCACTTTCCAGTTATTTACGCTATTGAACTAACGATCGCCATGATTGCATTGCGCGTTGATCCCGTTTAGACGATGGTAGCAAAGCGGGGGTTGCACGGGAGCCGCAATCGGACGGATGATTTACAATCGATTCATTCGCGGCGAATAGAGCGCGAGCCAGGAAGAGGCGAAAGTATGGATGCTCCGCACACCGGAGAAGGCGCGAACATCGGCAAGTCGGTTGTGATCAAGGGAGAGCTGTCGGGATCCGAAGACTTGTACGTGGACGGCAATGTGGAAGGCAAGATTGAGCTGCGCAACCACCGCCTGACGGTGGGGCCGAACGGGAACGTCAAGGCCGACGTCAGCGCCAAGGCCGTCGTGATTCAGGGAAAGCTGGAGGGGACGGTGAATGCCTCCGAGCGCGTGGAGCTGCGGAAGTCGGCGGTGGTGACGGGCGATGTGACCACGCAGCGCATCGCCATGGAGGAAGGCGCGTTCCTTAAAGGGAAGGTTGATATTCAGAGAGAGGCCGGGAAGGCAGCGCCCGCGTCTTAGTAGCGGCGGATTGCGATCGTCGTGTGGCCGATTGATTGTGTGAGTGATTCATGTGTGGTTGATTCGTTATGTGATTGATTCATGGCATCTGTTTCTGACAACGTAATGAAATTCTTTCGGAGCTCTTCGAGTCAGGATGCGGCCTCCGCGGTCCCGCAGAAGCTTACCCGGCGGTCGAGCGGGATGGGTGAGATTTCGCGGCTGCTGAATTCGCAGGAGGGGCTGTGCGTGCTCGACATGGGCTCGACCTCCGCCAGCAACATTCGCTTTTTCACCGGCAAAGGGACACAAGAATTACAGCGAGGACTTATTGCGCTCGTCTCTCGAGCCGGCGCTGCGCATTCAGGACAGCGCGGGGAATACGGTTGTGGACAGCAAGAAATTTCTGGACGAAAACCTGGTTTACACGAACTCCAAGTTTGACGTGGTGCTGTGCTGGAATCTGCCGGATTACATGGAAGAGAGCCTGGTGAAGCCGACGATCGACCGTTTGTGGTCGGTGATGAAGCCCGGCGGATACCTGCTGGCGTTCTTTCACACGCGGGACGCGGGTCCGGATTCGACTTGCTATCGCTATCACGTGACCGACACCGATATGCTGGAGATGCAAGAGGTGAAGTTTGCAGCGCCGGGGCGGCCTGCATCGGATAAGCAATCTCCGCGCCTGCAACGGGTGTTCAACAACCGGCATATTGAAACGCTGTTTCGGGATTTCGCTTCGATTAAATTCTTTCTGGCGCGGGATGCTATTCGGGAAGTGCTGGTGGTGCGCTAGCGGCTTTTTCTTCAGACGCCTCTAGACGGTGATCTTGCTACAGGTTGGACATGTCTTCACGTGAGCTAGGCGCGCCTTGTGAGCTTGCTGATAGGCTTCCATTTCTTCTTTCTGATGTTTTCGCTTTGCCTTCTCTGACAGCCTTGGCTTAACTTCGTTGCGGTATAGAAAGGAAGTCCATGCCTCGTGGGCGCGGGTTTCGCGGTCTTTCAGCTTTTTGTAGGCGGCGCATTCTGAGTCGGACATAACTTTAGTTGATGATAGTCGAAAAGAGCAGGCATCGCCGGATCTGGCTAGAACGGGCAGCAGTGGCGCGGTCTAAAGCAGGTCCTTCGCTTCGCTCAGGATGACAACTTTGGTTAATAGGCCGAGTGTGCGGCGATGCCGAGAGGCAGCGAGCCGCGTCTCTCGGACGATGAGTTTGCTACTGTTCCTGCATTCGGCAATCTCTTGATAGTATGTAGAGTCAGGCATCGGTTCCGCGCGACGTTTTCCCGCCAACCCCGCCAGGTCCGGAAGGAAGCAACGGTAACGGGCTCTTTCGTGTGCAGTGGAGCGCCGGTGCCTGGCTTTTGTTTTTCTGTAACACTCCGCATCCGTCATGACCAAGCGTCTTTACTACGACAGTTCTGAAGCCCACGAATTCGATTCGGTGGTCGAGGACGTTGCACCTCTTTCGCCGGAGCAACCGCGTCCGGCTGTCATCCTGCGGGAAACTGCTTTCTATCCGACCAGCGGCGGGCAGGTTCACGATACGGGATGGCTGACGATCGACGGTGAACGCCTGCGCGTTGCGGAAGTTGCGGATACCGAGGATGGCCGGATCGTCCATTATCTGGAGACACCGGCGAAGCTGCCGCTGGCGGGGGCTGCGGTGCATGGCAGCATCGACGGCGAACGGCGGCGCGATCATATGCAGCAACATTCGGGGCAGCATGTTTTGTCGGCGGCTTTTATTGAGCTTTACGGGATGCCGACGGCCTCGTTTCACATGGGCGAGGATTATTGCTCGATTGATCTGACGACGGCTTCGATTAGTTCGCAACAGATTGTTGGGGCCGAAAGGCGGGCGAATGAGATTGTGTTTGAGAATCGTCCGGTGACGGTTCGCTACGTTTCACGGGCGGAAGCGGAGAAGCTGGGGTTGCGTAAGCTGCCTCCGACGGAGCGCGACGAGTTACGGCTGATCGAGATTGCGGATTTTGATCTTACGGCTTGTGGTGGAACTCATGTCGGCTCCAGCGGGGAGATCGGATCTATCCTGCTGCGGAAAAACGAGAAAGTGCGGCAGGGAACGCGGGTGGAATTTGTGTGCGGCGGTCGTGCGGTTCGCATGGCGCGTCGCGACTACGGCGCTCTCAGTGAGGCGGCGGCTCTGTTTTCGGCGAAGCTTTGGGATGTGCCGGAGCAGATTCGCAAGAGTCTCGACGAAAGCAAGCTGTTGCGCAAACAGAAGGACGATGCGCTCGATGAACTGGCCGAGCTTATGGCTACGGCGGCCCTTCATTCGCAGCCGGAGAAAAGCGGCAGGAAAGTCGTCGTGAAGGCTTTTTCTGATCGCGACGTTGGCTTCGCCAAGCTCTTTGCTCAGAAAGCTACGCGAGCGGGCACTCCGGCGATTGCGCTGGTGGCTAGCACGGTGGATCCTCCGGGGATGGTTTTCGCGCAGACTCCGGGCGGCGCTGCGGATATGGGAACGCTGCTCAAGCAGGTTCTTTCGTCAGTTGGAGGTCGCGGCGGTGGCAGCCGCGATTTTGCGCAGGGCGGAGTTCCGGCGGGCTCGAATGTCGAGCAGCTTTTGCAGCAAGCGGCGGGTACAATCGAAGCCGACCCCGGAGTAGCGGCAGTTCGATGAGGGGTAGGGGTCCTTCGACTCCGCCGAAACTTCACTTCGTGAATTTTCGGCTCCGCTCAGGATGACACTTCAGGACGACACTCGATGCTGGAACCGCGGCTTATACTCGTCAATCTTCTGATTAAGCTGGGCGTGGCTGCGGCCTTGTCGAGCGCGCTGGTACGCTCCAAAGAATTCAAGAATCTGATCTTCCGCGAGCATCGCGAGACCCGGCACAAAATCTACCTGGCGTTGTGGATGGCGATCCCTATCGCCATTGGCGTCTGGATACGATTTAACGCGAAGAGTTTTCTTGCTGGCGACTTGTCACTCGAAACCGCTCTGCTGCTGGGGGTAATCGGCGGCCGTTTGTCGGGAGGGGTTGGCGGAGCGCTGCTTTCTCTGCCCGCGGTCTTGCATGGTGAGTGGGCCGCCATGCCTTTGAACGTGTTTGCGGGGATCATTGCCGGGCAGTTGCGCCGGGTCGCGCCCGAGCAGGAGGATATCTGGTCGTTCTCTCCGTTTATCGATCTCACGGTTTATCGCATGATTCGCCGCAATCTGCCGCGTCCGCGGGTATTTGATTGGCAGATTGCTTTTTTTGTGACGATCGTTGGATTGCGTTTTCTGCAGACGGAAATCTGGCGGTTCTGGCCGAACTCCATCTTCAGCCTGGAAAGTCCTGGCTTGTGGGCGGGATCGAGTGGAACTCTGGACGGCTATCTGGTGGAGAGCGCGATTTATCTGACCGTGGTGATGGTGGTGGGCACGGAGCTGAAAATCTTTAACAGCGTCCGCATTCAGATAAAGCTGGAGGAGCAGGAGCGGCTGCTGCTGCAGGCGCGTATGGCGGCTTTGCAGAATCAGATTAATCCGCACTTTCTGTTTAATACGTTGAATTCCATTTCGTCGCTGGTGCGCTTTGATCCGGATACGGCGCGGGAGATGATCCTGAAGCTGGCTACCATTCTTCGGCGGCTGCTGCACAGTACGGATTCGTTCGTTCCGCTGCGCGAGGAAGTGGAGTTCATCGACAACTATCTGGACATTGAAGTCGTGCGCTTTGGGCGGGACAAGCTCAAGGTTGTGAAGGACCTCGATCCGGCGTCCCTTGAAGCCATGGTCCCCAGCATGCTGCTGCAGCCGCTGGTCGAGAACTGTATTAAGCATGGGCTTGCTCCTAAGGTCGAAGGCGGCAGCATTACTTTGCGGAGCCGCGTGATCAAGTCGCGGCTGGTGGTGGAAGTGGAAGACGATGGCGTGGGCATGGGGGCGGCACAGGCGTTTGTTCGAGATCAGGTTCGAGATCAGTTTCGGGATCGCGATGGCTTGGGGGGCACCGGCATTGGCATGGCGAATGTGGCAGAGCGTCTGAAGGTGCTTTATGGCGATACCGCGAAGATGATGATTGAAGCTCGCGAAGGCGGTGGCACTTTGGTCCGGCTGCGTTTGCCGATCCTGCCTAACCCCGAAGAGCTAATGACGACGGCACCGATTGCGATGACCGCTCAAGCACCTTTCGGTAAAAGTCTTCGTAAAGCGGAATAATCTTGCTGGAACAGTATTTTTCCATGGCGCCGGCGCGGGCGCGTTTTCCCATGGCACGGAGAGCGGATTCATCTCCCAAGATGTCGACGGCGTAACGCGCCATGGCTTCGACGTCACCGACCTCGGCCAGAAATCCGGTGACACCGTGCTCGATCACTTCGGGCACTCCGCCGGTGCGGGTCGCGATGGGGACGACCTCGCAGGCCATGCCTTCGAGGGCTGCGAGGCCGAAGGTTTCCAGTTCGCTGGGCATCAGCATCATGTCGGAGATGGCCAGTTTTTCCCGGATCTGGTCTTGTTTTCCGAGAAACAGCACGTGCTCGTGAATACCTTTTTGTACGGCCAGCCATTCTGCCTGGGAACGGTCGGGGCCGTCGCCGATCAGCAGGAGCTTGGAGGGGATTTTCTTGCGGACGCGGTCGAAGATTTCGATTACATCCAGAACGCGCTTCACCGGGCGGAAGTTGGAAAGGTGGACTAACAGGCGCTCGTCGTTGGAGACATACTCGCTGCGTTTCTCCATCCATTCTGGTTTACGGATGTATTCGTCGCAGTTCACAAAGTTGGGGATGACCTCGATGTGGTTTTTGATGTCGAAAATCTTGAGGGTGCGGTTGCGGAGATAGTGCGAGATGGCGGTTACTCCGTCGCTCTGCTCGATGGAAAAGCGGGTGATCGGAAAATACGAACGGTCGAGGCCGACCAGGGTGATGTCGGTGCCGTGGAGGGTCGTGACAAATGGCAAATTGCGGCGCGGCGGGGTTGCCGCCAGCATCTGCTTGGCGAGCATCGCGCTTACGGAGTGCGGGATGGCATAGTGCACGTGCAGCAGATCGAGTTCGTAGAGCTGAGAAACTTCGGCCATACGCGTGGCCAGCGCCAGATCGTAGGGAGGATATTCAAAGAGCGGATAGCGTGTGACTTCGACCTCGTGATAATGGATGTTGGGTTCCGGTCCGGTCAGGCGAATGGGCTGGGAATAGGAGATGAAATGAATCTCGTGGCCGCGGCGCGCTAGTTCAAGGCCCAGCTCGGTGGCTACGACTCCGCTGCCGCCGTAGGTTGGATAACAGGTGATGCCGATCTTCAATGCGCCTCCCGATGCGAGCCCCGAATGCGAGTCCAACGATACCATCATCATCATTGGATTCGCCGGAAGCGCTTCGGATGCAGGAGGCGGCTCTAACTCTAGGTAGGGCGCGACCTCCTAGGGTGTGACCTCGAAAATGACACCGTTGCCATTCGCTCCGCCGTTCTTCGTCGTGCCGTAGAGCTTGCCGTCATTCAATACCAGGTTGCTGAAGGAGTAGAGTCCGTCGGTGCCGCCGGTAAAGGTGTAGAGCAGGGTGTACGTCCAAGAACCGCCGGCAGGCGTCAGTTCGTAAACGGTTCCAGCACTGTAGTCGCCGTCGCAGTGGGTGGTGGCGTACAGGTTGCCGGAAGAATCGAGGACGACATTGCGGAAGCTTCCTGAGATGCCCCAGCCGGGAACGCTGTAAAGCACGGTGAAATTCCAGCTGCCACCCGAGGGTGTTAGCTCGAAGACCGTGCCTCCGCCAGCCGAGCCTCCCTGAGTGGCGGCGCCGTAACAGTTGCCCAAACCATCGGAGATCAGGCCCGCGTAGGGAACCGATCCATCGTTTCCGTTCTGGAAGTTATAGAGAATGTTTTCTGTCCACGAAGTGCCCGGCACTAACTGGAAGACGGTGCCGTATCCGTATGTGCCTCCCGCGGAGGTCGTGCCGTAGAGATCGCCAGCTGCGTCGAGGCTCACGCCGCCGACGGGAACTGAGCCGTCGGTGCCGGTGCCGAAGCTGTACAGTATGCTCTCCGTCCAGCTTTCACTTTTCTTTTTGGCGGGAACGAGCTTGAAGACTGTGCCATTGCCGCTCGATCCGCCAGCGCTGGTGGTGCCGTAAAGATTCCCAGCCGCGTCGAGAATCAAGCCGGCTGCTGGATCCGCACCGTCCGCGCCGCCGGCGAAAGTATAGAGCACGGTCTCCTTTTTGCCGGTGACCTCGAATACGGTTCCTGTGCCGGCAGCGCCGCCTGCAGTGGTGGTTCCGTAGAGGCTGGTGCCCTTACCTCTCAGCAGGCTGCCTTGGGGATCTGCCCCATCCGCTCCGCCGGAGAAATTGTGCAGAACGGTTTCCACGCCGGTTCTGGTATTGATCTTGAACACTACTCCGTTGTTGAGAGTGCCTCCGGCGGAGGTGGTGCCGTAGAGAATTTTCCCATTCAATATGAAGCCGTTCATGGGACCTCCGCCGTCGCTTCCGCCGCTGAAGTTGTGGACTACGCTGAAGGTTTGGGCATGTGTCATTGGAGTCGCGACCGTCATCAATCCGAGTCCGAGCACAAACACGAAAGCTAGCTTAAGCTTGCCGATAGCGTTCATCGATTCAGGTCTCATGAATTGTTACCTATCCCTTTCGAGTGGTTGTGGCTTGCAGAGGCCGGCGATTGGGCGAGAAGCGTGGCCGGAATATGGCAAGCTTCCGCCGCGGTGAGCGGGTTGTCAAGACTAGGTAGTGCACATGTCGGGGTATGACCAATCGGCAATTCGCTCGTCGAAAACATTATGCGTGGAGAGCTCCAAGCATGCTTTCGACGGATAGGTTGTTCGAGGTGAAGGAAAAATAGTAGGTGATGGGCGTCGCGTCGCGAGCGATCTTTCGCCCCTACGGGGCTGCGTCGTTGCCTGAAAAATCTACCCACGGCTTGCGCCGTGGGCTGCATTCTTGCGCCGCTTCGCGGCTCCTTCGGGTCATTCCATCGTCACTTCATTTTGGGCAATGAGGTCGCGACACACAGCCCCGTCCCGCCTCGCGGAGACGGCAGTCCGTCACTGGCGAGCGTGAGCACCACGGAACTAACCTTAGTAATTGCTCGGCTTCTTTGGCGTTAGATCACAGGCTTGCTTGACTCGAGCGAGATTCAGCCCGGCGGGTGAAAACTCGGCGATCTGGCGGCCGCTCCCCGTGGGCAGCGCAATGTTGAAAATCTGGGCGCCCATGAGGCCGCGAACTGTGCCCTTGTCCATGGAGAGGAAGTGGCCGCGCAGCCAGTTCCAGCCCTTGTAGTAATTGACGTCGTCGACACGCACCTGCACTGACAACTGGGGCTGACCCCAAAAGCCGGGCCGGTTGGGCGGAGGCAGCCTGACTCCGGGATTGAAGTCTCCCAGGGTGTACTTGCCGTTGCTGCAAATAAGATTCACTCGGGGCTTGTAATTTGGATCTTCCTTAAAATAGTTATTCGACTGGAGCTCGAAGCGCACTTTCTTGTAGCCCGTCATCTTGTCGGTGGAGCTGAACTCGAGCCAGTTTCCGCCGGCGCTGATGCCGTCGGATTCTCCTTGATAAGGAGTCATAGTGCCGCTCTGGGCGCAGGCCAGGACCGCTGCACCAAGCACGAAGAGCAAAAAAACGGCTTTTGCCGTCGATCCCGAACCAACTGGTTTGAAAAATAAGCGCGAAGCTTTCAAGGTCTCCTCCACGATAATTACACCCCTACATAGTATTGAACCCGAACGCTGGCGAAAAGTTGTATCAGGTGGTTCCAAGGGGGAGAGCGCATAATCGTAGTTGCTGGTCGAACCCGACTCGCGCACGACTGCGCTGAGGGAGCTTTTTTATGAATAAGAATGAGCAAGGCTGGCCCGCTTTGCCGCTGGCCGAATGGGAAGACACTTATCGCACGCTGCATTTGTGGACGCAGATTGTCGGGAAGGTCCGGCTTGGACTGACGCCGCTGGTGAACCATTTCTGGAATGTCGCTCTGTATGTGAATACGCGAGGTTTGACGACGTCTCCGATCCCTTACGGTGGACGCACGTTTGAGATCCAGTTCGATTTCGTCAACCACCGGCTGGAAATTCTAACTTCGGATGGTGGCCGTGGATTCGCGCTTTTGCCGATGTCGGTCGCGGCTTTTTACAGGGAAATATTTGGGCATTTGCGTGAGCTTGGAATTGACGTCCAAATCAATCCGAAACCGCAGGAGATTCCCAATCCAATTCGACTGGATCAGGATGAAACTCACGCCTCCTATGACCCGGAGTATGCCAACCGGCTATGGCGAATTCTGCGGTCGACGGACATCGTGTTGCAGGAGTTTCGCGCGCGATTCATGGGCAAGGCGAGTCCAGTCCATTTCTTTTGGGGGAGCTTTGATTTGTGCTGCACACGTTTCAGCGGCAGAGTGGCTCCTCCTCGAAAAGGGGTCATCACGTCGGAATCGTACTCGTGTGAATGCAGCAGCGTCGGTTGGTGGCCCGGAGGTGGGGATGTGGCTGGGCCTGCGTTCTATGCCTACTCGGCTCCTCAACCAGTGGGTTTCGGCGCGCAGCAGGTGCGGCCGGCGGCCGCGTCGTATCAGAGCAAACTGAACGAGTTTCTGCTGATGTATGACGATGTGCGACGGGCGGCGTCTCCGCGGGACGAAATACTGGAGTTTGCGCAGAGCGCTTATGAAGCCGGGGCGAATCTGGCGGGTTGGGACCGTACGGCGCTGGAACGGCACTAGGGAACGGCGCTCGACGGTATGAAAAAAGCGGCCGGGGTCAACTGATACACTCATCTCGAGAGCTTCGCTGCTGGCCCGGATGGCGAAACTGGCAGACGCACGGGACTTAAAATCCCGGGTCCCTAACGGGACGTGACGGTTCAATTCCGTCTCCGGGCACCACTACTTTGGCCAGAGAGACAAATCCGTCCGGAATTGCCGAACGATTGTTTCAGGCTTTTTTCAGCAAACGGGTGAGTCCGACCAGGATCACGGCGCCAATAAATGCGACGATTATGGCTCCGATCACTCCGCCACCGGGCCAGATTCCGAGCAGGCCGAAAACCCAGCCACCTAGAACGCCTCCCAGGATGCCGAGGATGATGTCCACCAGGACTCCGTAGCCGCCACCCTTCATAACCTGACCGGCAAGCCAGCCCGCGATCAAACCAACCACGATCCAAGTGATGAAACCCATGAACGCCCCCTTGTCACGGTCTTCGACCGTAATTCCCGATTTACTTTCTAGTCGTGCGAAAATATACGCCTGGCGCGCTCAGTGTGCAATGAGTGCAGTGCCTGAGGCGTTCTGTGTTGCAGAAATCTCGCCCGGCAATTGCTTAATCGGCAACTCCTTAATCGATGACAAGATCCAGCGGGGTGGCATTGCCGCCGATCGGACATCCCCCGCCTCCTTGGGTCCCCGCCGATATGTGTACGCTCGGGCCGCCGCCGAAGGAGTCGAAGGTTTCCTGAGTGATTGTGGCCTGGAGGTGGTGCGAATCCAGAAACGTCGTCTGCAATGTGCTGCCGTTCCACAGGATCCGCGACTGGGGAGTAAAACCATTTCCTTCCACGGTCAATGGAACTGAATGCGCATCGCTGGGAATACTGGTCGGTGAGAGTGAAGTGATTTGGACTTGGGACACACCTTGACAGCTCACAAAGCCCACAAAGCAGGTCCAGCCAGACAACAGCAAGGTCATGGTCGCAACGAGGGCAATCGAATAGAAAAGCTTACAGGGGTCAACCTTGGAGAGGTGAACCTTGGACTGGTGAAGCAGGGAAGAACGCATACAGCCTCCCTAAATTACGTGGGGGCAATTGTACACCCGAAACATGGCGTCCATGGCTCAGTTTGGGTCGGCGTAGTCTTCAGGGCAGTCGTAATCGATGGTCATGGTATAGCCGACCGGTTGGGAATCCAAACGCCGAAGGATTTCCAGGGCGGGCATGGGACTGGTTCTTCCGCTGGCTATGCCGAGGAATTGTAATCCGTTGACCTCTTCGTGGCTAAACGGGTGTTTGATTTCGAGCTGATAGCGATCCTCAGCAGTCTTGGTGATGTACATTTTCGTCATGGACACTGCTCAGTTCACTTGCAGATCGTTAGAAAACATCTACGGCTGGAGCAGCGGAATCAACGAAGCCAGCTGCAGGTCAATAAGCATTTGGGTTCTGTGCTCCACTTGCTCGTAGAGAGCGGCTTTCTTGGCGGGCAATACCTTCCGAAAGGTTGGCCAGTATCTCTGCCGCAGGGCCGCGACATTCGCATCCAGTTTCAATGCGCGTTGCGCCCAGTCGTCGGCCTGCGCGTCGGTCATGGTGCCATAATTCTGTGCGTATTCCTTGATCAAGGCATACTTTTCGTGGTTGACCTGCACCAGTTCCGCCGTGTACTGGTCGTAAACCGGCCAGAACTTTAGCGCCTCGGCATCGGTAAGCGGGATATTGGCGGCAATGAGTTGCTTTTTCTGGGAACGAATATCCTTCCGCAACATGGCGATATCCTGGTCGGACGCGACTGTAGTGTCCGGAGGGGCACTGAGTTGCGGGCCGTTGTTCTGGGGGCCGCTGTTCTGCGCCGATGCTGAACAGCCGCTGAAATATTTCCGAGCAGCAGTGCTCCGCTCAACGCCGAGTGCGGCGAGTAAAGACTTCTTCATTTTGTTGCTCCTTCTTTTGTCTTTTGTCTCTTCGATTTCTGAACGGTTGCGGTGGAAGAGGTAAGTTTATGAGTGCAATCCCGTCCCGGCAAGTGGCAAAACTGGCGGGCCAGGTTCTCCGCTTAATAATTTTCGGACTTGGCGGCGCGTGTCATCAGATCTTCGATGGCCTGTTGCGGCGACTTGCCATTTTCTAGGATGGCGAACATCTGCTCGGTGATCGGCATCTCGACTTTCTTCTTGTGCGCCAAGCCCACCGCGGCTTTGGTGGTGAAAACTCCTTCGGCGACGGCTCCGCGCATGGCGGCGATGATGTCGGGGAGCTTGCGGCATTTGCCGAGCTCAACGCCGACGGTGCGGTTGCGCGAGAGATCGCCGGTGCAGGTCAGGACCAGATCGCCGAGTCCGGCGAGTCCAGCCATGGTATCGAGGCGTCCACCGCAGGCTACGACCAGGCGCGCGACTTCGGCGAGTCCTCGCGTGATCAGGGCGGCGACAGAATTGTGGCCGAGGCCGAGACCGTCGCAAACACCGGCGGCAATGGCGATGATGTTTTTGAGCGCGCCGCCTAACTCCACGCCGATCACGTCGTCGTTGGTATAGACACGAAAGCGGGAATCGTTGAACGCCTGTTGCACGGCGCGCGTTACTTCTCCGTCGATGGAGGCTACGGTCACAGCGGTTGGATCGCCGCGCGCAACCTCCTTGGCGAAGGACGGGCCGCTGAGAGCTGCCAGGCGGGGCGTGAACTTGCGGCTTCGCAGGACATCGGCGATCACCTCGGTCATGCGGAGCAGCGTGCCGTCTTCGAGTCCCTTGGTGCAGCTGACGAAGATTGTTTCCGGGCGAAGCGACGGGGCCATGCGTTCGAAAAGCGCTCGACAATGCTGCGAAGGCATGACGCTGACTACGATCTCGGCGGCTTCGAGCGCGTGATTCAAGATCGTTGGTCGCCTCAATCGATTCTGGGAGGACGAAGCCGGGCAGGAAGCGCTCGTTGACTCTGCTTCTGGCGATGCTCTCGGAAACCTCTGGCTCGTTGGCCCAGAGGCGGACATCGTGAGAAAGAGGGTGGATCTTCGTACGTCCGAGAACGATTGCCAGGCCTGTACCCCAGGCGCCAGCTCCAATGATGGCAACGCGGCTCATTGTCGGGTTGCTCCCACCGCTTCTGATTTTGTTCCTGACGCTGATCCTGACTTGGCTCCGAATCTTGATTCGGTTCCGGCGGCGAGGCGGCCGATATTTTGGCGGTGTCTCCAGATGACGAGCGCCGAAACCGCTGCGATCAGGAGCAACTGCCGCGAGTCCCTGTATTCGTGGAGAGCCCACGCCAGCAGCGGAAAAGCCGCCGCCACCGCGACTGACCCGAGCGAGACGTAGCGGAAGGCGACGGCGACCATCAAGAACAGGCCGATCATGCACAAGATGGAGATCGGCGTGAGCAGGATAAAGGCTCCGAGGCTGGTGGCGACACCCTTGCCGCCGCGGAATTTTAGCCAGACGGGGAACAGATGTCCGAGTACGGCGAAGAACGCCGCCGTGGTCATGACGAGTTGCTGATGTGGTCCGCCGAATAAGACGCGGGCCAACAGAACCGCAGCCAGGCCTTTGACGGCAGTCGAGCAGCAAAGTCGCTGCGCCGAGTACGGGCGATTTGCGGGCCACGTTGGTTGCGCCAATGTTGCCGCTGCCGCTCGTACGGACATCCTCACCTTTGAAGATCCGCACCAGCAGGTAGCCGAATGGGATCGACCCCAGAAGGTAGCTGACGACGGCGGTGATGAGGTAGGGATTCATGTTCATTCGATCTAATGATGCAACTAATCATTCGCCGGCCGCAGCGGAAAGCGTTGCAGCTTTGTGTACTTCGATCCTCCGGGTGAAAGCTGGCTCTGATAGAGAATAAACTCGTGGGCCGTCATGGTACCGAAATCAAGCTCGCCCATCGCCGCGAGCCGCTTTTCGAGCATCGCGAAAATTGCGTTGGGGCCGTCACCTTTCTCGCCGTTTCGGCGAACCCGATCTTCTTCCGGCACCGCCGCGCACCAGAGTCAGATGGGGACTGTAGGGCCGGTCTTCGCGTGGAATACCGAGTTCCGATGTGGCCATGTCGATGCTCTCGGCCAGTTCTGGCAACTGCGGGCCGGCGTGAATTCCGATCCAGAATACGCGGGGGGCTTTCGCGGTGGGGAAGAATCCGAATCCGCCAGAGCGAATTTCAAACGCGCTCCCCTCCACGCGCCGCAGACGTTCGGTGATGGCCTCGACCTGGTCCGGTGTTTGCTCTCCAATGAACTTCAGCGTGATGTGCAGCGACTCGGGACGAATCCAGCGCGCCTCGGGCGCGAAGCCCTGAACGCCTTCGAGGAAGCGTTCGATACGGGCACGGACTTCAGAGTCGAGATCGATGCCGATGAATATTCGCATCTCTTTATAGCAAGGCAAAGACAGCGTTACAGCAGCGCTCTGCGGATCATCTCCAGCGCCTGTTGGCTTGCGAACTGGCGAATGCGCTGGCGGTCGCCGGGGAAATTGCGCTCGACTACTTGCGTGCCTTCTTCTCCGGCGAGCGCGACGTAGACCAAGCCCACGGGCTTCTGCTCGGTTCCGCCGCCGGGGCCGGCGACTCCAGTGATGCCGACTCCGTAGCTTGCGAGACAGCGCTTGCGGATGCCTTCGGCCATGGACGCCGCCACTTCGCGGCTGACCGCTCCATGTTTATCGATCAGTGCTTTGGGAACATTGGCAAATTGCGTTTTCAGTTCGTTCGAGTAGACTACCGCTCCGCCGAGAAAATAGCGCGAGCTGCCGCTGAGCGACGTGATGCGCTCCGCTAGCAGGCCGCCGGTGCAGGATTCGGCCACGGCCAGCGTCATGCTGCGCATCTGCAGCAGATAGCTGACGATCTGCTCGATGGTTTCACCTTTGCGCGAGAAGATGGCGTCGCCGAGTTCGTCTTCGATCTTTTCGGCTAGCTCCTCGACGCGTGCATCGGCCTCGGCTTGCGAATCTTTGCGGCAGCGCAGGTGGAGCTGAATTTCGCCGCCGCCGGCGAGGATCGTGGTCTCCACGTCGGTATACGTTTTGTAGATGGGAGCGACCCGCGCGTCCACTTGCGATTCTGCGATCATCGCGATTTTGAGGGTGCGCGTGGCGATGTGCTGCACGGGAACTCGAGCGCGCAGACGCGGGATGCATTCCGATTCGAACATCGCCTTGAGTTCGTAGGGAGGGCCGGGGAGCAGCATCAGGAGTCGCTCCTGGCCGTCGTATTTTCCGCCGATCCACTGGCCGGGGGCGCTGCCTAGCGAATTCTGCAAGACGGCGGCGCTGGCGATGACGTCGGCCTGCTTGGCATTGTTGGGAGTCATTTTGTAGCCGCGCTTGGCGAAGCGTTCTTCGAGTTGCGCGATGATCTCGGGATCGCGTTGCAGCTTTAGTCCGAGCGCTTCGGCGACGGCTTCGCGCGTCAGGTCATCTTCGGTGGGGCCGAGGCCGCCCGAGAAGATGATGATGTCCGAACGCTGCATGGCTAGTTTGGCGGCCGCGGTGAGTGCTTCGAGATCGTCGCCGACTATGCACTTGAAACGTACTTCAACGCCCAATGCGTTCAGCTTTTCGGTGAGATAGAGCGAGTTGGTGTCCTGGCGGTGCGGAGTTAGCAGCTCAGAGCCGACGGCGATGATCTCGGCGTTCACGGTAAAAGTGTAAATGAAAGAGCGCCAGTCAGTTCGGCGAAACTGGCTTGGACACAAATGATAAGATTTACAAGGAATCGATAATGAGACACTGGCGACAATCGGTACCGCGGATAGTTGCGCTTCTCGCGCTTGCCGCTTTTGTCCTACTCTTCGTAACGGGTCTCTCTGTAATTCCGCAAGGGTCACTTGTTTGTTGTCTGATTCTAGTTGTGGGCTATCTTGTCATCCTTGTTCCTGCGCCACAACTTTGTGGTTGGCAATCGCAGGTCTTTTCACCCCCGCAGGAACCTTACCTCTCGCTATTAATCGCGCGCCCGCCTCCGTTCTCACTCACATAGGTCGTTCGCAATCTCAAGCGCCCCGCTGGTAGAGCGACTACCCGCTTGCGCCTCCTCTTCTTGTTTTTAGGGAGCTGGGCTGGTCGCCCGGAAAGGCGTGTTTGCTATGCCTATTGATAGCGATCCGTTGACCTTGATGGTCACGGGACTGTTCCTGTTCGTTGCGATTATTCTCGGAGTCTTCTTCCTGCTCCGATTCCGATGGTGGCTGACTCGACGCGGGTTCCGTCCGTCTTATACTTCGCTCGGCAACGCATTTCAGCAGATACAAGCCATCGCAGCTCCCAAGATCGAACACGCGCTCAAGGAGCTACAAAGAGAACAGACTGACGAAGACGGTGAGGCAGGTCCCGACGATCCTAGGGAATACTACCGTCGCAAAATGAAACGCGTCGACGAGACCCATCCTCGTCCGAAAGCGGAAGAACAATAGCCCTGGATTTCGAGACTCGATCACGGCTGGCCGCTGACAACCGGTTGCTGCTGCGTCATGCAGTGGAGCGCGCCGAATCCCCAGATCAGATCTCCCGAATAAATCGGTACGATTTCGCGGGTCTGGGAACAGTTCCGCGAGCGTGTTGAGTGCAATGCGATCGTTAGGATCGTTGAAGACCGGCACCAGCACTGCGCCGTTGGCAATATAAAAATTGGCATAGCTGGCGGGCAATTGGCGGCCTTTGAACACAACCGGACGCGGCATCGGGAGTTCGACGATATCGAGTTTCTTTCCTTCGGCGGTGCGCGCGTTTTTCAGGCGGCCCAGGTTCGCGCGCAGGGGCGCATAGTTTTCGCTCCGCTCATCCTGCTCGACCATGGTGAGCACGGTATTGGGAGCGACGAAGCGGGTGATGTCATCGACGTGTCCGTGGGTGTCATCGCCGGCGATGCCGCTATCGAGCCAGATGACGGACTGCGCGCCTAGATAATCGGCGAACAGCTTCTCGTAGGCGGCGCGATCCATGGACGGGTTGCGCTGTTGCGTGGTAGAGAGCAGGCATTCCTCGCTGGTGATCAGCGGTGCCGCGACCGTTGACGTCGATTGATCCGCCTTCGAGTACGACGCGGTGTTGCTCGCTGAAGGGCTCGATGACGCACGCATCCGCGGCTTGCGCCATGCGCTCGCCAATCTTTTCGTCGAACTTGTAATTCGGATACTTTGCCCAGGCGTTGAACTGAAAGTGCAGAGCTAGCGGATCGGAAGCCGCGTGATCTTGGCGCGATCGGCGATGTCAGAAAAATGCAGCCCGAGTCGCGTGTCCAGACGCGGTCGGTGCGCCAGCGGTGAAAGCGAACGTTTTCGGCAAGAGTGCCCGAAAGCGCGGCGGCTTTTTCGAGTACAGCTCGCGCTTGCTTCTCCCCACTTGCGTCGTTGACGATCAGGTCTACGCGCTCGTGCCGCGCCAGGTTGCGAATGATCTCGGCGTAGACCCACGAAATGGGTTCGAATTTGCCCGGCCAGTCGCCGCGAAAATGGGGCCAGGCTAGCCAGGTGGATTCGTGGGGCTCCCACTCGGCGGGCATGCGGTATCCGTGTTGCGGCGGGGAGTTTGTGGCTAGGGGCGCTTCGAGCGGTCATGATTGAACTTCTTCGCTGATGAGACTTCGCCAAATTCGGAGGAGGGAGTAGGGGTCCTTCGACTGCGTGGATGCTTCACTTCGTGAAGTATCCGCTCCGCTCAGGATGACAAGTTTCGAAAAGTTCATTTTCCGTCCATCACTTTCCGTCAATCATGCGGCTGGTGATGGGAGCGTAGCTGTCGATGCGGCGGTCGCGCAGGAACGGCCAGTTGCGGCGAATGTCTTCGAGGTGATGCAGGTCGACTTCTCCCAGAAGAATTTCTTCCTTGTCGTGGGAGGCTTCGGCTAGCACACGGCCGAAGGGGTCGCAGAAAAACGATCCTCCCCAGAATTCGAGGCCTTTGCCGGGGGCGGAATTGCCGCGGATGTTGCCAGTTTCGAAGCCGACGCGGTTCACCACTCCGACGTAAACTCCGTTGGCGATGGCGTGGGCGCGCTGGATGGTGCGCCAGGCGTCGTGTTGCGCTTCGCCGAATTCAGCCTTCTCCGCGGGATGCCATCCTATGGCCGTGGGGTAGAACAGGATGGTCGCGCCCTGCAAGGTAGTGAGGCGCGCGCCTTCGGGATACCACTGGTCCCAGCAGACGAGGGTGCCTAGTTTTCCGGCGGAGGTATCGAAGGCTTTGAAGCCGAGATCGCCGGGCGTGAAATAGAACTTCTCGTAGTAGAGAGGGTCGTCGGGAATGTGCATCTTGCGGTAGATGCCGACGAGCGCGCCGGCGGAATCGCCATTCCCATCAAAGATCGCTGCCGTGTTGTGATAGACGCCGGGGGCGCGCTTCTCGAAGAGCGACGCGACGAGCACGACTTTATTTTTCAAGGCGGCGGCGGCGAGTTTTTCCGTGGTGGCGCCGGGGATCGGCTCGGCGAGATCGAACAGGGCGGCATCTTCGCGCTGGCAGAAGTATTGCGTCTGGAAGAGTTCGGGGAGGCAGACAACGTCGGCTCCTTTTCGCGCTGCTTCTGAAACGCGATCGAGCGCCTTGGTCAGATTGTCGGCGGGCTCGGGGCCGCATGACATCTGGATCAGGGCGACGGTGAATTTGTCTCGCATTTTTGCTCCGGGGCCCCAGCAGGATTGTCATCCTGAGCGGAGTCGAGAGATCCTACTCGCCCCCAACACTGTGCAGGGAATAGGGGTCCCTCGCTTTGCTCGGGATGACAATTTCTAAAAGAGTGCTGTTTAACACGAGCTAGGATATCAAAGTGTTCTTCGTGTGCCTAAATGTTACGTGAATGTGAAAGGCATCCCCACGTTTCTCTCACTTCTAGTAGATTGTTTCTTCGATCAAAATCAGCTTTTTATTCTGGAGGTCCGTCCTTGAAACAAAAGAGTGTCGGGAAGTCCGGCCATCATCAACACGGCAACCATGAGGAAGGTGCGGGCATCGACCGCAAGCTGCACGATCCGGTGGCGGATCGTCTGATTCCGCTGGAACCGCTCGATCTGGGCAAGGTTGGATCGATCGACGATCTGGTGCGCGCGATGTCGAAGACGGCGTTTACGGGCCGCCAGCTTGGCGAGGCCGCCGATGTGCTGGAGGCTATGGCGCGCGACCAGGATTGCTTCGTCGTCATGACGCTGGCGGGCGCGATGACCGTCGCCAAGCAGGGGCTGGTGATTGCCGAGTTGATCGATCGCGGCATCGTGAATGCGATTGTCTCTACCGGGGCGCTGATGGCGCACGGGCTGGTCGAAGCTACCGGACGCGCTCACTTTCGGCATAACCCCGAATTCAGCGACGAGCAACTTTACGAGGCGGGATACAACCGCGTCTATGACACGCTTGAACCGGAGCAGAACCTTGACGACGTGGAACGGGTGATGGCGGCCGTGTTTGGTGGCTGGGACTCCAACGAAGTGATGTGCTCGTACAAGCTGAATCACGCGATTGGAGCATATCTTGCGAAGCGTTCCAAAGATGAGCGCGGCATTCTGAAGTCGGCTTACGAGAAGAATGTTCCGGTATTTGTGCCGGCGTTCTCAGATTCGGAACTCGGACTCGATTACGCGCTGACGAATCGCGAGCGGGATAAGGAAGGGAAGCCGCGATTCCGCTTCGATCCCTTTGTAGATCTCGAGCATTTTGCCGCCACGCTGCTCAGCTCAGAAGCGGCTGGGAATCTTTACTATCGGCGGCGGCGTTCCGCGGAACTGGTCGCAGCAGTTTGGGCCGTTTATCGAGTTGCGCCACCGGCGGGGCGGGGAAGATCTGCCGCTGAAGCGTTATCACTATGGGCTGCGCATTTGTCCGGAGCCGGTGTACTGGGGCGGGCTCTCGGGCAGTCCTTATAGTGAGGCGGTTTCGTGGGGCAAGTTTGTGCCTCCGGCGGAAGGCGGAAAGTTTGGCGAAGTTTTTGTGGATGCCACGGTGGGCCTGCCGCTGATTGTAGCGGCGGTGCTGGAGCGGTTGAAGAAGAAGCCGGCGGGGAAGAAAACAGTCACTCAAATTAAGGGGTAGAGACACGGCTCAACGCGTCTCTACACGTAGGGTGAGTCAGCCTCAGATCGATCAGTCTCAGTCAAAGATGAGCACTGCGGCCGCGATCACGGTCGTCCAAAGCCCGCGCTTGTCGCCTACCGCCGATTGCGTCACGTTGGCGGTGCGAACGATCTTGTTAGAGATGCGGTAGATTTCTTTTTTCTCGTCCCACGAGCGGTCGGAATCGAACTCCACGTTCAGAGTGGTCGCCAGCATCTCGGCAGCCAGTTCTTCCGCGTAATCTCCGGCGGCGTCTTCGGTTTCGCCGAACGAGTGGTGCTCGCTCAGGTATCCGTAGGTGTTGCGATCGGCTGGGATGGCTACGCCGATCGACGATGCCAGCAGGCGATGCGGTTCGTGGGTGGAGTTTTCGGCGACCACCGAAAACACAACTTCTCCTGGGGACAGATAGGTGAGTCCCTGCGACCGCGGAACCAGTTTGCAGTTGGGCGGAAAGATGGAAGAGACTCGCACCAGGTTTTGCGCCGCTATACCGGCGTCGCGCAGGGCGAGTTCGAAAGAGGTGAGGCGTTCGCGATGCTTCCCCACACCTTTGGTGAAGAAGATTTTCTTGGGGACCATGTCCTTGCCCAATTCATTTTCCTCCAGAAACATTTTGAATTGATCTGAGAAGGGCAAATCTAACACAGCAATTTGTGAAGATTGTATGAAAAAACAGGGAGAGCCGCGTTTTTCTCGCTACCGGACGGCCGGAATGTCATCGAGCACGAACAGGCCGCCTACTACGCGGGATTGGTAGGAGATCCGAGACTTAGCTAAAACGGGGAGTGTGCCGGGCGGAGTCCGGGGACGGTCGAGAAAGAATGTTCAGTTCTGGACGTCAAATGACGCAAACGCGCTGCCGGACCAGCAGTCTTACGCGGCTTCCTTGGTAACCAAGGAGTGGGCCGGCCTCTCTAGACTGCGATCCCAACGACTCTCATTTCCTGCCAGTCGTAGCGGAATTCCTTGCCACAGTCCAAACACGCGACGTAGGTGCCCGTGCGTTGAGCGTTCGGGTTGCGGCGCGAGCCGGCTCGGACCGTTATCGGAAAACTGTAACGAGCGTGCCGGCAACCAAACATGGTGTCCATCAACTTCGAAAACATCGGCGAAACCTCCACAGAATAAACAGCGACAAAAACGGCTCATACCCTTCGTCTGAACATTAAGGTGAGCTCTAACTACTTAGATTCCGGTATGCGGGAAAAGGTTCGCAGCCATTGATAGCACCGGAGGTACGCTTCGCAGGCGCACCGGAATCAGACACTTGCGGACATTCAGTGAACGATGGCATTAGCGCGAGTCGTGGGCGCGACACGTCAAAAGCTTAACCACAGAGAACACAGAGGAAGCCAAGGAGGTAAAGAACAAGGTTCGGGCGCTCAGCTGGCCGGCGGGTCGGACTTCTTGTGCTGCGAGCACTTGGTCATGATGGCCGACCGGAGCCGGGTTCGCAGATCGTCGGGCAACTCGTAAAGCTCGGAGTCGCGGTAGATTTCGATCGTCTTGCGGGTGGTATCGCAGACGACGTAGCAGTTGTGGCACCACGCCAGATGGTCGTCGAGTTCGGACTTGGTCCGGGCGTCCAGCACGCCATCGAGGTAGTTGGTTAATTCGTTTAGAAACTCAGAACACTTCACTGTTTGCCATCTCCACTTGCCCGCTGGTCGTCATCCACGCTGCCATTATCTTTTTTCTGAAAGAAGCGGTTCAACCGCTCGCGCAATTGCAGCCGTGCGCGAAGCAACCGCGACTTCACTGCCGGGATGCTCAGCTCCAGCGCCTCGGCGGTCTCTTCAGTCGAGAGACCCTCAACGTCGCGGAGCACAAACACCGTCCGAAATCCCGACGGCAATCCCTGAATGGTGCGAGTCAAAATATCCCGCAACTCCGCCTGGTTGTACATCTGTTCGGGATTGGGGCTCCAATCCGCAACCTCGCGGGGAAGCGAGTCATCTTCAGTTTTAACTTCTTCGTCCAGAGAAACCGTGCGTTCCGGTTTTCTCCGGCGCAACTTCATCAGCGCTTCGTTGACCGCAATCCGCACCAGCCAGGTATAAAACTTGGACTGCTCCTGGAATTTTTCCAGATTGCTATACGCCTTGAGGAACGCTTCCTGAACTACATCTTCCGCGTCCTCGCGATTCTGCGTAATGTGCTGTGCAATGCGGAAAACATTGCGATCATAGCGCCGCACCAAATCTTCAAACGCGGAATCGTCGCCGCGCTTGGCGCGCCGGACCAGCTGCATTTCTTCGCTGACCGGTTGCTCTATGTTGGGTTGGATGGTACTCATTCGTAACTTGATGCAGATTTTTCAGAACTGCGCCACAGGTACCCCAGTGCTATTGTACTTGGTGGCTAGGATTTTCGCTGGCGCGGGTGGATCCACGCTGACTCCAGAAGGTGGCGCCGACCCTTTCTCGTATTTGCAGGGCGGATCGGCGGCAGTTTCATCGGGTGATGTGCTTCCTCAGGTAACCCAGTAGGGCAGGTACCAAGGTGCCCCGAGAACGCCCGCAAGCGGCCATATAATCAGAGGTTAGAAGGGTTACGTCCTTCATCCCCCAAGAAGCTTTGTCAAAATAGTTTTGCCTCGGAGTACGAATGAAGGAGCGCGGTTGGATTGAGCCCATTGTGGAGCGAGTGGTTGGCCAGGTTTTGGACAGCCATGCCGCCCAGCTACGCACCGAGATTGTCCGCCGGGTGATGGAAGAGATCGCGGTCGCGCCCGCGGACGACGAAACTCCCACCCTCAATGCGACTGTCAGCTCCGGTCCGGCAGATCTGGCGCGCGCGGTTGGCGAAATTCAGTCGGGCTCATCACAAAAAGAGATTCTGCGAGCGTTGCTTGATGCCAGCGCCCGCTACGCGGCTCGGGTCGCGCTTTTTGTCGTCAAGGGCAGTCATGCCACGGGATGGCAAGCACGCGGTTTCGCGAACAGCGATGCGGTGAAGGATTTCGCCCTTGAGGAAAGTGCGCCAGCCGTCTCGCGCGCGATCTCCGAACGAAACGTGGCGACGACGCCGGTCGCTGACATGGACTCGCGGTTCCTACAGGAACTTGGAACTCCCGCCAGCGGAGAGGGCCGGATTCTCCCATTGATTTTGAAAGACAAGGTTGCTGCGCTGGTGTATGCGGACAGCGGAACCGGGGCGGCGGGATTATTTGATGCCGGTGCGCTTGAACTGCTGGTGCTTTCGACCAGCGCTTGGCTCGAAGTGAATTCGCTGCGCAAGCAAGCCCAGACGCAAGCAGACAGTCGCAGCGCGGCGGCGGCGGCGGAAGTCTCGACATCACCGGCACCGGTACATGCGGCACCGCCATTCAACGATCCGTTCGCATCGCACGCGCCTGCGTTTTCGGGTCATGCCAAGGCCGCCGCCGCGTCCGCGGGCGAAGCCCCGATCCCAGTGGCCAGCGCTGCAATCGAAGTTCCGGGGATGGAAGTCGAAGCCCAGGCCGCAGTAGTCGGGGTGGACACCGCTCTGGCGGAACCGTTGCCAATCGGTCAACCCGAGACCACGGCTGAGCCCGAGACGACGCACGCATCTGCGATCCCGGCCGAAGATCAGGAAGTCCATCGCAAGGCGCAGCGTTTTGCTCGCCTGCTGGTTGACGAAATCAAACTTTACAATCAGGCCAAGGTGGCGGAGGGCCGTAAGAATAAGGACCTCTACGATCGACTGAAAGACGCGATCAAGAAAAGCCAGTTGACGTACCAAAAACGTTACGGGACTACGGTTGCAGCTTCCGGCAACTACTTCCAAAATGAAATAGTAAGAAGTCTCGCAGAAGACGACGTATCCATCATGGGTGCCAACTTCCGGCAGTAGGTAGGGTTTGAGTGCGCCGTTTTGCAGTTGTAGTTTTCGCGGGAGTCTTCTCCCTGCTTCGGCCTGGCTTTTTGCCGGCCGCAGCTGCCCAGTCCTCAACAACGGTCGAGAATCCGCCGGCTGAGCGCGCCGGCCAAGACTGCTCCGGCCAAGAACGTACCAGCTAAGAGCGCGCCGGCTAAGAAAAAGGGCGCGTCCTCCACCACTCCCGCCAGTGCTAAGAAAACGCACAAGACCATATCTCCGCGTGTGCGCCGCGTGCGGCAGGCTTTTGTTGCTTCCGCCAGTCTTCGTCCCATGGCGCAGCAGTTGTTGCAGGACCGCACTCCCACCGCTTATGCCGGAGTCGAAGCCTACGCGCGCAGTCATCCCAAAGAAGACGCTGGAGCACTGGCCTGGCTTGTCATTGGCTATGCCCATACGCTCGATCACGATTATGCCAAAGCGATCGACCCGTTCAACCGGGCCAAGGCAGGGGCGAGCGAACTGGGAGACTACGTTGCGTACTATCTCGGCGACGCCTACATGCGAACGGGGCATAATGCCGAGGCGCTCTCCACGCTGGCGACTTTCAGCGAGAATTTTCCCGACTCACTTCTGATCCGCGATGCCCACCTGGCATATGCGAACGTTCTGCTGGATGAAGGGCGCGCGCCGGAAGCAGCGGCCCTGCTGGAAAAAGAACGGGCTCCGGTGCGCAGCGACATTGAACTCGCTATTGGGCGTGCCTATGAATTAGCGGGTAACAATCAGAAGGCGGCGAGCGCTTTCCGCAATCTTTACTTCAATCTTCCCACCAGTGCCGAGGCGGACGCAGCGGGAACGGAATTGCATAAGCTCGGAATCTCCGGCTCGGTCGCCGAGCGCCGTACTCCGCGCCGATCTTCTGTTCAAGGCCAAGCACTATAGCGACGCGGCCCACGACTACCGCGAGCTGAGTAATGATGACCAGGTGAGTGCGGCCGACCGTCCCGAATTGCAGTTGGCGCTGGCGAGCGCACTGGAAAAAAGCGGCAGCAGTCACGATGCCCGCAAGCTTCTGACTTCGATGGGAGCGCAGACCGGCGATGCTGAAGCCGAGCGCCTCTACCTGCTGAGCGAGACGGCGCGCTCCACCAGCGACGAAGAAGCGGTGCTGACTACCTTGAATGAGTTGCGGCAATTTGGCCCGTCGAGCCCGTGGCTGGAACAAGCTTTGCTTTCGGCCGGGAACATGTACCTGCTGAAGCGCGACTACGATCACGCCATCGACTACTTCCGCGAGTTGCAGCAGCGCTTCCCGAATGGCGGGCACGCATCGTCCGCGCACTGGAAGGCGGCGTGGCTGACCTTCCGGCAAGGGCGAACCGATCAGGCGCGACAAGATTTTGAAAATCAGATCGCGCTCTATCCTGATTCCGCCGAGGTTCCGAACGCCTTGTACTGGCGGGCGCGACTCGCCGAAGAAGAGAACAATCCGGCGATGGCGAGGGCGTTCTACCAGAAACTTTCCGATCGCTTTCGCAACTTCTATTACGCGGAGCTGGGCCGGGAGCGATTAAAGACTTTGCAGGCCGCGGGCAATGGTTCTTCGAACGAGGATGCGCCGCACTACGCGCTGCTTGACCGGGTGTCGGCGCTTTCAACCTCTGGGAAAATTAGCGCCGCCGCTCCTCCCGAGGATAATCTGCGCGTGGAGCGGGCGCGGCTGCTTTCGAACGGAGGGCTCGCCGACATGGCAGTGCGGGAGTTGCAGGCTGCGGCCAGCCAGGTTGACGGAACCTGGGCGCCTCCGGAGATGGCGCGCGTTTATCAGGACGGCGGGCGCTACGATCGCGGCATTCAGATCATGAAGCGAGCCACGCCTAACTATTTCGCGGTTGATCTTCCCGACCTGCCGCGTCCCTATTGGGAAGCGCTTTTTCCCAAGGCGTATTGGACCGACCTGCGAAAATTTTCGGTGCTCAACGGGCTTGATCCTTATCTGGTTGCATCGCTCATCCGTCAGGAGTCCGAATTCAATGCGCTGGCGCTTTCCCGCGCCAACGCCGTGGGCTTGATGCAGCTTCTGCCGAAGACAGGGAAGAGCGTTGCAAAACAAGTCAAGCTCAAGGGCTACAGCGCGCCGCAACTCTACACTCCGGCCGTGAACCTCGAACTCGGCACGCACTATTTCAAAGAGATGGTGGACAAGTACAACGGACAATTTGAGTACGCGCTGGCTGCCTACAATGCCGGCACCGACCGCGTTGGAGACTGGCTGGAGCAGGGGCACTATCGGGATCCGCAGGAGTTCGTCGAATCCATTCCGTTTACCGAAACCCGTGAGTACGTGCAAGCCATTCTGCGGAATGCGAGCGTTTACCGGCAGCTTTACGGGACGCCTTAGCCTGGCTAGCGGCCTTCCGGCGCGACTTGCAGTGCATTAGCCAGAACTATAATCGTCGAGGTGCCGTGGGCCAGCACTCGGCCATCCGGCACGAGCAGCTCGTGCTTCGGCGGAAATGATCTGGCGGCCTTGCGATATGACCCGTCCCTCGGCGCGCACGCGGCCGGTATCCGGCTTTATCGGCCTTGAGAAGTTGCCTTTGGTTTCGATGGTGGTGTAGTGCGAGCCTGCCGGCAGCAGTGACTGGCAGGCGCAGGCGGCGGCGCTGTCGATCAGCGTGAGCGCCCATCCGCCGTGGACCATGCCCGCTGGATTGAGCACATCCGAACCCGGCTCGCCCTCGAATGCGGCGAAACCGTCGCCAACTTCGACCAGCCGGAACGATAATATTTTCGCAATCGGCGGCTGCGGCAGCCGGCCATCGATGATGCCCTGCAGCAATTCCTTGCCGCTCATGCCGGCGGCTTCCGGTAGATTCAGCACGCCATAGTGGTGGGTCGTCATGTGCTTTGCCGGTGAGTGTGCGAACCGCCTTGCGCAGATCCGTTCTGGCAGGATATCAAAACCTAAGCCGATTGCTGGCTGGGCGACTTGGTGAATACGATCTCAAACACCAGCAGCCCGGCTCCCACGACAATCGCGCTGTCGGCCACGTTGAAGGCGGGCCACTGGTGCGGGCCTATATAGAAGAGGAGAAAATCCACCACGTGGCGGCTGACGAGGCGGTCCCACAGATTGCCGATGGCACCTCCCAGAATCAACGAGAGGCCGATGCCCGTAGAGGTTAGGCGTGGCTGTTTTTCCAGAGCAGGGTGGAGACGATCAGCAGCGCAATGATCGAAAACCCAATCAGCAGGCTGATTTTCCATTCCGACGGGGAATCCGCAAAGATGCCGAACGCCGCGCCCGGGTTTTCGGCGTGGATGATGCGGAAGAACCCTGGAATGACAGTGATGCTGTCGTGCAGGGAAAGATGGCGCGAGATCGCAATCTTCGTGACGCGATCGAGAGCGACGACGAGCAATGCGATCAGGAAATGATATTTGCGCATGGATTTATCTTTACGCGATACTACTTCGGTCACGCCTCAGCGATGATTTTGAGCACGGCGCTGCAGCGCTCGCACACCGTGGGATAGTTTTTGTCCTCGCCGACGTGGGTCGAATAGTTCCAGCAGCGTTCGCATTTCTGGCCATCGGCTTTCTTGACTTCTACGTGAACGCTGCCGGTGCCGTTACCGGGTCCTTCGGTCAGGCTGACCGCCGACACGATGAAAAGGTAACGCAGTTGGGCCTCATAACGTTTCAAGAGCGCGTACAGCGAATCGGGAGCGGTGAGATGGACTTGCGCTTCCAGGCCGGTGCCGATGAGCTTATTGTTGCGCGCCTCTTCGAGAGACTTCAGAACGGCGTCGCGAACGGTGCGCAGCGCGTTCCAATCGTCGTCGGATTTTGGGCCAGCTTGCGCTGCGATGCCGTCCGGGGCGGGGAATGCCGCCAGATGCACGCTCTCTTCGCGGCCCTCGGTCTGCGGCAAGTATTGCCAGATTTCTTCGCAGCTGAAACTCAAGATGGGCGCGAGCAGACGGACGAGCGCTTCTCCGATGTGCCAGATTGCGGTTTGGGCGGAGCGGCGGCCTTGTGATTTGGGCGCGGAGATGTAGAGGCGGTCTTTGAGGACATCGAAGTAGAACGCGCTCAAGTCCACGATGCAGAAATCGTTCACGCGGTGATAGATCTTGTGGAACGCGAACTTGTCATACCCGCTGCGAACATCGGCCGCGAAAGCGCGCGTCTGGCGCAGCATGTACTGGTCAAGTTCTTCCATCTTCTCGAACGGAACTGCGTCTTTCGCGGGATCGAAATCGTAGAGGTTGCTCAGGATGTAGCGAAAGGTGTTGCGAATCTTCTTGTAGTTTTCGCCCACGCGCTGCATCAGCGCTTCGGAGCCGACAACGTCTTCGCGGAAGTCGACGGATGCGGTCCAGAGGCGGACGATTTCTCCGCCGAGGCGGCTGGCGATGTCCACTGGATCGACATCGTTGCCGCGCGACTTCGACATGGCCTGACCTATTTCGTCGAGCGTCCAGCCAGGCGTCACCACGCCGCGATACGGGGGCGTGCCGTGCGTACCCATGGCGCAGAGCAGCGATGACTGGAACCATCCGCGATACTGATCGCCACCTTCGAGGTAGAGGTCGGAGGGCCAACGATAATAATCGGGCTCGTCGGCAATCAGCGCTAGATAGCTGGCTCCGGATTCAAGCCAGACGTCGAAGATGTCGGTTTCTTTTTCGAACTTCGTGCCGCCACAGTGCGGGCACTTCGTGCCGGCGGGGACAATGGTGTTGGGCTCGTCAGTAAACCAGGCGTCTGCGCCCGAGCGAGCAAAGAGCTCGACGACTTTGCGATTGATGGCCGGGTCGTTGAGCGGCTTGCCACAACTTTCGCAAAGAAAGACGGCGATCGGGACGCCCCATACTCGCTGGCGCGAGATGCACCAGTCGGGGCGGGTTTGAATCATGTTGGAGAGGCGTTCTTCTCCCCAGGAGGGATCCCATTTGACGTTCTTGATTTCGCTCAAGCGTACGCGTGCGCAGGGTGTCTTCTTTGCCTTTGCCGCCGGGCATGGGTGTTTCCATGGAGATGAACCACTGCTCGGTGGCGCGGAAGATCACGGGATTGTGGCAGCGCCAGCAATGCGGATACGAGTGCTCGGTCTTTTCGGCGTGAAGCAGAGCGCCTCGGCTCCTGACCAGGTCGATGATGGGTTGATTGGCGTCCCAAACGCGCTTGCCGGTGTATTCGGGCAGGCCGTTGCGCAGGATGCCTTTTTCGTCAACGTTACTGGTGACGTCGAGGCCGTACTTGACTCCGGTCAGGAAATCTTCGGCACCATGCGAGGGTGCGGTGTGGACTACGCCGGTGCCGGCGTCCATGGTGACGTAGTCGGCGAGCACGCCCAAAACTTTGCGATCGAGGAAGGGATGCTGAAAGTTGAGACGCTCGAGTTTGCGTCCGGGAAAGTGCGCGAGTTCGCGCGGGCTAGCGAGGGCGCATTTGTCGGCGGCATCTTTGGCGAGCTTGGAGGCGACGATATAAACCTCGCCTCCGGATTCGAGCGCTACGTAGTCTTCGTCGGGGTGGAAGGCTACCGCCATGGAGGCGGGCAGGGTCCAGGGAGTGGTGGTCCAGATGATGGTTGAGACTTTTTTGCCGGCGAGCGCGGCGTCGAGTTTCGCGGGATCGTCTAGCAGCGCATACTTCACCCAGACGGTTGGGCTGGTGTGGTTTTCATATTCGACTTCGGCTTCGGCGAGCGCGGTCTCGTCGTGCATGCACCAGTAGACGGCGCGGAGGCCTTTGTAGACGAAAGCGTTTTCATAGAAAGAGAAAAAGGTTTGGAGCACCACTGACTCGTATTGCGGCGTCATGGTGGCGTAGGGCTTGTCGAAGCGGCCGAAGACTCCGATGCGTTTGAATTGCTGGCGCTGGAGGTCGAGAAATTTCTGCGCGTACTTGCGGCATTCGGCGCGGACATCGGTGGGGCGCATCTGAAGTTTCTTGCCGCCGAGTTCTTTGTCGACTTTGATCTCGATGGGGAGGCCGTGGCAGTCCCATCCGGGGACGTAGGGCGCGTCGAATCCGGACATGGTCTTGGACTTGACGATGAAATCCTTGAGGCACTTGTTCATTGCCGTACCGAGGTGGATGGGGCCGCTGGTGTAGGGCGGGCCGTCGTGCAGGATATATTTTTCCTTACCCTTACGGGCCTGGCGAATGCGCTCGTAGAGGCGCATCTGCTCCCATCGCTCGAGCATTTTGGGCTCGTTTTGGGGCAGCCCCGCCTTCATGGGGAAGCTGGTTTTGGGCAAATTGATGGTGGACTTCAGGTCCATCGGCACTGGCAACGTTCTCCCAACTGGTTGAATCTTTTAATTATATAGGGAGCGCGGAAGGCCACGCCGGTTGGGGCGGTGGCAGCGGGAGCGAATTCAAAAAGTACTGCCTCGCCTCAGGAAAAAGCGTGTACAATTTTCACCAGAGCGGAGCGTCGAAGCATCCAAACTGATTGGGAACTGTTTGCTGGTGGGGCTCGTTCATTTTGCAAGCGACCTTTAAGGAGTGCCCGCGCATCTATCTGAAGGGGCGAGTCCTCAACAGGCGCGAACTTGGGCGAGCGTGCAGAAGTTCAGAAGAATATGCCAGAACTTGAAACACCGCAGAATTCGGTGAGTCCAGAGCCGGAGTTGAATCTTCTCCTGAGCAATCAGACTCTGAACGAATCGCTGTGGAAGTCCCTGTTCCGCAATGTTGACGACTTCTTCTTTCCCAAGAAACTTCCGCCGCTGGTACTGACTTCGAAGCCCGTCCCGGTGCGTGATATCTGGGGCCTTTATAACTACAACCGACGCGGGGCGGCTGGCTCAACTGCTATCCACGTGTTGGCCATCGCCGCCATCATCGCCGCTACCTACCTTGGGCGGAAGATGGTCGATGTCGCCAAGCCCAAAGACACCGTTTTGTTGATCGCACCCGACGACATGCCCGAATTGCAGCCTTCGAAGACCATCAGCGGCGGCGGCGGTGGTGGTGGCGATCGCGACAAGCTGAAAGCATCGCCGGGCCGTTTGCCCAAACAATCCATGCAACCGCTGGCTCCGCCGGCGGCGGTGGTGCGCAATCTGAATCCGAAACTCGAAGTTGAGCCTGCCATTCTGGTTCCCCCGGAAGTCAAGCTGCAGAACCCCAACCTTCCGGACCTGGGCGATCCGATGTCGCGTATTCCGTCTATCGCTTCGAATGGAACTGGCTCAGGCAGCGGGATTGGCTCGGGCAATGGCGGCGGCGTCGGTTCTGGCGATGGTGCCGGATTCGGCCCGGGCCATGGCGGCGGCACTGGTGGAGGAGCGTTCCGCGTGGGCGGTGGCGTTTCCGCGCCCAAGGCGATTTATTCGCCGGACCCCGAGTACTCGGAGGAGGCCCGCAAGGTTAAGCACATGGGCACGGTCGTATTGTGGCTGGTGGTCGGTCCTGACGGTAAGCCACGCGACATCCGGGTGCTGCGAACTTTAGGATTGGGACTGGATGAAAAGGCGATCGAAGCGGTGAAAAATTGGCGCTTCGAGCCGGCGATGAAAGACGGCAAGCCCGTTGCCGTGCAGATTAACGTCGAAGTTAATTTCCATTTGTACTGAGCCCGCTTGTACTGAGCCCGGCTATTCCTTCAAGTCCACGTGCACCACGTCTTCTACTGGAAGTCCCAGGAAGCGTGTTCCCATCTTCCTGAATTTCTCTGCTGAGTCGGTCGCGAAGAACTTGAGTTTGGGAGCGCCTCTGGGATCGCTCTTTGTAGTCTTAGCGGAATGCGTCTGCGGCTCGGTCTTTAGTTGACGCGCCACGGCCAGCGCCGTGGATTCGGCCGAGTCCACGATCGTGACATGATTCGGCGCCAATCGCCGCAGTAGCGGTTTGATCAGCGGATAGTGCGTGCAGCCTAGCACCAGCACGTCGGCATTCGAATCACCGGCATCGTCAGCAAAAGCTTCCGACAAATAAATCTTGGCCACCTGCTCCGTCACTGGATGCTCCACCCATCCTTCTTCGACCAGTGGCACGAATAGAGGACAGGCCTTTTCCTGCACCGCAACTTCTCTGGCTTCTAGCGCGCGCCGGTAGGCGTGGCTGCTGATGGTCGCCTCGGTGCCGATGACTACTACCTTCCGCTTCCGGCTGGCTGACGCCGCGGCTTCTGCTCCAGGCTCGACGACGCCGATGACGGGCACGCTGGCTGCCGCTTTGATTTCGTCGAGGGCCAGCGCGGTGGCCGTGTTACAGGCGATCACTAACAGATCCGCACCTTGGTCCTGTAGATAGTGCACTGCCCCGACTGCGTAGTGTGCGACCGTGGCTGCGGATTTCGATCCGTAAGGGAGGCGGGCCGTGTCGCCGAAGTAGAGATAGTCGGCGTTGGGAATGCGCTCGACCAGCGCTTTGAGAACGGTCAGGCCGCCGACACCCGAGTCGAACACGCCGATGGTCGGCCGGTGAGTCTTTACTCGGTCATTCTTTAACCGCCGCGGCGTAGGTCGATGTGAAGGAGCCATCCTCCTTATGATACAAGGCGCTCCGGCGCGAAAGGCTTAGCGAGGAGTGTCCGCGCTGGCAACCTTTTCACCGACATCCTCAAAGGAGAACGCGATCGAGACATTCGGATATTCCTTTCCTCCGATCTCCACATAGGGATAGACAAAATAATTCAGCGGCGGGCCGTTCTGCGCGGGCGCCAGTTTCAGATCGCGTCCCTGAGTAAACTGCACTCGATTTACATCGTGGGCGCCGAAAAAGTAGTCGTGTTTTTCCTGATGCTTCCAGGCTTCTGAAATATCACCGGAACCCAGCCCGTCGAATCCAGATAGAACTCCGCCCAGCAGTGGTATCCGGGAATTTCGGCAGAGTGTTTGTCGGCCGGGTAGCGGGAAGCCGATCTGAAAGCGTGCCGGAATCTTCTCGGCCCGCGCCATGGAAATAAAAACCGAGTGAAAATCGGTGCAGTTGCCATGCTTGGAATCGCAGGCCCAGAGCGTGTCGCCGTGTCCCCAGCCGGTCGCCGGTCTTGTCGTATTTCATGGTGCGAAAAACGTATTCGTAAATGTCTTTGGCTTTTTCGAGCTGGGTGGTCGCGCCTTTTGTTTCCTGCGCGGCCAATTGCGCCGGAATTCCGGTCACCGGCACCAACCGATCCGGCTCAAGAAATCGCGCCAATTCGACATGCGGAGCTTTGCGAGGCCGCGCCGCTCGACTGGTTTTCCGTTCACCAGCACCACGTGTTCTTTTCGCACCACGTCATAGTCCACGGAGAACTTGTACTCGGCCTTGTCCGCCTTCGCGGTCTCGGCGTAGAGAACCTCGTTCCCATATTCCGGCTGGCGAACTTGCTTGAGCGGCAAGTCGCCGCTTTTGGAAGTGACCTTCACATCCTGGAAAGCGTCGGAGTGGGCTAGCGGAATCCAGACACGCACATGGTCGCCGGGGCTGACATTTTTCACTGTGAAGGAGTAGTGAAAATTGAAGTGGCGCTCATTTTGCGTTAGGAGCGGGTTGGTTGAGCGGGCTGGGCAAGAGCGGGCAGGGACGAAACACGAGCAGCAGGGAGAGCAGGGACCGACGCAGCATGACGCATCCTTTCGAGAGATCATTTTGCGATGATCGTTCTGATGAGCGTATTTTACTGACAAGCAGGGAAACGGCCAACGGACGTTTTAGGCGGGACTATCGTCAAGTAAAACCGCGGCCGGAGAGTCGAGGCGGGCAGCGCATAGTTTCGCAGTCTGCCCGTTTGAGTTGGCCTTGTCAAATGCGGACGAAGGTTCCCTTCGTGGTTTTTTCCTTCGTGCTACTTCGTGACCCTGGTGGTTATTAAATTCGGGAGCGCCCCGAACCCTAGTTGCCTGACCCATCCACCGCCCGTTATCCTTCTGGCCATGCCCAGCACTCTTGTCGAATGCGTTCCTAATTTTTCCGAAGGCCGCGACCCGGCCAAAGTCGATGCCATTGTCGAAGCCATGAAGATTCCCGGCGTCTATCTGCTCGACCGCGAGATGGATTCCGACCACAACCGCTGCGTGATTACGCTGGTCGGCGAGCGCGAGGCCATTCAGGAAGCCGCGATTCGCGGAGTAGGGAAGGCCGCCGAGTTGATCGATCTCACCAAACATCAGGGCGCGCACCCGCGCATGGGCGCGGCCGATGTCGTGCCGTTTATCCCGATTGACGGCGTCACCATCGAAGACTGCGTAGCCATGGCGCGCCATGTGGGGGCCGAGATCGCGAAGCGCTTCCAGATTCCGGTCTATCTTTACGAAGCCGCTGCGGCCACGCCCGAACGCCAGAATCTGGAAAACATTCGCCGCGGTCAGTTCGAGGGGATCCGCGCCGACATTGCGACTAATCCCGCGCGCAAGCCCGATTTCGGCGAGCCTCGCGTACATCCCACGGCCGGAGCGACCGTCGTTGGCGCGCGCAAAGTTTCTGATTGCCTACAACGTCTTCCTGAATACGCCCGACGTCGACATCGCCAAGAAAATCGCGAAGGCCGTGCGCTTTTCGAGCGGCGGCCTGCGCTTCGTCAAGGGCGCCGGATTCCTGGTGCGCGGCCTCGCCCAGGTTTCGATGAATCTGACCGACTTCGAGCAGACGCCTATCCATCGCGTCTTCGAATTCGTGAAGCGCGAAGCCGCGCGCTACGGCGTCATTCCGGTCTCAAGCGAGATCGTCGGACTGATTCCGAAGAAAGCGCTGGAGCAGGCCGCGGAATGGTTTCTGCAAGTCGAAAACTTCGATTCCTCGCTGATTCTCGAAAATCGCCTGAGCTGCGGTGATGGGCGGCAAGATGGCCGATCGGCGGCCTGCGCGCCGGAGTCGAGCCCTTCATCGAACAACTGGCCGCTCCGACCGCGACTCCCGGAGGAGGCAGCGCCGCCGCCGCCAGCGGAGCCATGGCCGCCGGACTGGCAGGCATGGTGGCGTCCATGTCGCGCGGCAAGAAAGCGTACGTGCAGTATGAAAGCCAGCTCAGCGAAGCGATCGCCCGGCTCGGCCAGCTTCGCGAAGAACTCAAGTCCGCGATCGATGCCGATGCCGAGTCCTACAATCGTTGTGATGAAGGCCTACAAGTCGGCGAAGGAATCGTCCGACGGCGACGCTGCGATCAGCGCCGCTCTGAAACAGGCGACCAGCGTTCCGCTGGGCGTCGCCGAAAAAGTAGTCGAGGTGGCCGAGATCGCCCCAAGTCTGAAGCCGATCACGAATCCGAACATGAAGTCGGACCTGACGACTGCGATCGCCCTGGCAAGAGCCGCGCTTGAGGGCGCGCTGGCGAACGTCGAGATCAATCTTGATTCGCTGAAGGACGCGAAGGCGGTTTGTGGCGGAGACGCGGAAGAGAGCGCTGACTCTGAAAGGTGTAGCCATGCTCAGAAAATCGATCCTCGTGCTGATGATTCGTCGTCGGGCTTGCCGCCATCGGCAGTCTGTTCGTCCGGCAATCCCCCTTTTCACATCAGGAAATAAAGTCATGTTTCAACGATGCGCAGGAACTTAAAGCCGGGGCTGCGGTTAGTATCGCCGGAGTGGATGTTGGGGCCATCCGCAATGTGCGCGCCGACCCGCAGAATAAGAACTGCCCGGCCGAAGTGGAGATGGCGATCGTTACTTCCTACAATCTGCGCGTGCCCAAAGATTCGATCGCCGCCATCAAGACAGCGGGAGTTCTGGGCCCGAGCTATGTCGACATCGAGGTCGGCCAAGCTTCAGGACCTCCGATTGAGAACTACGGTTATCTCAAGAGTGAACCCACGGAGCCATTTCCGTCCGTGGAGAACCTTATTCGGTTTATGAATGCGACAGCGGAGATGATCAAGGCATCCAAAGCGTCCGAGAATACTTCCAAGGGAACCGGTCTTCCACCTCTACCGTCAAAGCGCTGAGAAGAGGGCGCTGTCCGGCTAGAGCGATCAGCTATCGCATTGGCGAGAATCGTTCAGCTACGGCTCTGGACCTGCCTGACGCAGCAACCCTAAGATGTGTAGCGCCCGAGTGATCACTTCCTGCTCTTTTCGATTGTCACCTGCTGATTTGGATAGAGTCTGCGACCGCTCGAGAATCGAGGCCTCTGCTTCGTCGATCCGCTGTCCTAGCTTGGTCCCGTCAGATTCGAGGACGGCGGCTCGGTAAAGCTTTTCCCAATGCTGGTGTTTCGAATTATTCGGCGTTTTTACTTCCTTGTGTGTTCCGGTCTGGGATGATCGGCGCAAACATGCGAGGTAAACGCTTTGTCGCGCTGCAGTTCGAAGTTCCGCATCATTTCATCGAAGGATTTGCCGGTTGGCGCCTCCGAAGGGTTGAAGACCCAAGCGCACTCGGAGCAACCCCAACCTCGAAAACGCTGCTGTTCAATCCATACCTGCTTCCGGCTCATGGTGGTCCTGGCAGCTGCGACCCATCGCTTCCTGAGCTCATGCCTTAGTGCTCGAGAGTTCGCATGCGGATGCAAAATATCGAGCTCGCAATAGGAGCTACCATTGCACCCGCATACCACTTGATTGCGCAGCCCCCTCACGTGGTCTCGCGACGTTGTGCAAAGAGATTGACGAAGTGTACCTGTGCTGGTGTAGATGTCTGTTCGATGTCCTACACAATCGAAGTCTCTCTTCGCGCGCGAACCCCGTTCGCAAACATAGATTTCAAGTCAACCTTGAGGTGATGAAAGCGCTCGTGGGCTCCGGCTCCGTATGTTGAAGGTCAGTTTTGCTCAGTATCGTCTTTGTATGCTGCGTAGAGTTGAAGGATGGAAAGCAAAAACCCGAAAGTCGTGCACTCTGGCGAACGGACCAATACCGAGGGGAAACCGGTCAGCAACCTCATACTTCTGTCGATGTCCGATAGCGAGTACAGCCTGCTTCGTCCTCATCTGGAATACGTCGACTTGCCCAACCATCTCGTTCTCCACGAGGGCGGTGGAAGAGTGGAATTTGCGTATTTCTTGAATCGGGGTTTGATTTCGCTGGTGGTCGTAATGAAAGACGGAAAGACCGCCGAGGCTGGCATAGTTGGCAACGAAGGCTTTATTGGAACACCGGCGGCGGTCGGCCTGAGCAGGAGTCCGCTTCAAGCGGTGGTACAAATCAGCGGAGACGGGTTTCGGGTAGAAGTAGCAGCTTTGCAAAACACTTTGGAATCGACTCCGCACCTGCGGCTGATGTTGGGTCGCTATGCAGTAGTCCAGGGAATGCAGGTTGCGCAAACTGCGGCGTGCAATCGGCTGCACGATGTTCAGCAACGCCTGGCACGGTGGCTGCTGATGGCCCAGGACAGAGTTGATTCGGAGTCGCTGCCCATCACCCATGATTTTCTCGCAACCATGCTGGGCACGGATAGACCTAGCGTGACTTTGGCGGCGGGCGTTTTGCAAAAGAAGAAGATCATCGAGTACACCCGCGGCGCTGTGAAGATCGTGAACCGCAAGAAACTCGAGGACTCCGCTTGTGAGTGCTACGGAATTACCCAGCAGTACAACGGTGAGCTGGGTCTGAAATGAGTTCGCAGGTCAATCGAGGCACTTTGTTCTTGCCGGACCGTGATCGTAGCTGAGTTCCAGACGATCCCCACGACGAGCGCTTTTTTCCGCGCAAAATACTCCAATTTGAGCGTTCTAAGACCAAGCCGGGAGGACGCACTTTAGTTACGGTTCTGCCTGCGCGTTAGGGACTAAAATAGAGTGGGGACGGTTGAAAGAACGTCCAAGGTCGCTAACGTATGGTTTGCGACTTGCATCTAAACGTTGCAGACCTGATCTAATGACTGCATTTTGAGGACTTCTACTATGAAGAATTTGTGTTTTGCGGCTTTGCTTCTGGGCGCGACTGCTGGCTTTGCCATGCCGATCGCATCGTCGGCGCGGGCCATGGTGCCTTCTGAAGTACAGCAGTTGATTGGCGTCGATTACCGCGCGATCAAAGATTCACCGACTGCGATGGCGCTCAAGCAGCAGGTGCTGCCCGACAACATGAAGGAGGCTGAGAGGGACCTGAAGCATATCGGCATCAGCTCCGACCGCGATCTTGACCAGCTTAGCGTCGCTTCTTTCCGCACGGAGAAGAAGGGCATCCAAACCGTCTACCTGGCGGGGGGATCGTTCTCCGCCAAAGCCGTTCTCAAGAAACTGAAACTCAAGAAGATCTCGGGCACGAAGTACCACACCGCGTTAATCTACCCGATGGGTGGGATGGTGATGACTTTCCTGGACGACAATACACTAGCCTTCGGTCCCGAAGATTCGCTGCACAGCGCGCTCGATGCCCGCGATGGCAGACGCTCCTCGATCGATTCCAATTCGGTGATGACTGACCAGATGGCGGCGGTTGACAATGCAGCCTTGTGGAGCATCCTCGATCAGAAGGGGACCCAGGCCATGATGCTTTCGGCGATCGGCGACGCTTCGAAGCTGGGCGACGTCGATAGCGTCAAGAAGCGCATTCTGGCTTCTCGCTACACCATGAACTTCGCGAGTGGCGTGAATTTCGATCTGACCGTGGTTACCGAGGACTCGGTGACGGCGGCGACGCTTTCCACGCTCTTTAAAGGCGTTATGCTCTACAAGAAGATGAGTGCGAGCCCGGCGGAAAAAACTGCAATTGACGCTACAACCGTCGATTCCGACAGTGCGAACATGCAAGTCCATTTCAAGACCGACGACCAGAAGTTCCAGTCCCTGATGCAGTCTCCGCTGTTCGCCACCATTTCGCGGTGACATTGGCCCACGACTCCAAAGCAAAGAAAACGTCCCGGATTGTTCTCCGGGACGTTTTTTTGCTGAGGCCGAATCGGCTGCGTGGAATTAAACCACTCGATGCTTCCGTCGTTTAGTATTGCCAGTCATGATAAAGCTGGGGTTTTCCCCAAGGCGTCAGCTACTGGTTTGTCTGGCCGCTGTGACTCTCGCTTTTGCTCTTAGGAAACCGCTGCTTGCGGAGGAGAAGACTCCTAAGACTCTCCCTCCCTCCGGTTCCCTCGAGATGCTGGCCAATGATTTTTGGCAATGGCGGGCGCGCTATCAGCCGTTTTCGCAGGACGATATACCGCGTATCGAGCGTACGGCGGAAGATCTGGCTGGGCCACGAGATTGGTCCGCTGGTTCGATTGCGAAGCAAAAGGCGGCTCTCGGAGACTTCGAACGGCGGTGGAAGGGAATTGACCCGAGCGGTTGGAGCGTGGCTCGGCAAGTGGATTACCGGCTGATGGGCTCGGCGCTGGCGCGCGTGCGCTGGGAACTGGAGATCAATCCGCGGTGGGAGCGGGATCCGTCGTTCTATCTCGATCAGACGCTTACCGCATTGCTCGAAGCGTTGGTCGAGCCTCCGCCATTTGACGCGTCGCGTAGCCGCCTGATTGTGGAGCGGATGCAGGAAATTCCGGGGATTATCGAAGACGGGAAGGCGAATCTCCACGCGGTGCGGCCTTTTGCGGCGCTCGCCATCGGCGATCTTCAGCAGATTCGACCCGAGCTGGAACGGGTGGATCACGATGTTGCGCCGATGCTGGGTGGGGAGGGGAAGCTGGCTGCGGAATTGGGCGACGCGACGGAGAAGGCCATCGTGGCGCTGGAATCGTATCGAACCTGGTTACAGGCGCGTCTCGATACCATGCCCGACAACGCGGCCGTCGGGCGCGCGAACTACGAATTCTTTCTGTACAACGTTGCGCTTCTTCCTTACAGCCCGGAGCAACTGCTGGCCATCAGCCGCCAGGAATGGGACCGTTCGGTCGCTTTCGAGCAGTACGAAAAGCAGCGAAATGCGGGAGTGCCCGAACTCAAACTCGCCGCCAGCCTGACCGAGGAGATTGATACCGCCAAACGCGACGAGCTTGCGATCCGCAAATTTCTTGGGGAGAAAGGCATTCTTACGGTGCCCGCCGACGTTCGTCACTACACGCTTCGCCCGCTGCCGGATTATCTCGACGCGCTCGCCGATTTTGGAGAAGTGGATGACTTCACCGGCCCGTCACGGCTGAACGGAGATGGCGTGCGCTGGGCCAGTCCTCCGTCACCGCAACTGGGATATTTCTGGTTGGCCACGGCCAAAGACCCGCGGCCGGATATGGTTCACGAGGGTGTGCCCGGACATTATTTTCAGATGTGCCGGTCGTGGCGTCACCCGGATCCGATTCGCCGCCACTATTATGACTCTGGCGCCAACGAAGGAATAGGTTTTTATGCCGAAGAAATGATGCTGCAGGCAGGGCTTTTTGACGACAGCCCGCACACCCGGGAAATTATTTATAACTTCATGCGATTGAGGGCATTACGGGTTGAAGTGGATGTAAAACTTGCGCTCGGCCAGTTCACCATCGCGCAGGCCGCCGACTATCTGGCAGAGCATGTGCCCATGGACAAGAAGTCGGCGGAAGCAGAGGCGGCGCTTTTTGCCACCGATCCCGGGCAAGCTATCAGCTATCAGATCGGGAAAAGTCAGATTCTGCATTTTCTCGCCGATGCCAGGCTGGCCGAGGGCGACAAATTCAGCTTGCGCGCTTTTCACGATTATCTATGGGAAAACGGCAATGTTCCGATCGCGCTGCAACGCTGGGAATATCTGGGGGAAGACGACGACCTTCGAGCCACTGACAGGCAGAAGCGATAAGCAAGAACGCTGAGGGGTTTTCCGTTGCGTCGCGTCCTTTTTGATACGCTGTTCAGTATTGCGTGGTTCTTGTAGTTCCGAGAAAGCATCCTTGGCAAGTCGCCTCAAGGTCGCGGGGCAGAATGAGCACAAACCGAATGAAGGTTCTGGTCACTGGGGGAGCGGGCTACATTGGCAGCGTGGTTGCCGAGGACCTGTTGCAGGCCGGACACGAGGTTGTTGTCTTCGATAACCTGAGCCGCGGGCATCGCCAGGCGGTTCCGAAAAACGCTGAGTTGGTGGTAGGCGAGTTGGCGGACCGGGCTGCGCTTGACCAGTTGCTGCGGGCACGGGCGATTGACGCGGTCATGCATTTTGCGGCGCTGATCGAAGCGGGCGAGTCGATGAAGGCTCCGGAGACATTCTTTCGCAACAACACCGCGAATGCCCTGACCCTGCTCGAAGCCATGCTCGGGGCCGGGGTCAAGCGTTTCGTTTTCTCGTCGACGGCGGCGCTTTACGGCAATCCCGAGCGCACTCCGATTGAGGAGAACGACGCCCTCCGCCCGACCAACGCTTATGGCGAATCGAAGTTGCTGGTGGAGCGCATGCTGGCGTGGTTCCATCAGATTCACGGTCTGCGCTATGCCAGCCTGCGATATTTCAATGCTGCGGGAGCGTCGCGTCCTGATCGAGGGGAAGCACATCAGCCGGAGAGCCACCTGATTCCTCGGATTCTCGAAGTCGCCCTCGGGCGCGCCGAACGTGTGAATATTTTCGGCACCGACTACCCTACGCCCGACGGTACCTGCGTCCGCGATTACATCCACGTCAGTGATCTGGCGCGAGCGCACCTGCTGGCGCTGCATGCGCTCGAAAAGGCGGGGGGAGAGGCGATTCCATTGATCTACAACCTGGGCAACGGGCAGGGTTTCAGTGTGCGCGAGGTGGTCGAAGTGGCGCGGGCAGTCACCGGACATCCGGTTCCGGCGATCGAATCGCCCCGCCGCGCGGGTGACCCGGCGGTGTTGATTGCGAGCTCTGAAAAAATTCGGCGCGAGCTGGGCTGGCAGCCAAGGTTCCCGGATTTGAGAGCGATTGTGGAAAGCGCATGGCAGTGGCATCGGGCTTTTCCTAACGGCTATCCGAGGTGAAGGGGTGGTGGCCCTAGTCTCCGGGAACGCCACCGACCGAGTCCAACGGTCCGAACGATGGGTTCGTCTGCCGGGTTCGATGAGTCGGGCGCAACGTATCCGCAAGCCCCCAGGTTTCCGGCTGCGCCGCGGGCGCACTCGGGCCTAGCGGTACCGTCTCCGCGCTCCCAACCCCATTCGAAGATGTATAGGCGAATTGCGGCACGATCTGGCGGAGGTGGGCGAGAATCGAGTCGCGTTCACCGAGCGAGGTGGCGACATAGAGTTGGTCAAGAGCATGCTTCAGCGCCGGCCAGGCGAGCTTTACGCTTTCAGTGCACGCTATCTTTTCACAAGCGCTCGGGAGAACGCGTTCGTCAGAATAGAAAAGTTCCTCGAAAAGCTTTTCGCCGGGACGAAGGCCAATGAACTTGAATTCCTGGCGGGTCTTGCCGGAGAGACGAGCCAGAGTTTTCGCGAGTTCGGCCACGCGAACCGGCTCTCCCATGTCGAGCACCAGGATGTCGCCGTTGCGGCCGATGGCGAAGGCCTGCAAGACCAGGCTGACCGCCTCGGAGATGGTCATGAAAAACCGGGTGATCTCGGGGTGAGTGATGGTGATCGGCTCATTTTGCCGGATCTGTTCCTGGAAGAGCGGTATCACGCTGCCGTTCGATCCGAGAACGTTGCCGAAGCGGACCGACACTGATCGCATTCGCTCGCCGGGCCAGGCGGCGAGGATTAGTTCTCCGATGCGCTTGGTGCAGCCCATGACGTTGGTCGGATTTACCGCCTTGTCGGATGAGATCATCACGAAAGTTGAGCACTGCGAATTCTCGGCGACGTTGAGCAACGCGAGCAGTCCGAAGACGTTGTTGCCGACCGCCTCTTCGACATTCGATTCCATGACCGGCACGTGCTTATAGGCGGCGGCATGGAAAACGATCTCGACCCCGTAGGTCAGGAATATTTTGCGCATGCGTTCCGGGTTCGAGAAGTCGGCGACACAGAATACCTGGCGCTCGTTGTCGTTGTTATTGTCGTTTTCGTTGCCGTTATGATTATCATTGCCGTCGCGCCGCGCCAGTTGGTTCTGCAAGTGAAAGATTCCAGTTTCATTCTGGTCGAGGCACAAGAGCAGTTTTGGTTTGTAGGTCCTGATTTGGCGGCACAGTTCGGAGCCGATCGATCCGGCGGCGCCGGTCACCATGACCACGCGGTCGCGAATATGTTCGCGCACCGGTTCGAGATCGAGGGCGACGGGGATGCGCCCCAGCAGATCGGTGAGTGACACTTCACGAACGTGTTGCAGGGTGACTCGCCCGGCGATCAGTTCCGCCATGGCGGGAACGGTGCGGAAGGCAGCGCCCGCCTTCTTGCAGTTGGCCGCCAGACGGCGCATCTGGGTCTGGGTAGCCGATGGAATCGCAATCAGAACTTCGTCGATTCTATGTTTGCCGACGACTTTTGCCAGCGCCTCGACTGGGCCTAGCACAGGCACGCCCAGAACCCTGAGCCCCTTCTTCAGCGGGTTGTCATCGACACAGCCGATGACCTTATAGCCGGTCTCCACTTCCTGGGTTTCGCGAATGATCATCTGGGCGGCGTGACCGGCGCCCACCAGGAGCAAGCGTTTCGTAGTCGCGCTTTGCCGGGCGGTTTCGGCCAGCATGCGGGAGAAGACGCGTACGCCGGTGAGGAGTGTAAAGGTGAGCAGCGCTTCGAGGGCGTAAATAGAAGGGGGAAAGACTCTTCAGTCCCAAGCCATAGCGCACGATAAGGAGAAACGCCAACGAGCCGGCGACGATGGCTTTCAAAATGTCCTGCGCGTCGGTGATCCCGGTATAGCGCCACCAGCCATGCGTGAGATTGAAGAATGGCATGAG
Source organism: uncultured Acidobacteriaceae bacterium (assembly GCA_963826845.1). Taxonomy (GTDB): domain Bacteria; phylum Acidobacteriota; class Terriglobia; order Terriglobales; family Acidobacteriaceae; genus Acidiflorens. Next base: position 209,913 of record CAWGYS010000008.1, read on the forward strand.
CGCGAGGCGAACGATAATCAGAATAGGAGCGGCGGTCCAAAGCAAAGCGAGGTCGGGCAGCCGAAACTCGAAGCGCAAGAGCCAGGCGCAGATCAGTGAGCCCAGGATGAGAGCGATTTGCGACAGCAGCACCAATAGCGACCGGCACCGCAATAACGCGGATGATTTTTTGTTGATTTTTCTCATAGCGGGACAAGAGGACTGTTTTGGTTGCTGACACTTCCCCGGTAGCCTAACCGCCTAACTAATGGATCGTCACGGGCGGGCAGTCACTTGAGGGGCGGGCCCAACTTTATTGCGCGCTGGCACCTTCGAGCGGATCGAGTTGGACCAAAGGGAGGCCTAATGTTGCACGCCTTCCGCCCTGAGGACTCGCCACAGAGTGAGCGCCAGAATCTTCAAGTCAAGGAGAAGCGACTGCGCGGCCATGTACTCCGCGTCGTAACCAACCTTGACGGGAATCTCCAACTGGTCGCGGCCGTTCACTTGCGCCCAGCCGGTAATTCCGGGAAGCAGACGATCGACGCCCAACCGGGTGCGAAGGGCGACCAGATCGTCCTGATTGAAGAGCGCCGGACGCGGGCCCACCAGGCTCAGATCGCCCCTCCAAACACTGATCAGTTGCGGCAATTCGTCGAGGCTGGTTCTGCGCAGCAGAGCTCCGATGGGGGTCAGATAACGCTCCGGCTGCGACAGTAGGTGCGTCGCCATCTGCGGCGTATTGAGCCGCATGGTCCTGAACTTGGGCATGACTAAACAGACGATTGTCTTTTCCCACGCGCTCCGACCAATGCAGGGCGGGGCCGTCCGAGGTGAGCCGCACGGCCGCCCAGCAGAGCAGCGACAGCGGGATCGACAGGACCGCGACCGTTCCTCCGAGAACCAGATCCAGAGCGCGCTTCCAGGCCGGCAGCCGGTAGGCCGAAAGCGCGCGAGCGGCCGGGATCGTGGTTGTGACCATGAATGCCAAAAGATGCCGTTTCATCCGCGGGGAAGACCGGGTCTGCCAGAAAGATGGGGCTAGAAAGCTCAGCCGGCTTAGGAAGCCGAAGTCCGCGCCTTCGGAGGCGCGCCCGGTCCCTTGATCACGCGCTTATCGGAACCAAGGTGGAATTCCGCGCGCTTGAAGTAGTCGCGCACCCTCACCGCGAGACGGACGAGGAGCTTGCTGGCGCGGCTCTGGCCAAAATAGTCGTAGGCCTCGTTGAAGGCGATCAGCGCGTCGTGCAGTTCGGCGAGCGAGCTGAGCGGGGTCTGATTGACGCTTTGACTGCCGAAGTGGACGATCTCGGCACAGGGCGTGTAGTGCACGGCGTAGCCCTTTTGCCGGAGCATGAAGTTGTAAGCCAGGTCGGAGACAAAGAGCTGAAAGCGTTCATCCAGCATGCCGGCGTTCTCCCAGGTCGAGCGCCGGACGACGTAGGCGGTGGTGCCGATGCTATCGACGGGCTGCGCTTTTGAGTAGTCGAAGTCAGTGGCGTAGTAACGATTCGTGAGCCGGCTGCGGGGGAAGAGTTTGTGCCAGTTCAGGGCCTGCAGCACCATGGTGGCGGCTCCGGAAAAATGGCGGATGCAGTGCTGCACGGAGCGATCGGGGTTCAGCAGCTTGGGGCCGCAGGCAGCGACTTGCGGATTTTCGTCCATGTAGTCGACCAGCGCCCGGAAGGCGTTACCGGTCAGGAGGGTATCGCTGTTCAAGTGGCAAGCATAGCGCGCCCGCGACATGCGCATCCCAAGATTGGTGTTGCGGACGTAACCCTGGTTGGCCAGGTTCCGCACCAGGATCACTTCGGGAAACGTCTGCGCCACCATGTCCGCGCTGCCGTCGCGCGAGGCGTCGTCGACGCAGATCACTTCAAAAGTGATGCCGCGCGTATGTTCGTAAATCGAGGAAATACAATCGGCGAGCAAGCGCCGGGTGTTGCAGTTTGGGATGATCACGGTAAGATCCAACAAAAGTTCCATCGCTTCTCCTGACGGCTATTGCCGGTTGGTAACTTCGAAGTGCCGGATTTGTGTTGCTGCTACTCTGCGGGCAGGAATGCCAACCACGGTGCTGCCGGCTTCGACCGACCCCACCACTACCGCGTTTGCACCGACAGTCACGCGGTCGCCAATGTGGATTCCCCCCAGAATCTTCGAGCCGGCGCCGAGCAGCACGTTGTTTCCGACTTCGGGACGCAGTTTCGCATCAAAACCCAAGTCCATTATTTTGGCGCCCAGCGTAACTCCCTGGAGGATGGTTACGTTGCTGCCGATGCGCCACGCTCCGACCACGGTCCCTGCGGGGTGCGGGAAAAAAATCCCCGGCCCGATCTCGCAACGCGGCGTAACCTCCAGGGCAAAGAGCACGATATTGAGGTAGGTCAGCAGTTCGGGCAGAACGGGAATCTTCCGAAGTCTCGCCGCCCGGCTGAAGCGGCAGAGCACGATGGGCAAGAAACGGTGGTGCAGCAGGCGGCGGAGCAATCCGCCAAAGGTCTGGGGCGCGGCCGGTTTACCCTCGAGTTCGGCCTGACGGGCGAGATCGCTGTACAGAAGCTGCTTCAGCGGTACTCTCTGATTGTTCATGGTTGTCGTCGATATAGCGGGCTGTTTACTGGGGGGAGTTGGTTGCGCCGCCATTCCCGGCTGGGGGGAGCGCAGGCAGCTAGGTCGTGCTATGGCTGCGTAACGACACTCGCGCGACGCGAAGGGGATACTTTATGGCTTCACTCCAGATGCCAAAGAGGTATTGAGCCACACTGATCTTGTGCTCCCGAAAGAGTTTCTTCAGCGAAAGCGTTCTCCCTAAATGCATACCCTTTACATCCTGACTCAGGCCCGAAACGCCAATCGTGCTCTTGAATCCACCGGCAAGGACGCGCTTGATATAGGCGGCTCTACAGCCGCGCCTGGAGAGCAACTCCATATACAAGGTGAAGTCCTCGCCCCGGCGCAAGGAGGTATCGTAGAAGACCATCTTCTGCTTCAACACCATTACCGAATTTGTGCTGTCGTTCCGCAACAGGGGAGTCCACGAGGAAAGTGAAGAGAGGGGCAGCGAGGACGGGTCGTTGTTGTTCTCGGCGTTGCCTCCGGAACGAGTTATATCGTGACAATAACGGTGCATCGAAAAGTCGAGATTGTGGCTGCTCATCAATCCATATTGGATCGCAATCTTGTGCTGATACCAAACGTCGTCCGAGTCAAGAAAAGCCAGGTAACGAGACCGGGCGGCCGCGATGCCGAGATTTCGGGCGGTGGACACTCCCTGGTTTTTGTCCATCTGAATAAAACGGATGGCGACGGTGCCCGGCCGAGAAGCTGCGATTTGGCCGGACTGTTCCCAATCGTCACTGCCGTCGTCGACGACGATGATTTCCCGGGGAAGCAAGGACTGGCCATACACCGAATCCAGCGCTCTTTTGAGCGTGCCCGACGAGTTATACGTTGGTATCACCACGCTGACATCGCAGGTCATTGGTTATTCGGCCTTCGAAATATATAGAGATAGTTTTTCGAGTGCCGGGGCGGCACGGTCAGGAGCAGGCGACGGCCCCAACCGGGGGCAGAGTTCGGGTGGCCGGTTCTTTCGCCGCCCTGGCGGTCATTCTTACGGCGGTTCTTCCGACGAAGCACAACGCCGTCAAGAATATTGCGTAAGAAAGGAGCGTGTTCACGGCCGCTCCCCGCGCGCCGTAACGGGGAATGCAGGCGAGGTTCAAGACCACGTTGCTGAGCGCAGCGATTCCCGTACAAAGCAGGATCTTCTTTTCCATGCCCCAGGCGATAAAAGCGTTGCTCAAATAAGAGGTCAAGAAATCAAGCGGTATGGACCAGGCCAGCAAGAGCAGCAGCGGGCACGCCGCCAGGAACTGATGTCCAAACATGATGGTTAGCACCGTGCGACGCGAGACCGAGACCAGGAGCGCGAGCACGATCCCCACCCCGAACAGGGGCAGTAGAATGCGCGCCCGCAGCGCTCGTGCCCGGTCTTCGATACGGTGGCGGGCAAAACGGGGATAGAGGACCTGGGTCAGCAGGTAGTAAGTGACGAGCACCTGATTCAAGACCCGGTAGGCGGCGCCATAGAGACCGACCTGTTCCGGGTTTGACATGACCCCGAGCATGAGGACATCGATGGTGTTGAAGGCCAGGTTACACAGCCATGCCAGGCCCATGACGCGGGTGCGCCGCCAGGTCAGCGATTCGCGGATGGCGTCACTGGTATCGCCGTTTGCCGGTCGCGACGGTTGCCTTCGCCACCATGTCCAGAAGATCGCACCCTGGAGCAGATACCCAAAAGCATTGCCGCCCACCGCCCACCACAGGATCCGCTCCCCGCGCGACCCGCCGATGCTGAGAAACACAAGGATGCTGAGGGGAACGACGGATCGCGCCAGACCCAACAGATACAGTCGCTCCTGGCCCCAGGCCACCCAGTCGAGAGAGATGGCGTAAAGCGCGCCCACGGCTGAAAAGGCGAAGAGGAACATCTTCATTTCCGCGGGCACTTTCGCGAACGCAGCGTAAAGTGCGATCAACGGCAGCACCAGGGCAGCGGCGCCAAAGCGACGGCGCTGCACTCCCCGGACAATGTCGCTTGCGGCTTGCGGATACCGGGCCAATAGCCGCGCCCCCACCTGGCGCAGGCCGAAGTCGATCAGCGGCTGCAGGTACTGGTTCAGGCTCTGGGCCAAGGCATAAACGCCCAGGATCACGACTCCATAGCGGTGTCCGAGCACTACGGCGGTCGCAATGCCGTAGAGCCGGCTCAAGAATTCTCCCGCCCCGAGGCGAAGGACGTTCTTGAACAGGCCGTGAAACGGATTCTTGATGGATGACAATTGGGGGATGGAATCGTGCGCCCACGATCGGCGCGAATTATCGGGCGAGCGGTGCGGCGCAGCGGTTGAGGTCGCGCGGGCCGGAAACATATCCGACCAGTTGGCCCGTCCCGCGCAGGACATACACCGATGCGTTGAACAAGTCGCCCTGGCACAGCCGGACCGCGGCTCCGCCAAAGGACCGGATCAGATCGCCGCCCACTTTGCGCAGCGGATAGCGATACATCCGCTGCACACAACCCTCGCTTAAGGCGTACATGTAAGTGGTTTTCTTGAGCCGCTCGATAGAACCAAAGGGCGGGTGGTGGACGGTGAACGAGGGTTCATACCAGAATGGAAAGCCATTTTCATGAGCCCGCAAAACATAATCTCTTTCCTCGCCCGCCTGATACTTGGAGGCGGCGCCGATGCCGAGGTACTCATTAAAGCCACCGACGGCGGTCGAGACCGAGCGTCGCATGAACAGCGCGGCCGATGCCGCCAGGCAGGACGAGACGTCGCTCTTGGTGCAGCGGCGCGCCGTGCTCGGCGTTCTTGGTCCGGAGAGCGTGTTCTCCGCCGTCCGCAAGGCCGTCGACAGCAATCCGAACTCGGGATGGGACTCGAACCATGCCGCCACGGTCGCGAGCAGATCTTTCGGATACCAGCAATCATCGTCGGGAATCGCAATGATATCGCCCCGCGCGACCCGAAGGCCGACGTTACGGGCGCGGGAGAGCCCGCGTTCCGAGCGCAAATGTCGAATCGCTAGGCGGTCGTGAAGCGCGAGCACGGGGAGCAGACGGTCGTCGCGATTCTGGTCCACCACCAGAACTTCAAAATCGCGGCAGGTTTGCTCTTCGAGGCTGGCGAGCAGGTGCTCAAGCTCGGTGACCCGGTTGAGAGTAGCAACGATGAGTGAGATCATGAACCTCCTTCGGATAGTTCCTTTATTCGTTCTTCGATTCGTTCTTCGATTTGTTCTGCGATTCGTATCTCGATTTGTTCTTCGGTCAGTCACGCAAGGGCGAGTGTTGGCATGCGAAAGTACTGGCCGCAGGGGGTCGGGCGGCGCCCGGATCTCTTTTTAGAATGCCGCCGATCCGGGCCATGGCCTGATAGAAATACCAGCCTGTGAGCAGCAGGAGAATCGAGATTCCAACCCGCAGCGACGCCGACACCCAGTCCAAGAGTCCGCCTCGAGGCATGAGCAGCACGTCAGGAAGAATCATCGCGACCACGAAGAGCCCGAAAGGGCTCCTGGCGCACACCTGCATTCCGTGAAACAGAGCGCCCAGTAACGCGGAGACGATCACGATTCCCGCCAAACCGCCCGCCAAATAAGCTTCCGCGAGATAGGACGACCCGCTCCCGGATCCCAATTGATATGCGGACGGGTTCAGAAACATCGAAACGTCGGCATCAAAATTCTTCCCCGCAACGTACGCCGTGTGGTCGGTGGGGAAGAATGCCGAGCGCAATTCGTCGGCAAGGTTGGAAACGATATGGGAGGTGAAATGCCCTCGATAGGCGACCGCGACTTCGGTGATGTTGAGTGACGCGCCCTGGCCAGCAATAAACTGGGAAGCGCCGCCGAACACGTTGGACTCGACGTCGCCGGCACGGAAAGAGCCGATCAGGGAGCCGGTGAGGACGAGACCTAGCGCGAAAAGCGCAAGCGAATATAGGCGGGCCAGCCGGCCGGACTTAACCTTGGCGAGATACCAGAGCGAGAGCACCAGGCTGAAAATGCCGCCGCGCGAGCCGAGAAGAAGAATCGGCGCCGTAATCGCGAAGTACACGGCGGTTGCGGGGCGGAGGAACTGCTTTCGCTCCTCCAGAACAAAGATGCCGACGAACGCGGGCAGGCTGATCAGCGAAATGCCCCGAACCGCCATGGGTATGCTGGCGGCCATGCCGCCATGGTCAGTGAAAACCACGAGATATCCGCCATGGTCCTTCGCGTACTGGTAATAGCAAAAGTTCTTGTACAGTTGCACCGGCAGGCTCAAGCAGAACAGGAAGTAGAGATAGGGCAGGAAGCAGCCGAAAGATCCGCTACCGGGCGGAGGAGAAGAGCGGTAGTTCCACCGGCAAGGCGCATAAATGCAGATGGCGGAGAGTGCAATCGACAACAGCACCGAGCCCGCCACCTCCCGCGACATGTCGAAGGGATACGCCGTCATCAGCGTGATCTGGAATATGTCGGCCGGGTCGCCGGCGCAGTACGCGAGCAGCCGGCCGGCTTGAAAAAGAGTCAGCATGCAGAGGAAAAAGAAACAAGGATGGCGTCCGCCATCGAACCGCCTCCACGCCAGGCCGAGGAGCGAAAGCAGCAAGAACAGTGTGAGGACGGCGGCTTGGTTAGTGCTGAGCCAGCCCATGAGGAAGCCGACGGTGGCGGCGGCGATCGAGATCAGGTATCCCAAGACCTCGACTGCGCCGCCGAGCCTTGAAGAGGGATTTGACTCGATGGATGCCGCCGCGCTAGCCGGGTATCTTGTCGAAAAAAAGTTCATGGCAATTCGTTATTCGTGGGGATGGAAATGCGGCACAAGAACAGCCACCTTTAGCATCCGTAAGCGGGCGTCCATCTCGGGATTCGAACGCAATCGGCCGAGTGCCTCGGCCAGCAAAACATATCCAGCCGCACCGAGAAATCCGAGCAGGGTAGCGATCGCGATGATCCAAACCCGCGGCGGTGAAGACTTCCGGTCCGGTACTTCGGCGGGATCGAGGACCTGGATCACGGCTGCGGTTTTCGCTTCATCGAGCCGGGCAGCTTCATACTGTTTCGCCAGCATTTCGAACATGGCTTCGGAGTACTTCAGGTCGCGGAGTTTGCGAACGTACTGCAGGCCCGCTTCCGGGACGTCACCGATTGGGACCTGGACGCCGTCCGGATCGGGGTTCGAGCCGCGGCTTTGCTTTTCGAGCAAGGCCAGTTGCGCCTCGAGGCTGGCGAGTTGCCGTTCGTCCAGTCTGACGTCGGGATTCTGCTCGGTTGAAAAGAGCCGCATGGCGTCGAGTTCGACTTCTTTCGTGGCCACTGCCGCCCGCAGTTTTACCACCGACTCGATGATGACTTTCGCCTGACCATCCAACTGAATCAGGCCGGTCTGCTGCTGGGTCTGCTTCAACGCCTGTTCCGCATCGGCCAGATTGTTCTTCGCCAGTTCCAACTGCCGTTCGAAAAAAATCCGCCGCTGTCCTGCTTCGGTGACCGCGAGGTCTTGCGTAAGCCGGCGCAGTTCGTCGACGTAGGCGTTGGCGATTTGGGGGGCGCGGCTGCGGTCTCGATCCTCGACCGAGATGCTGATGAACCCCTCTTTTCCGAGCATGATGCTGCTGGCTTCTTCGAGGTCCTTGCGGGCATCTGAGATTTTTCTTGTCGCGATAAACACGGGCCAGGTCGAAGCGGCGGATCAAGGCGTCTTCCACGGTGCGGCTGCGCAGCATCCCTACATAAAGGTCGTTCGCATTCTTCAGACCCAGATCCTTCTGGGCCATCGCGGCCATCGGCCCCAAGGCTCCCAATTGTCCGATCATCGAGGCGGCCAGGGACGGACTTTGCTGTGGAGGCAGGATATTGGCGGTGGCGGTATAGCGATTGGGCAGCAACCACGAAACGCCTGCGGCAAGGACGGCCGAGGCTAGAGTGGTCCGCAGGACGATCGACTTGCGCCGCGACAGAATGATCAGCAAATCGAGCAGGTGGGATTCGGAGGTTTCGCCGCGCCCAGCATTCGCTCGCGGACGCAAAGCGGGGTTTTCAGGATCCGAGTTTTCCAGACCCGGGTTTTCAAAATCTGAACTCTCAAATTCAGGGGGAACGATGGAGTCAGGCGCTGTGGTGGTAGCACGGTTCATTGGATGACCCTTATCGCCGCCGCGCCCAGGGCAAATTGCGAGAAGACCTGGCTCCAGTCCCTCAAGCCTTTGAGCAAGGCGCCATGGTTCAGGCGCTCCGGCACGACGAGCAATCTACTGTAACACGTTCGTACGTATTGCTCGTCTTCTCATAGCCCTAAAGCCGGATCATTTTCGGTAACTCGCATAACCGACGATCTCCAAAGTCGTGTCGAACCGGGTGACCGT
>CAWGYS010000009.1:0-226280 GCA_963826845.1 uncultured Acidobacteriaceae bacterium
TGCGACAGTTATGCAACTAGCGATAGTCATCCCCACCGGCTGCTGAGGCCGAAATGTCCGCTAATGCCCGTTCTTGTCCGCTTATGCCCATTGCGGAAGCGATGGATCAGGAACATAATGCCCCTGCTTTTGTGCCGGAGTCGCCCAAACCAGGCCGCAATGTCTAGCACATTGCTGGCCAGCACCTAGAGGAGAGAATTATGACGCAGGGGAAAATCAGGTCTACCCGTAGCATATTCGCAATTGCTGTTCTAGCGCTCGTTCTTGTCGGGGTAGCGCTGCCGCTCGCAGCCCAAACTTCCGCCACCTCTGACGACTCGCCAGCGCCCGCCGTCGTCCACAATACCTGGGGCAGCGGCACTGCCATGCCCACCGCCACTCTTGGTGCCGTCGCGGGAACGATTGCGAAAAATATCTATGTCGTCGGTGGCGCTACCAACATCCAGCTCCAGCTCACAGGTGTCAACCAAATCTACAACATCAAGACGAAAATGTGGACGACCGGCGCTCCCGATCCGACCTTGCGCGCTCTGGCGGCGGCTGCCGTGGTCAATGGCATCTTGTATGTCATCGGAGGCTACGACGGGGGTGCTCCTCTGAACCTCGTTGAAGCCTACGATCCCGTGTCCAATAGCTGGACGACCATGGCCTCGATGCCCACCAGCAGATGGGCCGTTTCCGCTGTCGTTGACAAAGACATCATCTACGCAATTGGCGGTTTCATTCCCGGCGGTGGCGATCTGACAACCGTCGAAAGCTACAACACCACCACCGATACCTGGACCGAAGAAGCGCCTTTGTCGGTCGCGAAATCGTATCCGGCGGTCGGTCTGCTGGGAGCGACGATTGTGGCGGCGGACGGATATATCTCCGCCACCAGCTTTACGGGTGATAACGAGGGTTACAAGGTGAAAAAGAATACCTGGGCGGAACTTACCGCCGACCCTACGCCGCGTCAACCGGGATGCTTTTCGGTCGTCAAAGGGTTGTTGTATGTGGCCGGCGGCAATAACGAAAACGCGGATGCACTCAGCCTTAACGAAGCCTACAGCGCAAAAACGAAGTCATGGACGACCCTCGCGGCGATGCCGGACGCCACCTACGAACCTGCTTCCGCGGAAGCAGGAGGGCTCCTCTATTGCTTCGGCGGCTACAGTGGAAGCACCGTCCTCAGCAACGTGCAGATTTATCAACCGTAGGGGAAGAAATCGGGATCAAAGTGTTCCCCGTTCAAGTTTTGCTTGCGCGGGGTTTTTCTATTTGGCTTGGCTCTTCGCCCTGAAAAACCAAACAAAGTTCTAGTTGTTGCAAAATCCCCATTTCACTCATTGACCCACGGGTCACATTCGGCACCAGCCCAAGGCGGCGTAGTTGGTGCAAGCGCCTGCTTTCAACAATAATCTGTGCCGATTGGATCACTGTAGGCAGGAATGTCCGCTAATGTCCGTTCTTGTCCGCTCATGTCCCTTGCGGGATGTTTGGATTGGCCTCATGATAACTCCCGATTAGGCGCCGGAACCGCTAACTATGCCGCAACATTTTGCACATTGCCGGGCGGCACTTAGAGGAGAGAAATTTATGTCCACTCGCAACATCTTCGCGACGACCGTTCTAGCTATCTTTCTCGACGTAACAATAGTGGCGGGCGCCCAAACCGGGCCGGTTGGTAAGCGGGTCCCCGCGGTCACTCACAACACATGGACGAGCGGCGCGCCGATGCCGACAGCGACTAGCTTCGAGGCCACGGGAGTGCTCAAAGGCCAAATCTATGTGGTCGGCGGGTACACCGCATCAGAGGCTATCGCCAACACCCAAATCTACAACCCAGTGACCAACACCTGGAGCGCTGGCGCTGACCTTCCGACCGCGACGGGCCAAGCGGCCAGTGCGGTGGTAAAGAACGTCTTGTACGTTATCGGCGGAAGCAACAATGGGGGAGGAAACCTGTTCAACGCCGTATGGGCCTACAACCCGAAGAAAAACGCCTGGACCTCGAAAGCGATCATGCCCACGGCTAGAGCGAGTGCAGCTGCGACGGTGGAGAAGAACATCATCTATGTCGTCGGCGGCTACGCTAGCGGGGTGCGGCTCAACACGGTTGAAGCCTACGATCCCGCGACCGATACCTGGACGGAAGAGGCGCCGCTTATGGTCGGGAAGTCGGAGCCTTCGGTCGGGACGGTCGGGACCACGATTGTGGCTGCGGACGGATACAACGGCTCCGAGGTTACCGGGGACAACGAGGGCTACGATGTGTCCACGAACTTGTGGATATCCTTAACAGCCGATCCCTCACCCAGAAACGGCGCTTGTTTCGGCTCCGCCAAGGGGTCGCTATATGTCGCCGGGGGAGCAGTTAACGACGAAGCGGTGGGTGTGACCGAATCGTTCAAGGTGACGAAGAACGCGTGGACAACGCAGGCCCCGATGCCCCAGGCTGTCGGGATTCCGGGCTCCGCTGTCTACAAGAACGTGCTGTACTGCTTCGGCGGCGCCAACAACGGCGAGCTCTTTCAAAACACCGTCTACGACTACGTACAGATCTATCAGCCGTAATCCTAGAGAACTGCCAATGAGCGACCAAACTCGGAGAAAAAAATGAAAACTGCGCTTCGATTGATGTCCGTATCTTTCGTTTGCATCTTCATCGCCATGTCGTCGTTAGTGGCCGCCCAGATTTCCGAGGTCACGCACAACACGTGGACGAGCGGCGCGGCGATGCCGACGCCAGTGTATTATCCGGCTGCGGGAGTGCTCAAAGGGGAAATCTATATCATCGGCGGCGGGGTGACCTATACCTCGTACACTGCCGATGTCCAGGTTTACAACCCGGTCACGAACACCTGGAGCGCGGGCGTGCCCTTTCCGACAGAAATCCTCGCTGCGGCTAGCGCAGTGGTCAAGAACATTTTGTATGTCATCGGCGGTACCAGCGATGGAGTGACAGAGTCCAACGCGGTGTGGGCTTACAGCCCGAAGACGAAGACATGGACCGCGAAAACCAACATGCCAACCGCGAGGTTTGGGGCGGTAGCGGTGGTGGACAAAAACATCATCTATGTCATCGATGGCTATGATAACGGGAATTTTCTGACCACCGTCGAGAGCTACAACACCACCACCGATACCTGGACCGAAGAGGCGCCTGAGCTGGTTGCGAAGGAGCAGTTTGCGGCCGGGCTGATCGGAACCACAATTGTCGCCACTGACGGAATCAATGGCAACAACGTTGCGATGGCCGACAACGAGGGCTACAACACTGGCACGAATACATGGACCTCTCATGCGGCCGATCCCACGGCCCGAACTGGGGTTTGCGGCGGGGCCATTGGTACGGAGATGTATCTCGCGGGCGGCTACAGCACCGGGACCATCGCTTTGACCGAATCGTTCAAGCTGTCCAAGAACGCTTGGACTACGCTGGCCGCAATGCCGCAGGCCACTCTGTTGCCCGCTTCCGCCGTCTATAAGAAGCAACTGTACTGCATAGGCGGTGTAACTACCTTCGAGGGGACGACCCTCGGCAATGTGCAGATTTATCAGCCGTAGACGGATGAATCGGGCTTAGGTTTGCACCCGAAATCTAAAGGGTGCCTTGTTCGAGCTCTGCTTGGGCGGGGTTTTTGTTTTGGCTTGGCTCTTCGCTTCTCGGAACCAAACCCAAGCGCTAGTTGACGTAATATCCCGATTACACTCATTGACCCACGGGTCACATTCCGCACCAGCCCCGAGCGACGTAGTTGGTGTAAACGCCAGCCCGGCTGAAAGCTCGAGAGCTACCGCCCAGCCTCAAAGCGGTAACCAATCCCCCGCAGCGTCTTCAAATACCGAGGATGCCGCGGATCAGCTTCGATCTTCTCCCGCAGACGGCGCACAAAGACGTCAATCGACCGAGGAGTCACAAACGAACCTTCTTTCCACACCGCGTCAAGCAACTGGTCGCGGGTAAAGACGCGTCCCCGGTGCCGCGCCAGATATTCCAGCAGCCGAAATTCGCGGACCGTAGTAAGTACCGTCCTGCCCGAGACCCGCACGGTCATCGAAGCGATATTAATTTCCAGGTCTCCCAGCTGAATAACTTCCTGATTGGGCGCTTCCGGCTGAACCCGCAGAACGTTGCGCACCCGCGCAATCAGTTCCCGCGGACTGAAAGGTTTGGTGATGTATCCGTCTCCACCGGCGTCGAACGCCTGCAGGCGGTCCGGTTCCTGAGTTCTGGCCGAAAGAAAGATGATGGGAGTCTTGGATAATTGCTCGTGCTGACGAATCTGCCGGCAAAGATCGAAGCCGCTGATCCCGGGCAGCATGATGTCGAGCAGAAACAGCGCCGGCTGCGCCATGGCCGCCATGGGAACCACCGGCGCTCCGGAAAAAAATGTAGAAACCTCATATCCCGCGGTTCGCAGATTATGTTCGATCAGTTGTGACACGTCGGGATCGTCTTCCACGACATAGATCAGATCGGGGTAACGCGATTTGTCTGCTGCTAAAGTTTCCATAGTCACTGCGGTGCCTGTTGTATCTGCCCCACTACGACCGCTGGATGCCCGTTCAGCGGTGAAATATCGAAGTAGAAAAACTTCGATTGATTAGTCACCATATAAGTGTTGCCGCCATAAGTGCCGGAACCGTCCGCGTTCCAGGTGTACTTGAAGAGATCGATCTCCTGAAACGGAACCAGTCCCGCGAGGTTGCTGGAATCCAGGTACGACGACGGGCTGCCGATCGAGAGACTGCCATTAGGCCCCGGATTTTCGATGCCGGCTATCACAGCGGTCTGTGGATCTAACATCTCTTCGGTGCCGAGGCCGTAGTTTCCGCTGATCGGTCCAAATTGATAGCCTGGAGGATAGGTATTGGTTTGGAACTCCATCGTGCCCGACGCCGCCGATGCTCCGATGCCAACCAGATATCCGGTGATGCCGCTGGCCGATGGAACCGCATACCCCACCACTGGCGCGCCGGTTCCCGAGAACGAAAAGCGTCCGCTTGTAGGATCGACCGCATACTGTGCCGACACGGTCGTAGCGCTCGCGGTCCCTCCGCTTCTTTCATAATTGGTGCCGCTCACTGCGGCCGAGCCATCAAAATGGAGCACGCCCACCGCGACGTCGGGGCTGCCCGGAACATCGCCTCCAAAGCGGTAAATGTGGCTGTTGCTCAAGGTTGCTTGCGAGAACGGACCGGCGCTGGTAATGGCCTCGCCGGTGATCAACGGTTGTCCGCTGGAGACGACCTGAGCCGAATTAAAGATCAGATGATTCGCGTCGACGATGTAGTAGATCAAGTCGTAGGTCGTGGTTCCAGCACTGAGCGTAGCGGTGCCGCGGCCGTTCGTGTCGGCCGCGCCGATCGTGCCGTTGCCTCCTGTCAGTCCGCCGGAGAACGAGCCACCATCATTCACATCGGCGGCGACCGAAGTGAACAAACCACTCTCCGCATTTGCCGTTCCCGCCATGGCGAAATGGTTTCCGCTGGCATTCCATCCCGAGAAGCGGAAGGCAAACGGACCGGTCACGGGCGTCGCGAATACCGTGCTGTCCTGAACGCGGAAGTAGCCCGAGCCCCGTGTTCCAGTTCCGTTCACGTCGTCGAACTCAATCATCCGTCCATCCGTAAAACCCTTTGCTGTGAGCGTAGTCGGGGCAAGGCGGAACTGGACGGTGGAAGCCGAGGTGTTCAGCGTCAGGCAACCGCGGTCAATATCGGCGAACAAGATGGAGCTTCCGGCGGTGAGCGGCTGAGCCAGTTGCGCGCCACTCGATCGGAGAATGTCCTCTTCACCCGTGAGATTGCCGCTCGGGTCGGCCGTGAAACTGCCGGAGAACGTTACCGGGCCATTCGCGTCGAAGCCCGCGAACACGAACGCATAAGGTGTATTGGCCTGCACGGAAGTGTTGCCAGACTGGCAGGGATACAAGGTTTCGCTATCGCCCAGAGCAAGCGTGATGATCTTCGGTCCGTCTGCCGCAGGCACCGGCGTGGGAAAAATGGCCTGAGCCGGGACCGGACTCTGACTGTCGACTGCCTGCACCGCGAAGCTGTAGCTGCTGGAAAAATTCGCGGGCGGCGTTCCAGAAATTACTCCGCCGGAACTAACACTCATCCCCGGCGGCAATGGACCGCTTCCCGTAGCCAGACTCCATAGATAAGGAGGCACTCCACCACTCGCCTGGAATTGCACCGGAGGATAGACAATGCCCGGAACGGGCGCCATCAGCGTAGGAGTGACCACCTTCAATTGCGACGGTGCCACATTGATGCTCAACGAAAACGTTGTCGTGTTTCCTGTCGCGTCAGTGGCAGTAAGGCTGAACGGGAAGATGCCAGTTATGGACGTCGTCCCAATGATTTCAGTTGAGAACTGGTCGAGGCCGGGAGCCAACTGTAGTCCAAACGGCAGTACGGTATTGCCCAGTGACCAAGTGTAAGGACCGAGTCCTCCGGTAACACTGACTTCACATGGAATTTGTGTAACCCCCGCGAAAGTAATCGGCTGCTGGATGCAGGTGTAACTTGTGTTCACAAAAGCCGTCGCCAGGTCCGATGAAGTTGTAACGCCGACGAGCTGCGGATAAACGGTGATGGGAATCGCGGCCGAACGCGTCGGATCGGTCACGGAAGTCGCCGTGACAGTTATTTGCAGCGGTGAAGTGACAGCGGTGGGCGGAGTGAAAGTCACCGAAAAAGGTTGCTGCGCAGATAGGGTCCCCGTCGGACCGCCACGGACCGCGGGCGACTGCGTCCAGGTGACGCCGGCATTCGAGGGGTCGTTGGTGACCTGTACCGTGATCGGAAGCGTCAGATTCTGGTTGTCATCGATGCCCGCTGCTCCAACCGGAGAAACGACGACGACATTAATCCCCGGCACGCCGCAGCAGCCACTGCCGCCTCCGCTTGAGCTGCCGCCGCAGCCAACAAGAAGGGCAAGAATAATAATGACGAGACCGAAGGCCGGATATTTCACGAAATCCATCTCTCCCTACCAGAAGCTCAAGTGTCTAGAAGCTCAGTTTCAAGGCAAATTGCAAGGTGCGTGGACGGTGAGCATTGACCGGATGCAAAAACGCATTGCCGGTCAGACAGTCGGTTTGCGCATCACCGGCCGCGTTAAATGCCTGAACTCCATAACAACTGATAGTGTTGTTGGCGCCGTTCCCATAGTTCGGGCTCGGGTCGTAAACCCGAAACTGGGTGTTGTTGAAAACGTTAAAAGCCTCCGCTCGAAACTCGAGCCTCGTGCCTTCGGTTACTTTCATAAGCTTCGTCAGCGTCAGATCGGAATTCCAGCGGAAAGGGTTGTTGAGCACATTGCGGCCGGCATCGCCGAAGGTCAGTCCCCGAGGCGCCGCGAAAGCTGAGGGATTCCCCAGCGTCGGCCCAAAACTCTCGGGATTGTCCGCCCCCACTGGCGCCTTGTCGTGAATGTTTCCAACCACATCAGGGAAACGAAGAGACGGTGGTGGAAATCCCGCTGGCGACGCCCGCGTTGTCGGGAACCGAAACACCGAGGGCAGCGTATCCATCGTTGATTACGGTAAACGGAGTTCCGCTCTGCAACGTGATTACACCCGAGAGTGACCAGTTCGCCAGTGCATCCGTCATCATTCGGGAGAACATGCCCGGCGAGGCCGGAGCCGGTTGCTCCTCTTCCCATGCATACAACTGGTCCCATTTCAAATTCGGTAAGGTCCAGGTGTAGTTGACGTTGAGCAAGTGCCGCTGATCAAAATTAGAACTGGCCTTGTTGGCACTGACGACCTGCGGATTCACGATCGTGGTGTCGTTGCGATCGGACGAATCATCGATCGAGTGGCTGTAGGTATAGGACATATCCACAGTGATCGGGCCGCGAGTGCGGCGCAGCGTGGCCTGGAAGGCGTTGTAGTTCGAATCGGCGACGTTTTCCAAAGAGAAAATCTTCTGCACTCCGAAATAGGGCCGGTAAGCGTTGATCGGCAGCAGACCCTGCTCATCGTAGTATTCGCAGGCGGCCAGCATATTGATGAAAGCCGGCTGCGTCTGGTTGATCTTCACACCATTAACCTGAAAGACCGGCTTGTTAAGCGTGCCCTGATTGACGCAATCAAAGGTTTGGAACGTTTGTGAATTGATGATCGGTTGATGCAATCCGTAGGGATTGCCGTTGAGCAGGATGCCGCCATCCGCTTCCGAATTCACCGGCAAGAACGAATTCGGTTGCAGCACGGCGGTCAGGTGTGTTCCTTTGCTTCCCACATACGCCATTCCGACCACCAGGTTGTGGGAGAGTTCGCGCTGTACTCCGAAGCTCCACTGCTGCACGTAAGGCCAGATCGCTTTGCGGGGAATCGAGGTCACATCAATCGGATAGGAACCCATTCCCGACTCACAGATGCTCGAGCCCCCGATGCCTCCGATGCACGGGTAGCCATCCGGTATTCCGGCGGGCGCCAACTGCGTCATCGTGAAATTGTTCGGAGCGCTGCCCACCAGCGAACCGGTGTTGGCTTCACTTCCAGTGCCGTGCTCAAAGAAAATGCCGTAGCCGCCCCGGATCGAGGTGCGGCCATTTCCCTGTGGATCGAACGCAAATCCGATTCTCGGCGCGGGATTGAACCGGTGCGGCTGCATGCAAGTCGAGGGCACGCCCCCAACTCCGCATTGCACTAATCCATTGACCAGGTACGGACTCACATTGTCAGGGCCAGTTGGAATCGGAATCGGCTTGTTCTTGTACAAGAGCCGGCCGTCCTGATCAAACCTCAGCTGTGGAGGGGGCATAACAAACTTGGTCGGATCCCAGTTCCATGCCTGATCATTCTCCTCGTGATAGTTTCCGAACAAGCTGAAGCGGACTCCCAGGTTTAACGTCAGGCGCGATGTGACCTTCCAGTCGTCCTGTACATAGGGCTCATAGATGTCGTATTTGTTGTGATACTTGAGCTGCGCGCTGTCCTGTTGGAACGACGTAATGGCGCCGGTCAAAAGATTGCTGTATTCGTTGCCGGTAAAAAAATTGGCCAGTCCGAAGTTGCTGAAATTCAGCAGACCCTGCACGTCACCCGTATTCGGGCCGTTGGTGGCATTGATCTCGTTTCGCTGGCCGAAAATCACCTGCAAGCCCATTTGCAGCGTGTGCCGGCGAATGACTTTGCTGATGTCATCGCGCGCGCTCCAGGTAGGGTTCTCCAGATTCCACGGTGGGTATCCCGGATCCACCGAGAAGCCGCCCCCATACGCCAGGTTCCCAGGCGCGAGCGTAATGCCCGATAATTTGCCGCCGAAATCGTTGTTGAAAAGATATCCTTGCAGCCCATCAATAGAAGCCGGACGATCGATACTCACTCCCGGCGCGGGTTGGTCGGTCAAACTGATGTGCGACTCCGTATAGCCGACCACAACTTCATTGAGCAGCGTGCTCGATATGGTCTGTGTCAGGTGAGTTACATAACTTTCACCCGGTCCGAACATGCGGCCCTGCACGGTCGGAAAACTGTTTCGCACATAACCCCAGATCGGCCGCGCCTCGGTCGTATTCCACGAATCGTGGATATAGCGGAACGTCGCCCGTAGCTTCCCCGGAGTGATGTCATGATCAATGCGGAATAACTCCTCCCGCCAGTAAGTCGGCTGCGAGAAAGCGTAGTCGTAACAAGAACCGACGGTTGAGTTACAGCCAAAAGAGGAGTTGGGCAGAGGAATCATCCCCGAAGCTACGATAGCGGCTCCGACCGGGTCGATCGTGGGGTTGCCAGTATGAGTACTGTCGTTGTAACCAACGATGTTATAGGGCAACGTCGTGCCCGCATGGATATGGGGGCAGTCTGGGAACTGCACCGGATTGTAGGAAGTAACAGCAACTCCGGGTGGCAATACCGGACAAACGTCGCTGAAGTTGGCGCCGAGATATTGGTTTCCGTCCGCGTTCCTCAGCATTGCCGGTCGTTCTGCCAGCGAGGGCACAGCCTGATTGAAATTGTTGTCGGTCGGATCCTTTTCCAAACGGAATTCTTCCGAGAAAAAGAAAAACGTGCGGTCCTTGTGAGGATAAAGTTTCGGAATATACACCGGTCCGCCGAGGGTGGCGCCGAAATCGTTCTTGTTATAAAGCGGAGCGCTCAGCGTCTCGTCGAAATAGTTACGGGCGTTGAAGTTTTCATTGCGGATGTAGTAATACGCGTCTCCATGCAGCGAAGTGCCGCCCGACTTGGTGTCTATAAGGATGGTTCCCGACGCGCTGCGGCCGTACTGGGCGCCATAATTTGAAGTGAGAACCTTCATTTCGTTAATCGCGTCGAGGCTGGGATAGACGACGAGTGTGCTTTCGCTGCCGTGGATGCCGGCGTGCAATACGTCGGAGCCATCCACGCTGAAGGTGTTGTATTCGACCCGGCCACCGTTGACGCTGAACTTGACGCTGCCCTTCACGCCGACCAGTGCCTCATCCTGCCCGCTCTGATTACTGACACCCGGAGCGAACGTCAACATGCTGACGAAATTGCGCCCGTTCAGCGGCGTTTCCTCCACCTGCTTTGAAGTTATGACCTCGTTGACCTCAGCCTTTTCGGTTTCCACGTGGCCAACGCTCTCCCCGACCACCTCGACTTTTTCCGGGCTGGCGGCGGCTGGTTCGAGCGCGCCATCCATTTCAATTTCCTGATTCGCGCTGAGGGTCAGGTTTTCCGTCGTGAACTGCTTGAAATTCTGGGCGACGATTTTAAGGGTGTAGGTCCCCGGAGCCGCGTTGATAAAGTATTGACCTTGCGCATTGCTGACCGTGGTCTGAGGCGAACCCGCTGCACCGATGAGAGTGACCGTCGCTCCTTGGAGCACCGCGTTCGACTGGTCAGTAACGGCGCCGTAGACCTGCGCCTCGCTTTCTTTGTGAGGAGAGGGTTTCACCGCAGCGGCAGCCTGTGTGGTCTGCGTGACGGGCGCCGTCGCGCCGGCTGGCGGCTCTGGAATTTGCGCCGTCGGTGGAACCAGATCGGGCCCGACGGGTGCTTGCCCGAGCGCGGACGCGCCCAGAGCCAGGAAAAAGAACGCAAAATACAATAAGCGCTTCACCATCTGCACGAGAAACACACCTCGACCGAAAGGTATTAAGGAGTACCGGAGAATTGTTACGGCAGTGTGACGCCTCGGTTAATTTCAAATGAAGTTTCGAATGCAGGTTCAAATTCAAAGCAAATTCAAAAATAGAGAGCCGTATCCAGCGGGACAAGACTGGCGTGAAGAATTTCACGATTCTTTAACATGGCCGTAACTCCCGCGTAACATTGATCGCCGAGAGTTGCGGTTCTGTAAGCAGTTTTTGCCGGAGAAGGTTGTGTCCAGCTCTCGAGTCCGATTCCTCGCTTTTTTTCTGCTCGCGTTGCCCGTGCTGTCGGCAGCGCAGGCCAAAGGGATTGTCAACTTCAGCGGTCTAAAGAACCTGGAGTTCATCAACCAGTATTACGACGGCGGAACGGGTAGTCTGGGATCGGGGCCGGGCCATGACTTTGGCTTGCAGTTCACCGCCAACGCCCAGGCCATTGTGTCAGCCAGCAAGGGCGGTTCCGGAGATTTCATCGGCAATCTCGGCAGCTATCCGGTGATGTTTTTCCAGACCGGGCAAAACATCACGATGACAGCCACCAACGGCATTCAGACCGCATTGTATTTTTATTATTCCGCCCTTCAGCAGGGCGTGGCTACCGTATATGCGGGACCGAACGGCACCGGCAATATTCTCGCGAGCATCACGCTGCCGCCCAACAATTCCGGCTGTAATACCTACAAGCTTTGCGTTTGGTCCGCAGTGGGAGTACCGCTGAGCGCGACTGCGGGATCAATCAACTTCGCCGGCGTCGCCGATTACCTGGCGATCGCCACGATGGTTCTAGGGAGGCCGCTGCCCGATGCGATAGAACTTACTTCTTCGCAGAATCCTTCGGCCCAAGGCGAGCCTGTTACTTTTACCGCCGCGATTACCGCCACCGGAACAGCCCCGGTCGGCAACGTTACGTTCAAAGCACGCAACCAGGTAATTGGCGTGGTCCCGGTGACTGGAGGAACAGCATCAGTCACCCTGTCTTCATTGCCGGCAGGTTCGACGCATGTCACTGCGAAATTCGAGGGTGCCGGATTCGTCACCAGATCGGCCAGTCTGGAACAAGTAGTTAACGAGTAAGTGCTGAACTAGTAAGTCCTGAACGGCCAGGCCGTGAACGGGCAATTTCGAGCTTGATTGCGCGGAAATCCACAGTGCCGCAAAGCTTTGCGGCCCGCCGCCTCGCAATTTAACCTGCCGTTCATCTGGCTGTCATTTCCGATTAACAGCACTCATGGATAGTTCTCTCGCACGCGAACCAGTATCTACGGGCGCCACGGCGGGTCCGACCGAAGCAACGCTCCGAAATCAGGACGAAGTTTTGACCAAAGCTCTAAAAGGAGAAATCGAGATGAAGGGAACAAAAGCATTCTTCGCGGTCATAGCACTGGCCGCAATCGTCGGACTGGCTTCCGTAGCCAACGCCCAGGGAGTAAAGTTCAACGGCGTCGGCTCGTCCGCCATGTTCAACACAATTTCAGCGGCAGCATTCACCGATCTCTGCTCTTCCCGCGCCGGCAGCGACTGCCATCACTGGAGTGCCAAGGGCAAGAACTCCGGCGATAACCAGAACTGGGCGCAAGGAGTGGACAGCCGCAATAGCTCCATTCCCCCGGCGGCTGGAACCGTCTTCATCGCGTGGGACAACAACACAAGCCCGGTCAGTGTTTGGGCGTATTTGAACGTGGACACCATCGTGGGCGAACGCCTTTTCTTTGCCGTTCCACGTGCGACTTTGCAGATTGATTCGGCCGCCAGCAGCACTGCGGGTACTAACCAAGTACCTGCCGCAATCCTCCTGAACCGCCAGACCAATGCGGATCAGTCTGACGACCCTAGCGTACCTTCTGCCGTTCTCTCGGCCCTCGCAGCCGCGCCTACTTTCACCGCTGCACTCAGCGACGTTCGTCCGGAGGACGCCAAATTTGAAGTCAACCGCGTTCTCGCGCCCTTCAGCAAGACCGGTGTGGGACTGGGCTACGGCAGCGCGTCCAACGCCACTTGCTTCCAGCCCCCTGACAACTGGACCGTCTCTCAAAACCTGGGCTGCCCGATTTACGGTACCTGGGGTGGCGCCAGCTCAGTTCCTGTGCAGTATGCTCTCACCGGCACGGACCCCTTCACCGGTATGAAGGCTTGGAAATACACGACTATTGAGGTGGGCGCGGAGCCCATCATCCTTGTGTATAACTCGACCGACACCAAAGGTCTGGGCGTGCTTGGTCCGGACGGCAACGTTGCTTTCAAGAACCTGAATCGCTTTCCCGCACTGTACGCTTTCAATGGCAGCTTGGGCCTAGCACAGGATCTCGATCCTTCGCTCACGGCCGCTCTGCAGGCCATCTCCTCTAACCCACCGATCGTCCCGCTCTTGCGCGAGCCTCTTTCGGGCACGATGACTACGACGGAATTCAACATGTTCCGCAACACGGAGATGCTGAAAGACCTCCCAGACGCGGCGTCGCAGGAAACCGGTGTCGATCTTGGCAATAGCTGCGCGCTGAACTCGAACTGTCCCGATCCACTTTATCTGCCTGGCCCCAACGGCTCGGTTCGCGAGCGTTCTATCGGAAGCGGCGAGGAGATCAGCGGCAACGGCGGTGTCGGTGGTGTCAAGAATATTCCTGACAGCATAGGCTACGCGTTCTTCTCCTTCGGCAACGTGAACCCCATCGGTGGCGCGTCTGGTGTGGGCCGCTACGTTACGTATGACGGTGTAGATCCCATTAATGCCGCCTACGGTTCGTATGTTTCTGACGGCGTGACCTATGCCCCCGGGCAACTGCCCTTGTGCTTGGCGCCTTGCACCGCGCCGGGCGGTACCTCTCTGCCGAACGTCCGTAACGGCTCCTACGGAGCGTGGTCGATTATTCGTGCGGTCACCGACTCCACAGGCGTCAACCTGACTGGCACCCAAGCCCTGGTGACGGCCGCTCAGAACGAAGTCAACAACACCACTGCCGATTTCGTTCCGTTCGTCTGCACCGACAAGACCGGACTTTGTACCGGTGAACCGGGTCTGCAGGTATTCCACGCGCACTTCGCACCCAAGAAGGTCCCTGGCGCTCCTCACAACGGCATCGGAGGCGAAGCTGACACGGGCGGCGATGTCCATGGCGCGGTCTTTACGGACCAAGCCGATTACGACTATCTGGCTGACACGGGCAAGGAGATTCTCACCGTTATCGAGTAACTTGACCGTAACCTCAAACCTAACGTGGGGCGGGCTGACCTGACGGGCCAGCCTGCTTCTTTTTTGCAAAGGTCCTCGTGATGAAGAGCTTTGCACTCAGAACCGCCGCCGATGGGACGAGACCCTCTTTTGGGTGCGAACCTTTGGCTCGTAGTTATGATCTGTGGTCGACTACCAATGAAATCAATGATGTCTATTGAGACTAGCTGCTCTATAAAAAAGCGAGCGGGCTCCACGGCTTCGGTGATTGCGGCTCGCGTTGTGATCGTCCTCATCGCATTCCTCTCGCCGCTGTCCGGCGTAGGCCAGAACGCGGCTCAGAAAGCAACCACGGCCGGCCCGATTGCGACTGCGCCCCCAATTGCGGCCGATGCCAACCCTCCATCGAGCAAGAGCGTCGAGGATCTCGGGGACGCATCACTCAGCAGTAGCCATCTGTTCGCAGATCCGCCGGTAGTGCTCGAAAAAGCTGAAAACAAGGATTTCACACGCGAATTTATCGCCGTGCAATGGCGTCCGGGAGATCGAATTTATCTCTATGTAATTCGTCCGGCGACGGCGAGTGTGCAGAAAAACGCGCACAAGCCCCCAGTCGCAATTTATCTCTACGGACACCCCTCCGACACCGATCGCTACATGAACGACGGCTGGTGCCAAAGGACAACCAGCGGTGGCTACGCCGCGGTGGGCTTTGTTCCAGCCCTTACCGGACATCGCTATCACGACCGGCCGATGAAGCAGTGGTTCGTCAGCGAGCTCCAGGAAGCGCTAGGTAAGTCCGCGCACGATGTGCAGATGGTGCTGAATTATCTTACTGAACGCGGCGATCTCGATATGACTAACGTAGGCGTGTTCGGAGTAGGGGCCGGCGGGACGATTGCCGTGATGGCGGCCTCGGTCGATCCCCGAATCAGAGCCATCGACTTGCTCGATCCGTGGGGAGATTGGCCGCTGTGGATGCAAAAGTCCGACGTGATTCCCGAGGACGAGCGCCCGGCATATGTGAAGCCCGAATTCCTGAAAAAGATCGCCGATTTCGATCCAGTGAAGTTGCTGCCCGTGCTGAAGACGCCCCACATCCGGCTCAATCAACTGAACGACGATTCTTCCACTACGCCCGAAGAAGCGCAGAAGAAAATGCAAGAAGCGCTTCCCGCGTGGGCGGAGCATCACCGGTTCGACAGCAGCATGGCGTTCTACGCCAGTGTCGCTTCCGGCGGGCGAGTGTTTGACTGGATGAAACTCCAGCTGAAGACCGAAGATTCAAAGAACGGAAGTGTGACAAGTCATCACGATGGCGTCACGGTTGCTTCGCCCGTCCAGTCCAATTCTCCGCGGCCGGGTCCGAATTCAGAGTTACGAACTCCAGAAGTTAGTTCGAATGCGCGAGATTGAACTCCGATTGCAGGTGCTCTGAATGGTTAGACGTCCGATTCTGTCCACCTTGATTCTGTCCGCGATAACGTGCGCCACAGTCGCTCTATGCGGCTGCGGAGGGAAGCAGGGACTGATTGGCACCGGTGGCGGCGCGGCTTTGACGAGTGTTGCCCTGACGCCGCTAAACCCAAGCATTGCATTTAGCCCGTCTCCGGCAGCGACCCAGCAATTTAGCGCGATTGGTCAATACAGTTTCGGCAATCCGCAGGATATTACCGACCAACTTACCTGGGTTAGTGCGGATACCACCGTTGCCACCATGAGCAACCAAGGCATCGCTACAGCGATCGGCGCTGGCAGGGTCATCATCACTGGGTCAATTCTCGATCCGGTTAGTCAAAAGCTTTTTACCGTAAGTACCATTCTCACCGTCGTGCCGCAGTTAACGGGGATTACGCTCAGCCCGGCAAGCGCACAGATCGCGACGGGAACGGCGCAACAGTTTATAGCCACCGGCCAGTTCAACAACGGGACCACGTCCGATATCACCTCGCAGGTAGCCTGGAACTCAACCCAGTCCGCGATTGCTAGCGTCAGTTCTTCGCCTGGGACGCAAGGCTTGGTGGTGGCTCTGACTCCAGGCTCAACCAGCATTTCCGCATCTCTCGGAGCGATCGGCAGTTCGCCTTCCCCGGTGACCGTGTCGAGCGCGAATCTGGTCTCGATCTCGGTCGCGCCGGCAAACCCGACCGTGCCGCTGGCAAGCTCCCAGCAACTGGTCGCCACCGGAACATTTGACGACGGAACCACGCAGAACCTCAGCGGCCAGGTGACCTGGACGACTGCCAATCCTCACTCCCTTGTGGCCAGAGTCTCCGCCACCGGAATGGTCACCGGTCTCGGCCTGGGAACTGAGACCGTCACCGCAACGGCTCCCTCTTCTGGAATAAGTGGGACCGCCGGCATCACCGTGGATGAAAGTTCAGTGGCGGCAGTAAATGTACTTCCGGTAGGGATGGTGCAATTTCCTCAGAACCAGTCTCCCGTGTCGGTCCTGGCGAACGGAACCATGCAGCAGATGCGCGCCGTCGCGACCTTCAATGACGGCAGCACGCTTGATGTCACCGGCATTCAGGGGATTTCCTGGACTTCAACGGATACGGCGGTAGCGAGTGTAGTGCCTGGAACTGGCCGGTTGACAACAGCCGGCCCGGGCCCCGTCACCATCACAGCAGCATTGGGAAGTCAGCAGGGCAGCGCCTCCTTGACCGTTTTGACCGCGACTCTCCAATCGCTAGTCGTGGCCCCAAACAATGCTCAGGTTGCGCTGGGCGGACTTCAGAATGTTGTCGCCCTCGCCACTTTTCTAGCGCCCGACAATCTCACTCTGTTCCAGCAGGATGTCAGCAACGCGGCTTTCTGGAGCGTCGACGCAAACGCAGCCGTGAATTATGTCAACGGACTGCAAGAATTGGCAACGGGAGTCGCCACTGGGACGGCAAATATCGCGGCCAACTTCACCGTTCCCGGAACCACAGCCGTACAAGCGGCCGCCACATTGAATATCAGTAGCGCCCAGTTGGGCACCATCAGTCTGGTGCCTGGGAAGTGCCGCGGTCTCCCTGAATGGTGGGCGCCAGTTTCTGGCGACAGGCGAACTATACCGATGGCACCAAGGCAGACTTGAGTCTCCTCGCGACCTGGGGATCATCGGATGAAGCGATCATCGTCCGTGAGTCCGTTCGGATCTATGACCGCCAACGGTCCCGGCCAAACCAATATCAGCGCCAGTTTCTTCAACCCCGTGACCGCGTCCACCATAACCGGTTCGGGCCCGGTCGGTAGTCAATCCCGCGGCACTCGCAAGAATCGACATTTGTGCGGCAACTGTTTCCAACCCGATAATGAACTGCCCGCCCCTCGATCCTAATCCTCCACCACCGGGAGTCATTCTTGCCAGCCAGACTCAACTAGGCTTGGTGGCGATCGGTACCTTCTCCGATAGCAGCCGGCAAGACTTGACCGGCACCGTGCGCTGGAGTTCCGGCGCTCCCAACTTTGCCACCGTCAGCAATGACCTCGGTATTCCCGGGATCACCACCGGAGTCGGTCGCCGTGGGATCCTGACCGGAGGGGTTCAGGCTGGGACAGCCCTCATAACCGCCTCAGTCGGCGCGGTCAGCGGAAGCACCAAGCGTGCAGGTGACCGCTGCCACGCCGGAGTCGTTGACCATCACGCCCGCGAACGGCACGGTGCCCCTCGGAATTCCGCAGCAGTACGCGGTCACGGCATCATTCAGTGACGGCTCGAGGCAGGACGTCACCCAGTCGGTACGGTGGAGCAGCCTGAATCCCGATATCGCCATCGTGTACCCCGGCGGTCTCGCCTATACGACGGCGAAGGGAATCGCAACCGTCTCACAGGTTCCGTCCGGTCTGGTGGTGTCGGGGACCAGGGCTTAGATCACGGTCACCATGATGAATCCATCGACCACCAATGTGTTCCCGTGGCCGGTTGGATCGGTCTTCCAGTTCCAGGGACTTACCGTAAGCTCAGGAGACGTTTCACTGCTGAACAATGTTCCGTTTACCATCCTTAGCGAAGCCAATCCGGCCAATAGCCAGCAACCATGTCAGCCGGGGCAGAGCTGCGCCATCACTTTCGCTCCGCCAATGCCGACCCCCGCCGTGGGAACATATACCGTAACCGCTGGAACTGGGCAGGCTTCCGCTGTTATTACCGCGACGATCAACATCATCGTGGACGGCACGTTGACCCAATTCTCCGGCGCTACCACGTTGACCGTGCAGTAGCGCCTCATTGCAAAATTCCTGAGACCCGCTTTGCCCTGACATCTTGCCCCGCGTTACACTGCCAGCTATGAACACCGTGAACCAACCGAATGTGAAGTTCGTGCAAACTCCCGACTACCGCGAGACCTACTCCAACAGCGTGCAGATCCGGGTGAACGTTTGGGATTTCTTCCTCGTCTTCGGGACCATGCAGCAAAGCTCGGAAACGCAGGTGGAACTGCGAAACTTTCAGGGAATCTATCTCAGCCCGCAACAAGCCAAGGCGCTCATGGCGCTCTTGCAGCAGAATGTGACCAACTATGAGGCCGCATTCGGAGAGATCAAACTTGACCCACGGGCTCCGGCTGGACAAGTCCACTGATCTGAAAACTAAATCTCGACCAGCGTCTTCCGCAGGGCCCTACGCATGGCCGCAGCAGTTTCTTCTGTTCGCGCTGTTTTTCGCGGGACTGATGCTGCTCCACGCGCCGCTTCTCCGCCTCCCGTATTTTTGGGACGAAGCCGGCTACTACATTCCCGCGGCCCGTGATTTATTTCTGACCGGCGCGCTCATTCCGCATTCAACGCTGTCGAATGCGCATCCTCCGCTGGCGATGGCGTGGCTGGGGCTGGCCTGGCGCATCTTTGGATACTCCACGCTGGTCACGCGCACCGCCATGTTGGCTGTGAGCGCGTTCTCACTGCTGGGACTGTTTCGGCTTTCGCGAATCGCCGCCAATTTACCCGTGGCCTGGGCGACGATCGCATTAGTCGCGCTTTATCCCGTGTACTTCACGCAGAGTTCCTTGGCCGAGGTTGACTTGGCGGCGGCCGGTTTTACGTTCTGGGCACTGGCCGCATACATAGAAGATCATCCGTGGAAACAAGCCCTGTGGTTCTCGCTGGCGGCGTTAGCAAAAGAAACCGCGATTCTGGCTCCGCTGGCCTTGTTTGGCTGGGAACTACTCGCGTACATCATTCGCCGGCGCTCGAACCAACGCTGGAAAGAGATTCTTCCGCCTGAGGGCAGGCGCACGCCTTCGTTCTATCTCCTGCTCCCAGTCGTGCCGCTGTCCATCTGGTACGCCTACCACTACGAGAAAACCGGCTTCTTGCTCGGCAATCCTGAATTTTTTCGTTATAACGTTGCCACCACGCTCAACCCTCTGCGTATCCCTCTGGCTCTGGGAATGAGGCTCTGGCAACTCTTCGGATATTTCGGTCTCTATCTGCTCACTCTGGTGGGATTGCTGGCCATGCGTCGCCCACCACAAAAGCAAAACGGAGACCCCCGTCCGCGAATTCCGTTCTGGATACAGGCAGCGTTTCTTTCCTTAATACTGGCCTACCTGGCTTTCATGTCGGTAGTAGGCGGAGCCGTGCTGGCACGCTACATGTTGCCCGTCGTCCCGCTCGTCATTCTGGCGTGGGTTTCGACTCTCTGGCGCCGCGTTCGCTATTGGAAATTGATTGTGGGTGCGGTAGCAATTACATTCGTCGCCGGGCTCTTCATCAATCCGCCCTACGGATTCTCTCTAGAAGACAATCTGGCCTATCGCGATTACATCGTGATGCACGCGCAAGCCAGCCGCTTCCTCGCCATGCGCTACCCCGGCGCACGAATTCTCACCGCGTGGCCCGCGTCGGACGAACTAACACGGCCCTGGTTAGCCTATGTCGCTCAGCCTTTCCCGGTGGTGCGCATCGAAGATTTCTCAGCCTCCCAGATCGATGTGGCCGCGAGGGCAAGAAACCAATTCGATGTAGCGCTGGTCTTCTCCACGAAATATCAGCCGCCACACCCGTTGTTAGAGGATTGGGCTGCATGGCAGCGCATGAAAGAAAAATTCTTTGGCTACCACCGTGACCTGCTCCCCGAAGACATTGCGCAGCGTTTAGGTGGCGTAATTGTGTATCACAAAGAATCGAACGGGCAGTGGATCGCGGTAATCGCACCGCAATAAGGTTTCACATCCCCATCAAATGACATGAATGTGTCTTGACCACGACCCACACACCCTTGCCGGGCCCAAGTTGCAGCGCGTCTCGCGCCGCCAGCGTCACGTGCACCTCAAACTCTGTGCCGCCGCAATCCACCATTGCCGAGACAATAACGTCTCTCTGCACCAGTCGCCGAATAGTTCCCGGCAGAATATTCCGAGCACTCAGTCCGTGTGGTTCGATGGTTGCGAGCAATAGATCGCCGGCGCGAACGCCCACGCGCAGAGGCGAACCCACGTCCGCTCGGACCATCGGCGTTTCTAAATCAACCGCGCCTCTTTCCAGGCGGCAAGTCATGGTGCCGCGGCTTTCGTGTAACGCCATCACCGTCGCGTCAAAGATATTCTCGAATCCCGAAAGGTGCGCCACGGTCTCCAGCCGCGGAGCCCGCATCACTTCATGCGGCCGTCCTTGCGCCACGATTCTTCCAGCATCCAGCATGATGACCTCATCGCCTAGGGCAAACACTTCTTCGCCATTGTGCGTGACAAACAGAATCGGGACGCGGTGATGCTGGTTCCACCGCCGCAGGTCGCCTACGATGAGCGACTTCGTCGGACGGTCCAGCGCCGCCAATGGCTCATCGAGCAGCAACGCTCGCGGTTCGGTCACCAGAGCCCGCGCTAGAGCGACGCGTTGCCGTTCGCCTCCAGAAATCTGCGCCGGCCGCCGGTCGCGTAAATGTTCGATGCGAAACGCCTGGAGCATGTCGCGGCTGCGCGTTTGCCGCTCCGTCGCACCAAGCGCGCGCAGCCCGTATTCGACGTTCTCTTCAGCAGTCAAGTGAGGGAAGAGCGCCAAATCCTGGTGTACGTACCCGATGCGCCGTTTCCAAGCGGCGACGTTGCGCTTTTTATCCGAGTCGTAAAAGTCTTCGCCGCCAACCGCGATGCGCCCGTCGTCTGGATCAGTCAGCCCCGCGATGCAGTCGAGTAGTGTGGTTTTTCCCGCGCCCGATGCGCCGAAGACAATCGTAAAACCGGCCAGCGCGCGAAAGTGGACATTCAGGTTAAAGGTCCCCTCCGGATTCGGAAAGCGCTTGCGGATGCGGACTTCGAGTTCGGAAGAGATTGGCACCGATGTCGGGGCCGCAGCTTGCCGCGTGGGAGCGATTTTTACTTCCATGGACCCACCGCCCACAATCGCCGATTCAATCCAAACGGGTTCAAGCCAAACCGATTCAAACCAAAAACCACCGACAACAAAAAGAACGAAACGACGAGCAAGACGAGCGCCGTCTGGTTAGCGCTCGAGTAATTCGCCGCCTGAACCTGATCGTAAATATCAATGGAAGTTGTGCGCGTCACCCCTGGAATGTTGCCTCCCACCATGAGCACTACCCCAAACTCGCCCAGAGTGTGCGCGAAGCTGAGCGCAAATCCCGTGACCAGCCCAGCCTTCGAAAGCGGGAGCACGATTCGCCGAAAAGTCTGCACCGGCGAATGGCCAAGTGAAGCGGAGGCGGCAAGCAGAGAAGGTTCGACCGCACCAAATGAAGCTGCGAACGGCTGCACGGCGAACGGCAGACTGTATAGCAGTGACCCAATCACGAGCCCTTCGAATGTGAAAGCCAAAGTGTGGCCGGTGAGAGACTCCCACCAGCGCCCAAGCGGACTCCGCGAACCAAGCGCTACCAGGACGTAAAACCCCAGCACCGTCGGCGGCAAAACAATAGGAAGAGCGACCGCTGCTTCGACCAAAAATTTCCAGCGCCAGCGCGAGTAAGTCAGCCAGTACGCGATCGGGATTCCGATCACGATCAACAGCGTGGAAACGATGGCTGCGAGACGCACTGTCAGCCAGAACGCCTCCCAGTTCATTTCACTCTTTCTCCACCGGGCTGTTTCTCCGCGGTCACGCTGAAGCCGTAACTGGTGAGCAGGGAAGTAGCCTCAGAACTGCGCAAAAAATCAAGGAACTTGCGCCCCGCATCCTGTTGCTTCGATTTTGAAAGCACGACCGCAGCCTGGTTCAGCGTGGGATAGGCATCAAGTGGAACCGTCCAGTAGCGTCCTTTGTCTTTCATTGCCGGTGCGAGCGCATGCGAAAGCGCAATCAGTCCGGCTTGAGCGTTGCCCCATTCAACGAACTGCGCCGCCTGCGAAACGTTTTCTCCCAGCACCAGCCGGCTGGAAACCTGATCGTAAATCCCGAAGTGTCGCAGCGCCGCCGCCGCCGCGCGTCCGTAAGGTGCAGTAGCAGGATTCGCAATCGAAATCTTCTTGACCGCAGGATCGAGCAGAGCGTTCATTCCCAGCTTAGACAAATCAAGCGCCGAGTCGCGCGGCACCCACAGCACCAACCGGCCGACCGCGTATCGGTAAAGAGTGTCTTTCGAAGCGAGTCCCTCGACGATCAACTGCTGCGGATATTCTTCATCAGCCGAGAAGAAAACATCAAACGGTGCTCCATTTCGTATCTGATTGGTCAGATTGCCCGACGCGCCGAATGAGAGTTTCACTGTTTGCGCGGTCTTTTTTGTGTAGGCGGCGACCAGTTCCGGAAGCGCGGCACTCATATCCGCCGCCGCCGCCACGGTGATTTCCTGGGCGGTTGCGAAAGTTCCAGCGACCGCGATCAGGAAAAGTAGTACCAGCAGTTTTCTCATAAGAGATTCCCGGCTCCCAATTCAGACCAGTTTCGTTTTCGACAGCGGCAACTCCCGCACCCGCTTGCTCGTGGCCGCAAACACGGCGTTATACAGAGCAGGGGCAAAAGGAGGCACGCCGGGCTCGCCAACACCAGCCGGTGGCGCATCGCTCTTCACAATCTGCACATCAACCTGCCGCGGAGCCCGATTCATGCGCGTGATCTGATAGTTGTTGAAATTGCTCTGGTCAATAACTCCATTGGTCGCCGTAATCTCGCCGAACAACGCCAGGCTGGTTCCAAACACCGCCGCTCCCTCGAACTGGTTGCGGACATTGTCGGGACTCACCACCGTCCCCGCATCGATCGCAGTCCACACATTCGGAATGTGCACCTGCCCCCGGCTGTCGATCTCCACTTCAACCACAGTAGCAACATAAGTGAGAAAACTTCGGTGAGCGGCGATGCCAAAGCCGCGCCCTTTGCCAGTCGATCCCTTACCCCAGCCCGACTTCTCCGCCACCATCTCCACCACGCGCCGCAATCGCGCAGTGTCGAGCGGATAATTCTTGGCGTCCTCCGCTTCGTCCCCCTTAAGATCAAGCGCGACGATGCGTGGCGGTCCGATCAGTTCAAGCAGATACTGCACCGAATCTTTGCGAGCGTTGTGCGCGAGTTCATCGGCAAACGAGTGAATCGCGAACGCGTGATAGATATTCGCGACGCTGCGCAGCCAACCAATGCGCACGTGATAGTCGGCTGGTCCGTTTTCCGCGCGATGGTTCGGAATATCAAAAGGAAGATTGTTCCATCCCAATCCCATCTCATCGTCCGCATACACAGCCGATACATCGAAAGTCGAGCCAATCGGTGGATACACCGTGCGCATCAGCCAAGCCGTCGGCCTCCCATCCGCCCCTATCGCCGCCTTCATGTACATCGCCGCAACAGAGTGAAAGAAATCGAAATGAATATCGTCTTCACGGCTCCAGACCACTTTGACCGGCTTGCCAAGTTGCTTGGAAAGAACCGCCGCCTCCGCCACTTGATCAGGCTTCGACTTACGCCCAAAGCCGCCGCCCAGCAGCGTGACGTGGCAAGTCACATCTTCTTTCTTTATCCCGAGCACGCCGGCAATAGTCTCCTGCACCGCCTGTGGATTCTGCGTAGGCGCCCAAGCCAGCACCTTTCCATCGCGATATTCGGCGACGGCGACCGGTGGCTCCATCGAAGCATGTGCTAGATGCGGAGCGTAGTACTCCGCCTCGATAATCTTTCCGCCGGTCTTCGAACTTTGGGCAAACGCCGCATCCACATCCCCGACGTTGCGAACAAGTTTGCAAGGCTTCCTCGAAGTCGCTTCAAGAATCTTGCGGTAGGATGCAGAGTTGTACACCGAGTTCGGACTGTTGTCCCAGTCAATCTTCAAACTCTTGCGTCCCTTAAATGCCGCCCAGGTATTGTCGGCGATCACCGCGACGCCGCCCAGGGGCTGGAACAAGTGCGGCGGTTTAAAAACGTCGATGGTCAGGGTCTTCTGAACCCCGGGCACTTTAAGCGCGTCCTTGTCGTCATACGACTTTACTTTCTGTCCCAGCACCGGAGGATGCTCGACCGACGCAAAGACCATGCCCGGCATGGTCGCGTCCATGCCAAAGATCGCCGTGCCGGTCACGATCTCGGGAAGATCGAAGAGAGAATTGCTTTCTTTGCCAATGTAGCGCCACTGCGAGCGCTCCTTGAGCGGCACATCTTCTTTCTTGGGAACGGGCAGCTTCGCCGCAGCGGCAGCAACGTCGCCGTAGCCCAGCTTCCGTCCGCTGGCGCGATGCACAACGAAGTGCGGCTCGGTCGTACAGTCCTTTGGAGAAACATCCCACTGCGCAGCGGCCGCGCTAATCAGCATGACCCGCCCGGTAGCACCGACCTGCCGCATCAAGTCGAAAGAGCTGCGCACCGAGTGCGACCCGTCCGTATCCTGCTCACCGTATTTCGGATCGCCAATCGCCTGTTCAATCTTCACCTTCGACCAGTCAGCGTCCAGTTCGTCAGCGACCACCAGCGGCAAGGCCGTGCGGCTGCCGCATCCCATTTCCGAGCGATGAGCCACGATCGTGACAGTTCCGTCCGATGCGATCGACATCCACAGACTAGGTTCAAAAGGAGCCGCGGCCGCTTCGCCTTCCGCCGCCCACAACGGTTCAGAAATGAAGCGCGCACTCAGCACGAAGACACCGCTGACCAGAGCTCCGTGCAGAAACCCTCGTCGGCTCACGCCTTCGCTAGCGTCACGTCTGACCTGACGGCTGACATTTTCGATGAGCCTCATGCCGTCTCCTTCGCCTGCAGCTTTGCCGCCTCGTGTATAGCCGCCCGAATCCGCTGATACGTGCCGCAGCGGCAGAGATTGCCTGCCATCGCCACGTCGATATCCTGGTCGCTCGGATTCTTGTTCTCTTTAAGGAACGCGATCGCCTGCATGATCTGGCCGGTCTGGCAGTAGCCGCATTGCGGCACCCGAAGCTCCATCCACGCCGTCTGTACAGGATGCATCGGCGCAATGCCTTCAATCGTAGTGACCTCGGTGCCGCCAACCTCTTTCATCGGAGTGGTGCACGATCGAATGGCCGAGCCATCCTGATGCACAGTACAAGCACCGCACAACGCCATGCCACAGCCGAACTTCGTACCTGTGAGCTGCGCCACGTCGCGCAAATACCACAGCAGCGGCATGTCGGGATCGCCGTCAAACACTTTCTCTTTCCCGTTTACCTTAAAACGAACCATGATCTTCCTCGGTGAATGTTCTCAACAAAATCACGAATGCGCAGCAGAATTGATTTCCATATCCTAGTCGCAGACCACGAAATGTGGAAGAGCGGAGCAAGGTTCCGTCCGCGCACCGCGCCCGTCATATAATCGTCTGTCATCACGGGAGGAATTTTGGCCTACGACGATCTGCGGGACTGGATCAAAGCGCTCGACCGAGCCGGCGAGCTGAAGCGCATCCGCACCGAAGTCAACCCGATTTTGGAGATCGCGGAAATTGCCGACCGGGTTTCGAAAAGTAAAGACAAGCACGGAACCGTTGGCGGCAAAGCTCTCCTGTTCGAAAACGTGAAGGGCTACCCCGGCACTCAGCTTCTCATCAACCAGTTTGGTTCCGCCCGCCGCATGAGACTGGCGCTGGAAGTAGATTCGCTGGACGAAGTCGCCGAGCGCATCCGCGGCTTCATGGACGTAAAGTCTCCACAAGGTTTCCTCGACAAAGTAAAAATGCTGCCCATGCTCGCCGAGATGGGCAAGTTCTTTCCCAAGACCGTAGCCACCGGTCCCTGCAAAGAAGTGATCAAGCGCGACAATTTTTCGTTGCTCGATTTCCCCGTGCTGCAATGCTGGCCCAAAGACGCTGGACGTTTCATCACCCTCCCCTGCGTAATCACGCGCGATCCCAAAACCGGCAAGCGCAACGTGGGCATGTACCGCATGCAGATCTACGACGAGCGCACCACTGGCATGCACTGGCAAAGACAAAAAGTAGCAGCCGAACACTACCGCGACCACATTCGGACAGAGGCAATGAAATTGGGTGGGAACACCGCCGCTGTAGACATTATGGCCCGGTCCTCCGGAGGCTCAATGCCAGCCGAAGGCGACCGTCCCTCCGGAAAAATGGAAGTAGCCGTGGCCATAGGCACCGATCCCGCTCTGACGTTCTCCGCGATCGTCCCCGCCCCACCCGAAGTAGAAGAATTCATCATCGCCGGATTCCTGCAGCAGAAGCCCGTAGAGCTGGTGAAATGCGAGACCGTAGATCTGGAGGTTCCGGCCAATGCCGAGATCATTCTGGAAGGCTACGTGAATCTCGACGAACTCCGCACCGAGGGCCCCTTCGGCGACCACACCGGCTTCTACTCGCTCGAAGACGACTACCCGGTCTTCCACGTCACCTGCGTGACCCACAGAAAAGATCCAATCTACGCGACGACCGTAGTCGGCAAGCCTCCGCAAGAAGATGCCTGGATGGGCAAAGCAGTCGAACGTATCTTTCTGCCCCTGATGAAGCTGACCATCCCCGAACTTGTGGATATCAACCTGCCCATCGAAGGCGTGTTCCACAACCTGATGCTGGTTTCCATCCGCAAGTCCTATCCCGGACAAGCGCGCAAAGTGATGAACGCGATCTGGTCGCTGGGCCAGGCAATGTTCACCAAATGCATCATCGTAGTGGACGAAGACGTCAACGTTCAGGACATAGCCGACGTAACCTTGAAAGTCCTGAACCACATCGACCCCGAACGCGATATCCAGTTCACGCTAGGCCCGGTAGATTCGCTCGACCACGCTTCGCGCCTCGCGAACTACGGATCAAAGATGGGCATCGACGCCACCCGCAAGTGGTCAACCGAGGGATTCGTTCGTCCCTGGCCGGACGAAATCGTAATGGACTCAAAAACAAAGGCCCTCGTAGATGCAAAGTGGAAGGCGTTAGCGAAAGAGTTGGGAATTGAGTAGGGCGGACACTCCTGTCCGCCGCCGTTGCCGTTGCTGTTGCTGTTGTTTTTGCCGTTGCTGTAGTGTTTTCACTTCCGTTCCCGCGTCAGCATCTCCAGTTCATCCGGAGTCCGCGGCCAGTCCTCCCGCAGCAGCCGAGACAAAGCGCGATCAGCCAGCAGCTTTCCGCCGGTCTGGCAATTCGGACAGTAGTTGGTCTCATTAGCCGCATAACGTATCCGCTGGATTTTCGCCCCGCAGCGCGGACACGGCTCTTTGTATCGCCCATGCACAGCCATCCCCGGACGAAAAGCAGTAACTTTCTCAGGAAATTGATCACCAGACTCAAGCCGCAGGCGCGCCGTCCATTGGCCCAGACTGCCGCGCACGGCAGTAAACAGCCTCTCGATCTCTTCCGGCTTGAGTCTTTGCGTCAACGCCAGTGGTGAGAGCCGAGCTTCGAAAAGAATCTCGTCGGAATAGGCATTTCCGATCCCGCTAAACAATCGCGGATCGCTGAGCGCGCGCTTCAAAGTGTGGTTCGCAGAAGTCAGAGCCGCCGTAAAGTCCGCCAGATCTGATTCCAGGACCTCCAGTCCGCCGGGGTCGAGCGTGGCGAGCCCCTGCTCTCCGGCCACCACGTGCAGAGAGGCTCGCTTTTGCGAACCCGCTTCGGTCCACAGCAGAGTTCCATTGGCGAAGTCAAACGCAGCCAGCCCGCGCGGAGGTGACAACTTGGCATCGCGCTTACGCCAGTGCAACCGTCCGGCAATCATCAGGTGCAGCACCAGCCAGACGTCATTATCCAAGCCGATGCAAATTCGCTTGCCCAGTCGGCGCAATTGGACGACCGTCTTACCTTCCGCGTCCCGCACCGCTGGAGACGCAGTCCGCAGCAAAAAGGGGCTGGCGATGCGTACCTGATCGAGACGCTGCCGGAGAATGCGTTTCTCCAGCGCTTCGATGTACACCACGATGTCGGGCAGTTCAGGCACGGCTGAGAACCTGGGTCAAGCGTTTAAAAGCCAAGCGTCTAAAGGTGAAGCATCTGACCATGTTACATCCCTGCATCGGGAGGCGAGGGCGGCCTCCTTGAGTCCTCCCGCAACTTGTGTTCTCATGATTGAAAGACGCGGCCGTCAGGCCCGCGCGCAACCTCAACCCTCAACCTCATCCTGGACCTGAACATGATGAGAGCACACCGGAGGAAAAATCATGAGCAAAGTTGACTACCTTCCCAAGGACTACCACAACGTAACGCCCTACCTCGTCATTAAGGGCGCCGCGAAAGCGATCGAGTACTACAAGAACGTTTTCGGAGCCACCGTGGTCGTGCGCATGGACGGACCCGGCGGTAAAGTCGGCCACGCCGAACTCCAGATCGGTGATTCACGGATCATGCTGGCCGACGAAAATCCCGCCATGGGCAACCGCAGCGCCGAGACCATCGGCGGGTCTCCGGTGAGCCTGTATGTGTACCTCCCCGATTGCGACCAGGTTGTCGCCAAAGCGGTCGCAGAGGGAGCGAAAATCCTCAAACCCGTACAGGACCAGTTCTACGGCGACCGCTCAGGCTTCATCCAGGACCCGTTCGGTCATCTCTGGGGCATCGCGACTCACGTCGAAGATGTGTCTGCTGAAGAGATGAAAGAACGCATGAAGAAACTGATGCCGGCCGCATGAGGACGGCTCTAGCTGTTGGCTCTTAGCTTTTGGCACGAACGATTTCGCTGAAGGCTGAGAGCCAACAGCTAAGAGCACTCTTCGCCGTTGCGCCTCGTACAATTGCATTCACAACTCTAGAAAGGAACTCCCATGCTTTCCGCAGGCAATCCTTTTCCGAATTTTTCGCTACCCAACCAGGACGGTAAAACCACAAAGCTCTCCGATTTCGCCGGACATTGGCTCGTCGTTTACTTCTATCCCAAAGACGACACGCCCGGCTGCACCATACAGGCCAAATCGTTTACCGCAACCAAGGCCGATTTCGACGCTGCCGGAATCAAAGTGATCGGCATAAGCGCCGACGACGTTGCCTCGCACAAGAACTTCTGCAATAAGTTTTCTCTTACCGTCGAGTTTCTCGCCGACACCAACGGCAGCCTGATGAAGACTCTCGGACTAGGCCAGGCGGAATGGAAAGGAATGAAGTTCTGGGAGCGCACCAGTTTCGTGGTCGATCCTAAGGGAGTGATTCGCAAAGTCTACGAAAAGGTGAACCCTGAAGGCCACGAGAAGGTGTTGCTCGACGACATCGTGGCGATGAAGGCCAAGGCGGCTTAGAGGTCAGAGTAGAAACATCCTGCCGCGGATGAGATCAAGGAACCGTCCAATCACTCGCGGCAATCGGCAAGAAATACGCGTGTTCCGACGGCGGCAACATGCCGCCGCTCGCGCGTGTTCTTTTCGGGTCGGGGATCGTAAAGATGCGCCTGCTACCGCTTACTGCAGCGTGGTGGCGCTGGTCAGTCCCTGATAGATGAACAATCCTGCAATGACCAGGATCATGACCCCCGATACGGCGCCCAGCACCTTCACGATCGGTCCGATCTTTTTCATCTTGGCCAGCACTTCAATTTGGTCCTTATGCATCTGCGACTCGGTTTCATTGAGAAAGATCGAGTCGTCTTCGTGCATGGTGAGGGTGCTCTTATAAATCAGGAGGATAATGAGTATCCCCGTCAGCACACCCCACGCGACCAGCAGCATGAACATAGGAGTCATACACCACCTCGGACTGAGATCGAGCCAATTCCCCGAAGTTGCATTAAGCCCACACGTTCGGGTACGGCCCCCTGCTGCGAAACATTATAGACCCGTTGGCAAGGGGCTGAGACTTCTGGCCTCCCCAAGGCATCAAAAGAACACGGAATCCAGAAGCGGCAACGCTTGTAAAAAGCCTTGCCGGGACAGTCACAACCTTTGTTATAATAAGCAATTACAAGGAGATAAACAGATGGCGACGACCTCCGTACCCGATGTTCATTCCGACGGCCAGCCCAGCGCTCAGCCCGCTACTCAGACCAAGACTGCGGCCCCCGTGCTGACTCCGAGCGCGATTGCCAAGGTCAAAGAAATTATGGCCTCGCAGACGCCCGTCCCATCGGGATTGCGCTTGTCCGTGGTCGGCGGCGGCTGCTCCGGCTTTCAATACTCCATGGCCTTCGAAAACGGCGCCGGCATGATGGACAAGGTTTTCGACTTCGACGGTCTAAAGGTATACGTGGACGCCACTTCTCTGATGTATCTGGGCGGCGCCCATGTCGATTACGTCGAGACACTGGAAGGCGCTGGGTTCAAGTTCGAAAATCCGAACGTGAAGAGCACCTGCGGTTGCGGCTCCTCCTTCAACGTTTAAGCTTGCACATCTGGCGCTGAACGTGAGCGCTTCGGGTTGCAGATCGGCCCCGCTTTAGACAGCGGGGCTTTTCTGTTGCCGCTTTCCTTACAGAAGGGTATTTCGGGGAGCGAAGTCTACTGCTGGGGTGCCGGCGCCGGTGCCGGTGCCTGCGGAGTCTGTGTCTGAGGACCTTGGCTTTGGCCGCCGCTCAGTGGCGATCCCGATCCAAGTCCTTGTCCAAATCCGCCCTGCCCCGGAGCACCACCCGGCATCAGCCCAGGAGCGAGTCCGCCCATGGTCCCGGTTGGCACGCCAGGATTGATCGGTCCGATCAGCAACCCGCCGCGGTCGGCAGTAGGCATGTAAATGAAGAGCCAGTCGTTGTAGTGGTCTTTCGTGTAGAACACGTGAATCGCTTTTGCTGTGCTTGCGCTCGCGACTCCGAGTATCGGCCCACCACCAAACGTCGGCCCATTGAAGCCGGAGCCGGAATTCGAACCTGAACTGGAACTCGAACTAGGACTCGAATTCAAAGGCGAGGATCCGGATGGCTTCGAATCGTCCTCGTCATCCGAAGAATTGCTGGAGTTGCCAGTCGCCGCTGCCGGAGAACCCGAGTTAGCCCCCGGTTGCGCGCCGCCGAATGCGCCTTGCGCCAGCGGTCCACCTTGCGCCCCGCCGAAGGCATTCTGCCCGCCCGGCCCGCTTTGCCCAGGCGCTGCCCCAAGTACCGGCCCATTATTTAAGCTGATGTCCTGCTGATGCAGGAATTTGAAGTCCTTTTCCTTGCCCGTGACCTTATCCACATTGATAGGATCCGTGTAGCGCTTGCGCAGAAAACGAAGGTTGTTGGTATTCTCCAGCTCTTCGACACGATTTGGATAGCGCCCAAACTTCTTGTAGAAATGTTGAATGGCCCGCATGTACGCCGTGCCGCGATGCCTCAGTTCCTCTTCACGGTCACGCTTGATCTGCTGGCGAATATCGGGTAACACGGCAAGCATAGCCAGCGTAATCATCGCCAGCGCCAGCATCAGCGTGATCATCATGTAACCGCGCTGGTGGATCTGTGATTTGTAATTTGTAATTGGTAATTTGGCCGACTTCAAATCACGACGCATAACCGTTATCCCTGCGTCAGCGGCAGGCTCTGCCGGTTGTTGTTGAGCACATCTTCCACGTCCACCGCCGTCGGCGAGATGCGCAATACGCGATAGCGGCGGTCCACGATGTCGCCTTCAGCTGCGATAAAAATGTCTTCACCCTGGGACAGAAACACTTTCTTTGTCTCCCCAGGCTGGTTGGCAAAGCCGAAAAACTTTAGCGTGATCAGCGGCGGCGGCGGAATCGGCGGAGGCAGGCGAACGCCAGCAACCTCGTTGCCCGCAGTACCGTTTTTCCGCGGCACTTCTATGGGCTCGGACCCCGCTACAAAAATATTTCTTCCGTTGCCCGCGTACTTGATTTCTTCGCTTTGGCTCAGTAGCTTCAGATCCAGCGTAGGATCCAGTCGCGGTTCAACTATCGGCACCACTTTTCCGGAAGCGGTGCGCCGGACAGCAGGTTTGGTCGGTGCCGAGCTCGTCTTCGCCGCTGCCGGCGCCGTCGTCGACGCGGGCCAGAACTCGTAGGCCAGCATTCCCAGTCCAATCGTGCCTAGCACCGCGAGCACGATGAGTTGCTTTCGGTTTTCGATTCCCAGGTTCACTTAGGCACCCGACCTCAGATAACTGTGGATCGTGATTCCCAGCTTGACCGGTCCCGCACCTTCGCCCGCCAGGTCCACGCCATCCACCTCAAAAAACATCTTCGACCGCTCCAGCGTATTGATGAACCGCACCAGCTGCAGGTAGTCTCCGGAAAAACTTCCGTCGATCTCGACCGGAACTATGCCGGAGGTTTCCGCATCCTCCTGCTTGTAGTGTGCCTGCTGCATCCGAACCCCGTTCTCCGTCGCTAGCTTTCCCAGCTCTCGAAGCAGATCGGAATCCTTAGCCGCAAAGCGGTCCTTATAAAACTCACCGATCTGATCCTTCGCCAGTACGATCTTCTTGGGCATGCCGCGCAGCGGTTCCACATCGCGAGTCTTCTTCGTCAGCTCCGCCCGGAGTTCGTTGATTTGCAACCTCCGCGAATCTGCCGAGCCCACCAGCGGTGAGAACAGAACGCCTATCGCGATCACATCGGCGGCAAGCATCACCCCAATCGCAATTTTCAACTTGCGCCGCGAATTTCCCAGGTCCGGCATTACCTTTTGCTCCTGTCGTGCAAAGAGGCCGATGCTTAGGA
Source organism: uncultured Acidobacteriaceae bacterium (assembly GCA_963826845.1). Taxonomy (GTDB): domain Bacteria; phylum Acidobacteriota; class Terriglobia; order Terriglobales; family Acidobacteriaceae; genus Acidiflorens. The sequence goes on from CAWGYS010000009.1 coordinate 33,151, forward strand.
GCCGGGTTAACGGCCGAGCTCGGCGCTGAGTCATGAGCCGAGTCCGGAACATAAATCGAGACCACGAGAGCGGCCACGCCCGATCCCCCCTCCGAACCCTCCTGCACCACTTGCGCTCCCTGGAAGTGCTTCGAGCCTTCCATACGCTGCACCAGTTCCACGGCCGCGGCGCGCGTGTCGCACGCCACTTTCATCTCCAGCTCCATCTGATTCTGCTCATTCAATTCCGGCCGCAGCGAGACCACATGCAGGTTCCGAGGCACCACCAGCTCCAGTTCTTCGAATACGCGCGTCCAGGAAAACGACTTGCGCTGAATCAGTCCATTCAGGAACTGCGACTGGTCCCGCGTGCTGCGGTTGGCGGCCAGGTCGAGGAAGGCCTGCGCCTGCGCCCGTTCCTGATCGCGATCCGCGATCTGCGCCTCCAGGCGCGCGATTTCATGGCGATCTCTCCCTGCCTTGATCCAGTCGTTCACCGTCAAGCCCAGCAGAAACAGCGTCAGCAGCGCCAGCAGCCCCACGCCCAATCCCCAGCGCATCCAGAATTCGCGGGCATCTTCATAAGGCCGGGTAGCGAGATTGATATCGAGACGCATAAGTTATGAAATCAGATAAAACCAACCCGCTGTTAGCCTTTCGCTCCTTGCCCGAGCGAACTGCGAACAGCTACCTACGAAATCAACGCTCCCACCACTCCCGCCATCCGCCATCTCGGAACCGTCCCCGCGGTCGATCCGATCTGCGATGCCGCCACCAGTTCCTCAACGACCGCGCCCGACTGGTTCTTCAGTGCCGCCGCCGCGCTACCCGATTCCGGCAGCCCCGCCACATACACCCGCTCAATGTTCAGGTTGTAGGTGTCCTGGAAAAACACCACCGAGGGATAGACTTCCTCCGCCAGTTGATCGCCAGTGATGGTCACTCCCCGCACATTCTCCAGCGTTCGCGCCAGCAGCAGTTGCTCCTGATCGAGAATCGCAATGCTGATCGTGCGCGCATCCACTTTGACCACCAGCGTCGGCCGTTCCGCATCCGCCGCTCCAATCGCGGCCAGCATCGAGGGCATCACCATCCCCGGGGTATAGCCTGCGTCGCGAAACGCCGACTCATATTCCTCGAGCACCGTTTTCAGCACGACCGCTGCCACCGCCTGCACCCCCTTCGCCGTCGGGTGCGCGTGATACGAAATGCGAGCGTCGGCGGGATCAAAAGGCAGCGACTTCTTCAGCCGGAACCGAACCACCGCCTCAGCCTCATCCCGTTTAGAAGGGAGAGTTTCAAAATCGAGCAGCACGACCCGCACCGAAGTGTCGGGCAGAATCGCGATCACGTCGCGCGAACGTCCGCCTAATCCCCCAAGCGCGCTTGCAATCGCCTGCCGGACAGCCGCGCCATCCCGCAAATTCGCTTCCATCAGATCGGGTACCACCGTGCCCGGCGCCAGTTCCCGCGCCGACGCCATTTCCACCATCCGCCCCGCATCGGCGGCGCGCCCCGCCAGAACCCGGTCACCCGCGATTTCACAGGCCAGCGACGGTCGGCGAACGTGTTTGGAATTAGAAGTCATCGGCTGATCGAAATTACCTCTGCTTCAGCGCTCGGCTCGGGGATGGGCAACCGGTCTTCTTTCAGCCCATCTAGATGGAACTCGATCGCCTCCTGGATCAAAGAACGCACCTCGGATCTCGTTCCGCCAGTGGTTACCACCCCGGGCAGGTCGGGAACATAAGCCGCCCAGCCGGTTCCGGATTTTTCGTAAACAACAACGTAGTTCAAGGCTTCAATCCTGCTTGCTTGAGGACACTGTTCAGAGTGCCATGGAGGAAGATCGTCATTTGGGTGTCCCGGCAACGTCACACGTCCTGACTTCATCGGGTGTTTGTACTGACGGTGACTGCCGCGTGTTTGTTTCAGAAACCAGCCATCCCGCTCCAGCAACTGATGATATCCCGTACTTTCATGGCGAGAATAGTTACCTCTGGGGATGCCGGGACTGGACTGCCGGCCCTTGCAGAGGGTAACCGTCTCTAATCATTACTTACCGCATGGTCTCGATAAAGGTGACCTTGTTGATCTCCTTCAGAGTGGTGAATCCTCCGCGCACCTTATCCAGCGCCGATTCGCGCAGGAAGCGCATGCCGTCTTCGCGGGCCGCTTTCCGTGATCTCCGAGGTCGGCTCTCCGCTCCAGAATCATCTCGCGGATGCGGTCGGTCAAATCCAGAAGTTCATGAATCGCCGTCCGCCCCGGAATCCCGTGCCCGCGCACTCAATGCAGCCCTGCCCCTCGTACAAAGGGACCTGCGACCACACCTGCGGGTCCAGACCGCTGGCCTCCAGCACGTCATTCGGATAATGCACCGCCGTCCGGCAGGAATCGCAGATGATCCTGACCAACCGCTGCGCCAGAATGCAGTTCAGCGCCGAGACAAAGTTGTAAGGCTCGACGCCCATGTTCAGAAAACGACCCAGCACGTCCACCACGTTATTAGCGTGGACGGTCGTGAACACAAGGTGGCCCGTCAGCGCCGATTGAATGGCAATCTGCGCCGTTTCGTTGTCGCGAATTTCGCCCACCATGATCTTGTCCGGATCGTGACGCAAAATCGATCGCAGACCGCGGGCAAAGGTCAAACCCTTTTTCTCGTTGACCGGAATCTGGGTGATGCCGCGCAGTTGATACTCGACCGGATCTTCAATGGTGATGATCTTGTCTTCGTCCGTTTTGATTTCGTTAATAGCGGCGTAAAGCGTCGTCGTTTTGCCGCTGCCCGTCGGCCCCGTAACCAGCACCATGCCGTAGGGTTCCTTGATGTAACGCCGGAACCGTCGCAGATCGTCTTCGTCGAACCCGACCACTTCGAGCGTGAGCTTCTTGAACTTCTCGCTCATCGACTCTTTATCGAGCACGCGGAGCACGGCGTCTTCGCCATGGATCGAAGGCATGATCGAAACGCGGAAGTCGATGGCGCGCCCGTTGTACTTCACGCGGAAGCGGCCGTCCTGAGGCACGCGGCGCTCGGAAATATCCAGCTCGCTCATGACCTTGATGCGCGAAATGATGGTCGAGTGATGCTCTTTGCCGATCGGCGGCATGGCGTTCGTGAGCACGCCGTCAATACGAAACTTGATGTACACCGAGTCGTCGCGCGTCTCGATGTGGATGTCACTAGCCCGCCGCTGTAACGCCGTAAAAATCGTAGTGTCGACCAGACGAATGATCGGGCTCATGTCCGTGCCCGCCGTCGCCGTCAACTTGTCGATGGAGATGGTCTCGTCGTTCCCGGCTTCGTCCTCGCGAATCACGTCGAGCGTGAATCCTTCGCTCGCGTCTTCCAGCACGCGCTTGGACTGCTCCGTCTTCTTCAGAATGTCGGAGATCTGCTTAAGCGTAGAAACTTTGGTGAGGATGCGCTTGCCAAGCAGCAGGCTGATCTCGTCGATCATCATCAACTGGCTGGGATCGGCAATGGCAATTGCCAACCGCCCGTCCGCGGTCTCATCCAGCGGCACGAAGTTATAGCGGAACATCAAGTGAACGGGGATCTTCTCGAAAAGATCGTGGTGCAATTGGAAGTCGCTCAGGTCAACGAATTCGCAACGATAACGCCGCGCAATATCCCGCGCCCGTTCTAGTTCATCGGGAACCGACGCCGGTTCCGGCACCAGTTTCCCGCCATTCCCGCCGTTAATCAGTGCTGTTTTCTTGTCCGCCATGCCCATTCCAGTTTACAGCCTCTTCCAGGACCTTTTCCCATCTTGCGGGTTCGTATCAGGGCATCGCTTTAGCGATGCCGAACTCCCCAGCCATCGACCGCCCCTTTAGGGGCTGCCGTCGCAGTCCCTCTAATGCACATTCGCGCCCAGCGTAAAGATCGGCATATACAGCGAAATCAATATCCCGCCGACAAACACCGCCATGACGATCAGAATCAACGGCTCAATCAGCGCCATAGCCGCGCCCAGAGCCGTTTGCACGTCTTCTTCGTAGAACTCCGCCACCGAAGCCAGCATTGCCGGCAGCGCGCCCGTCGATTCACCCACCTCCAGCATTTCTACCGCGAGGTCGGGAAACAGCTTCTGTGTCTCCAGCGAGTGCGCCAGGCTCTGTCCTTCTTTCACCCGCTCGGCCGCCGCCGTGACCCCCATGAGCATCTGCCGGCTGCTCAGCGATTCGCCCGCCGTTTCCATCGCCGGCACCAGCGGCAGTCCGCCCTGCAGCAGCGTCCCCAGAATGCGCGAGAAATTTGCCACCTGATACTTCAGCCGGATTTCCCCAATCAGCGGCAGCGACAGCAGAAAGCGGTCAATGCTTTCAGCTCCCTTGTCACTCTGCTTCCATCGCCACAACAGCACGCCCGACACGCCCAAAACCAGCGCCACGATCCACCCGTATTTCTGCGCGTTCAAGCCGAACGACAGCATGAACACCGTGATCGCCGGCAGATCCGCTCCCAGACTGCTGAACAGGTCGGCAAACTTCGGCACCACATAGGTGATCAGAAAAATCAGCATCAGCGTCACCACCGACACCAGCAGCGCCGGATACACCAGTGACACCAGCAGCTTCTTACGAAAAGTCTGCACCATCCGCTGATAGGTGATGTAGCGGCTCAGGACTTCTTCCATATTGCCGCTTTTTTCCCCCGCCATCAGCGTGGTGGTATACATCTTCGGAAACACCTGCTGGGCGGCGAAAGCGTCCGACAGCAACTCGCCCCCTTTGACCCGCTCGCGCACGTTTTCGAGCGGCTTCAGCAGATTCTTGTCCCGTTGCCGCTTGATCAAAAGATCCAGCGCCGTCAGGATCGGCAGTCCCGCCTTGATCAGCGTCAAAAACTGTTGATTGAAAATCAGAAAGGTAGATTGCCGCAGCTTGCCCCGCCGCCCGAACTGGCCCCCGCCCGTGCTGAGCAGGGTCCGGGGCTTGACCCAGTAAACCAGGTATCCCTGCTGCACGAAGCGGTCGTGCACCTCCGCCTCCGAATACCCATGCTCCACCTGCTGCCGCAGATGCCCCTGTTCGTCGGCGACTTTGACCAGGAATTGTGCCATGCGATATCGTCTGCTGCTGAGCTTCGAGGTTCTGGTTTTGCCCTTATTTGCGAGCGCTTCAGAGCAAGTGTAACATTCTGTCCCCAAAGCCCTTATCGCAACCTGTCTATCCGTGTGGTACGTAAGTAACCCGCTGTCTCATAGCAGGAGATTTGCTTTACCGTAGGCTGCGAAAATCTCCCCGCTTCGTATCAGGGCATCGCTTCAGCGATGCCGCAAGATCCTCGCGAAGGCCGCCCCTTTAGGGGCTGGGATATCCGCCTACGGCCCCAATCCCCCGTCCACCGTCTCCACTCCCGCCGGCGGAACAAACTGAAACCGGCCGTCGCTCATCTCCACGTTCTCTTTCCAGCCCGCAAAGCGGAATTCCGTGCTCGTCCCATCCGCCTCCACTAATACGATGCGGACAATCTGATCGGAGGGCGTAATCTCCAGCAGCACCTCGTTCACCCGGCCTGCCATCCCCGTCGGAACCCCGCGCAATACCGTGTTGCCAGCCCCCAAGGGTGATTGATCCACTGCCTTCGAAAGTCCCTGTAATTCATTCTCCAGCTTCGTCTTACCCAGCAAAAATGCCAGTGGAGACCGCAGGTCGTCCAGCTTCTTGAGCGACGTCTTTCGGAGCTGCCGTTCCGCCGGCAAGTAGAACCACACCACCTGCCCGTCGCTGACAAACAGCTTCTCACTCGGAGAACGGTATTCCCACCGCATCTTGCGCGGCTTTTTCAACCACAAAGTGCCCGACTCAACCCGCTCCGGCCCGTCCCCCCGATAGATCTCGGTGAAGTCTGACTCCAGGCTCCGGAGGTGGTTGTAGTGGTCGTCCACCGCCCGGGCCAGCTGATGAACGGTATCCTGAGCAAGCGCCGGGAAGGCGATCGCCAAGATTGTCATCCAACGATAAAAGAAGCGGCGATTCAATTTCGATTGCCCCCTTCCCAATTCTACCGCCGCGCCTTATCGCCCACGGTTAATCGAATATGAAACAACACCAGCAGGCCACGGAAAAACCTCCGGCTTCGTATCAGGGTATCGCTTCAGCGATACCGTAAGCCTGGAAATCAGATGCCCCTTTAGGGACTGGGGAACGGTGAAGCAGGTAGTGAACCCCTAGACTCGGCCGGATTTTTCCGCGAATGCATAAAGAGAGTACTGTCGCGTCCCGCCGATCTTCCTCAAGAACGCGCTCCCACTCAGCACCTGCTCCAATAGCGGGTTGTGATAGAGCACGTAAACCTCTCGCGCATGATCGCTAAGGCTCTGGTCGAGTCGCGTGATCACTCGCCTCAAGCCGGATTCCGGCAGTGGATTGAAAAGATAAAGTACAAGCGGTTCGACGGGAAAAGGGAAGTCGGCGGCATCGCCGCAGATCGCTTCCAGCGTTTTGCACTTTTGTGATTCGCTCGCGTAGAGAGAAAGATTCTCCACCGCGGCCCGGTGCAGTTCGGGCAAAAGTTCCACTCCCACAATCTTCCGAAACGGATACTCCGACGCCATCAGCAATGTTCGTCCCTTGCCGGAACCAAGATCAACAAAAGTGAAAGAATCGAAGTCAATAGGCAGGCTAGCCATCATCTCCCGAAACAGTGCCGGCTCAGTCGGCTGATAAGGAGAATGAAACAACCCCAACAGCCGAGTGCGCCAGCCCACCGTTCCGGTGGTGGTGTTGACACGATTGTCCCAGTCGTACTCCATGTCGCCATAACGCTGCCGCCGCCGCTCGGGTGTCGACTCGCGCACAAAGCCCCACAGATTGCAGACCAGCAGGGAAGCCGCGCGAGCGGAACCCTCTTCGCGCGATTGATTGCGCCACCAGACACGGAGCGCATTCAAGAATTGTTGGGTGAATCCAGAGGACACGCCAGCATGCTAACAAAATGAGGAAAGCGCTGTTGGCCGTTAGCCTTTGGCCTCTAGCGAAGAGCGAATAGCGAACAGCGAAGAAGCGAAAGCCCGCTACTTCGATTTCAACTGCGGCTCCCGCGGCGGTTGCGGCGGTCCCATGCCCGGTGGAAGCCCCTTGGTGATGAAATAAATGTTCTTCGGGTCCTGCACTTCGATCCGCCCATCCGGCATCAGCTTGTACGGATGCTCCTTCGGATCAACCGGCGTCCCATGGATAAACCCCGCGCGTTCCAGATCGCCCATGCTGGCCGGTAATCGCCCGTTCTCTACGCGGTATTTGTCGACCAGATTCTCGAGATGAGTTATTTCTTCATCCACCTGCAGAGCGAGCAAATGTTCGACCGCGTTCTGCCGGATGCGAGCTTCCTTGGTGCTCTGATAAGTGGTGAACCACAACATGCGCGCCGTATCGAAGTCGCCCGCATGCTGTGCCATCCGTGCCGCCAGGATGGGCATGAATTCGTTGGTCACCGGAAGCGCCGCCCCGCGCTTAAATGCGTCCGCCGCTTTCGCGTAGTCCTTGAACTCGGTGTAATACAGGAATCCCAGATTGTAGTAGAGCCGCCACTGGTCGGGATTGTGTTCGATTCCAAACTTGATCAGCGAGAGCGCCGCTCCCGGCAAGCCCGCGCCGCTCGGCGGTTTCGGACCGAGAAATGTAGCCCCAAACTGGTAGGCCGGCAAGAGCCTCGGATCAAGTTCCGTGGTGACTTCAAGCAGCGGCGCCAGCAGCCGGAAATCGCCGGACTCATCGTGGTGCTGTACCCCAAAATACTGCACCGCGCGTGTCCAGTAGATGTCGGCCAGCAGGCCGGTATAGCCCAGGCTCATCCGCCGCAGCACCTTCGGAGAGCTCACATAAAGTGAGTCCTGCGCCACCGCGTTCAGTCTCTGATGGTCAATGGCACGGACCGTCGCCATAACGCCCGCCATGGAAGCAAACAGCACCGCGCCCGCCACCAGATTCACGCGTAATGTCGCATTCATTTTCACTTACAACTCACTTCAAATTCCGCCGCTGGAAGATCAGCACCGCCCCAGAAATGGCCATCGCCGAATACAGCAGCGCGTAAACAGTGTTGTAGAGAATCAGGCGTCCCGGTATCGGGTCGCCGTGCGCCACTTGTGTGATCACGTTCAAAGCGGAAAAATTCGGCACCAGATAGGCGACGGCCCTTGCCAGCCACCCTCCAGCCCCAGTGGTGATTCTGGCAAAGCCCCGCAGATCTTCGGACAAATTTCCGATGACGAACAGAGCGAAGGTGAAAACCGCCGCCATAAGCGGCGTCGAAAACGACGAGAAAAACAGCGCCAGCGCGCACACGATAAAAAACTGCAGCACGATAAAGTACAGCGCGACCAGCACCCACGCGTCCATCTTCTCGAATTTGTGCGCGACGTAGAGCAGCGCCAGAAACACGCCAAGCGCCATAAATAATGTGTTCACCACCAGCGTTCCCGTGAGTCCAAAGAACTTGCCCACAACGAACTCCCAGCGTCGAACCGGCCGCGACAGCACCGTGTACAGCGTGCGTTTGTCGATCTCCTTAGAAACCAGCCCAATCCCGATGAAGATGGCGATCACCACCCCGAACAGCGACACCGCCGTCAGCCCCAGATTCACCACCACCAGGCGCTCGATATCGATCGAAATCTCACCCACCAGAATCGCCGCCCCGGAAAGCAGCAACGCGAATGCGATCAGGTTGTACAGCACCCGGTCGCGCACCGCCTCGCGGAAAGTATTGAAGGCGATATAACCAATGCGCGAGTTCATACGCCCACCCCTTTCCGGTTTTCTGGTTTCCGTTCTTCCGTGGGCTGCAGTTTCTGGACGTAATATTCTTCCAGCGAACTGCGCACCGGCGCCAGCGATATCAGTTTGAGGTGCTCGCGCCGCAGTACTTCGAGCGCCGCATCCTGCTGCTCTTCAGGCAGTACGGCGTTCACCATGTCGCCGCTGATTCCAGCCTCGGCTCCAAGGCTCGTCAAACCCGCCGGCACTGCTTTAGCGTAGAAAATAATCTCGATTTTGCCTTGTCCCGCGGAGGTCAAATCCGCCACCGCTCCTACCCCGCGCAACTCACCTTGGTGGATGACTCCCACCCGGTCGCAGAGTGCCTCCGCGTCCGACAGAATATGCGTCGAAAAGAAAACTGTTCTGCCTTCGTGCCGCAGTTGCTGAATCAGATCCCGAACCTCGCGCCGTCCCATTGGATCCAGTCCCGACATCGGCTCATCGAGAAACACCAGCTTGGGATCGTGCAGGATCGCCTGCGCCAGCCCCACCCGCTGCAACATGCCCTTCGAAAATTTCCGCAACTGGATCCCCGCCGAGTCGCTAAGTCCCACCCGTCCCAGCATCTGCTCCACCCGCGCCGAGCGTCCTTTTGCCGGAACTCCAGAAAGCTGCCCGTAATAATTGAGCAGTTCTCTGGCGGTCAGATGGTCGTAGAAGTAGGGCTGTTCCGGCAGAAATCCAATCTGCGATTTCACCCGCGGATCGTCCATGTCCATCCCCAGAATCCGCGCCGTTCCCGCCGTCGGAAATACCAGTCCCATCAGGAGCTTGAGCGTGGTGGTCTTGCCCGCGCCGTTTGGGCCGAGGAAGCCGAATACCTCTCCCTCCCCAATCGTCAGGCGCAACGGACGCAGCGCAAGCTTCGGCCGCTTGCGCCAGAACCCGACTAAATAACTCTTTTCCAGGTCGAGAATCTCAATCGCATTCATGGATATGCGCGCAACGCCCAGGGCCTTTACGTGGGATTTGATGTGGAATCTACTGAACAGAATTATATGCAATGCTGATGAGCTCTGCGGGCGTCCGCCGGCATGGACGGTTACGAAGGTAAAGCGCTCACCGGAGCCACGACGCGTCTGGAAGATTCTTGCCGCATCGAGAATTAGTCTTAGAGTTAGTTTTGAGGAGTGACCGTGTTATCGCAGGTCGTGATCGTGGTCATGCTAACCCGCACTACGGCGTCGGCGTAGGAGCAGAAATAGCGGATGCCCGAATAGTTCCACAAGATCGGGGTAGCGATAACGTTGTAGGTTGAGTTCGGGGTGCCGGATACGTTGGTTAGTGTGAAGTTGTACCCACCCCTTTGGCCGCCGGCCAGCACGGTATCAATCAAGCAGGCGCCGGTCGAACTCGGCGGCGTGCAACTGGTGCCGCTCAAAGCACCCAGCGTGCCCGCGAAACCCACCGTTGGGTAAGCCGAATTGTACGAGATCTCCGCCGTGTTCACGGTCCGGACCGCTGCCACCGCAGCCGATTCGTTGGCCGCGATGCGCGAACGCAGAAAACTGGGCACCGCAATTGCCGCAATGATCAGAATGATGGCGACTACGATCAACAGTTCAATGAGAGAAAATCCGCTGTTCCTGCGCATGGTGTCTCCCTGATCGTGGATAACGAATCCGATCAAGCTCCAGCAATAGCTCTTGCACTTTGCTTGCCGGACTCGGGTCCATGCCGTCGAACGTAAGTGCTTGGGAATGCGGTGCAATTCGAAGCTCTTACCCGCAGCTTCGCCGCCTTAGTCATTCCTCCCGCATCGGAAATGACAATTTTTGTCATCAGATCGCCTAGACTCGCAGAATCGAGCCGCCCGTTTCGCCCACACGAAAACCACGCCACAACAGAAAAAGCAGGGGATTTCTCCCCCAGCTTTCTCCATGGCCAGGCCCTCTCCCCCGGGCACTCCGCCAAAAATCAAGAACCTACTGCAAAGGCGATGTGCTGGTCGTGCAGGTACTCAGCGAGGTGGCGCTGTATCGAACCACGGCGTCCGCGAACGAACAGAAATAGCGCACGCCCGTCTGGTTCGGAGTCAACGGCGAAGCAATGAAGGTATAGGTTGAATTCGGGGTTCCAGAAGTATTCGACAGTGCGAACGAATAGCCGCTCTTGGTGCCGGATGCCAGGGTCGTGTCGATATAGCACGCCTGCGTGCTTCCCGGTGGCGCACAACTGGTTCCGCTAAGCGCGCCCAGCGTGGTCGCAAAGCCCACTGTCGGATACATCGAGTTATACGAGATCTGCGCCGTATTCAGCGTCCGCAGCGATGCCACCGCCGACGACTCGTTGGCTGCGATCCGCGCCCGCAGCAGATTCGGAATCGCAATCGCCGCGATGATCAAAATGATGGCTACCACAATCAGCAACTCGATGAGAGAAAAACCTTTCTGCTTTTGCATTTCCTGAGAACTCCACCCCATCCGGGGTCTGAATTTGGCCACAACGACCATCGGATCTTTTGCATTTGATTGGCCTTTGCCGGGCGCATGGCCAAAAGCAGGTCCAAGTGGTGTCCAAACTCCCGAAGAACCGCGGGTGCGTGAGCCGGTCTTCATGCCGTCTTCCGGTGGGCTGGAGTGACAAACTTTGACAAAGCGACCGTAGATCGCCCTGCCAAATTGTGTCAGTCGCCAGAGGCTTTCGCGAGGGAAGTCAGAAAGCCCGAGCAAAAAAAAGAAGCAGAGGATTTCTCCTCTGCTTTCTTTCCAGCTTGTACCCTCCCCCAGGTACTCGCCAAATCCAAACTTACTGCAGCGGGGTCTGCGTGGTGTCGCAGGTGGTGATCGCAGTGGCGTTGTAGCGAACCACAGCGTCTGCGAACGAGCAGAAGTAGCGTACGCCCGTCTGGTTCGGAGTCAAGGGCGATGCAGTCGTGGTATAGGACGAAGCAGGGGGGCCACCGGAACCGACCATGGTGAACGAATAGCCGCTCTTGGTGCCCGTCTGCAGTTGCTGATCGATCAAGCAAGCGCTGGTCGAATTCGGCGGAGCGCAGGTTGTGCCGCCCAGGTTAGACAGGCCGGCCGCAAAGCCCACCGTCGGGTAGGCGGAGTTGTAAGAAATCTGTGCTGTGTTCAGTGTACGAACCGACGCCACTGCGGACGACTCATTCGCCGCAATACGTGCGCGCAACAGGTTCGGGATAGCAATCGCGGCGATGATCAGAATGATCGCCACCACAATCAGCAATTCAATCAGTGAGAAGCCCTTTTGTTTCCGCATTTATAGTTTCCTCGTCTCCGTTTGAGTGTCGTTTGTTGGAATAACCAACTCGCTTAATAAACGCACTCAAAGGGCCACAGACATAGTGACGGAAGTCAGCTGCCCTTCCGGACCAAAACCCCGTATTTTCAGCGACTTTCTACCCCATGGTTACCACCTCAACCGCCCTCGAACCCCCAGGGATGACAATTTCAGAAACTTAGGATTGCCAAAGTTTGACAGGACCCCTGACCCTCCTTCTTTGCCCCAAACTGCCGCAAAAACAAAAAAAGCAGAGGATTTCTCCTCTGCTTTCTTTCCCGCTTGTACCCTCCCCCAGGTACTTGCCAAATCCAAACTTACTGCAGCGGGGTCTGCGTGGTGTCGCAAGTGGAGATCGCGGCGCCGTTGTAGCGAACCACAGCGTCGGCGAACGAGCAGAAGTAGCGTACGCCCGTCTGGTTCGGAGTCAAGGGCGATGCCACCGTTTGATAGGACGAAGCAGGGGGCCGCCGGAACCGACCATGGTGAACGAATAGCCGCTCTTGGTGCCCGTTTGCACTGCTGATCGATCAAGCAAGCGCCAGTCGAACTCGGCGGAGCGCAGGCCGTGCCGCCCAGATTAGCCAGGCCGGCTGCAAAGCCCACCGTCGGGTAAGCCGAGTTGTAAGAAATCTGTGCCGTGTTCAATGTACGAACCGACGCCACCGCGGACGACTCGTTCGCCGCAATACGTGCGCGCAACAGGTTCGGGATAGCAATCGCGGCGATGATCAGAATGATCGCCACCACAATCAGCAATTCGATCAGTGAGAAGCCCTTTTGTTTCCGCATTTATAGTTTCCTCGTCTCCGTTTGACTCTTTTGGTTGGATGACCAACTCGCATTGTACTACCGCACTCCAAGGGCCAGAGACCCAAGCCCAGAAGCAGATGCATATCTGGATCGAAACTGAGCGTTATCATCGGCGGCCGAGTGCCTAGCCTCCTCTTTTAGTTATCTACGTTTCCTGACAGTATGACACTTTCGAGACTCAAACTGACATATTTTGACATAACCTCCGGTCTCCATCTTTACCTTCAAAACGCCCGTCAGATGCCGCAACTCCCATTCTGGGAATGGCTCGCCTTCGCTTTTTCTTGCATCCAATTTCCACCGTTCAACGCCTGGCTGCTCCGCAAGCATCAGGAAAAACAGCATCCGAGGCGCGTATGAAGACAGGCCAGGCCGCCCGGGCACGGAAGTAACCACAGCGCGTCACTATGCCGCGAACTCCGAATCGAGAACCGGCCCTCACGTCCGTCAAAGGTCTCGGCGCTGGAGGCTCCTTCCCGAACCCTCCGCCTCTGCGCTAGAATGACGCTCGCGGACCGCGTCCATGCCGAACCTTCAAGTACATGCCGATCGCGACATCGCGCGCGCTTCCACTCTGCCGGCCGCGCTCTATTTTAGCCCGGCAACTTTTGAGGCGGAAAAGACCAAGCTCTTCTGCCGCCACCTGGCAGCTCGTCGGTCACGTTCACCAGGCCGCCGAACTCCCGGCGACTACTTTACCTTCGACCTCATCGGAGAGCCGCTCCTAATCGCTCGCGGCGAGGACGGCGTTCTGCGCTGCTTTCATAACGTCTGCCGCCATCGCGCCGGCAACCCCGCCTCCGGCTGCGGAAATCGCAAGCTCTTCCGCTGCAGCTACCACGGATGGACCTACCGCCTAGACGGCGCTCTTCTCGTCACTCCCGAATTCGATGGCGTCGAGGATTTCGATCCCCAGGAATTCGGCCTCGTCCCAGTTCGCCTCGAGGAATGGTTCAACCTGATCTTCGTCAATCTCGATCCCGAGGCCGAACCGCTGCGCGAGTCCTTGGGAGAATTGCCCGCCCAGGCCGAGAAGTTCGATTTCAGCAGTATGAAGTTTTCCGAACGCCGAACCTACGAGATGAACTGCAACTGGAAAACCTACATCGATAATTATCTCGAGGGCTACCACGTACCCAGCGTCCACCCGGCGCTCCAGCGCGAAATCAACTACAGCGGATACACCGTCGAACCCTATCCCCAGTACGTTCGCCAGTGGACGCCGATCCGCGGCGCCCAGTCTGGAGACGCCGCCCCCCGCCTTTACCCGCAATCCGGCGCTGACCAAACCGCCGATTATTTCTGGGTCTTTCCCAACTGGATGCTCAACTGTTATCCCGATAACATCTCGCTCAATATCATCCTGCCCCTCGGCCCCGAGCGCACCCTGGCAATTTTTGAATGGTATGTCCCCGAGAAAGATCTGGGCAGCGAAGCCGCCAGCAAAGCCATAGCTTTTAGCGACGAGATTCAGGTCGAGGACGCCAGCATCTGCGAGATCGTTCAGAAAAATCTCCACTCCCGCAGCTACCTCAGCGGCCGCTACAGCGTGAAGCAGGAAAAAGGCGTCCACGCCTTCCACCAGATGTACCGCGAGCTGATGCCGAGCTGACCCCTGCCCAGCCAGTCGTTACTTCGGAGTGGCGGCAAGCGTCGCAGAACGGTCAGCGTCAATCCAACATCGCTAAAATTGTTCATTGGCAGGATTTTCGGGAGTTGGCTTGTTTTGACGACGAGCCAGCCTTCCATCGGAGCCGCCTCCAACCACTAACATGCCAGCATCCGGCGAAAAACGCATCGTCATCTTCTGCCTCCTGCTGGTCGCGGTCACCCTCGCGTTCTACAATCCCATCGTTCAGAACGGCTTCACCGATTTTGACGACTCCGTATACATCCTGAGAAATACGCAGATTCAAAGCGGCCTGACCTGGGACACCGTGAAATGGTCCTTTACGACCTTTCGCGCCGGATACTGGCATCCCCTGACTTGGCTGTCTCATGCCCTGGACTGCCAGCTCTTTCGCCTCAATCCCGTCGGCCACCACTACATCAATCTCTTGCTGCACGCTGCGAACGCGGTACTGCTGTTTTTGTTGTTGTGGCGAGCCACTGGACTCGCCTGGCCCAGTCTGCTCGTGAGCGCGTTGTTCGCCCTGCACCCGGTCAACGTCGAATCGGTGGCCTGGGTCGCCGAGCGCAAGAACGTCCTCAGCATGTTGTTCTTCCTGCTAGCCCTTCATGCCTACGACCGCTACGCGCGTACTGGCAGGCGATTCCTCTACGGATGGGTAGTCGTTTTCTTTGCCCTTGGCCTGATGGCGAAGCCGCAGATCGTCACCCTGCCCTTTGTTCTGCTGCTTTGGGATTACTGGCCTCTCCAGCGCATGGCGGCGGCGGCAACCGGCTCGCCCGCGGCGCCCGCTCCGCGCTCGTTCGGTTTTCTGGTCTGGGAAAAGGTGCCGCTTTTCATTCTTGCCGCTGCGGATTCAGTCATCACCGTGATGGCGCAGCGCGCCGGAGCGGCGGTCCGCACCGCCGGGGAAGTCCCGATATCGGCCCGCTTGGATAATGTCTTCGTTTCCTACGTGCGCTACATCGGCAAAATGTTGTGGCCGTCGCACCTCGCTCCCATGTACCCGCATCCGGGCACTTCGCTGCCCCATTGGCAGGTGGCGGCAGCGGCGGCGCTGCTGCTCCTGATCTCAGCACTCGTTCTGCACTGGCGCGACCGCCGTCATTTGGCGTTCGGCTGGTTCTGGTTTCTGGGAACCTTAGTCCCAATGATCGGCATCGTCACCGTCGGCGAGCAGGCTATGGCCGACCGTTTCGCCTACATCCCCTTCATCGGATTATTTGTTGCGCTGGTCTGGACCTTGAACGCATGGACTTTAAACTCCTTGGCTCAAAACACCCAGAATTCAAACACCGGGACCGAGGCCGCGCCAGCCTCTGAGTCCCGAATCCCAGCCGCGTGCCTCGGCGCCGCTGCCGTTCTAATCGTCTTCGTCCTCGGATGCCTCACCTATCACCAACTCAGCTACTGGCGCGACGATGAAACCCTCTGGCGCTACACCTTGAGCGTTACCCAGCGCAATTACATGGCGCACGACAATTTGGCCATCGCTCTAGCCAAGCAGGGACGATCGGACGAAGCCGTAGTCGAATTCCGGGCTGCCAACGCACTCCATAAATATCCGCCAGCCCAGGTCCTCGAACTCGCCTTGTATGAACAACGCGTTGGACATCCCCAGGAAGCAATCGAGGAATGCGATTCCGTTTTGCGCACGTCCGCCGATCCTAAGGTCCAGGCCGCGGCCTGGACCGAACTAGGCCAGGCGAACTTCCAGATGCGCCACTACGACCAGGCCGCCGAGAGCTACCAGAATGCGTTGCGCCTGAGTCCGGAGAACGGAACCGCCCTGGTAGGTTCCGCCATACTGGCGCTGCGCCAGGGACAGTCTGACGCCGCGGTCATCCAACTAACTCATGCCGTGAAGATCGAGCCCAGCGACGTGAGTTTTCTTTTACTAGCGGAAGCCCTGCGCCGTGCGGACCGATCTGCGGAAGCCGACTTGGCCGCCGCCCAAGCCCGGAAGTTATCCACGAATCTAAGCGAGTCTCAAAGCGCGGCAGGACAACTGCTCTCGGTTGCGGGGCTAATGCCCGCCAGTGACTGACAACTGATAACTGACAACTGACAACCTGCCCGTCAGCTTCTCTTCACCAGCAAGCAAGTCATATCATCGTGCTGCGGAGTATTTCCCACGAAGCGGTCCAACTCCACCAGCAGGCTGCCCAGCAATTCTGCGGGAGTAGACGCCGACTGGCGGTCGATCAGTCGTATCAAATCCGGTTCGCCATATTCCTCACTCTTGGAATTCTCCGCCTCGACAATGCCGTCGGTAAAAATCACCAGCCAGTCTCCACTCTCCAGGCGCGTAGTCGCCACCTGGTAAGGCGAATCGGCAAAAATTCCCATAGGAATGCCTCCCGCTTCCAGCCGTTCCACCGCGCCCGATTTCTTGCGCAGAATCGGAACATTATGCCCGGCGTTGACATAAGCCAGATCTCCGGTCGCTGGATCCAACTCCGCCAAGAAAGCAGTCGTGAAGCGAACTCCGCCCTGGCTGCTGGAGGTCGCATAGCGATTCACCCCAGCCACCAACTCGCCCAGCCCGACGCCGCTGGTTGACAACGTCCGCAGACTGGCCTGAAAGGTTGCCATCAGCATCGCCGCCGGAATACTCTTTCCCGCCACGTCGGCCACCACAAACAATATCCGGCTTTCGCTCGGTTCCCCGCCCGGCCGCAGAATCACATCGTAATAATCGCCCGCCACCGTGTTTGCCGGACGCGTAGCATAAGCGATCTGATATCCCGGAATCTGCAATGGCGCGCCCGGCAACAACCACGATTGAATGTCCTTGGCGATCTCCAGGTCGCGTTTCATCACCACCCGGTCCGCCAGTTCCAGCAGCAGCACCAGCAAGAGCAGCAATCCTCCCCAGACGTGTACGTCGAACTCCAAGACCTCGACATGACCGCTTCGGTCCGTGTAAGACCCGTTCGCCGAAGGAATGAACAGAAGGATCAGTGCCAGCAGCAGCAAAACGCGACGCGCCGGCGTCAGCTTTTCCAGGATCGCCCAGAACAGCAACTTCGCCATTTGCCAGACCCGCCCCATGCCGGACCGCTGCGGCTGTTGGTCCAACCCCGCCGAATAGAATCGGTAGCTGGACCGCGCATCCTTCGCAAACTGCGACCAGAGCTGGTTCATGGCCAGCCCTTCGCTGACGCGAAGCCAGAACTGACGTACCGTGCCTTTTTTTTGGGGAGCTGGCGGAGCAGTCTGCGGGGGAGAGGTCATTGTCGGAACTGACATTATAGGCTGGCGCGGCCTTTGCTTGTGGGAAGCAGGCAGATCAGGGTTAACGGCGCACAAACGAGTCGCCGTCAAAACAATTCCATCTGCTGGATCTCCATAAGCGCTTTGCGGCTGCCGCGCGAATGTTCGTTTCCAATTCCGTATTTTTGCCGCAGCGCCCTGATCAACTGCGAAAGCCGTTCGCCGTATCCTTTTGGCAGAAACGCGCGATCCGCGTAGCGCGTCCTGTAAAGCTCGACCAGTCTGGGGAAGTTCTCTTCGAGAAATGGCAAAAATACCGCCGCCGAACAAGGCTTAAGAAAAAGCGGATTGGCAAAGATAAACTTCGCGCCCGCTTCACTGGCCGCTTTCACCAGAGCCTCGAGGTCGCGCGGACGGTCCGTGATCTCCGGCAGCACCGGAGCGCAGATCACGCCCGCATCCACTCCCGCAAGATTCAACTGCCGAACGGCTTCCAGCCGAAGATCAGGACGCGGCGCCCGCGGCTCGAGCTTGCGAGCCAGCTCCACATCCACCGTGGTCACGGTCACATTCACAGATACGCGGTTATGCAAGCCCACGCGCCGCAGAATCTCCGCATCGCGAGTGACCAGGTTCGACTTCGTCACAATCCCGATTTCCAGGCCCGAGTGTTTTGCCAGCTCTTCAAGAATGGCGCGCGTCACTTCAAAACGCCGCTCCGCCGGCTGATACGGATCGGTAGCCGTGCCAATCGCAATCTCCTCCCCGCGCTTGACCTTTTTCAGTTCCCCTCGCAGAAGCTCCGCCACTTGCTGCTTGACGAAAATCTTTCGCTCGAAATCCACCCCCTCGCGCAGTTCCATGAACTCATGGGTATAGCGCGCGTAACAGTACTTGCATGCAAACTCGCATCCGCGATAAGGATTGATGCCCCACGTAAAGGGAAGATTTCGTCCGCTGACTACCCGATTGAGAACAGATCGCGTCCCCAGCGTGAAATATTCGACGTTATGCCCCTCGCGGAGAGACTCCCCTTCGGCCGCAATCCGCGCGATGCCGATCAGCTTCGGGTGTGAATCTGACTGGAACTCGGCATCGGGCAACAGCGGGAACGTGGTCATAGGCGTCTGGGTGTGTTCGCTATTTGTTCGCCTACAATAACCCCGCGGTTCGAAGCTGTCAACCCGAAATTGGGATAGGAGGTAGAGCTTATCTGGGTCAATGAGTTCTATAAAAAGGGATGTCAAGAAAAAAAGTTCTTCCTCGACCGGAGACCGAGAAGATTTTAGTCTCGACATCCAGCCCACTGTCTGTAAGTGCCTCCCGATTGCGCTCGAGGGGGTTTTGCTTTGGCTTGTCTGCCCTTCCTGTGGGTTTCATCTTTCGGTGGTGACGACGCCAATCGAGTCTTGAAACTTTGGCAAGCGGGACCTGGTCTTGGAGTGTCAACCATGGTTCTATCGGAGGCTCGTGGCCTATCGCTATTTCTGGTTATCCGAGGAGGCATAACGTGTAATGGGTGACTCGGTGCCGAGGCACACAGGGCCGATCTCATTGACTGATACTCACCTCGAACCGAGCGTCTCGAGAACCCGACCGACCACCACCAGAGAGAATCACCGGAGATGGAAAGGCCTCTTACCAGAGACGCTCAAGCGGCTTGCCGATGCAATTGTTTGGCGTCGAAACTGACTCCTTTCTTCCAAATCGTTAAGGTGATCGCGGCAATCTTTCGTGCCAGGGTGAGACGGGCCATCGTCGGCCGCATCCCTTTTTCAAGCAGCGCCATATAGAAATCGTACAGCGGTCCGGGGCGAGTACTGGCCGAGAGAGCGGCACCTTTGAACAGATTCTTCAGATCGTGATTATGGTTGCCATTCAGACCGCGCACGGTGATGCGCTCCCGATTTCGTTGTACCTTCCCTCTCACATAGCGGTACTCGCCGCTGTCGTGCGTCTCGATCGCGAAGCCACTATAAGCCCACAGCTGGCGCTTGGTACGGAAACGGTGCGGTGTCTGTAGTAACGCCACCAGCATGGCCGCACGAATCGGACCGATCGCAGGAATCTGGCGCAGCATTTTCACGGCATCATGTTTGCGGCTCTCTCGCAGCAGGTCGTGTCGCGCTTCCTGGCGCACCGGTTGCAGTAGATCCAGTTGCTGACACAACCGTTCCGCCCGCAGACGAACTCCGGGTTGCGGAATCTTGGCCAGCCACTCGGCGCGATGCCGCGGGGCATAGACGGTGGTTCCGCTGCAGGGAATCGCCCAGCTGCGGTACAGCGCTTTGATCCGACTCATGACTCGCGTGACATCTTTCGTGAGCGTCTGATAGCTGCGACCCAGTTCCTTTAACGTTCGCACCCCGTGCTCGCCGTGGTACACCGGATGGAGCTGGTTGCCGCGCAACAACTCCGCCAGCTTCCGCGCATCAATCCGGTCACTCTTGCTGCCGTCTTTCAGCAGCGCGTTCTTTCGCGGATCGCAGACCACAAGACGGGTGACGCGAGGTTTCAGCAGGTCATGCAACCAGGCGGCGGAAGTTCCTTCTTCAAAGGTCACCGATAGACTTCCGCGTAGCCCATCGAGGAACTCTAGAATCGTGGCTGCTTTCGTCTCCAGGATGCATTCCATGATCAGCTTGCCCGAGCTGTCCATGACGGCAACCGAGATCGTTGCCTGGTGAACGTCCATGCCAATATACTTTTCTTGCTTCATGACGGCGCTCCTTTTGCTAAGTGTGATCCGAACAATCACAACCTACCGCAAAGTGGGCGCCTTTTTATATTGCGTGAAATGGGGATGTTTCACCAATTGACCAGACCCGAATCACAGACGCAGGTGTCTATGGCAGAGTAGAGTCAAACCCTGATGCGATTCCCAATCATCGCCGCCATCCTTCTGGACGCCACATTCGCCATCGGTATGCCGCAGTCCCCATTCGTTGGCAAATGGCAAACCCGCGTCAGCCGGGTCACCCACAAGTCAGCCATCACTGTGAATATCGTTGACCAGGAACAGAGGCTCAGCGGCACGGTTGTGCTCGTTAATCCAGATGCGAGTGAAATTCAACTACCCATTGCCAACGTCAAGGTCACGGAGAACGTGATTGAGTTCGCGACGCACGACAAGAACGACACGTTTTACTGGAGTCTCACCCTACAGAAGAACCGCAACCGAGGACTGCTGCACGGAAGTTGTCGAGAGATGCTGATAGACGAACGCGTGCGGAAGCAGCATTGACATCTTGATGAGTGAAATCGGGATTTTTCACCAGCCAAACCCTAGCGGCACATTCATCTGATGCGGTGGATATTGAAAGCACCGGTATAATTTGGTCTGTATTCGAATGAGAACCCCTTCGAGAACCTTGCCCCAGATTGATCTATCAACAGGGAGGAAATTCAAAGAGCGCCCTGTTGCGCGTGTCCAAGAGAGAGTTCCTAGGAAGAAAGATCAGCCCCCGCTCACCCCAAGGCAACTCGTCCATCGCCTCAATCGTAAGCTAGCATCGGAGGGAATGGTCGTTGGAAGAACCAGGACCAGAGATAGATCTAAAGGAGAATACTGCCTATTGGATTCCCGCCACGGTGCGACTCGCTACCTCAGCATATCCGAGTTGAGAACATGGCGCAGATTTGAAATCTGAGTACCCAGCGACTGGCATTTCATCCGCTCTTGGAGGAGGTCATACAGCCATGACGAACATCAAACTTTTATTTGTCTGTGCCGCTCTCACGCTCGGCGTCATAGTGGCGCAGGAGCAGGCTAAACGTGAGCCGACGACCTTTGCCTTGGACTGTGCCGGGGGAGACTGCCCACTACTCAAAGGAACGCCACAGACGAGTGGGATGCGGGGTGGCTCTGTGAATCTCAAGCCGGGAGAGAGCGTAGGCTGGCACTCGACATCGGGGAATGAAGAAGCTTTGGTGATACTTCACGGGAGTGGCGTTGCCAACATCGAGGGACATTCAGATGTGCCGCTCAGGGAGAAGATGCTGGCGTACATTCCACCAGCGACCAGACACAATGTCACGAACACAGGGACGCAAGCCCTTGAATACGTCTGGGTAGTA
The DNA here is from genome assembly GCA_963826845.1 of uncultured Acidobacteriaceae bacterium. Lineage (GTDB taxonomy): Bacteria > Acidobacteriota > Terriglobia > Terriglobales > Acidobacteriaceae > Acidiflorens. The sequence continues at coordinate 54,890 of CAWGYS010000009.1, forward strand.
GCGCCTACTGGTCTGCCGCATAACTGACGTTAACAGATGGGATGAGAAGGCCGGTCTCCGACGGGATGCTGTAGGCTCCCAAGTTATCGACGTGCTCGAAGCACAGATAAAAAGGAGACCGGCAATGAAGAAGGTTAGCACCCTAGCGGCGAAGCAGAGCAGGAATATTTCTCAACCGAAACTGACCATCGGACTGGATCTGGGAGATCGCAACAGTTGGTACTGCATGGTGGATGAAGCGGGGCAGATCCGGGTGGAACAGCGAGTCCGCACGAATGCGAAGGCGTTAGAGGAAGTCTTCGGTGCCCTGCCGCGCTGCCGGATCGCGCTCGAAACCGGGACGCATTCGCCGTGGATCCGCCGATTCGGGGCAGTGCGAGCCGCAGATGCATATCAGCAAGGAAGGCGATCCCTATCTGCGCACGCTGCTGGTGCAGGGCGCACAACACATTCTGGGACCGTTCGGCATCGATTGCGATCTGCGGCGCTGGGGACTGAAACTGGCCGAGCCCGGCGGAAAAAGCGGGAAGAAACGAGCGATCATCGCGACCGCACGAAAGCTGGCCGTGCTGCTGCATCGCTTGTGGGTAAGCGGAGAGGTTTACCAACCCTTGCACAACAGCAACCAGGGAGCATTGCCGGCGGCGGCATAAAATCAAAAACGTTCTGCGAAAGGAAAAGGCAAAGCCTAAAGCCGAGTTCCGGTGACTGCGTTAATCGCCTGGCCCGGGTTCCACTCGAAACGAGCAGAACCAGAGGGCGACAAACAGATGGCAGCACCGGCTGCAACGAGAACGCCCAACATGCACCGAGCGAAACCAATCGCTCCTTGAGAGTGCGGATGGAAGCATGGCGACAGCGGCCACTCGGCGGGAGAAAAACCTTGTCCAACGAAAAACAATGGAACCTACTTGACTCCGACCGGCCTTCTCATGGAAGGCGATTTCACTCATTGACTAGCGCGCCCTTCCCGGCCTCTCCTGCCAGCGCGCGGGCTCCGGGGTCTTTGGGGGTGGGGGGGTACTGATGTGTTACTAGGAGGTGCAACTTTGGAAGCCTCTACCTCCTATCCCGTCAACCCGAAATTGCTTTCGGCTCGGTTGCTCCTCATAGTACAATCCGGCCTATCGTTTGCGTCCGATACCCACGGTCGCAGATAAGCCTCGGGCCATGCCCGGATCCTCGCGTTAACCGACCTTCAAAGGGAGAGAACTATGAAACCAATGATTCATTTACCTCGAATTGCCCGGATCGTCGCGGCCGCTGTTCTTAGCGCGGCTTCGCTTTCCTCCGCCTTCGCCGCGGGAGCTGGCGATAACGCTCTGGCCCGCAGCCAGGAGATGTGGCGCGAAGCCGTCACCCAGTCCGAGGTTCCTGCGGAGGGATGCTTTCATGCCTCTTATCCGAGCCTGGCCTGGTACAAGGTCGAATGCGCCGTCGCGCCCAACGTTCCGTACCGGCCGCGAACCGGGCGCATCAGTCAAACCGTGGGAGACGGCAATGATTATGCCGCCGAAGTCACCTCGGGGGTGATCAGTAAAACCAAGGGCTCCTTCGCCAAGGTCAAGGGAGTGAAGACGGAAACCGGCTTGCTCGGCCCCAATGATTACTCGCTTCAGCTCAATTCGAATTTCATGAACACGGCGGCCTGCAATGGTGCCAAAAACCCGCCGAAGTGCCTGGACTGGGAGCAATTCGTCTATGCATCGGGTTACGACGAAGCATTCATGCAGTATTGGCTGATCAATTGGGACAACCCGTGCCCGGCTGGCTGGTTCAAGTACAGCACCGATTGCTACACCAACAGCGCTGCCGTGATCGCGCCTCAGGCCGTGATCACCGAGCTTAAGAAGCTCAAGCTGTCGGGTTCGGCGAAAAATGGCGGGATAGATACGCTGGTGTTCGCTGTCGGAACAGAGGCGTACAGCACCACAGGATCGGATAGCGTCGTCGATCTTGCCACCGCTTGGACGGAGTCGGAGTTCAACATAGTCGGCGACGGCGACGGTTCCGAGGCTACCTTCAACTCGGGCTCGTCCGTGACCGTGAAGGTCGCGGTGTCGAATGGGACCAGGAATGCGCCGACATGCGCGTCAAATGCGGGAACCACGGCGGAGACCAATAACTTGAATCTGGGTAGCTGCTCCGGCACCGGTGCCGCCACGCCCTATATCGAGTTTACCGAATCGAATTAAGGCGGTTGCGGGCTAGCATCGGGGCAGCCGCGTTCGCTCGGTCCCGATGCTCACTTGCAAGTGATGCTCGGGTTACTCTTCGCCAATTCGACACAGGCCGCATGTTGCTTCGCGCTCTGCTGCTGATCCGTTGCCGAAGTTGGAGCTGATGGGGGAGCAGTTGCTGTTGACGCTACAGCAGCAGTTGCAGTTGGAGCCTTGTCCAGCATGGCTTGAAATGCCGCAATCTCCTCTGGCAGGCTCCATATAAACTGAATCGTTTGTAGTTTGCAATCTTCGTCCGGATATTCCCAAAAAGGCTGAACAACTACCTTCGTCGTGCCATTGAGTTCCACCAACGAGTAGGCCCACACTTTCTTCGTGGTCATGCCCTTACAAATGCCAGTGATCGTCATCATCGAATCCATGGGAGGCAGTTGCCCTGGCATCGAGAAGCGGAACTCCAACTGCTTGTCGGAATCGAGCGTGTAGCCTTCTCTCAGATTCTCCTGGACGATCAGCGCCTTGACTGTTTGAGCAGACGCCTTGCTGGTGAATACATATGGCCCCGGCTGAGCTTTTGGTTTCTTGTCCCGCGCCGCAGCCAAGGTCGATATTGCCAGAAGAAGAATCAGTGCCCATTTCATGCTTTTACCTCTTTTGTGAACTTTACCGAGATGATCCCCCGAACCGCTAATTACCGGAGTCATCTCAGAATTCCTCGCACCGGATGACGAGCCGTCGACCTCGGCCAGCACACAAGCCAGCGCACAATTAGGATTAGCATTATCGTAATCTCGCTCCGCCCTCCCGAAAGTTACACAATATGAAACCAACGGAAATCAACTTGGATCATGTGATTGCGGCGAGCGTGTTAGCAGACTCGGAGGTGGGATCATGCGTAAGCGAAATTTAGTTGCAGTCGTAATAACGACGTTCGCGATTGCGATCACAGCAGTGGCCGGATCGAAGATCGAAGGCACCACCACGCTGAAAGATTTTCAGCCAACGGGAACCGTCGACAAGAAGACCCACAAAAATCAGCAGTACGATCTTTCCTTCGAGGCATCTGGCAAGCAGTACACCTGCCGCACCAACGAAAAGAAGTCCTTAAAAGCGACAGACTTCGTTGTGGGCAGCGACATGACCTACGAGATCGGCGGTAATAAGGGCAAGCTGAAGAGCACCACCGGCAAACAAGTAGAGTGCACAATCGTACGCGTCGCAGAACTGGCGGCCTCGGCCTCGCAGCCATAAAGATGCTCGCCTCCTGGAGCGATTCGTCAATCACAGGCAAACTCGCTCCCACCACAATTTCTCTCCACTTTTGTTGTCAAGCCCCGGTTTCCACACTTTTCCCAGTAAGTCCCTGAATAGGCAAGGGAAATAAAGTTCGAAAACCTGTCGGGATACCCTGGTTTAAGTTGGTATAATAGTTATATAGATCAAAGAATCTGGGTCAAAAGGTGTGGGCAGAAGCCCGCACCTTTCTTTTTTGGTCCTTAGCTTGATTTCCTTTTGAGCAGGTCAAAAGGGCGAAGCCGCTGGGAGTCGCGGGATCTTTGTCGCACAAGGGCTAACTCCTTGATTCCAAAATATCGTGCGAATAACTCTTTTAAATTCAAAGATTTGGCAGGAGTTTCTGCCTAAATAATTGATTCTAATGGGTGGATTTTTATTTTTTCTCCCGACCACATCGTCTCAAACGAGCTGTGGAGGAGCCTAGGCCAGCTAAGTCGTTATTCCTGAATACTTTAGATTTATGTCCTTTGGTTCTAATACTTTGCAATAATGCGGGGGGGGGTACCCCTCGAAGCAGACTACGGATGATCCCCCTGCGCCGGCATCAGCCCCGGCGGCGGCGCCGGAATCGTAATGTCCAGCTTGGTCACCGACCCAAGCGATGACAATGGCTTGTCGAAGTCGCCGACGTTGCCCACCACCAGCACTGCCATCTGCTCGCGGTGAATGTACTTCGCCGCCTACCCGCGCTACGTCTTCTTTCGTCACCGCTTCGATCCCTTTCTGAAATTTCTCCATGAAGTCCAGCGGATAGCCATGAAACTCGTAAGCCATCTTTTCCCGCAATACTTTCTCCGGCGAATCGAAACGGAAAACGAAAGAATTCAGAATCGAGTCCTTCGCCCGCTTGATCTCGTCATCGTTGATGGGACGCTTGGGCAGGTCAGCGATCTCCTCATCAAGCGCCTGAATGGATTCAATCGTCGTCTTGCTCTTGGTGCTCACCATCAGCCGCAACATCCCACGATGATCCCAATCCGATCCCACCCCTCCGCCGACCGCGTAAGCGAGTCCCTTGGTGGTGCGAATATCGCCAAACAGGCGTGATGAAAATCCTCCGCCGAAAGCCTCGTTAAACACCGACACCGCGAAGTAATCGGGATTCTTCCGCGTAATCCCCAGCCCCACCATCTGAATGTTGCTCTGATTCACATCGCTTTTATCAACCTGGTAATAGCCGGGTTTCGCGGGATCGATCTTGATCTCCGGATCATTCGCCGCCGGACCCTTCGGCCAGGATGCAAAAGCCTCGCGCAGACGAGCCTCCATCTTCGCCGAGTCGAAGTCGCCGACTACGCCCACGATGATGTTGTTGGGGTGAACGTACTTGCCGTGCCACTCGACCAGGTCCTGACGCGTGATCGCCGCCACCGTCGCATATTCCGCAACCCGCGCATAAGGATTGTTCGCCCCATACACCAGCTTCTCCGCTTCCCGTCCCGCGATCTGCGATGGCTCGTCATTGCGCCGCGAGATGCCGTCGTACATCCCCTTCTGCGCAATTTCAATCTTCTCCGAGCGGAACTCCGGATTCTTCAGCACATCCTCGAACACGCGAAACACATCGTCGAAATCTTCTTTCAGACACGACCAGCTCACGGACGTCGAGTCGTCGCCTCCGCCGGTCTCAACTTTGGCGGCACGCTGCTCCAGATAATCGTCAAGTTGGTCGCCGGTCTTGGATTTCGTTCCGCCGGTGCGCCAAACTTCGCCGTAAACGTCCATCAGCCCCGTCTTTTTCGCCGGGACTGAAAGCTCGCCGCCGCGAATGCGAGCTGTGCCCTCAATGGTCGGCAACTCATGGTCTTCCTGAAGAAAAACCACCATGCCATTCGGGAACTCGATGCGCTTCGGCTGCGGCGGATGAAACTCCGGCAGTTTCCCAATCGGAATCTGCTTCCAGGGCTGTTGAGAAGGTGCCTGCGTCTGCGCCCACGAGCGCACGCCTCCGCTCAAAAAACCAAGGAGAAGGAACACTATCGCAAAGCCGATCAACCGCTTCGTATCAGGGTATCGCTTCAGCGATACCGCCAGTCGGCGAAAATCAGTTGCCCCTTTAGGGGCCGTGCATGCCCGCTTCACTGTCCACCTCCCTGCGGAGCCGCGCCCATGCCGGGAGGTCCACCGCTAAACTCGATAATCCCCACCGTCCGGTTGTCGGGCGTAAAGGTCTGGTTCGCGACCCGCCGTATATCAGCCTTGCTGACTTTTTCGATCCGGTCCACCGAGCGGAACAGTTCCCGCCAATCGTCATAGCGCGCCTGATTCAGCCCCAGCGCGAACGCCAGTCCTTCATTCGATCCCAGCGAGCGGATCAGGTTGGCCTTGGCTCGCGTCTTGATCATCTTCAGTTCTTCATCCGATATGTCTTCTTTCTTCAGTCGTTCGATCTCCACATGAATCGCGTCGCCCACTTCCTTCGGTGTGTGCCCCGGTATCGGGGAGGCATAAAACGCAAACAGCTGCGGATACTTATTCCCCGGATACCCGGTAAATCCCTCCGCATCCGATGCAATCTGCTTGTCGCGAACCAGCGCCCGATAGAGGCGTGAAGTGCGTCCACTCGACATCAGGTCGGCGATCGCGTCATAAACCTGATCATCCGGACTACGGTAATCGGGACGGTGATAGCCTTCGAGATAGACAGGCTGCGACTGCTCGTGCAGCACCACGGTCCGCTCGGAATTCTGCGGCGGCTCGGTGGTCGTCGCCGTGTCGGGCTTCGGACGCGCCGGAATCCGCGAGAAATATTTCTCGACAATCGGCATCGCTTCCGAAGCCTTCACGTCTCCGACCACGGTGACCACCATGTTCGAAGGCACATAGTACTTATCGAAGAAGTTCTGTGCGTCGGTCGCCGAAAAAGAATTCAAGTCCGAAATCCAGCCGATGGTGGGCCGGTGATAAGGATGAGCCGCGAATGCCTCTTCGGTGAATTGCTCGAGCAGTCGCCCAAAAGGATTACTGTCGACGCTCATGCGCCGCTCTTCGATCACCACGTTGCGCTCTTTGTAGAATTGCCGCATCACCGGATGCAGAAAGCGCTCCGACTCCAGATAAGCCCACAACTCCAGCCGGTTGATGGGGAACGAGTAGTGATAGCCGGTTTCGTCGAGATCGGTGAAGGCGTTCATGCCCTCGCCGCCTTCGCTTTCGACGATCTTGCCGAACTCGTTGGTGTAAGGCGCGGAAAACTTATCAGCCGCCGCAGTCGCGTCCTTCCAGGCTTGTTCAAGTTGCTTGAGTTTCTGCTCGTCGCGATCCACCGGCTTGTCGCGCTCGGCAATGTACGCGGCGTAGACTACTTCGACTTGCGCCAGCGCAATTTTCTCGCCGGCATAGTCGCGCGTGCCAATCGTGTCCGTTCCCTTGAACGCCATGTGCTCGAACATGTGCGCGAGGCCTGTCTTGCCCATGGGATCCTGCACGGAGCCCGCATCCACGTGCGTAAAGAACGAAAACACCGGAGCCTCGGGACGCTCGCAGATAATGATGGTGAGCCCGTTGGCAAGCTTCTTCACGGTAGTGCGCTTTTCGAAAGAAGCCAGATCCTGCGCGAGAGCGAAGGAACACAAAACGAAACAGACAACAATTGTCTGTATAGAAATTAAGCGGGACTTCATCCTGCCTCCACAACGTAACACCAAAAATTCGACGTTACGTGGAGGCAGGGAAGATTGTCAAACGAGGCTTCTCCGATTTTGATATGCGACGCCTCTACCAGACTCGGCAAGCGTTCTCGGCAACCATGGGCTGTCCCGCCTTGCATCCAAACGCCTGCTGAAAGGCAGCCGAGTTCTGCACCGCGCCATTCACCCGCCAGCGTCCCGGAGAATGCGGATCAGTCAGCACCCGTTTCCGCGCTTCCTGATCGGTCACGTTCTGGCACCAGATCTGCCCATACGCGAGAAAGAACCGTTGCTGGGCCGTATATCCATCGATTGGTTTCACCGGCGTGTTGCCGATAATAGACATCAGCGCCATATACGCCAGCTTGAGCCCACCGTTATCGGCGGTATTTTCACCGAGCGTCAATTTGCCGTTGAGCTTGACCTCACCCTTGTCATCCTTCACGGACGACAAAGCTCGAATACTCTTTGGCGGTGCAATCGCGCGCTGTTCAAATTCCTTGCCGTCGTCTGCCGTCCACCAATCGCGGAAGTTGCCCTCCGCATCGTACTTGCGCCCCTGGTCATCGAAGCCGTGCGTGAGTTCATGTCCGATGACCACGCCGATGCCGCCATAGTTCACCGCGTCATCCATCAGCTTGCCGTAGAACGGAGGCTGCAAAATGCCCGCGGGAAAGTTGATATCGTTCATCGAAGGCCGGTAATAAGCATTGACCGTCGGCGGAGTCATGCTCCAATCCTTGCGATCGGTGGGCTGGTCGATCTTCTTGTACGCACGCTGCACCTCGAACGCGCCGGCGCGCTCCACGTTGCCGGCGTAATCGTCGGACTTGATCACCACGCTGCTGTAATCGCGCCACTTATCGGGATAGCCAATATTATTGACGATGGTGTCGAGCTTCTCATAGGCCTTCTTCTTGGTCGTGTCCGACATCCACGTCAGCTGGCCAATGTCCTGACGCATGGCGTTCTCGATCCCCTGCACCATCTTCAAAGTGCGCTCTTTGCCTTCGGCGCCGAAAGTGCGATCAACATAAAGCTGGCCGAGAGCCATGCCCAACCTGAAGTCGGTCGATTTCACGCAGCGCTTCCAGCGCGGTTCGATCTCTTGCTGTCCCGACATGTATTTGCCGTTGAAATTGAAATCCTCATCGACGAACGCTTTGGGCAGCCCGGTAGCGTAAGCGTTGATCGTTTTCCAGCGCAGATAAGTCTTCCAGTCGTCGAGAGGCACTGCATTGAGTTGCTCGCTGACCTGCTTGAAGAAATCAGGATTGTCAACGTTGAGGGAGGTGAACTTGGGCGAGCCATTATCGGCAAAGTAGACGGTAAGGTCGAAATTCGGAGCCACAGCCGCGATTTCCGCGACCGTCATCTTATGGTCGCGAGTCTTGGGATCGCGCCGAGCCGTGCGGTCCATCGACGCCTGCGCCAGCCCGGTCTCCACGGTTAACACAGTCTTGGCCTCAGCCGCGGCCGCTTCCGGCACTGTCCCCGGCGAGCGCGAACATCTTCTGCACGTGCTCCACATACTTCTGCCGCGTCTCCACCGACTTCGGATCATCCTTTATGTAGTAGTCGCGATCTGGCAGCGTGATCCCGCCCTGATCGATGGATGCAATCGTTACGGTGGAATCGTGCATGTCGGGCTGCGGGTAGAAAGCAAACAGCGCCGGCGTCGCATCGCGGTGCATCGTTGCAATCTGCACGATCAGATCGCCTTTCGTCTTGATGCCATTAATCCGTTCCAGTGTCGGCGTCAGCGGAGCTGTCCCTTTTTTCTCGATGGCGCTCTCGTCCATGCAAGAGGCGTAGTAAGCGCCCACCATGGTCTCCGCCGCAGTGTGCTTCCCCGGAGCCTGCGCCTCGGTCAGTATGTCGCGCAGGATATAAAGATTGTGCTCGGCAAGCGCGTCGAATCGCCCCCACCGCGCCTTGTCTGGAGGAACGGGATTGTTCTTCATCCAGGTTCCACAGGAGTATTGATAAAAGTCCACACAGGGATCGGCGGCCTTATCGATGGCGTCGATGTCGAAGGCGGGGATTTCTTTCGGAACGGAAGAAGAGCCAGTCTGCGCCGAGCAGACTACAGCAGCCAGCAGCAAAGAAAAAATGCAGAGAATACGAGTTCGCATGTTTACCTCGAGTGTAATGTCGCGCTGCGATTTGCGGAGCGCGAGTCGCCAACCAGACACACTAGACCAAAGCAACCATCCCTTTCAAGGGCGCGAGCAACTATACTGGAAGCCTTTTGTAGTCCTAAAGCCTTTTGTAGCTCTGGATCGTAACGTCCATGTCCGCTCCCACTATCGTCGACGTCGAGGGCCGCAAGCTCAAGCTCACAAATCTCGACAAAGTCCTGTATCCCGCCGCCGGTTTCACCAAAGGTCAGGTCGTGGATTTCTATGTCCGCATCGCGCCCGTGCTGGTGCCACATCTCGTGGGACGGGCGCTCACCATGAAGCGCTATCCCGAAGGTGTTGATCAGGAATATTTCTTCGAGAAGAACGCGCCCATGCACCGGCCCGACTGGGTGAAGACCGCTCCCGTCTGGAGCGAGAGCAACCACCGCACCATCAATTTCCTCCTCGCCAACGATTTGCCCACGCTGGTCTGGATCGCAAACCTGGCCTCGATTGAACTGCACCCCTCGCTCTCCCGAGCGACCAGCATCACTCTGCCCACCATGATCGTCTTTGATCTCGATCCTGGGCCGCCGGCGAACATCGTGCAGTGCGCCCAGGTTGGCCTCTGGGTGCGTGAAATTTTCGAGCATTTCGGGCTAAAGAGCTTTCCGAAAACGTCAGGTTCAAAGGGCATGCAGGTTTACATCCCGCTGAACACAAAAACCAGCTACGAGCAGACAAAATCCTTCGCCCACGCGATCGCCCGTCTGCTGGAGCACGAGCATCCCGAACTGGTCGTCTCCGACATGAAAAAAGCCGTCCGCACCAACAAGGTCTTCGTGGACTGGAGCCAGAACGACGAACACAAGACGACGATCTCGGTGTACTCCCTGCGAGCGCGCGAGCATCCCACGGTGTCAACGCCGATCACGTGGGACGAAGTCGAACAAGCCCTGAAGAAAAAAGATGCGGGCGATTGGTGTTCGAAGCGAAAGACGTGCTCGCACGGGTAGAGAAAATGGGCGACCTGTTCGAGCCGGTGCAGAAACTGAAGCAACAACTGCCGCAGTTGGCGGGACTAGCTGAGAAACGGACTCGAAAGAAGAAGCAGGCGAAAGCATCAGCATCGCCGCCGAGGCCAAAGCGCAGCCGCATCCCAAGAAAGCAACGAAGAAGAAACCGGCGAAGCCGAAAGGGAAGTCATCTGTCGGCAAGCGCCGCAAGTTATAATCCCGGCTCATATGGCGCAGCTTTACGTCGGCACTTCCGGATGGGCGTATCCCACGTGGAAGCCCGCTTTCTATCCCGAGAAACTTGCGCAAAAGAAATTTCTGAATTTCTACGCCTCGAAACTGAATGCCGTGGAAGTCAACTACACCTTCCGCCAATTGGTGAAAGAGACGACCGTCCAGAACTGGATCGCCGCAACGCCCGGGCATTTCCGCTTCACCATCAAGGCGCACCAGGTGCTCACCCACATCAAGCGCTTGAAAAGCGCGGAAGAATTTCTTCTGCGTTTTCTCGGTACGCTTGAAGCTTTGGAGCGCGCCGGACGCCTGGGCCCGCTGCTCTTTCAACTGCCCCCGAATTTCAAAGCAGACCAGGTAGTGCTCGCCGATTTTTTGAAAAGCTTGCCGCGAACCGTTCGCGCGGCCTTCGAGTTCCGCCACGAATCCTGGTTCACCGACGCGACCTGGCACACGCTCGCCGAACGCAACATCGCCCTCTGTGTGGCCGAAAGTGAAGAGCGTGACACTCCCGACGTCGTCACCGCCGACTACGTTTACTACCGCTACCGCAAACCGACGTACAGCGTCGAAGAACGCCAGAAAATGTCTGCGCGCATGCAAGTGCATCTCGCCGCCGGCCGCGACGTCTTCGCCTACTTCAAGCACGAAGAGACGCCGGAAGGCGCGCTGTATGCGGTGGATGTGCTGGGTGCGGGCACATCATCCAACGGGTAGCGAGCACTGGCCCGTAGGCAGAAGCCGTCCTGCCTTCTCAGCGAGTACAGGATCTACGGTATTGCCTGCTTCGACCTCTAGAAATATTCTCGCGTTGTCTCGGCTGGGTCCTCAGTACAAGTCTCTTGAGAAACGGTGACTTTATGTCCGCGCGCCTTATGCATCGCTCCTGGCATGACGTTTACCAGGCGGCAATTCTTGAGCCTGACCGCCAGCAAGTTTCTGTTCGAGTGCAGTCCGCGCGCAGAGATCTCACAGAGCGTTTGCGGCACCTTAACCCACAACAGCCAGAGGAGCGATGCGAGCTGGAGCGAATCGCGAACGCGCTCCGAATGCTTGCGTTGTTGGACAAGACCACCGCCGCGGAGGTCTGAAATAGGCAGCCTTCGTCCCTAGCACGATCCCGCATCACCGGACGAGTACAATCAAATCAGTCCAGTTGCTCGCTCACACATGCCCCACCGCGCTCCAAAGCGCTGTCTCAATCGGTTCGGTGATGGCTACGTTATGCACGCGATGTTAGCTATTATTTTCGCCTCGGCCGCGTTGCTCAGCCAACCGGCGCTCGGTCAAACCAAGCCCGCAGGGCCCAGTTCTGCGGCCGGACTCGAGTTTCCCGTGTTCATGCGGCAAAAAGTGGTGGCGGGTACTACCCCCGTTGGGACCAGGGTCGAGGCCAAACTTGCGGTGGCCAGTCTGGTCAATGGCGTGGTGGTTCCGCAGGATGCCGTGTTCTCCGGCGAAGTTACCGAATCGGTGGCTAAGTCGGCAGCCGACCCCTCGCATCTGGCCATTCGCATGGACTCCGTGCAATGGAAAAACAGGTCAGCGCCCAGGACACTTTCGCTCGAGCCCAAGGTTTATCTAACCGCGTGGTATTACCCGGCGCCGTCGCCGACGACGAGGGGTCATGATATTTCGCCCAACTTGCCGGATGCTTCCCACGACCCTGAAGCTCCGATTGGCGTCGGCGGTTACCCCGGCCAGCGCAGCCCGAATTCACCGCCATCGCCCGGGCCCGATAGGGGCGTTGACAAAGACCCCTTCCCACCGCCGCCGGCCGCGGCGTCAGACTCTTCGAAACATCGTGTCCCGATGAAGGACGTAGAGTCCACGCGCAATAGTGAAGGTGCCGTTGCTCTGAGTTCCAAGCGTTCCAATATCAAACTCGATAAGACGACCACCTACGTCTTGGCCGCGGGCGATTTGGCGGGCGGCCCGGGATAACGCTCTCGTCCGCTGCATGTGTGACAGAAGATGCGGCGGCAATGGGTACTCCTGCCACGGTCGAAATTAGACAATCGCGATAAACCTCGTCCGCAATCTCTTGGCCGGATGTCTTCCGTAACCTTCCTGACCCACTGACCCGGTGTGTACTCTAAACGCAAGCACTAACCGGACCGAATCTCTCAGAAAAAAGATCCGAGAATCTTAGTAATTTTTACTTGAAGGACGTTACCGCCTTTATGTCTTCTCCTACGAACGTTGCACCGCAGATAGCTTCCCCTGCTTCCCAAGCGAGCGCTCCCTCGGCAGCCGCTGGCGCGGCAACCGGAGTCGCTCCTGCGCCGGCGCCCTTTTCGACCCCGGCGTTGCTGGCAGCGATGCTGAAGGCCTCGCCCAAGATCAGCGACCTCTTTTTCTCGCCCGGTAAACCACCGCTGGTAGAAATTGGAGGAAAACTATCTCCCGTCGGAATCGCGCGCAGCCTGACCAGCGACGATACCAGGCGCATTGCTTCCGATCTGATAGGGAATAGCCAGCAAGCCATCGAAAACCTCAAAGAGCGCGGCTCCTGCGATGTGTCTTACAGCTTGCCGGGAGCGCATCGCTTTCGCGTCAACGTTTTCATGCAGCGCGGCACCTGCGCCGTGGTCATGCGGGTAATTCCCGCGAGCGTGCCTTCGTTCGAATCCTTGAACCTGCCCGCTGAATTGATGAAGATCGTCCGTCTGCGCAACGGTATCGTCCTGGTGACGGGCCCGACCGGCTCCGGCAAATCGTCTACCCTGGCCGCGATCATCGACAAGATCAATAGAGAGCAGTGCTATCACGTGCTCACCATCGAAGATCCAATTGAATTCCTGCATCCCCACAAGAACTGCATCGTCAATCAACGGGAATTGCACAGCGATACGCCGAGCTTTGCGCTGGCGCTGAGGGCGGCACTGCGCCAGGCTCCCAAGGTAATTCTGGTGGGCGAAATGCGCGACAAGGAAACCATAGAAATTGCGATGGAGGCGGCCGAAACCGGTCACCTCGTCCTTTCCACGCTGCACACTATTGATGCTTCGAAGACGGTCGAGAGAATCGTGGGAGCTTTCCCCATGTCTGAACAGCACACCCTACGCAACCGGCTGGCGAAGAGCTTTCGCTACATCATTTCGCAGCGGCTGGTTCCTCGTAAGGATGGAGCCGGGCGCGTAGCGGTGATCGAAATCCTGAAGTCCACGCTGCGCACGCGCGAGTATGTGGAAAAAGGCGAGACCGATGGGAAGAGTTTGCTCGATGCCATGCGAGTCGGCGAACAGGAGGGCATGCAGAGTTTTGACGGCGACATCGAAAGGCTGATCCGGGCCGGCGTCCTCGACATGGAAACCGGACTGGCTTACGCTACCAATCCCGGTAACCTTCAGTTGGACATGTCCGATCTAAAACTTGAGGCCGAGGCGGCGGCAGATCCGCTGCTAGAAACGAGCGAAAAGTAGCTGTGGGAACTGAGAAGCTGCCCCTGCATTTTCAATAACTTACAACCATAAAATGCCCGAAATCCCCGCTTAACCCCGATTTTCTCCCCTTCATTGGGTTCTGCGTGCCTAAACGTCACAGATTCAATAGCATCAATCTGACCAACTCCACGCATCGAAACTTCTGGTATGACTGTTGGTAGGTTTCTTCGTGGATAAGTTTTTGCACAGGTTCCCGTTCGCGGGACCGCAGGGACAGTTCTAATTGGGTCGTTGCAGTTAAGTCGTAGAAGTTAAGTCCAGGAATCAGGAAAGCGAGAGCAGAATGCATAAGCCGATCAAGTACGTCGAGAAAGCGGTGACGGTGGCCGCCACGGGAGTATGGGCGGTGTTCGAACGCCTCAACCGGGTTGCTCCGAATGCATCTCCGACCCCGAAGTGGTCCGATAAGCCTCTGCTCAAGTCCTGGGAAAAGTCGAAGCCGCCACTCGGCTGGCCGCGCTCGACCGATTCGCTCTGTCCCAAGTGCGTGCCTGAAATTCGACAACAGATTCTCGACGGTCACCTTCCCGTCGACGTCCTGATGGACGAAAAAGTTGGCGAGATCAAGGCCCAGATCGTCGAACGTGACGGCAAAATCTGGATGGTCAAAGACTGTGTCAAGCACGGTCACTTCGAAGACCTGATGTCGATCGACACCGCATTCTCGCAGCACCTCGAAGACGTTTTCCCTGGCCGCGACATCAAGGCCCACAACGACGAGAAGCTTCATCACCACGGTTCGTCTACCGTGAAGTATGGACGCGGCTCGGTGCTGACGGTTGACCTTACGAACCGCTGCAACATGATGTGCGATCCCTGCTTCATGGACGCCAACCAGGTTGGCTACGTCCACGAACTGACGTGGGAAGAAATCAAGACCGTGCTCGACAACGCCATCACCATCAAGCCGCGCCGCCAAATGTCGGTGCAGTTCTCCGGCGGCGAGCCTACGCTTTCGCCGTACTTCCTCGATGCGGTGCGTTACGCCCGCAAAGTCGGATACAACAGCGTGCAGGCCGCAACCAACGGCATCGAGTTCGCCAAGAGTTTTGAATTCTGCCAGCAGGCAGTCGAAGCCGGAATGCGTTACGCCTACCTGCAGTTTGACGGAATCGGCAACGCCGCTAACGATCACCGCGCCGTGGGCAATCTGTTCGACGTGAAGCTGAAGGCGATCGACAATCTGCATCGCGCCGGCTGCGAAATCGTTCCCGTAGTGACCATCATCAACGGCATCAACAACGAGCAGGTAGGACGCATCATTCAGTTCGCGCTCGACAATCCGAAGAAGATCGGCTTCCTCAGTTTTCAGCCGGTTTCATTCACCGGACGCGACGAGGCCATCACCGACGATCGCCGCACAGCGCAGCGCTACACACTGGCGCATCTCGCCCACGACGTAAAAAATCAAACCGGCTTCGGCGAACCCACGCGCGATTGGTTCCCCATCAGCTTCATGAGCACCTTCTCGGACTGGGCCGATGTCCTGCACTCCCAGGATACGAACAACGACTGGGGCCAACTTTCCTGCGGATGCCATCCCAACTGCGGAACCGGGATGGCGATGATGATCGATAAGGAGACCAAGGAAGCTGTGCCCGTTACGGCTTTCCTTAAAGGCGATCAGCTCGCAAAAGACATTGCCAAGGTCAACGATGCGGCCCGTTCGAAATTCTGGACGGCCTTCGGCATGGCGCTTTGCCTGATGAAGAACTACGACCCGTTCCAGTCGCCGACACACTTCAAGATGATGGACCTGCTCAGGAAGTTCGATAAGAACTTCAATGCTACCGGCAAGAACTATGGCAAAGTTGGCCCAGATCGAACGATTGACGATGTCATGAAGCGGCGCCAGGACCGGTGGAATTTCCTGTTCATCGCCGGGATGTGGTTCCAGGATCTGTTTAACTACGATTTCCGGCGCACCGAGCAGTGCATCATTCCTTACGCCACGCAGGAAGGCGAGATCAGCTTCTGCGCTTACAACACAGGCGTCGGCTGGCGCAACATTATCGAGAAGATGCACATGACTTCCACGCTTACCAAGTGGTATGAAGAGCATGGACGCCACGAGATCTTCGCCGGCGGCAAGAAAGTCAACATGGAAGACAAGGAGCACGCGCTCTACCTTCGGGAAGAGATCGTCACCAACGAAGTGCAGCACGATCTCGACAAGCTGGGCATCGCCAAGACGGCCCGCGAAGAGAAGAAACGTGCCCGCGACACCAAGGCCACCGACAACAAAGTCAAGAACGACGCGGCCTACGACGCGCGCATGGCGCAGCTTTATCGCGAAGTGGTGCTGAAAGAGAAGCCGGCAACGTCGAATGAAGGCGGATTCATTCCGCTAGGCGCGATCACAGCCGCAATCGCTCCGGCCAATAACAACGGCGGCGCGAAGACGAGTGCGCCGGTGGGCGAGCCGGTTGCGGGAGATTAGGTCCTAGGCTTCCTAGTACTCAATGCTCAGTTCTCAGAGGCCGCTCGAAAGAGCGGCCTTTCTGTTTGTCCCCAGAATGTTCAGCGTGGCGCCGGCGAAAACTCCAGCCAGGCGGAGCTTTTGCCGTTCGACGGCGATTTACCGCAGTTCAACTCGACTCAGGCCGAATTCGGGAAGCGGGTGTTGACAGCGCAAGGCGAATGAAGTTGAATACAGTTTCCGCGTAGCTTCAAACCGAACGCTTAGTTGCAAAATCAAGAGAAGGGAAACGCGATGCGAGCTACCGCAGTAGTTGCGACTGAGTCGCAATTAGGGAGATCGAACAACGACACCGCGATTACGCGTCCCTCGCTGATGAAACAACTGGCGGCGCGAGGAGTGCGGATTACCGCGCAACGGCGCCTGCTGGTAAGCATCATTCAGGATTCGCCCCGCCACCTTGATGCCGCTGGGCTGTTGGAGATGGCCAGGAAGCGTGATGCAGAAATCGATCGCGCCACAGTCTATCGAACGATCGCGTTGCTCAAAGGCCACGGGTTGATCGACGAACTGGACCTGATGCACATCCAGGGCGAGAAGCACTATTACGAGGCCAAGACGAGTCGCGATCATTGCCACATGGCTTGTTTCCGGTGTGGCGCGATCATGGAATACGTGAGTTCTTCGTTCGAGAAACTGAAGGCGGAGATGGCGGCGCAAAGCGGTTTTCAGATCCGAGTAGTGCGGCTCGAAGTGGGCGGAGTTTGCCGGCGGTGCCGAAAAAGCTCAAATTAGGCATTTATTTTTTCTAATCTACATGCGACTCAGTCGCAACTAATTCATAAGGGAAACGGGGCAAATCGTGCACATATTGGAGCCGGGTTCAAGAATGAAGCAGTGGACTAATCTCAGACGCGCTTTCGGGCCGGCCGGCTGGAGCCTTGCGCTCTTCATGCTCATTGCCATCAATTCGTGGGCGGGAATCGGGGGGAGTGTCTCCGGCACGGTGAAGGATGCCAGCGGAGCGGTGGTTTCGAACGCAAACGTGACCGCAACCAACATCGATACCGGAGTTCATGCGACGCTTACGACGAACGGGAGCGGCTTCTACTCTTTTCCTCAACTCAACGTTGGGCGCTACGACATCGCGATCGAAAAGAACGGCTTCAAGCCCTACCGCCGAACCGGCGTCACTATCGATGCGAACAGCGCCGTGACGGTGGACGCAGTTCTCAATGTGGGCGCGACGTCCGACGCGATTACGGTAGTGGAGGACCAGCTCCAGGTCGAAACCACGAGCACGCAGATGGGTGAGGTGATCAGCGGCGCGAGGATGACTGCGGTTCCCCTGAACGGACGCAGTTTTACGGAGTTGCTCTCCCTTCAGGCCGGAGTCGCGCCCGTCACGACCATCACCTCCGATACCGTGCAGGACGTCGGTGCAAGTGCGCTCTCTCCCTCCGGAGATTTGAACCCCGGCACCATCTCGATCAATGGCCAACGGGAATTTGCCAACAGCTTTATCGTCAACGGGAGCGACGTGGAAGAGGACGTGAACATGGGGGCCGCGATTGTTCCCAACCTCGATGCCATTAGTGAATTCCGAATCATCACCAACAACTTTGACGCGGAATACGGCGAGTTCAGCGGCGGCCAGATCAATGTGGTCACGAAATCGGGCACCAATGGATTTCATGGCACCGGGTTCGAGTTCTTGCGCAACACGAATTTCGATGCCCGTAACTACTTTTCTCCCACGCGCGGTGCATTCAATCAGAACCAGTTCGGCGGAACGTTCGGCGGCCCGATCCGAAAGAACAGCATTTTCTTTTTCGGCGATTATCAGGGGACGCGATCGACGCAGGGATTTGACACGGGGCAGATTCCCGTTCCCTCCGCCCAGGACCAGACCGGCAATCTGATCGACATGGCGAATTCGTTCATGACCGTAGACGCCAGCGGAAACCCGGTGCCCACCACCGTGAGCGGGACCTATTGGGCGGGACTGCTTTCGACGAAGCTGGGTTATACAGTCTCGGCTGGGGAGAATTACTACACGCCGGGATGCACCAAAAGCGGCCTCAATCCCTGTGTTCTTCCGGGAGCCGTGATCCCGCAGAGCTGCATGGTCCGCGCCCGCAACCAATCTGTTGAAATATATTCCCGCACCCAACAACGCGAACGGCACATTCTCCAGCTCCGCTTACAACACGATCTTGCGCGACGACAAAGGCGCCTACCGTGTCGACGCCAACACCCGCTGGGGTATGCTGTCCGCCTACTACTTTCTCGACGACTGGTCACAAAACAATCCCTACCCGATTGCTCAAGGCGGAGCGAACGTTCCGGGTTTCAACGCTCTGTATACGGGGCGGGCGCAATTGCTTGCTCTGGGCGACACGAAAACGCTCAGCCCGTCCGCCGTCAATGAGTTCCGCTTCAGCTATCTGCGCAACTCCAACGACCTCGGCCAGCCAATCGGAGGAGTCGGCGTCAGTCTGGCGTCCCAGGGATTCGAGGTAGGGCAGGGAACTCCGGGAATTGTGCGCGCTGTCTCCGAGCACCGAAGGAGTGGAGAGTGTCGGGTTTAACAGCTACACGATCGGGACCAATACGAATGAACTGACGCAGGTTGAGAACACCTTCCAATGGCTCGACAATTTTTCCAAAGTGATCGGAACCCACACTCTCAAATTCGGCGGCGAGTTCCATTACGATCAGGTCAACGTCAATGCGATCGCGCAGTTCAATGGCAGCTTCCTGTTTTTTGGGACGGAGACAGGTTCTGACTTCGCGGATTTCCTGCTGGGGGTGCCCAGCCAATACAACCAGAGCCAGCTGCAACCCTTTTACGGCCGCAACAAATATGTGGGCATTTACGCGCAGGATAGCTGGCGGGTGAGGCACAACCTCACGCTGAATTACGGCCTGCGCTGGGATCGGATCGAGCCCTGGTACGAGAAGTACAATCAGATCGCAACCTTTGTTCCGGGGCAGCAGTCGGTCGTGTTTCCAGGAGCGCCTGCCGGCATCCTCTATCCCACCGATCCAGGAGTGTCGCGAACACTGGCGCCTCCGGGAAATCACGATTTCGCCCCGCGCGTCGGTTTGGCTTATTCGCCCAGCGCTTCAGGCGATGGCTTGCTAGCGAAAATACTGGGCGGCGCCGGCAAGACCAGCATCCGGGCGAGCTACGGGATTTTCTACACCGCAATCGAAGCCCTCTCGATCGGCGTGATGAGCGCCAACGCGCCTTACGGCACGACTTATACAAGTCCAGCGCCGCCTTTGTTCTCGACGCCCTTTATCACGGCATCGAACGGTCAGAATCTCGGCCAGTATTTCCCGGTGACACTCGCTCCACTGAACACGAGCGCCAGCCACCCCGATCCCAACGTCGATTGGTCGCAGTTCGAGCCGATCACGGGCTTGCCAAACTATTCCACCACCAATCGTATTCCCTACACCGAGGAATACATGCTCTCGTTGGAGCGCGGCATCGGAGCCAACACCGTACTCAGTGTGAGCTATGTCGGCAACCAGGGACATCGGCTCTTGGTGCTCGAGGAAGCTAACCCCGGCAACCCGGCGTTGTGCCTGACTCTCAGCAATCCCGCCAACCTCGCGCCCGGACAAACTCCATGCGGCCCCTTCGGCGAAGACACGATGTACGTCACCTCAACAGGCACGGTGTACAACGGCACGCGCGGACCGCTGGGCTCCAATTTCGGCAGCAACGCCAACCAGACCACCATCGGAAATTCCAATTACAACTCCTTGCAAGTCACCTTGCGCCACCACAGCCGGCGTCTGGATGTGCTCGCCGGATACACCTACAGCAAGTCGCAAGACCAATCTTCGAACGTTGGGGAAGCGGTCAATCCGCTCAATCCCTCACTGAGCAAAGGGCTGTCCTCGTTTGATGTGAAAAATAACTTTGTCGTCAGCTACAGCTACCAACTTCCGTTCGAGAAAATCTTCCACGTTTCGAACGGCTGGACCAACGGCTGGGAGCTTTCCGGAATTACCCAGTTCACCTCAGGTCTGCCCGTGACTCTGATTAATTACGGCGACAATTCTCTACTCGGGTCCGAACCGAACGGCATCAACAATTTTGGAGTTGATGAACCGGACTACGGGGGAGGTTCTCTCGGCCTGAATCACAATCCTCGTAATCAGCGCCCGTACTTCAACACCTCGCAATTCAGCGAGAACATTCTGGGCACGCCCGGCACGGCGAGACGACGCTTTTTCTACGGACCGGGGATGGCGAATTTCCAGATGGGACTCCTGAAGAACGTGCGCCTGACCGAGTCGAAATCCTTGCAGTTTCGGCTGGAGAGTTTCAATGTTTTCAACCACGCCCAATTCTTCGGACCGCAATCGGTTGACGGCAATATCGACAGTTCAACCTTCGGAAACGTAATCAGCGCCCAGGCGCCGCGGCTGGTTCAGTTGGGCGCAAAATTCTCTTTCTAGAGGTTTATGAAGTCGACTCTAGTAACCGTTACTAATCGCCTTCGACCCAGTCGCTAAAGACTTCCTGGATCGGGCCGATCCTCTCCTTTGTTGTTGCACCTCTGCTGTGCGGAGGGCAATTCCGGTCATTATCCATCTCTTTTCCGGGTTGCCGCTCCATCCCTGTTCGTGATGTTAGACCCTCCGTGCCCATTCGGCGGTGCGGTATGCTTGCGAAATGTCTTCGCGTCGATTACCGGTTGCGGATGGTGCGCTCATCCAGATCGTGGATGCTGCTTTAGCCGACACAACGCGGCGCAGCGGCGAGTGGATGGCCTGTCGTCCAGGATGCACGCAGTGCTGCGTAGGGGTGTTTGCCATTCATCAACTCGACGCAGTGCGCCTGCAGCAGGGACTCGACAAGCTTGAAAAGACAGATCCTCAGCGTGCGCAGCGGATTCGTTCGCGGGCGCGAGATTCGGTACGGCGGCTGTTGGCACAGTTTCCGGGCAATCCGAGAACGGGCGCATTGGACGAAGGCCCGGAGGCAGACGAGCGCTTCGCCGAGTTCGCGAACGAAGAAGTCTGTCCGGTGCTAGATCCGGAGACAGGATTGTGCGAGCTTTACGATGCTCGTCCGATGACGTGCCGGACGTTCGGCCCTCCGGTGCGAACCGAGGGCGGGCTGGGCGTTTGCGAACTCTGTTATCACGGCGCGAGCGATGAACAGATCGCCGCCTGCGAGATGGTGGTTGATCCGGACGACCTGGAAGCGACGCTGCTGGCGGAACTCGAGAAAACGCGTGGACCTTCTGGACGAACGATCGTTTCGTACTGCGTGAAGTGACGACTCACCTCCCCGGTTGCTCATTGTTAAAGAACTCTTAATTTTGCATTCGATACCAAAGATAACTTCCCTGCGGATTTAGGAAATGGTAATTTCTTGCTGCGGTTGCACGAGCACTTATGCAGGCTAACGAATACGATCTGGTGGTGATCGGGAGCGGTCCGGCTGGACAAAAGGGCGCGATTTGCGCCGCGAAAATGCGCAAGAAGGTTGCGATCATCGACCGGCGCCTCACCATGGGAGGAGTTTGTGTCCATACCGGGACGATTCCCAGCAAGGTGCTGCGCGAGGCAGTGCTCTACCTGAGTGGATTGCGGCAGCGGTCCTTCTACGGCCGCGGTTATGTGGTGAAAGACCGGATCATGATGTCGGACCTGGTATTGCGGGCGACGTCGGTGATGACGAAGGAAGTCGACGTAATCAAGGCGCAACTGCGGCGCAACTACGTCACCGCGCTCGAAGGTGACGCGCACTTTGCCGATCCGCATACGATCGAGATCGTCAGCGAAGACGGAGTGCAACAGGTCCGGGGTGAGAAGATTCTGATCGCATGCGGCACGCGCCCGTCGCACATTGACGGGATTCCGGTGGATGGGAAGCGCATCTTCGATTCGGACCAGGTCCATTGCCTGGAAGAAATACCACGGGAATTGATTGTGGTGGGTGCCGGGATTATCGGGCTGGAATATGCGTCCATGTTCGCGGCGCTCGGAGTGAAGGTGACGTTGCTCGACCAGCGTCCGACGCTGCTGGATTTTGTCGATCGCGAGATTATCGAGAGCCTGTGCTTCCAGTTGCGGCAGTTGGGCACCGTTTTCCGTCTCGGAGAGAAAGTAGTGTCAGTTGGTTTCGACGAAGAGCGCGACAAGGTCTTTGCCACGCTGGAGAGCGGCAAGAAAGTACGCGGACAAGCGCTGCTGTACACGATCGGTAGGCAAGCCAACAGCGACCGGCTGAAGATCGAGGCGGCGGGTCTGGAGCCGGACGGGCGCGGCAAGCTGGCGGTCAACGAAAATTTCCAGACCTCCGTGCCGCACATTTATGCGGCCGGCGATGTGATCGGTTTTCCGGCGCTGGCCAGCACTTCAATGGAGCAGGGGCGGCTGGCCGGATGCCACATGTTCGGCAAGCCCAGCCGGATGCTGCCGAATCTGATTCCGTATGGTATCTACACCATTCCAGAAATTTCCATGGTCGGCTCCACCGAGGAAGAGTTGACACGCCACAAGACTCCGTACGAGAGCGGCCTGGCGCGCTACTCGGAGCTGGCGAAAGGGCAGATGCTGGGCGACGATCAAGGGCTGCTGAAGATTTTGTTTGATCCGGAGTCGTTGAAATTGTTAGGCGTCCACATTATTGGCGACCGCGCGGCGGAGATCGTGCACATTGGACAAGCGGTGCTGGCGATGGGAGCGACCATCGAATATTTTCGCGACACGGTATTCAACTACCCGACCCTGGCCGAGGCTTATAAGGTAGCGGCGCTCGACGGGCTGAATAAACTCTGAGGTAACGTCACTTCCTCGCGTAATACCAGCGGCGTACGGCCACGACCGACCAGATGGCCTCCACTACCCCAAAGGGCCACGCGCCTTGCAGGAAGCCATAAACTGAGCCAAGGGCGCAGGCGGCGGCGAACGCCAGGATGAACCACGTGCTGCGGCTCTCCAGTGCGTAGGTGACCAACATCGCGGTCACCGCGAACAATCCAAATAGGGTCAGCATATTCACGTTTGCGGATCCTCGCTCCTGCGCGCCACTCGCGCACGAATCATCCTACCAATTCTTGGTTGGCCGAACTTGCGGTAATCTCTAATGCTCGCGTCCACGCCCACACGCCTATGAATGAATCGTCGGGAATCCGGGAGGCTTCACTCGGGGAAATCGCGCTCGTGTTTCTGAAGCTGGGCACGATTGCGTTTGGCGGCCCGGCGGCACATCTGGCGATGATGGAAGAAGAATTCGTGCGGCGACGACGGTGGATTACGCATGCCGAATTCCTGGACCGGCTGGCCACCGCGAATGTGATTCCCGGGCCGAGTTCGACCGAAGTCGCAATTTTTGTGGGACAGTTTAAACGTGGCTGGCTCGGATTGATTGTGGCCGGCTGCTGTTTCATTGTTCCGGCGGCGGCGATTGTGTCGGTGATTGCATGGGCCTACGTGCGCTTTGGCTCGCTGCCCCGGGTCGAAGGCGTCCTATCAGCGATCAAGCCAGCTGTCGTCGCGATTGTGATCCAGGCGCTGGGCAAGCTGGGACGCACGGGAATAAGGACGCCGCTACTGGCTGTGATCGCGCTGCTGGCGGCGGCCCTCAGTTTTCTGGGAGTGAGTCCAGTTCTGGTGCTGGCGTTTGCCGGGCTGGTATCGGCGATGGCGTCTGTCTTAAAGAATCGTCTGCTGGGAGCAATTGGGTTTCAGAAAGCGATCGGCTTTCCGAAAATTGTCGCCGGGGTGATCGCTGGGGCGGGTATAGCTGCGGCGTTTCCGGTAGGTCTGCTGCGGTTGTTCTTGTCGTTTCTGAAAATCGGCTCGGTCGTCTTTGGCAGCGGATATGTCTTGCTGGCGTTTCTGCAGACGGAATTCGTGCAGCGTCTGCACTGGCTGACCGATAAGCAACTGATTGACGCGGTCGCGGTGGGACAGTTTACGCCCGGTCCGCTGTTTACGACGGCGACGTTTATCGGTTACGTCGTGGCGGGATGGCCGGGCGCCATGTTGGCGACGGTCGGAATCTTTCTGCCGGGCTTTGTGCTGGTGGCCGGTGAGCGGGCCGCTGATTCCGCGTCTGCGACGATCGCCGATAGCGGCGGCTGCGCTCGATGGAGTGGTCGCAGGATCGCTCGCCTTGATGGCAGTGGTGGCCTGGCAACTCGGGAAGGCATCGATCGCGGACCGTATGACGCTCATCGTTTTCTGTATGAGCTTGATTGCGCTGCTTCGGTTTCGCGTGAGCTCGGCATCGCTGATTGTTGCGGCAGCGGTGGTGGGGTGGCTCACGAGCTAGTAGTAAGGCCGACTCCGGCTATCACCAATGGCGAAGGCCCACTCAGCGTGATCCTGCGCAACCGCGTGATGAGTGGGATTCCTGGCAGTCACTTCGTTTTCTTCCAATCTGCGTCGATGGTGCTGGACTTGCCTTGCCCATCAATCAGTTCGATGTGAGAGTGGAATTGGTCGTCCGTCGTGTGGGTGAGCGTGCTGCGCTTCGGATAAGTGCCGGTGGGATTCTCGAAAACCAGCGTTGTCGGGGAGCTGCTGACAAGGTTCATGGTCACGCCGTCGCCGGAGTCGGCCTTGAGGTCGGGAGAATAGAAACGAATTCTTTCCTCAACACCATCTGGGGTGTCCCTGAGAGTATAGAACTCGATCATTTGGGTGCCCTTTTCACCCATGAGTTGAAACATGCAGACCATGACGGTCGGATCGGAAATGGAGCAGGTCTGCTCGATTCTGGTTTTGTCAACGTGGCCCTCCCAATGTCCGCCAAGAAAATGCAGGTCGGCGACTTTGGTGGAACTAGCGCTGGTTGCGGCGTTCTTCGCGGCGCCAGTTGCAGTTTGTGCCAAGAGTGCGGCGGATAGAGCCAGGTAAAGGATGCTGACGGAAAGTTTCACGGTTGTTCTCCTGGAAGTTTATTTGATTTCATTTTCTTGCCGGTTTGTTCCTGTAGGTGTTTGAGATGATGCCTTAGTTGTTCAACTGAACTGTCGAACGGGACGATGCTGCGGTGGGCGCGGGCCTGCATGACGCCGCCCTCCATCACGGTGAGAACGAATTGCGCGAGTTGATCGAAGTCGGTGCCGGTAGGGAAGCGATTCGGCGGCATCGTGGAAGCATTGGCGGACGGCAGCCGTCCAGCCGTCAAAGTTGGCCGGCAATCTTGTTGTGAATTTGTCGGCGCGCCGGGTCGATTTCGAGGGCAAGGCGTCCGATAGGGCAGGTGAAGGTGAAGTTGGTCATCAGGATTTTCTGGCGGTAGCCGTCGAGCAGAACAAAGATGCGCTCGATTGGATCCTCGGTGGCGGCGTGGACGGGCCGGAGAATGATCGGCTCGAGATTCGCCAGGTACCAGTCGAGAACGGCGTCGAGCAGTTGCTCTTTGCTCTTAAAGAAAAAATAAAAACTGCCGCTGTTAGCGCGCGATTTCTTGAGTATCTGGGCCATGCCGGTGGCCTCATACCCCTGAGAGTAGAAGAGTTCGACCGCGGCGAGGATGATGCGGTCGCGGGTCGTGGAAGTGGGACGCGTCATGACTTTGGAGATTGGACCACATATTACTTGAATGGTCAAGTAAGTACAATTGCCAAACTGCTACCCCGATGCGCGCACAAGCCTATGGCAAACATCGAGCTGTTTGAATCTCGGTCTACGATGTCCTCTGCGGTAGCGCTCTGGCCGCGAAGTCGCCGACAGGGGTGTCCGCGTCACACCCGCCAGGGTTATTGTTCATCCTTTATGGTGTAGAGGTTAAAATGGATGGTTCCGGACTTGCCTCGTAATGATGCTGTGCCGGCGCCGGATATCGAATCGTGGAACCTCTGAATCATCTCGAAGCGGAGCCTACCCGGGAGGCGACTGACTCCAACGCCTCGTCCTCCGGCCGTTCACGACCTTCGTCGCCGGTTTACTGGCGGGTGGAGGGAAGCCTGCTGGAGCTGACCACGGTTCGTCCCATCGCCTTCTTTACCTGGAACAGCCAGACGTTTATCGCGCGGGCGGCGCGGCGCAGCCTGGTGCTTTTGATGGCGTTGCTGCGGCCATTTTTGTATGCGGCGAACCGCGTGGCCGCGACTCGAATCGTGCATGCGGTGCTGCGCGGAATTACTCGCGACCGGCTCGATCTGCTGGGCGAAGAAGAATTCGAATACAAGCTGAAGCCGCTGCTTAAAGAAGAAGGAGTGCGGCAGCTGAAGGCGTTGCAGGCGACCGGCGTGGACGTGGTGCTGGTGAGCCAGGGGTTGGAGCATGTGATGCGGCCGCTGGCGCGGCATCTGGGGGTGCGGTGGATTATTGCGAACCGCCTCGACTTCCGCGATGGAGTGGCGACGGGGCGGCTGCTGAGTCCGGTGATCCGCCCGCGGGGATTGTTTGCGCGGATTCGCGAAGCGGGGCCGGACGGGCAGCAGAGTCCGGCGCGCTGGGTGCGGGCGCTGGGGTTGCGCGGTCCGAAGGCGCTGGCTTCGGCGATTGTGCCGGCGGTGCGGGTGGAGGCGCCGCGGGTTCGTCCGATTGTATATTTCGACGAAAAGCGGCATCCGGCGCCGTTTTCGGTGCGCAAGGCGCTGGGCGGAAAGCGCGTGATGCTGATCGGCGTCACCGGATTTATCGGCAAAGTGTGGCTGGCGAATACCCTGATGGATCTGCCGGAGATCGGAAAACTTTATCTGTTGATCCGGCGGCAGAAGTCGAGTCCGGCGCAGAAGCGCTTCGAAAAGATGATCGAAGGATCGCCGGTTTTCGATCCGTTGTTTGAAAAATACGGCGACCGGCTGGGCGCACTGCTGGCGGAGAAGATTGAAGTAGTGGAGGGCGATGTTTCGCAGCCCGGATTGGGGCTGGACCCCGAAACTGCGGCGCGGCTGCGGCAAGGATCTCGATCTGATCATCAACAGCTCCGGGCTGACGGATTTCAATCCCGATCTGCGCGACGCGCTGGCGGTGAATGTGGATTCGACGTATCACCTGATCGAATTCATTCGCGGGTCGGATCACGCGGCGTTGCTGCATCTTTCGACTTGCTATGTGGCGGGACAGCGCGATGGGCGCGTGAGCGAGCGGGTGCGCTCGAATTACACGCCGCGCACATGTAAAGAACTTTGACTGCGGAAAAAGAGTGGCATCGCCTGCATGAACTGGTGGAGTCGGCGGAGGCGCGCGCGGAAGGGCCGGAGGTCACCGAAGAACTCAAGACAGCAGGCGCTGGGGAAAGAGCACGCGGCAAAAGGCCTGAGCGGGCAGGCGCTGGAAAATCAGATCCGCAAGAATCGAGTGCGGTGGCTGAAAAATTATCTGACGGAAGAAGCTACGCGGCGCGCGCAGGAGTTGGGCTGGCCGAATACTTACACCTTCACCAAGAGCCTGGCGGAATCGCTGATTGCGAAATATCGGCGCGGGGCTGCCGATTGCGATCGTGCGTCCGGCGATTGTCGAGACTTCGGTGGCGAAGCCATTTCGCGGATGGAATGAGGGCATCAATACTTCGGCGTCGCTTTCGTATCTGCTGGGGACGGCGTTCCGGCAATTGCCTTCGAACGAACGCAAGCGGCTGGACATTATTCCCGTGGACGCGGTGTGCGCCGGGCATGACGCTGATTGGCGCGGCGCTGGTGGAGCGGCGGCACGATCCGCTGTATCAGCTGGCGACTTCGGTCACGAATCCCTGCGACATGGGGCGGTCGATCGAGCTGACTTCGCTCGGCCATCGGCGTCACTATCGCGCGCAGGAAGGCCTGGAGTACTGGCTGCGGCTGCGGATGGATGCGATTCCGGTTTCGAAAGAGCGCTATAACCGCATGTCGGCGCCGGCGCAGAAGATGATTATCCAGTCGATTCAGCGGGTGATGTCTCCGCTGCCATC
Source organism: uncultured Acidobacteriaceae bacterium (assembly GCA_963826845.1). Lineage (GTDB taxonomy): Bacteria > Acidobacteriota > Terriglobia > Terriglobales > Acidobacteriaceae > Acidiflorens. The sequence goes on from CAWGYS010000009.1 coordinate 83,117, forward strand.
GGCGATGAAGAAGCCGCTGGCGAAGACCGAACGCAACCTGGAGCGCGTGGAAAAACTGGTGGGGCTGTTCGAGCCGTTTATTCTGCACAACGAGCACGATTTTGTCGCCGATAATGTGGAGAAGCTGTCGCAGGCGCTGACGCCGGAAGAACGAGAAATTTTCGGATATGACACGGCGGGCCTCGACTGGTGGGAGTATTGGATCGACATTCATATTCCCGCATTGCGGCGGTGGACGTATCCGCTGATTGAAGGGCGGCCGCTGGAAGCGCGCGCGCCGCGCGTGCTGCAGATGCCGGCCGCGCGAGCGAAACTGCAGCGCCGACGCACTGAAAATGGCGATGCGGTGAAGACGGGAACGAACGGAGCAACGTGGCGATATTCCTGACCGGTGGGACCGGCTACATCGGCGCGCATGTCGCCGCGAATCTGCTGGAGCAGCATGACGCGACCTTGAATCTGCTGGTGCGCGGCCGCGATCCGCGGGACGCCGAGTTGCGCCTTTGGCAGGCCTTGCAATTGCATTTGCCGTTTCCGAAATTCTACGAATACTTGCAGGCGAAGATACGGATTTTTCGCGGCGATCTTACCTCGCCGCAGTTCGGGCTGGATCCGAGCGATTACGACCGGCTTGTGCACACCACCGATTCGGTGATTCATTGCGCGGCCTCGCTGAATCGGAAGTCGGAAAAGAGTTGCTTGAATGTGAATCTGCGCGGGACGCTCGAAGTGGTGCAACTGGCGCGGCAATCGCAGTACTATCACGGGCTGCGGCGGTTTTCGAATGTCAGCACGGTGGCAGTCGCGGGGAAGCGCAGCCATGAAGTGGTGCTGGAGGACCGGTCGATTGAGTGGGAGCGCTCGGATTACGATCCGTATGCGCGGACCAAGAAATTCTGCGAGCACATGGTGCGCGAGTTGCTGCCGGATGTGCCGCTGACGATTTTCCGCCCGAGCATTGTGCTTGGGAGACAGCCGCTATCCGCAGACGACGCAGTTCGACATGGTGCGGTCGTTCGTGTTTCTGGCGGGATTGCCGGTGCTGCCGTTTCGTCCGCATGACAAGATCGACATTGTGAATGTGGATTTCGTGGCGGACGCGATTTCGACTCTGCACATGAAAGCGAATCCCGAGCACGATACCTATCATCTTTCTTCGGGCAACGATTCGCAGACATTTCAGGAATTGACCGAGGGCGCTGGCGGCGGAGCAGAACAAGCGCGGGCCGCTGTTCTTGCCGATCCTGGAAAAGCCATTCGGCTCCATCGTCAACACGCTGGCCAATCGCAAAGGGCCGGTGGGTCACGGAGCGGCGCTGATGAAGGTCTTCCTGCCGTATCTGACATGGAACACGGTGTTCGACAACACGCGGGTCACGACGGAGATGGGGCGCAAGCCGGCGCCATTTTCGCAATACAGTTTTCCGCTGCTCCGGTTCAGCCGCGAGCACAATTTTGCATATCCGTATCAAGCCTGGCCGGAGAGCACGAAGGCGGGAGGGTCCGCCGCATGATGGACTTCGTTCTGGAAGCCTGGGTGTCGGGCATCATCGAAGGCAAGAAAATTCAGTGGATGATGGGCAAGCGCGAGCCGTGGCAGCCGGGCGAGAAACTGAAGCTGCTGTTTGCGGGCTACAACGGGACGCGCAATACCGGATCCGATGTGCGCGTGGAAGAAATGCTGCGGCAGATCCGGCGGATTCTGGGGCCGGAGAACGTTGACCTCAGCATGATGACGTTTAATTTTGACCGGTCGCGCGGATATTTCGAAGGCACATCGCAGGTGCGGCTGCCGGATATTTTTCCGCCGTTTCTGGCGAATGAAGTGCCGAAACATCATGGCGTGGTGGCGTGCGAAGGCTCGATGTTCAAGTCGAAATTCGCGAATGCGCTGGCGACGATGATGATCGGGTCGCTCGGCATTGCGGCGGCGGAGAACAAGTTGTCGGTCGGCTACGGCGCCGAGGCGGGACACATGGATCCGCTGGTCGCGAAGATGTGCGGACGCTATTGCAAGAATTCGCTGGTGATCACGCGCAACGACGAATCGCGGAACAATTCTGCGCGAACTGGGCGTGCCGACGGAATTGGGCACGGACACGGCGTGGACATTTGAGCCGCTGGGCGCTGAGTATGGCCAGAAAGCGCTGCGCGATGTGGGATGGGATGGGAAGACGCCGGTGCTGGTGGTGTGTCCGATCAATCCGTTTGAGTGGCCGGTGAAGGCGTCGGTGGCGAAAGCCGCGCTGCACAGCCTGACTGGCGCATACAAAGAGAGCCATTATCGCGGGCCCTACTTTCATAATGCCGGACCGGCGGCGGATCGCGCCTACGAACATTATTTGAGTTCGATTGCTAAGGCGGTGGCGTGCATTTCGGCAGAAGAAGAATGTCTTCGTGATCATGGCGGCGACCGAGCGCATGGATGCCCGGCCTTGCCGGCGCATTTCGGAGAAGCTGGGCGGCGTTCCGGTGCTGACCTCCGACGACTACAACATGTATCAACTGGTCAGCATTCTGCGCGCTTGCCGCATGATGGTTTCTTCGCGCTATCACGGGATTGTGACTTCGATGCCGGCGCTGGTGGCGTCGGCGGGGATCACGATGGACGAGCGCATCCGCAATCTGATGAACGAGCGCGGGCATCAGGAGTTGCTGATGAATGTGGACGATCCGGACCTGGAGGCGCGCACCCTGGCGGCGCTCGAAATTCTGGATCGCGACGGGGAGCGGATTGCCGACGGGATCGCGCGCACCGTGGTGCGGAATTTGAAATTGATGGCGCGCATGGGCGTGTATTTTGAAGAAGAAGTGCAGCGGCGGTATCCGGAGTTTCCCACGCGGCGCGGGGAGTGGAGCTGGGAGGATTATCTGCCGCCGATGAGCGAGGGGCTGCGAAGCCTCGGTGGCGGCGTACGGTTAGACGTGCAAGAAGCGAATCCTAAGCGCATTCGCATCGTGCATCGCTCAGAATGACAATTTCAGCAATAGATGACTTTTCTTGACCAAATCTTTGCGAGCCTGGAGCGCAGCGGCGATGCCGTCGTGCTGCAGGAAATGCGCGACGGGCAGGCGGTTCCGCTTACCGCGCGGCAGTTGCTGGCTCAGGTGCTGGTGGCGCGGGCTTATCTGCGGCGGCTGCGGCTGAAGAAGGGCGACCGGTGCGCGCTGCTGGCGCATAACTCGATGCAATGGGTGGCGATGGATTTGGCCATCATGGCGGAGGGCTTGACGGTGGTGCCGCTGTATGCGCGGCAGGCGCCGGCCGAACTGGTCGCGATGATGAAGGATTGCTGGCCGTCGGTGATTGCCTGCGGCGAGAAGTCGCTGGCCGATGCGATCGTCGAGGCGTGGCCTGAAGCGCCGCCGCATTTTTGCTTCGAAAATGTTTTCACGCCGGCGCGCGAGGCGGTGGAGAATCCGGCGCTGGCAGTTAAAGAAGAAGATGTCGCGACGATCATCTACACCTCGGGCACGTCCGGCGAGGCGAAGGGTGTGATGCTGAACGCGGGCAACGTCGGCTACATGCTCGGGCTGCACGTCAGGGCGGCTGGATCAGCTGATGAAGAAGCGCCCCGGGCAGGACGCCGTGTTTCATTACCTGCCGCTTTGCTTTGCGGGCTCGTGGATCATGATGCTGACCTGCCTGCTGCGCGGCAGCAAGCTGACGCTGAACACGGACCTGGGGAAAATTGCCGCCGAGATGCGGCTGGCGGCGCCGGATTATTTTCTGAATGTTCCCGCGCTTCTCGAACGCATGCGCAAAGCGGTCGACGAGCAGCTTTGGAAGACGGGCGGATTTCCGCTGAAGGTTTACACCAAGGCAAAAGGCGCGTGGGTGCGGCGGCAGGAGGGCAAAGCGCGCGCCGGGGACGGGTTCTGGCTGGGGCTGGCGAATCGGCTCGTGTTTCCGACGATTCGAAAAAAGATGATCGGCGGCAAGCTGCGCGCGCTGATTTGCGGCTCGGCGCCGCTGAGCGTCGAGACGCAACTATTTTTCATGATGCTGGGCATTCCCGTTTTGCAAGTGTACGGGCTGACCGAGACGACGGCGATCTGCACCATGGACGATCCCGACGCTCAGGTGATTCCGGGGCGCGCGGGGCCGGCGATTTCGGGCGTCGAGATGAAGATCGCGGAGAACGCGGAGATCGTGGTGCGCGGGCCGAATATTTTTCCCGGATATTGGAGTCGTCCGGAGGAAACGGCGAAGGTGTTGCGCGACGGCTGGTTTCACACTGGCGATCAAGGCGAAGTGGACGCGAACGGAAACTGGAAGATTGTCGGCCGCATCAAGAACCTGATCATTCTTGGGTCGGGACATAACATTGCTCCGGAGCCGATTGAGGAGAAGATTTTGCACGAGTTGCCGGGTGCGATTCAGGTGGTGCTGGTGGGCAACGGGCGCGGATATCTGGCGGCGCTGGTCACGGGTGAAGTGAGCGCCGGGAAGACGCAGGCGGCGCTGGATCTGGTGAATCCCGGCCTTCCGCATTACAAACAGGTGCGGGCGTTTCATCTGGTGGAGGAAGCGTTCACCATCGAGAGCGGGCTGCTGACGGCGAACGGCAAGCTGAAGCGCGACTTGATTGCGGAGCGATTTCGAAACGAGATTGACGCGATGTACGAAGCTTCGAAGAGCCAAGGCCTCGAATGAACCACGGCGACGACGGCATGAACGAGTTCAAAGGGCAGACACTTTCGTGGCAGATCGTGAATGGAGCGATTGAACTGGCGCTGCATCGCGATCCTTGCAACGAGATCGGGTCGCTCACGCTGGAGGAGTTGGAGAAATTTGCGGCGGCTCTGCCGGAGCTGGCGAATGAAGCGCAGGCGCTGATTATCCATTCGACGCTTGAAGGCGGGGTTTTCCGGCGGGCGCGGATTTGCGCGAGTTGTTTCAGCGCGGGCAGACGATGGAGAAAAGCGCAGCCCTGCGCGGGGTGCGGGAATTTCTGGAGCGCATTCACGCCGTGATGAACGCGCTCGATGCGGCGCCACTGACGACGATTGCGGCGGTGCATGGGGTGACGTTCGGCGGCGGGTTCGAACTGGCGCTGGTTTGCGACATTATTATTGCGGACCGCATGGCGCGATTTTGTTTCCCGGAACTGCGGCTGGGGTTGATTCCAGGATTCGGCGGGATTCCGCGTCTGAAGCGGGATCTGGGCAATGCGGTGGTGCGCGATCTGCTGCTTACCGGGCGCAGCTTCAATGTGATGAAGGCGCAGCAGATCGGGCTGGTGAGCCAGATTGCCGCTGAAGGCGAGGCGTTGCGGGTGGCGCGCGCTACGGCCAGCCAAGTGGGAAAATTCGACCGCCGGACGGCGGCGGCGGCGAAGGAGTTTGTGAAGCCGATCCCGTATGAAGAGTTGAAGCGGGAGATTGATATTTTCTGCGACCTTTATTCGCGTCCAGCTGTCGAAGAAGGGCTGCGGAAGTTTGTGGAGAATGAGGGAGTGCAGCCGTACCTGCCGTGAATTTGTAATTGGTGATTTGTAATTTGCAATCGAAGGACGCGACGTCTATGCCAGCGCCTACGCTCGATCACACTCTCGACGAGATATTGAATCTTGCGGCCTCGCATTTCAAAGTGCCGCGGGAAAAGCTTACTCCCGACGATGATTTTTTCAAGACGTTGGGCATCGACAGCCTGCAGGCGCTCGATTTGCTGACGCGACTGGAGCATCATTTCCGCATCGAGCTGCCGGATTATGAGTTGCAGGGCGTGTCGGATTTCCGGACGCTGGCGAATCGGATTCAAGCGCGGCTGTAAGTGCAACGGCAAACCTCCAGCTACGTTCTGGTAAACTCGCTTTTCTGCGCGTCTCTACAGTGAGATAACGATATTGAATGCTTGATCTCCGCCAATATGCCAGCCTGGGTGCAGCGCTCAAGGATGCGCTGGAGCGCTGGCCCAACGAAACCTGCCTGATTGAAGCCGATCGCGACCGCGAAAAAGTCCGGCTTACTTACTCTGACTTTAAGGAAATGGCGCGTCCACTTTGCCGCGCTCTTCAGGACGCCGACTTCAAACCGGGCGACCGCGCGGCAATCATCATGACAAACCAATCGAAATGGCTGATTTCGGCTTACTCGATTTTCTTCTGCGGCGGCGTGCTGGTTCCGTTGGATTACAAATTGACCGCGACCGAGCATCTGCAACTGCTGGCGCATTCGAAGGCGCGGTTTCTGATAATCGAATATTACCTGTGGCGGGCGATCACGCAAGTCGCTGGAGTTTCCAAACCTCACAGCGCAGATCGTGTTGGTGACAGAGGCGCCCGGCGGGGGCCGACTTGCGCGGCGCCTATCGCTGGGAAGAATTTCGGCGCAAGGGCGAGCCGGACTTTGTGCCGCGCCAGCGCGAAGACACAGCCTGCATCGTGTATTCGTCGGGGACGGGCGGGCGTCCGAAGGGATGCGTGCTCACGCACGATAGTTATCTGGAGCAGTGCGCTTCACTGACGGCGTGGTATCCATTTTGGCCGGGCGTGCGCTATTTGAGCATTCTGCCGACCAATCACGCGATTGATTTCATGGTGGGATTTATCGGGCCGTTCGTCTGCGGAGCTTGCGTGGTGCATTTGCGGACGCTGCGTCCGGAGTTTGTGCGCGATGCGTTTGTGCGCTATCGCATCACTTATGTGAGCCTGGTGCCGATGGTGCTGAAGAACCTGGAACGCGGATTGCGCGCCAAGTTTGACGAATTGAAACCTCGGAAGCGCTGGATGCTGGACCGATTGATCGGGCTGAACAAAATGTTGACACGGGGACGTCCACGCGTCGGGCTCAGCCGGCGGCTGCTGCCGCAAGTCCACAAAGCATTTGGCGGAGAGTTGCTGGCGTTGATCGTTGGCGGAGCATTTACGGATCCTTCGACGTTGCAGTTCTTCTACGATCTGGGAATTCCGGTGACTTGCGGATACGGGCTGACGGAAGCTTGCACGGCGGTGACGCTCAACGATCTGAAGCCATTTCGCGCCGATACGGTGGGCAAGCCGCTCCCGGGAACAGAGGTGCGCGTGCTGAACCCGGATGGCGACGGTATCGGCGAAGTGGCGGTGCGGAGCCGCGCGGTGATGTCGCATTATCTGGACGATCCGGAACAAACAGCGCAGACGATCGTCGAAGGCTGGCTGCTGACTGGCGATCAGGGGCGTTTTGAGCCGACGGGCGAGGTCATCTGCATCTGGTCGGACGCAAGAAAAACATGATTGTCACGGCGGGCGGGAAGAATATTTATCCCGAAGATATTGAAGCGACGTTTGATGGTCTGCCGGTGAAGGAATACTGCGTGTTTGCGGCGAATTATTTATGGCCGCAGAAGACGCTGGGAAACGAGATGCTCGTGCTGGTGGTGCGATTGGAGCAGAATCAGCAGTTCGACGATGCGTTGCGCGCCGACATCGTGGCGCGAAACCGGCGATCTGGCTGACTTCAAGCGCGTGGGCGGCTATCTGTTGTGGGAGAAAGATTTTCCGCGAACGGCTTCGCTGAAGATCAAGCGCGGAGAATTAGCGGCAGAGATTGGTGCGGGTGCGTCGCGGGCGGCAATCGTGGAGAGTTTAGGCAGCAAAGCCACCAGAGATGATGCAACCCCTAAGCCCCTAAGACTTAAGACCTGAGACCCGACTTGTGAACGAATCTTTTCTTGCCATTATCAATCCGGCGGCAGGCGGCGGGCGTTGCGGCGAGCGCGTCCATGCCGCGCTCGATCGCCTGCGGGCCGCGGGGATTGCGCTTGAGACAGCGGAGACTGGCGCGTCTGGCGAAGCCACTCGAATTGCGCGCGACGCCTATGGGAGCGGCTATCGTAAATTTCTGGCGGTCGGCGGAGACGGGACCGCCTATGAGATCGTCAATGGTCTGTTTCCCGATTCGCCTGCAGGCGTCTGAGTTCGGAAAGCGACGGCAGAAGAGACAAATTCCTACCCTCGGATTTCTTCCTCTGGGCACGGGCAATTCTTTTCTGCGGGATTTCGTCGATGGGACGTCCAGCAAGAGCGGCTTGGAGCACGCGCTGCAGGCGTCTGGAGGCGCGGCGTTCGCGGCCTTGTGATGTCTTGCGGCTGACGCATAAAGACGGAGCGATTTACTACACGAATCTTCTGAGCTTGGGTTTCACGGCGGACGTGGCGACGCTGCGGCATCGGCGGTTTCAGGGGCTGGGTCAGTTCGGATATCTGCTGTCCATTTTTCTTTGTCTGGCACGGCTTGATCGGCGGCCGTTTCCGGTGCGGACCGACGGTCAGCAGGAATTTGATGCGCGGCCCTGCTTGTTTCTGACATTTAACAACAGCAAGTTCACGGGCGGCACCATGATGATTGCGCCCGATGCGGTTACCGATGACGGATTGATCGAGTATGTGCGGTGGGGGCCGATTGGGCGACTGGGGCTGATCCGGAATCTGGCGACGCTTTATGATGGCACGCACACGCGGCATCCGCTGGCGGAACGCCGGGCGGTTCGGCGCGTTGAATTTCAACTCGACGGGCCGGTGGATGTGATGGTGGATGGCGAGGTGCTGACGCTGGACTGCCAGACGATCGACGTGCTGCCGTCGGCGCTTCGGGTGGTGGTTTGAGGTTTCATCGCTGCCGGGACCAGGCAAGCGCCCCGTCTCCACTCGTGATATAAAAAATCCATGTCGCAAGAGCGCAGAGAACGGCAAAAAGAAAGACTCGGGATCAACACTTCGAGCCGAAATTGGAGGCGCATTGCGATCTATGCGGTGCTGATCGTGGCCGCGTTCGGGCTGGCTTACTATCTCGGCAACCGCATGCAGCACAAACACGATGGGTTCGCGCGCTGTCTCAGCAATCGCGGCGTGAAGATGTATGGCGCGTATTGGTGTCCGCATTGCGTGGAGCAAAAAGAAGAGTTTGGCGCGTCGTTCGAATACGCTCCCTACGTGGAGTGCGGCGTCAAAGGCGACACGCACGCGGTGTCGCAGGTATGCAAAGACGCAAGGCATCAAGCATTATCCTACCTGGCAGTTTCCGCCTACCGGCGAGCGAGTGGAGCGCATTTTCACCCTGGAAGAATTGAGCGACAGAACCGGTTGCTCACTGCCATGACCGCGCTTGACGAATCGTCTGATGAGCGCCGTCGCTATTCTGGCGCTGTGCGGAATCGTAGTGTCGTCGGTGTCGCTGCAGCATCACTACGCGACTTCCAAGACGGCGTACTGCGATATCGGCGAAACCTTCAACTGCGACATCGTGAACCGCAGCGAATATTCGTCGATCCTCGGAATCCCGGTGGCGCTGATTGGGATGCTCGGATACGCCGCCCTTGTGCGGGCTGGCCACGGTGTATCGGAAGCGGTGCGAGACTCCGACGATGCTTCTTGGCGCCGCCGCGGCAGGCCTGGCGTTTGCTCTGTACCTGACCTACATTGAAGGGCACGTGCTTGGAGTCTGGTGCATTTTGTGTTTGAGTTCGCTGGGGTTGATTGCGATGACGACGATCTTGGCGGCGGTGATCTGGTCGAAGAGCAGTAGCCAGTAGCCAGTACGCGGCTCGCAGTGTTAGAAATGCCGGTCTTAGATTAATGTTATTTCTGAGAGCTGACAGCTGAGAGCTCGATTCACCCCATGTCCCCGCCCACAACTCGGCAATCGAAGACGAAGCCTGCGGCCACTGTTGCCTTGCCGGTTTCGACGGGCAACCTGTGGCTGCATGAACTCCGCAGCCGAATCTTCGGGAACACGCGGCTGTTGCGGGTTTGGCTGCCTCCGGATTACGACGGCTGGGGCGATACCCGCTATCCCGTCCTTTATTTGAATGACGGCCAGAATCTGTTTGATCCGGTAACGGCTTTTGCCGGAGTGCACTGGCAGGTGGGCGAAACCGCAGCGCGGCTGATCGCCGAGCAGAAAATTCGGCCGCTGATCATCGTAGGCATCGACAACACCAGGAATCGGGCTTGCGAATACATTCCATACCGGTCAAAAGATCCCAGAGTCTTGAAGCCGCAGGGAAAATGCTATCCCGATTTTCTGCGGTGTGAAGTGATGCCGCTGATCGAAGAACGTTACTCGATCTTGAGGGGACCAGACAATACCGGATTGGGCGGCTCTTCGCTTGGCGGCCTGATCACGTTGTACACGCAGTTGGCGGCTCCCGGAGTCTTCGGGCGATTGCTGATCGAGAGCCCGTCCCTGTTTGTGGCGAACCGTAAGATTCTGAAAGAGAGCGGTCGATTCGCTAGTTGGCCGTCGCGAACGTACCTGGGCATGGGCACGCGGGAAACCGGGAGATGCGGAGAAAAACGCAAGGATTGTCGCCGATGCGCGCGAACTGGAAACCGTGCTGCGCGAGGCAGGCATGAACGAACAACGGCTGAAGGTTCGCATCGAAGATGGTGCTACACACACCGAAGCGGCCTGGGCCGCGCGCTTTCCGGAGGCGCTGGAGTTTCTTTATTCGTCTTGAATGAAGCGAATGCGTACGGACAATCGCCCGCTTTTTCGGCGCTCGCTCAATAATGAGTTATCATTATCGGTCTTCTACTCTAGGGTAGTAGTTTCAGGGGTCCTTCAATGAATGTACGCAGTCTGGTGGTTTCGTGTGCTCTGGTTGCCGCCCTGGCAACTGCGGCGGCGGCGCAGCCGTACAACGAAGCGCAGTTCAAGGGAATGAAGTGGCGCGACATTGGCCCGTATCGCGGCGGCCGCGTGCTGGCGGTGACTGGAATTCCCGGCAGTCCTTTTACTTATTATTTTGGCGGCGTCGCCGGAGGCGTGTGGCGCACCACCGATGGCGGCGGGAGCTGGCAGTCCATTTCGGACAACAGCATGATCTCGTCGATCGGCGCGATTGCCGTGTCGGAATCGAATCCGAACGTTATTTATGTGGGCACGGGCGAATCTTGCCTGCGCGGCAATATTTCCTATGGCGATGGAGTCTATAAGACCACCGATGGCGGCAAGACCTGGCAGCACATCGGATTGAAGGACACGCAACACATCGCGCGCGTTTGGATCGATCCCCGTAACTCCGATCACGTGCTGATCGCCGCGCTCGGTCACGCATATGGACCGAATACTGAGCGCGGTATTTTTCGTACCACCGACGGCGGCAAGACCTGGGACAAAATTCTTTACAAAGACGATAAATCCGGAGGCATCGATCTCGCCGTCGATCCACATAACTCCAACGTAATGTTCGCCGCGCTTTATCAGATCCAGCGCTCGCCGTGGGGATTGGAAAGCGGCGGCCCGGGCAGCGGATTGTATCGTTCGACCGACGGCGGAAATTCCTGGAAGCATCTCGAAGGCAAAGGCCTGCCCGACGGCATTCTGGGGCGCATCGGGGTCAGCGTTTCGGGCGCCGACTCCAATCGCGTGTACGCGCTCATCGAGTCCAAAGAAAGCGGGCTGTATCGCTCCGATGACGGTGGCGACACCTGGTCGCGCGTCAACGATGACCAGCGGCTGACGCAGCGCGCCTGGTACTTCACCCATATTTTTGCCGATCCCAAGAGCGCGGACACGGTTTACATGCTGAACACCGGCGTATTTCGTTCGACCGACGGCGGCAAGACGCTGAATCTTCTGCCGGCGCCGCATGGCGATCATCACGGTTTCTGGATCGATCCGCAGAACCCAAATCGCATGATCAACGGGAACGACGGCGGAGCGACGGTTTCGGTTGACGGCGGGAAGAATTGGTCCACGGAGTACAACCAGCCGACGGCGCAGTTCTACCACGTTGCTGCCGACAACGATTTTCTCTACAAAGTGTATGGCGCGCAGCAGGACAACTCGACCATAGGCATCGCCAGCCGCACCGACGATGGCTATATCGGCCGCCAGCACTGGTTCGACGCGGGAGGCGGAGAGAGTGGCTACATTCAGCCGGATCCGCGCGACTCTAACATTATTTATGCCGGTTCCGGTGGCGGCGCGGTTACTCGCCTCGATCGCCGCAGCAATCAGGAGCAGGACATTACGGTCTGGCCCGAGGATAGCTCGGGCCACGGCGTTGGCGATTTGAAATATCGGCTGGGGTGGACGCAGCCCATCGAGATTTCACCGCACGATCCCAACGTGATTTACACCACCGCCGAGCGCGTCTTCAAAACTACTGACGAAGGCAAGAGCTGGATGGCCATCAGTCCAGACTTGACGCGCAACGATAAGAGCAAGCAGGTTTCTTCCGGCGGGCCGCTAACCAAAGACAATACCTCGGTCGAGTATTACGACACCGTGTTCACGATCGCGGAATCACCGGTGCAGAAAGACCTGTTGTGGGCGGGAACCGATGACGGTTTGATTCATGTTTCGCGCGATGGCGGCAAGAACTGGGCTAACGTCACGCCTAAGGGAATGCCGGAGTGGAGCCTGGTCAGCCTGATCGAGGCTTCGCCCCATGATGCAGGCACAGCGTATGCGGCGGTTGACACGCATAAGCTCGATGACCTGAAGCCGTATATTTTCAAGACCACGGATTTCGGCAAGACGTGGACGAAGATCACGAACGGCATTCCGGATGGCGCTTACACTCATGCCGTGCGCGAAGATCCGGTGGAGAAGCATCTGCTGTACGCAGGCACAGAGACAGGGATTTACGTTTCGTTCGATGGCGGAGCGAACTGGCACTCGCTGCAATTGAATTTGCCGAATTCGTCCGATCCACGACCTGATCGTAAAGAACGACGATCTGGTGGTGGCGACACATGGGCGTGCTTTCTGGATTCTCGACGACCTTACCCCGCTGCGCTCGGCGCGTGGGATGAGTCCTCCGCCGGCAAAGCCTCGCCGGCCGAAGTCGTGCTCTACAAGCCGCGATTGACGTATCGTCTGCGCTGGCCTGATTTCTACGAGCGGCGGCAACCGGTGGGCGAGAATCCTCCGACCGGCGCGATCGTTTATTACTACCTGCCGGCTGCGCCGAAGGGAGTCGTGGCGCTCGAATTTCTGGATGCGTCGGGGAAGGTCGTGCGGCGCTACTCCAACGAAGAGAAGAAGGAAGCGGACACGCCGCCCGAGTGGCCGGACCAGACGCCTCCCGACGAGAAGATTCCAGCCGACTGTGGGGGTGAACCGCTTTGCCTGGGATTTGCGTTCGCAGGGGCCGACTCCGCTGGCGGGAGAGCCAGGCGCGGAGTTCCGCAATCGCGGACCCATGGTGCCGCCGGGTGCTTACAGGTGCGACTGACGGCGGACGGGAAATCGTACACCGCGCCGCTGGAGTTGAAGATGGACCAGCGGGTCAAGGCCACGAACGAAGACGTGCAGAAGCAGGTTGAGTTGGGACACAAGATTGTGGCGGAGGTGACGGAGATTCACGAAGCGGTCGGGACGATCCGCGAAGTGCGCACTGCAGACGCGCGGACTCGTGCGGCGTTTAGGCGACGATGCGCGTTATGCCGCGCTTGTTTCGGCGACCAAAGACTTCGACAAAAAGAGTCTCGATATCGAGTCGCAGTTGGTCCAGGTGAACTCGAAGAGTTCGGAGTCCAACCTCAATTATCCGGTGCTGATAGATGAGCGGCTGCACTCCCTGCTCGGCAGCGTCGAGTCGGCGGATGCCGCGCCTACCAAGCAGCAGTACGAGGTCTTCGACAGTCTCGAAAAACAGGCGCAACCGCTCCTGGCTCAATACCGCGAGTTGATGTCGAAGGACCTGGTGGCTTTGAACGAGATGGTGAACAAGGAGAACATTCCGGCGCTGTACGTGCCGGCAGCGAAGTAGGCGGGAACAGTGGGTGGCCGGGCGTCTCCGCCCGGTCCGCCCACGATCTCAACTACTTCGTAACCACGCCGCAGGCGATGCGGTCGCCGGCGTTGCCCGCGGGGTCGGTCTTCTGGTCGTCGGCCTTGGCGTGGACTACCAGCGCCGTGCCTCCGTTGCTGAATAGCGAATGGCTGTCGCTGCCGAGGTTGACGTCTTTATCTTCCCACGTGAAACTCGCTTTGCCGTCCGCGGCCCACGGTGAAGTTAGGGTTGTCGCCGGCGTGGTGGCCTTCCGGATTCTCCAATCCATGCTTCTTTCCGTCGGGATTGAAGTGCCCTCCCGCGGACTTGAAGTCGGGCGCGTCGCACTTCGCATTCTGATGAAAGTGGATGGCATGTTCGCCGGGAGGCAGATTCTCAAGTTTGACTTCCATCTTTATTCCGGGCGCGGATTCCCAGAGAACTGCGGTGCCCACAACCTTACCTTGGGCATCTTTGAGCTGAACCACGGTCTTGGCCGAACTGGGGCCGCGAGCGCGACCACGAGCAGTGCGAGGGGAAGAAGGCGATTGGTTTTCATGGGGGGATTATAGCGAAATAGGCCGCTCAGCACTACGGCGGTACCCCCGGTCTGGCGCAGAACGCGAGGCAATGGGACAATAGATACATGCAAAGATCTCTCACTACAGCGCTACTATTGGCCGCAGCGATGATGCTGGCCGGAGTTGGCTATGCCCAGCAGACTCCACCAGCAAGCACTCCGGCGGCAACGACACCAGCGGCTCCTGCAGCCACAACTCCGAAAGCTCCGGCGAAAAAGACGGGAACGGCCGCGAAACCGCGGCGCGCTCCGCTCACTACCCGAAAACAAAAATTTAGCTACGCACTGGGAATGAACATCGGGACTGGCCTTGGAGGCAACCTGAAAAAGCAGTCGATGGAGGTGGACTGGAATCTGGTAGCCCAGGGAATGAAGGACGCCGCGGCGGGCTCGAAGACGCGTCTGACGGACGATGAAGCGAAGGCCGTGCTCAACGAAGTGCAGACCGAGGTTCAGAAACAGGCGCAGGAGAAAATAAAGGAAGCTGCGGCCAAGAATAAGGCCGACGGCGAAGCCTTTCTGGCCGCCAACAAGAGCAAGGCGGGCGTGGTCACTTTACCCAGCGGGCTGCAGTACAAGATTCTGACTGCCGGTACCGGACCGAAGCCCACCGCCACCGACTCGGTTGTCTGCAACTATCGCGGCACCCTCATCAATGGAACGGAATTTGACAGCTCGTACAAGCGCAAGGAGCCGGCGACGTTTGGTGTTGGTCAAGTCATTAAAGGATGGACGGAAGCGTTGCAACTCATGCCCGTGGGATCGAAGTGGCAGCTCTTCATTCCGTCGAGCCTTGCATACGGCGAGCGGGGAGAGCCCCGCGGCGGAATTGAGCCCAACGCGACCCTGATCTTCGAGGTCGAACTGCTCTCGATCGTTGATAAGAGTAAAGAAGAAAAGAAAGACGACAAGACCGACAAACCCGAAGAAAAGAAGTAGTGTAAGCATGATGAGTGGTGGAGCGCCAGGCGTCCGCGCCCGGCCGGACGGGCGCGATGCCCGTCCCTCCACCCAGTCATTTACCTGTCGGCCGCTATACTAGATTCCAAGAAACATCATGTGGACGTAGGTTCCGAGCCTGCCGTTAGCCCGAGTCTGCGAGCGTTTCTATTCGTAGCGGAGGGCTTCGATCGGGTCGAGACGGGAGGCGCGAATGGCCGGAACCATGCCGCTGACCAGCCCGACCGCAGTAAGAATCAGAATCGCGACGATCAAGGTGACGGGATTGATCATGAGCCGGATGTCGCCAGCCTCGGCGTGTTTGGCCATGGCGCTGTAGAGCGTGAGTCTGCCGGCGGTGAAGGCTACTACGTAAGCCAGGATGATGCCGAGGAGTCCGCCAATGAAAGTGATTGTGAGAGCCTCCGCCAGAAACTGAAGGAAGATGTGTCGGCGGCGCGCCCCCAGCGCTTTCTCAACGCCGATCTCGCGAGTCCGCTGAGTAACCGAGACGAGCATGATGTTCATCAAGCCGACGCCGCCGATACCCAGCGTGAGCGTGCCGATGAAGGCGAGCAGAATCTTGAGGCCGATGGAGATGATCTCGAACTGGTGCACCTGCACCATAAGATTAAAGACCATCAGGGCGCGGCGGTCGGTGGGATTGAATTTGTGCTGCGCCGCCATGATGTAGCGCACGGACTGCTCGATCCGCTCATAGTCGTTGGTTTCGTAATTGAACCAGATGGAGTCGAGGTAGTGAGTGTCCTTGAGATCGCTCATGCTGGTGAAGGGGATGTACACGACGCGATTGATATTGTCGTCGCCCGCCTGCATCTTGGGCGTGAGCACGCCAACGACTTCGTAGCTGATGCCGTCGAGGCGAATGTGCTCCCCTAGAGCATTGCGTCCGGAGAAAAGTTTTTCTTTGGTTTCGGACCCGATGACAGCGACGCGCGCGCGCTGGATCTGATCCTCTGAATTGTAAAAGCGCCCCTGCTCGAGGCTCAGCGCGCGGATGCCGAAAGTGTTGGGGTATTCGCCGTTGACGCCCATGGTGTAGGAGCGAGTGTCGTACTGCACGGTCGCATCCTTTTCGCAACTGGGAGTGATGTGGGCGATCTGCGGGATGTTGCTGGTGAGCAGGTCGACGTCATCCAGCGTAAAGCGGATTTTGCGCGCCGGCCTTCTCGCCGCCGGCCTGCATCGAGGAGCGGCCGGGCACCACGATGATGAGCTTGGTTCCGAAGTTAGCGAAGATGTTGGCGCAAGCGCGGCCGAAACCGTCGCCGTAGGCGAGAAGCATGACGACAGTGGCAATACCCCAGGCCATGCCCAGCATGGTGAGCGCGGTTCGGCGCCGGTTGTGGCGCATCGCGTCGTAGGATTCCTGGAGCAGATCGCGGATCATATTTAGTTATTTTATTCCTGCGTCGCACCGAGCCGATGCAGCGCGACCCCTGGGTGAGCAAAGCTGTCGAGGAAAGTTGACTCCGTAATCTGGTAAACCAGACAGAGTCGTCCGTCTTTGTCAGGCTTTGAACCCACCAGGGTCCCCCCGATTTTCAAAACTGCTTTCTGCGAGCGCCAATTTTGCGACCCAACCACAAAGATAACGCTGGTCACAAATTTGAAGGCGTGCTGAAGCATGAGCTGTTTCATTTCGCGGTTGTAGACGCCGCCCCAGTGCGACCTGGCAGAGAAACGTCCAACCGATTTCAATTTCGCTTTTTTCTGGGTCGTATCCGTGGAATCGTGATGACCCAATGATCGCGCCATCTTTAGAATCACGGGCGAGCAACGCTCCGCCGGATTCCAAGGTCCCACGGAAGAATTTCTCAAAAACATCTTTCTTATAACGGTCGTTGGCCGGATGTTGCTCCCAAATCAGCGGATCCGAAGCCACAGCGTAAAGACCAGCAAAGTCCTCAGGATCGAAGAGGTCTAAGTTCGAGAAGCTCGCCCTTCAAAACAGGCTGGAGATCAAAAGACATCTATTCCTGCCTCAAGCGCTTCGACCGGCTCCAGCCGCGCGGCCTTGCGCGCGGGGTAGAGTCCGGCGGCGACGCCCGCCAGAGTCAGGCTGGCGATGGCGAGGATCGCAGTCTTCGGAACCAGTCGCGGCGGATCGAAGCCGCCGGGACCATTGTAATTGCCGAGCAGCGCCATGAAGCCGCCGGCCATGCCCATGCCGATGAGTCCGCTGACCAGCGTCAGGAGAATGCCCTCGGCGAAAAATTGCAGCATGATGCTCCGGTTGGTCGCGCCCAGGGCTTTGCGCAATCCGATTTCGCGAGTGCGCTCGCTGACCGCGATGAGCATGATGTTGATGACGCCAATGGCGCCGAGCGCGAGCGTGACCATGCCCACAGTGCCGAGGAATTCGTTCATCGCATCGAAGATTGTGCCCATCATCAGCGCTTGCTGCACCGTATCCCAGCCTTCGAAAGCGTCTTGATCGCGAAAATCGAAATGATGATTGCGGGCGACGACACGGCGCGCCTCATCCTGGGCGATTAGGTGTTCGTCGGCGATGCGGGGCTGATAGTTGACCGAAGAAATTGCGTCGTACGCCTCTTCGCCCGTGAGCGGGAAATTACTGCGCATGACCTGGAAGGGAATATAGCAGCGGGTGTTGGTGGAGTTGTCGTCGCCGCGGCCGACGCGCTGCAGCGTGCCGATGACTTCAAAGCGATGGCCGTTGAGCAGAATAAACGCGCCGATCGCAGGACGTCCCGGAAAAAGATTGCGCGTCATCTCATCGCCCAGGACGACGACATCGCGCTTCTGAGTTTCGTCGAGGTCGTTGAGCCAGCGTCCCTGCTTAAGCGGGAGAAAGCGGATTCCGTTGTACTGCGGTTCCGCCCCGGTGAGTTGGCCGCTGGCGCTGGCGAACTCGCTGACCGCGTGCACGTCGTTGGTGACGAGAACCGGAGTAATGGCCTTAATATGCGGAGATTCTTTGCGGATGTCGAGGTAGTCCTGGTAGGTGAGCCGGTACTCGCGCGCGGAATTCATACTGCCCGCAACCGCTGGAGCGCGGCCCGGAAAAAGCATCATGATGTTTTCGCCGTACTCCGAAAGGTTGCGCTTGTTGCCGCTTCGGAACCCCTCGCCCAGGCCCACCAGCAAAAGCAACGAACCGACACCCCAGGCGATGCCGAACATGGTGAGGAACGAACGCAGTTTATGCGCCCAGAGGGTGCCGAAAATCTGCGCGAAAACGTCGAACACCATTTGCATAGTAACAACTCGCCCGAAAGACGACTCTTAGCTCGCGGCTGTCAGTTCTCAGCAGCATCAAGCCCTCCCTACTAGGATACCAAGCGGATCGGCAGGGGTACACCACCGAGTTGGCCGTCAGTAGAGCGGTCAGGCGCCGATTGCTTCTCGACCATAACGGTCCTGATGGTCTCATCTTTTTCCCGATGTGGAGCTCGATCGCACCACGGTCCGCTCATCGTGGACCGCGACAAATTCCAATTGCTTCTACATAGTTCGCATTAAGTTCGGGTTAAGCGGGAGCCTGAGGCGAGCGAGGATGTCGAACATCTTGGCCATAAGAATGCTAACGCTGTCAGTGTCTGAATCAATATCCACAGGTCAGGAACTTGAGTCATGAAAAAACTTTTAGCTTGTTGTTTTCTTCTTGGTCGCCCCTCTTCTCGCGCAACACCTTGTACCCGCTGCACCGGCTGCGGCGGCGACCGGCCCCGTGTTTGAAACCAGCGTTGGCTATACCTATGTTGCTTTGGATACGCCCTCACACCAGCGTGTCGGCCTTAGCGGGATGGATGCCACCGGCTTTGCCGACATAAACCCGCGTTGGGGACTGATGGCCGACTCGAGCTATGCTCGCATAGGCGACGTGCTCGGCACCGGGCACAGCGGAAATGTCTTGAGCTTTCTGGCCGGGCCCCTGTTTTATCCCATCGCTTACGGAAACAGCCGGATCTTCGTTCACACTCTGGCTGGCGTGAGCATGGTGGACAGCGCGGTTCCGGTCAAAGGGACGTATTACCTGGGCGGGTCCGTAATCCGGTTCTCCTATGCGGCAGGTGGAGGATTTGAACGCGCCCTCGCCGGGCCATTTGCCATCCGAGTCGGCGGCGACTATCTGCGAACCACGTTCGCCAACTCCAGCGCGGCGATGCGTTTCCAGAACAATATCCGCATCGTGACCAGCATCGTGTACCGTTTCGGGAGGCGCCAGTAGGCGTATCTATGGATTTGCGACCTTCTCCAGTTCAGCATTTAGTGCACGCTGTCCCGCCGCTAACTCTCAGCTTCGCTCCCAGTCCTTGAATCCTGTCTTCTTCACCGTGACCGTGTGGTCGCTTTCCGCAACCTGAACATCGGAAGGCGTGTCGCCGACGAAACTGCCGTTGGCTTCGATGTCAGCACCTGACGGATCAGAATCTATGTAGGTTCCTGTTTGCACGGGTTGCTCGCCGATCCATTTTGGCTGGCGTATTAGCCGGGGCGGCAGATAAATTTCGCAAGGTCGTCATGAAGTCCGTTCGGATATAGCCGTGATCGGTGCCATACGGAATCCTCCGATTCCTTACGGCATGAACAGAGAAAAGGTGCTGCGGGAAAAAACGCAATGGCAGTCGCGACCGCCGTCGGCCACCAGGGCACCTGTGTGGCCGTCGCCATTCCACCCTTGACGGCTCGCAGCGCTGCTTTCTCTCCGCTAACCATTTACATAGTCGATGTTCATGTCGAGCTTCAGCCCTAGCCATTCTTCTCTTGGCTTGAGCCTCGGTCACAGTTGCGAAAGCGAGCCCTCCTTTTGGAATGATGAGCGTGCCGTTTAAGGTAATGTCATCCACTGTTTCGACATCCACGGTGTCGCTACGTGCGCATCGGCGGAAGATACCGTTCGATTCAGTCGCAGCCTTACCGGGGTGTCGTATTCGAGCACGTAATCCTTTTCGCGAGTAAAGTCCATCTGTGTTGCTTCTCCGGGCGCTGGGTGTGCTTGTCGCGCAGTCGAAGCGGCAGCTCCTTGCGGCGCATTTTGAGCCACAAGAACGACGGAAAGAAACAACGCTAGAAACGAATGCAGATAAGATTTCAGAGCAACCCTCCGGTCACAAGAAGTCCGCAAAATGTTGGGGGAGAGGATACAGGCCCGAGAACATGCCATTATCCTCTAGACCGAAACTAAGTCAATCTAAATCGCTAAGTTACCCGTGCATCTCCCGTCTAAGGCTGGACATTAGTCACACCTTCCTCGCCAGGCTTCGGGAAATGCTTTTCGTACCAGGCGATGGACCGGTCAATAGCATCGATCTGATGTTTAACCTCGCTAAGGCCATGGCCTTCTCGCGGATAGCGGAGAAAGACCGTATCGACGCCCACGTCCTTTAAGGCGACGAAAAGTTGCTCCGCTTCGGCAATAGGAACGTCGTTGTCGTTCTCACCGTGAATGATAAGCGTCGGCGTATGCGCGGCAGCAATATGCTTCAGTGCGGATCGTTCCCACGCAACATCCATCAGATTTCCCTGATGCAGAAATTGCCCAAACTCCATCTCTTCATATTGGTTGTAATAAGTCATGTAGTTATAGCTGACCAGATTCGCAATGCCAGCCGTTGGAATCGCCGCCTTGAACTCATTGGTTTGCGTGATGAGCCAATCGGTGAGCTGGCCGCCGTAACTCACGCCCTCGATTCCCATGCGCTCCCGATCGATCCACAAGTAGCGTCGCACCGCCGCGCTGACGCCGTAGAGAACGTCCTGCCCCTCATTGCCGTCCTGGTCGCCGAAAACAGCGTCCGCGAACTTCTGGCCATAACCTGTGGAACCACGATAGTTCACATTGAGCACGGCATAACCGTGCGCCGCATAAACCTGTTGCTTGAAGTTGAAGCCCGGGCCATTTTGCCCGTGCGGTCCGCCATGAATCAACACGATGAGCGGATGCTTGGACGCGGCAGTTACGTCGAGGCCGACAGGCTTGGTAAGAAAGGCTTCCACCTCAAATCGGTTGTCATTGCTGCAAAGGTAAAGGATTCAACCTCGGCGATAGACTTGCCCGCGAGCAGTTCCTGGTTGAGGTCAGTGAGTTTCCGCGAAGCGGCCGTGCCGGATTTGTAATAAAGCTGTGCAGCGTCGCGAGGCGTGGTGAAAGCGTAAGCGACCGCGCCGTCCTTTCCGACCGACCAGCCGCCAACGCCACCGGCCTCCTTGACGACATACTCCGGTTGCCCGCCGACAATGGCCAGGCGCACCAGATGATTGCTGCCGCGTCCCTGCACGGTGAAATAGACGGCGCTGCCGTCGGGCGCCCACTGCGGCATGCCTTGGCGATTGTCAATTACGCTACCGATCTCGCGCCGATCGCTGCCGTCGGAGTTCATGATCCAGACGTGCGTGTCTTCCATGGTGGTTTCGCGATCGGTGAGGCCTCGGTGGGTGCTGAGATAGGCGATCGTCTTGCCGTCGGGCGACCAGAGCGGATCGTATTCGCAGTATTCGGTCGCGGTTAGGCGATGGATGCTGTTGTCGGCAAGTTGCAGCGTGAAGAGGTCGTAGTTAAAAAACTCATCCTGATTTGGCTCGCGGTTGGACGCGAAAACGAGTTGCTTGCCGTCCGGAGACCAGTCGATGGAATGCTCGTCGAAATTGCCATGAGTGAGCTGACGTGCTTGCTTGGTAGCCATATCCACAAGGAAAATATGCAAGCGCCGATTGTCGTTGAAACGCGTAAGCCCTTCGCCCGCGTCGGGCTTGTAGAGATAGCGTGTAATCACCATCGGATCGCCGCTAGCTTCGGCGGCGCCCTTTCGCCAGCGGTGGAAGAGACGAAGGCAATCTAGCTTTCCATCTGGCGACCACGCGAATTCCTTACCCGTCCCCGGCAGCGGCGAGTTGGTGCCCCCGAGCGCCGCCAGGAATGTAGTGTCGCTGCCGTTAGGCCGTGCGATGAACAATCCATGCTTGTCGCCATCAACACCTTGAAATGCGATCCACTTGCTGTCGAAGGACCACAGCGGACTGCCGGAAGATTGGTCGCCGCCCAGGCGGAGGCTCTTTTCCGTGCTCAGATCCATCACCCAGAGCTGGCCATAAGGACGGCCCGGCCGATCGCGCATCGTGATCGTGTACGCGATATAGCGGCCGTCTGGCGACAGCGCCACGCTGCCGACGGAGCGCAGGCGAGAAAGGTCGCCGCTCGTAAGCACCTGAGCGCAGGCGGAAGTGGAGACAGCAACTGGAAGCGCCGCCCCAAGCAAGCAAAAAGGAATGCAGAGCAGCATGGCGTTCAAGCGGTGATGCATGGAGTTCCTCCAGTCCGAGTTTGTTGCTAAATGGGCAGCCTATACTAGGTCGGCAGTTGCGGTCTGGTCAATGTTTCGTCAGTTAGTGTTTCGCACCGCGTTGCGTCATAAGAAAGAACTTGCCCCGCAGTTTTGTGCATCGAAATAAGTACGCATGCGAAATGAAAATGCGATGGTGACAGTCGAATTCGGCATTTTATCGCGATTCTCGCAATCGGAGCCGGCGCTATTGCTGTGCGCGGCAAGTGCGCAGTGCGGAAGCCAGTGCCCATCCCCCACGGCACGCTGGAACTCATCGCCCAGAATCAGTGGATCATCGCCGGACAAGACGTTGGATTAGGGTTGCATTTCCAACTCGAGAAAGGTTGGCACATCTACTGGATCAATCCCGGCGATTCGGGCGAGCCACCTCGCGTCGAATGGCAGTTGCCCGCGGGTCTAACCGCAGGGTCCATCGAGTGGCCAACGCCGCAGCGTCTCGGGACGTCCAACCATCGTGGATTATGGCTACGAAGACTCGGTGCTGCTGATCGTCCCCATGCATGCGGAGGCGAGCCTGGCGGCGCAGCAGCCAGTTCGGGTCGGAGCCAAAATGAGGCTACTGGTTTGTAGCCACGAAATGTGCATCCCGGGAAAGGCAGACATTTCGCTCACTCTCCCTGTTAAATCGCAGCCGCTCTGCGCCCGATGCTCGCACTGCTGATCTGTTCGCTGCCGCCCGCAAATCCCTGCCGCGTCCGCCGCCGGCGAACTGGAGATTCAGCTTGGCCGACGCGAAGGACTCCTTCGTGCTAATCGCAAACCTCGGTCGCCGAAATCACGCAAGCGACTTTCTTTCCGTTGGCTGAGTCACAGATCGAAAATGCAGCGCCGCAGGACCTGCGGCCTGTGGCCACAGGCTTCCGGTTGACGCTGCGGAAGTCCGCTCAACTGGTCAAACCGATCGAGCGCCTCAAAGGCGTGCTGGTGCTCTCCGGAGCTCAGGGGTATTTGATTGATGTGCCGCTCAGCAAGCCTCGGTGCAGCCGAAAGCAAAGGCAGCGACGAAATTGGAATCCACCCATTACAATTCTATCGAGGAGAAACAGAAATGAAGCGCTCAACTCTATATTCCACGCTCGTGTACCCAGCGCTCATTATGATGACGCTGGCGCCTGTGCGCAGTCTCCGCCGCGCTCGTCGGCGCAGCCGCGCCCGGATTTCACTGCCACGGCGAGCAACGGCAAGACCTTCCGCCTTTCGGACTATCGCGGAAAGTTTGTGGTCCTCGAATGGCACAACAACGGGTGCCCCTTCGTCCGCAAGCAGTACAACAGCGGCAACATGCAGAAGCTGCAAAAGCAGTGGACAAGCCGGGGCGTAGTCTGGTTCACGATTCTCTCGTCCGCACCGGGCAAGCAGGGCTATGCGACCGCAAGCGAAGAGAACGAGTACATGGCGAAGATGCAGGCTGCGCCCACTGCCGCGCTACTCGATCCGACCGGCGCGATCGGCCATCTTTACGACGCCAAGACGTCTCCGCATATGTTCGTCATCAACCCCCAGGGCGTGGTGATCTACGATGGAGCGATTGATGACAAGCCGACCCCCGACCTGAACGACGTTCCGGACGCCACGAATTACGTCAGTCTCGCGCTGCAGCAAGCCATGGCAGGAAAACAAGTGGAGACTGCGGCGACGCGTCCTTACGGCTGCTCGGTAAAGTATGCAGATGCGACGCACTAGCCAAACGGCCGGACTAAGCTGCCGCGACTAAAACTTGCGGCGGATGATCCACCGAGACACTCGCCTGAGTGGGCCTAAAGGCTGTTTCCTGTTTGACCACCAGCCCGCAGCAAGCGCACAATGTCTGGTTTGCCGCTGATCGCTAGAGGCCCGCGGCCCGAGGGATACGCATGAAATTCCGCTTCATAATTCTGATCATCATTGTTGCCATCGCCAGCCTGGCAGTAGTCGCTTCTCTGGAAGCACAAAACTCCACGCCGTCGACAACCTCCGCCAAGCGCTCCATCACCGATAAGGATCTCTTCGATTTCATCTGGGTTGCCAACCCGCAACTCTCGCCCGACGGATCGCGCGTCGCCTTCACCCGTGTCAACGTGGACGAGAAACGCACCGGCTACGAAACCTCCATCTGGACGGTGGCCACCTCCGGCAACGAAGCCCCTGTCCGAATGACCAACGGCAAACATGACGCGCATCCGCGCTGGTCGCCGGACGGCAAGCGCATCGCCTTCGTGCGCGGCGGCGACAAAGACGAAACCGGCAAGCCCAAGCCGCCGCAAATCGCAATCCTGTCGCTCGCTGGCGGTGAAGCCTGGGTCATCACCGACCTGCCCAAAGGCGCCGCGGGTCCGGTCTGGTCGCCCGACAGCAAGCGCATAGCATTTCTGACCGAGACGATGCAGGAAGACATTGACAAGGCTAAGAAGACTTCGGCGACGAGTGACACCAAGGGAGCCGATACCGCCAAGAACCACCGCGCCCAAAGCGGCCGAACCGGAGGGCGAGCACGAATCCGACGTCCACGTCATCAGCCGCGCCGTCTATCGCAGCAACGACGAGGGTTATCTCGACCCGAGGCGCCACGATCACATCTGGGTGCTGGACGTGCCCACCACGTCGGACGAACTCACCAAGCCCGTGCAGCTAACCAGCGGCGATCGTGACGAGGACGAGATCGTTTGGAGCCCCGACAATTCGTCCATCTACTTCCTCCGCGAGCATTTCGACGAGTCTTATTACGAAGTTCCGACCACCGATATTTACTCTGTCCTCCGCCGCGAGTGGAAGTAGCGAAAAGCTCGCCACCGTACCCATGGGCATCGGCGATTTTGTCCTCAGCCCCGATGGCCGCAAGTTTGCCTTCCACGGCTCGGTGACGCAGCCGGTGCGCTCCTATTCGCAGCCCGATCTCTGGGTCATGGATGCCACCGCCAACGCTCAACCAACGAACTTAACCGCCGATTACGATTTCGATATGGGCAACTCGGTTTTCGGCGACAATGCCGCTCCACGCGGCGGCCAGCGGGCGTCCGCTCTATTGGTCGCCTGACGGCCACTGGCTGTACGACTCGGTAGAGAAGCAAGGACGAACGCCACTCGTCCGAGTGGATTCGCAATCCGGACTCGTAACCGAAATCACGCACGGCGATCAGGCCGTTCTTGACTTTTCGGTGGCTGCGAGCGCGGAGACCATCGTCACCCTGGTCTCCACGCCGGTTATGATTGGAGATCTGTTTACGGTCACCTCCAATGGCGCGCAAACTCGGATTACCGATTTCAACCGCAAGCTCTGGTCGCAGCTCAACCTGACCGCGCCCGAGGAGATCAATTACACGAGTTTCGATGGAAAGAACATCCAGGGATGGATTCAGAAGCCGCCAGATTTCGATCCGCAGAAAAAATACCCGCTCATTCTCAACATTCACGGCGGCCCGCATGCAGCTTACGGATGGGTCTTTGACCACGAATTTCAATTCATGGCGGCGAGAGGATACGTTGTACTTTACGTAAACCCGCGAGGTTCGACCAGCTACGGCCAGAATTTTGGCAACATCATTCAGTATCACTATCCCGGCGACGACTATCGCGATCTGATGATCGGTGTGGACGAACTCCTGAAGCGCGGCTACATCGATCCGAAGAAACTAGGCGTGACCGGCGGCAGCGGTGGCGGCGTTCTTACCGACTGGACCATCACCCACACGGACCGTTTCGCGGCGGCCGTATCGCAACGCGACATCTCCAACTGGGCCTCGTGGTGGTACACGGCCGACTTCACCCTCTTCCAGCCGAGCTGGTTCAAGGCGCCGCCTTTCGAAGACCCGCAGGACTACATCAACCGTTCCGCCATCACCTTTGTGAAGAATATCCACACTCCGGTGCTGTTTGTGCTGGGCGAGTCGGACACGAGAACACCTCAGGATTCAGGAGGCGAGCAACTGTTCCGCGCCCTCAAATATCTGAAACGCCCAACCGCCATGGTCGTTTTTCCGCGAGAGACGCACGAACTTTCGCGTTCCGGAGAGCCCTGGCATCGCATCGAACGTCTCGACCACATCATGGGCTGGTTCGACAAATGGATCGAAGGCGTACCGCATCCGGAATTCGATATCAATCCAAAATTGGCGAAATCTGCGCCGTAGCTGTTCAGATGACCGCGACACGGTTTTTACGAACTGAGTGTGGGACGGGGCCATGCGTCTTTTCGGACACTGTTAACATCAATTTGCTGTTCTTGATCTCGCTTTCGGCGTTTTCTAACTCCCTGTGAGACGATCCAGCCCGTTCCAGATGGCAAGCCTGAGTGTTCTCAATAAGCGCGGCGCGTGTACAATCCCTCAGCATCGAGATTTACATGAAGCCGCCCGCAGAGCGCACTTCGCAAACCGTGCTCAACCAAGCAAAGTGGGATCGCATTGCCACCAGCGCGCCGTTTCGAGACCTTCTGGAACGGAAGAAGTCATTTATCATTCCAGCTTTTCTGTTTTTTCTGGCGTACTACTTCCTTCTGTCCATTCTCGTTGGGTATGCGCCAAAACTGATGTCCATTCGTGTGATAGGGACCGTAACTCTGGCTTACCTATTCGCTGTCTCCCAGTTTGTAGTGGGTTGGATCATCGCCGGGTTCTATCTGAAGGCTTCCGAAAAACTCGACAGGCAAATTGAAGACCTCCTCATGAAAGTGGATGACCCCGAAGGAGGTGAGTAAGTGTCGATTTCCTTGGTCATCTTTTTCGGATTCGTAGCGAGCACTCTTGGAATCACGTACTGGGCTTCCAAGCGTTCCCGCAGTGGCAGCGCGTACTTTGCCGCCGGTCGTCGAATCACAGCCTGGCAGAACGGGTTTGCTGTAGCGGGCGACTTCATGAGCGCGGCGTCATTCCTCGGGGTCGTTGGACTGATTGCGATCCAGGGATTCGACGGATTCCTGTATGCACTTGGCGGTTTTGTCGCCTTCGTAACGATACTGCTGCTGGTCGCGGAGCCGCTTCGCAATACTGGGAAATACACTCTGGGAGATGTGCTGGCCTACCGCCTTCGGCCGCGGCCCGTGCGCGCGCTGGCCGCGCTCAGCACGCTGGCGACGATTCTTTTTTACATGACCGCGCAAATGGTCGGCGCGGGAGCGCTGGTCACGCTGCTTCTGGCAAAGTCCGGCATCGGCTACAACCTGGCCGTGACTGGAGTGGGCATACTGATGATGGTGTACGTTGTCTTCGGAGGCATGTTGGCAACGACCTGGGTGCAGATCATAAAGGCCGTGCTGTTATTGACCTGTGCGATCGCTCTAACGATTTTCGTGCTTGGACATTTTCATTTCCGTTTCAGCGGCTTGTTTACGGCGGCCAGTCAGGTGGCATTCCACCAAAAAGGTCAAGCTGGTTGTCAAAGACTTCCTTCAGCCCGGGTTGCGCTACCAGTCGCCGCGCGGCCCGCTCGAATGGATTTCCTTAAGTATGGTGTTTGTACTTGGGACGGCAGGATTGCCGCACATTCTGGTGAAATTTTATACCGTGCCCGATGCGAAGACGGCGCGGAAGAGCGTGGTATGGACCATGCTTCTGATTGGCACCTTTTACGTGTTGACCTCGGTGCTCGGCCTCGGCGCCGCCGTCATCCTCGGCCCGGATTACATTGTCAATCATGGCGGCACCAACATGACCGTTCCGCTCTTGGCGCAAGCGCTGGCGGGAGACTCTTCCTCGCGGTGGTGTCGGCAGTCGCTTTCGCCACGATTCTTGCCGTGGTCGCCGGCCTGATGATCAGCGCGTCCACTTCCTTCGCTCATGATTTCTGGATGAACGTGATCCATCATGGTGTGGAGCGCAAGCCCGGCGAGACGGTGCTGGTCGCGCGGATCGCCGCACTCGCCGTCGGAGCGGTTGCGATTGTGATCGCGATCGCATTGGGGCCCGCATCCAATGCCGTCATTTTAGCGACGTTTGGGATGGCAGTGGCCGCCTCCGCAAACTTTCCCGTCATCGCACTCTCAATTTTCTGGCGCCGCTTTAATACCGCCGGTGCGGTCGCTGGCTTGTCAGTTGGCCTGCTCGTTTCGATCGGCCTCATACTGGCAAGTCCAAACTTCATGGGCATCGATTCGTCCGGCGCAACCGGAGTGCATCACCTGATTCAATTGAAAGCCTGGTTTCCGCTGGAAAACGTGGGCATAGTGAGCGTGCCACTCGGTTTTCTGGCGGCCATCGTCGGGACTCTGCTAAGCCTTGAACCGACCGCCGAGGCGAAGTTTAACGAGTTCATCGTGCGCGCGAACACCGGCTGGGAGCGGAGAAGGCCAGTGCCCAATAGGGCGTGCTCGCACGTTTCAGCGGCCAGTTCAGAAATAGTTTGGCGGATTCACCGAGCGATCCATGCCCATGCACTCCGGGCCGCCGGGCGCAACATTCACACAGAGCAGCCGGGGTTCGTTCGCAGCGAACACCGCTCTCAACGCAGGTTCGAGATCCTCTGGTCGGTCCACTTCCTGCGCGTCCATACCATAACCCTGCGCGATTTTCACAATGCTCGATACCAGGTATGTCCATTCCGGCCACGTTGCGGCCCACTTGAGTGAAGTCGCAAAATGTCTTCAGCGCCGAGTAGTCCCCATTGCGCAGCACGATGACGAGGACGGGAGGTTCGTGCTGGACCGCGGTCCACAGCGCCTGGATCGAGTACTGGATGGAGCCGTCTCCAATGGGACAGACGACTCGCCTGTCGGGATGCGCGATTTGCAGCCCAACGGCTGCTGGCAGGCCGAATCCCAGAACACCGTTTGGTACGGAATAGAAGGATCCAGGTTCATCCAGCATTAGATGGTGGTCGAGGTCTCCTTTCGAGGACGGACACTCTTCCGAGATAACTGCATTGCGCGGCATGACTCGGTTAAGAACGCTGAATAAGTAAGATGGAGTTATAGGATATCGGCCGGCGGTGTCGGAGCAATTTGGACCGTCGCGGAGTAATCTCTTGAGTGTTCTAGCCTTGGCATGGGTGCGAAGATAAGTGGCCGCCAGCGCAGACATTGCCAACAATGCTCGTCCCGGCCAAGGCTGCGGAAGCGTCCAAGAGGTGAGTTAGTAATCTGAAAAAGTCTTGTTCCCGGCTTAACTACGTTGCCCGGCACATAGGCGTAGTAAAGAAAGACGGGCGCGCCCAACACTACCACCGTGTCGTAGTCGGCCAGCTGATCGGCAAGTGGTTGTTGCGCGGGCAGCAATCCTCCGCGAAAAAGACGATGCGACCTGGGGAACGTCCAGCGAGGCGGGATCGGTTGTTGATAGACATCTGCATTGAGATATTCGGCAAGAGCAATAACCTCCTGCCATCCCTGGTCTTCTTCGATTTGAGAACCGGCGACGATTGCGGGGTTGCGACTCGAGTCAAGAGCACGTACCACTTCATCTAACGCCGCCGGATCGGGCATCACGGTGTGAGTCACTTCGCGCACAACGACAGGCTGTGAGTCGTGGTTCCAGTCATCCATAGGAATCGATAGGAACACGGGTCCCATCGGCGGCTGCATTGCAAGATAATAACCGCGTGCGATCGCTGCCGGGACGTCCTCTGCACGAAGCGGTTCATAGGCCCATTTCACATAGGGCCTGACCACATCTACCGCGCGACTCACAAGAAATGGTTCTGCCAGAACGTGACGCCGATCCTGCTGTCCCGTGGTTACGACGAGCGGAGCGTGGCAATAGAAAGCATCGATCAGTGCTGAAAGCCCGTTCCCGGCACTGGCGATGGAATGCAAATTCACAAACGCGGCCTTTCCCCGGGCCATCGCATAACCCAGCGCCACGCCTGCCGCAGAGCGTTCATGCAGCGCCAGCACATACTTGAAATCAGATGGCATGTCGCGCAAGAACGGTAGCTCTGTCGATCCCGGATTACCGAAGATGACAGTCATCCCCAAGTCGCGCAAAAGCTGATATGTGACTTCTCTGACCGTGCTCATGCCAAGCTCACCGTCACCGTCATGCCGCAATCGATAGATGCGAAGTCGCGGCCGCGGAAGTTATTTCACTCCAGTTGGAAGCAGAGTTTAACACCCGCCGCAGCTCTCCGCGCAACCTGGCAGCTGAATTGATCTTTCGGTGGATGGCATTGTTTTCCCCTTCGGTCCATCGGAGGGTCTTGTTAAGCATGTGAAGATTTGTATTGTAGGTTGTGGGTGGAGTGGGGAAAAGAAAATCAAACGGCTGGCGCACTCCTGGGCTGATCCATCTTTGAAGCTCCGCGGAACGTGGTTGATCGACAGCGGGTACGGCGCTGGGGAGCGAACTGTGGTATTTTCACCCTTGTCGAGGGGAGGATTCCATGTCGACGACGGATGCAAAATCGAGTCTCGATGCAGTTGTGCGCGAATATGCATTTCCCGACGTCCACATCGGCGCCGGAGAGGACGAATCACCGTGGGTGCCGTTCAAGGAGAACTCGTTCATCCGGCACCTGGCATTCGACGTGCGAAACAACATGTATGCCAACGTTCTTTGGGTGACAAAGGGCGGCATGCTGGGCCGGCATCGGCATCGCGGAAGAGTGTTTGGTTACACGGTCGAAGGCAGCTGGCGATATCTGGAATATGACTGGATTGCCCGGCCGGGCAGTTACGTCCAGGAAAGTCCCGGAGTGACCCACACCTTGGTCTCCGATGAGGGTATGAAGACGATCTTCTGGCTCAATGGTTCACTTGAGTTCTACGACGATGGCGAGAATCTGATCGAGACGTTGGATGTCTTCTGGTTCATCGATCACTACTTGAATTATTGCCGTGAGCACGGCATCGAGGTCAACAAGAAGCTATTTGTATAGGCGCACGTGTTCTCGTCGGCTGCCTTTTAGTCTTGAAGCTTTAGTTCTTGATTCTGGTCCCGTCGACCTTCACCCGGAACAGCGCATACGGCGGTTGGCGAAGATCCTTGCCATTGTGGAACGTGCCCTGTCGTTCGATTTGGTTCGCAGTGAAGTAGAGATATCCGTCGCCAGCCAGAGATAAGGTATCCGGCCAGAGCACACGCGGATCGTGCACCAGGGTCTCGATCTCACCACTCAAGGTTCGCCGCCGGATGGCGTTGTGCTCGTAGTCGCTGAGATAGACTCGCCCTTGCGCGTCGGATTCGAGACCGTCGCCAGCTCCTCCCTTTTCGCCGAGGTCCTTCACGGTAGCCGCGATTTCCGCATCAGACCTGGCTTGATCCGAAAGCGCGTCCACGCTCACGCTGTAGAGATGCCGACTGGACAGCGGACAATAGTAAAGCGTTTTCCCATCGGGGCTAGTTGCAATTCCATCGGAGCCGACCGCGAACCTCGCGGCCGGTTTCCCCGGAATCCGAATCTGGAGAATTTCTCCCTCCACCACGGGAACAAACCTGGATCAGGTTTCGTCGATGGATGATCGTTCAAGCGGCGCCAACTCTTGCCCGACGAAAGATCCACCACGATGATGCCGTCCGGTCCATTCGACGAGGAATCCGTGATGAACGCCATGCCCGCAGTGCCACGGTGCAAATCGAACCTCACATCGTTCAGATAAGTCGTTGGCAGGGCCACGTCGGCAGGGAAAATTATTTTCTTGATGATCTTATCGGTCTTGAGATCCACGGCGATCAATTTCGGGCCGCCAACGCTGGTAGGCCCGAATCCGATACTGCCGGTGTCGAGAATCCACAAACGCGCTCCACCCGGGTCGACGACGACACTCTGGACCGAGACCAGCTTTTCGGCTTGATTATCGCTGTTCTTGTAATGGTTGATATCTGCGTTCGGATAGGGAAGTGTCTTCCCGGCCTTCACTTCTGCAACGGTATATTCGACGTTGTCGCCCCACTTCGGAAAGTTCACAAAGATGCGACCGTCGTTCGCAACCGTGACCCCGGTTGGCATAGGCCCGCTGAAAGTTGCGACTGCCTGCAGTTCGCCGACGGCGCGATCCGTCGCAAGATCCTGACACAAACTCATCTGCGAAAGCGAGCAGAGAAGAATCAGCGTCAAAAGCAGTCTCAAGTCTGGCAGTCTCAACGATCCGCCGTTTACGGATGGATGAAGAGTAGCAAGAATAGCTTGCTTTTGGGGAATTCGCTGTCGAGCACGTTTGCTATCATGCGACCGCATGGACTCTTCGAACTCAACTTCGACTAACTCAACCAGGCGCTACGAAAACACGCTAGTCGCAATTCTGTTTTTCACCTGGGGCACGGTTTTCCTTGACCGCATGTCGCAACTGTATTTGCCCCGTACTTCGCCCCGAGTTTCATCTCAGTAACGCACAGATTGGAACATTGGCTTCCGTTCTGGCAATTACGTGGGCGGCCTCGACTTTCTTTTTCGGCGCTCTATCGGACCGCGTTGGCCGGCGGCCAGTATTGATTCCCGCGGTGTTCGCCTTCTCCGCGTTGTCGTGGGTGTCGGGCCTGACGCACAGCTTTCACCAATTCCTGTTGATTCGCGCGCTCATGGGTGTTGCCGAGGGACCGACGTGGTCCATCATGACAGCCCTGATCGAAGAGTCATCGTCGCCCAAGCGGCGCGGCAGAAACATAGGGTTGGTGGTCAGTGCCGCTGCGCTCGTCGGTCTGGCGGCGGCTCCGGTATTGACGACGCAAATGGCCAGCCGCTGGGGATGGCGGTGGGCATTTTTTATTGCTGGCGTTCCCGGACTGCTGGCCGGTTTCTTGATCTGGAAGTTCGTGAAGGAGCCTCCGCAAATGCGGAGACAGCACACCGGAAGCCATCGCTCCGCGAGTATTTGTCCATCTTGCGCTATCGCAACATCTGGCTCTGTTGTCTGGGTGCGACCGGGTTTATGTCGTGGTTATTTCGCGCTGAACGTATTTGCGCCGCTCTATATCACGGAAGTAGCCCATGAGCCGGCAACCACGGCCGGGTTTCTATTGGGTGCAAGTGGGTTGGGAAGTTTTTTTCTGGGCTTTCTTCTGCCTTCACTTTCCGACCGACTGGGGCGTAAGCCAGTGTTGCTGTTGATGGCCGCGCTCTCCGCCGTTGTTCCGCTCGCATTTCTTGTTCCAGTGCTATACGTTTATCCGCTGCTGCTGGCGGCCATCGTCTTCGCGGCCAATACAGGACAGGGCATTGCCAGCCTCATCATGGTGCTGGTTCCGACGGAGAGCGTGCCGCCACAATTTCGTGCGACATCCATCGGCCTGACAACTCTGGTGGGTGAAATTATGGGAGCGACCGGCGCACCATTGCTGGCTGGTGCCTTGGCAGAAAAACACGGTCTCGGTTTGACCATGTGGCTGGCGGCGGGCGGAAGCGTGTTGCTGTTTCTTGCCGCACTTTTCTTGCGGGAACCCGAACGTGACTCAACCACGTTGCCTGTTATTGGCTAGAGCTCGGACTGAACTAGGCGATTTTTTTACTTGCGGGTTGCGTAATGCGCCGCGTATCGAATCCAGGAATCCACGGACAGCTACTGAATCCTCGCCTTTTCTCCAGGCCGCATACACTTCGATCTTGGCCTCCGGTTCATTCAGCCGGACGGAGGCCAACTCCAGGCCGGGGATAGAGTGATTCAATATTGCGCCGGGGCCAACGAAGATCGCTTTTCCTGACGCCACCATGATCGCCCCAGCTTCTTCGTGCGCTTCCACGTGAGTCGCCACGACATGAGGCGCGAACCCCTGCCGGTTGAACATGCCCATCATCTTGTCCTGTAGTCCCGAAAGCCTGCGGTTGAAACCGATCAGCGGCTCCTCGGCAATGTCTCGTAGCCGAACCGACCGGCGCTTCGCCAGCCGGTGGCTCTTGGGGAGAATCACGACGAATCCCTCTTCGTACAGGGCTTCGCAATCCAGGTTCAGCTCATCGACCGGGGGACGCAAGAAACCAACGTCAATCTCCTGCCGGCGCAGAGCTTCGTTCTGAAAACTGGAAAAAATGTCGCGGCATTCGACTTCGACCGCGGGAAATCGCCGGCGATGCTCGAACACGACTTTGCTGACGACGCCGCCCAATCCCGAAGAGAGGCCAATGCGCACCGTGCCGGCTCCGCCTTTCTGAGTGTGGCGGGCAACGTCAGCAGCATGACCAGCCTGTACGATGAGCTTGCGCGCTTCTTCGAGAAAGGCATGGCCGGCATTGGTCAGTTCGACTTTGCGTTTATCGCGAACAAACAGCGTGACCCCGAGATCGTCTTCCAATTGACGGATTTGCCGGCTGAGGGGCGGCTGGGCCAGATGTAGCTGTTGCGCGGCCTGCCGGAAGTTCAGGCACTCAGCCACCGCAACGAAGTATCGGGCGTGACGCAGTTCCACGCACGGATTGTACACTCCCGGGCAACATCCCTCACCTGCCCATGGGCGGCTGCACCGCCGGTCCAAGGCTTATTTTCCGCTGATACCGCATAGGTATCACTCCGCGTGCGAAAGATGTATTGGACAGGTTTCCATTTTCACACCATCCTCTGCGGCAAGGAGCGAGCGAGTAGTGTGCCCGCAATGTGTTATGTGCGCGCCTCGCCCTCCGATGCATCGTTTTTCGTAGGAGTCGAGCAAGCCGGCCAAGATGCCGGGCAGCGGCCACTGGATTCAGAGAGGAATACAGGAATGAGAGTCGGTCGAGGGTTGATTCTGTGCGTTGTGTTGATGCTAACCCTGCAGCTGGCGCCGTGCGCCTTCGGGCAAGCGACGGTCAGCTTTGCGCAACTGAATGGAACCATCGAGGACACTACTGGCCGTGTCGTGGTCGGCGCCACTGTCAGCTTGCGCGACTTGAGTACAAATCTCGTTTACAACGCGGTCAGCAACGCCTCCGGCTATTACATTGCGCCCAATCTCCCGCCCGGGCAGTACGAGCTTACGGTGCAGTCTTCCGGTTTCGCCAAGTACGTGCGAACCGGTATGACCCTGACCGTAGGCCAGACGGCAACCGTTAACGTTAACTTGAGCGTGGCATCTGCAAGCGAGGTAGTCACGGTCAGTACCGAGGCGCCGCTCGTCGAACCCACCCGCAGTGAGATCAGCCAGGTGATCGACACGCATGAGATCCAGGCGCTGCCCACTTCCACTCGCAATTTCGTGGACTTTGCCTTGTTGACCCCCGGAGTCGCGACCGGACGAACCAGCTTGCAATCTACCTTCACCGAGCCGGAAGTCACTCGCATTTCCTTCGGTGGTATGCGCGATCTGAGCAATGCCGTGACCGTCGATGGCGCCGATTACATCAACGAGGCCACCGGCTCGCAGCGCACCACGCCTTCTCAAGAAGCGGTCAGCGAATTTCGTGTGGTTAATAACAGTTTCGGATCGGAATACGGCCGCGCACTCGGCGGGATCGTCAACGTAGTTACCAAAACAGGTACGAACACTCTGCACGGATCCGCGTATGGGTTCCTGCAAAACAGAGTGGCGAATTCCAACTCCCTGCTGACGGTCGCTCCCTATGACGCCTATCGCCGCGGTCAATTCGGTGGAACTTTGGGCGGCCCCATCCAAAAAGACAAGACTTTCTTCTTCATGAACTACGAAGGCCAGCGCTTTGCGGAGTCACCCACTTACCCATTCACGCTGGTAGGTAACGCTGCAGGCACAATTCCTGACAACTTGCCGCTCGTGAATGCGGCAAAAGCAGCCTTGGGATTACCGCCCGAGGACCTGAATATCCTGAAGACCCTCAATAACGACAACGGGTTTGTCAGGCTTGACCATCAGTTCAATGCCAACAACCGCCTCTCGATTCACTACGGTATTGTAGACGCGCGCGATTTGAACGTTCTTGTCGGCGATACCCTTGACGGTGGCGGAATCGGAGCGCCAAGCAGCGGGCACGACGCTTATGTACGCGATCAATCGTTGGTCGGCTCAGTGAATTCGTTGCTCAAACCTGACTTGGTCAACACCGTTCTGGTGCAGTATGCGCGGCGTCACTACAACTTTCCCGGGGTTACTGGCCAGCCCAATCTTGACATTCCGAACACGCTTTTGTTCGGGCACAATTTCGGGACTTTTGATGCCACCGACGAAAGCCGCGTGCAGGCCTCCGACAGCGTTGCCTGGATCAAAGGCAACCACTACCTGAAATTTGGCGTGGACTACAACTATGTCTGGGATTTCGTGATCTGGCCCGGGTTTACCCCGATGCGCATCGTGATGCCGGGCTTCAACTGCCTCGTAGATTTCTCCCGCTACGTCAACCAGACCGCGATCGTGGCTGAGAACCCCGCCGACGGTCCTTGCCCGACCTCGTCTTACCCCTTCTTCTCCGGTACCGACAGTGGTCCCAATCCCTACGATGCCCTACTCAACGGCGTGCCCATCGTGTTTTGGGGTGCCCCCGTAGGAACTGGCCCCATCGTTCCCGGAAGTCTCCCTCCGCCGATTCCAACCGGTGGTGGAACGTGGCCGAATGCTTACGTCGATCCGCAGGATTATTACGTCAATATCAACCACAGCTATTTCGGCGGCTACATCCAGGATCAGTGGAAGGTTGCTCCCAAATTCACCGTTAATTACGGCTTGCGCTACGATTTCGAGGCTGGTTTGTCGAACTACATCAATCCCGACTACCGCGGGTTTCAACCCAGGAGTGGGATTTGCCTTTGCGCCGACCAAGAACACGGTGGTTCGCGCCGGCTACGGGATTTTCGATGATCACTACAACATGACGTTCTTCTTCGTGACCTCTCCGCAGCGCGAGGTTGTGATTCCCAATGCGCCGCAGCCTTGGGTGCGGAGAGGGAACTCCACCGCCACCTACGTCCTGAACCAGTTAAGTTTCGACGCTCCGAACCCGGGGAACGGCGGCCTTCCACTTCCGTATCCGGATGGATCGGTAGTGCCGACGCCGGCGCAAGCTGCAGCAACCCTGGTCACGACCGGCCAGAATCCTCCCAACTTCAACACCGGCCCCGGCCCCGGACAGGATCCGAACTTTCCGGCGGGAACGTTTGTCACCAACAGCGGCGGCGGACTCGACCGCAATATGCGGAATTCTTACTCCCAGCAAGCCAGCCTGCAAATCGACGAACAGGTCGGCAAGTCGCTCGTGGTCAGTGCCGCTTACCTTTTCCTGCGCGCGCGCAAGCAGATCCGGCCGGAAAACTTAAACGTCTGCCCGTCTCTCGGCGAAGCCAATTCCGCCACATTTTGTCCGCCGGCCTCGGCGATTCCGGGTCCTCCCATTACGCCGGATGGCCCTTTTCCCAACAACATGCTTCCCGACGGTAAAGCCGCATTCAGCGGAGTTCTCTACAACAACGCCGGCTTGATGTACTACCTCGACGGTTCGGGAAACGCCGCCTATGACGGCGCCACACTTTCGGTGGCCGACAGGTTGGGTAGTTATTTGCGCTTTGCCGCGAACTATACCTGGTCCCATACTCGTGACGATGGAACCTTCACCACTTTCGTCAGCACTCCGCAGGATTTGTACAACCGGAATCTGGAACGAGCAGATTCAGTGCAGGATGTTCGGAATCGTTTTGTAGCCAACTTCACCGCCAATACACCCAAGAGCTACTCTCCGTACTTACGGAACTTCGAGTTCAGCGGCATCGTCACCCTGCAGTCGCCGCGGCCCTTCACGATGTTCGTCGGAAATGATGTCAATGGCGATACCAATCCGGTCACCGATCGCGTCGGCTGGTCACCGCGCAATGCCTATCGCGGGGATCATTTTTACTCTACCGATCTTCGGCTGGCCCGCGCGTTTTACTTTCATGAACACATGGGGCTGGATCTGGCCTTCGATTCGTTCGATGTGTTCAACCGGCAAAACATAAACGAAGTGACTTCGGTTTATGGCGGTGGAACGCCGGACTTTTGTGGCGGCACCACCCCGTTTAACGGACCCGTACCTCGCCACTACAATGATGCCCCCTCGGTCGCAATTCAGCGGGGCACGGTGTCTTGCTTGCCGCAGGGCACCGCCGCGATCGCTCCGGCGCCGAGCGCCCTCTTTGGGACGCCTAGAACCATGTTCAACCCGCGGCAGCTTCAAGTTTCAATGAAGTTTACGTTCTAGCGGGTACGCCTCAATCGATCCCGTGAATCCGCATGCTGACCAGTTGATCGACGCTCAGATTCTGCATTCCGCGTGAACGCAATTCGCTGATGTACTCCGGCGTGACATTGTGGATGCGCATGGCCACCAGTTCATCCGGTTCGGGATGAGAATAGCCCAACCCCTGCAACTTCTCGATGAATTCCGGCGAAACGCCGTGGATCCTGAAAGCAATTAGTTTTTCGAGATCCACGTGATCGTAACCGCGACTCTTGAGTTCCGACATCCATTCCGGGGTGGCGCCATGAATCCTCATCGCAATCAGCGTGTCTTCATCCGGCGAGTAACCGGCCTGATGGAGAAAGCTAATCATCTGCGGCGTTACCCCATGGATACGGAAAGCGATTAGCTTGTCGCTGTCTGAAATCTTCAGACCAGCCGAGCGCACGCCGTCAACGAACACAGAATCCACGCCGTGTATTCTGAATGCGATCAGCTTGTCGGCATCCAGATCGGTGAGCTTTTCCGCTTTCATCTGTCGCGCGAATTCGAGGCTGACGTCCATGACCGCCATGCTGTACTGCTTGTCTTCTTCAGCAGAGCCTTCCACCGTGAATCCCAGCGCGCGCATTTCGCGCGCATAGCTAGGATTCGGCTGGAAGTGAAAGACTCCCGCGCCTTCTCCGTCGTTGAGAAAGCCTTCGCACTCGATCTTGCCGGCGTCGCGCGTGACCGTGAAGTGCACGTCTTGGCGTCCCGGTTTGGAGAAGTCAACGCCGGAGAAAGAACTCATCGGCCAGTCGGATTCGTGGTTGGAGATTCCGCCGTGGTGGTGCTCTATCAGCGAGAACTCAACCTTGCTGGGATCGTCCGCCTTGTGAATCGTCCAGTCGCCACTGTGAACGCCTCCCGCGCGGCTCTTGACTACAGCCGCGAGAAAGCAAAGTGCGAATACAAGAAAAGCTAAAGTTCGCCGCGCTCTCATATGATTTTCTCTCCTCTAAATCTCACCGCGCTCGTCCAGGATTCCCATCCGTTTGAGCTCAATCAATCTCTGCAAGCTAAGGTTCTGGAATCCATGCTTCACTGCGCTCTCGACGAACTCCCTCGTGATCCCCTGTATCTTGGCGCGGATGACCTCGTGAACGTCGAAGTTAATCCCCGCCGCTTGCAGGCCCTTGATGTAGTCCGGGGTCACGCGTTGAATGCGCATCGTAATCAACTCATCCGCATCCGGCTTGAGTCCGAGGCCGTTAATTGCACGAACGTACTCGGGAGTTACTTTTTGAATGCGCATGGTGACGACGTTGTCAGCATCGAGCTGCAATCCCAGGTCGCGAAGCTCATGTACGTACGCCGGCGCAACGCCCTGAATCTTCAGCGCGATTAGTTCGTCCGCGCCGGGTTGAATTCCGGCTTCCTTTAGTCCGCGGACATAATCTGCATCAACCCTTTGGATTTTCAAAGCGACGATCTGATCTGCGTCGAGATCAAGACCCAAGGCCCTTAAGTCGCGAACGTATTCGAGAGTAACTCCCTGAATGCGCATGGCAATGAGATTGTCCGCGTCGGGATGTAGTCCCTGTTCTTGCATACCGTGGACATATTCTGGCGTGACATCATGAATTTTGAACGCAATGAGCTGGTCAACCGTAAGGTCGCTGAGGCCGGCCGCTTTCAAGCCATCGATGTACGAACCGGCAGCCGCGGGCGACTGCTCAGCTGCCTGGGTGCGCACCGGTGAAGGTTTAGCGGCAGGGGCAGTGACCGGAGCGCTCGCCGCCGCAGGGCTTGACTGGGGGGATGCGGCCGCGACAAAGGCAAAACTTGCCACCGAACTTTTTACCAGCGAACGTTCACTGGCCAGCACCGTGGGCTTTGGATAAGCGATCCCGAGCAGGGCATTCCCCGAGGCTAGCGCTGCCGTCAAGAAGAGTAGTCCGCCCGTGAGTCCGATCCCGCGTGTTCCGTCGCCCACAGGCTTCCGCCCCAGCACGCGGAAGATTCTCTCGGACAACGGACCGCGATTCGCAGCCATCGCCAGCGCGGGTGCGCTCCTCCACTCCTCCATGATCGTGAGCGCGCGCGCGTATTCGACCGGATTGCCACAGAGCGAAACAGCGACATCGTCACAGCAGTGCTCGCGTTCGGCTCGGATCCGCTTATTCAGCCACCACACGCCAGGGTGATAAAAGAGCAGACTCTCCACCGCGATCTGGAAAAGATTCACGAAGGGATCAAGCCGCTGGATATGCGCCAGTTCGTGCGCAATGACCGATTGCAATTGCTCCTCGGAAAGTCCGGTGAGAGCCGTGACCGGCAACAGTACGATCGGGCGAAACCATCCAATGACCGCTGGCGCCTGCAGCCACAGGCACTCGCAGTAACCAATCGTTCGATCAAGACCAAGCCTCCGTTGCACCGTCCGGCACATCGCCAGCACTCCGGCCCTCGGGATCGTCGACTGTTTACGGCGCTCCCGCTCCAGCAGCAAAAATCCGCCCGCGGACCGAAGGCTGAAGAACGCCACTCCAAATAGCCACGCTTCCACCAGCCAGGGCAGAGCGTCGAGCGAGGGAGAGACGTGCGAGGCCGCAGATGCCGCGAAGACGACATTGCCAGTAGCCGCAGGCCGCGTGTCCACGATCGAAGAAGAATTTGCGGGACCAGCTCCGGCGCAAGGTATCAGAAGAAAGAAAGTAGCGACAGGCGCGATGAGCATCAGCGCGAGCGCTCCGACGGCAAGCACATAGCGGGCTGAAGCGCGACGGCAGACCGACATAAGAACCGCGGCCAGCGCCGCGATGGCAGTGCCTTGCCACAGAAAGTGCAGCAACGTCCATCCAAGCGAATGCATCATCTCCGGAGAAAGCCAATTCGTAAGACCAGTCATCTTCGTAAGGCCAATCATCGCCCGCTCCCTTCATACTCATCCAACAGTCGGCGCAGTTCGTCAATTTCCTCGCGTGACGCTCGACGTCCGGCCAAGGCATGCATCATGAGCTCGCTGGCGGAGCCTTCAAAAACCCGCTGCAGCATATCTCCGGCGAGCTGACGCTTGGTCTGCTCCGCCGGCAAGCATGCTTCATAGACGTGCGCCCTCTGGGTTTCGTTTCGCCGAACCGTGCCTTTTGCGGTCATAATTTGCAGAAACTTCAGGACGCTGGTATAGCCCATCGCCCGTTTCTCTTGCAGGGAATCGTGCACTTCCCGAACCGTGGAGGGCCCTCGCGTCCAAAGAACACGGAGAATCTCGAGCTCCGAGGCGGTGGGTTTTTGCGGAGGCTGCTTCATGGAAGAGACCATACTACGAAGATGTTCGTAGTGTCAACGAAAATCTTCGTACATGCGTAAACATTTTGCGGCAGCTCCAGGGCGGCATCAGTTCTTGGGAACAACTTGGGGCAACAGAGGTTCGTACAACGGGAGCGCGACGGCGCCGACATCAACAGATTTCCTGCGATATCGCGCCGGCGAGGGACGGGAATCCGCTCGCCGGCACAATCCGCAAAGTTTCGGCATGCCGCGCGACGGCAAGCCAGAACTCTCTACATTCCAGTCACGCCACGATTCACCAATACCTTGACTTCCACGCGGCGGTTATCCGCGCGTCCTTCAGCTACCTCGTTGGGTGCCGCCGGATCAGCGATGCCCATCGCCCCCGGCGCCACGATGTGTCGCAGCGGAACACTGCATTTCTGCAGCAAATACGCGATGACCGTCTGCGCCCGATCCATGCTCAACTGCTGGTTCATGGCCGCATTGCCCGAGGAATCGGCAAACCCTTTTACCTGGATGATGTAGCCCTTCGTGCCAACCGCGCTTCCCGCCAGCAGTCTCAAAGCTTCTTTATCGCTATCTGAAATGGTATAGCTTCCGCTGCCGAAGTAGACGGTTGCTTTGGCCGTGGTGTCATATTCTGAGAGGTCGTTGAAGCGCTGAGTAGTAGCCTGAATCTCTTGCTGATTGGCTTCGATCTGCGCCTGGCTGGCACTGATCTGCTCCTGATTGGAGGCGATCTGTACCTTGTTGGCGGCCGTCTCTTGCTGGTTGGCTTGGATACCTTGCTGGTTAGCCGCAATGTTCGCCTTGTTGACCGCTTGCTGCTGCTGCGTCGGGGTCAAGCCGGCTTGAATCGTCTCGGCCAGAACCAAATCGGACTGCGTAAGCCGGACGGTATTGGCAACAAGCTGCGTGTCGGTGCCGGTGCCTTCGACCTGAATCCTCAGCCCCGGAATTAGAGCGGTGACTGCTTGCTCCGAATGCCGAAGTCCGAGCGCGCCTTTCGGCATTTGAATCTTGGTACTATCGGTCAACACCACAACCACCTTGTTGGACCCCTGAATAGTCTTCACCGTCAGATTGTCTCCGGTTCGCCCGGTAATCAATCCGTCGATCTTGATTTTCTTGCCGTTCGACGCGCTATACGCCAGTCCGACGCAGAAAATGCACAGCAACACCATGCGGGCTACGATCCATCCACGATTTTGCTTCATAAGATTTGTCCTTTCGCGACTATCCTTGTTGAACTTGAGCGGGCCGATCTCCGTTCGATCGGCAGCACTGGGAAGTGATGGAGATGAGGTTACGAAACCTTCTCGTCCGCCAATACTGGCAAAAGTAACAGCCGTATGCAACCCGCGATATACGTGAGTCCGCCGTCGCGAAAGCAACTCAAGTCGGCTTCGGGAACAACCCGAAATCTCCCGTCAGTTCTTTTTGGCCTTCGCAGGAGGAGCCAGCGCGACTGCAGCCTCACTCGTGAGCAGAAGAAAAGTGAACGTCTCCTGCAGGTACAACCGCACGGTGGCATCTGTATGGCTGAGATAACCGATGGAAACGTCCTGGCCGATGTGAAGATCAAAATCCCCGCCGCGCGTGGTTAGCACGAACGCGCCCGCAATGGCGGGTGCCCAGATGATTTGATCGTTGACTAGCCGCTTCACGTGCTCGAGCACCGGGTATCCGTGGTCGCTGGTCTCGGCGAGCGCGGTGTAGGCGTCGGCGCCGAGAAGCACCGAATAGGGGCCGTTGACGCCGACGAGGCGCAGCTGGCTCAAGCTGTGGGCAATCGCATCCGGGTACTCACGGACGTCGGCGGGGAGCGTCATGATCGGATTGCTGGTTCCTTGCCGGATACCCTCAATGCCGGCGGCGGCGTAGCCATCGAATATGGCGGCGTCCTCGGCGAAGGCGATTTGCCGTGCCGCATCCTTCGCCGGTTGCCAGTCGGAATCGTTCGCGCCACGATCGACGTCGTCGA
Source organism: uncultured Acidobacteriaceae bacterium (assembly GCA_963826845.1). Lineage (GTDB taxonomy): Bacteria > Acidobacteriota > Terriglobia > Terriglobales > Acidobacteriaceae > Acidiflorens. The sequence continues at coordinate 126,865 of CAWGYS010000009.1, forward strand.
TAGCTTTGCGGTCCAGATCGAATGGAACGCGCAGTTCGACCAGCGCCTTCACCTCGCGCTGCCTTGCGATGATGCCTTTCCCCGGAGCCGTGATCGTCCGCAGATGGCCGGTGCCGACGGCGGAAAAGGCGGAGCCGCCCGGTGCCTGTACGTCGACGACGCGCCGTCCGGCGAGGTAACGCTTGAGCGTGCGCGCTGTTTCCTCTTCGATCTCAGCCCACGCCGAATCTGAAATGGGAGCAAGCTCACGATGCAGATTATTCATGTCGTATGTCTCCTTTAAGGGAACCGATGCCGAGCGAACCCTCGCGCACCGATGCGGTGGTGGATGGTGATGGTGCGGATGGTGATGAGATGGATGGATCGGCTTCAGCCGCTGCCGGCGCGAGTTGGGAAGCAGCCACAGCAGGCTCGTCTTCGGTCACATTCTCCAAAAATGTTGCCGATGGCACGAAGAACAAGTTGCCAGTAACTGCGCGGCTGAAGTCGAGTATCCGATCATAGTTACCAGGCGGCCGCCCGACGAACATGTTCTGCAGCATCTGCTCGATGGTGCGCGGCGAACGGCTGTAGCCGATGAAATAAGTGCCAAACTCGCCAGACCCGGCCCGGCCGAAGGGCATGTTGTCCCGCAGGATCTTGATCTCTTTCCCGTCCTCGACGATGGTAGTGAGCGCATTGTGCGCTGAGGTCGGCTTGACGGAGTCGTCCAATTCGATGTCGGAAAGCTTGGTGCGGCCGATGATGCGTTCCTGCGCTTCGGTGGAGAGCGCATTCCATGCGTCCAGATCGTGGAGATATTTCTGAACGATCACATAACTGCCGCCGGCGAACGCGGCATCCTCGTCGCCGATAAGCACGGCGTCGGTCGCTGCCGCGCCACGAGGATTCTCCGTCCCATCGACAAAGCCCATGAGATCGCGGTCGTCGAAGTAACGGAACCCGTGCACTTCATCCACCGTAGAAACGGCGCCTCCGATTCGCGCCATGAACTGCGTGGCCAGCTCAAAGCATAGATCCATGCGCTTGGCGCGAATGTGAAACAACAAGTCTCCCAGGGTGGAGACGGCAAGGCGCGTTCCGGCGCGAATCTCTTGGAACGGGTGCAGCTCTGCCGGTCGCGGCGTCCCGAAGAGGCGGCCCCACGCGTCGGACGCCGAACCCCATGACGCAGGCCAGTCCTCCTTCCAGGTCGCGAAATTCTACCGCGCGCACCAGCGCAGCCAGGTCTCCGCAGAACGAACGCACCGTGGCGCGATTGTCCACGCTCGGGTTGAGCGTCGCGACCAGGAAAATAGCAGCGCGGGTAAGCGGCGCGGCTACCGGTTGCGAGACGGGCAAGCTACCTGTCGCTTCGGACGCACTCATCGGACCGGCTCCTCGGGTATCATTCTGACGGGCAGCACAATTTCGGTCTTCGAAAATGCTTGCCTCGCGTACGAATATGGTGGCCAGGGACGGAGTTGAACCGCCGCGCCAGCCTGTTCAGGGCTGGCTTCAATCGTCCTAACCACTTGAACAATCAAAGGCTCACATTTTAATACCCCTGGCTATTTTGTGCGCGTCATAATGTTCGCAAGCTGGACTTGCATTTCAGTACGCGGGTATATACGACCTTGCAGGGTAGTTGGACGCATTAGTAGAAGCAATTTCGCAACGAGAATGAATTCAAATCTGTGGCTAGGGTACCATTAACATTTCCAGCGGCGCGTCGGTTAGAAACTGCCGAATGGCAAGAATTTAAGTGGGGCAACATGCAGTCAGCTGAATGGATTGTTGTTGCTCCAGGGTAACGCTTGGGTAGGTCACGTAGCCGGAGGGAGTTGTCATACATGCCTGTGGGGGACTGGACGGGCCGGGGCCGTCGGATCGCGATTGGAATCGTTATTGCGTTCTTTCTGCTCTCGTGCGCCGCCTCGCTGTGTGCGCAGGAGAAATCCGCGAGCGATTGCACGCCCAGCTTTCCTTTCAAAGAATCGTGGTGGGGAGCCGATGCGGCCTACTCGGTCCCGCTTCCCGACGGGCGTTCTGTCTGGATCTTTGGAGACACTCTGCATGGCGACCGCAGAGTTGTCGAGGGGAAGGACCCGCGCATGGTGCGCAACAGTATCGGCATCTCATCCTGCAACGGCAAGGAGTGGCAGGTTGATTACGTGATTCGGCGGAGTGACAAGGGCCAACCTCAGGACTTCTTTCAGGCGCAGCATAAGGACACATGGTATTGGGCGCTGGACGGATTTCTATACAAAGATGACTTGTGGGTAACCCTCCTCTGCGTGCGCAACACGCCGAAAACAACGTCCGCTGCTTTTGGCTTTGAGACCTGCGGAACCGATCTGGCGAGGGTCTCCGGACTGGAGAACGATCCACAGAAGTGGACGGTAAAGTATTTTCCGCTCGTCATGGATGGCATCCACGCCTATCCCTCTGCTACCGCAATTGTAGAAGGCGAGTATGTTTACATTTTTGCGCTGCTGGAGTCAGGCTCCCGGCCGATGCTGCTGACTCGCATTCCACTGAATGGTCTCGACGCTCCAGCGGAACACCTGCAATATCTCGCCAAGAACGGCGACTGGAAGCCCGGCCTGAAACCATCCGACGCCATGCCCGTGATGAAACACGGAAATACCGAAATGACGGTGCGGTTTGACCCGGCCCTGAAAAAATGGGTTGCGATCATGAACTATCCAAAATTATTTTCTGACAAGATCGTGGCACGCACAGCTCCGCAGCTCGCAGGACCGTGGAGCGAAGGTGATGTGATCTATCGCATTCCTGAGATGCAGAAGGGCAGCGCCGGATACGATGAAGACACTTTTTGCTATGCCGCCAAGGAACATCCTGAATTCCGCCGACCTGGCTCGCTTCTTATTACTTACGCTTGCAACACGACGAATGTGCAGAAGTTAACGCGTGATTTGAATATCTATTTCCCGAAAGTCGTACGAGTTCCATTTCCCTAAGCAGTGCTCAGTCCCATTCCCACCAGCGTTCGGAGCGTTCTTTGTGAGGATGCGGAATGGTCAGGCGCAGGGTCATAGTCTCGTGCGGCGAGAGCGTGAGGCGCAGGGGAGTTATCGCCAAACTTCCGAGCACCTGGTTTTCAGTCAGGTTGGTCTCTTCCGCGACGGTAACTTTTAGTGGCGTTTTCAGCTCGGTGACAGCTTTGTTGCCGGAGATCTCTTGCAGGCGCACCGTGTAATGTTCGGGGTTGCCGTCCACGCTCGGTTTGAAAGCCAGCATGACCACATCTTCTGCACTCAAAGAGAAATATGAACCTTGCGGTTGTGCCGGTGCCATACCTCCCGCTAGCTCTGTGGCTATTAATGGCACATCAAACGAGGCGCCTTCCCGATAGGACTCAACCGGATTCAGGTCGCCCTTCGTCGAACCGTCCGTCGAACTAAGCGAGAAGTGATACCACGACTCCGCCGGCAGTCCGGGCTCAACTGTCGAAAAGTTGACCATGCCCAGATCGCGCGTATCGCCCTGGTCTTGTTTGTGCAGTACTGTGATGTGGACAGCGTTGAGAAACGTGTTTGGCCCTTTTATGCTGGGCAGTCCGGGCAAGTAGTTGAAGAAAGGCTCGCGCTCGGAGAGAGTGACGCGAACCGCTCGTCCGTCGGATTGGCCTGCGAGCACCAGCGAATGCTGAGGGACGGCGGCATCGGTTCGGGCTCCCGGAAGGTAATCCTCGGGAATGCGGTGATATCCGGTGCCATCTTCCACCGAAACCTGAGCGGATCCCTGAAAATGAAAAGGCAGGTTGAACGAGTAATATTCGCCGGGCTGGTTGCTGGCAACGAAAGGCATGCGATCACGATCAAGAAGGTTGGCAAACTCGATGCGCTTCGCACCACGATAGAGCGTGATCTGAGTCTTGGGCCAGAGACTTCCTGGGCGCTCGATGATTATGCGATCGAAGACCGGGCCCGATTCGTCGTGGATAGTGACCTGGCCGAATCCCACCGGAAGATTCGACCAGGCCGTCCAGCGCAGTAATTGGTTGGCTGCTTTGTCGCTTGTGGAATCTATGAGCTCGCGCTGCAATTGCTTGTCAAAAATGCTGGTCACAGCGCCGTCAGAAGAACGGACACGAATGCGATAGTAGGAATTTTCGATGGCAGTCGATGCGCCGATTTTCGCCGGAGCGCGCGGGCCCACACTCGCGGGCTCGATCGAGTAACTCTTGTGGCCGAGCGCGGGAACGTCGACGGCAACGAATTCGATCTCTTCGGCTGACACGCGCTGAACTTCGACTGGGCGGCCGGTGACGTTGTCTCGCAACGCGACATCTTCCTTCGACTTGAGCCGCGCCACATCGGTGCGCTGCCAGCTCACCGGATTAAAGACGACCACGGTTCTCTTTCCGGCGGGAACCTGAGAGAACAACGTCTGCACGCCGGAGTCGATCAGGTTGCGAATGTCTTCTTCTCCACTACTCGTATAGCTCACGTACTCGCGATTTTGCTGATCGACTTCTGCCCGAGACATGAGTTTCGGCCAGCCCACCTGAGCTGCGCCTGAGTGTTCGTCATATTTGAAAAGTTTTATGCGCGTGTCTTCCAGGTTGCCGGCGGGCAAGCTGGTGAGGTTGCGGAAAGTGAGCAGGCTCCAGAGCAGTTCCGCCACTGGTGCGTGGTCTTGCAGCCAGCGGGCCTGCGCGCTGATGACCGGCGAATTCAACTTCACTTCCGACCAGAGGCCGCTCCAGTCGCCCGCGTACGAGGGAAACTTGTCGTTCCCGTATTGTGCCTCCATGTGATGGAAGAACTCAGCGGGCGTGCAGACGACGATGCGAGGTTGTTTGCCGGCGGCATTCCATTCGCGGACAGCTGGGAGAAGTTGCGTGGCCTCTTCATTGCTGGAAACGAAATCGTGCAGGTAGAGCAGCAAAACTGCGTCGTAGGAATAGCCGGCTTTTGCGTATTTGTCGAGCAACTTATCGACACCGCGCTGCATGATCTCGAGCTTGGGGAGACCTTCCCATTCTTTGGGATAAAAATGTTCCTTGGTGTAAGGCTCGCGTGCGGCCGGATCAAGGTAATAGTCGGCGAAAGCTTCGGTGTAGCCACCGAATCGGCTTTGCGTCTGCCAGGTCAGAACGCGGCTGCCGTCGGGCGATTGCCAATAGAACGGAACTTGACCCGGACTCAGCGAAGTTCCTCCCGCAAGAAACAGGTTGGAGCCATTCACAAAATAATGCACCCCGCTGCGCGCCAGAATCTGCGGCAGACGGAGGGTAAAGCCGGGGACGTCATCCATCATGGCGAAGTCGGTCTTGATGCCCAGCCGCTTCTCCAGATCCGTCATGTCATAGGTGATGCGATTAAGTTGTTCGGCGCCCATGAACTCGGTGTGCATGCTGCCGAAAACGGCGGAGACCTGAATCTGTCCTTTATTGACCAAGTCGACGAAGTCCTGGATCTGTTGCGAGTCTTTCTTATCGCCTTCGGAGGTGCGCGCCAACCATTCGCGAATCTGCCAGACGCTCTCGATCGTCCAGCGGAACTCGGGGTCGCGCTTGGCGTTCGCGATCACTTCGTCAATGTGCGGTTTTAATCGAGGCAGTACCTCCTCGGGAGGTGCGGTGAACCCCAAATCCCAATGGCTGGAGGGCATGACGTAGATGGTTTTGATAGTGGAGAGCTTCGCGTCCGTGCCCGGTGGGGCAGGCGATGCGCCGGCTTGGGCGATGGCCAGTCTCGAGACCACCGCGAGGAAAAGAAAGCAGACGGAGAGTAGCGATCGAGGGAATCGCGGAGATTCAGGCATCATCGGCCTCAGGACAGCGCTAGGTCATCGGTAATCGGTCGTCAATCATCAGTCGTCAGTACTTGACCGCAAAAAGCGGGGCTCCCGTATAGGAAGCCCCGTAGGGTGGTCCGTGGCATCTTAGAAAATCACTTTCAAGAAGAGCTGAATCTGACGCGAGGTGCCGGTGCCTACCAGGTTGCCGACCGTGGTCGTACTCTGCCCGAAGGTCGGGTCACCCGTCAGCAAACCCGAAGGATTGGAGAAGTTCGGATGATTCAGCAGGTTGAAAACCTGGGTGCCGAACTGCACTCCGTAACGCTCGGTAACCTGGTTTTGTTTCGAAAAGCCAAAATCAACCTGCGTGAACCCCGGACCGCGGCCGGCGTTGCGACCCACGTTGCCATAGCACGGGGCTGGAGTTTGAGCGCAGCCTGCGTCATTTGGTGGAATGGAGAAGGCATTGAAATTGAGCTGATTGCCCGGCACGCTGTAGTTCGCAGGCCGAAGTGTTTGTCCTGGGACGAAGTTAGGACGAATCTGATCAATGCCGAGGAAAGGCGCCGCCACCGCGATCGGGTACGGGAGACCACTGCGCGCCTGGATCAGACTGGTCATCTGCCAGCCCGAAGCCAGCATTTTCGGGAGGAATCCGGCGGTGGGAACGTCATAGACTGCACCGAGAGTGAACGTGTTCCGCACGTCGATGTCGCCGCTGGCGTAATCACCCATGATGTTGTGAGAATTCTGGTATGCGCCGGTCAAAATGTTGACGCCGTCGTCGAGCTCATGCGCAAAAGTGTAGTTCGCATTGATGTTCAGACCTTTGCTGACGTGTCGTCGTAGGCTGGCCTGCAACGATTGATAGCTCGATTGCACGAAGTCGCCTAAGTAACGGACATTTCCGAAATTCGGGCTGATCTGATTTGCGGCACCTGTGAACGGTGACAGGTTGAGCTCGAGACCGGCGTAGGCCGCACCACCAGGAAGCTTCACGCCACGATTGGCGACGTAGTCAACCTCAAGAATGGTACTGCGGGCAATCTGTTGCTGCACGCCAAGGCTCCAGTGCATGGAGTAGCTATCCCTCATGTTCGGATCGAGGGTGTTCACATTGGGAGGCGGCGGAGGGGTACACACCGGGAGTGGGTTCGGCAACGGATAGCTGATGTAGTAATACGGAGCCGGAGGCTGATTGAAGCCCGGGACGCAGGTGGTGATGCCAAAGGCCAGGTCGATGAAGTTGATGTTGTAGCCCTGCTGATAGTTGCCCGCGAGTGACAGCGCCGCGCCGGTGAGCTGCGGGTTGTAGAAGATCCCGAAGCCGCCACGAACCACGGTCGTGCCTTTGCCGTTAGGATCCCACGAGAAGCCGACGCGGGGCCCGAAGTTGTTGCGATCGGGTTTGTAGAGTCCCGCTCCCAGCGGCCCAAAGAATTTGGAGGTGTCCGTGTCGTTGGGGTCAGCCATGAGGGCAGCGAGGTTGAAGTTCTGCATCAGCGCGCCGTGCAGCACGGTGTTGTACTCGTAGCGCACGCCCAGATTCAGGGTCAAGCGCGGCGTGACGCGAATGTCATCCTGCGCAAAGAAATCATAGTTCGTGTTCTGAATTTCGACCTCGTTGTGGCCGAGAGTGCTGAATTGCTCGCCCTGGTTTGCGAGGAAGTCGGCAACGCCGTCGTAGGCGATGAAATTTTGCGGATACAAAGCGTTATGAGTAACCGCTTGGCGAATATTCGTCCCAGCGCTGATCGAATGGCGTCCCTTGATCCAAGTCAGCGTGTCTATAAACTGGAGAGAATGTTCGGGCTGGTACTCCGAAAACAGGGCCGGTCCGGGCGCCGCTCCGAAAGTATTTGCATTCCCGCACCCCCAGAAGGCAGAGCACTGGAAAGTTGGGAAGGGGCCGCCACCGCCCAGTGAAGACGTATAAGGGCGGTTGAAGGCGACACCAAATTCGTTGAGCAGGTTGGCGCGAAAGGTGTGGTCCCAGGTTCCTTTAAATAAGTAGTTGCGACCGGGAGAAGGAGATACCTGGTCGGCGGCTACGCCGTACTGCGTGCTCGTATCCGAGTTGTCAATGTTGAATCGAAAATGCAGTGCGTCTTTCGCCCTGACGTTGTAATCCACCTTGACCGACCCGGTATCCTCGCTGAGAGTATTGACCAGGTTGCCCTCGAAATATCCGAGGTAAGGGTTGACCACGCCGCCCGGGAAGATCACCGGTCCCAGCGCCGGGTTGGGAAGAGGCAGCGAGTTAACGACGGGAACCATGTCGGGCACAGCTCCGGCACGGGTGGCCGCCGTCATCACCGCTACGAGGCCCGACGGGCTGTCCACATTCTGCCGGATGCCCTCATAGTTCACGAAAAAAAACAATTTGGTCTTGACGATGGGACCGCTCAGGTTTCCGCCGAATTGGTTCAGATGGAGCGGGGTCGTCTGGGTAGAGAAGTAGTTCCAGGCATCGAGCGCGTTGTTGCGGAAGAACTCGAACACGCCGCCGTGGAAGGTGTCCCCGCCGGACTTGGTAATGACGTTAACGATGTCCCCGTAAGAGCCACCGTACTCCGCGCTGTAGTCGCCCGACATGACCTTGAACTCCTCGATGCTGTCGACGCTGGCGCGGTTGATGCGCGATTCCTGCCGGCCCAGTTGGGTGCTGGTCGCCTGTGAGTCGATGCGGGTTGCATCGGCGCCGTCGAGCAAAATGTTGACTCCGGCAAGAGAACTCTCAAAGCCACCCAGGCTGGTCTGTCCGAACCCGCCGGTAGTCACGGATCCCGGGACGAGCGTCATCAGGGCGGTAAAATCGCGGCCGTTCAGCGGCAGGTTCTCGACTTCCTTCTCATCGATGGTCGCGCCGCTTTCGCTGGTTTGCGTGTTGACCGAAATAGCGTCAGCGGTAACCGTGACTTGTTCGCTGACCTGGCCGATGTCCAGAGTTGCGTCGATGGCCTTTCGGTCGGTAGCGTAGAGAACAATTTTGTCGACGACGCGGGTCTTGAAGCCCGCGTGCTCGGCGACCAGTTTGTAGGAACCAGCCGGCAGACCGGGAACTTCATATTGACCGGCGCTGTTGGTCTGCACCTCATAGGCTTGGCCGGTGCGCGTATTCGTGATGGTGACTTTCGAGTCGGGGAGTATGGCTCCGGACTTATCCTGGACAACGCCGACTATGCTCCCGGTATCCAATTGCGCCCATGCCGGAAGCGCAATCGCGCAGAGCAACAGTGTTATCGTGACCCATCCGATTTGCCGCTTATTCAGATTCAACATAACATTCTCCCTCTACGTGGATTCGCGCGCCCAAGCTTCATGGCCTGGTAACGCGAGCCGGTCTTTTTTTATCGATCGCTTCAATGTCTTCTGCCAGTCGTTTTGGTTTTCTCACCGGTTCGCCCATTGGGAAGTACAGGCTCCGGCTTGTGAAGGTTCATGCGAAGGTTATCTCGAATTTCCAGGTCCTGGCGCAACAGCGCCTCGGCATATTCCAGATCTTCGAGAACCGCTTTGCGCGCACCCTTGGCATCGCGACGGGCGACCAATCGGAAGATACGCTGGTGCCGGCGAAAATTGCTTTGGAAGTTTTCGATCAGATACAGACGTGCGGCGCCGGCCTTCAGCCAGGGCTCCATACATCATGCGCAGCATGGCCTCCACGGCCACGTTCTTGGAAGCTTGCGCAAGTTCCTCATGTAAAGACATCTCGAAGGCCATGTACTGTTCCGGGCGATCAAAGCTGGCCTTCATGCCGCGGATCGCCGCCTCCATGCGGGCAAGGTCGTCGTTCGTGGCCCGGCGCGCCGCCAGTGCAGCCACGTTGGGCTCCAGGATTTTGCGCAACTCGTAAAGCTCGAGGTACTTGACTTCCTGGAGCAGCAGCATCCACTGGAAGTGTTTGCCCACGGCACGCCCCAGCGAAGACTGAATGTAGGTTCCATAGCCGGGGCGAGCTTTAATGAGGCCAAGGAACATCAGGCCCTTGAGAGCTTCACGCAGGGAACTGCGGCTGACACCCAGCATCTCGGCAAGTTTGGGCTCGGAGGGCAGGCGGCTGCCAACGCGGAGTTCACCACTGCGAATGAGCCCCTCGATGCGGCGTGAAACAGTCTCCATGACGGTTTCGCGCCGTACGGTTTCGCCGGGCACAGGAAGGGCAGCAGCCACTTGGGTTCAATTTCGTACGGCAGAAGTTTGTCCGACAAACTTGGTTCTTGTCAAGAACAAAAATGCGGATCTTCGTGCCGCTCCGCGGTTTTCTGGAAGGCGAGGTCGCGATTCAGTGCATGTTCATCGCACAAGTCGCGTCACCGGGCTCAGCGAGACGGACTCTTTTTCAATTGACACCGGTCCGGGGTCGAGTAATATGTTCGCTTGTCGGACAAATCAGTCTGGACGATACAACTCCGGACAAATCGATAGTCATGCGCCCTCTCATCCCCCTGGAACGCTTCCGGACATTCGCCGAAGGACTCGATCATCCTGAGGGCTTGGCGTTCGATGCCGATGGAACTCTTTGGGCGGGCGGCGAACTGGGACAAATTTACCGCATCGGTGCGAAGGGACGTGTCCGCGAAATTGCCTGCCTTGGGGGCTTCTGTCTGGGCCTGACTTTTTCTCGCGCACAGGAACTTTACGTCTGCAATTTAAAGTTGCACACGTTGGTGCGGCTGAATCGCAAAGGGCGCGTTCTCGATTCTTGGGACCGCTGCGGCAGCGAAAAATTCAAGACGCCGAATTTTTCTGTCTTCGACTCAGAAGGCAATCTCTATTTCTCCGATTCGGGAGACTGGGAGGACGCTAATGGCAGCGTTTATCGGCTCCGCAAGAGCGGACGCGTCGAGAAGTTTGCCGGGCCCTTCGCTTTTGCGAACGGTTTGGCGCTCAGTGCGGATGAGCGGTTTCTCTACCTGGTGCAGAGCACTCGAGACAATGTCTTGGAGATCGAGATTCGAAAGGATGGCGCCGCGGGAAAGCCTAGGGTCTATGCTTCAGGACTTGCCCGAATACCCGACGGCATGGCTTTGGATGCGGCGGGGAATTTGTACGTCACTTGCTATGCTTCCGACAACGTGTACAAGGTTTCTGCCCGCGGGAAAGTGCAGTTGCTGGCTTACGATCCGGCGGGCACGATGATAGCGCGACCGACGAATGTGGCATTCGGTGGCGCGAATTTTGACCAGATGTTTTTCGCCAATCTCGGCCGCTGGCATGTGTGCCATGCGCCGGCTGGCGTTAAGGGACAACCGCTGGCAAATCAACGTTAGCGATCCACGACGACGATCAGCGAGACAGACCATCAACGCTGGCAGCACCGAGCACTCTATGAAAATTACCGACGTTCGCTGGACTCCGGCATTCATTCCCATCGAAAGCCCGCTGCGCTATGCTTTTGGCGCTCACCCCGGGTTCTCCCGCATCATCATCGAGGTCGAAACCGACGAGGGTCTAGTCGGCCTTGGCGAATGTTACGGGGGTGCCAGCCGCGAAGGTCAACTCGCTGAAATGCATCCCTTGCTTATCGGCGAAGACCCGATGCAGTTGGAAAGAATCCGCTGGAAGCTGGCGGCGCCGAGTTCTCTAAAGCTGTTCGGACACGTGCTTGGCTTTGCCGGACTCGAGTTCGCGGTGCTCGATCTGCAAGGGCAGATATTGGGCAAACCGGTTTGCGAGATCATCGGCGGAAAATTCCGCGACGAGATTGCATTCTCCGCCTATCTCTTTTATCGCTACCCCAACGAAAATGGAAAAGGCGAGATCTCGAACCAGGATCAGATGGTGGCCTTCGCGAAAGAGGCGGTCAAGAAATACGGCTTCGAGACCTTGAAGTACAAGAACGGTGTGATGCCTCCCGATGAAGAAATCGAGACCTTTATCGCATTGCGCGCGGCTTTTCCCCGGCTGCGAATCCGGCTTGATCCCAATGCCGCCTGGTCGGTAACCACGGCGGTGCGCGTGGCGCGACGACTTCATGAATATGACGTGGAGTACCTCGAAGACCCGGTGTGGGGAATGCGGGCGATGGCGCGCGTCAATGCGAAGGCGCCGTGGGTGACGCTGGCATCGAATATGTCGGTCTTTGCCTTCGAAGATCTCGTCCCCAACGCGGTCATGAATATTCTCGACGTGGTGCTGCTTGATCCGCACTGGTACGGCGGGATTGCTCGGGCTCGACTAGCCGGTCAGCTCTGCGAAGCTATGGGCGTGGACGTGGGCATGCATAGCGGAGCGGAATTCGGCATTTCGCAGGCGGCAATGTTGCACCTGGCCGCATCGCTCCCCAATCTCATTGCCGCGCCAGACTCGCACTACCACCACCTCGCCGATGATGTGATTGCAGGCGGAAAGCTCAAATTCGTGGGCGGGAAAATGCAGGTGCCGACAGGACCAGGTCTGGGTGTCAAACTCGACCGCAACAAGCTCTCCAAGTATCACGAACTCTCAAAAAAGCGCGCCATGGGCTCATGGATCGAAGATCCACATCGCCCCGGGGCCATCACATACCAGCCGAAGTGGTAAACGCCGAAGTAGCGAAAAGCTTGGAGTAGTGAAGCTCGATGAGACTCCTTCCCGTCCATAAAGCGGTGCACGAGACGTGGCTGTTGCTGGCGCTGTTAATGACCAGTATCTGCGGCGTTGCGCAGGAGCGGGTGATCTGGCGGATCGGCACTCTTGATCACGCTTCGGGAGAATTTCGGGCAAATTCCGAGGACTACGGCAGCCCGAAATTCGATCCTGTCTATCGTGTCGGCAAGAACCCGATCGACAAGAAGAAGGACAGCGAAGACTGGCAGAGATTTCAACCCGGCCCTGCGAATGGAATGGCGGGCGGAAGGGAGCATCCATTCACGATTCTGTTCGATTTGCAGGATCGGGCAACTGGCGTCTTTCGTCTGAAGATTGCCATCTTGTATGAGACTCCGCGGTTGTCGCATTTGAGACTTGATCTCAACGGCCACTCAGGAATGTTCTACTTTCACCCACAACTGGATCATGGTGCAGGCGACTGGGAGGGTACGTTTGTTCCGCAGACTTCTACTGACAGCAAGACCATCGACCTGCCGGCGGCATGGTTTCGCCAGAGCGACAACCGCCTGGTACTGACGGCTCTGGATGAACCTTCCGCAGTCGAAAATTCTTTGGGCTCGATCGCGCTTGGACACAGCGGACTGGTGTATGACGCGCTTGAACTCACGCAAGTTGCCTCGGCCCGCTACGAACACGATCGAATCATCGCAGAGGCGCGCCCAACAATTTTTTATCGGAGTTCGCCAACTGGACTTTCTGAGGTAGTCGAAGTGGATGCCTCATTCTTTGCGATGCCGGCGGAGTGGACAGCCTCGCTCACTATCGGCGAGAAGCAATACCAGCAGCCGGTCAAGTCACCTGAAGCATTCGGCGAGAGTCGGCTGGAGTTCGATGTTCCGGAGTGGCAGGGGACGAAATCCGGCACGCTTGTTATCAAAACCGGAAGCGCTGTCCGCACATTTCCGGTGGAACTGACGGCGGCCAAGAAGTGGACGATTTTCATTGTCCCACACGAGCACCTCGACATCGGCTTTACCGACTATGCCGCAAAGGTGGCCGAGTTGCACTCGCAGGCACTAGATGGCGTGATTGACTTGATGAAAGAAGTTCCAGACTTTCGCTGGACGCTCGACGGCTATTGGGTCCTCGACCAATATCTGCACGGTCGCTCGCCGGAGCGTGTTAATGAACTGATGCGCTTGATCAAAGACGGAAAGATCACCGTCCCTCCTCAATTTGCCAACCAGCACACCGGAGTTGCATCGCTCGAGGGGCTGGCACGTTCACTTTACGACTCGCACTTCTTTGCCAAGCAGCACGACCTCCCTTTGGGCGCAGCTCACATCACCGATGTGCCGTCCTACTCATGGTCATACGCTTCAATTCTGCACGACGCCGGCGTGAAGTATTTTGCGGCCGGCAGCAACTCGTGGCGAGCTCCTGGAATGCTGCAGGGGCGGTGGAACGAGAAATCTCCTTTTTATTGGGAGGGCCCCGACGGCGGACGCGTGCTGATGTGGTACTCACGCGCATATCTGCAACTGGCGACGCTGTTTGGGACGCCTCCCAGGTTGGCGGCCGTCCGCGACTCGCTGCCTATTTTCTTGCAGGCGTATTCAGGAACGAACTACAAGGCGAACGCCACGATCATTTTCGGTACGCAGCTCGAGAATACTGTCCTCAGCAAGGAACAAGCCTATCTTCGAGGCGAGTGGCAGAAGCAATACGCGTGGCCGCGGCTCGAGTATTCAAACTTCGCCGAGGCCATGGGGGACATCGAAAAACAGTTTGGATCGAACATTCCCGTTTACCGTGGCGACTTTGGTCCCTACTGGGAAGATGGTTTTGGCTCGGACAGCAAACATACGGCTGTGCACCGGCAGAACCAGCAGCGCATCGTGTCGGCGGAAAAAATGGCGGTCATCCCCGCGCTTCTGAATCCGGACTTGCGGCCGGATCACCGTTTGTTGGCACACGCCTGGAACAACATGCTTCTGTTCGACGAGCACACGTGGACTTATGTAGGAGCAACCACGCAGCCCGACAACGAACAAACCACAACTCAGCTTGCCCTCAAGGAAGCACGCACGACCGAGGCCGAACGCGAGATAACTGAATCCCTGCAACGCAGCTGGGCGCAATTCGAATCTTTTCTTGGCCCGAAAGACCCGTCGCTCGTAGTTTTCAACCCGCTCAACTGGATGCGTAGCGGAGAGGTGAGCTTCGACTTGCAAGACGGCCTCGGCTTATTCGACGCGACCACCGGCAAGTTTGCGCCGTATGAAACCCTCAGCGTCGGCAAGAGCACGCCGCTCCCGGGATTCGGCGGAGGATACCGACGCGTCCGTTTCACGGCCGAAAATGTTCCGGGGATGGGCTACAAATTGTTCGCCCTGCGATCTGTCGAGGCTGGCAGGTCTGCGGAGCCAGAAAGAGAACTCGACGCAACAGTCTTTGAGAACTCCTACTACCGAATTACCGTCGATCCCTCGTCGGGTGCCGTCAGCAGTATTTGGGACAAGGAACTCAACCGCGAATTGGTCGACGCGGCGAGCGCGTTTCGTTTCGGAGCGTACCTTTATGTAACAGGCGCCGACGACATGCCGAACAACAGTCTGTATCGCTACGGCGCCACGCTGAAACCGCCGGTATTGTCGATCGCCGCCGCCAGCCACGGGCGCCTCTTAGGAGCGAAGCAAGCGCCGTTCGCGACCATTATTACGATGGAGTCCGCCGCTCCGAACACACCTGCGATTCGGCTGGAAATTACTCTCTATAACCGCAGGAAGCAGATTGACTTTGCGTATCACCTTTCCAAGGTAACAACGATCAAGAAAGAAGCGGTTTATATTGCGTTTCCGTTTGCCGCAAATAATCCCGAATTTGGCTACGACACGCAAAATGGTTGGGTGAACCCTGCCAGGGACGAACTGCCGGGTGGAAGCCGTGAGTGGTACGCCGTGCAACACTGGGCCGCGGTACACGACGCCGGATTCATGGCAGCCGTGATCCCGCACGACGCGCCGCTGATAAATTTTGGCGATATCGTGAGAGGCAATTGGCCGACCGAATTTCGCCCCCAGTCGGCCGCTATCTTTTCCTGGGTGATGAACAATTATTGGGGCACGAATTTCGCACCGCAGCAGGGGGGCGAATTTACCTTCCGCTACAGTTTGGTAAGTGGACGAGCGCTCAATCCATCTGAACTTACCCGCTTGGGAAACGAGGCGATGACACCGCTCGAAATAGATCAGGTTGGGGCTGCATTGTTGCCCGGCAAGTTGCCGAGCGATGAAGCCAGCCTGCTTGAAGTCGACAATCCGTCGGTCGCGGTCGCCACCTGGAAAATGGCGGAAGACGGTCAGGGCAGCATTCTGAGACTGCAGGGGACTGCCGGAAAGCCGCAGTCCGTCAAGATTCGCAGCGCATATCTCAGGATGGATCAGGTCTGGCGATGTTCTCTGCTCGAGGACAATCTGCAAGAACTGAATAAACTAAGCAGTCACAGTTTTCAACTCGAGGTCAAACCGTTCGAGATCGTGACCCTGCGATTGCGAACCAGTCCAGATTTCCCTGACGGATCATCCAAATCACAATGAGGCGCTTTTTATGAGCATCAACTTCAGGGACAAGGTCGTGGTTGTAACCGGCGGAGCGATGGGTATCGGTGAGTCGTCCGCGCGCAAGTTTGCGGAGCTCGGCGCTGCGGTCGCGATCCTTGATGTCAACGAAGACGCAGGCCGCAAAACGGCGCGAGCGCTCGGCAACAAAACACGAGCGGAATGTTACGCGTGCAATGTCGGCTCGCCAGCAGAAGTGGAGAAAGCTGTGGCCTCCGTCATCCGTGACTACGGTGGAATCGATGTGTTGGTCAGCAACGCTGGAATCCAGCGCTACGGAGACGTCGTTGGAACCCCGGAAGAGTTATGGGACGAGGTTATGGCCGTGAACCTCAAGGGTTGTTTTCATAGCGCCAAGTACGTTGTACCGAGCATGAAAAAGCGCGGTGGTGGCGCGATCGTGGTTGTCGGTTCCGTGCAGTGCTTCACTGCTGTCGGCAATTCAGCCGCATACGTTACCGCCAAGCATGCACTGTTGGGGTTGGTGCGCGCCATGTCTCTCGACTACGCGCAGCAGAATATTCGCGTCAACTGTGTTTGCCCGGGGGCCATCGACACGCCCATGCTACGCTGGGCCGCCAACCTCGACGCCAACCCCGAGAAGGTACTGGCCACTTGCGATCGCATGCACGCCCTGGGACGAATGGGAAAGCCGGAAGAGGTTGCCAATGCCATCGCCTTTCTCGCCAGCGATTGGGCTTCGTTCATTACTGGAGCGGCCCTGATGGTGGATGGCGGAATGTTGGTTCCAACGGGCGGCATGGGATTCCAGGAAGGCGGCACGGGCGCTGCTACCAAGACTTAGGAGAACGTAAGTGCAACTGCGGGACAAAGTCGCAATCATCACTGGCGCCGGGGCTGGCATTGGCCGGGCTTGCTGCTTGCTGTTTGCGGCGGAAGGTGCCAAGGTTGTCGCCGTCGATCTGGATCCGGCCGCGCTCAGTTCGGTGGCTGAAGAAGTAAGGCGAACAGGCGTTAAGATCCTGGCCATACAGGCCGATGTTTCGCGCGCCGCGGATGTCGAGCGCATCCTCTCAACGGCCGCGGAGAATTCTCTCGTCATCAATATTCTATTCAACAATGCTGGCATCGTGCCTCATGGCAAGATTCACGAAACGACAGAAGCGGACTGGGACCGGACGATGGCGGTAAACGTCAAGAGCATGTACCTGATGTCGCATGCGGTCGTCCCGATATTTCTGAAGCACGGTGGTGGGGTGATTCTGAATACGTCGTCTGCGACTGCGCTTCGCAGCGTGGTCGATCGGGCCGCTTACACTACGTCGAAAGGTGCGGTCGTCGCGCTTACGAAGAGCATGGCCATTGACTATGTTCGCAATGGAATCCGCGTGAACTGTCTCTGTCCCGGAACCATTGATACGCCGTCGCTGCACCAACGGCTGGCAGCATTCCCGGACCCCGAAGAGGCTAGAAAGCAGTTTGTCGCCCGGCAGCCGATGGGGCGCCTCGGCACCGCCGAAGAAGTTGCCAAAGCTGCGTTATTCCTTGTTTCAGAGGATGCAAAGTTCGTAACGGGGATCGCTTTTTCCATCGACGGAGGCTTCACGATCTAGCCGATGAAAGCATCTCGTGCTACCTCCGCAAAAACGAAATGGCGTGGCCGCAGGGCTTTTTGCCTGGATAATGGCGTCGTGCAACTGACCGGGCTTACCGGGGGAGGACACATAGCCGATTTTCGGCTTCTCGATCCAGCGGGCAGCAGCGTGAATGCACTTTGGGAAGCTCCGTGGCCCACAATGGATCCGGATAAATTCGGGGGCAGCGATCTTCGCCGGAATGTTCGCAAGTACGGTCCAGCCCCAGTGGGAAAGTTTCTCGCCGCCTTTACCGGACACGCGGTTTGTGTGGACTATTTTGGCGGCCCGTCGGAGGCAGAAGCCGCCCAAGGACTAGCGCTGCACGGAGAGGCCACGAATTCGCGCTGGAAGGTGCTGGGATCTTATCAGAGCCGAGCCGAAGCCGGGCTGTCGCTGGCTGTGCGCATGCCGTCCGCCGGCCTGCGGTTGCGGCGCGAACTCCGTTTGCGCAGTGGCGAATCCGTTGTGTATATCGAGGAGACTTTGACCAACGAATGTGCCCAGGATCATTTTTTTCACTGGACACAACACGTGACACTTGGTTTGCCTTTGCTGCATCCGGAAGAAAGCGCCATCGCTTTGCCGGGAACTCGCGCGATGACTTGGCCGCACGGTTACGAGGGAGCAAGTCTTGTCCCGGACAATCAAAAGTTCACCTGGCCTAATGCGCCTGCGATCGAAGGCGGCAAGGTAAGTCTCGCGCGCCCGTTTGTGCGGGACGGTACAGGCTTTGTTGCGGCGGTATTGCTCGACCCGCAGCGCGAGATCGGATTTGTGACGGCGCTGAACTGGAAACTTGGACTCCTGCTCGGCTACTGTTTTCGCCGCTCCGACTTCCCCTGGGTCGCTATTTGGGAGGAGAACGTTGCCCGCAAGAGTTCACCTTGGGAGGGCAAGACACGCGCTCGTGGTCTGGAGTTTGGTTCGACCCCGATGCCCGTTGGAAAAGAAGAGACGTTCGCGCGCGGCTCGTTGTTCGATACGCCCACGTTCCGTAGGATTCCGGCAAAAGCGGAGTTGCGTGCCCCCTATCTTGCTTTTCTTTCCAAAGTTAGCTCTGGATGGCGCGCGATCCGCGACCTTCAGCTCGGACGAGAAAGCATCGTGGTCACGGAAGAACGAGGAGAGCAATTAGAGTTACGGGCCGCCGGCCTCAAGAGGTTGGGGTTGAGCAAGCAATGATCATCCGTCGAAACGCGAGTTTGACCTGAGAACTGGAGAGAACATGGACCAAGCCGGTGTGGGATTCTTGATTTTGCTGGTGGCGGGCGTGATGAACGCCAGCTTCACCTTGCCCATGAAGTTCACCCGCAACTGGAACTGGGAAAATACCTGGCTGGTTTGGACTTTGTTCGCGCTGGTGATCTTTCCGCCGCTGGCAGCCTTCGCCACTATTCCGCATCTTGGTGAGCTCTACGGAGAAGTCGCCGTCGGGCTGGTTGTGACCGTCGCGATTTTCGGCGCAGGATGGGGCGTCGCGCAGGTCCTATTCGGCCTGGCGGTTGATTCCATCGGAATCGCCCTGACGTTCTCTATCGTTTTGGGAATCTCGGCGGCGGTAGGCTGCGTCATTCCCCTGATTCGGCTCCATCCGGAAAAACTGTTTACTACGGGCGGGTTTATCACGATGGCCGGCGTTGCGCTGGTCATCGTTGGCGTCGCGATTTGCGCCATCGCGGGGCGCCGCCGCGAAGCGGCCATGGCGGCGCGTGACGGACGTCCGAAGGTCAATATGAGCCGGGGTCTGGCCTGCGCGATCCTTTGCGGTTTCGGAGCAGCTCTGGTGAACTTTGGGCTGGCGTTCGGCGGACCGCTTATGGACGCAGCCGTAAGGCACGGAGCTTCTGAAGTCTGGGCCGGGAATGCAGTCTGGCTACCGCTGATGCTCGCGGGCTCGATTCCGAATTTTGCATACTGCATTTATCTCCTCAGCAAGAATAAAACGGCCCATCGTTACGGAGGTCCGGGCACGGCGTCGCACTGGTTTCTCGCTGCGATCATGGCCTTCTTCTGGTTCGCGAGCACGGCGCTCTATGGAATCGCCACCGGCAAGCTTGGTAGTTGGGGAACGATTCTGGGCTGGCCTTTGTTCATGTCGCTGATCGTTATCACGGCAAGTATTCTGGGATTTATTACCGGAGAATGGAAAGGCAGTGGCAAGCAGCCGTTGCGCATCCAGGTCGGTGGGGTGGTAGTGCTGGTATTGGCCGTATTTGTTCTGGCTGCTGCCAGTCGCTGGGTTTAGGAGGAAGAGGGATGAGAGCACTCGCCATCGATCTCGGCGGCACGCACGCAACCTGCGCGGTTCTGGACGATCGCGCAATCCTCGCCGAGGAAGTGGTTAGCACCGACGGTACGCAAGGTCTGCGCCCCGTTCTGCCGCTCTTTGCCCAGACTTTCCACAAACTTCTGCAGAAAACCGGCGTCGCGACAAAAGATTGCGCGGGACTCGGGTTCAGTTTCTGCGGACTGGCGGACACTCGCGTGGGGCGCGTCGTTTCCACTAATCAGAAATATGATGACGCGGTCGGCATCGATTTCGTGGAATGGTCCCAGCAGGAATTTGGCCTTCCCTTGAGAATCGAAAATGACGCGCGCATGGCGTTGCTTGGAGAGCGCTACGCCGGAGCGGCTCGCGGCTTTGACGATGTGGTCATGACCACTCTCGGAACCGGCATCGGCGGAGCGGCCATGATTGGAGGAAGTCTGATTCGAGGGAAGCATGCACAGGCCGGCTGCCTGGGCGGACATCTTCCCGTGCTTTTCAATGGCCGGACCTGTACTTGCGGAAACATCGGGTGTCCCGAGGCCGAGGCTGCCGGCTGGTCTATCCCGCTGGTGGCACGCGACTGGCCCGGATACGCCAATAGCGCCCTCGGAAAAGATGAGCCGCTGAATTTCGAAAAGCTCTTCCGTTACGCCGAGCGGGGAGACGCGGTGGCAACCGCGCTGCGCGATCGCTGCCTGCATATCTGGGCTGCCAGCACAACGGGACTGATTCATGCCTATGATCCTGAGATCGTCGTCTATGGCGGAGGCGTGATGAAGAGTGCGAATATCATCATCCCGTTTGTGCAGGCCTACGTGGAGAAACATGCGTGGACTCCCTGGGGCAAAGTGAAAGTAAGAGCAGCGGAACTGGGAAACAATGCGGGCTTGCTGGGAGCGATCCCGCTACTCTCTGAATCGATCGGATGACTTTGCGTTCGAACTACGACAAATTTCCTGTTGTTCAAGTCTCGGCATCGGCGAGTGATTGCCAGGTCGGCTGGAGTGCGATTGTTGACGCAATCGCCGTCGCAATCAAACGACTGGAACGAGAAAGCGGGAACGCCCGCGCAGTCTTGTGCGTCGAGTGCTACCCGGGAGCTTTCGCCGATCAAATCGAGCAAGCGCTGGCAACTGGCTTGCGACCGGGCTTGACCGTCAACACTGCCAAACTTTTCAAAACATCCGGCGCAGTCGGCGCCATGGTTGGGCAATACTTGGGCGACGACCCTGTGTTTGGCCGGATGAACGGCATTGTCGTCGAGGATTTCCTGGATCCTCACAGGCTAGCGGCGGCGCGAGAATCCGTAGCAAAGAGCTCGGGGCTGACACTCATCGTCGGCACCGGCGCCACGCTGGTCGCCGCCGATCATGATTTGCTGGTCTTTGCCGACATGGCGCGCTGGGAAATCCAGATGCGATATCGCCGCAACCAGATCGGCAACCTCGGAGGGGACAATGCCACCGCCAGCCTGGCTGAGAAATACAAGCGCGCGTACTTCGTGGACTGGCGCGCGGCAGACCGGCTCAAGCAGAAGGTTTTTCCCGGGGTCGATTTCTTGCTGGACACGAACGACCCGAAGACTCCAAAGATGATTTCGGGAGATCGGTTACGCGAAGGTTTGCGCATCACCGCGCGCCGGCCTTTTCGGGTTGTTCCGTATTTCGACCCCGGACCCTGGGGCGGCCACTGGATGGAAAAGGTCTGCGGACTCTCACCCGAAGGCGTTCCCAACCACGCCTGGTGCTTTGACTGCGTGCCAGAAGAAAACAGCTTGCTTCTCGGCTTCGGAGACATAAAAGTTGAGATCCCCGCTATCGATCTTGTGTTCGAGCATCCTGACGAATTGCTGGGCGAAGCGGTGCACGGGCGCTTCGGCAAAGAATTTCCTATCCGCTTCGACTTTCTTGACACGATGGGAGGCGGCAATCTTTCGCTCCAGGTCCATCCCTTGACTGAATACATCCAGGACAAGTTTGGCATGCACTACACCCAGGACGAAAGCTACTATCTGCTGGACGCGGGCGACGACGGTTGTGTTTACCTCGGATTGCACAAAGACATTGACCGCGATGCCATGTTGCGAGAGTTGCGGACCGCACAAAGTGGCGGCCCTGCTTTTCCCGCGGAGAAGTTTGTTAACGTGTGGCCCGCCAAGAAGCACGATCATTTTCTGATTCCCGCCGGCACCATTCACTGCTCGGGAAAAAACAGCATGGTGCTTGAGATCAGCGCGACTCCATATATCTTCACTTTCAAGCTGTGGGACTGGGGACGCCTCGGGTTGAACGGCTTGCCCAGACCGATTCACCTTGATCACGGGGAAGCCAATATCCAGTGGGACCGCACGACAGGCTGGGTGGGTCGCAACCTGGTGAACCGGATAACACCATTCAGTTCGGGAGATGGATGGCGAGAGGAACGCACTGGCCTTCACGAACGCGAGTTCATAGAGACTCGCCGCCATTGGTTTACTGGCGTCGTGCCTCATCACGCGACCGGAGGCGTCAACGTCCTAAATCTGATTGAGGGACGCGAGGCAGTGGTCGAGAGTCCAACCGGCACGTTCGAGCCTTTTGTAGTCCACTACGCCGAAACCTTCATCGTTCCGGCGGCGGCGGGAGACTATACCATCCGTCCACTCGGCGAAGCCCAGGGGAAGGAGTGCGGCACCATTAAGGCCTTCGTAAGAACAAATCCCTAGCATGTTGCGTTCGACACTTTACGTTTGCTCCAAGGAGATTGGCGTTTGAAGAGAGTTTTTGTCCGATGTCTGTTAGCGGTGTTGGTTGCAAGCGGTACTGTGCATGTACAGGGTCAGCCTGCTCCCCGTTCTAGCAAGACGCCGGAGTCCTGCGTGCAGATCAAGGATGGCGCGTTTCACAGCACCAGCCTCGACCGGCAGATGAAATATCGCGTGCTGCTTCCGTGCGGCTACCAGACAGGCGTCGAGCGTTTCCCGGTGCTGTATCTTCTCCACGGACTCTACGGCGATTATTTGAACTGGGACACCAACACGCACCTGGAGAGCTATGTCAGCCACTACAAATTGATAGTGGTCATGCCCGATGCCGGCGATTCCTGGTATACGAACTCAGCGACCGCCCCCAAGGACAAGTTCGAGGACTATATCGCCAGGGACATGGTCGCGGAAATCGACGGCAAGTTCCGCACCCTGCGCCTGCGAGCCGCCAGAGGAATCGCCGGGCTTTCCATGGGAGGATACGGAGCGGTGAAAATAGCGCTGCGCTATCCCAATGACTTTGCCTTCGCTGGCAGCCTGAGTGGAGCACTGAACGCGCCGCAGGATCTGGGCGACAGGAGACCGGATTTTCGGGTTCAGCTGCTCAAGGTGTTCGGGCCTCCGGGCAGCTCGGTACGGGCGGATAACAACGTGTTTACCCTGCTCCAGAGTAGTGGCGCAAAAGATCTTCCTTATTTCTATATGGCGTGCGGCAGTGCCGATTACTTCTTGCCCGTCAATCGCGATTTCGTGGCCCAGTTATCGTCTCGCGGCGCCGCCTACGAATATCATGAAACTCCCGGTGGACACGCGTGGGATTACTGGGACCGTTCACTACCGGATCTGCTGCGGGCGGTCGCCGACGCGATCTCGGGCGAACATCAAGGAGCTTCGAGATAGCGACCACGAGATTCGCGGAGCTATAACTCGAGAGAAGACTGTATGAAACTTGTACGCTACGGAGTGCCTTACCACGAAAAACCGGGGATCCTAGATTCTGACGGTGAGATTCGCGACCTTTCAGGGATCGTGCCTGACATCGCGGGGGAATCTCTTTCGCCCCAGACTCTCGCATCGTTAAAAAAGATGGACCCCACAAAGCTGCCGCTCGTTTCAGTCGATGCGGCGAATCGGCCAAGATTCGGTCCCTGCGTGGGTCGGGTCGGCAAGTTTATCTGTATTGGTTTGAATTACTCCGATCATGCGGCGGAGGCGGGCATGAAAGTCCCAAGCGAACCCGTTCTCTTCATGAAAGCCACGTCCGCCATCTGCGGGCCGAACGACGATATTGTGATTCCGCGTGGTGGCACCAAAATGGATTGGGAAGTCGAGTTAGGAGTAATCATTGGAACGGCTGCGAAATATGTGCGCGAGGCCGATGCGACATCGCACGTGGCCGGCTACTGCGTCATCAACGACGTCTCCGAGCGAGCGTTTCAACTGGAAGGCACCGGGCAGTGGGTTAAGGGCAAGAGCGCGGACACATTCGGCCCCATCGGACCCTGGCTGGTGACAGCCGATGAAATCCCCGATCCGCAAAACCTGAAGATGTGGCTCGATGTGGACGGCCATCGCTACCAGAACGGAACGACGCGAAATATGGTCTTTGGAGTTCGCCAACTGGTGAGCTACGTTAGCCGATTTATGAGCTTGCAGCCGGGAGATATTATTTCTACCGGCACTCCGCCGGGAGTGGGTATGGGGCAGAAGCCCGCGGTTTTCCTGAAAACAGGAAACCGAATACGACTGGGCGTCGAAGGCCTGGGCGAACAAAACCAACGCGTCGTTGCGGAGAGCGCCTAGCCGCTGGCGAGCGCACGAGATCCGACCCATCAGCGATGGCAAGCTTGGGCTCTACTCAGGATGCAGAAAAACGGTCTAGCGCCGTTAGAGACTTGCTGGGGCCTCGTGTGGTAATTGTGCGCAAAGTGTCGGGGCAGGAAATGCGTAAGTCTCTGAAAAATATGGTGGCCAGGGACGGAGTTGAACCGCCGACGCCAGCCTTTTCAGGGCTGCGCTCTACCACCTGAGCTACCTGGCCACTTCGTGCCCGCACATCGATCCCTGCAAGCCGTCCACAAAATGACGGACGGCCAACTGAGCGGGGCCGCGCTTGCTCGTAGTACTTGCGCTCTAACTAGGCGGGATGCCGCGAAGCAAAACAGCCGATGCGCTGGAACCGTGCGGAACTCTCGAATTATAACAACCCGCTGCCCTTCCTCAAAATCGTGCGGCGCAAAATCATGCGCCACGATTTTCACCGCGAGAGCGAGCCGTCCACCAAGCCATTCATAATCGTCAGTACGCAGCGATTGTCACCAAACCAATACGGGATCTCGCGATAGTCGTTCACGTCAAACACTGCGAGGTCGGCGTCTTTGCCGGGTTCCACGGTGCCTTTGCGGCCAGCCAAGCGAAGCGCCCATGCTCCGTTGATGGTCGCGGCCGCGATCGCCTCCGCCGGCGACATCTTCATATGCGTGCAAGCCAGCGACATCGCCATCGGCATGCTGAGCGTCGGAGAAGACCCGGGTTGTAGTCGGTGGCCAGCGCCACCGCGACGCCGGATTCAATGAACCGCCGCGCGTCCGGATACCGGGTCAACCCGAGAAAATAATTTGCTCCCGGGACGAAAGTTGCGACGGTTTCACTGTGGGCGAGAGCCGGCAGGTCAGCCGCATTCACGTAATCCATATGATCAAGAGAAGCAGGCCGGTAGCCAAGCAGCGGCCCCAGCCGCGTTTCGCTAAGTTGCCCGATGTGGGCGCGGATCGCGAGATCTTGATCCACTGCAGCTGTAAAAATCCGCGCAGTCTCTTCGGCGGTGAAAGCTCCACGCTCGCAGAACACGTCTACGAACTGAGCGAGCTTGCGCTTAGCAACCGCCGGAATCATCTCGTTGCAGATGAGCTCAACATACTGCTGCGAACGTCCGCGATATTCCGGAGGCACAACATGAGCGCCCAGAAAAGTCGGAACCACAGTTCCCGGCCACTCGCGCGCAGCCGCACAGATGGCTTCGAGCGACTTCAGTTCAGATTCCAGGCTGAGACCGTAGCCAGACTTGGCTTCGACGGTAGTAGTTCCATGACGAGCCAACTCCGTTAGCGCCGCAGAAACTTTCTGCGTCAGCGTACCTTTGCTGGCCTTCCGCACGCTGTCAATGCTGGATCGAATCCCTCCGCCTGCCTCGGCAATCTCTTCGTAGCTGGCGCCAGAAATCCGCTTCTCAAAATCCACCAGCCGCGGATGTGTAAACACCGGATGAGTATGCGAATCGACGAAGCCCGGCAAGACCACACGTCCGCCACAATCGATCTCGACAACCTTCTTGCGATTCTTCTTGAGCCACGGATCGCGAAGAGCGTCTCTAGTAGTGCCAACCGAGACGATCTTTCCGCCAATGCAGAGCACAGCCGCATCTTCGATGATGCCGAGTTGCGAGAGATATGCGCCGCGTCGCGGGCCGGACTTGCCGACTGGCAAACGCAGGCTGATAAGCTGACCAATGTTGATCAGAAGCAGCGGGAGATCGTTTGACGAAACACTTTTGCCGGGCATGTTCAAGCCGATAGTTTAGCAAGGGCTCCAGCCAAACAGAGATTTAACTTCGCGCCACTGCAGCCTATAATAGCGGACAATCATGCGTCCGAAGACGCTGGCGTTTTTCACAGGTGCACCCGCAAAGCGTGTGCTGGTATTAGCGAGGCTGACTTGAAGCCACAGCGCACTTCACTTCCACTGATTCGGGTCTACATGCCGGAACTTGATTCAGTGAGAGGCATCGCCATTCTCGCGGTATTATTTTTTCATGGAATGGCTCGACCCTTACATGCAGACCTTCCAACCTTTGGGCGATTGCTTCTTGCCCTAAGCCAGTACGGATGGGCGGGAGTGAATCTGTTTTTCGTGTTATCTGGATTCTTAATTACGGGAATTCTGCTCGACAGCAATCAAAGGCCCGATTATTTTCGGCGCTTCTACTTTCGACGAGCGTTGCGCATTCTACCCGCACTGTATGGAATGCTATTGATCTTGCTGATCGGGGGCTGGATATCTTTTCGTTTCACAGCGGTCAGTATCCTGTTCCTCGCCAACTTCGCAGCCGTTCTTGGCGTTGGACTTCCGTATGGGGCTTTGTGGTCGTTAGCGGTAGAAGAACATTTCTACATGCTTTGGCCTCTCATGGTGCGCCGATTGTCAGTGCGAAGCCTGATGATTCTGGCAGCGCTCGTGTGGATAGGAAGTCCATTTCTAAGGATCCTAAATTTAGTCGGAAGTCCAACTCCGCACCATCTCGCATCTCTCTACACTTGGTTCAATCTGGACGGGCTTTCTCTGGGAGCGCTTCTCGCAATCTGGTTACGTGCGCCATCATTCCGCCGTCATCAACTCGCTCGCATCGCACCGCCGGTTACAGTCGTGAGCGCTGCTGCTTTCTTTTTACTGGTCGGTCATTCCTGGGCGGACGCAACAGTGGTAAAAAGTGCTTGTAATCTGGCCTCCGCCGGTTTCTTGGCTTGCATGCTGCTGGTGGGTACGAGCAACTGGAGGTTTCTGGTTGACCGGCCCATCCTCAAGTTCTTCGGATTCATCAGCTATGGTTTGTACCTGGTTCACATACTTGCCTATCATATCTCCGATGTTTTGCTTTCTCACCAGTTAGCCACTCTCATCGCCAGCGCCAAACCCATGATTGCCACTCTTCTACGTTTTAGCGGAGGGTTTGTATTGGGAACCGGGATTGCATATTTGTCCAGACGCTCACTAGAGGAAACGTTTTTGCGGTCCGGTTACAGTTCCCGGGGCGTGCCCGCTTCTTCGGCAGCGGGAACAGCGTCTGTCGATGCAGCTATCCGAATCAGCTCCTAGCATAGTCAATTTGCTGGCTAAGGGTTCATGGGCACTTTCAGGCCTTTACCCTTAGCAAATTCGTTCGCCTCCTCATACCCCGCGTCCACATGCCGAATCACGCCCATCCCCGGATCCGTAGTCAACACGCGCTCGATGCGCGAGGCCATCATGTCGGTGCCATCGGCGACCGTGACTTGTCCAGCATGCAATGAATAGCCAATACCGACTCCGCCGCCGTTGTGGATCGAAACCCACGACGCTCCGGCCGCCGTATTCACCAGCGCATTCAGCAGCGGCCAGTCGGCGACCGCGTCCGTTCCATCTTTCATGCTCTCCGTTTCGCGAAATGGAGAAGCCACCGACCCGCAATCCAGATGATCGCGCCCAATCACGATAGGAGCCTTGATCGTGCCCTTTTTCACCAGATCATTAATGGCCAGCCCAAATTGCGCGCGCTCGCCGTATCCCAGCCAGCAAATGCGAGCCGGCAGTCCTTGAAACTTGATGCGCTTGCGCGCCAGATCAATCCACCGCCGCAGAGCTGCGATTCTCCGGAAAAAGCTCAAGCACCAGATCGTCAGTCACAGCAATGTCCGAAGCCTCTCCCGAAAGCGCCGCCCACCGGAACGGCCCGCGGCCTTCACAAAACAGCGGACGAATATAAGCCGGCACAAATCCCGGAAAAGCATAAGCGTTCTTCACGCCGCGCTGGTAAGCGAACGTCCGAATGTTGTTGCCGTAATCAAACGTGACCGAACCCATCTCCTGCAGCCGCAACATGCCCTCAACGTGCTTAGCCATAGCGTCAAGCGACCGGTCCTGATAGGCGTTCGGATCGTTTTTTCTCAGCTCCAGCGCCGCTTCAAGAGTCATGCCATTAGGCACATATCCGTTCAGCGGGTCGTGCGCCGAAGTCTGGTCGGTGAGAATATCCGGCACCACACCGCGCTCGGCAAGCTCAGGAATAATATCCGCGCAATTGCCCACCAGCCCAACCGAAACATTTTCTTTCTTGCGGACAGCATTCTTAAGAATGCGCAGCGCCTCATCCAGCGTAGTGACAAGAAAATCGCAGTACCCAGTCTTAAGCCGCTTCTTGATGCGCTCCGGATCAACATCAATCCCCAGAAACGCCGCGCCCGTCATGGTAGCCGCCAGCGGCTGCGCTCCGCCCATACCGCCCATGCCGCCGGAAACGATCAGCTTCCCGCTAAGGTCTCCGCCAAAATGTTTGTCGCCCGCCGCATTGAAAGTTTCGTAAGTCCCCTGCACGATCCCCTGCGAGCCGATGTAGATCCACGACCCAGCCGTCATCTGTCCGTACATCATCAGTCCGGCGCGTTCGAGTTCATTGAACTTCTCCCAGTTGGAAAAATGTCCAACCAGATTCGAGTTCGCAATCAGCACCCGCGGCGCATACTCGTGCGTCTTGAACACACCCACCGGCTTGCCCGACTGCACCAGCAGCGTCTCGTCATTCTCCAGCGCCTTTAACGACCGGACGATGGCGTGATAGCAATCCCAATTGCGAGCCGCCTTGCCCGTGCCGCCATAAACGACCAGATCCTGAGGACGCTCAGCAACATCCTCATCAAGATTGTTCATCAACATGCGCATGGCGGCTTCCTGCTGCCATCCCTTGCAGGAGAGAGTGGTGCCGCGTGGGGCGCGAATGCGGGTGTAGGAAGATGCGGGAGTTTCCGTGTCAACGGGCATGAGGGATATGGTAGATGGTCGGGTGCGGAATCATCAATCGCGGAATCAACGGTCACTTTCCCATCTTGTCATCCCGAACGAAGTGAGGGATCTGCAGTTCGCCGCAAAATGCAGATTCCTCAATCCGTTCCGGATGGCAACTTATGGAAGTTGCCGACTTTGCCGATGTATTTCCAGGATCGAACGATGTAAAAGCGCCAACCATGCGAACAACCATCGACATCGACGACGCCCTGATGCGC
The DNA here is from genome assembly GCA_963826845.1 of uncultured Acidobacteriaceae bacterium. GTDB lineage: Bacteria > Acidobacteriota > Terriglobia > Terriglobales > Acidobacteriaceae > Acidiflorens. Next base: position 156,192 of record CAWGYS010000009.1, read on the forward strand.
AAGGCAATGCGCCTCAGCGGCCTGACCACAAAGAAAGCGGTCGTCGAAGCCGCCCTACGCCTGCTCATCCAAACGCGTTCTCAGGTCGGCATCCGGCGGCTTCGAGGAAAGATCAGATGGGAAGAGAATCCAGACGACCCTCGTCGCTGAGGCGCTTAAAAGTACCCTCCCCCACTCTGTCATCTTGAGCGGAGCGCTGTGAGCGAAGCGAAGCAGCGCGGAGTCGAAGGACCCCTACCTGGGGCACGCCCGTGGAAGCCTCAAGGCGTTCTCGCGCTTTTCGATCGGATTTCGTCGCGGTTCAGAGGCTCCGTCCAGCGCAGGGAGCGAGGCTATCATTTAGGAAGCGTACAATTTTGTCGTTATGCCGGAGCAGAGGCCGCCCCTCAACGCCGCTACTTTCCAAGAACCTCTCATACGACTCGCCGAGGTTTTAGCACAGAAAGTAAGACGAGAAGCTCCGCGGCTTCTCGCGGCCCCGGCTTTTGTGGCTATTGATCTACACGTCCTGCTCCGGCAAGCGATGCATACTTACAATATGCTTTTCTATCTCAACGCGGACGAACGCCGAGAGACGGACTGTCGCTGGCAAAACGTCTATACGATTGTCTCGCTACCATTGATCCGCAACATGATCGACTGCCTGTATAACATGACCGCCATTTTGGACAATCCAGCCGCGAACGGGGTGTTGTTTCGCAAAAGCGGCTTTCACCGCGCTTTGGCAGCGTTGGACGTTGACGAAGAACGTTACGGCGGTCAGGCAAAATGGGACACGTGGATCAAGAAGAACCGCGATGGGCTTGACTTTGGCATGAGGGAATGTGGGCTGACGATGTCGGAAGTCAAAGCGCAAACCACTTCGTGGCCAACGCTCGGTAAGTACATCAGCGACAGACAACCCGGCGGAGGATTTACACCTCATCAGACGTTTCTGAAGACATTCCTCTTCGGAGATTGGCGTCAGTATTCAGCCATAGCTCACGGAGCGTTTGAGGGATTGATCCCTGTCGCCATGTATTACGTCGCCGACTCGATGGTGCACGAAGATCGCGACAAGCTTGACGCCATCTTCCCAACAATCTTCTCTATGCATATTCCGCGTATAGCGGCCATCTTGTTGTGCATCGTAACGGAGCTACAGGCGTACTTCGGCTTTGACGACAACGGTGCTCGCATCAATCAGCGCATCCACGAGATGTGGAATGCCCTGATGCCTGTGTTCGACGTCAAGGAGTTGTATGACGAACGCTACGCTCAGCTGATGAAAGATAAACGAATCAATCCCTAGAAGCGGAGCCTGCCTGAGGCCATGTTCCATCACTAAGCACTCACGGCCGGGTGGCCACTCAAGCCCTCCGTCGGCTTAAGCGGGGAACTCCAGCCCTGATCCTAGCCCAACCCCATCCAACTTTATTCATCACAAACGCACTGTGACGGCCATCGCTGACACCATTTCCACTCCATGCAAGAATCATTCCCAGATCGCAGCAGCGAAGCGTGTGCCAGCCTCCAGAGGCCGCCAAGACGCTCTTTGACATCTCAGATTCCCCGAACGAGGGCTTGACAAGCCGGTCGCGACGAAACCGGGGTCCGACAGCAAGAACTAGATCGAGATCTCGTAAGTCCTTATTCCAGAAGACTTTGATATAAGCCCTTATGTTTCAAAGACCAAGTCCAAAAATTCCCGCTAACTCAATGATTCCAGATACCGAGGGGGGAGGGGGTAGGGGTACCAACCAGTAAACATGAAGGCATTTCCTGCGAGGCCCGACTGGAAAATGACTGGGAAGTGATGGGGTAAGGAAGGTTTATTTTGTGTCCCTCTGGTGGGCCTTACCTGAGACCTGACACCGAGACCTCAGACCTCAGACCTAAGACCTCAGACCTAAGACCTAAGACCTAAGACCTGCCGGTCTATTCCCACTCAATCGTCCCCGGAGGTTTCGAAGTAATGTCGTAAACCACCCGGTTCACCCCGCGCACCTCATTCACAATCCGATTAGAAATCGTCTTCAGCACCTCGTACGGCAGCGGAACCCAATCCGCCGTCATGCCATCTTCCGAATGCACGGCGCGGACAGCGCAGGTATAAGCGTAAGTCCGCTGATCGCCCATCACGCCGACCGACATCACCGGCAGGAGCACAGCGAACGACTGCCAGATTTTCTGATACAGTCCCGCCTTCTTGATTTCCGAAACAACAACCTCATCGCACTCGCGCAGCAAGTCAGCGCGTTCTCTGGTCACTTCACCCAGAATGCGCACCGCCAGCCCCGGACCGGGGAACGGCTGCCGCTGGAGAATATCCTCAGGCATGCCGAGGTCGCGGCCGATGCGTCGCACTTCATCTTTAAATAAGTCTTTCAGCGGCTCGATGAGTTTGAGCTTCATTTTCGCGGGCAGTCCACCGACGTTGTGATGCGACTTGATGACCTGCGACGGCCCGCGCACCGACCGCGACTCGATCACATCGGGATAGAGCGTCCCCTGCACCAGCCAGGTGACCTTGCCTTCTTCCTTCTTAATGCGGCGCGCTTCCTGATCGAAGACCGCAATGAACTCTTTGCCGATGATCTTCCGCTTCTTCTCCGGATCGGTGACTCCTGCCAGTTTCTTCATAAAGCGATCGGTGGCATCGACCGCAACCAGGTGCAGTCCGAGATTGTCGCGAAGATTCTGTTGAACTTTCTCAAATTCGTTCTTGCGCAGCACTCCGTTGTTGACGAAGACGCAAGTGAGCCGCGACTGGCCGGAAGGATCACGCATGGCGCGATCGACCAGCACCGCCGCGACGGAAGAATCCACGCCGCCGGAGAGCGCACAGATCGCCCGCCCCTTGCGGACTTGCTGCTTAACCTGCGCGACCGTCGCATCAATAAAGTGCTGCGGAGTCCAGGAAGGTTTCGCGCCACAGATATTCACGGCAAAGTTGCGCAGAATGTCCGTGCCAAGGGGCGTGTGATGGACTTCGGGATGAAATTGCACCGCCCACATCTTGCGCTCAGCATTCTCGATGGCAGCGACAGCATTAGGAGTCTTCGCCGTCAGCCGAAATCCCGAAGGCAACTCTTCGGCCGAGTCGCCATGCGACATCCAGACTGTAAGCGACTGGGGAAGTCCCTGAAAAAGCTGCGAGTCGGATTGCTGGATCTCAACTTTCGCGTGTCCGTACTCGCGCTTCGCGGCCGGACGAACTTTGCCGCCAAGCGCATACACCATGAACTGCAATCCGTAGCAGATGCCAAGCACAGGGACGCCGAGCTCAAAGACGTGTTTGTCGGCCAGCGGCGCGTCTTTGTCGTACACCGAAGACGGGCCGCCAGACAGAATGATCCCGACCGGCGAGTAGCTGCGAATTTCTTTCAGGCTGGCATTAAACGGCAGGACGACGGAAAAAATCTTAAGTTCGCGGATGCGGCGCGCAATCAGCTGCGAATACTGCGCTCCAAAGTCGAGGACAACGATTGCCTGGTTAAGCTGGGATTGGGTTTCCACGGATGAGTGTCTCAAATCGGCAAGTCAGTGTAAAGCAAGAATGCGCTGCGAGTCACCGTTGCCGATTGCTACCAGAAATCCACGATGGCCGTTTCGGCGGTTGCGATTCAGGCCTTATTTCACCTGGAAACTGCGCGGATCAATGGACTGGTTGTTCATAATATTGAAGGCCCTGACCTCCCACTCCATGCTCTTGGTGAAGCCATTTTCGGTTTCCGCGTATAACGCACGTCATAGTGAGTCGGCAGGGTGAGGCCGTCGGCAGTGTGAAACTCTGAAAAGCGTTCTTCAATTTTATAGCGTCTGGTTGACTTGCCGGCCATGCTTGTCTCTCCACCTACAACGCTGGTGCTGGGTTCCAGCTTATAGATGGTCATGACGTGCTGGTAGGTTTGCGGATCGAAGTACAGAAAGATGTCCAGGTCCGTGCTTTTCCTGGGTTGATAGCGGAGTGCAAGAAGCTCCTTGCCGTCTATTTTCTTCGTGCCCTCAGAATGGAGTTTGGCCTTGCGGGCATCGAGATCAAGAAGTGGCCACGCGGTAGACCAAATTCCTCCCAGCAGATTTTCGCGGAGTACCACGTCTTGAGTCAAGCACGAAAATACCAAACTCGGAGCGATGCAGGTCCGGATAAGTACCGGCGACGCTCGATTTTGTTGCCGTCGCAGATAAACTGCTCGCCGAGAAATCCCTTAGCGTTTATTTTGAACAGGAAGTCGGATTTCTGTCCTTCCGAAGCAAAATGAAACTTGCCGTCGACTGCGCCCGTCCCACCCACCAGGACACGATAGGTCGATGCACCCTCCACCACTCGCGACTTCATATTTTTGCGAGCTTGCGCGGAACCGATAGATCGAGATGCTTGGCGACCACTTCTTCGGGCTTATCCGGCCGCCCAAAGAGAGTATGGAAAAACCCAGTGCACGTGACACAAGAGAGCGATCGGCAGTCGCTGCAATCTCAGAAGTAACGGCATGGAAAACTCCTTACAAAGACAACGGGAAGTGTAATTCGCAGCCATGAATCAAGTAAACAACTTTATAGGAAGAGGACTCGCGGAATGACTTACCCCAACCAGCCGGAGATACGGCTCGCCGCGCTATGTCCGAAGGTCGGCTCTATCGTACGACAATATTCACCAATTTGTTCGGCACCACGATTACCTTCGCAATCTGCTTGCCCGCGATCGCCGCCTTGACCTTCTCGTCGGCAAGAGCGGCTTGCTTGATCTGGTCGTCGGTGGCCGTCGCCGGAACCACCACCTGCCCGCGCAGCTTCCCATTGACCTGCACGGGAATCTCGATCTCGTCTTCCGCCGCCAGCGCCGGATCATACTTCGGCCAGGGAGCTTTCAGCAGATTGCTGGTCTCGCCCGTCATCTCCCACAATTCGTGCGCCAGATACGGAGCCATCGGCGCCAGTAGCAGGGCGATGGTGCGCTGCACCTCGTCGACCAGGGCCATTGGGACTCATCCCCTTTGACGAGCGCTCCGGTAGCGGGATTCTGGTGTCTTCACGTCCTAACATCCTGCGGTTGGCATCGTTCAATAGCTCCATAATCGCCGAGATGCAGGTGTTGAAATGCCATCGTCCTTGAAAGTCGTTCGCTTACGCGCTTTATGGTCTGGTGCAGCTTGCGCTGAATCGCCGCGGCGCGTCGCTTCGGGCTGGCAAAGGAGCGCGCCAATCGCGATCCTGTCGCCTCGCGTAATTCGCAGAAGAACCTGTACACCCGGCCCAAAAATCGCTGAATCCCTTCAATCCCCGATATCCTGCCAATCCAGATCGCGGTCGGGAGGCGCTGCGAACAAGCTATACAAGCGCGCGGCATCCGCGCCGTAGCGCGCCACCATCTCGTCCGGCGAAACGACATTGCCGAAGCTCTTCGACATCTTCGCGCCGTCTTTAATCACCATGCCCTGCGTGAACAAGCGCTCGACAGGTTCGTCGTTTTTCACCAGGCCCATATCGCGCATGAACTTCGTCCAGAAGCGCGAATAAATCAGGTGGAGGATGGCGTGCTCGACGCCGCCAATGTATTGATCGATCGGAAACCAGTAGGCGATCTTGGCCGGATCAAACGGAGCCTTGTGCGTTCCGCGCGTCGGTGTAGCGGTAGAAGTACCATGACGAGTCGACGAACGTATCCATCGTGTCGGTCTCGCGCCGCGCGGGCCCGCCACATTTCGGACAAGTCGTGTTCAGAAATGCCGGCACACTCGCCAGCGGAGACCCGCCTGCCAGCGTGACGGTCACGTTATCCGGCAAAATTACCGGCAAATCTTTTTCCGCAACCGGCACGACGCCATCTTTATCGCAATACACCATCGGAATCGGCGTGCCCCAATAGCGTTGCCGCGAGATGCCCCAGTCTTTTATCCGAAAGGTGACTGTAGCTTTGCCGAAGCCATTCTCCTCGGCGAGAGCCGACATCGTCCGCGATGGCTTCCGCGCAGCTCAGCCCGCTGAACTCGCCCGAGTTCACCAGCACGCCGTCCATCGTGGTAAATGGCAGCGGCGGTTCCGCCATGGTTTCTTCCGGATCGCTGGATTGCGGCAGAATCACCAGCCGGATCTCCAGCTTGTACTTCTGAGCGAATTCATAGTCGCGCTCGTCGTGCGCCGGCACGCTCATGATCGCGCCGGTGCCGTAGTCCATCAGGATGTAGTTCGCGACCCACACCGGCACCGTTTCGCCGTTATAAGGATTTTTCGCGTAGCGTCCGGTAAACACGCCATGCTTCTCGATGTCGCCGATGTTGCCCGACTCTTTCGCGCGGCGTTGCTCGGCGATCAACTCCTCCACTTGCGCCCGCAGTTCCGCGTTGCGCGCGGTCAAGTCGCAGACGATGGGATGCTCCGGCGCCAACTGCACCGAGGTCGCGCCAAAAATCGTATCGACGCGCGTTGTAAACACCGTAATCGTGGATCCCGCCGGCCCGACCGTTCCGCCCAGATCGAAATCCACCAGCGTGCCGGCGCTGCGGCCAATCCAGTTCTGCTGCATGATGCGGACTTTTTCCGGCCAGCCCGGCAACTTGTCCAGATCGCGCAGCAATTCGTCCGCATACTTCGTGATTCGCAGGAACCATTGCTCCAGCTCGCGCTGTTCGACGCGAGTGTCTTCATGCCGCCAGCACATCCCGCCCACCACTTGCTCGTTCGCCAGCACAGTAGCGCACTGCGGACACCAGTTCACCTTGCTCTTCTTGCGATAAGCCAATCCCTGATTCGTAGAGCTTGAGAAAGAACCACTGATTCCAGCGGTAGTATTCGGGCAGGCAGGTTGTGACTTCGCGCGACCAGTCATAGGCGAACCCGAGGCGCTTCATCTGCACCTTCATGGCCGCAATATTCGCCAGCGTCCACTCCCTGCGGCGGAGTGTTGTTCTTGATCGCCGCATTCTCCGCCGGCAGGCCGAACGAATCCCAGCCCATGGGATGCAGCACGTTGTAGCCGTTCATCCACATGTAGCGCGCCAGCGCATCACCAATGGAATAGTTGCGCACGTGTCCCATGTGCAGCGCTCCCGAAGGGTAGGGAAGCATCTCCAGAACGTAATACTTCGGCTTCGTCGGGTGGGCCTCGGCGGCATAAAGGGCCGGATCGCTCTGCCAGCGCTCGGTCCATTTTTGCTCGATGCGCTGCGCGTCATAGCGCTCTTCGCGCGCAGAGCCAACAGTTTTATCTTCTTGCGGCATATATATAAGGATGGTGCAGTTATGAGTAATCCTAGATTTTACAACGGGCAGACTGCCAGCGGTTGCGGCAACTGCTACTGACTCGATTTCACGACGCGACTTGCAAGAAGCTTGAACTACCGACGAGCAAGTCGAACAACGAGCGGAGATCCTCAGCCTCCTGTTTGATCAGCGAAGAGTGAAGTACGTGCAGGTATCGGAGTCAACGCGATTGACGCGTCCGGAGGGCGCGCCAGTCCTCGATTTTGAGACGTTTGTACAAAACAGCCGGATTGGAATGTGTGCAGAGTTTTGCCTAGTCGAAAAAATTTATGACGATTATTGAAACTGGAGTCTTGACATGACAGGCTGTTGGACTAGACTGGAGCGGCTCGGGAATTGTCTTTTCGACTTGACCGAACTAAACCACGCATCACAACACAACAATGTATTGAACTTCCAGGAGGCAGTCGTGAAATTGAAATGCTTGGCGATAGTCATGCTGTTCGTGCTGGGCTGTGGCGCTGCTTTTGCGCAGACGTCCTACAGCTTTGGGTTTCTCTCTTCGAGCGGAATAAACGAGTATTGCAACTACGAATCGTTCACCGTCGGTGGCCGAGACAATTTCTATCTGCAGGGGTATGACGTTCTTTCGGTTTGCCCCTATTCACCTGTATCTGGGGCCGCTATCAACGGCTTCGCGATCAACGTTCCGACAGCGGCGTTCTCGCCGGTGCACGGTAAAGCCTATGTGTATGCCGACCAGCTTTACGACGCATACTATCAGGGATGGACGGAAGAGCAGTGGGTAGTGATGACCAAGCTTGCGCCTGGAAAACAGAAGTTTGGAAACGCGGACTGGGCCGGCTACGTAGGTTTCTTCGGTTATAACTTCCTGGGAAACTACGGCTTCCTGTCGACCACGATCCCCGAAGCTCGGGGCTCCTCGACTCTGCTGAAGAGCACCATCAACACGAAGACCCTCCACCAGCTGAAGGCGGCGCATCAGAAGAAGTAGCTCCGCTGTATTAGCTCGGATGTTTTAGAAAGGGCCACGCCGTTTCGCGGCGTGGCTTTTTTTCTTGTATTCTGACAAGTTGGTTGCACCCAAGAGGACAGAGATGATTCGCTGGATTGTATTCATGCTCATGCTATTGACGGTGACGGGTTGCATGGTGGCACAGGTGCCGGGCGCGCCCGCGCAGGATCAGCCTGGGACACAAAGTCAGACATCACAGAGTAAACCGTCGGACCAGGCGCCGGCTGCGAAGTCGAGTGCGCCATCGCTACCAGCACCGCCCGCAACAAGCGGGTTTCCGCTCGATCAATTCCAGGAATTCTCGGCCATTATGGTGGGCAGCCTATTATCTGGCGACGAACGCGAGTCGCATATTTACCGCTCGGGAAACCTTCTCAGAACGCAGGGCACCGAGGGACTAGGCTACTTCCTCACCGACTTGGCATCCTTCGAGACCTACGCCCTGACAAGACTTGGATGCACGAGCGACTCGCACCCGTTTTTCCGCGCATTTCCGTTTACCGCGGGCCGACCGGGGCGCAAGTTCGAGCGCGTCGCCGGTGCCAAAGAATCGGTGGACGGCCATATGTGTCAGGTCGAGGACATTACTATTACCGGCCGCGACTTGCCCCTGCCGATTCGGTTGAAGTTCTGGGAGGCAGAAGATCTGCGCGGCTTTCCGATCAAAGTGCAGGTTCTGAATGGCGGAGGGAAGGGTATAATTCAATACAAAGATGTTGCCCTGGGCCCGGTGGATCCGACTCTTTTCGTTCGTCCAAAGCAGTGTCCGGGTGGGCTGCCCCAACCTCCGGACAAGAAGCCAGCGGCCAAGAAAAAGCCGGCTGCACCTCCGACAGGTAATTCGCAGCCGTAGTGCGGCAATTGATAATTTGGGTTTCCGATACTTTTCCCAAAACATGAATGTGATGCGGCAGTGGTTGTGTGTCATCGGGTTGGCAGCGAGCGCGCTCGCAGCGACCGGCGCTGTGCCTCCCAACATCGTTGTGATCACGCTAGATACGACCCGCGCGGACCGCATGGGGTTTCTGGGCTCGAAACGCGGGCTGACCCCGAACCTGGATGCAATGGCGCAGCAGTCGGCGGTTTTCACCCGTGCTTACGCTCAAGCCCCGCTGACTCCGGTTTCGCACGCGACGATTTTTACCGGCACATACCCGCAATTCCACCAGGTGCTGGATTTCCCGATGCCACTGGCTAAGGATCTGCCCTTTGCCCCGGACATTCTGCGCACCCACGGATATCACACGGCGGCCTTCATTGGTTCCCTGGCTCTCGATCCGGCTGGCGGCGCTCCTGGATTTGACCGCGGCTTCGATACCTACTTCGCCGACTTCCACTCGAGAGAATTCCACGAGAAGGATCGCTACAAGACCGTCGAGCGCCGCGGGGAAGAGGTAACTGCACACGCTTTAGCGTGGTTGAATGAGCATCCCCAGGGGCCTTTTTTCATCTGGGTGCATTTGTATGATCCGCACGATCCCTATGATCCCCCCGAACCTTACAAAACGCGCTATGCCAAGGAACTGTACGACGGCGAGATTGCTTACGTGGACGCCGTCGTCGGGAAATTCTTCGACGAGTTGAAAACGCGCGGCTTGTATGACGGTGCCGTGATAGCAATCATGGCCGATCACGGCGAATCTCTTGGTGCGCACGGCGAAGACACGCACGGAGTGTTTCTCTACGATGAAACCATCCACGTGCCGCTGGTGATCAAGCTGCCACATGCGGGTGCGGCCGGCAAGCGAATCGAGAGCCGGGTGGAACTGGTGGATGTGCTGCCGACCTTGTTGCAGGTCGTGGGAGTAGAGGTGCCGAAGCAAGTGCAAGGGGAATCGCTGCTGGGGATGATGCAGCCGGGAGCGGCGGGAAACGAAGCTGAGGCATCCCGCGATCGGCCTGCCTATTCCGAGTCGGACTATCCCTACCTGGCATACGGCTGGAGTGCTCTTCAAGCGCTGCGCACGGGCAAATATTTGTACGTGCAAGCGCCGCGTCGAGAACTCTACGATCAGGCGGCGGACCCGAACGGAGAACATAACCTGGCGCCAGAATCCACGGCCGTAGCCGACACGCTGGCGAGCCGGGTAGAGTCCTTTCGCCAAAAGACGAGCAATAAACACGAGGCGGCCCCGACAAGTGTCGACGCATCAACGCGCGATAAACTGGCCGCGCTCGGATACGTCGCCTCCACCAATGCCTCCACCACAGCGGGCGCGGGCCAGGGGCCCGATCCCAAGGACAAGATCGAGACCGCTAACGAGATTCGCCGGATCAATACCCTTTTTGAAAATGGCCGCTTCGAAGACGCCGTTCAGCCGCTGCTGGCTTTGATTGCCAAGGAACCTGACATGGCCATCATCTATGCCAAGCTCGGCGGCTCGTACATGAAGCTCCGCGAGTACGACAAAGCCGTGCCGGTGTTGCGCAAAGCGGTGGCGCTCGATCCGGGAATCAACATGGCACAGATGGACTTGGGCCGGTCTCTGCTGCGCACCCAGGACTTCAACGGCGCGGTGACAGTGTTCGAAGGCGTTGTGGCGAGGGTTCCGAACCTTCTCGATGCGCAGCTCTTCCTGCAGATCGCCTATGCCCGCGCCAACCGCGTGCCGGAAACCATCAAGCAGTGCCAAAAAGTGCTGCAGATGCTTCCAGACAACTACGGAAGTTATCTGACTCTCGGGCGATTCTTGGCGAAATCCGGCGACCCTGCGGCGGCCGTGCCCAATCTGGAGAAGGCAGCTGCTCTCCGGCCCCGGGCGGCCGATCCACATGCCTCCCTGGCTGCGATCTATGAACAGTTGGGACGCAAGGAAGATGCCGCGCGCGAACTGGCCGAAGCCCAGCGCCTGGGGCAGAGTCCAGAGGAAGAGTGAGCGAGAAATCGTCTGAACTCGCTTCTACCGGCGTCGCGGTCGAAATAATCCAGAGACACAAACAAAGACGCGAACAAGGTTTCGGCATGAGTGCAATTCGGCAGTGGTTCTGCGTTGTAACGTTGGCGGCGAGCGCGTGGGCCGCCAGCGCGGCGCCTCCCAACATAATTCTGATTACGCTCGACACCACGCGCGCCGACCGCATGGGGTTTCTGGGATCGAAGTGCGGACTGACCCCCAACCTGGATGTCCTGGCGCGGCAGTCGGCTGTGTTCACACGCGCCTATGCGCAAGCTCCGCTGACGCCGGTATCGCACGCCACCATTCTCACCGGCACGTATCCGCAATTCCACCAGGTAAACGATTTCCGAGTTCCGCTGGCGAAAGATCTCCCCTACGCTCCGGATATCCTGCACGGCCACGGATATCACACTGCAGCATTTGTCGGTTCCATCGTCCTCCAGCCCCCAACGTATGCACCCGGATTCGACCGCGGCTTTGACAGTTACGACGCCGACTTCCATTACCAGGGCCCAAGAGAGAAGCACTACCACACCGTGGAGCGGCGAGGCGGGGAAGTCGTGGCACACGCTTTGGCGTGGCTGAACAAGCATCCTCAGGGGCCCTTTTTTATCTGGGTGCATTTGTCGATCCGCATGATCCCTACGACCCGCCCGAACCCTACAAGACGCGCTACGCAAAGGAACCATACGATGGTGAGATTGCCTACATGGACTCCGCTCTGGGGAAGCTGTTCAGCGGGTTGAAAGTGCGTGGCCTGTATGACGGTACGGTGATAGCCGTGATGGCGGACCACGGCGAATCGTTGGGCGCGCACGGCGAAGATACGCATGGCGTGTTTCTCTATGACGAGACCATCCGTGTGCCGCTCGTGATCAAGTTGCCGCATGTCAGCGCCAAGCGCGTTGAGAGCCGAGTGGAACTGGTGGATGTGCTGCCCACTCTGTTGCAGGCGGTGGGGGTCGAGGTGCCGGCGGAAGTGCAAGGGCAATCGCTCCTCGGAATAATGAAAGCGGGAGCAGCGGGAAACGGCGAGGCGGAGTCATCCCGCGATCGCCCGGCCTATGCGGAAACGGACTACCCGCGCGTCGCATTCGGATGGGCCGCCGAGCGCTCGCTGCGAACCGGAAAATATTTGTACATCCAAGCCCCGCGCCAGGAACTGTATGACGAGACAGCAGACCCGGATGCGCTTCACAACCTATCGGGCACGTCGACAGCGGTGAGCAGCACATTGTCCGACGAGGTAAATGCCTTTCGGGCCAAAACAAGCAATACCGGGGAAGCACCGAAGGCCGCCGTGGATCCGACAGCTCAAGAGAAGCTCGCGGCGTTGGGATACGCTTCCGGTGGCCCAGCCAAGGCAGCCACTACTGGCGAGGAGGCAGATCCCAAGGACAAAGTTGAGATCAGCAACCTGGCCCACCGGGCAAGTGTTCTGCGGGAGAATGGAAACTTCAGGGAAGCGGCAGCGTTACTGCAGCAGATCATCGCCAAAGAGCCCGGCATGACCGGAATGTACGCGAAGCTGGGCGATAATTTGTTAGACGCGCAGGAATATCAGGAAGCTTTGCCGGTCTTGCGCAAGGCGATGGAATTGGAACCAGATTCGCCGATGTCGCACTTCCGGCTGGCGAAAGGGCTAATGGGAACCGGAGATTTCGCCGCCGCCGTTCCTGAGCTGGAGTTCGCCATCGGCAAAATGCCGAACTTTGCGGACGCACACGTTTTCCTGGAGATGGCCTACGCGCGAACCGGCCGTGTACCCGAAACCATCAAGGAATGCAAAATAGTCTTGGAATTCCTACCGAACCACTACGGAAGCTACTTGATTCTGGGTCGATTTCTGGAGATGTCGGGAGATCTCGATGGCGCGGTCCAAAATTTGAAGAAGGCGGCTACCCTGCAGCCCACTGCACCCGATCCCCACGTAAATTGGCCGATGTGTACGATCACCTGGGCCGCGAAGCCGATGCTGACCGGGAACGGGCGGAAGCCAGACGCTTGAGTGCGGGCAGACAATAGGAAGTAAGACACGCTCTCAGCCCGCGGCCTTGATCAGTTCGCTCAGCTGTCCAGGTCCTGGCCGCTGACGTCGCCAATCACAAAATAGCGAAGGCCATTGCGCCGCCAGCTCGCACTTCAAAGGAAAGAGCTGAACGCGGGGCCTCGCCCTCGCGGACCTTCCAGTCCCCGTTCCTGGAAAAATGAACCGAAATCTGGTGCTGGCGGACGCGAAAAATCAGTTCTGAAGGCGACTGGCTGGCATAGCTGACCTTCCCGCCGATCAGGGTGAAAGGAGAGCCCTGCAGCTCGGGCAGGTTAAAGGTGAAAGGAATCTTGCCCTCGAACCATGGCTTCACCGTGTGACGGTCAGTGGATACGACGTCGACCGGGTTGGCGCTGGCCCGGTGGCCACGTGCTGGTCCACCAGTTCGCTTATCAGTTGCCGCTGGGTTCCCGCGTTCATGCTGCGCGTTTAGAAGAAACACAAACCGGCGACCACCAGCGCAGCAACAGTTGCCTGTTACGAACGCTGGAAGCCAATATCGCCTCCACGGGGACGGCCTGCGTGCGGCAATGCTCCTTTGAATGCGGGAGCGGAAAGCCGGATCCGGCGTAAACCTCTGGCCTGCGGATCTGGACCGCACGCTTATGTTGAACCCTGCGCAGGCCCTCCGCCGTGCAGCCGGAGCATCCGCGCAAATGTTCCTGCACGGCGCGTGCCTCGTCGGCCGGAGCTCGCCGTCGAAGTAAGCATCGAGTTTTCCTGTCCAAGCGTCACAGGCCATCATTCAAGCCTAAACTAGCGCCTTGCAACTCCTGCAATTTCAGCACAGTGTCACGCAAAGCCCGGCGTGCGCGCGACAAACGCGACATCACCGTGCCCATCGGGACGGCCGGGTTACAGAAATTTCCTGATACGACATCTCTTCAAATTCACAGAGCAGCAGCACCTCGCGATAAGGCACCGGCAACTCTGCCCCAAAGCCTCTTGCACCAACTGCCGGGTCTGAACGCTCGAGCAGGATAGTCTCCGGCGTTTCGATCGCGAGAACTCCCGCGGGAAACACTGGTTCCTCGCCATCTCTCGGTTCGAGCGACACACGTGGCCATCGCTTTCAGTCCCAGTGCGAGAGGTCAAGAACGTGTTCCGCAAAATCTGGTAAATCCAGGCGCGGAAGTTGGTTCCAGGCTGGAACGACGAAAACCCTTCAGCGCTTTGGCGTAGGTCTCCTGCACCAGGTCCTCGGCTTCTTCCCGATTCTGTGTCAGCCAGTGAGCAAAGTTGTAAAGCCGATCGAAGAGGCGGCATGGCCAGCTCTTCGAACGATCCCGATGCCAAGCGGTCTGCCGACACGCACACAAGAGTAAACCAGCGAACCAACGTTTTATTCCCACACAAACAAAATAAAATTATTTGACTAGAGAGGAATAAAAACTGGCGTGATCGGTTGTGCACCGTGAACGGAGAACGAAGCCGGACGGTTGTTGAAAAATGCTGAAGAACGAAAGGAAATCATGCCGCAGCAGAATAATCACGACGAGGGATTTTGTTTGACCACAACCACGACGAAATCAACCGCCGGGGATTCCTGAAATGCATGGCCTGGGCCGGCACCGGCGCGCTATGCGTGCTCGAAGGCGGAGTGCTCAAGTCGTGCAGCCTTCAACGAAGCCTCCGGCAAAGCAAGCCGCCAAGGGAGAGCTGACTTTGTCCAGATCAGCGACAGCCACATGGGATTCAACAAGCCGGCGAATCCCGACGTAGTCGCAACCCTGAAGGCTGCGGTCGACAAGATCAACGCGCTACCCGTGCCTCCCGAATTCATGCTGCACACCGGCGACATCGGCCACTGTCGAAGCCGGAGGAGTTCGACACCGTTGACCAGATGCTCAAGTCCGCGCGCACTAAGGATGTTTTTCGTCCCCGGCGAGCACGACGTGCTCGAGGATAACGGCAAGCAGTATCTCGCGCGTTACGGCAAGAACACCAAGGGCGACGGCTGGTACAGCTTCGACAAAAAGGGCGTGCACCTGATCGGCCTGGTCAACGTGATGGACCTGAAATCTGGAGGCATCGGTACGCTCGGCGCGGAACAACTGGAGTGGCTGGAGGACGACGTCAGACATCTTCCAAGAGCACGCCAATGATAGTGTTCGCGCACATCCCGCTGTGGAACATCTATCCGGAGTGGGGATGGGGCACCGACGACAGTGCGCAGGCGCTTTCCTATCTGAAGCGTTTCGGCTCAGTGACGGTTTTGAACGGCACATCCATCAAACCATGCAAAAAGTGGAAGGCAACGTGACTTTCCACACGGCGACTCGACGGCTTCCCGCAACCGCATCCCGGAGCCGCGCCGTCCCTGGTCCGATGAAGGTTCCCGCGGAACAGTTGCGCGCCCTACTAGGAGTGACTAACGTGAGCTACGTTCGCAAACATCATGCTCTGGGGGTATAATCGATTCAACGCTGGAATAACTGGGTATCTGAAGAGCTCAACAAAAACTTTCACAAACTTTACAAGGAGCAAGAACGATGAAGACCGATCGCTGCATTATTTGTCTCGCTTCATCTGACATTGGTGCTGGCTTTGGTCGCATTGCCTGCTAGTAGCGAACTCGATCGCTGCCGGTCCCCCGGCGAGAAGTACAGACCGTCGAAGTCAAGATCGATAACTTCAGCTTCGCTCCCGCCACGCTGGCCGTCAAAGCCGGGACCCAGATCGCGTGGACCAATGCCGACGATATTCCCCACACGGTCGTCAGTGACGACCAAGTTAGCTTTCAAGTCCAAGGTGCTCGACACCGATGAGAAGTTCACGTTAACGGCCGGCAACTCCGGCACGTACTCGTACTTCTGTTCGATTCACCCGAAAATGACCGGCAAAGTGGTTGTGGAATAGGTGGCCGCGTGCATCCCTTTGATCTCAAATCAGCCTTGCTCGCGAAGCATGCGCAACATGTCGTCCTGATCCATTTTCCGATTGCGCTTTTTCTCACCGGAGCCGCTTTCGACCTCGCGGCGCGCTGGACAAAAAATGCCACGAAAAGACCAGCCCTGGCAGCAGCGGCCTATCTCAGACCTTCTCGCCGCTGCTGTTTTTGTGCCGCTGGCCGTCGCCACGGGCATCGCCGCCTGGCAGTGGCAACTGGAGGGGCACAAGCTCAAGGGAGTCTTGATCTTCACCCTTTGTCCTGGGGTGCACCTCCGGTCTCCTTATTTGTGTCAGTAGAGTGGATCCACTTCCAGCAGCATCAAGCATCAGATTCAGCGCTGCCGAGTTACCGCCTGCCGTTGGAGCTCCTGACCGCGGTAGTCATTGTTCTTACGGGGTTCACCTCGGCGGATTCCTTAGTGGAGTCAACCTCCCGGGTTAGTTCGCGCCGGCCTCGGCGCGATCCGGCTATACCATCGGCCATTTCCGCCCGCCGTTTTGCCCCATTCCACCGCGAACGCTAAACTAAATAACTCGGGGTACCCACATGCTGGTTGTCATGCAGGCGCAGGCCACCGAAGAGCAGGTGCGCGCAGTTTGCCAGAAGATCGAAGCGCTCGGATACCGCGCCCATTCCATTCCGGGCGCGCAACGCACCGCCATCGGCATCACCGGCAACAAGGGCGAAGTCGAAGCGGCGCGCTCGACGAGATGCCGGCGTGCAGGAAGTCATCAAGGTTTCGAAGCCTTACAAACTGGTCAGTCGCGATACCAAGCCCGACAACACGGTCATCAAGTTCGCTCGCCGCGAATGCGTCGAGCGTCACCATCGGAGGCTCCGATCTCGCCATTATCGCCGGGCCCTGCGGCATTGAGAGCCGCGAGCAGGCTTTCACCATTGCCGAGCGCGTGGCCCGCGCGGGAGCCCAGTTTTTCCGCGGCGGCGCCTACAAGCCCCGCACTTCTCCTTATTCTTTTCAGGGACTGGGCGAAGAAGGCCTGAAGATCATGGCCGAGGTCCGCGACCGCTTCGGTTTGCTGATCGTGACCGAAGCCGTCGACTACGAATCGCTCGATCTGGTCGACCAGTATGCCGATATGATCCAGATCGGCGCTCGCAACATGCAGAATTTCTCTCTGCTCAAGCGTGCCGGACGCGCCCGCAAGCCGGTCCTTTTGAAGCGCGGCATCTCGGCGACGCTGGAAGAATTTCTCATGGCAGCCGAGTACATTATGAGCGAGGGCAACTACAACATCGTTCTGTGCGAGCGCGGAGTGCGCACTTTCGCCGATCATACCCGCAACACGCTCGACCTCAGCATCGTGCCTGCAGTGCAGCGCCTTAGCCATTTGCCCATCATCGTGGATCCCAGCCACGGCACCGGCAAGCGCAACAAAGTTACGCCGCTCTCCCGCGCCGCCGTTGCCGTCGGAGCCGATGGGCTGATCGTCGAAGTGCATCACGATCCCGACCGCGCGCTCTCGGATGGCATGCAGTCGCTGTTTCCCGATCAGTTCGATGCGCTGATGGTGCAGGTGCGGCAGATCGCGGCGGTGCTGGGCGAGGACGATTCCAGCGTTCGGCCGCAGTCATGCGGGCGACGTCGGGGGATGACTTTGAGCAGGAGATATCGGACATTCGCTGCCGTCATTGCGCTGATCGTTATTATGCTGATCGTCGGCATGGCCCCATCGCCACCACATTGCTCGGCCAGGACGATGCGGCAAAGGGAACCTACAATGGAGAGCCGCTGTGCGGAAACCGCCGAGGAGTTCATCCACGCCCGGCCTACGTGCCCACTCCCGAATACGACGAGAAAGCGCGGAAGAAAAAGACTGAGGGGACGGTTAGGCTTTCGATCGTCGTGACTAAAGAAGGGAAGACAGCGGAGATCAAGGTCGTAAAGAGTCTAGCCCCGGGCTTAGACCAGAGGCAATTAAGGCAGTCTCGCATGGAGATTCGAGCCCGCGGCGAAGGACGGGAAGCCTGTCCGAGGCGAATAGCTGTGGAAGTGCAACTTCAAATTCTATTGACGATCGCCGTCTCTGATAATCTCTTTCCTTTAGCCGGGCAAGTAGTCTTTGCGAAAATGAGAAAATTTCTTCTACTTGCCGTTCTCGTCCCGCTCATTCTTGCCGCCGGATGGTACTACTTCCACCAGCGCACCCTCCCCGGCTACGGGCCGCTTTACCGCGAGTACGCCTATATCTCAAATGGCAAGAGCAATACGGTTACAGTCATTGATCTGCGCAGCTTTCGCCCGGTCAGAACCCTGCAAGTTGGCTCGAGCCCACCGGAATCGCGGCCAATCCCAAGCGCAACGAAGTTTACGTAGTCAACTCCGGATCTTCGAACGTCAGCGTGATAGATGCCGAGCAGAATAAAGTTGTGGCCACGATCGGCGTCTACGGACGTCCCTACTTCATCGATGTCTCTCCGGACGGACGCCGCGCCTACGTCGCTAATTCCGGCTCCGACAATGTTTCGGTGCTCGATCTCGACCGGCGTGCGGTCGCGGCGACGCTGCACGTGGGCGCAAGTCCGGGCCTGGCGCGTGTTTCGCCTGACGGATCTACCGTGGTGGTCACGAATCGCGCCGACAACTCCGTCTCCATCATCGACACCGCCCGCCTCGCGGTGCGCTCCGCCATCAACATCTGCATGCATCCGGAAGACATCGCCATCCTGCCCGATTCCACGAAAGCGTTCGTCTCCTGTTCGGGATCGGGCCAGGTCGCGAGCATCGAGCTTAAGAAGGATGAGATCAAGAAGGACGAGCTTAAGAAAGACGATGTTAAGACTGACAAATTGCTCGCGCTGCTCGATGTCGGAAAATCTCCGGTGAGCCTGGCGCTCAAGCCGGACGGCGGAGAACTGGTCGCCTTCAACTTCGACGCCGACAGGATCTCCATAATCGAGACGACGCCTAACGAAGTCTCGGGAAGTTATCTCATCGGCGCCCAGCCCACGCGCGGCGTGGTTTCGCTCGATAACTCGCGCTTGTACATCTCTAACTTCGGATCCAATAACATCGCCGTATACGACATCGATCTCGGCAAGGTCGTCGACTATCTTCCGGTAGGAACGCATCCCGACGCACTGGCGCTTTCGCAGAGCCAGAACTATCTGCTGGTGCTCGACTCCGGTTCCGGAGACCTGGCCGTCATTCAGAAGCGCACGCCAAAGAAGAAATTCGAGCCGTCGGAATATTCCTTGCTCACGATAATTCCTGTCGGCATGCAGCCGAATCAGATTGTGGTGAAGTCGTTTCGCGCGACGAAGATCATGGATGGTCGCTAGAAGATCTCCTACGATCACGCGGTCGCCGCGCCAGCTTTCCGAAAATGTTCCAGGATGGCTGCGGCCTGAGACTCCGTGACGACGGAGGAAAGCGCAGCCACGTCGGCATGTTTCACGGCTTGGAGGCTGCCGAAATGTTCCAGCAGGCGGCGCGTGGTGGATTCGCCAACTCCCGGAATCTCGCGCAGCTCGGTGGCGCGATCGCGAATCTGCCGGCGCTTGCGATGGAATGTCACCGCGAAACGGTGCGCCTCGTCGCGGATCATCTGCACCAGATGCGAGCACCGGCGAATGATGGTCGAGGACGACAGGATCGTCTTCCTGTCCGTAATGTAAATGATCTCTTCCCGCTTGGCGATGGAGGCGAGCGGCTGGTTGATGATCTCCAGCGCTTCCAGCGCCTCGGCTGCGGCGTGCAGCTGGCCTAGCCCGCCATCGATGAGGATCAGTGGGCAGGGGCTTCTTTTCTTCGCAAAGCCGTTTGTAGCGCCGCGTGACCACTTCACGCATGGAAGCGAAGTCGTCCACGCCCTCGACCGTCTTGATGATGAACTTGCGGTAGTCGGACTTTTTCATCTTGCCGTCTTCCCACACCACCATGGATGCGACGGTCTCGGCTCCCTGAATGTGCGAGATGTCGAAGCACTCGATGCGCTTGGGAAGCTCGGGGAGCGCGAGTGCGTCTTGCAGGGCTTCGGCAATGGCGCGCGCGTTCGGCTTCAGGACGCGGAAGCGCTGGTCATAGGATTGCTTGGCATTGTTGCCCGCGAGATCGATAAGCTCGCGCTTCTCGCCGCGCTGCGGCACGATGATGTGAACCCGCGTGGCCCGGGAGGTTAAACCTTCTTTGCGGCCACCCTCGCCCGCGATTTGCTCGCTCAGCGCATCTTCAAGTTCTTCCCGGTCTTCGAAATCGACTGGCACGTAGATGTTGCGTGGCACATAGGGCTGGCCAAGATAGAGCTGGGAGCAGAGCGGAGAAAAAGGGGCCGGGATAAAAGATTCATTTGCAGCATGGTCATCGCATCCGTCTGCCCGCGCCTTCGGCGAATCCATTCGCGGCCGTCTGCTAGTGGCTCGACAAACTCCGGCAAGGTCCTCCCAGAAAAATTCCCGGCGGTCCAGCACCCGCCCACCGCGCATGTGAAACAGATTCACCGCCAGCATCTGATTTTCGTAGTGATAGCCAAACACATCGGCGTCGTCGCCTTCCGCGGCCGCGATGCGCTGTTTTTCCTGTAGCTGTTCGACGGTCGAGATCAGGTCCCGGTATTTTGCGGCGCGCTCAAATTCCTGCGCATTGGCGGCCTCCGCCATGCGTTCGCGCAGCGACTTCACAAGATCGGTCTGGCGGCCTTCAAGGAACAGCTTCACGTCGCGAACGGCTTCCGCGTAAATCTCCGGCGTGGTCAGATCCTTCACGCAAGGCCCGAGGCAGCGCTTGATGTAGTACTGCAGGCATGGCCGCGGATGAAAGCGCGTCAGATCGACCTTGCAGGACGGCACCAGAAAATTGCGGTGAATGAGATCGACGATGCGATAGGCGAGGTTGGCAGGGAAGTAGGGTCCGAAATAGACGCTGCCGTCTTTGCGCAGCCGGCGCGTCACGTAAACCCGCGGGAAGCGTTCGCCGAGAGTTAGCTTTACATAGGGATAGGTCTTGTCGTCGCGCAACAGAATGTTAAAGCGCGGCTTCTTCTGCTTGATGAGATGGTTTTCAAGCGCGAGGGCTTCCTTGTTATTGGCGACCACGATGTAGTCGACATCGGCCGCCTCGCGCACAAGCGTGCCCGTCTTCGCATCTTCCCAACGCCCTTCATGAAAATAAGACGAGACCCGCGAGCGCAGATTCTTCGCCTTGCCAACGTAGATGACCTCGCCCTCGGCGTTCTTGTAGAGGTACACGCCGGGAGAAGTGGGAATCGTGCGGATTTTGGCAGCAAGG
The DNA here is from genome assembly GCA_963826845.1 of uncultured Acidobacteriaceae bacterium. Classification (GTDB taxonomy): domain Bacteria; phylum Acidobacteriota; class Terriglobia; order Terriglobales; family Acidobacteriaceae; genus Acidiflorens. The sequence goes on from CAWGYS010000009.1 coordinate 177,495, forward strand.
TCCATCGCAGAAGTGCTGTGCTGATCTATCTATGATAGAACCTGGCAACGGAAAGAGTCGGACATGAAAAAACAGACGCGGCAAGCCGCGTCTGTCCGGTAGCGCTGTTCTTAAGGTGTGGCTATCCGGCCCATCCCTTGACAAATTCCACCAGGCTGCGCAGCGCAATTCCCGACGGCCCTTTGGCGATCCACGGCTTCTGTTCTTCCATCCAGGCTGTCCCAGCGATGTCGAGATGGATCCACGGCGTGTCTTCCGCGAATTCCTTGAGGAACATGGCGGCGAAAATAGCGCCGCCGTAGCGCGCACCGGCGTTGGCCATATCTGCGATGCCCGACTTGATGAGTTCCTTGTACTCATCGTCGAGCGGCAGCCGCCACATCTTTTCGCCCGCTTGCTTCAATGCCTCGTCGAAGCGGTCATACATTTGGTCGTCGCTGGCAAAGATTCCGGCATTCACATAGCCGAGCGCCACCACGACCGCGCCCGTGAGCGTAGCCGCGTCAACCAGATGTGTGCAGCCAAGCTGGCGAGCATAGGTGAGCCCGTCTGCGAGCACCAACCGTCCTTCCGCGTCTGTGTTGATGATCTCAATCGATTTCCCCGACATGGCAATCTGCACGTCTCCGGGCTTCTGCGCTTTGCCGGACGGCATATTTTCAGTGGCAGAATGACTGCCGTGACCTTCACCTTAGGCTTCAGCAACGCGATGGCGCGCATCGCGCCGATCATGGTCGCCCCGCCCGCCATGTCGTACTTCATTTTCTCCATGCCGTCGGCAGGCTTGATCGAGATGCCGCCGGTATCGAACGTGATGCCTTTTCCGACCAAGCCGAGGTGCACATCCTTCGCGGCGCCCGCAGGCTCGTAGCGCAACACGATCAGCGCCGGCGGCTCGTCCGATCCTTGTGCAACGCCCCAAAACGCGCCCATCTTCAATTCTTTAATCTTGTCGCTGCTGTATGTCTCGCATTGCAGGCCGACTTCCTTGGCCATCTTCTTTGCGCGTTCCGCCAGCAACGTGGGAGTCATGAGGTTGGAAGGTTCGTTGACCAGGTCGCGCGTGAAGTTCTGCGACTCGGCGACGATCCGTCCAGTGTCGATGGCAGCTTGCAACGCCTTCGCATCGCCCTGGCTGACAATGGTGATCGCGTCGATCTTTTCGTCGTCCTTGCGGTCGCTCTTGTAATAGCCCGGTTCAAAACTCCCGATCAGTGCGCCCTCAACGATTGCGCGAACTCCTTCGGCCGCCGCAATCCACTCTCTGGCAAAACAAACGCAAAGCTGCGGACGCTTTTGCCTTGAGCGTGCGCACCGCCGCTCCCGCAAGCTTGCGCAAATCGGACAGCGGAGAAAGCCTTCGCCTTGCCGCCGCCGAGCAAGAGCAGCCGTTTCGCTTTCAATCCCGCCGGACGATGCAGCAGCGTTGTCTCGAAAGTCTTGCCGTGACTTCGCCGCAATCGATGACGTCTTTCGCGGCAGCTCGAACTGCGGCATCGGAGCTGGCAACTGCTGGATGCGGCTTGCTCTTGGCGGCTTCGTCCTTATTGCTTTGGTCTTTTTCCGCTTGATCGAGAACGACCACCACTAGGCAATCGGTCTCGACCTGCGAAGGAGTTGAGGCAGAAAGGTTCGTATTCATAGTTTGGAATTAGTTTGGAGTTTCTTCAGTATCCACGGCGAGCAGGGGGATCGCAACTGAGAGTGGCACAATCGACCGGTCACAGACTCAGGAGTGTCACCGGCGCGGCCGATGCAATCTCACGCGCCCTTCCTCGATCTCGCGATCGCCTCTCGCGCTTCTTTATCCGCCGTCCGGCGCCGTTCAGTTTCACGCTTATCCCACTGTTGCTTGCCGCGCGCAAGTGCAAGTTCAACTTTAACTCTGCCGTCCTTGAAATACATCCGCGTCGGAATCAGCGTAAGCCCGCGCTGCTGCGTTTTGACCCACAGCTTGTGAATCTCCTCCCGATGCGCCAGCAGTTTCCGCGTGCGTTCCGCCGCGTGGTTGACATAGCCGCCATGCTCGTACGGGCTGATATGGCAATTGAGAAGCCATAGCTCTCCGTCCTTCACGAGGCCATAGGCATCCTTGAGATTAGCCTTCCCGGTCCGTACCGATTTGACCTCGGTACCGCTTAAAACAATTCCCGCCTCGAATTTTTCGAGCAAGAAATAGTTATGGCTGCGTTCCTGTTAGCGGCGGCATCCCTCTCTCCCGCTGCAGTGGGCAGGCGGCGAGGATTTTTCTCGCGGTTGGCCTGGGTCTGATGGGTAGTTTGTTTAGCCATCGGTGATAAGAGTAGAAGTTAGCACACGGACGGGAGGGTCAGGTCTTCAAGGTGGTTGCGCGTTCCAGTATTCGCTGCACCGGGTGAAAATGGTGGACCTGAAATGGCACCATTTGGACAGGTACTAATGAGTGTAAACGTCTGCCCAGCAATCAGTTGGGATGGCAGCCGGGCGATGCTATAATCCAATTTTCCACCAGTTTTGTATTGTTTACAGCCGCTTGCGCTCCCCCAGGCCTGCGGTTTTTGCCGTAATTTGAGTGATTTGCCGGTGCTGCCGGAGAGAGAACTGTGTGTGAGGGCCGCTGAATGAAACGGATCATGCGTCCGACTATTTTCGTTCTACTTATTTTGTGCCTGAGACTGCCTGGGCTTGCCAAGCCGATTCCGCCAAGAAGCTATATGACAAAGGCTACGACGCACAAGCGCGGCAGGATTACGAAAAAGCCTACGAGTATTTCAAACAAGCCTACGACCTTCAGCCCAAGGACATAAAATTCCGGGCCGCCTACGAGCGCAACCGCTTTCTAGCCGCGGCTTCTCATGTGCATCGCGGGCAGATCGCACTCGATGCCAACAAGCTCGATGAGGCCAAGACCGAGTTTGAGAAGGCGTTGACCATCGATCCCTCCTCGTTCATCGCGCAGCAGGAACTTCGCCGCACGCTGAGGATGTTGCAGGACGGGCCGGACGCCCAGCCGCAGGCTTCCGCCGGCGGAAATTCGGAACTGCGCAAGTTGCTCTCCAAGGCGCAAGGCCCTGTGCAACTCGCTCCCATCTCCAGCGCACCCATCACGCTGAAGATGACAGAAAAAAGCAACGTCATCTACGAGACCGTGGGCAAGCTGGCCGGCGTCAATGTTCTTTTCGATCCCGACTATACGGCGCGCCAGGTGCGCATCGAGCTGAACGGCGTTTCGCTTGAAGAAGCGCTTTCCATCATTTCGTTTCAAACGAAGACGTTCTGGCGCCCGGTAACGCCGAACACGATTTTTGTCGCGCAAGACAATCCCGCAAAGCGGAAAGAGCTGGAACAAAACGTTCTCAAAACTTTTTATCTTTCCAATCTTTCCCAGCCAACCGAATTGCAGGATGTCGTCAACGCGATGCGCACCATCCTTGAAGTGAGCCGCATCCAGCAATTGCCCTCCCAGGGAGCCATCGTGGTCCGCGGAACTCCCGATCAGGTCGCCCTGGCCCAGAAGTTAGTCGACGATCTCGACAAGGCCAAGCCCGAAGTGGTGATTGACGTGGCCATTATGGAAGTCAGCCGCGACAAGATGAAGCAGCTCGGTATCAGCCCGCCGACCAACGTCGCCGTGCAGTTGCAGGCCAAGCATTTCCACTACGCCGACCACGAGCTCGACCACTACCCCCACTACGTCATCGACCACGTCGCAAAACGGAATCAACCTGAACACCTTCGACAACCTGAATGCGACCGATTTCCAGGTGACGATTCCGCAAGCCACGGCGACCGCCCTGCTCAGCGACAGCACGTCGAGGATCATCCAGAATCCGCAGGTCCGCGCTTTGGACGGCCAGAAGGCGACGCTCAAGATCGGCGAACGCGTGCCCGTCGCGACCGGATCGTTCTCCCCGGGCATTGGCGGCGTCGGGGCATCAACCCCTTGGCCAACACTCAATTTCAATACATCGACGTCGGTGTGAACATCGACATCACCCCGCGCATTCACGCCGATCATGAAGTCCCATGAAGTTGTCGCTCGACGTTTCCTCCGTCACTTCCTACGTCAGCATCGGCGGCATCAGCCAGCCCGTGATCGGGCAGCGCAAAGTTGAGCACGATATCCGCTTGAAGGATGGGGAAGTCAACATCCTCGGCGGCATCATGGAAGATCAGCAAACCAAGGCCTCTACCGGAATTCCCGGCCTGTCCCAGATTCCGATCCTGAAATATTTGTTCTCGCAGACCAACACGGAGCACCAGGAGGACGAAATCGTCTTCGTGCTCGTCCCGCACATTATTCGCGGATCGGAACCGCTCGCGGCAGCGACGAAATGCTCGACGTGGGGACGGCTAATTCGATCCAGTTGAGGCTGAGCAATCCAAGGGCGGCGCCAGTCAGCGCGGCTCGCCAGCGGCGCCAGCCGCCGGCGACGCCGCAGCCGCAGCCCCCAGGCGGCGGCCAGCGTCCAGCCTCGCGCAGCAACGCTATGCCGCAGCCAACTCTCGGAGCAGAATGCCGGGATTGCGTCCGCCGAATCCAGTTCCGCCAGGTGGCCCAAATAGATGCGGAGGATCGTTTATGTTCGATCCGCCGACCTTGACCGGCAAGGGCTCGACGTTCACCGTCAACGTAATGGTTTCCGGCGGTCAAAACGTGTACTCGGTGCCGGTGCAATTAAGCTACGATCCCGAACCAGCTGCAGGTGCTCAATGTTTCGAACGGCGGATTCCTGTCGCAGGACGGGCAGACCGTGCCCTCGGCATCGCGACGATCCAGCCACCGGCACGCTGCAGATAACCGCGTCGCGGCCTCCCGGAGCGGGCGGCGTATCCGGCCAGGGCGCGGTGGTGACGCTGACCTTGATGGCGAAGGCGCCGGGCCAGTCCGCGCTTGACCATTACTCGGGGCGGAGCTCGCGATCCGGCAATGCAGCCCATCCCCATGAATGGGGCGGAGGCTGCCGTCACCATTCAGTAGGAAGTTGAGTCGCGTTATGAGTCTCATCGGATCGGACTAACATGACCGCTGAATCGCGCCGGCGGCCAGCGCGCCGCGCAGGGCGGCTTCACGCTGATCGAACTGATCGTCGCCACCACCATTCTTCTCATCCTCGCGGGGATGGCATTGCCCATGGCGCAGAACCCGTCAAGCGGGAGCGCGAACGAGAGCTGCGCCAGGACTGTGGATGTGCGCGACGCCATCGACCGCTATAAAGCCGCGGCCGACTGGCGCGTTTCAGACCAAGCTGGGCAGCGACAACTATCCGCCCGACCTCGACACGTTGGTGAAGGGCGAGGATGTGTCCGGCAAGAAGCTGAAGTTCCTGCGCAGGATCCCCGTCGATCCCATGACTGGCAAGGCAGAGTGGGGAATGCGTTCCATGCAGGACGATCCAACGACTCGATTCCTGGGGCGAGCAGAATGTTTTCGATGTCTACAGCAAGTCGCAGGGCGCGCTCTGGATGGCACGAAGTACAAGGACTGGTAGATGAGATTCCGAGTCAAAGCCGGGCAGTCGGTCTGGAAAGGAAAGTCGCAGTTCAAGTCCGAATTCTGTCCAGTGCGTCCTCGCGGATTCACGATGATCGAGATGATCATCGTCATCAGCCATCGTGATGGTCCTCCTGGCGATCGCCTTGCCCATGTACAACCGCAGCATCCACGCGCCAAGGAAGCGAAGTTTCAGCAGCAATCTGTCGACCCTCAACGAGGTCATTCAGCGGTATTCGCTGGACAAGCGGCATGCGCCGCAATAGCTCGACGATCTGGTGCAGGCAGGATACTTCAAGTCCATTCCCGACGACATTACCGGCAACAACACCACTTGGGTGACGGACCGGAAGATCCCGAGAACGCCTGGAATCCCGAACAGACTGGCATTGCTTCGGTCCACAGTGGCTCCGATGAGATGGCGCGCGACGGCAGGCCGTATTCGAGCTGGAAAGAGGAACTGCGGCAGATCGGAATGAGAAGGCGAATGCCAATCGCGGCAGTGGCGCGGATTCACGCTGATCTGAAATGCTGGTGGTCATCAGCATGATGCTGATCCTGCTCGGCATTGCAATGCCCATCTACAGCCAGAGCATTCGCGCGCGCGGAGGAAACTCTCCGCACCAACCTGCAGACCCTGAACCAGATGATCTTCCAGTACACCTTGGACAAGCAAAAGCCGCCGCAGTCGCTGGAAGACCTGAAACGGCCGGATACATCGAGAAAGTTCCCGACGACATTACCGGCAGCAATACTTGGGTGACGGAGCGGCCGACGCCGTGATCTTGTCGCTCTACCAGACCGATACGGCCGGCATTTCCGGCGTGCACAGCGCCTCCAACCACATCGGCAGCGACGGCAAGCCCTATTCGAGTGGTAAAAGTCTGAGCGGCGTCAGGTCCCGGGCGTTTCCTCCCTGGTCCCAGGAAAACTTTGGCGCGAGCTTCCCCAAGGGAAATTGCCAACATCCTACCCGTTCGATTCGTCAATCCCTTAGGTTTTCCTAAGACCTGCCACCTAACATTCGGAGTCCGGCTCGCGGAGGTCGCTTGAATTTTCTCAATCGGCTGCAGCCTTTTGCCCAGTTCGTCAATGCGCCTGGTTTTGGGCGCGATTATGATCGCGCACGGCTATCACAAGGTATTCGGCGGATTTCATCACCACATGGAAATGGTCGGCTCGCTCGGCCTTCCTCAATGGATGGCCTACCTCTCCGCTGGAACGGAATTCGTCGGCGGCATCGGCTATTGCTGGGCCTATTCACCCGCTTCTTCTCGCTGGCCATCGTGATCGAAATGGGCGTTGCGATCTGGAAGGTGCATTTCAAGAACGGCCTGATGGGCAATGGGATACGAATTTCCGCTGGCCGTGGCGACAATCGCCTTCGCCTTGCTCTGTTTTGGCGGCGGACCGTGGGGCTTCAACTTTGGCGGGAGGACGGCCGGTCGAGAAAAGCGAAGAAGTGCTGCATAAGTGAGGCTCCATCCCATTAGCTAAACAGCCAAATTTAGCAGAATAAACTCTGCGGACCACCGTGGACAATCCCGACCCTCTTTGACGGAACTTGAACAGCAAGACTGCGTTAGGAAGGACGAAATATGAAGGAACTTCATCCTTCCCGGCGTCGAAGTCGAGCTGCAGTTGACGCCAGGCGTCTCGGCGACCGGTGACGCATCCGTCGATGCGCTCCAAGCAGCGGGACGGTTGCGCTCGACAACGCCAAGAAATCTTCGAGATCATTCCGTTTCCCTGATGTGAATGTCTGGATCGCCCTCACGTCTGAGCGGCATATCACCACGCTATCTACGCGATGGTTTGCGACTCTGGGTAAGGACTTGCGCCATTTTTCTGAAGGATAACCCAGCTCAGTCTTCTGCGAGTGTCTTACGCCACACGCCGTAATGAGTCTCGAGGCGATGACCCGGCGGAAGCGTGGCAGATTATGATGGTTGACTGGACGATCCGCGCGTTGTCTTCCTTGACGAACCAACTGGTCTGGAACAGGCGTTGATCGCATCACGCCGGCGAAGTCCCGCGACCAGGAGTGGGCCGACTCCTACCTACTGGCCTTCGCTGCAGTATCTGGTCTAAGGCTGGTAACTTTCGATCAGGCGTTTCGTGGCAAAGCGAGAACCGTTCTGCTCTTGAACGGCTAGAGTAGCGCGCTCCCCTAGAATTCCGCCAACTCCTTCATCGCTCGAAACAGATCGCTCGCCTGTGGCAAAATAGCATCCTCCAGAATCGGCTGATAGGCGACGAACGTGTCGGTCGCCGCCACGCGCTTCACGGGCGCATCGAGATGATGGAAGAGTTGGTCGGCGATGCGGGCCGCGATTTCGGCGCCGTATCCCCAGCTCAGCGAATCTTCATAGGCAATCAGCGCGCGATTGGTTTTCTTCACCGAGGTCAGCGATCGCCTCCCAGTCGAACGGATTCAGCGACCGCAGGTCGATAAGTTCGACGCTGACATGATGTTCGTGCTCCAGTTTTTGCGCAGCCTGCAGCGCGCGCGGAACCACCGCGCCATAGGTGATGACGGTGAGGTCGGTTCCGGGCTGAACGATCTTCGCTTTTCCGAACGGAACCATATAGTCGGGCCCAGGATAAGGCGCGCGCCCGTAGGTTTCGCGGTAGAGCCGCTTATGTTCGAGGAACAGCACCGGATCGTCGCAGCGGATCGCCGTGCGCAGCAGGCCCGCGGCATCAAGCGCATTGGAAGGGAAGACGACGCGCAGTCCCGGAATATGGGTGAACATGCTTTCGCCGCACTGTGAGTGGTAAATCGCTCCGCCCGTCAGATAGCCGCCAATCGCGACCCGCACCACCGCGGGCGCGGAGAAGGCATTGTTCGAGCGCCAGCGCATGATGGGGAGTTCATCGCGCAACTGCATCATTGCCGGCCAGATGTAATCGAAAAATTGGATTTCGACCACCGGCTTCAATCCGCGCGTGGCCATGCCGATGGCGCGTCCCACAATGTTGGCTTCGGCCAGCGGAGAATTAAAGACGCGATCGGCGCCGAACTCCATCTGCAATCCCGAAGTCAGCTTGAAAACTCCGCCCTTGCCCTTGATCAGCTTCTGCTTGAGATACACTTCGCGGCTCGCGTCAGCTACATCCTCTCCGAAGATGATGACCCGCTCATCGCGCCTCATCTCATCCCGCAGGGTGGTGTTGATGAGGTCCGCCATGGTCTTGTTCTGCGACACCTTATTTTGCGGATTGACACTCTGCGAGTCGGCGGAGTGTTTGCCATCGCCCGTACTCTCGGGAGCGGCCGCCGCCGGCTGCGTTTCAAACGCCGCCGACGTGGGATCGAGATCGGGCGAATACACGAAGTTGTAAATCGTCTCCGGCTGGGGTACCGTGGCCACAAGTGCGCGGTCGGTATCGGCCTGCATCTGCTCTTCAACGTCCTTCTCGATTTTGTTGATCCCCTTTTCGTCGAGAATTCCTTCGCGCAGCAAAAACATCTGCAATCGCGGAACCGGGTCGCGCGTGGCATCGGCCTGGCGCTCCGCTTCGGGACGGTAAAGCCGTTCGTCGTCAGACAGCGAATGCGAATAAGGACGAATCACATGAGCATGGACAAACGCCGGACCATGGCCGGCGCGGCAATAATCGGCAGCACGCCTGAAGGCAGCATAGGAGACGACCGGGTCAGTCCCATCAAACTCTTCGAAATGGAAGTTGGGAAAACCCGAGACCAGGTGCGAAATGTTGCCGCCCGAGGTCTGCACTTCGACCGGCACCGAAATCGCGTATCCATTATCTTGCACGCAAAAAATTACCGGTAAGCGCCGGTTGGAGGCGGTGTTCATCGCCTCCCAGAATTCGCCTTCGCTGGTGGTGCCGTCGCCGAGCGAAACGTAGGTGATTTCATCGCCATGAAATTCGACATTCTTGAATCGACGATAATCAACCTGATAGTCGCCTTCGGTCCCGCGGGCGGCATCAGGATGCTCGGAGAAATAGCGCCCAGCCTCGGCGCATCCCACGGCTTGCAGAAGCTGAGTGCCGGTGCAGGACGATTGCGTGACCACATTGAGCGCCTTGAACCCCCAGTGCGACGGCATCTGACGGCCGCCGGAGCCAGGATCATCGGCCGCGCCCACCGCGCCCAGCAGCATTTCGTACGGAGTTGCTCCCAGGGCAAGACAGAGCGCGCGATCGCGATAATAAGGATAGAACCAGTCGTAGGCTGGCTTCAGAGCAAAGGCCGCAGCCACGCCCACAGCTTCATGCCCGGCGCCCGAAATCTGGAAGAAGACCTTCTGCTGCCGTTTGAGCAGGATCTCGCGGTCGTCAACCCGCCGCGAGGTGAACATGATGCGATACGCATCAATGAGTTGCTGACTGGTCAGGCCCTGGTAGGTTTTGGCCTTCTTCGCAACGTTGTTTCGTTCAGCTTGGGATCGACTTTAGTCGTGGCCATGGTTTGCCGGGTACCCCAGAGTGTTCCAGCCCCGCATCATTGTAAATCAGGTCTCAGGTATTAGGTCTTAGGTGTCAGGAAAATCATCGTGCGGTCTTTCCCGAGACCTGGCACCTAAGACCTGACACCTGCCACCTGGTTTATCCTGATCTTCCATGATTCGTTTCCTCCGCCGCTTCGATCCCCACCGCCTTCGCCTGCTCGTATTTGATTTGGATGGCACCCTGATCGACTCGCGCCTGGATTTAATTCATTCCGTAAATGCAACCATGCGGCATATCGGCCGCCCCGAACTGGACGGCGACGTCATCGCCAGCTATGTGGGAGATGGCGCTCCCGCACTGGTGCGCCGTGCGCTAGGCGGCGCAGACACGGATACGGAGACGGCCACAAACACCGAGAACGAGAGCACGTTCCGAGCTGCGCTGGAGTATTTCCTGACCTACTACCGCCACCACAAGCTCGACCACACCACGGTTTACGAAGGGATTCCGGAAACACTGGCGGCCCTGAGCGCAACCAATGGCAATCCCAATGGAGCGCAGCGGCTGATGGCAGTCCTCTCGAATAAGCCGGTCAATCCGTCACGCGACATTGTGCGGGCATTGGGATTGGGCCACTTCTTTGTGAGCGTGTACGGCGGTAACAGCTTTCCGACTAAGAAGCCCGATCCACTGGGCGTGCAGACTATTTTGCAGGAAACGGGGGTCGCCGCGGATGAGGCATTAATGATCGGCGACTCGTCAGTCGACGTTTTGACGGGGCGCAACGCCGACCTGTGGACGTGTGGCGTCACCTACGGGTTCGCTCCTCATTCGCTGCACGACGCGGCCCCGGACGTGCTGATCGACCTTCCCGCGGAACTAGGTGAGTTGTTCCAATAAAGCTCCCGAGCATTGTCACGAAACGTAAACTTGCAGCCTTAGCTGGGTTTCTTGCATCTCTTAAATTAGTAGTAGTGAGAGCCTCAAGTGATGAAGACGCAGAGGAGGTTCCAAAACATGAACGCATTCAGGGATACCGCAGGGTTAGAAATACCCCGATTAAGCAAGCAGAGTTTGGTTTTCGTGTTGTCGATGGCCTTATTATTCGCGACTTTCCCGCTGAGCCTGTCGGCGCAGGACGATCAAGCCGCGCAGTCGGCGCCCGCCGCGGGAGCTCCCGCGCAACCCCCGCCCTATGTGCAGCAGACTCCCGAGCAGGTGCAGCGGCTGGTGGCGCCAATCGCGCTCTATCCGGATTCGCTCGTTGCCCAGATACTGGCGGCGTCCACGTTTCCCGAGCAAGTCGTGGAAGCCGACCGCTGGGTGCAGGCGAATCCCGATCTGAAGGGCGACGCTCTGGCCCAAGCCGTGGATCAACAACCCTGGGACCCGAGCGTCAAGGCTCTGACTGCATTTCCATCCGTCCTCGGAAACATGGACAAGAATCTTTCCTGGACTTCATCTCTCGGCGATGCTTACTACAATCAGCAACAGGACGTGATGGACGCAGTGCAGGTGATGCGCCAGAAAGCGCAAGCAGCGGGCAATCTCAAGACCACGCCGCAGCAAACCGTAACCGTGCAGGATTCAACCGTGGACATTGCGCCCGCTGATCCCGATGTGGTCTACGTCCCAGCCTACGATCCGTGGCTGGTTTACGGATATCCCATCGTGGCATGGCCGGGATGGTATCCATATCCCGGAATATGGTTTGGCGGACCCTACCTTTCGTTCGGAATCGGCTTCGGCATCGGCTGGTTCGGCGGCTATGGATGGGGCTGGGGTCATTGGGGATTCGATTGGCATAACCACTACGTCGTCTATAACCACGGGAGATACTACTCCCACAGCAATACTTTTTATAACCGGAGCAATTACTACCACGGCGCAATCGCGCACGGCAATGTTTACAACCGTCCCGGCGCATCCCCAAGGCCTTTCGACGGCAATCGAGAGGCAGCTCGAGGATATGCTGAACCCCGCGGCCAGAGCGGTGTCCACTCCAGCGCCTACAGCGGCTACGACCATGGCGGACAGGTAAGGAGCTATTCCTCCCGCGGAAGCGCGAGCATGGGTGGCGGGGTTCTCACGGTGGTGGAGGTTCTCATGGCGGCGGCGGACATCACTGATCTCGCTGTTTGAGGTGGGCCGTGAGTGAGGGTTCCTGGTAGATCGGAAAATTTCGAGATGGAGATGGAGATGAGCCATATGTCGCGAACGAAGCTGAATTTCGAAAAATTTCATCGGGCAAATCTTCTCGCAGCAGCCGTGGTGGCTGTCCTTATGACGGTGTGTTTTCCCGCCCGATCCGTGGCCCAGCAACCGGGCCAAAAGACATTTTCATCGGCGGAAGACGCCAGCAGCGCCCTGCTCACGGCGACCCAGAATAACGACGAAAAAGCGATGCTAGAAATCCTCGGACCAGACGGAAAACTGATCGTCTCGTCGGGAGATGAAGTCGAGGACGCCCACAGCCGCGCCAATTTCGTTCAGAAGTATGACCAAATGCACCGTCTGGTGAAAGAACCGAATGGAACCACCGTTATCCTGTACATCGGCGCAGAAAACTGGCCCACGCCCATACCGCTCGTCAACAAGGGCGCGTCGTGGTATTTCGATACCGAGGCGGGCAAGAAAGAAATTCTGTACCGGAGAGTCGGCCGGAACGAACTGTCGGCCATCCGCGTTTGCCAGGAGCTGGTGGCGGCCCAAAAAGAATATTCCGCGCAATCCAAAGAGTACGCGCAGAAAATCTTCAGCGATCAAGGCCAGCACAACGGCCTTTACTGGAAAACTGCGACCGGCGAACCTCAGAGCCCCATCGGGCCGCTGGTGGCAAAAGCGGTTGCCAAGGGCTATGCCGATAGTTTGGAGGACGGCCCGACTCCTTACCGCGGCTATTATTTCCACATTCTGACGCGTCAGGGAAAGAGCGCTCCCGGCGGCGCGAAGAGTTACGTCGTCAACGGGAAAATGATTGAGGGCTTCGCCTTCGTCGCCTATCCCGCCGAATACAGATCGTCAGGAGTGATGACCTTCATCGCCGGCGAAGACGGGGTCATCTATGAGAAGGATCTCGGCAAGAAGACCGAAGCTCTTGCAATGGGCATGAAGGAATACGCCCCCGGTTCCGGTTGGCGCAAGTCTGAAGCTCTGCAAGAGGAGATGGCGAGCAAGCCGAGAAAGTAAGCCTGGACCCTAAGCGTGCGCCACGGCCGTCAGGAGTAGTTGTCGCCGGCGCATCCGCGACCGGCAGCTTGACGGTGACGCGCGCGCCGTGCGGCTTCACGTTTTCTATTTCAATATCTCCGCCACGTTTCTTGACGATCCCGTAGCAGACGCTCAACCCCAGTCCCGTTCCTTTTCCGACGGGTTTCGTCGTATAGAACGCGTCCAGCGCCCGGTTCAGATTGCCGAAGCCGGGGCCCGTATCCTCCACTTCGATTACCGCCAGTGAGCCATGCTGGTAGGCGCGAATGCTGATCTGCTTGCTCCCGGCTATTCCATCCAGAGCATCGCTTGAATTGTTGAACAGGTTCAGCAGAATCTGTTTGATTTCGTCCTCATTGACTGCCAGAAAAGGCAAGTCCGGCGCGATGTCCAGCTCCACTCGAACGTTGCGGGTGCGCGTGTAGTATTCGCGCAGCGCCACCACCTGCTGCACCACCGGAGAGAGTTGTACCGCCTGCGTATCGCCCACGCCTTGCCGCGAAAATCGAAGCAGGTTGTCAATAATCCGCTTCATGCGGCGTGCTTCGCCCACCAATTTCGCGAGTTGATCGCGAGCATGCGGCGCTGCGATCGCATCGTCAATCAGTTCGCCGTATCCCATGATCGCGGTCAGAGGATTATTAAGCTCATGCGCCGCTCCCGCCAGCAACTGTCCCAGCGCAGCGAGTTTTTCCGACCACACCAACTGTTTGTGCAGGGACTGCAGTTCGATGGCGAGCGCCAGATCGGCTGCCAGCATTTCAATGTGGGACAATTCGAGCGCATAAGTCGTGCTCGTCCCCTCGGTCGCGGCTAATCGGATGCAGCCCAGATATGCGCCTCCGTCCGAGCACAACGGAATCAACAGCTCTTCGCCGTTCTTCCAGCGCGTGAACGGAATTGCTTCATGCGGAGGCAGGAGGTACGAATTTTTCCCCATGACCTGCGCGTCCGAGCACAAATTCTTAATGTGATCGAGCGTCCAGTCTTGCGTTTGAGCCTGCAGTTCTCGCAATGACTCTGCCGATATCCCGCTCGACCCAGCTACCCGCAACCTGCGCTCCACATCTTCTAGCTGCACGACTGCTACGCTGAAATTGGTGACTTCGGTGATTGCCGAAGCGATGGCTGGGTAAATGGCATCCAAGTCCGCACCACTCAACAGCCGGGAAGTGATCGCCGAGAAACGCTCCAGTTGACGATTGAGCCCTTCTGCCTTGTGTTGCATGCCAGCGATTGATTCCGACTTATCTTCCACTACCGCCAGAATCATGCCAAAAGCAACGAAGAGCTTGGGAGTGTTCCACAATTCGCTCGGAATACTGACGCTCGCAGCGAAACGATTGAGCAACAATCTGATCGGAAACGACGCTCCCCAGAAGAAGAATCCACCAGCAATCGTCAGAATGGCGGGCGAGGCGCGCCAGTGATTTCGGCAAATGAACAGCCCCGCCAGACCAAACCCAACTCCCAGAAGTGCAATCGTCCCTTCCTCAAAAGAGCCGCGAAGCGCGCCCCGAATCGCCCACGCCCCGGCGAGCAGACACAGTGAAGTCGCGGCCGCCAAGGTGCAACGATATCTTCCCGCTTAGCTTGAGGAAGAAGCACGCGCCTCCCCCAAAGCAGGCAATCAGGCATAACACATAAGGCCAGCGCGCTTGCACGCCGTAGCACGTGCATGCTGCGTACACGACAGAAGGCACGCCCAGCATGAGCAGCAGCAGAGTTCGCTTCGCATAATCTTCAGCCACTAGCGAGACTGAGACCAGAAAAGTGACTACCGCTGCTTGCAGCGATCCGGAATCAACGGCCAGCAGAAGGGAATTGGCGGCGACCGTGCTCCGGCTCCAGCAATTGCGCGAGGAAATGCGTGAACACCAGCGTCCAGCCCACCGTCCAGAGGGTAAGTCGGGCGCTGCGCGCGTGGCGTTTCAGACATACGAAGATAATGACCAGCGCGCCTACGATCAAAAATGTCGGAATCTCTTCGAAAACACCCATTAAGAATACATAGGGGGGAGCAGCATGATTTCAACAGTCACCAACAGTAACCAACCGTAAAGGCCTGGGTCAATGCCAGAACGTGCCATCAGCATGGCACCAAAGTCGGGCGCGGTGCACGCCGGTGCCATGAGGTCGTGCACAAAACACTGCCTCTTGTTTGTCCCCGAACCCGCCCCTTCATTCCCAACGCTTGCCCGATCCTGCTACCTTCAAGTAATTCTGCAATTCGCGGGAGACACGGCAAGCCGCGTTTCCACAGGCAAGTTGGGATGACAAAATCCGATACTTGGGGCCTGGCCCCTAGCCGAACTCCGAAAGCTGCGGGTCCTGAAGACTCCGCACGGCATTCAGCGTCTGCTGGATGCCATGCCCTATCACCTGGCCGACAGCGCCTGGTCTCCGCGACGAGTACTGCGCGAGAATACTTCGCATTGCTACGAGGGAGCGCTGTTTGCGGCGGCGGCTCTGCGCGTCATCGGATACCCTCCACTGATTCTCGATCTCGAAGCCGAGCACGATACCGATCATGTGATCGCCGTCTATCGAATTGATGGGTACTGGGGTGCCCTGGCCAAATCGAACTACACCGGCTGCCGCTATCGTGAACCGGTATATCGTTCGCTACGCGAGTTGGCACTCAGTTATTTCGACACTTACTTCAATCTGCGCGGAGAGCGCACCCTGCGGACGTTTTCCCGGCCCGTCCACATGCGACGTTTCGATTCTCTCCACTGGATGACATCGGAGCAACCAGTCTGGTTTGTAGCCGAGTACCTACTTACGATTTCTCACTATCCCCTGATCACGCCAGCTCAGGCCAGGCGGCTGCATCGCCTTGATGGGCGCTCGTTTCGGGCTGGGTGCCTGGAGCGGGCGGAGAAAAAGGTTTAACCGTACATTTCTTTCGTTATGCGCTTTTGTCCCAGACTGGTCGTCGCCACGGTTTTGATGGTGGCCTGCGCTTTCGGCCAGCATTCGGCTCCCACTTCATCTCCCCCTCCACCCTCAGCAACGCCGGTTTCGCCGCCGACTGTTCAAGCTCCGATTGCCCTGAAGCCCGATGCCAGCGGCGCCGTCCCGCCAGAGCAGATTCGAGAACTTCTGCGCCGCGCCGAAGAGAATGACTTGGAAAACGACAAGCGCCAGCGCGATTACACCTACATCGAACGTGTCGAGCGCCACCAGCTCGATGACCATGGCGGCGTCAAGAAAACTGAAACCTGGACTTCGGAAGTCCTCGAAGTTTACGGCGAGCAAGTCGTACGGCAGATCTCGAAGGACGATAAACCGCTGCCCTCCGGCGAGGCGAAAAAAGAAGAAGAGAAAATTCAGAAGATCATTGACAAACGCAAGAACGAATCCGACGCGGACCGTCGCAAGCGTCTCGAGCGCGATGAGAAAGACCGCGAAGAGGATCGCAAATTTGTTCTTGAGATCGCCGACGCTTTCAACTTCCGGCTGGCAGGTTCTGAAATTCTCGACGGGCACGATACCTGGATGCTGGACGCCGAACCTCGTCCCGGCTACGAGCCCAAGCGCGCGAAGCCAAAATGCTCAGTAAATTCAAGGGTCGCGTGTGGATCGATAAGGCCGAGGCGCAATGGGTGAAGCTCGACATCACCGCCATCGACACGATATCGGTCGGCTTCGTGCTGGCACGAATCCACAAAGGCACGCACCTCATCATCGAGCTGACCAGAGTGAACGATGAAGTCTGGCTTCCCAAACGAGTACATCTCCACTTCGACGCGCGCGTGGCATTGTTCAAGAGCTTTGACGATGATGTCGAACAGAACTACAGCGATTACAAGAAATTCCGCGCCGACACGAAAATCACGGTGGTAGGCGAGCAGTAATAGCCTGGGAGGGCCAACGGTCGTAGCCAGCGCCGGCGCCCGAAAATTGCAACAAAAAAGGTAACAAAACGGGCCGTTTTTCGACGATCACGAAATGAGCTTGCGCTGTGTATTTTCAGCGGTTTGCGCGCCGGTTCAAGTACTTCCGTACCGTCTCTAGTACCTTAGTTACTCGAACTCGAGTGACTGGTCGTATATTTGCACAATGACCACTAGCTGTGGTGGCCTGAGCTTACAGTATGAACTCCATTAGCTGACATACTGATCCGCAACTCCGCCTTTTCTTAAATCCAGAAAAACCCCATAAAACCCGGCAAAACCGGGAGATTCACGTGGAGAGGCCCTCGCTTCCCTTTGAGATATGCTCAGCACACCAAAATACACTCGAACGCGTAGGGAAATGTAATGGCCGACTCGCGAGAAGTAATGAATATTCGCCAAGCTTCGCAGTATCTGGGAGTGAGTCCGGACACGCTTTACAAGTACGTGAACGAACAAAAAATTCCGGCGTTCAAGTTGGGCAATCGCTGGCGCTTCAAGAAATCGAAGATCGATCAGTGGATGGAAGAGAAGTCAGTGGAAACGGAACCGCGGGGCAAGCGGAAAGTCCAGGCAGCGAAAGCCGCTGGAACTTCATAAGCGAACTTCGTTAGAGAAGGGCGGGCACATGTTTGGAATGGGATCGAAAACGATAGTGGGTCTGGATGTGGGCTCTTCGAGCATCAAGGCGGTCGAGCTCAGGAAGACGCGTGCTGGCATCGAAGTGGCGCACCTCGGCCTGGAGCCGATCGCGCCCGACATTGTGGTCGATTCCATGATCGTGGATTCGGGCACGGTTTCGAGCGCCATCAGCAAACTGTTCGCTGACACTCTGATCAAGTCGAAGGCGGTGGCCACGGCGGTCAGCGGACACTCCGTGATCGTCAAGAAAATCTCGCTGCCCTCGATGAGCGATCAGGAACTGGCCGAGACCATCCAGAAGGAAGCCGCTCAGCATATCCCTTTTGACTTGGCCGACGTCAATCTCGACTACCAGATTCTTTCCGACGATGCGACCAGCCCGACCATGGATGTTCTGCTCGTGGCCGTGAAAAAAGACAAGATTCTGAATTACACCAACGTACTCTCGATGGCCGGCAAGACTCCGGCTATTGTGGATATCGATGCGCTCGCTCTGCAGAATTGCTACGAGTACAACTATGAGCCCGCTCCGACGCAAGTGGTGGCGCTGCTCAACCTGGGTGCGAGCGTGATGAACATCAACATCGTCAAAGGGACTACACCCCTGTTCCCGCGCGACGTCTCAGTGGGCGGCCATCAGTACACCGATTCGTTGCAGAAAGAGCTGGACCTCAGCTTCGACGATGCCGAATCGCTCAAGCTGGGGCACAAGGTGGGCACCGTGCACGACGACGCGAAAACGCCGATCCTGCAGCAGGTAACCGAAATTATCGTGCTCGAAATTCAGAAGACTTTCGACTTCTTCCGCGCCAGCGCCGCGGGTGAGCACATCGAGAAAATTTATCTGGCCGGGGGTTCGGCCAAGGTTCCGGGTCTGGTGGAAGCTCTGCGGCAGGAATTCTCGATGCCGGTCGAGCTCTTTAACCCATTTCAGAAAGTCTTGGCTCCGGCGGAAGGTGCCGGGGCAGAGCTGGTCGAACAGAACGCCGGCCAGTTGGCAGTGGCCGTCGGTTTGGCCCTGAGGAGCTTTGAAAAGCTATGATCCGAATCAACCTGCTGGGTTCTCCGAAACCGAAAGGCAAGAAAAGCTCCGGCCCCGCCCTGAGCATGCCGAGCTTCGAGCTGGGCAATCTGGGCGGCCCCATGGTCCAGGTGGCGGCCGTGCTGTTGATTGCCGGCGCCCTTAATTTCGGGTACTGGTATCAGCTCGACCGGGAAAAGAAAGTGATCGAAGTGCAGTCCCGGTTGGCGGAACAGAAGAACCGCGAACTGTCCGATATCAAGGTGCGGTACCTGGAGCGGCAGCGCCAAGCCGAGTCTTACAAGCGCCGGGTGGATGTGATTGACGAGCTGCGCAAGAACCAATCCGGCCCGGTCAACCTGCTCTCCATGATCGGCGACACCGTCAATAGCACCGAGGCGGTCTGGCTCAACAGCATGCAGGACCAGGGTGGAAGCGTCGCCATTGACGGCACCGCGCTGTCGAGCGATGCCGTGGCCAACCTGATTTCCAATCTGCAAAAGACAGGTTTCTTCAGCAACATCGAGATCAAGGAAACGTTTCAGGACGACACGGTAAAAGACATGCAGGCGTTCCAGTTTACGCTGACCTGCTCGAAGGCAAAGTCGTAAAAGGCGGAACCGACTATGAATCTTGGCGAATTAACAGGTGTGAAATTGCTCGGAGTGCTGGTCCTGGTGGCGGCATTGGCAACCGGCGGCCTGTACTACACCGTCTTCAAGTCGCAGCGTGATCAGAACGATGCGGCCCGAGTCAAGCTGCAGGCCAAACTGCGCGAAAACGCGGAACTCGAAGCCTACCGGCCGAAACTGGCCGACATCGAGCGTCAGCTCGCCAGCTTGAAGCAGCAGCTTGAAATCGAACGGCGCATCGTGCCCGATGAAAAAGAAGTGGACAATTTCATGCGCATGGTGGACGGAGAAGCGCGCAAGGCGGGAGTGGAACTCCGCCGCTACACCGCGCATCCCTACGTCAACAAAGAGTTCTACACCGAAGTGCCGTTCGAAGTGGAACTCGACGGCCCCTATTACTCGCTGCTCGGGTTCTTCGACCGCTTGGGTAAGGTGGAGCGCATCGTGAACGTCTCCGGTCTGGCGGTGGCCTCGACCCGCAACACCGGCGCTGCCAAGGCGAAGCATACCTATCAGTACGCGCCGAGTGAGAGTGTGGTGGCCACTTGCCTGACGACCACGTATTTCAGCCATGACCTGGATCCGGCGGCGCCGGCCACCAAGCCCGCACCACCGGTAGTGAAAAAGTAGGAGAGTCGAGATGAGGGACAAGATGGGGGAGAGGATCAAGATGAAGCCGGCAAACGCGATTACGGCGGCAATTCTAATTTCGGTACTGGCCGCAGGCTGGGCCTCTGCCCAAAATCCCGGCATCATCCAGAACACCCGCAACACCATGAACGCGGTGAGCAGCCATGACACGGCGGCCTCGAATGAGGCTCTGGGTATCAACCAGTCGGCTCCCGCCGTGGTCACGCCAGCAAAGTCTTCATCGTCTTCGAGCGGCGCCAGTGCGGCCGGTCCGAAGCACCCAGGTCATGGAAAACACGTTCCGGGATCTGCGGTGAGGCACACCGCCGCGGTGGTTGTGGCTCCCGCCAGCCACCCGACAGCGGGCGTATCCGTAGCCGGTAGCGGCGCCGCGGAAAGCACAGAAAAAGCAGTCGGGACCGAGGCGAACGACCAGGAGGTGGTTCCCGACGCCAAGTACGCCGCCAACGGCCGACGCGATCCTTTCATCAGTCCGGTGGTAAGCCACGCCGGCGGTTCGGGCTGCAGCACTGGTAAGAAGTGTCTGGAAATCGGAGCCATCAACCTGCGCGGTGTGGTCCACGCCGAGAGCGGTTTCATCGCCGTGGTCAGCAACGGCCTGAACAAAGCCTATTTTCTGCGGGAGAACGATCCCGTGTTCAACGGCTACGTAGTGAAAATTACGGGGGACTCCATTGTTTTCCAGGAAACCCTGCAAGACCGGTTGGGCAAGACTTTTACCCGTGAAGTGGTGAAGAAGATTACGACTCCGGCAGTGTAGGTCTGGAGGCAACACGAAGACTTCGAGCAACACGCGTTCTGGGAAATATGTTCTAGGAAACACATCGAGGCGAAATGGCCTCGTATGGGGAGATAGGGAAATGCGAAAGCAACTGCTGGGTCTCATGGTCTCGCTGCTGGCGTTCGTTCTGATCGCCTCCGCGGCTGACACGACGGGCAAGGGAGTGGTCGCGAGCGCTGCGCTGCAGAAGCTCGAGGTCGCGCACAGCCATGACGGATTGCGGGTCGAGTTCAAAGCGACGGGCACACTGGCGCCCAAAGTGTCCACGCTTGAATCTCCGGCACGCATCGTCGTCGATCTTCCCAACACCGTGATGGCCACGACACAGAGCCACATCGGCGTGGGCACAGACGGCGTGAAAGACGTCCGCATCGGGATGGACGGGCAAGTTCCGCCCACCACGCGCGTAGTCGTCGATCTTTCCAGCAGCTGCCAGCATGAACTGGTAGCCGCCCCGGATGGCAGCTTCGTTCTCACCATCCACGACGCCACGCTGGCTCGCCGCCAGCCGGCTCCAGCCCCAAAACCGGTGCCCGCGCCGCGACTGGTGCCGGTTTCGGCTCCGGCCGCCGCAGCTCCGGTAGTCCCGGTTGCTCCGGCCGTGGCTGATAACTCCGGAAAGCCGACGGACTTTGCCTTCGTCGAGCCCAAGTTCTCGGTCAGCAAAGCTGACGGCAAAACTGACGACACCGTCACCGAGCCAACCGTGAAGGCCGAGGAAGCCGCCAGCCGCTTTGCCGACAAGACGGCATCCGAACTGGTCGCCACCAAGAGCAACGCCTCCATGGCGCAATCGGGTGCCACCACGCAGACCATCCAACCGGCCGTGAATATGGCCGCCGAGCAGAAGGCTCAGATGGAACAACCGAAACCGGCGACGAGCGGATCCAAATATACCGGCGAGCCCATCTCGGTCAATCTCAAGGATGTGGATCTGAAAGACTTCTTCCGCCTGATTCATGAGATCAGCGGCCTGAACGTCGTGCTCGATCCCATGGTCCATGGCAACCTGACCATCGTGCTCGATGACGTGCCGTGGGACCAGGCGCTCGACATCGTGCTCAAGAACAATGACCTGTCCCGCCAGCTGGACGGCAATGTTCTGCGCATCGCCACGGTTGAGACTTTGCGGCATGAAGCCGAGAACCGGCGCTCCCAAATCGATGCCGAGGCGCTCGCGGTTGATAAAGTCAGCATCACCCGCTTCCTCAGCTACGCCCACGCCAAAGATCTGCTAATGCCGCTCAAGAAATTCCTCAGTCAGAGGGGCGACATCGTAGCCGACGAGCGTACCAACTCGGTGATCGTTTCCGACATACCTTCTGTTCTGCCGCAGATCGACCGCCTGATCCAGCAAATGGACCGCAAGACGCAGGAAGTCGAAATTGAAGCTCGCGTCGTGGCGGCCACCCGCAGCTTCGCTCGCGACATCGGCGTGCAGCTCGGTCTGGGCTGGGGCAACGGCACAACCGGCGTGGGCGGTGTGAACAGCGGTTGGGCAGTCGCCGATCCTCGTCGGTCAACAGGTGGGAAATCCGCTGTATCCCGTCAGCGGCAACCCCGAGCGCTGGTACGTCGGTTCCATTGTTCTCGAACCTGGGTGCAACCGGGCCGACCAGCGGTCTGCAATTCGTAAACGCCACCAACAACATGCGGATCGACGTCATCCTCACCATGGCGGAGTCGCGCGGCTTGCTGAAAGTTCTTTCCCGTCCGCGCATCGTTACCCAGAACAATATTCAGGCAGTAGTCAAACAGGGTACGAAGATACCGATCGTAATCCGCGGCCTCATTAGGCGCTCCGGCGACCATCACCTACGTGGACGCTTTCTTGCGCCTGACCGTGACTCCGCAGATCACGTCGGAAGGAACCATCTTCCTCAATGTGGATGTCGAGAACACGCTGCCCGACTTTGGCAGCGAGGTCATCAACGGCAACCCGGCGCTGATCACCCAGCAAGCGACCACGCAAGTGCTGGTGACCGACGGCGGCACAGTCGTGATTGGCGGCGTGATCCAGACCCAAAACTCGCTCAGTGTTTCGCAGGTGCCTTTGCTCGGGGATATCCCGTACCTCGGCAACCTGTTCAAGCACCGCAGCGATCATCCACTTCCAACTCAGAACTGATTTTCTTCATCACTCCGCGAATCATTCAGACCTAACCGCGAAGTCGATAGCGAACCACAGCCGCCGGGCTTTTCGGAGAACCTGCCGAAATCCCCGGCGGCTTTGTTTTGCAGGCCTCAGGTGTCGGGTCTAGCGTCTTAGGAAAACCGAAAGTCCCCCTCGATGAACCGTTGACAATGTTTGTGGCCGCTTTTGGTTTTCCTAAGACCTAAGACCTAAGACCTAAGACCTGACACCTGACAGCTGCCTCTTGCTACACTCTCCCCATGGACCACGCTGGCCGCCGGCATCGTCTTCTCTCCGCCCTGGAAGAGAACCGTCTGGACTCGCTGCTGGTGACCCATCTTCCGAATATCCGCTATCTCTGCGGCTTCACCGGCAGCGCCGCCGCTCTGCTTGGTCGCCGATCGGCGGTTCCATCCTCTTCACCGACGGCCGCTACCGCACCCAGGCGAAACAGGAAGTCAGTGCCAATGTCAAGCGGCGAAGATTGTCATCGCCGAGCAAGTCCCCGCTGCTGGCGGCTGCGGAGTGGCTGGCCGCGCAGCGACGGACACGATCGGCAAGAACCGTGGGCATCGAACCCGAGTCGATTACTGCCGGCATGCGCGACCGGTTGGCATCGGTCCTGAGAGCGGCTCCGAAAGTCCGCCTGCGTTCCGCGCCGCCGCTCGTCGAGCGCGCTCGCATGGTGAAGGACGCTGCCGAGATCCAACGCATTCGCCGCGCAGTTGAACTGGGCGCCAGTCTTTTCCGCGTAGCTCGCAGGAAAATTCGGCCAGGCGTGAGTGAAGTCGAAGTCGCGGCGGCGATGGAGTACCAGGCCCGCCGTGCCGGAGCCGAAGGCATGTCGTTTCCGACCATCCTCGCTGCCGGAGCGCGCTCGGCGATTGTGCACGGCCGGGCTTCTGCCGCACGCATTCCCCGGCGCGGGTTCGTGGTCTGCGATTTTGGTGTTATACTCGCCGGTTATTGTTCGGATCGCACGCGAACTGTGCACGTCGGGCCGCCGTCGCCAGAAGCCGGGAGCTGTACGACGCCGTGCTGGAAGCGCAGCAGTCTGCCATCGCGGCGGTTCGTCCCGGAGTGACTGCCGCCGAAGTAGATGGCTGCCGCGCGGCGTGTACTTCGCCAGCGCAAACTGGCGCGGTACTTTACTCATTCCACTGGGCATGGTTTAGGATTAGAGATACACGAAGCGCCCCGACTGGCAGCGGGACAAAGCCAGAAGCTGCGAGCCGGGAATGGTGATTACGATCGAGCCTGGCGTATACGTTCCCGGGAAGTGGGGCGTGCGGATCGAAGACGTGGTGGTAGTCACGGCTTCGGGCTGCGAAGTGCTGTCCCCGCAGATAAAGAACTGGTTGTCATTTAGCGCGTAATTGTAAGTAGCAGACGCGGCTGCTGCGCGTGATCTCTGCCGCAGCGGGTTCGAGACGGAGATCAAGCCCTCGTCGTCTACAGACGGAGAAGTTCTCAACATCTGAAGCGGAACCCGCCGTATCCATGAATCAAAAAGAGCTGAAGGAACTCATAGAGTTCTTAATCGAAAAGGACATCGCCGAATTTGAGCTGGAGCGCGGCGACGTCAAAGTAAAGATCAAGCGCGGCGCTGGCCATGGCCCTGCCAGACCCGCGCTATGCCTCGTCCCAGGCTGCACCCGCGCCGCTCCCGGCCTCGGCTCCTCGCACCGGTTCGGATGGATCAGTCCGCGAGCGGTCCGGTTGCGCCCGAACCCGAAGCAGGCCTGCACATCGTAAAGTCGCCGATCGTGGGGACGTTCTACGAATCGCCCTCGCCCGGCTCGCCACCGTTCGTCAAAGTCGGCGATCGTGTTGGAAGTGGGCCAGGTCCTATGCATTGTTGAAGCCATGAAACTAATGAACGAAATCGAATGCGACGTGGCGGGAGAGTTAGTCAAGATGCTAGTCGCCAACGGCCAGCCCATCGAGTACGGCCAGGAATTGTTCGCTGTGCGTCCGTCAAAATAAGCTCCCAGTTCTCAGCTTCTCAGGGAAACCAGAGTGCTGTGCGGTCAAGTGCTTTTCCTGAGAGCTGAGAGCTGACAGCTGAGAGCTTTCACATCATGTTCAAGAAAATTCTGGTAGCGAATCGCGGCGAGATTGCCTTGCGCGTCATCTGCGCGTGCAAGGAGCTCGGCATTCGCTCGGTCGCGATCTACAGCGAGGCCGACCGGAATTCTCTCCACGTGCGCTTTGCCGACGAAGCCATCTGCATCGGCCCGCCGCAACTGGCGCAGAGTTATCTCAACGTACCCGCCGTGATTAGCGCCGCCGAAATCGCCAACGTGGACGCCATTCACCCCGGCTACGGCCTGCTTTCCGAAAACGCCAACTTCGCCGAAGTCTGCGAAGCCTGTCACATCAAGTTCATCGGACCCAACTCCCGACGTCATCCGCCTCATGGGAGAAAAAGAAAAAGCCCGCGCCGCCATGAAGCAGCACGGCGTGCCCATCGTCCCCGGCTCGGATGGAGTGGTCGCCTCCGCCGAAGAGGCCAACGAATGGGCGAGGAAAATCGGTTTCCCCATCATCGTAAAAGCCACTGCCGGCGGCGGCGGGCGCGGTATGCGCATCGTGCGCAACGAAGACGAATTGCCCGCGCTCTACCGCCAGGCGCAATCGGAAGCCTCGGCCGCTTTCGGCAACGGCGATCTTTACCTCGAACGCTATGTCGAGAACCCGCGCCACATCGAGTTCCAGGTCTTGGCCGACGAGCACGGCAACGTAGTCAGCCTCGGTGAGCGCGAGTGCTCGATTCAGCGCCGTCACCAGAAATTGCTGGAAGAGTCGCCATCGCTGCAGGTAACGCCCGAGATGCGCAAAGAAATCGGAGGCATCATCAGCAAGACGCTTAGCCAGGTCGGCTACCACAATGCCGGCACCATCGAATTTCTCATGGACCAGCAGCGGCGTCTCTACTTCATCGAGATGAACACCCGCATCCAGGTGGAGCATCCCGTCACCGAAATGGTCACCGACGTGGACCTGGTAAAAAGTCAGCTCATGATCGCCGCCGGCGCCAAGCTATCCGACGTGTTGCAGGGTCCGATCGTCCATCGCGGACACGCCATCGAATGCCGTATCAACGCCGAGCATCCGGAAAAATTCACACCATCAGCCGGCAAGATCACCACCTTCAATCCTCCGGGAGGTACCGGCGTGCGTATCGACACCGCCGCCTACGCCGAAGGCACGATTCCTCCTTATTATGATTCGCTGATTGCGAAGCTAGTAGTGCGCGGCAAAGATCGCAGCGAAGCCATCTCGCGCATGAGTCGCGCTCTGGGAATGTTTATCGTGGAAGGAATTTACACCACGATTCCGCTGCATCGCCGAATTCTGGCTGACCCTGATTTCCGCGCAGGGAATTTCGATACGGGGTTTATCGAGAGATTTCTGGCGAAGGGGAAGTAGGTTGGCGGTACAGCGATATCTCGTTATTTGAGCCCTGCCTCGACTCGCTTCCTGGCGTCTGCCGGCAAATCCGACAGCCAATAGCCAATCGTCATATGGGGCTGGCCTCCGATGTTCTCTTCATAATGCGACGGCCGTTTGTGCGGCAGTTCGAAGCGAAATGGTATCTCGATGTGCCATGCTCCGCTTAGGTGATTAACCGGAATGCTAAACAGCAAACTTTCTGATGCTTGGAGTGTTGCTGTAGAGCTAACGTCTGTGTCGTAGCCGTTGGGCATCGCCGTAGGGACTACCGGATTGTCGGCGAGCTTAGGACTTGCGCCGGATTCCAAAATGGTAACGCCCGATGCACGATTATAGGTCGGATTGGCAACTACATTGTGAAAGAACCCTACCTCGCCCACGGGACTGCCGTCGGGAACCCCAGAGGTCCTAATCTCAATCGGTACACGGCAGTTATTCACCAAGCGAAGCCAGATTCGGTACGCTGGCTCATTCTCGTTGCGACGGGCTCCTTTGCCGACGTGGTCGAATTGCAGATATGCAAAAGGACGTTCTTTATTTACGATGAACTGCTCCCCAATGTCCCCGCTTCCGGATTGTGCTTGGGCTTCCGCGACAGAGAACGCAATTAGGACGAGGGAAACGAGCGTAAACCTAAGGCGCATGACAATTTAGACCCCATAGACCTAGGATTGGTTCCGAACGCGCTTAGCTATCGAAATCCGGCAATTATGCTCGTCCCACTTCTTCACTTAATGTAATCTCTGTTACGGATGCTCCGTCCCGAAATCCATCAGTAAGAATGGACCATGCACCTTCCTCGCCTATACCCCATTCTCGACGTCGGCTGCTTCCCGCACGCTGCCGCAATGTTCACTGCCGCCGAAGAATTAGCCGCCGCCGGCTGCACCCTGCTCCAGTACCGCAACAAGTCGGGCAACGCCCGCCAAATGCTCGACGAAGCGCGCGAACTCAAAACGCGCCTCGGAGCGATCTTTCGAGAGAAGGTCAAGCTAATAATGAACGATCGCGCTGACCTCTGCCTGGCGGCTGGCCTCGACGGCCTGCACATCGGGCAGGATGATCTCTCGCCCGAATCCGCAACGCGCATCATCGGATCAGGCCCCGGTCGCTGGCTAGGAGTATCAACCCACAATCCCGAGCAGCTCGCGAAAGCCGACAAAACGCCCGCCGACTACCTAGCCATCGGCCCCATCTTCGCGACCGCCAGCAAAGCAAATCCCGATCCCGTCGTCGGCCTCGAAGGCCTTCGCCGGGCAAGGGAACTGACGCGCAAGCCGCTGGTGGCAATCGGCGGCATCACCCGCGCCAACGCCCGTTCCGTCATCGATGCCGGAGCCGACTCCGTCGCGGTGATATCCGACTTGTTACTGGATCCCCGCAAATCAGCAGAAGAATTTTTGAGGGTTCTGGGGTAAAGTTGGGAAGCTCTTGCAGCCAAAGTTTCTAGGCAGCCCTTAGGAGGTTCGTGAGCCCGAACGCCCCACCCCCAGCTCTTGTCACCGACTGGCAGCGCCACACCCATCAGGACAGCGAGCTAGTCAAAGGCCTCGGCCTCACCAGCGCGACCATGCTGGTGATGGGCTCGATGATCGGCTCGGGCATCTTCATCGTGTCTGCCGAAATTTCCCGCGAAGTCACTTCGCCCGCGCTGCTCATAGGCGCCTGGCTCATCACCGGATTTCTGACCATCGTCGGCGCGCTAACCTACGGCGAACTAGCGGCCATGATGCCCCGCGCGGGAGGCCAGTACGTTTACCTGCGCGAGTCGCTCGGCCCGCTCTGGGGATTTCTCTACGGCTGGACTCTATTCCTGGTGATCCAGACCGGCACAATAGCCGCCGTGGGCGTGGCTTTCGGCAAGTTTCTAGGGATCTTCTGGCCGGCAATTTCGTCCAGCAATTGGATCGTCCACCTCTGGACCGTCCCCAAGTTCGCCGTCGGCCCAATGATGCTGGGCGGCATGGACGTTGGACTGAACACGCAAAATCTCGCCGCCATCCTGGTAGTGATCGTGCTTTCGGTCATCAATATTTTCGGCGTGAAAACGGGCGCCCTGATCCAGAACATTTTCACCGCCGCGAAAGTTTCCGCCCTGCTAGGCCTGGTCCTCTTCGGAATTTTTCTTGGCCGCAACGCACAGGCGATAGCCGCGAACTTCGGCGCAAACTTCTGGACCAATTCCGGCCTGGGCACTTTGCATGACGTAGCGGAGGTAGGGCGAGCGTTCTGGTCGCGACGCTCACCGTGCTGGCGATTGCACAGGTCGGATCGCTCTTCTCCGCCGACGCCTGGAACAACGTCACCTTCACCGCCGGCGAGGTGAAGAATCCCAGCCGCAATCTTCCTCTATCGCTGGCGCTAGGCACCGGCGTAGTCATCGCACTCTACATCGCGCTGCAACTTTATTTATCTCGGCGCGCTGCCGCTGGTGGGCAGTCCGACCGGAAACACGCTGCTGGAGCGTGGCATCCAGTTTGCCAAAGAAGACCGCGTCGCTACCGCCGTCATGACCCAGATGTTCGGTTCCATCGGCGGCTCGCTAATGGCCGTCGCCATCATGATTTCAGGTTTCGGCTGCTGCAATGGCCTGATTCTCTCCGGAGCCCGCGTCTACTACGCCATGGCGAAGGATGGTCTTTTCTTTCGCAGCGTGGCGCGCCTGCATCCCAGGCTACAAGACGCCCGCCATTTCGCTGATGGTGCAGATGGTCTGGACCTGCGTCCTCTGCATCTCCGGCAGCTACGGCCAGCTTCTCGACTACATTATTTTTGCCGTGCTGGTGTTTTACGTCCTCACCATTGTTGGACTTTTCGTCCTGCGCCGCACCCATCCCGAAGCCGAGCGTCCATACAAGGCCATCGGATACCCGGTTCTGCCCGCAATCTATATCGTGATGGCTTTGTTTATCGACGTAGTGCTGTTACGCTACAAACCGCAATACACTTGGCCGGGACTGATCATCGTGCTGCTCGGTATCCCGGTGTATTACATCTGGCGGCCGCGAGACGCGGACGTCGTCGGTTTAATTACTCGTTTAATAATTTGGTTTTAACGCGCATTAACAAGGAGAGACTACGGATGACCGACCTCTTTGCGAAAAAGCCGCTTGATCTGCTGATTAAGGAGGCGCACGAAACTGGCGGCCACAGCCTGAAGCGTACGCTGGGCGTATTTCAGTTGACCGCGCTCGGCGTCGGTGCCGTAATCGGAGCCGGCATTTTCGTGCTTTCCGGCTTGGGCGCTCACTACGCCGGCCCGGGGCTCGATGCTCTCCTTCGTGCTCTCCGGCTTGGGCTGCGCTTTCGCGGCTCTCTGCTACGCGGAGTTTGCCGCCATGATTCCGCTTGCCGGCAGCGCCTACACCTATGCCTATGCCACGCTGGGCGAGATTTTTGCCTGGATCATCGGCTGGGACCTCACCCTCGAATACGCCATGGGCGCCAGCACCGTCTCCTCCGGTTGGTCCAATCACTTCATCGAGCTGCTTGAATATCTTCCACATCCAGATGCCGCTGTGGCTTGCCTACGATCACTGGACGGGGCTGCACACGGCGGAGAACATAGTGGCTCGCCAAATGGCACAGGCCTCCGATTCGACGCTTGTTCCCGGTACACAGGCTTTTCTCGACAAGGTCGTGGCGATCATGGGAACACAATCGCCAGAATTGGTGCAGAAAGCTCACGACCTCCTGAACGCGCCTCATCTATTCGGATATGAAATCGGTCTCAACCTGCCAGCCTTCGTCATTGCGCTGGTCATCACCGCCATTCTGGTGATTGGCATCAAAGAGAGCGCCCGCTTCAACGCCACCATTGTCGTCATCAAAGTCGCAGTTGTACTTTTTGTCATCGGGCTGGGAATCCGCTACATCAACACCAGCAACTGGGGAACCGACTGGGCGACTTTCGCGCCTTCGGATTCTCAGGAATCGGCGCCGGGGCCGCTTACATTTTCTTCGCCTATATCGGATTCGATGCCGTTTCCACCACCGCCCAGGAAGCAAAGAATCCCCAGCGTGACCTTCCCATCGGAATTATCGCTTCGCTTCTGATCTGCACTGCCTTGTACATCGCGGTAGCGGCGGTTCTAACCGGCATGGTGCCCTGGAAAGACGTCAACATCGAAGCGCCCATAGCCCGCGCTTTCCTGGACCGCGGCCTAACCGGCGCGTCGCACATCATTACCCTCGGAGCGCTCGCCGGCCTCACCAGCGTAATGCTCGTCATGCTGCTGGGTCAGACTCGCGTGTTGTATTCCATGGCCAACGACGGGCTGTTGCCGAAGAAGTTCTTCGCCGCCATTCACCCGCGCTTCCGGACGCCATGGAAGAACACCATGCTGGTGGGTTTGCTCGCCGCCATCGTAGGCAGCCTGACGCCGATCGACGATATCGGAAAAATGGTCAACATCGGAACGCTTGCTGGCATTCGTGATTGTTTGCATCGCCATCATGGCCCTGCGCGCACACCAACCCCGACCAGCCACGCCCCTTCCGGACACCCTGGGTGCCATTCGTGCCGGTCATGGGCATCCTGTTCAACGGTTACATGATGTACAAACTCGGATGGCTCAATTGGGCGCGATTAATTATCTGGCTGATTATCGGGCTGGTCGTGTACTTCACGTATAGCCGGAAACACAGCCGCGTGCAGGCCGCGCTCGAAGGCCGCAAGACAAACTGATTCGGCTGGCGGAGGCGAAAACGCGCAACCATCGAATGCTGCGTGCTCTGGCGATGCTGATGTTTTTCTCCGCCTCTGCTTCGGCAATTTCATCCGCCGAGACAACCCAGGCTCAGGCATCGGACCAAGCTTCGAACACCGAGCAAGCCGTGTGGAAGCTTGAGCACGCCTACTGGGATTACGTTCGAGATAACAACTTGTCCGCTTACTTAAACCTGTGGCACAAGGACTTCCTGGGCTGGCCCAGGTTCAACGCCGCACCCGTCGGCAAAGACCACATCACCGACTGGATCACCTCGCAAACGGCGAAGGGCCTGACTTTCAAGTCCATGGAATTCAAGCCTGCGAGGATTCAAGTGACGGGGGACATCGCGGTGGCGTGCTATTGGATCACCTATGAATGGATGGACAAGACGGCAAAGGCCAACCCCAGACATCCCGCATCATCCACACGCGGCTCAGGGACGGGACAGATAAACAGTGGGGGATCATCGGCGGAATGTCCATGCCCGAAACCACGCCGCCGGCAAACTAGCTAAGCCCGTCGCCCCATGATCGGCTAACCTTGACCGACTAGCCTTCTTGCAGTTTCCGCGCCACCGCAGTAACCATGCGCCGAGGCGCGAAGCGCACCGATTGCGCCACCAGCCAATTCTTGAATCCGGAAATCACCACCGATTTGCCGGCCATCAATGCGCGATAGCCGTCCTCCGCCACAGTGTGAGCGTCCATGGTTCCAAACTTCGTCAGCCGGATGCCCTCGAGCTTCGCCCGCTTCTGAAATTCGGTGGCCGTCGGCCCCGGACACAGGCAGGTGACGGTGACGCCCGTCCCGCCAAGTTCATTGGCAATAGCTTCAGAAAAGTGCAGCACGTAAGCTTTGGTAGCGTAATAAACCGCCATCAGCG
This sequence comes from uncultured Acidobacteriaceae bacterium, assembly GCA_963826845.1. Classification (GTDB taxonomy): domain Bacteria; phylum Acidobacteriota; class Terriglobia; order Terriglobales; family Acidobacteriaceae; genus Acidiflorens. The sequence goes on from CAWGYS010000009.1 coordinate 209,408, forward strand.
GTCCCGCCTGAAACGCCGCCGTGGACGCCACATTCAAAATACGCCCGCTCCCCCGCTCGATCATCGCCGGAAGATACAGCCGCGTGAGGTGAGTGAGAGTCGTGACGTTGAGCTGAATCTGCCGCAGACATTCTTCCAGATCATTCTCGGCAAACAACCCGTACTGTCCGAATCCAGCGTTATTGACCAGCACCTCGACCTGAATGTCCGCGCGCGTAGTCTGATCCAGAACATATGCGGGAGCGCCCGGATCGGTCAGATCAGCGGCGAGAATCAGCGAACGCGTGCCATGCGCCTTTTCCACTTCGGCCGCGAGTTGCCGAAGTTTGTCGGCGCTGCGGGCGACCAGAACCAGGTTGTAGCCTTCGCGTGCGAAGATGCGTGCGAGTTCCAGGCCGATACCGAAAGAGGCGCCGGTGATCAGAGCGGTTTTGCGGTCGGGAACTGGCATTCAGCACTCAGCATTCAGCAATTAGCATTTAGCAATTAGAAAAAAACAAAAGCGGGTCCGCAGACCCGCCTGGTTCGCTGGAAGAATTTCACCTACCCGCGCGCCAGCGCCGGTTCCACTTCGTAGATCGAGTGCCACGAGGTCGCGGCCTTCAATTTGCTGTTGACGTTGTTGATATTCTTCACGCCCTCGGTTTCCAGCCACTGGCGGAAAGCTCCCGCGCCCTGTTTCGCATAGATGGGAATGCCATCTTTCCAGGTAGCGCGTCCGCAGAGCACGCCATTAAACTTCACGCCCGATTCTCCAGCCAGTTCGAGCGTCTCGCTGAACTCCGCATTGCTGACCCCAGCCGAGAGATAAATGAACGGCTTGGTCACAACATTCGCCGCTTTGTGGAACAGCTCAATAGCTTCTTTTTTCGTGTAAGCCTTCGTGCCTCCAAAACATTTCGCGCCCTCGACGAACTTCATGTTCACCGGCACTTCCACTTTCAGAACGTCCACGCCATACTGCGGTTTGCTGAACTCACGCATGCTCTCGGTGACGATGTGCGGCTTCTTCTTCGCGTACTCCAGCCCTTTCTCGTCCGCGCCTTCTTCATAGCCGACAAACTCAAGGAAAAATGGAATGTCATTGGCCCGGCACTCGTCGCCAATGCGCTCGACCCAGGCATGCTTTTTGTCATTCACATCCTTGAGATCGTAAGGCGTGTAGTAGAGCAGAATCTTGACGCAGTCCGCGCCCGCTCCCTTCAGACGCTGCGCCGACCAGTGGTCCAGCAGATCGCCCAGACGTCCAGGGCCGGTTTTGTCGTAGCCCGTCTTTTCATAAGCCAGCAAGAGGCCAGCGTTTTTGGCGCGCCGCTTCGAAGCCGGCAGTCCCCACTCCGGATCAAGCAGAATGGCGCTGGCATGCGGCGTCAAAACTTCACTCACCAGGATTTTGAATTCTTCCATCATCTCGTCAGAAACAGCCGTTCCTTTTTCTTTGGCGAGAGATTTCTGCAACGAGCCGCGCTGGTCCATGGCGGCGGCCGCGATTACACCGCGTTCGTTCGATACCGCATTCATGCCCGTCAGTTTGCCCGGGGTAAGTTTCATAAAGCCTCCGATTACTATCAGTGCACTACGACCAGACATTCTAAACCACAGCCCGCGCCCTGAACATGAGCAGTTTCCCCCCGGTCTAGCCCGCATCCTGCTCATTACTTTCCGGGTTCTGTCCCGCATCCCATACTCATCGAATGGCCTCGGACGCCAACCATCGCACGCTAAGCTCGTTCCTCGACTACCTGCGGGTAGAGCGCGGCTCGGCCAAGTTAACGATTGCGGCCTACTCCAGCGATCTGCTGCAGTTCGCCGAGTTCCTGGAGAAACGCAACGTAGCTCTGGATGGAGCAAGGCGCGATGACGTGCGCGAATACCTCCAGGAACTATTCTCCAATCAACTAGACGGCCGCTCCGTGGGACGAAAGCTTTCCGCCATCCGCCATCTTTACCGCCATTTACTGTTGGACGCCAAGATCGACAAAGATCCGACTCTGAACATCGATTTGCCCAAGCAATGGAAAGTCCTGCCCAAGGCGCTAAGCCGCGTCGAAGTTGGTGCCATGCTTTCAGAAAAGCAGCTGCCCATTAATAAAAATGAAACCCCGCGCGCACAAGCCCTGTCGCTTCGCAATCGCGCCATGCTCGAACTGCTCTATGCCGGAGGCGTGCGCGTCTCCGAAGTTGCCGATGCCCGTCTCGAAGATCTGAAACTCGAAATGGGATACATCCTGGTCCGCGGCAAGGGCGACAAGGAGCGCATGGTGCCGCTCGGAGTGCCCGCCCAGCAAGCCTTACAGCAATACTTAAAGAACGGCAGGGAAGCGCTCGCCAAGAAAAGAAGTTCGCCGCTCCTGTTCCTCGGTACCGGAGGCCGCCGCCTGACCCGTCAGCGAGTCTGGCAGTTGGTCGGCCAAGCCGGTCTGGCGTCTCTTCCCGCAGGACGCCACGTCAGTCCGCACATGCTCCGTCACTCCTGCGCCACCCATATGGTGGAGAACGGCGCCGACCTCCGCACCGTGCAGACCATCCTCGGCCACTCCGACATTTCGACCACGCAGATTTATACCCATGTAGCGCTCGACCGACTGAAGAGCGTGTATGCGAAACATCATCCGCGGGCAAAAGCGAAGATAAAGGCATGAAGCAACCGCGCACCATCGTCGAACGCGCTACCGACGATTTCCTCCGCCACTTGCGCGAGCGCAACGCCTCGGCGCACACCATCAAGGCCTATGCCGGAGACCTCGACACTTTCGCCTCCTACACCGGCAGCGCTGCTGGAAGAACATCGACCACATAGCCATCCGCGGCTTCCTCTCGCATCTCTACGACAAAGGATTGAGCAAGACTTCCGTAGCTCGAGCGCTCGCCGCCGTGCGCTCGCTCTATCGCTGGCTGGCGCAAGAAGGAGTAGTCGAGCAGAATCCCGCCAAGCTGGTCTCGACCCCGAAGCTCCCCAAGAAACTGCCGCGCGTTCCCACCATCGAAGAAATGAACAACGTGCTCGACGGAAAAATGCCCGAAGTAGCATCGTTTCCCGAGCGCGATCGTCTGCTCTTCGAACTCCTCTACGGTTGCGGCATTCGCAATTCGGAGCTGGTCGGCATCAATCTCGAAGACATCAGCCTGAGCAACGAAGCCATCCTGATTCGCGGCAAAGGCAAAAAGGAACGCTACGTCCCCTTCGGAGGCTCTGCCCTGGCCGCGTTGTCCATTTATCTGCCGTGGCGCCAACAACTGCTGGCCACGCTAAGAAACACGTCCCAAAAAACAATGGCCGCGAAAGTCGCGCCCGCCCTGCTAGTCAACCAGCGCGGCGGACGCCTGACCACCCGCAGCGTCGGACGCATAGTCAAACGCATAGCCGTGGCCAAGGGCCTGTCGCCCGAAGTCCATCCCCACACCTTGCGTCACGCCTTCGGCACCCACATGCTCGAAGAAGGAGCGGACCTGCGAGCCATCCAGGAACTGCTCGGCCACGAACGCCTGGCAACCACGCAGCGTTACACCCAACTTTCAGTCAAGCACGTGATGAACGTCTACGACCAGACGCATCCAAGGGCAAAGTAAACCGCACATTTTATTTCCCGAGTTACTTGGCGGAAACCCGTTCTGGGAGCGGCTTTTGGGGGCTGAGAGTACGGTTTGAATCGGGTTGGGTTTACTACCCCCCCCCCCAAAAAAATTTTACGCAAAATATTCATGAATAAGGACTTAGCTCCAAAATATTCAAAATAAGGAGTTACGTTGTATAAGAGACCTCAAACTGGTTTTGGGTCTCGCATTGACGATCGTGTTGGAGAGACCTACAACTCGTGAGCCACTCCGATCACGGTCCATAGTCGCACTGGAGCGGTCGGTGTGTCTGTGACAGATGTACAGCTAATTTGTGATGAAAAGACCCCGCCCAAGCGGAGCTTGGACGTGCCACCCTCCGCGCTCTGCACCAATGCCATTACCCCAGTAACTTTCTTCGGACACAAGCGTGCTTCAACATGACAGCAAGGGGCTCTCTCTTGCTCGCGCACACGGTGGAGAAATAACGATTGGAAATAAGACGATGAGTAAAATCGCCAAGGAAAGTATCCTGCTGCTGTCGTTGTTCCTGATTGCGGCGACGCTACAATTTTTCGCGCAGTCGCTGCCCATGGCGCTCTGTTTTTATTTTCTGCCGACCTTGTATTCGGCGTATTTCTTTGGACGCCGCCACGCGACTCTCACCGCTTTCGCCTGCGTATTTCTGGTCGTTCTCCTCGACTTTCTGAACAACCTGATGCCCAGGCATCGAGTGCTGTCGTTGCCTGACGAGCGGCTCTTCAACTTCGCCATCTGGGCCGGGATTTTGGCCGTCACAGGTTACGCCATGGGCACGCTCTACGAACGCAAGCAAGCCATGACCACAGACATCCGCGAAAGCTTCACCGGATTGCTGCTGGTTCTGCAACATTTTATTGCCAACCAGAAGCTCGCCGAAGGCGACAACCAGCGGGTGGTTGACATGTCAACCAAGATGGCGGAGGCGATGGGCCTCGGTTCCGATCGCGTGGAACTGATGCGCTCCGCGGTCATCCTGCGCGATCTCAGCAATCTCGGCATCAGCAATGACATTCTCTACAAGGCCGCCGACATGAACCGCGACGAAGTGGTGGCCAGTTTCCGCAAATCCGGCAGGACCGACCCGCGCACCCAGGCTGCCGGACATTCGCTGCGCCGCGTGATTCCAATCATCGTCGCGCAGCAAATTGTGCAGGACCAGGGAGCGCGGTCCGTCAACGTTCCGATCGAGGCGCACATCCTAGCCGTGGCGGACGCCTACCAGAAATTGGTCAGCGAATCTGACCCCGAAGCTCTGCCGCCATACGAAGCCCAGCAACGGATTTTAGCGGGAGCGGGCCAGCAATTTCACGTCGGAGCCGTGGACGCCTTCACGAAAGTCCTGGCCACAAACGCCCGGGGAGCGGGCGCCTGAACATGAATTCAGTGAGACAAGGTTTCTGCCGGCGCTGAGGTCTTCGAATCGGAATTTGAACCGGAATTCGAAATCGACTCCAACGCAGACTCCACGCTGCTAGCGCCTTTTGAGCGCGAATTTGTTTCTCTCAGGGCTTCCCACATCGCTACTGCTCTCGACTTCAATTCCGAAGTAAGCCGTTCGTATGCAGCTTCGCTGGCATCACTCAGTGGAGGAGGCTGAATCGGTTTGCCGAATACCAACTCCAGATCGCCGAACTTGGGCCACTTTTTGTGTCGTGGCCAGACTTCGTAGAAGCCCTCAATCGCGACCGGAACAATCGGAGCCTGCGCGTGGATCGAAAGAATCGCCGCGCCCTTGCGGAACACTCTCGGAGTGCCATCGTTAGTGCGCTCACCTTCGGGATAGAGAATCAGAATGCGTCCCTGATCAAGGCCAAAAGCCCCAGCGCGCATTGCCGGCACCAGATTCGCATCGGGATCGAGGACTACCACGCGCAGCCATCGTGCCAATCGCCGCATGAATCCTTTGCCGAAGATTTCGCTCGTGCCCAGCGCAAAAGCGCCACGAAACAAGCTCCACGGCAAAGTTGCCGCCATCACGATCGGATCGATATAACTCTGGTGATTGGAGCAGATGAGATACGGGCCTTTTTCGGGCAGATTTTCAAGTCCGCGGACCTTGAGGTGAAAGCGGTCCAGCGTAAAGAGATAAACGAATCTCCCGACCAGAAAGAAAAATACTTCGGCGAAAGTATTGTGGCGCACCAATTCAAGAACCTCAGGATCGGTTACCGGTTCGCTCAAGATGGTCGACCACGCTGGTGCTGCCGCTCTGGCTTGACTCTCGCCGCTGCCCGCGCTGGCGAGAACGGCGTCAACCAGGTCGCGCACCGAATAAATTTCCGCCAGCTGCGCCTCGGGCACTTCGCCCGCCAGTTGCTGCTCGAGCGCAGTCAGCAGCTCTACTCGCTGCATGGAATCGAGTCCGAGATCGAGCTCGAGGTTATGCATCGGACGAATCGCGTCAAGCTGGTTGCGCGAGGCTTCCCGCACGATGGCTAGAGCGCGCTTCACATCCTCCCGCTCCAGCCACGATTGCTCGTCGGCGGTTAGCGGCTTTTCCTTTTCGGCGCCAACGTCGCGATCGGCGTCAGCCGGGCTCTGTTGCAGCTCCCGAACCTTCTTTTCAATCTGGAAGCGTTTTAACTTTCGCGTAGTGGTGCGCGGCAGCTCCTCCTGCCAGATGTCGTAACCTCCCAGACGTTTGGTGGAAGCGATCTTGTGGGAGAGCGCTTCGATTTCGGTGCGGATCACTTCTTTCGAGTTGACGATCTTGCGCTCCCGCAGCAGTTCAAAGTCAGGCACGATCACGGCATACAGCCGCTCCGAGGTTGGATCGCCCGGACGCGCCTCCAGTGCCATCACGCAAATCTCTTTCACGTACGGAGCGTGAAGATAGTGCGCCTCGATCTCTTCCGGATAAACATTCTTTCCGTTGGCGAGGACAATGACTTCCTTGCGCCGTCCGGTAATGAACAAGTTGCCACTGGAATCGAAGTAGCCGAGATCGCCGGTATAGAACCAGCCGTCGCGCAGCACCTCGGCCGTAGCCTGCGGGCGATTCCAGTATCCTTTCATCACGATCGCGCCGCGGATCGCAATCTCACCCGCAGGCGGCGCGCCATCTTCCACCGGCTTCGGATCCACGATCCTGGCTTCGACTCCCGGAAAAGGACGCCCGACAGAACCGAATACGACGTGCCCCGGAGGATTGATGAAAGCGCCGCCGGTGGTTTCGGTCAGTCCGTAGGCGTTCAGAACGTCGATACCAAAGGAATAAAAGTCGCGAGCAATAGTCGGATCGAACCGCGAGCCACCGGTTACCAGATAGCGCATGCTCGCGCCGAAAGTAGCATGGATCTTGCCGAAGAAGACCTTGCCGACGTTGATTCGCAGCCGCCGCAGCCCGCGGTTGAGCGCCATCAGCAAGCGCACCAGTCGCAGTGTGAATTTGCCACGATTGTTCAGTTCTTTGAAAATGCGCTCATGAATCAGGTAGAAAAACTGAGGCACAACGCAAAACACAGTAATGCCGCGTTCCTGCAGGGCACGCAGCAATTCCGTGGTGTTCAGGGTCTCCAGGTACACAACGCGCGCGCCGTTAAACAGAGGCAGAAAAAGGTTCGCCATCTGCGCCAGGACGTGAAACATGGGGAGAATTCCCAAGAGCGCGTCGGAAGAGTCAATCTTGATCACCGCAAGCACCGAGTTCGCCTCGCCAACCAGGTTGGCATGGGTGAGCATGACGCCCTTCGGATCCGCAGTTGTGCCCGAGGTGTAGAGCAGCGCCGCAAGGTCGCTCTCGGCAGGGTCAATAGGTTGAAAGGCAGCGCTGCCAGTGGCGAAGATAGAATCGAGATCGCCGGCAAAGATGGACTCCCTGGCTTCACTTGAAGTTCGTTCATCCGCGGCGGAGGTCATCACCAGCCCCACGCCGATTTCTTCGGCCGCCGGCGTCGCCACCGGAAGGTGCTTTACGTCGCAAAACAACAGGGAAGCTCCACTATCGACCAACAGCTTCTTGACCTGGTCGGCGTGGAAAGCCGTATCAAGCGGAACCGCCGTTCTGCCAGCGGCGATGATCCCCAAGTACGCCGCCACCCAGCGGGGATGGTTCGCCGCTAGAATCGCCACCCGGGCATCTCGCGGAACCCGCGTCGAAAGCCAGTTCGCCACACTCTCCGACATGCGGGTAAGCTCCGCAAAGGTGACTCGCTCGACCGCCTCCTGGCGCTGAATCTCGAGGGCAACGTTATTGGGGAACTTCCGGGCGGATTCCTGGAATCGCTGGTAGAAGGCGGGCATGTTCGAGGTGAATATACTTATACTAAAGACAGCTCGGGAAAACTAGGAATTGGGTCGACCTGCTCGAATTCGGGGCTTTCGTGAGGCTGCTGGTTGTGTCCGTCCTTCGCCCGGCCTCTCGCATCTAATGTGCTAGGCTTTAAAGCAGACTTGGGGACGTGTGTCCTCTGAAGGATTTCCCTTTTGATCAACACTTTGTTAGGCAAGGTTTTCGGTACCAAGAACGAGCGCGAGGTTAAGCGCTTGCAGCCTCGGGTTGCGGCCATCAACGCACTCGAGCCGGGGATACAGAAGCTTTCCGACGAGCAACTCCGCGCCAAAACGGAGGAATTTCGCGCCCGTATCCAAGAGCGTCTCAGTTCGATTGCGGACGAACCGGAAGTGGATACTGATGGTCCGAATATCGACCGCCAAAAGGAAATCGAAGCGCAGCGCAGCGAGCTGCTCAAAACTGTCCTCGACGAACTGCTTGAGGAAGCTTTTGCCGTGGTTCGCGAATCCGGACGGCGCGTGCTCAACATGCGGCACTTCGATGTGCAGCTTATCGGCGGCATGGTTCTGCACGAGGGCACGATTGCTGAAATGAAGACCGGCGAGGGCAAGACGCTGGTCGCCACTCTCCCGGTGTATCTGAATGCGCTGAGTGGACGCGGGGTGCACGTGGTCACCGTCAACGACTACCTAGCCAAGCGCGACTCCGAATGGATGGGCAAGCTCTACGGCTTTCTCGGTCTGACCGTGGGTGTGATCGTCCATGACCTCGATGACGGCGAGCGACGCGCCGCTTACGCGGCGGATGTGACTTACGGCACCAACAACGAGTTCGGTTTCGACTATCTGCGCGACAACATGAAGTTTGACCTGCGCGATTGCGTGCAGCGCGTGCACAACTTCGCGATTGTCGACGAAGTCGATTCCATCCTGATTGACGAAGCCCGGACTCCTCTCATCATATCGGGCGCGAGCGAAGAGTCCACCGACAAGTACTACAAGGTGAATCGCATTATTCCCAAGCTCGAAAAAGGCGAGGAGATCGACACCCAGCCGGGCGAGCCCAAGATCCTCACCGGTGACTTTGTCGTGGACGAAAAACATCGCAGTATCACGGTGACCGACGAGGGTTGGGTAAAGGTCGAAAAGCTGCTCGGAATTGGCAACATCGCCGATCCGGAAAACTGGGCGACGAAGCATCACGTGGACACGGCCGTCAAAGCGCATGCGCTGTACAAGAAAGACGTCGAGTACGTGGTCAAAGACGGCGAAGTGCTGATCGTCGATGAATTCACCGGCCGCCTCATGCCCGGCCGCCGCTGGTCCGACGGACTCCACCAGGCGATCGAAGCCAAGGAGAATGTGAAGATCGAGCGCGAGAATCAGACACTCGCCACCATCACTTTCCAGAATTATTTCCGCATGTATAAAAAGCTGGCGGGCATGACTGGCACGGCGGAAACGGAGGCGCCGGAATTCGACAAGATTTACAAGCTCGAAGTCATCGTCATACCGACCAATCGCACGCTTTTGCGTAAAGAGAATCCTGACATCATCTATCGTACGGAGAAAGAGAAATATTTCGCCGCCGCCGACGAAATCCAAAGATTGCACGACAGCGACCAGCCGGTGCTGGTGGGTACGACTTCGATCGAAAAATCCGAGCGTCTTTCTGACCTCCTGAATAAAAAGGGATTGAAGGACCACGTCGTCTTGAATGCGAAGTTCCACGAGCGCGAAGCGGAAATCGTCGCGCAGGCCGGACGCAAAGGAGCGGTCACCATCGCCACCAACATGGCGGGCCGCGGCACCGACATTCTGCTCGGGGGCAATCCCGAATTCATGGCCAAGCAGGAATGCGTGAAAAAGGGAATCGCGCAGCCGATCCGAGCCGCGCAAGGCAAGATCGAAGCCGAGGTTGACGATTCCAACCGCACCGTCTGGTACTACGCCGGCAATGAATATGCGGTCCCGACCGACCAGTGGAATGAGATTTTTGCGCGCCACAAGATTGACACCGACCGCGAGCATCAGGAAGTGATCGACGCCGGCGGGTTGCATATTTTCGGTACCGAGCGCCACGAAGCGCGCCGCATTGATAATCAGCTCCGCGGTCGCGCCGGCCGTCAGGGCGACCCCGGCTCTTCGCGCTTCTATCTTTCGCTTGAAGACGACTTGATGCGGATCTTCGCCAAGGAATGGGTTTCGAAAATGTTGCAACGCCTGGGCATGGAAGAAGGCGTTCCCATCGAATCGGGCATGATGACGCGCCGCATTGAAGCCGCACAGAAGGCCGTCGAAGGGCAGAATTTCGAGGCGCGTAAACACCTGCTTGAGTACGACGACGTCATGAACAAGCAGCGTGAAGCGGTTTACGGGTTACGCCGCCGTCTGCTGGAAGGTCTCGACCAGAAAGATCTCATCATCGAAGACTACGTCTCCGGAATCCTCGCGGAAGTCCTCGAACGGCACTGTCCAGCTAAAGAGCACGTAGACAACTGGGACCTGAAGGCTTTGAAAGACGACATTTCTGGCCACTTTGGCGTCGACATCTACGCCGAAGGCCTTAAGCCCGAGGAGATGAATCGCCAAGAATTGGGCGACGCCATCTTCGACAAACTCAAAGAGCGTTATGACGCAAAAGAGAAGCTGATCGGCGCCGATGCCATGCGCTATCACGAGCGCATGATCATGCTGAGCGTGATTGATGCGCAGTGGAAAGATCATCTGCTCTCCATGGATCACCTGAAAGAGGGCATCAACCTGCGCGGCTATGGACAGCATGATCCACTGGTCGAGTACAAGCGCGAGTCCTACGATATGTTCGAGGCGATGATGCAGCGCTTTCAGGAAGAGACGGTTCGGTATCTGTATCTGATGCAGATCATGGAGCGTCCGCCGGATGCGGGAGCAAGACGGGGTGCTGGCGCAGGAAGTCCAAGTTCAACCGATCTGTCTGGGCAAGAGCCGGCAGTTGGCGCGCCGTCGTTGATCACCGGCGGCCGAGGCGGCAATGGTCGCCCGCCGCGCCAGGTCGCTACCTCGGTGGACGAAATCGAAGAAGCCTTCCAGCGCAAGAAAAAGAAAGAATTGGAACAGGCGCGAATGGCGGGTGCGGGCGACATGCAAGTACAGCAGGTGGTGCGCTCGGGAGACAAAGTGGGGCGCAATGATCCTTGTCCCTGCGGGAGCGGCAAGAAATATAAGAAGTGTTGCGGGGCGGGTTAGTGAAAGCTTTTACCGCCGAGGACGCGGAGATCGCGAGTAAAATCCAGGCTATAGCACCCAAGATCCGCGGTGATTTATTCCTTCCAGTTTTTCTCTGCGCACTCAGCGTTCTTCGCGGCTAAGCGTTTCTTGGTTTCTTGAGAGCGCCAAACGTCATCTCCCTAGCCGCGCTGTGCGTCCGCCGCTTCCAGGCAAAGAACATGGGTGCGTAGGTCTTAGTGATGTAATCGCCCGGGCCGATTCCTAGCGCCCGCGCCGTGCGGTCAATCCAGCGCGGATGTCCTTCAATCTCGCCAAAGTTCCCAATCGGGGTCTCGTCGACTACGACGTGGCCCTTGCCATCGCTCCACTCCGCTCGATATTTTTCATAGCGAAAGGTGGGTTCGAACCCCAGCGCGCGCAGAATGGCGTGCATCTGTTGGCCATTTTCTACGCGCGTTTCCAGCTCAACTCGCACCTTGTGGCGTCCGCTCTTGCTTTTCGCCTTGTGCGTCAAGACCCACGTCTCACCGTACTTGCGCAGCCGCAGTAACTCGCCCCGCTTGCGCAGCTTTTGGCCGGGCAGGTCGTAGAGAGAGTTCATTTCGTGGGTGGAGCGGGTAATCTGCTTGAATCCCGCTAGCTTCAGCGCGCGGCCTAGCGCGGGCAGATTCTCAATTCGAAACTTAATTTCGGTTTCCTGCGGCATCCAGAAATCATAACCGCCGGCATCCCGAAATCATAACCGCCGAGAACGCCGAGAAAAATCTGGTAGGAGTATCTGCAGCAGCCCTCAACAGTTCCAGCCAAATATTACTCAGCGCACTTCGCGTCTCGGCGGTTAAGACTTCGGCTCAACCTCGGACTTCAGTTCCCGCCGATGGAACCAGCTCATGTGCGGCAGGTCGCGTTCCACTTTTCGTCGTTTCGCGATCAATTCCGCCGTGATCGAGACGGCAATCTCTTCCGGAGTAATCGCCCCAATATCGAGCCCGACCGGAGCGTGGACGCGGTCAAATAAATGCGCCGGCACACCTTCCGCTTGCAGCTCCTCGAAGATGGTGATGGTCTTCCTCTTCGACCCGATCATTCCGACGTAGCGCGCCGGAGTCTGCACAGCCCAGCGCAGAACTCGCATATCGTCACGGTGCCCGCGCGTAACGATAACAATGTACGAAGATTCGCTCGGCGTGAGCTGCGCCGCAGCCTTCTCGAAATCTTCAGCGATCACCTGCTGGGCTTCAGGGAAGCGTTCGCGGTTGGCGTAGGCTTCGCGATCGTCGATCACGGTGACGTCGAATCCGGCGATACGAGCAACTTTATAAAGGCTGGCTGCGACATGACCTGCGCCGAAAATATAAAGATCCGCCGGAGGCAAAATCGGCTCCACGAAAATCTCGAGCGTACCTCCGCAGACCAGGCCGGCGTCGTTCTTAGGATTCTCATTCAGATCGAAGGTCAGCGTGCGCGGCCTTTCCGATTCCATGACGTCGCGGGCCGCCTGCCATACCTCGGCCTCAACGCAACCGCCGCCGATGGTGCCGACAATCGAGCCATCGTCCCGCACCAGCATTTTCGCGGTCTTGAACGAAGGTATCGATCCGCGGACGTTGACGATAGTCGCGACAGCCCCGCGGCGTCCGTCCTTTCGCAGGCGGACGATCTCCTCGTACAGATCCATGCTCATGATTATGGTTCCGCGAGCAGGGAAGGTCAAACATAGACCCGGGTGCTGCACAGAGCTCAAGCGGTTTGTGCTAGCTTGTAGGGTTCAAATTTCCTTGTCTACGATTCAGGAGTTTCCATGAAAGCCGTTCGCATTCATCAATTTGGTGGGCCGGATGTCCTCACCTACGAAGACGTGCCGGATCCCAAGCCGCGCAAAGACCAAGTCCTGATCCGCGTTCGCGCGTGCTCTCTGAACCATCTCGACATATTCGTACGCCAGGGCCTTCCCGGCGTGAACCTGCCGCATATTCTTGGCAGTGATATCGCCGGCGAAATCGTAGAAGTTGGCGAGTATGTCACTGACCTCAAGGTCGGACAGCGCGTGCTGCTCGCGCCCATGCATTTCTGCAATCGTTGCGCGAAGTGTGTTGCCGGCCTGCAGAATCAGTGCCGCCAGTTCACTGTGCTCGGCAATAGCGTCGATGGCGGCAATTGTGAGCTGATGGCCGTGCCCGTGGTGACCGTCATCCCCATCCCCGACTGGCTTGATTTCAACGAGGCGGCGAGCATTCCGCTGGTGTTTGTGACGGCGTGGCACATGCTTACTGGACGCGCCTCGATCCGCCCCGGACAAACTGTGCTCGTGCTGGGCGCGAACTCAGGCGTAGGCATTGCCGCCATCCAGATCGCGAAGCTGTTCCATGCGCGCGTTATCGCTACCGCCGGCGATGAGCGCAAAATGGAACGCGCCCGCGAACTCGGCGCCGATTTCGTCATCAACCACTATCAGCAGAAGATTTCGCAGGAAGTGCGCAAGATCACCAACTTCGAGGGCGCAGACATCGTTGTCGAGCACGTCGGAAAGGTAACCTGGGACGAGAGCGTCAAATCGCTCAAGGCGGGAGGCACGCTTGTGACCTGCGGTGCGACGACGGGACCGAAGATCGAACTCGATCTGCGCTTCCTGTTCTCGCGCCAGCTTTCATTACTGGGGTCGTACATGGGCACGATGAGCGAGCTCCACGAAGTGCTGGGCCACGTATTCGCCGGACGTCTCAAACCGGTGATCGACCACACTTTTCCCCTGAAAGAAACCCGCACCGCCCACGAGTACATGGAGAAAAGCCAGATGTTCGGCAAGATCGTGCTGAACCCGTGAACAGGTTTCACCGCCGGGTAAGCCGGGCAGCTATTATGCGACCGACTCCTCCGTGACCGTAAGGGCACAAGCAGGAGGGTGGTTGCATTCACAGGCGATCTCTACATCCTCTGATCCCGCGTCCTCGCACCATTCACCACAATACTTTTGTTCTGCTGGTACCAGGCAAAGGCAGGGTATGTGGGCACAGGTTTTCAGCTCATTGTTTGACATGCTGACCTCCAAATTAATTCAGCAACGTTACAAGTAGCAATCTACCCCAAGAACTGGCAAAACTGCCAGTCTCCGGTGCACTCGGCGCCCTCTGCGGTTAAAATAGATATATATGGCGCGAGAGCTAAGTTTCGGCCCGTACGTCGACGTCGAAAACGGTAAGAAAGTAGTCAAAGAACTCGTCTACGGAGACGGCGTCCCCGAAGGCATCGTCATGACCACGCTCGATTCGACGGTCAACTGGATGCGCAAGAATTCGATCTGGCCGATGACGTTCGGCCTCGCCTGCTGCGCGATTGAAATGATGTCCATGGGCGCGTCGCGCTTCGATATTGCCCGCTTCGGAGCGGAAGTGTTTCGGCCCTCGCCGCGACAGTCGGATCTGATGATTATCGCCGGTCGTGTCTCCAACAAAATGGCCCCCGTGATTCGCCAGCTATGGGAGCAGATGCCGGAACCGAAGTGGGTCATTTCCATGGGAGCGTGCGCGACTTCCGGCGGCGTTTTCAATAATTACGCGCTCGTGCAGAGTGTGAATCAGGTCATTCCGGTGGATGTCTACGTCCCTGGCTGTCCGCCGCGTCCCGAGCAGTTGATTTACGCGATCACTCTGCTGCAGGAAAAAATCATGATCGAGCGTGGGACGGTGAAGAAGGCGTTGAACCTGGTGCCGGTCGGCGAGTAGGGAAAAATCGGATCATCGGGTGATCGACGACCCGACTTTCTTTTCACTGTTTCATCCTGGTCGCCATCTGCCGCTCCGGTGGCGTCATCTGGTTCCAGACCGCACTCAAGTCTTTTTCCAAAATCTGATTGTTCGGATCTACCCGCAGAGCCAGCGCAAACCACAGATATGAAGTCGGCAGGTCGCGCGGCACACAGTGGCCGGTTGCGTACATGGTCCCGAACGCGCTTCGGGCCTTGGCGCTCGATTTCGCGGAAGCGGCCTTCAAATTCTTCACCGCTTCGTCGCAGTTTTCAGGCACGCCTCGTCCGTAGAGATAAGCTTCGCCTTTGCGGAAAGCTGCGTCGCCGGTTTCAGGCGCGGCGGACTCGGGCAATTGCTGACTCTTGGCAGATGCCGCGCTGGGTCGGGGTTTCTCCGCGCTCTTGTCGCCGAGTGCGATCCTCGGAACTTCGGGCTTGGCGGTTGCGTCCGCCGTTTTTCGGGCTGGTGCGGGAGCAGTTTGAACTCGCGCCGGCGGAACCACCGTTTGCGACGAGCCTGCATCTGTAGCCGGAGCAGGAGCCGAGGTCGTCGGATTCACCGTTGGCTTCTCGGCGGGAACTTCGCTGGCGCTTGAAGTCGCGGCTTCCGGTTTTCGACTTTCTGTGGCGCCGAGATAGTTCGTGTACGTCCACCAGCCGGCTCCGCCCAACGCCGCCAGCAGAACCACCAGGAGCAATACGCGCCGTCCGCCGCCCTTGGGCTGTTCGGGCTCAAAAAAGGAATCCAACCCGGAGAAAGACTTTTCCCGCAGCGATTCCATACTGGGCTGCACTGTGCCAGGCTGATTCAATCCCAGCAGGGATGACCCGCTGATCGGCGGAACCTGCCTGTCTGCGGGGCGAGGGGCGCCTTCCACGACGGCAGGCCGCGGCTGTTCCGGCGAATTAGTTACATTGGGCAGGTTCGGCACGGGTGCTCCCGCCGGCCGCCGAGTTTCCGGCCGGGTTTCGAGCAAGGTGCCACACATTCCGCAAAAACGGAAATTCGCAGAATTGACCTCACGGCACTTCGGGCAGATCACGATGATTCTCCGGAATGCTCTTTCTTACAGTTTACTCGCCTCAGAGACGTCAATCGCGCTCGTTCGTTCATATTAAAATGCAAACGCCTGGTGGCTCCATGCCGAAAGCATCCAAGCCGAAATCCGCCAATGCCAAGCTCGCGCCCACAGCGAAGCGCTTCGAGGCCCGGCTCGAGCGCCTGCGCTCCGGCCTTAATTGGGTCATCATTCACGTACCGTTCGATGCCGCCAAAGCGTGGGGGTTGCGTGGGCAGATCAACGTAAAAGGCGAAATCAATGGATTTGCGTTCCGCACGTCGCTGTTTCCTACCCGGGAAGGCCGTCACATTCTGCTGGTCAACAAGCGCATGCAAAAGGGAGCGCACACGTTCGAAGGAAGCGTAGCCGGCTTTCAGCTCCAACTCGATACCGAAAAACGGATTGCCGCAATCCCCGACGAGCTGGAGCGAATCTCTGCCAGGGTCTTCCCAGTGAAGCTCGCGCGCTCAGGCGCTGGTATGACCAGTTGAATTACTCTACTCGCAGCGACATTGCCAAGTGGATCACCGAGCCCAAGAGTAACGAAGCCCGCGAGCGGAGAGCCGATCAGATTGCGGAGCGATTGCTCGCCGTCATGAGGCGGAAAGGGAACTGCCGCCGATTCTGCAAGTCGCGTTCGCGCGTCATCGTCATCCAAGCGCCCGTGATGGTTGGGATAGTATGTCGGCCGCGCGGCGGCGCCGACACCTGTTTGGCATCTACTACTACCGGACTCCCGATGCCCAAGCCGGCCGCATCGAGAAAATGCTCGATGATGCCACCGCGCTCGCCGAGAAAAATAACAACAAGAGAAAATAGGCGGCGGATCGGTGCGCGAAAACCGTATAATTCAATCGTTTTAATATGAATGTTCTTGGGACATCAGGAGGCGTTCGCGTGAAAGTTCCGCCTGCCATTCTTGCCATCGTAATGGTTCTCAGCGTTTTCGCCCCCGCCCAAACAATCACTGTTGATGTCTCGCATCCTTCCAACCACTTCATTCCTTCTGAGACGCTGGGAGCTGGTG
>CAWGYS010000010.1:0-163694 GCA_963826845.1 uncultured Acidobacteriaceae bacterium
TGCGCTGTGCTTGGCTGACCATTTGCACGATCTGCGCCAGCATGGTTTCGCTGCCTACGCGCTCGGCCCGCATTACAAGACTTCCATTGCCGTTCACGGTCGCGCCGATCACGCGCGAGGTGTTTGTCTTCTCCACAGGAACGGACTCGCCGGTGATCATGGACTCGTCCACGAAGCTTGAGCCATCAAGCACAACGCCATCGACAGGAATCTTCTCTCCGGGACGCACGCGCAGACGGTCTCCTGGCTTTACCTGGTCGAGCGGAATGTCGTTCTCGGTGCCATCTTCTTTCATGACGCGGGCGATCTTCGGGCTTAAATCGAGCAATGCGCGGATGGCGCTTGAGGTCTGACTGCGGGCGCGCAGCTCCAACACCTGCCCCAGTAATACGAGTGTGACGATCGCCGCGGCGGCTTCGAAATAAATATCGGGGTGGCCACCCATGGTGCGGAATGACCGCGGAAAGACGTGCGGAAATAGAGTCGCGACCACGCTGAAGACATATGACACACCTGTGCCCATGGCAATCAGTGTGAACATATTGGCGCTGCGGTTTACTACCGACGCCCATCCGCGCTGAAAGAATGGCCAGCCGCCCCACAGCACTACCGGCGTGGCCAGAATGAGTTCTAGCCACGGCAGAATCGAGCTCCACGCGATTTCTACGATCGAATTACTTCCGACGATCACGATGCTGCTCATGAAAAAGTGCGGCCACAACATGCTGCCCATCGCAATCACGAGGAGCGGCGCGGTCAATAACAGGCTGATCCAAAAGCGGCGCGTCATGTCGTGCAGTTCAGGATTTTCTTCTTCTTCCGCCGTCACCGTGCGCGGCTCCAGGGTCATGCCGCATATTGGGCAGTTCCCGGGCTCGGTTCGCACTATTTCCGGATGCATCGGGCAGGTGTATTCAGTCTTGCTTATGGGGAGCGCGGGAGACTCGGGATCGAGCGCCATGCCACACTTCGGACAAGGACCAGGCCCGAGCTTCCGCACCTCCGGACACATGGGACACACATAGGCGCGCGCGGCCTTCGCGGACTCGCCCGGCAGAGCTGGTGCGACGAGAGTTGGACCGTGCGGAATTGGACGACCCAACGAGACTAGTCCCGATCCCATCGCTTTCGGGGGCGACGTCAGAATCTTTTCCGGATTAGCCTGGAACTTTGACAGACAACCGGCGCTACAGAAAAAATAATCTTGGCCGTCATGCTGTGTCTTGTGGCGAGCGGTTGCCGGATTCACATCCATCGCGCAGACGGGGTCCTTCACTTTGCCGGTGGACGATGCAGGGTCGAGATGATCCATAGTTTTCGGCACGCCTCAAGGCGTGCCCTGATACGAATCTACTGGCATTCAGTGTTGTGACATTCGTTGCCAGAGGGCACTTGGCGGAATCCCGCCACTATTAGATACTCACTATTAGATATTCGAAGAGTCAACCTCGAACCATACTCCCTGGGAGAATCAAAATGACGTATCTCGAAGTCGCCTACCGCTATCAGACTCCGCCCGGAGAAGCTGAGTTGCGGGCCATTGACAGTGTCCGCGAAGTCTATGGCATTCAGCGCATCCAGTTTAACGAGAAAGAGCGGATGGTGCGGGTACAGTTCGACGCCTCGCGACTGAAGGGCGACGCGGTGGCCAAGCTGCTGCGGCAGGCCGGCATCGACGTGCAGGAGCAAATGGTTCTTGCCTGAGCGCTGTGGAAGGTAAAAGGGGGAGGCGGGGAAGGGATTCAACAGCACTCCGCCTGTTTCCCTGCTAATCCTCGTGTTGCAGAGAGGACTCTCGGGGGAGGGCCGGGAAACTGGGCGGAGCGCACCTTAGCGACGAACGGAGTAATTGCAAAGGGGCATCCGGAAAGACCTCTGGCCGAAGTATTTTCCCAAATGCCCCGTTGCGCGCCACTTCGTCTACCCCAAGGAGAAGCATGTCGGATGCCATCGCTAACGCATTGCCAACATGTAACAGTAGAACGCCGAGCCGGGTAGGTTTTGCGCGGGGCCGGAAACTTTTACGCTTATTTACAAATCCGGCATTTCAGCAGCAGCCGATTTTCCACAGCCAGCGCGGCATTTGGCGTGATTGGGAAGCGCAGATCGAACCAGATATGGAGTTGCGTGCAACCGCTTCGAGCGATTAGGGTTGGGCGAAACGATTCCGATTCCGTTATAATTTAGATGATTAATTCTACCGAATGCGCCCGTAGCTCAATTGGATAGAGTGCTTGGCTACGAACCAAGAGGTTGGGAGTTCGATTCTCTCCGGGCGCACCACTTACCTCAGCCTCCGAGATTTCTGGGCCATCCTGCGACGTCCAGACATAAGTACTTGGCCGCTAGCTTTCCCTCATCTGTTTTCTGGCGGAACGTACAGCGTTGACCCGATAGTTTTATCGCCCGGACCGACTAATCTGAAGCTGCCGAGAGATTAAGATCGGATTCGGTGCTGGCTCGCAAGATTGTCCTTCAAGCAACTCCTTGTGCGGCTCATTTCGCCGCATATTTCCCCAAGACGCGTTCTGACCGGTACCTGTCGCGGTACCAAGGAGGGTCGTCATGAATAAAACAAAAATCGCTGGAAAGATTGATCAGGCTGTTGGCAAGGTCGAGCAAACCGTGGGCGAAACGGTCGGCAATCAGAAATTGGCCAATAAGGGCGTCGTCGAGCAGGCCAAGGGCGCAGCCAAGGAAACCTTGGGGAACGCAAAAGACGCTGCCGAGCAGCTCCAGCAATCGCACAAGAACGTGGCTGTGGCGAAGGCGGATGAGACACGCGACAAGATCAATCGGTCTGTGCAAAGTGCCAAGGAGACTGTCAACAGGAAGATCGAGGAATTCAAAGACCGTCACTCCGCATAATGCAAGCAGCATAGTGCGAGCCGGCGTCGATCAAAGATTCCAGCACGCATGAAGGAGTAAATATGCGGCCGTCGCCCGTCGTCGTATCGTCCGTTATCGAGCGCTCAGTCACCCTGGCTCAAATGCCCGGCAAAAACCGAACCACAATTCGTTTCTCGACAGGAGCTCCATCATGAAGGGTGTTGCCATTGTAGGTGTTCTACTGCTCGTGTTGGGATTACTGGCATTCGTGGTGCCAGTGCCTCACAACGAAAACCATGGTGTCAAAATTGGAGACGCCAAGATAGGGGTCCAAACCCAGAGTAGTGAGAAACTGCCGCCGGCTGTCGGCATCGTTCTACTCGTAGGCGGTGTGGTCGCACTGGCCCTTGGAGGCCGTTCAACATAGCTGCGAGGTATATGAGCGAACCGAGTGTCGTTTACTCCACGGCATTCATTGACTTGAGTGTTTCGCTCTCGTAAGATTTGCCCCGACCGCCGGAGCGAACTTATGCTTGTCCGTAGCGCTTTGAACCGTCTTTTTGTGGGAGTACTCGTTGCCTGCGCGACAGTGGCACCCATCGAAGCCCAGTCAAACCCATCTTCGTTGTCAAAGCCGTCTGCGTTGAGTGTAGTCTCCGTACCGGCGGCTTCGACCGGGGGCACGTCCGGATACAACCAACCGCCGAAAAACATTCTGGACGTGATGCAGGCGCCTTCGCCGCCAAGGCCGAGGGTTAGTCCGACGCAAGACACGATTCTCCTCGTGTCGTGGCGGGACTACCCGTCGATTTCTCGTGTGGCAACACCCTTCCTGCGTCTTGCGGGCGTCCGCGTGGAGCCGAAGAATCACAGCAAACACGATACCCCGGGCGGTTACGGCATCACGCCTTGTGCCCGAAGCTTTGAGCTAGTGCACATTGCCAAAGGTGCGGCCGATGGTGCGCCGATTCCTGTCGCGCTTCCTGAAGGTGCGTGCCCAGGCGCCCCGATCTGGGCGGCTGACGGAAAGCGATTCGCGTTCGTGAATATTGCTCCTGAGTCGGTCGAACTTTGGATCGGCGATGCCAGGACCGGCGAAATACATAAAGTGCCCGGTGCGCGTCTCAACCCGATGTTCAACGACGAAGTGCAATGGATGCCCGATCAGAAAACTCTCCTGGTCAAGCTGGTGCCGGACGGGATGGGCGCACCTCCGCCCGAGCCCGTCGTGCCCGATGGTCCAAGCATTCAGGAAACCGAAGGCACGAAAGGAGAGAGCAGCACCTACGAAAACCGCGACACCCTTGGTAACAAGCATGACGAGGATGTCTTCGATTACTTCGCGAGCTCTCAGCTGGCATTCGTCGATGCGACCAGCGCTGCGATCACCCCAGTGGGAAAGCCGGCAAATTACGACTCGCTCGCTCCCGCGCCGGATGGTCAGCACGTTCTTGTCGCTGCGATCCACAAGCCCTACTCCTACGTCACCACCTACGATCGCTTCCCGCGGGAGGTCGAGGTCTGGGACATATCAGGCCGCTCGCGCGTCCTTGCTCATACCATCGCGTCGCTTCCACTGGCGGATCGCGTTCCTATCCATGGAGTTCCGACGGGGGCGCGCGATTTTTCCTGGCGTGCCACCGAGCCGGCGACGCTCGTCTGGGCCGAAGCGCTGGATGGCGGCGACTGGAATGTTAAGGTTCCAGCCCGCGACAAGATCATGTTTCTGAAGGCGCCGTTCAACTCGCCCGCCGTCGAAATTACGCGGACCGAGCAGCGTTATGACGGTTTCGCCTGGAGCCAACAACCGAGCACTGCGCTTTTGAACGAGTACGATGAAAACCGGCACTGGAGACGGACTTTCCTCATTGACGTAGACGCTCAACCGCCAAAGCCTCGCTTGCTGTGGGATCTTTCGACGGACGAGAGGTATGCGAACCCCGGCAATCCAGTGGAAGTCCAACTCGCGAACGGATCGTGGGTGGTTCGCCAGGACGGCGATTCGATTTACCTTGCGGGAGCCGGTTCTTCGCCGGACGGGGATCGGCCGTTCCTCGATCGGCTTGACCTGAAGACGCTAGAATCTGAGCGCCTGTTTCGCAGCGACAAGACTTCGTACGAACAATTTCTTTCCTTCACCGGGCCGAACGCCGGGACATTTCTAACCTGGCATCAATCGCCGACCGATCCTCCAAATGCATTTGCCCGAACGCTGGGAAAATCCATGATCAGTAATGCGCGCGCCGGAGAGGCGGTCTTTGCTTCCACCAGCGTCGCGATCACCCACATTCCCGATCCGACGCCGGAGGTGCGAGAAATCAAGAAGCGGCTGGTCAAGTACAAGCGCGCTGACGGGCTGGAGTTGTCGTTCACGCTCTATACGCCGCCTGGATATCAAGAGGGCACGCGCGTTCCTGCCATCCTTTATGCCTATCCTCTCGACTATGCCGACGCTTCGAAGGCTGGCCAGGTTTCCGGGTCGCAGGAGACGTTCACCCAGCTGCGGCAATACAGACTGTTGCTCCTGGCCGGCTATGCGATCATCGACAACGCTTCGTTCCCCATCGTCGGTGATCCGAAGAAAGCCTACGACACCTATCTGGAACAGCTCGTCGCCGACGCGAAGGCCGCAGTGGACGAGGCAGTGCGCCTAGGCGTTGCCGACCCCGACCGCATCGGAGTCACCGGACACAGCCATGGCGCGTTGATGACCGTAAATCTCGTTGCCCATTCTGATTTATTCCGGGCCGGGGTCGCTACCAGCGGCTCCTACAACAAGACGCTTACGCCCTTTGGTTTCCAGAGCGAGCGGCGCTCGGTTTGGGAGGCAACGGATGTCTATCTGAAGGTGTCCCCGTTTTTCTCCGCCGAAAAATTGAAGACTCCGCTTCTCCTCATGCACGGCGGAGAGGACGCGAATCCTGGGACTACGCCGATACAATCGACCAAGCTCTTCGAAGCGATTCGAGGGAACGGCGGCACGACTCGCCTGGTGATCCTGCCGCACGAGCCGCACTGGTATTCCGCGATGGAGTCGAATGAACAGGAGGTTTACGAGATGCTTCGCTGGTTCGATAAATACGTGAAGAACGCGCCGCCCCGAAACGCGAGCACGGCCCGTTAGAACATTCAAGTCGGCCGGCGACTGCGCTAAGTAATTTTAGGAGTGCCGCGATGCCCGACCGCTGCGAGTACCTTGCTCGTGACCTGCTGGAAGGCTTCCGAGGCGGGATCGATCAGGTCAAAATGGCCAGCATGCGGGATCTCCAGCAACTCGACTGATTCGCCCGCTTTCTTTTTCTGTGCGACATAATTCCGGCTGAACTCCGGCGGCACTATATCGTCTTCCCTGCCGTGGAGCAGCCACTGCCGCCCTTGCCGAATATTCAGTTCCATCGGATCAGCTTCCCGGTAGTGCTCGGGTACGGCGTCGGGCTTGCCACCAAGGAAATCCACGACGGCGTCATGGCTCAGATGCAACGCGAAGGCTTGCTTTAGATCGACGACTCCGGCGAGAGAAATTACACGCCGCAGCGAAGGTTCATGGGCCGCCAGGCACAGGGCAAGCTGAGCGCCGGCGGAATGTCCCATCACCACCAAGCGGCCGAGGTCAAGGTGAAATCGGTCGTGATGCTGCTGAACGAAGCGGTAGGCGGACCGGATGTCTTCAAATGTCCCAGGCCATCCACCACCCCTGTTGCCGACTCTCCGATACTCGGTGTTAAAGGTAGCGATACCCGCGATTCGCAGCGCCTCGCACAAATGCCCGGTGTGCCCGAGGTCGTATTTCACCCGCCAATAGCCTCCGTGGATGTTCAACAGCACAGAGTGGGGCGCTCGGGTACGCGGCATCCGCACGTCGAGAAACTGATTTAGATCGGTGCCGTAGGCAATGCGCTCATCGGGTGGGGGTTGCGGCTTGCTAAGAATGTCTTCGGCAGGCACGTTTCGCTCAGGGACCGATCTAGCTCTCTTTCAGCTTGAGCTTGCTCTTATTTTCCTCAATAAAAACTTTAAGATCGGGGACGGCGTTGAGCAGTTTTGTCCATTGTTCGTAGTAGAGCGTCACTGGGAAACGGCCCAGCCCGTAAACGCTGACACCGCCCTTCTCGCTCACGCGGAACTCCATGGCTCCGCTTCTCTTTTTCGTATCCACCTGCTTTTCCAGATCGGAGAGGCGGGCTTTCAATTCTTCATAAGTTGGTTCGGACATGAGTGCACCTCGAATGATTTTTATCTAGCTTATCTTTATCTCTAACTCTTCTTATCATAGGGGCGGCAGACGGGTTTCGTCGAGGCGACGGTCACTTCTCATTCTTGATCACAACTCCGCCTTTCATGACGAACTTTGCGCGTTCGAGCGCGGAGACATTTTTCAACGGATCGCCAGGCACGGCAATAATATCGGCAAGCTTGCCCACCTCCAGGGTGCCGATGCTGCCCTGCCGTCCCAGCAATTCGGCCGCGTTGCTGGTGGCGGCGTGAATGATCTCCATGGGAGTCATTCCCTCCTCGGCATAGGCCGCCAGCATTTCGAGGCTGGCTTGACCGCGGTTCTTGTTGGGCAGGGTCAGATACATGTCGGAGCCGGCGGCGATGGGGACACCCATTTTGCGGGCGCGCCGTAAACGATCGCCGTTCCCTTTTACATAAAGCTGGACCGATTTTTCTTGTTCAGCGCGCTCGGCCGGCGTCGGCTGGCGCGTGCCGAACATCATGTCGAGATATTCCTGCTCGGTGCCATCGGTGGGGACGAGGAAAATATGCTTCTCCGCCATCGTCTTCAGCACGTCGTCGGGCACGACGTAACCGTGCTCAATCGAATCCACTCCCGCCTCGACGGCGATGCGGGTCGCTTTTTCGTCTGTCGCGTGGGCGGCGACTTTGACTCCGCTGGTGTGGGCCTGCTCGACGATGGCTTTCATTTCGTCGAGGGTGACGTTGGCGGGGCTGCCGTTGACGATCACCTTGATGCAATCCGCACCGTTATAAAGCGCCTGGCGCACTGCCTGGCGGGCGCTTTGCGGACCATCGAGCGTCACATACTCCTGTTCGATGATCGGTTGCGCCTCGGGGATAAGCTGGCCGAACTGTCCACCAGGAGCGGCGAGCGCCCTGGTGGCAGCAACGATGCGTGGACCGGGCAGCCATCCGTTATTGATGGCATCACGCAGGGCCACGTCTCCGTTAACGCCCGAGTTGCCGAGGTCGCGCACGGTGGTGATTCCGGCCTCGAGGTCTTCGCGCGCTAGCTTGGCGCCGCGCAACGCGCGTTCGGCGGTGCTCTCGGTTGCGACCGCTTTCAGCATCGCGATATCTTGCAGGGCCCGATTCGTTCCATCCATTTCAAGCAATAAATGAGTGTGCGAATCGATCAAGCCGGGCAGTAAAGTCGTATCGCCCAAATCGAGCACGGTGGCGCCTTTGGGAATGGGTAGCCGCGAGCCCACGGCGGTAATTTTCTCTCCGTCAATGAGGATGACGGCGTCGAGGATCGGCGATTCGTTGCGTCCGTCGATAAGCCGGGCGGCGCGGATGGCAATGGGCCGCGAGAAGGTGGGAGTAGTTTGGCCTTGAGCAACCAGAAACGGCGCACTCAGGCAGGCGATGGCAAAACAGAACTTGCCGAATTTAGTCACGTTTCGACCTCGGGGCGATTAGCGACACGGCATCAAAACGCCGGTTCGCGGCACCAAAACTGAAAGCTACCTTATGTTGATACAGGCATGGGTCTCAGCCCTGCAAAAGCTAGGACTGGCGACCGGCGACCGGCAATCATACCCTGCACGGTCTGCTGCGGTTCGTTGTTTTCTGGGGAAAAAGTCCCACATTTCCCTCGCAACCGCTTCCGTTTAGGTGAAAAACTTTACCGCATTCACACTTGGGGCCGCCCCATCCCTCCATCTGCCTCTGTCGCAGGGGGTTACGGTACGTCCGTAAGCGGCAAATGGAAGCGCAAATGCTAAAATAGCTTAGACCACATATCCAAGAGTGGACACTAGCGGAGGACGCAGAATGGCGAACAAAGGTAAGAAATCGTTTCTTGAGAGCATACCCATGCTGGTACTTCTAGGGTTGCTCGCCGGGGCCATAGGCGGCCTGGGAGTCGGCCTGATTCAGTTGAGGGCCTTGAACTCGTCCGCCACCGCCAGCGCTGCCAAGTAAATCTTAGTTTCTGCGTTTCTGTGCCGAGCTTCCTGCACCGAACCGACCCGGGTTCGGAGCGGAGACGAGGACCGAGTCGGCAACATCCGGTCCGTGATGCCCTTCGTACCCCCGGGGCATCAAGTCCGCGCGGCGCACTACCTCAAATAAGCTCACACCAGCGCAGTCAGGTCTGCGGTCAATTCTTCGCGCTCCGGATGATTGATATGCGGGCGGATGTGACCTTCCTGGATCTCCGCTATCAGGCTGTTTGACGCCACCGCGAATCACCGCCAACGCGGCGGCCTTCGCTCAAACCCGACCAGAGACTATGCCGCCGGCAGGGATGTGAGCCTCTCTGATCTGGCGACGCTGCCTCCTACGTATTAACCATAGTTAACTATATGTGGTATGCTTGCGTTAATTAGCCACCTGGATCTGACCAAGGTATTAGGGGTGATGACCAGGATGCATAGGGTCTCAGCAGGGACTGTGTTATGAGCCAGCCCGGGCTTTAATTGTAACGTTCTCTTAACTGACGAAGCGCACACTAATGGATTGGACTGCCCAGCGAAATGAGGAAGCAGATTCGCAACTTGATGCGCGGGACGGCAACGACACTGCTGGCCGGATGGTGGCTGCTGCTGGCCGCGGATGCGTATTCCCAGCGTACGCGCAGCAATCTGACGCACCTCGGCCAAACGGCGGCGCTCCCACGGCGAGTGCGGACGATCCTGCCAGCGCGCCCAGTGATACTGACGCTGATGCCGATGCCGTTGCCGATCCCGAATCCATGCTCCCGCATTTCAAGAGCACCCGGTTCTGGCTCTCGGGGCAGACGAATTTCATCTTCCAGGCTCTCCCCGAGTTTCACGCCGATTACAGCGGACCGCACAGTCTCGGTCCCGACTATGAGAAAGCGACTTCGCGCGTCATGACCCTTTATACCGGCGTGCGGCTCAACAACTCCACCGAGATTCTGGTGGATATCGAGGAAGCGGGCGGCGCGGCGCTCAGCGAGGGTTTTGGCCTGGCTGGGAATACGGACCTGGACATCGTGCGCAATCCGTCGTTGAGCAAAGCGCCGTATCTGGGGCGCGGCATGATCCATAAAGTGTTTGCGCTTGAGCAAGGACAAGGTCGAGAACCAGCGCAGTTTTCTTTCGCTGTTCGATGAGTTGCCACGACGCCGCCTGGAGATTCGCTTTGGCAAGTTCAGCATGCCGGATTTCTTTGACGTGAATTCCGTAGGCTCCGACACGCACTTTCAGTTCGACAATTGGTCGGTGGACAACAACGGCGCCTGGGACTACGCCGCCGATACGCGCGGCTACACCGTGGGCGTGGTGGCGGACTTACGAGGACCGCAACTGGGGTTTCCGCTTCGCCGAAGCGCTGATGCCCAAGGTTGCGAATGGAATCGACCTGGTGTGGCGGCCGTGGCAGGTGCATGCGGAGAATTGGGAATACGAACTGCGCCGCGGCCTCCTACCGAAAAAAGCGGGCGTCGTGCGGTTGCTCGCGTACACGAACTACGCCAACATGGGCATCTACCGCGAGGCGGTGGCGCAGTTTCTGAATCGTGGCGCCGGAGCCGGTGCCGGAAATCACGAACCACCCCTGGCACATCACTCGCAAGTATGGCTTCGGCATAAACCTGGAACAGAATCTCGCGCCCTACGTGACCGCGTATGCCCGCTGGGGATGGGACAACGGAAGAACCGAGTCCTTTGCCTACACCGAAATCGATTCGACTTTCAACCAGGGCGTCGGGGTGAACGGCGCGCTATGGCATCGCAAGCAGGACCGCGCCGGCATTGCTTTCGTTTCGAACGGCATCAAGAAAGATCACCAGGTGTATCTGGCCGACGGCGGCCAGGGTTTTCTGCTGGGCGATGGCGGGCTGAATTACGGGCGGGAGAATATTCTCGAGTCGTATTACACGGTGCATGTTTGGCGCGGAATCTATCTTGCTCCCGGAGTGCAGCACATTAACAATCCCGGATACAACCGCGATCGCGGGCCGGTGGTGGTTCCCTCTTTGCGGGCGCACGTCGAGTTCTAGGGGCAGGTTTTGGGTCGCAGGTCTTAGAAAATACGCTCTGGCTGAGATGGAGCCGGAGATCGGGATCGAACCGGCGACGGAGGGTCAATGAGTGTAACTGATTCCATGACAGTGTCGGCACCCGCACCCGGAGTAAAGTTGGTGGTGGCAAAACCAACCAACAGGCTCGGGAGAAGGAGCCGAACGATGATCATTATAGGAGTAGATTTCCATCCCGAGTTTCAACAAATCGCTTTGCTCAACACCACGACCGGAGAGGTCGAGGAGAAACGGCTGGCACATCCCGAGGAGGCGGAGAAGTACTACCGTGCTCTCGCGAGTGCGGGCGAAACAGTGCGCATCGGCATGGAAGCCAGTGGGCACGGACGGTGGTTCGAGCGTCTCGCAGCCGAGTTGCAGTTTGATTTGTGGATCGGCGACGCGGCCGAGATCCGCGCGAAGCGGGGGCGGAAGCAGAAGACGGATCGCCAGGATGCGCAGCATATTCTGAAGCTGATGCTGAAGGATGACTTTCCGAAGATCTGGGTGCCGAGCTGGGAGAACCGGGATCTGCGGCAACTGTTGTGGCATCGGCATCGCATGGTGCAAGCGCGCACGCGAGTCATGAATCAACTGCAGGCGGTGGCGTTGAACGAAGGTTTGCACTGCAAGAAGAAGTTGTGGCGCGAGCGCGGACGGCAGCAGTTGGAATCGTTCGCGCTGGCCCCGTGGGCGAGCCGGCGACGACGCGATCTGCTGGACTTGCTGGACCGCCTGAATCCATCGATTGCGGAGCTGACGCAGGCCATCGAACGCGAAGTGGAGAACTACCCTGCGGCGCAGCGGCTGAGAACACACCCTGGAGTGGGCGTGCTAACGGCGCTGGCGTTTGTGCTGATACTTGGCGACGCGGAACGCTTTCACTGCGGCAAACAGGTGGCGAGTTATCTGGGACTGGTGCCGCTGGAAGACTCCAGCGGGAATCGCCGGCGCCTGGGACACATCACCAAGCAAGGCAGTTCGATCTTGCGTTTCCTGCTGGTGGAGGCGGCGCAGGTGACGGTACGCAGCCTGCCGGAGTGGCGCAGCAAATATTTTCATATGGTGCTGCGGCGCGGACGGAAGATTGCGAAAGTCGCCATGGCCCGCCGCCTGGCCGTGCAGTTGTTCTGGATGATGCGCAAGCAGTGGGATTACGAGCAGCTGAAAAAGTTCGGTTCGCACGCGGGACAGCCCGGACATCGCGATGGTGTGCAGTCGAACACCGAGTAATTGATTGGGCGTCCCGCTCCTCTTCAGTGAGGAGTTCGAAGTAGTAATCATGATCGCAGTACGTGACCGAAGAGATGCATGGGTCGGACCGAGAGTCTGAACCTGAAAAACGATTACGAGCGAGCCTGTGGTTGGTACGGCCATTTCAACAAGAGCGAAATGGCGCTCTTCTCCGAGTGCACGGATAGGTATGCTCAAAAGTTGCTTGACACGGCCGACATTGTCAGAGATGCGTTCGTTATGTGCCCGGTGACGTTCAATGCCCTTCGGAATGGTCGGACCATGGAGTCAAAGAGTGGCTCCGTCCGACTCCAGCGGCTTTTTCTCAGGGGCGAACTCAAGCGCCTCACCTTAAACTGAGATGTGCTACTCCTCCAGAATTTCGGGCTTCCGAACTCCCGACGGACGCTCGGGCGGAGATGCTGGCCGATCCGGAAGAACATCTTTATTTCACAACGAAATTCAAGCGATGCCTCTATTTGTGTCTTGGAAATCCCCGAGTTGAGCATTCCGCTAAGGATACCCAATCTTCAAAACTTGAATAGTCGTTGTTAACAGGGCGATTGCACTCATTGAGAATTTCAGCGCTGGCGACTGGTGGCGAAAACGCGGTTCTGAAAGCGGTTCAGCTAAATACCTGATTTGATGGAGCGGGAGACCGGGATCGAACCGGCGACATCCAGCTTGGGAAGCTGGCGTTCTACCGCTGAACTACTCCCGCTCAACGTGGTTAGACTACCATTCTGTGGTATTCAAGACAACGTGACACCGGCTGGTAAACTGTGCGAATCATGAAACCGCCTCGTCTCGCCTTCGGCTTTTTGCTCAGCCTGGCGCTTTTGGCCAGTTCCAGTTACGCACAGACCTCTTCCGCGCAGAGCTCGACTGAAACAGTTGTCATCGATGCCCACGCCCCAGCGCATCCGTTCCCCCACTTCTGGGAACAAACGTTCGGGTCGGGACGCGCCATTCTTGCCTTACGCGATGGTTATCGCAGCGATCTCCGCGAAGTGAAGAGGGCTACCGAATTCAGTTATGTGCGTTTTCACAACATCCTGCATGACGAAGTTGGGGTCTACGACGAAGACGAGCACGGTACTCCCATCTACAATTTTTCCTACGTCGATCAGATCTACGACGGCTTGCTGCAGAACGGGGTTCGGCCCTTCGTCGAAATCAGCTTCATGCCGAAGAAGCTCGCTCTGCGCCAGGATGTGCATCCCTTCTGGTACAAGCAGATCGTCTCTCCTCCGAAGGACTACAAGAAATGGGACGACCTGATTCGCGCCTTGGGCCAACATCTGGTCGACCGCTATGGCCTCGACGAAGTGGCTAACTGGTACTTCGAGGTATGGAATGAACCGAACATCGACTTTTGGAGCGGAGATCCCAAACAAGCTACCTACTTCGAGTTATACGACCACACTGCGCGCGCGCTGAAATCCGTGAGCCCGCGTTTGCGCGTTGGCGGGCCTGCGACTTCGTCGGCACATTGGGTGGACGCGTTCATTCAGCACGCCTCCGCTCAGAATGTTCCTACAGATTTTATTTCCAGCCACGGCTATGCAGATGATTCCGTGCAGGATTTGTTTGGCACAGACGAAGACATTCCCATGGACAACCGGGCTTGTCGCGCGATCAAGAAGGTGCACGATCAGATTGCTGCCTCGCCTCGTCCAGGGCTTCCTCTGATGTGGACCGAATGGAATGTCGCATCCTACGGCCCGCTCAACGCCCGGGATACGGAATTTGTGGGTGCGTCGCTCGCCGATGATATCCGGCAATGTGATGGCCTCGTGAATATGATGTCGTTCTGGACCTTCGACGATGTCTTCGAAGAAGGTGGCCCGGGTCGCGAACCTTTTGACGGCAGCTTCGGGTTGATTGCGCTCGGCGGGATAAAGAAACCCAGTTATTCGGCGTTTGCGCTTCTGCACAAGCTTGGGCAGGAGAGAATCACACAGGATTCTCCTAATGTACTGGCTACGCGTCGTAGCGATGGCTCACTCGTGATTGCCGCGTGGAACCTGGTTGATCCAGACAAAGTGGGATCGGGGCGCAACGTCGAATTCGAGTTCCGCGGCGTGCCGCTCGACAGTGAAGTGCGAGTGAGTCGCGCCGACTCCGAGCATGGAAACACGCTCGCGGCATACAAGCGTATGGGGAGCCCGCGATATCCGACGCAAGCGCAGGTGCGCGAACTCAATCGCGTGGCTGAGGCGGATTCTTCCCAGACTGTTCGACTCTCCCACGGTTCCATCAAGTTGCAATTGCCGGTGAATGGAGTCGTGCTGCTCGAAGTGCGTAAGAAATAATTCCTGCTTGCTCGATAGCGTGTATCGCTTATTGCTGCGGAGTTGCGCCCGTCTTATTTGGACTGACTGGCGCGGGTGGGGCGGGTTCCATTGGTATTGCGCTTGCTCCAGGCTCTAACAGCGAGGGTGTCGCAAACAGCGGTTCCTGCAAGGAATCGGGCGCCGCTGCTTGCGACGGCCGGATTCCCTTAGCCTCTACGATCGACCATCGCCAGTCTTCATCGGGGCCAGGGGTGATTCCGATATTTTCGTGAAATGCGGTGGTGCTGAAGGGCTTGGCCTCAGCTTTGAGGTGATAGAGAATTGTCACGTCGGAACGGCGCTCGACGGTGACTGGGGCGATGCCCTGGGCGGCGGGAATCACGCGCGCTCCCGCGGCGATTTGCGCGTTCTCTCCGGGCTTGCGTTCTAGCGTCAAGCCAATCGTGATCTCGCGGAGATCCCAGTCGGTTCCGTTGAATACTTCCAGTTGCAGGCTTTCGTCCTCGATCGAGCCGGGGCCGTCGAGCTTGAGCAATTCGGTCAGCGGCAGGTCTTCGATCAGAATCGGCTTGATCAGCAGCGAGCTTGCCTTTGCGTTGAAAGAAAGGCTGCAGGTTACATCAGGGGACGATACTTTGAGCGTGTTGCCGGAAGGATCGATGGAAAAGATGGTCTTGTCTTCCCTGACCGGCCGGGCGTTCTTGGCGTCCTCCATAATCTGCGTCAGGTTGTCGTTATCGATTACGGTTTGGCCTGCTACTGGGTGCGCCGGGTCTGAGGTTTGCTGAGGATCCGCTTTATTTTTGCGCAGGTTGCGCGCGAGGTCGCCAAGCGAGGGAGCGTCGTCCTGTGCCGCAGCGGCCACGGGAACGAGCAACACGCAGAGCCCTAACAAGCGCAAGCTGGGGAGTCGGAATCGCATGATTTCGGTCGTTGAGCGGGACATGCGCGCTCAGCGAGTGCATACAGAAAGTTTAGGCGAGAAGGAACAGAAAAGAAGTTACCGAAGGGACACGGTGGTACTAGCACTTTCAGAGTGGACGACAAAAGTCAGTAAAGAAGGGATGGGAAGAGAGCATGGACGCGCTCAGATCGAAGCGTCGCGCAACGGGGCGCGTCCAATGCCCTCTCGCCAGGTGTTGCTTACAGCAGGCCAGAGGTACGGAAACGGGTGATCGGATCGGTTACCCGCATTGGTTGACGCTTAAAAACCCAGCGCGCCACCGCAATTCCCAATGCTGCATAAGCCAGATGCCAGATTTTCATAAAATCGCTCCCCACGCCGGACCTTTACGGGGAGAGACTACGAAGGTCCCGTCGTGAAACCAACTTACCTCTGCTCCATCGGCAGGTCTAGGCCACGAAGGTGCCATGAAATTAGGGCAAAAGTAATCGGAAGTAACCGGGAAGGGTAATGAGCAGAGGTGGTTATCGACTGTATATCGCCCTTAAAGACAGGGCTTCGCGAGGCCTACTCGAGGTTTTCGATCCAGCCGCCGCCGATGACGACGTCTTCGTCGTAGAAGACTGCGGCCTGGCCGGGGGTAAGCGCGCGCTGCGGCTCGTCAAAGGTGACGTGGACTTCGTCCGGGCCGGCTTGCTCGATGACGGCCGGCGCGGGTTGGTGCCGGTGGCGGATCTTCACCGCGACCCGCATGGGCTGGCGCAGCTCGGGCGTCGAAATCAGGTTTACCCGGCGTACCCGGAGAGTCCGCGAGTAAAGCTCCTCGTCCTTGCCTACCACAACCTGCCGCGTGTCGTTCTTGATCTGAATCACGTACAGTGGCGATCCGGTGGCCACGCCGAGTCCCTTGCGCTGGCCGACGGTGAAGTTGTGCACGCCGGCGTGCTCGCCGATCACCTTGCCGTCGGTCGTGACCATCTCTCCGGCAATCGTGTCTGCGGAAATCTGTGTCGGCGTGTCTCCCTGCTCGGCGAGATACGCTTCGATAAAGCGCTTGTAGTCGCCGCCGGGGACGAAGCAGATTTCCTGGGAGTCGGGCTTTTCGGCGATGACGAGGCTGTGCCGGCGCGCTAATTCGCGGACTTCAGGCTTGGTCATACCTCCGAGCGGAAACAGTGTGCGGCTCAATTGCTCCTGCGTTAGACCGAAGAGGAAGTAGGTCTGGTCTTTGGACTTATCCGCTGGGCGCTTGAGCAACCAGCGGCCTAATTGCTCGTCAAAAGCGACCTGGGCATAGTGGCCGGTGGCAATCTTGTCGGCGCCAATCTGCTGCGCCACAATAAGAAGCTGATCAAACTTCAAGTGATTGTTGCAGAGGCTGCAAGGGATGGGCGTACGCCCGGCAAGATACTCCTCGACGAACGGACGGACCACATCGCGCTCAAAACGCTCCTCATGATTGACAACGTAGTAGGGGATGCCAAGGGTCTCGGCCACACGGCGCGCGTCGTAGACGTCGTCAATCGAGCAGCAACGGCCCTGGACGGACTCTGGCATGCCTTCGTGTCCGGCGAGGCGGCGCTGGTTCCATAGCTGCATAGTCAGGCCGATGACGTTGCAGCCTTCGGCGCGCAGCATGGCCGCAACGGTCGAGGAGTCGACTCCTCCCGACATGGCTACGGCGATGGTTGTTGAATCAGTCATTTGTTGAGTCAATCACGTTAAGTGAATCACGATGAACGTCGGCAACCACCCAAACTAGGACGCTGTCCTTGCAAGCTGCGGTCGCCTGAGTCTCATGATGGCTCTGCAAAATGCCCACGCAAGAATCAACGCCACAAAAAGAAATCCCAGTAGCGGCCACTTCAATTGTGTCACGAATTGCTGGGCAGCTCGCAGTTGATCGAACTCGGTCCACTCCTCACGAATCTTGCCATCGACGATACGCCAAACTGTAATACCACGTAATTCAAGTTTGACTCCCGTTGGAGGCAATCCATCATATCCGGAGCCGGTATG
Organism: uncultured Acidobacteriaceae bacterium; assembly: GCA_963826845.1. Lineage (GTDB taxonomy): Bacteria > Acidobacteriota > Terriglobia > Terriglobales > Acidobacteriaceae > Acidiflorens. Next base: position 17,510 of record CAWGYS010000010.1, read on the forward strand.
CGTTCCCCGGAAGACCCACACCACCGTGACCAGGTGACCCTCAGCTGCCATCAGGATCACGCTCATCTTGAGATCCGGGAACGCCTTCTTCTCGGCGTGAACTGCCGCTTGATCCTCCTGAAGATCGTAATTCCTATGGAGCCCGTGGTTGACGAAATCCTGGGCGTAGATTTCGTCCGCAACCTGGAATTGTCCCCGGTTGAAAATCTCTTCGAACACTCGCGCAGCTATCGCCTTGTTCTTCCCCGCCTGAGAAGCTATGTCCGGCAAAACTGAACCGCTGTCCGCTGCAAATGCCGCGCCCACCGCAACGAGCGTCATCAACAGCAACAGCAAATTTCGCCCCCTGATCGTTCTCCGTATCATGTGACCATGGATCCGTCTAAAAGTAGGCTCGTCACTTCGAAACCGCACTCCTATAGACTGGGCTAAGCGCCCGCAGGCGCCCCACCGTTTCGCGGACTGTCGCCACGGCAAAGTCAATATCCTTTTCGCAGTTTTGCTTGCCGAGACTAAAACGAATGCTGGCTTTTGCGCGCTCGCGGCTCAGACCCATCGCCATCAGCACGTGCGAGGGTTCGATTGCACCGGAAGAGCACGCCGCGCCAGTCGAGATGGCCAGTCCCTTCAAGTCAAGCGCGATGACCAGAGATTCCCCTTCGATGCCATCGAAATAAATGTTGGTCGTGTTCGGCACTCGCCAAGCGCCTTCGCCGTTTAATCCGGTGGCTTCGATTTCGAGCAGTTCCCTTTCCAGTCGGTCGCGCGCGACTGCCATTGTTGCATCGTCGCCACATTCGAAGCCCGCGAGCGCCGATTCGACTGCCTTGGCTAAACCTACAATGCCGGGGACGTTCTCCGTCCCGGCGCGACGCGACCGTTCGTGACTGCCACCGTAGAGCAGCGGCTGCAACTGAGTTCCCTTGCGGACATATAGCGCCCCAACCCCTTGCGGCGCGTGAAACTTGTGGCCGGAGATGGTGAGCAGGTCGCATCCCATTTCGTCGACCTTGATCGGAATCTTCCCCGCTGCCTGCACGGCATCGGTGTGAAAATAAACGTCGGCTTCTGCAGCAATCTTTCCAATCTCTGCCACGGGTTGCAGGACGCCAGTTTCATTGTTGGCGAACATGATGGTGATCAATTTCGTATTGGGACGGATCGCACGCTGCACATCGACCGGATCCACCAAGCCACGGCCATCCACTGGAAGGTAGGTGACTTCGCAGTCGCCTGCCGCTAGATGCTTGCAGGCGTTGAGCACGGCGTGATGCTCGACGGTCGAGGTGATGACGTGGTCTCCGTCCCGCACCGTCCCGAAGATTGCCAGATTGTCGCCTTCGGTACCGCCGCTGGTAAACACGACCTCGGAGGCGCGACAGCCTAGCAGCGCCGCCACCGATTGGCGCGCTCGCTCCACGGCGCCCCGCGTCTCTTGTCCGTGATGGTGGATGGACGACGCGTTGCCAAAATGCTCGCCAAAGTAAGGAAGCATCGCCTCCAGCACCTCGGGAAGTATCGGAGTCGTGGCGTTGTTGTCGAGATAGACGCGCCGCATCATGCTGCTTCCATTGTACTGACTTTGCGGGCGGGTTCGGTATAGGAAGGTAGAAACGGAGCTTGCTTTGTCTTTGGATGCGGCGGGAGACGCGGTAAGCCGCGTCTCTGCCGATGGCCGGAGGCCGAAATCAATGTTCCGAAATCAGTGTCCCTGAGCTACTTGCGGCGCGTGCTCGCCGAGGGTGAAATTTACGTCTGCCGCCTGATGCGGAAGCACTGTTACCGATTTACTCCAGACGATAGGATCGGCGAAAATAGGACGCTTCACGCGGACTTGGGTCGCAATATCATAGAGCGCGTTCTCGCCGACCACTCTCCATCCTTCGTGCCAGGCAACGATTTCGTAATCGCCGGGCGGGACCTCGGTAAGTTCGAAGTTGCCATCCTGGTCGGTCACAGCATAGTAGGGATTCTTGGCCACTATCATTTCGCCATTCATCCAGGGATGCACGTTACAGCGCAGGCTGACAGTACCTTCGCGGTTCATGGGACGGCTGATCTCCTGGCCTTCTGTAGTAAAGGGGAGATTGTAGTCAGCGCTGCCGGACATTTGTACGGTATGCAGCAGGGGATCCTTGCTCTTCACGGTTAGAGTCGCTTGCACCGGCACGAGCAGAACGTGCGGCTCGTAACGGCAGGTCTTCTGGTTGAGAAAGCGACGCGACGCGGGCAAATCCATAGCCTTGCCCCGCGTGATGTTGCGGAGAAACACGACTGTATTGGCCACGCCACCGTTTGAGCCGACGACCAGCCGTTCGAGGTCACGGTGCTTCTGGCCGAGCGGATCGCAAACCTGCGGGTCTTTGTTGATATCGGAGGGCATGAGGTGAGGCACGGCTCCCTGCCATTTCACGGTTCCTTTGATAGTGCCCCCGTCTTCAACGGAGATAACTTGATAACCGCCTTGAGCGGCAGACAGCGCCGGTGCCAGAACGATCACGATAAGTGCGAAGAGGCGAAACAGGTACTTCATACACACCACCTTGAAAATGGCGTCGCCTGAGGGAGACGACCCAGTACAGCGCGAGTGGGGGGCACCGCAGGTAACCGCGCGCTTGGTTACGACGATAGGGCAAATCCGAAAGGTCAAGCAAATAACCGGAGTACAGGGACCATTGGGGATGCGGCAGAAAGCTTGCAGGTCGCGCATGGTCGGCCGAGTCGGCCGAAGGTTCCTGGCAACCACGGTTACCCGTAGTACTGAAAGTCTTTCCAGAAGTCGGGCCAAGATTGGCGCAGTCCACGGCACACGTAAATGTCTGGATGGTCGCTGGTTTCTTCGTTCTCTACACCGTAAGGGTTCGGAGTATGCCCGGCTATTTGGCAGTTGGCGAAGTTGCGTTCCAGAAAGCTGTGTGAAAGGCCGACCACAATCAGCGTCTCTGGTGGTGGATTTCCATACCCGCGCTGCCAAAACGAGTTAACGCCGCTGATCGCCGAGGGCAGTCCATAGCGCGGACCATACAAATTGATAGCGCCAGCCTCACCATAATTGCCTGCCATGATACCGAGGTGAGCGCGGTCTTCGGCGGGCAGCGAATCCCTTATTTGGGCGACGGTCTGGACCAGTTCCGGCCAGCCTAGTTCTTCCAGGAGATCGCCGTTGCGCTTGCTGGCAAATTTCCAGAGCGCCGAGTTGACCGGAGCCGGCGGAATTACGATGGCTCCGACGAGGAGTATGTCCGTGGCAAGGGCTGCCCAGGCCAGCGTTCGCACGCAAGAAGCGCCGATTCGGCTGAAGGAGCGCAAGCGCTGTTCGCCCCACACGCTGCCCGCGGCATAGAGCATGGGATACGCCGCTCCCATGTAGTATCCACGTCCCTTCGCGAGTATGAAGAGCACCAGTGGGACGACATACATCCAGCCCAGCATACGGAAGCGGCTGCCGGCCTTCGATAACAGATAAAAGTAGAGCCCGGCGAGCCAGAGCGGAAAGGCCAGAAGAGTGAGTTTGAGTTGGTCGGGAAGGAAGCCCTTGGTCCGGCCGATGCGGACATCGCGCTCGTGGATGTGATGCAGAAAATCGAGCGAGATGAAATGATGCTGGATTTGCCAGATGAGGTTGGGCAGAAAAACCAGAATGGACAAGGCAACGCCAATCCAAAGCCATTTGCTGGCGAGGTGCCGCCGGGTTTTCGTCAGCAGCACGCCCACCACAATTCCGATGGTAAAAAAGCCCATCGTGTATTTCGCCATCATCCCGAGGCCGATTGACGTGCCGATGGCGAGCCACCAACGCGGATCTTGCGACTTCAGCAGGCGAACCACGAAATAAGCTGTGAGCACCCAGAGCAGGTAGTCGAACGCGACATACTGCATAAGCGCGCCGCTGGCCAGGCAAAATGGGACGGCCGCAGCCGCAGCGACGAGCTGGGCGCCTCGACCACCGCCGAGGTCGCGCGCCATCAGGGCGGTGAGAACTACCGACGCAGCCTGGGCCAGCGCGGCGAAGAAGCGGAAGCCGAGGAGCGAGGTTCCGAAAAGTGTCAGAGATAAGCGACCAAAGAAGGGCGTGATTGGAGGATAAGCGATGTAGCCCCAGGCCAAATGGCGCGCGTCGTCGAGTGTGGCCAGTTCGTCGCGGTGAAATCCGAAGCGTCCGCCGGCCAGGAGCTGGACGAGGACGGTTCCCAAGGCAACATAAATCAAAATTGCAATGTCGCTCGACCATATCGAAGGCGTACGGAGCGTGGAGGGCGGAAGATCGGTTGGCGGCTTCGTTTCAATTCGCGAAGTCATACTTGATTTGTACCGGCGTGACTTGTAGCGGTGGGCTACCGCTTGTCTATGGCCACGTATTTCTGTGGATAGACCGGCCCGATGTAATCGGCACGCGGCCGGATTAGCCGGTTATCGTCGAGCTGTTCGATGACGTGCGCTGTCCATCCTCCGACGCGAGAAACTGCGAAGATGGGCGTGAACAGGTCGACGTCGATGCCCAGCGTACGGTAGGTGGATGCGGAGTAGAAGTCCACATTGGCGTTGAGCTTCTTGTCGGCCTTTACGAACCCTTCAATTTTCTGCGAGTAGTCGAACCATTTGGGCTCGCGGCTGGCCTCGCCCAGATCGTGGGACATTTGCCGCAGATGCGTAGCTCGCGGGTCTTCGGTGTGATACACGCGGTGTCCGAAGCCAGGGATTTTCTTCTTCTGGGCAAGCAAGGCTTTGACATACTCGACTGGGTCGACGCCGCTCGTATCGATTTCCCCCAGGATCTTAAAGACAGCTTCGTTGGCGCCACCGTGCAGCGGTCCCTTGAGCGTGCCGATGGCGGAGGTTACCGCGGAGTGAATATCCGAAAGCGTTGCCGCCGTCACCCGCGCCGCGAAGGTCGAAGCGTTCAGCTCATGGTCGGCGTGCAGAATAAGTGCGATGTCCAGAGCGCGCTCGGCGGTCTTGGACGGTGGGACGCCGTTCAACATGAGCAGGAAGTTCGCCGCGTGCGAAAGCGATCGATCGGGCTCCACCAGCGGCTTGCCTTTGCGGATGCGATCATAGTTCGCCACGATCATGGCGAGCTGCGAGGTCAGGCGAATCGCCTTGTTGATGTTGGCATCGTGATCAGTACTGCTGCGGCCGTTTTCCGGATCGTAAAATGACAGCGCCGAAACCGCCGTGCGCAACACATCCATGGGCAGCGAGTGTTTCGGTGCCGACCGCAAGAGCGAGATGATTGCTGCATCCAGCTTGCGTTCTTCGGCCATGCGCCGGGCCAGAGACTCGAGTTCCGCGGCGTTTGGCAAATGTCCGAACCAGAGCAGGTAGCAGACTTCCTCAAAGGTAGAGTGGTCGGCCAAATCGTGGATGTCGTAGCCGCGATAGGCGAGGATACCCTCGTCACCGTCGATGTAGCAGATGCTCGAGGTGGTGGCGACCACCCCTTCGAGTCCCTTGGGCGAGTGCAGGCTGGTGACGCTGGACATGGTTCCTCGCTGGCGGTGCGGATGGACTTTAGTTGCGCTCGGCGCAATAAAAGAGCACAAGGCAACCTTCTTTTATACGCCAACGCGGTGACGCTTTCCAGCGAGGGACTGACACGGAAACATGCTAGCGTTCGTTAGTCGCGTCTATTCCGGCCAGAGCGAGGCCGCCGTCTTGCTCAAAATCTGCTCGCGCATCTCTGCGCTCATGGGCAGAGCCTTGAACTCGTCGAGATTTCGCTTGACGTCCGGAACGCCGGGACCAGGCCAGTCGGTGCCAAACAGCGTCTTGTGGGCTATTTCGTCGAGTCGCGGAAAATACGTCAGCAGTGTCTTTGGCGGAATCCCGCTGATATCGAGATAGACGTTCGGGTGACGGCGGATGAGAAAGAATGCAGTTTGCATCCATAGCGGACGGCCGCCGTGCGCCAGCAGAATTTTTAGTTTGGGGAAATCGACCGCAACGTCGTCCACGTAGATCGGGTCGCCGTATTTGTTGCGCGCACCGGGGAAAATCGACGTTCCGGTGTGGAACATGACCGGAATACCGTTCGCTTCGGCCGCCCGGTAGATAATCTCCAGTTCCTTCACCCCGTGCAGATAGTCGTTCGGAAACAGGAGTTGATGCGGCGGGTGAATCTTGATCATGCGCAGGCCGAGGCGCAGAATGTGCTCGACATCCGCCATGATGTTGGTGGTATGCCGCGGATGCAGACTGCCACAGGAGATCAGGCGCTTGGGATCGTACTTCGCATAATCCGCAACGAACTGGTTGACCTCGGAGGTGAAGCCGATCACTTCCGGCGCGACGTAGTTGATCAATGCGGCGCGGTCAACGCCGCAACGATCGAGATATCCGAGGAAAGACTTGGGCGAGCTGGAATATTCGACGATCTCATCGAAGTTGGCGCGTTTGCGCCTCATCAGTTCGAGCGCCTGCGGCTTGAAGAGATGGATCGGCCCGATGTGGATGTGGCAGTCAGTGATCAAGAGCTGTTCTCGGTTATTATTCTCAGTGTTGTTGCCGATCGTTGCCGGCGCGAAGGTTTTCGTTGTAGCTAAGTGCCAAAGGCTAATCGCTAAGAGCTGCCTCAGTACAATGGCACTTTCGGATCCACCGTCCGCGCCCAGTCGTCGATCCCGCCGCGCATGGACTGAACTTTGTCGTATCCTTGCTGACGCAGCCAGTTGGTGACGGTCAAGGAGCGCACACCGTGATGGCACATGACTACGATGTGATCGTCGGGGTCGAGTTCCTGATGAGCACGCGTCGGCATGTCGCCCATGGGAATATGTTTTGCCCCCTCGATGCGGGAGGCTTCGTACTCCCATGCCTCGCGCACATCAAGCAACGTAAATGCTTCCCCGCCTTGCTGCAGCGACTTGACTTGGCCGGGAGAGATTTCGAAATCCATAAAGAGCTGGGTCTTAGGTGTCAGGTCTCAGGAAAACCACGCGATCCCCGGATCATCTTTATCTCGGACTCTTGTCTTGCGCATCAGGCGCTCTTCCGAGTGTCGTCAAACTCACTAGCGCGGCCAGTGCCCAGAGCGCGCCGGTTCCGATGCGAGCGATGCGCACATCGGCGGACGGAATGTTGTACCACAACGTCAAGCTACAGCCGATCGCAAAATTGATGACGAGCACGCCGAAGAACAGACGCTCGCGCCGGCAGCGCGTGTCGAGCGCTAGTCCAAGAAGCAGGATGATCCATACCAGGTAAGTCGCAGCCGTCCAGAGGTCGTGCGGCCAGTCGTACACCTGGCGAGTGACGTGAGTAAACGAAACCCACGTGAAGTAGGCACAGGCGAGAAAGCCCGCCACGCCCCACAGAGGAGTGCGGCACATCAGGTGGCCGGAGGCGTAAGGCCGCTTCGTCGCGGTCGTTGACCTTAGTCCGGTATCGGTCTTCCTTCCAACCTCAGCCTGCACGTTTTCTATTTGCCTGTCCATTTCGGGGCCCGTTTATCGAGGAAGGCAATAATACCCTCGCGCGCGTCTGCGGTCGAGATGAGTTCATCGAGATAAACCTTTTCGGCCCGGGCCAGCCCCTTGTCGAAATGAATCGCATCCCACGCATAGATCGCTTTTTTGGCGTGGAGAAGCGCCACCGGGCTCAGCTCACGGAGTTCAGCGAGCGTCCCCTTAACGGCCGATTCGAGTTTTTCTGCCGCTACGGATCGGGTAGCCAAGCCCATCGCCGCGGCTTCGTCCCCGGAAAACTCGCGCGCAGTAAGAATGAGCTCAGACGCACGCTTCTGGCCGATGAGCGCGGCCAGCGCCACGGCCGCGACCGGAGGAAAGCTTGCCAGCTTGATTTCAGGAAATCCCCATCGGGTATTGCGGGCGGTGTAAACCATGTCGCAGACCGCGGCCAGTTCCGCGCCACCGCCGAGGCAAACGCCACGGACTGCGGCAATGGTGACGGTGCGTGAAGCCACAATTGCCCGAATCACCGCATGAAAAGCGGCGAGCATCTCGTGAATCTGTTCGGGGAGATGAGCTTTAATATCCACCCCGGCGGAGAATGCGCGAGCGCTGCCCTGAAGAACAATCGTCGAAATGTCGGTGCGGGATTCGATTTCAGCTAGCGCCTGATGCAACTCTAGCGCCATCCGGAGGTCGATGACGTTCAGCGGAGGGTTGCACAGAGTAATGCGAGCGACGGGCGCGTCGATTCCAACTTTGAGCCGAGTTGTCGAGGCGGTCGCCATCTTCAGAAGTAAATCTCTACCACAGGGGAAGCGGGAATTGCCTCCGTGGTCCGTTCAGTGTGGGCGGACAAGAGTGTCCGCCCTACACGTGTCAAATATTAATCGCCGACTTGCGCGGCTCCGTTATCGTTGACAGCGGATCGCGCGCGCCTTCTTTTTCCTTGATCCACTTCTTCTCGTTGCGGATGATGTCGAGCAGCAACTCTTTATCCTTGGCGCTCGGCAGATTCTCTTCACAATGCTGCTCATAGGCGCGATCATCCAGAGGTTCGCCGGTTTCGCAGTGATACTTCTGCCCTGCCCAGCGTCCGATACTGCGGTTGAAGTGAATGTCAGGCGTGTAGAACTTCTTCTCGCCTGGCTTCAGAAACGTATTCAGCCGCTCAACCAATCCAGCTACCTCCTCCCGATATAAATGGCGGTTGTAGTCGTTCAGATCGTCGAGGTCGGCGGCCTTGTCGTTTTGCAGCTCGTCGTAGCGGCCCTTAATTCCCCAGACATAGGCCCAGTGCGCCGAGGAAGAATGGTCGGTGCCGAAAAGATCGAACGAACTCGAAATCCACTTGTTCAAATATTTCTGCAGCAGCCAGCGCGGGATCACTCCCGCTTCGACCACGCGGCGCAGGCCATCGTGGCCGGTTCCCATGTGGAAAGCTTCTTCGCGCAGCATGTACGAGGTCGAGCGTCCGAGGGGCGCGAACGATGAATACTTCAGCATCTGCAGCTGGAATTTCCCGTCGCGGTCGACGAAATCGGTGTAGGTGAAGAAGTCGAGCCAGTTGTCGACATCGACGTTAAAAGTGCCCAGCAGGCGCTTGTTCTCGAACGCGCGGCGCTCCAGCATTTTCTGCGCTTCCACCTTGCCGGACGATCCGAAGAAGTCGATAAGCAGCGCGCACATCTGCCAGCCGTGGCGCATCTCTTCGATCATGACACGGGTGATGGCGCGGCGGTCGTATTCCGTGGGCGCGGTTGCGAACAGGTTGCGCTGCTGCTCGACGCTGGCAAATTCGGTGTCGCCCTGGTAGATGATCATGTTCATGAGCGCGTCCCGCATCTGCTGCGTCGGCACCTGGCGCAGGTTCTCCCACTTGTTGCGGCCTTTGTAGGAGCCGAACTGGATCTCGTCGGTCTCGATCGCGCCGTAGAGCGTGTCGAAATGGAAGGCCTCAACGTCATCTTTGTTGACGCCCACTTCCTTGCGCCACTCGTTGAAGATTCCAACCCATTCGCTGAAGCTTCCGATTTTCGCTACTTTGCCTGGCATGGTGTTAATCCTAATTCCGCGGTCGGGCCGCTGCGGCACTTAGCATTTAGCAATCAGCAACCGCACTTTGCCTTAAGCTAAGGCTAAGTGCTAAATGCTAAGTGCCAGTTTTATTTCGCTTTAAATATCGCCGGACGCTTCTCCACATAAGCGGCCAGGCCTTCTTTGGCGTCTTCGCTCTGGAAAAGAATCTGCTGGTTCTCGCGCTCGACGGCCAACGCCGATTCCATCGGAATTTCCCAGCCCGTCTGCACGGCGCGCTTGATGCGTCCTACGGCTTTTGCGGCTTTATTCGGCGGCGTGAACTGGCGCGCGTACTCCATGATGTTCTCCATGAAGCCGTCGCGCTCGAAAATGTCGTTGACGATGCCGAACTCCTGCGCTTCTTCGAAAGAGAAAGTGTTGCCGGTGATCATCAGTTCGATGGCTTTGCTCTTCCCGACCAGGCGCGACAGGCGCTGCGTGCCGCCGGTGCCGGGGAGCACGCCGAGGTTGACTTCGGGCAGGCCGATCTTGCCCGCGTCTTTGCGGGCGATTCGCAGGTCGGCAGCCATGGCGATTTCGAGGCCTCCGCCGACGCAATGGCCATTGATGGCGGCGATCACCAGCTTCGGCGTGTGCTCGAGGCGCAGCAGCGTTTCGTTCGCGTGCAGGCAGAAGTAATACTTGAAGGTCGGATCGACCGAGGCCAGCATCTTGATGTTCGCGCCGGCGGAGAAAAACTTGTCGCCAACACCGGTGAGCACGATCACGTAGACATCGTTATCCATGCGCGCCTTGAGGATGGCCTCGTCGAGCTGGCGGTTCATCTCATAGGTGTAGGTATTGGCCGGAGGATCGTTCATCTCGATCACGGCCACGCCGGCATCGGTGCGATAGTTGATGAGTTGCTTGGTGGTTTCGCCGGTAGCCGGCTGCGTCGTTGTCGCCATAGATTGCTCCTTTAATGATTTCGCGGTTAAGTCTTTTTGCGCGGCTTGCCGCCGTGCACAATTCCGTTAAGAACAATGTTTCCCATGCGCTCGGCGAGCGCTTCGGCATTGCCGTCGACGCGCGGGTTGTACCAGGTGTAGATCCAGTTGATCATGCCGAACAGGCTCATGACCGCGGTGCGTGCATTGAAGTCGAGGCCGCGCTTGCGTCCGAAGATCTTCCATCAGTCCGAGGCAGATGCGGTAGTACTCGCGCTTGATGCCGGCGATCTCGGAGCTCAGCCCGTTCTTCAGAGACTCATCTTCGTGCGAGAGCACTTTCAGCCCCTGCTGATTGCTCACAAAATATTCCAGATGATTCAGGATGAAGATGCGGATGCGCTGCTCGGGATCGGTGACATCGTCAAGCTGGCTTTTGAGTTTTTCGAGAATGGTGGTGAAAGTGTGCTTCTGAACCAGAAACAGCAGGCGCTCTTTGGATTCGAAGTAGTGATAAAGCCCTGCCAGCGACATGCCGGTGGCGCGAGAGAGGTCGCGCATGGATGCGCCTTCGTATCCTTTCTCGCAGAAGACTTCGGTGGCATGGTCGAGAATGTGGCCGAGGCGGCGGTCGAAGCGGGTAGCGGGCGTGCGGCTGAGCGCTCTGCTGCGGCGTTCGGGGCGCGCGAGTTGTGGGGGAGGTGGCCATGCGTTCGAACGTTCGTTCTAAGTATAGAACGGCGATGCACCTGAACACAACAGCAGTAGTTCCACGGAATATTCAGGAAAACTTAGCTCTTGATTCCCGCCATCAACTTCTCGATCTCGGCTTTCTGCTCGCCGGAGAGTGGCAGAAACGGCAGCCGCGCCGGACCTCCATAGTAGCCGTTGAGATCCATCGCGTACTTCACGCCGGGGACGCCCGAGATCGCCGACTACGCGCTGGGCGGCTGGTTTCACGCGCTCTTGTTTTTCGCGGGCGAGCGCACTGTCGCCGTCTTTGAGGGCGGCGTAGATTTCGTAACACGCCATGGGCGCGGGACATGCGAAAGCCAGAATGGCGCCGACCGCTCCCAGTCCGAGCGAGGGTTCGAGTTGGTGCGCGGCGCCGACCATGACCTGGAAGCCGACTTCTTTCTGCCGTGTCTTCAGTTTTCCAACGACCGTTACCGCGCTCGATGATGGCGTCGATGCCGCCGGGTGCAACGGCGCTTCCGCCGCAGTCGCTGTCAACGCGGCGATGCTGACCAGTTCCCTGCTCTGTTTATCGCTCTCGGCCACTGCGGCCTTGATCATGCGCGGCGTTACCGCCTCGAAGGTTTCTGTCACTGTGGCCTGTCTTTTCACATGGCGCGTGCCCTCGACCATGGCTTTCACTTTGTCGAGGTTGCCGCTCGATTCCTTGATGGCGATGATGTTGCGGATGGCCGGCGAGTTCGATCACGACTTCAGCGGGGATATCGTATCCCGTGGCCTGCGGGAAGTTGTAGATGATAATCGGCAGCGCGGAGCGGTCGGCAACAGTGCGATAGAAAGCAAGCAGGTTCGCCGGCAGCATCTGCTTCTTGTAGTAGTGCGGAGTGCGCACCATGGCGGCGTCATAGCCGAGTTCGGCGGCGTATTCGGTGAGCCGCAGAGTTTCAGTCGCGGACTCGATGCCGGTGCCTGCGATCATAACTTTATTGGGCGCGGCGGCGGCGAGCGCGGTTTTCAGCACATCGCGACGTTCCTGATCGGAGAGCAGAATCGCCTCGCCGGTAGAGCCCTGGACGACGATGCCCGCAACCGGCGTGCGCGAGTAGCGCTCGACATTCGATTCGATCTTCTTGTAATAGACCTCGCCGTCGGGATAGAACGGCGTCGTGATGGGCGGGAAGATTCCGGATAAGAGCATGGTGTACCTCAGTTGTTGGTCGGCGCATTCGCTCGTGCGTCGGCTACTTGGCAGCGATCCGTTCCGCGTGCAGCGCCTGCAAAGCTTGCACGCGCACTTCTCCGCGCTGCAGGGCGGAGATGCCTTCGGCGGCGGCTCGGGCTGCGGAGAGCGTAGTGATGGTCGTGATGCGGCCGGTGACGGCGGCGCGGCGAATCGCTTTTTCGTCGAAGTAAGGATCGGGGCCTTGCGGCGTGTTGACGATCAGCTGGATGCGATCGGCTTTGATCAGGTCCACGGCGTTCGGGCGGCCTTCTTTTACCTTGTAGACGCGATCGACCGTCAAGGCCGGCTTCTTCCAGAATATCGGCGGTGCCATGCGTGGCGACGAGTTTGAATCCCATGTCGACAAAGCGGCGCGCGACCTCGACCACGTGCGGCTTGTCATGGTCGGTGACGCTGATGAAGACCGTGCCTTTTGTCGGCAATTTCTGGCCGGCGGCAATTTGCGCCTTGGCAAAGGCTTCGCCGAAATTGTCGGCGATGCCCATGACTTCTCCGGTGGAGCGCATTTCGGGGCCGAGAACGGTGTCAACGCCGGGAAATTTCGACCAGGGAAAGACCGGCGATTTCACATAGAAGCCGCGGCCGGTGTCGAGGTCCGTCCCGCGCTCGACATTTTCGGGGAGGAATTCGCGCAGCTTGCGGCCGGTCATGAGGCGCGCGGCAATCTTCGCCATGGGCACGCCCGTAGCTTTTGAAACAAAGGGCACGGTGCGTGAGGCGCGCGGGTTCACTTCGAGTACATAGACTTTCGCTTCGTGATTGCCGTTCGTGGCGTGGGCGCGCGGAATCGCAAATTGAACGTTCATCAGGCCAATCACTTTGAGAGCGCGCGCCAGCTTGAACGTGTATTCGCGCATGCGCTTGAGCAGCGCTTCGGGAATATCAACCGCGGGCAACACGCACGACGAGTCGCCGGAGTGGATGCCGGCTTCCTCGATATGCTGCATGATGCCGCCGATCACGACGTCCTCGCCATCGGAAAGCGCGTCCACGTCGACTTCAATCGCGTCTTCCAGAAATTTATCGATGAGGATGGGACGATCTTGCGAATACTCGACTGCCTGCTTCATGTATTGCTGAATCGTGTCTTCATCGTAGGCGATGACCATGGCGCGGCCTCCGAGCACATAGGAAGGACGCACCAGCACCGGGAATCCGATCTTCTTGGCGGCTTCGACCGCCTCTTCGACCGAGGCGACCATGGCTCCGGGAGCTTGCGGGATATCGAGTTCTTCGAGCAACTTGCCGAAGCGCTTGCGGTCCTCTGCGAGATCGATGGATTCGGGCGTGGTGCCGATGATGTTGACGCCCGCGGCCTTGAGCGGCAGCGAAAGATTCAGCGGCGTCTGTCCGCCAAACTGCACGATCACGCCGACCGGCGCGCCGCCGGAGGCTTCGTGCTCGCAGACGGCGAACACGTCTTCAAGCGTGAGCGGCTCGAAGTAGAGGCGGTCGCTGGTGTCGTAATCGGTCGAAACCGTCTCGGGATTGCAGTTGATCATGATGGTTTCGTAACCATCTTCGCGCAGCGCGTAGCTGGCGTGGCAGCAGCAGTAATCGAATTCAATTCCCTGCCCGATGCGGTTCGGGCCCGGAGCCGAGAATGACGACTTTCTTCTTCGCGGTGGGCGCGGCCTCGTCTTCTTCTTCGTAGGTGGAGTAGAGATACGGAGTGTAGCTTTCGAATTCGGCGGCGCAGGTATCCACGCGCTTGTAGACCGGCTTGAGGCCGTGCTTCTTGCGGAAGTGGCGAACTTTTTCCTGGCCGCCTTTGCCGTCCAGACGCCAGGTGCCGGCGAGCCGGCCGTCGGAGAAGCCCATGCGCTTGGCTTCGCGCAGGACCTCGGTCGGGATCGATTCCATCGGATGCTTTTCCAGCTCAAGTTGCATGTCGTTAATTTCTTTGAGCTGGTAGAGGAACCACGGGATCGATCGACGTCATCTTCGCAATTTGCTTGATGGTGTGGCCCTGGCGCATGGCGTAGTGCACATAGGTCAGGCGCTCGGGATGCGGCGTGACCAGGCGCTGCGTCAGAATCTTCGGCTCGATTTTTTCGGAGCCGACGTTTTTGCCGGTGTCGAGCGAGCGGATTCCTTTCTGCAGCGCTTCTTTGAAATGTGCGGCCGATGGCCATCACTTCGCCGACCGATTTCATCTGCGGTCCGAGCGATTCGTCGGCGCCGGGAAATTTTTCAAACTGCCACTTCGGAATCTTGACGACCACGTAGTCGAGCGTGGGCTCGAAGCACGCCGGAGTCTTGCGCGTGATGTCGTTGGGAATTTCGTCGAGCGTATAGCCGACGGCTAGCTTGGCGGCAATTTTCGCGATCGGAAATCCGGTGGCTTTTGAGGCCAGCGCCGACGACCGCGAGACGCGCGGGTTCATCTCGATGACCACCATGCGTCCGGTCGAAGGATTCACGCCGAACTGGATATTCGATCCGCCGGTTTCGACGCCGATCTCGCGAATCACGGCAATCGAGGCATCGCGCATCATCTGATATTCGCGGTCGGTGAGCGTTTGCGCCGGGGCGACGGTGATGGAGTCGCCGGTATGCACGCCCATGGGGTCGAAATTTTCAATCGAGCAGATGATGATGACGTTGTCTTTGGTGTCGCGCATCACCTCGAGTTCGTATTCTTTCCAGCCGAGCACGGATTCTTCGATCAGGCACTCGTGCACGGGCGAGAGGTCGAGGCCGCGGGCGAGCACTTCCATCAGTTCTTCGCGGTTGTAGGCGATGCCGCCGCCGGTGCCGCCGAGCGTGAACGACGGACGAATGATGACCGGGAATCCGATTTTGCCGGCGAACTCGACGCCGTCTTTCAGATTGTTGACCAGCGCCGATTTCGGCACGTCGAGGCCGATGCGCTGCATGGCATCTTTGAAAAACAGGCGGTCTTCGGCCTTCTTGATGGCGCTGATCTGCGCGCCGATCAGATGCACGTTGTATTTTTCGAGCACGCCGCTGTCGGCGAGTTCAATGGCGAGGTTGAGCGCGGTCTGTCCGCCAACGGTCGGCAGAATGGCAAAGCCCGCGCTGGGCGCCATTTCGCGCTCGACGCGAATGATCTCTTCGAGATATTCGCGGGTGAGCGGCTCGATGTAAGTGCGGTCGGCCGACTCGGGATCGGTCATGATGGTGGCCGGGTTCGAGTTGGCGAGCACAACTTCAAAGCCCTCGGACTTGAGCGCCTTGCAGGCTTGCGTGCCGGAGTAGTCGAACTCGGCGGACTGGCCGATGACGATGGGGCCGGAGCCGAGGATCAGGATTTTCGAGATGTCAGTTCGTTTGGGCATTTATGCGTTTGACTCACTTTGTTCGCGGCTTGCATCGAGCTGTCCGTCACGATCATTCAGGCTTTAGTCCGCCTGAAGTCAGCTTTGATTGCAAGCCGTGCTGCGGATGAAAGCCGTATTTGCCGTTCGGCCTCTCAGGACAGTTCTAGCTTCGACTGACGTCATGACATGTCGGTATTGCACGGCTTCGATCACCAAGCAATCTTTGGTGCTGTCCCCAGCGCTCAAAGCGATGCACTTCGTTGTCGACGCGTCAATCGCGCTTAGTTGCACGCCACTTCGATTCGTTTCGCGATACCAGTGGACGTGACCGCGTTGTGAAGCGAATTCGCTTTACGATACGCCGGTCAATGCATAATTGTCCAGCATTCGCTTCCGACTCGTCACGTCTTCCACAGGATCGAGCTGAGCCTCGCAGTCCGGACTGTTGAATAGAGTTTCGCACTGGCGCGATAGAGTGACACTGTGACCTGCGCGTCTGCGATGTCCTCAGAGTCCTTCAACAACCTGTGCGCTAACAATGCTTCTGATCTCGGCCAGCTAACGCCGTTGTCCTGCGGTCGCACGCCGGAAATCCTGCGCACACAGCGCGAGATCACGCAGTCCTGAACTATTGTCTGACTGGCCTCACCGCTTGCACTCCTCCATCATCTTCACAAAATCCTTAAACAGATAGTGCGAGTCATGCGGCCCCGGCGCCGCTTCCGGATGGTACTGCACCGTGAACAGCGGCAGATTCCGATGCCGCATGCCTTCCAGCGTCGAGTCGTTCAGATCCATGTGCGTCAGTTCAACTTCGCTTTGCGGCAGCGAATCGGGATCGACGGCGAAGTTATGGTTGTGGGCGGTGATCTCGATCTTGCCGCTGGCCAACTGCTTCACCGGATGGTTTCCGCCGTGATGGCCGAATTTCAGTTTGAAGGTTTTGCCGCCGAGCGCGATGCCCGTGAGCTGATGGCCCAGGCAGATTCCGAAGATCGGCTGCCGCCCCATCAGGCGCCGAATGTTATCGACCGCGTAGGTGCAAGGCTCGGGATCGCCGGGGCCGTTTGACAGAAATACTCCGTCGGGCTTCAGAGCAAGCACGTCTTCGGCGGTCGTCTGCGCCGGAACCACCGTCACTTTGCAGCCTTCTCCGCGCAGCTTGCGCAGGATGTTCTGCTTGATGCCGAAGTCGTAGGCGACTACATGGAAGCGCGCCGGCTCGTCTTTCACTCCGACGATTTCGTCGGGCAGGTGCGAGCGCTCGCCCGTCTCCCAGACATAGGTGTGGTTGGTGGAGACGACTTTGGCGAGATCCTGGCCATCCATTTTTGGAATCGCTCGCGCCTTGGCAACGAGCTTGTCGGTGTCGTCTTCGAGGGTCGAGATCACGCCGCGCATCACGCCGTTGGTCGCGCAGATGGCGTACCAGCGCGCGCGTGTCGATATCGGCCAGCACCGGAATCTTGAACTGCTCCATGAACTCGTCGGTGACCTGCTGCGAGCGCCAGTTGGAACTGACTTTCGAAAACTCGCGCACGATCAGCCCCTCGATGTAGGGGCGCACGGCTTCGTTGTCTTCGGGGTTGGTGCCGTAGTTTCCGATTTCAGGGTTGGTCAGGACGACGATCTGTCCGGCGTAGGAGGGGTCGGTGAAAATTTCCTGGTAGCCGGTAATGGAAGTATTAAAAACAACTTCGCCGGAGCACTCGCCTTTAGCGCCGTAGCCTTTGCCTCGGAAGACTCTGCCGTCTTCGAGGGCAAGCGTAGCTTGCATTGCAACTCCTGGGAGTGGATTTTAGAGATTCTAACAGAGAGAGTTGCGGGGCAAAGCGGAAAAGCAAAGGGCTCAGTTTGAACTTCCACCCGTTCTGCGGCGCTGGCGCAATGCCCCGCGAACAATCTGGACAGAGCCGTAGGAAAAAAGAGCGTACACCAGACACACGATGAGCCATATGATCTTCCATCCAACTCGAGGCTCGTGGACAGCCCACATGACAGAACGAATGGCTTGCACCGCCATGATCACCGACCAGACTGACCAGAACCAAATGTGGAATCGTTTCACGCCGCCACCCACTGCGCTTGTTCGTTCCACAACTCTACCGCAGCCGCCCCAGCTTCTCCATCCGGCCAATATCCGAACACGGCTTTGCCGTAGGTGTAGCGCTCGTCGACTCTAAGGCCAATCCTGCGCCCCGTGAAAAATCCGTGAGATTTCGACCGCGTTTTCCTTAATCTGATACACGGCGATGTAGGGCAGCGGCGGAAACGCCAGTTCTCGCCGTCCGTTCATGCGACTGCTGATTCGTCCCATGGCGGGAAAATCCTTCAACTGACCACAACCGTCGTAGATGATCTTCGCGACGCGTCTTGCGGCTTCCGGGTTGTCGCGCTCTATCCAGGCGCAGATGCGTTCCAGGTCCTCGGCTGCTGGCAAAGACCAAAAGAGTTCCATCAAGGTTGCAGAAAGCGCCGAAGCCGCTCGCCGACTTGTTCATGGGTCAGAATTTCGCCCCGCTCCAAGGCGGCTTCGCCCCGTTTTACAGCTTCGACGAAGCGGTCTTCCTCCTCGAAGTAACGTGCCACTACGTCCTGCACGACGTCATTCAGCTTGACGCCCTGCTGGACCGCGCGCTGCGCGAGGCGGGCTTGCAGGTCGGGGGTGAATTGGACTTCCATGGCCTCAAGATACGATGAAACCGGATTTAGTTCAATGCGTTTGCGAAAAGCTTCACCGCAATCTGCCCAGCTTCTCCATCGGCCAATATCCGAAGACGGCTTTGCCGTAGATGTAGCGTTCGTTTACGGTGCCGAAGTCGCGGCTGTCGTTGGACATGCTGCGATGGTCGCCGAGGACGAAGTAGCTGTTCGAGGGGACCACGATTTCGCTGTAGGAGCGGGCGTCCGCGTAATCGCTGGGGACGTAGTCTTCGTCGAGCGCTTCGCCGTTCACATAGACTTGTCCGTTATCGATGGGGATGCGGTCGCCGGCTGTTCCAATAACGCGTTTGATGTAACTCTTCGTAGTGTCGCGCGGATAGCGAAAAACGACGATATCGCCACGCTGGATGGGCTCCCAAAGAAAGGTCTCAGTTTCGAGCTTTGCGGGATCATGGAACTTTTCCCAGCAGCGGTTCGTAGCTAGGCGCGGAGGGTGTATGAGGAAGATTTCTCTGATTCTCGCGGTGGTGGCAATATCGACAGCTGCCTGGGCCCAATCGGAGGCACGTCCGGAGATTTTGGTGCTCGGGACGTATCACATGTCGAACCCGGGGCGCGATATCTACAACATGAAAGCTGACGACGTCCTATCGCCGAAACGCCAGCAGGAAGTCGCGCAGCTCATCGAAGTTTTGAAAAGGTTTCGTCCGACCAAGATTGCGATTGAAGCCGATACCGGGAGCGAGCGGGTGAAGCAAGAATACTCCGACTACCTCGCGGGAAAGTACACGCTGTCGCGCAACGAGACCAATCAAATTGCATACCGGCTGGCAAAGGAGCTTGGCCATCACGCCGTCTACCCGGTCGATGAGGAAGGTGATTTCCCGATGCAACGGGTGGTCAACTACGCAAAAGCGAACGGCCGCGCTGAGAAGCTCGACGCCATCACTGCGGGCTGGGGCACAATGGTGAAGGAGCAGGATAATTTCTTGCAATCGCACACCGTGCTAGAGATGTTGGAGTACATGAATTCCGACGCGAGAGTGGCAAAAGACGTCGCCCTTTATTACTCCATCGTGCCCTACGGAGATCCTGCTGACTATGCTGGACCGGACCTGCTGGCAGCCTGGTACCAAAGAAATATTCGCATTTATAGCAACATCGTCAAGCTGGTCGAATCTCCGAACGAAAGGATTCTCGTGATCTATGGGGCTGGCCACCTCGGGTGGCTCCGGCAGGACATCGCCAATGACGAGACAGTTAAATTATGGAAGCTGTCCGACTTGACTGGGCGCACTCAAGACTGTGACTCATTTCACCGCAGCCGTCCCAGCTTCTCCATCGGCCAATATCCAAAGACGGCTTTGCCGTAGATGAAGCGCTCGTTTACCGGGCCGAAGTCGCGGCTGTCGTTCGACATGGTGCGGTGGTCGCCGAGGACGAAATAACTGTTCGACGGCACCACCACTTCGCCATAGGAGCGGGCGTCCGCGTAATCGCTGGGAACGTAGTCTTCGTCGAGCGCCTCGCCGTTCACATAGACTTGTCCGTTTTCGATGCGGATGCGGTCACCGGCTGTTCCGATAACGCGCTTGATGTAGCTCTTCGTAGTGTCGCGCGGATAGCGGAAGACGACGATGTCGCCGCGCTGGATGGGCTCCCAGCGATAGACGAACTTGTTGACGAAGATGCGCTCCTGGTCTTCGAGACCGGGCATCATGCTGGTGCCTTCGACCTTCACCGGCTGGTAGAGAAAGATAATGATGAAAGCGGAGATGGCGAGCGAAACCAGCAGATCGCGCGCCCAGACGGCCACTACCGGCAGCGGGTGCGCGCCAGATTCTGTTGCGTCGGATTCTCGCACGGGCGCGGGGTTCGGCGGCTGCGGGCTCGCCACATCAGACATCGTGTCCATATTCTATACGCAAGCGGAGCGAGAGGTGAGAGGTCAGAGGTCAGATCGCAGAGGTAAAACCCGAGCCTGCTCTTTACCTCTGAAATCTGACCTCTCACCTCTGACCTTGCTAAAGCCTTCCGTTCCCCGTACAAATAAATTTCTCCCATGACGGATTACTCAATTTTCCCCAAGATCAATGCGACGCTCAACGGAGCGAGCGCGGTGCTGCTGGTTACCGGACGCGCGCTCATCGCGCGCGGTAAGGTGGCGGCGCACCGCGCGGTGATGATCGCTGCATTCGCAACCTCTTCCGTCTTCCTCGTGTCCTACGTGTACTACCACTGGCCCCATCATGGCGGCATCGTATATTTTCGCGGCACGGGATGGATTCGGACTCTCTACTTCACCATCCTCATCCCGCACACGATTCTGGCAATCTGCATCGTGCCGATGGTGCTGATTACACTGAGCCGTGGATTGCGTGGACAGTTTGACCGGCATCGGGCCATTGCGCGCTGGACGTTTCCCCTGTGGCTCTTCGTTTCGGTCACGGGCGTGATCGTTTACCTGATGCTGTTTCAGATTTCCGGATAGAAAAGTTGTCCCGATTCATCACATATTTGTAGTACGGGCGACACCGACTTCTGGGTACCCAATTCTGCTATAGTGAGCGTCTTGAAGGTCAGCGTTCTCGAAGGAGCCCACGCCCATGAAAAGCGTAAACAAAGTCATCCTGATTGGAAACCTTGGCAAGGATCCCGAAGTAAAGTTCACGCCGCAAGGCACGCCGGTAGCGAAGATCACATTGGCGACCAACGAGCGCTTCAAAGGCAAAGACGGCCAGTGGCAGGACCGCACCGAGTGGCACAACGTCGTCCTCTGGCAGCGACTGGCGGAGATTGCCGGCGAGTATCTGAAAAAAGGCGGCAAAGTCTACATCGAAGGCCGACTGCAGACCCGCTCCTGGGACGACAAGACCTCTGGCCAGAAGAAATACATGACTGAAGTCGTGGCCAACGATCTGGTGTTGCTCGGCGGACGCGGCGAAGGCGGCGGTGGCGGCGAGTACGCTGGCAGTTCGCGCGGATGTTTCGGCCTCGGCATCCGGAGGCGGCAACAACTTCGACCAGAGCGCGCCCGAACCGGAGCACGTGCCTGCTGGAAGCTCTCCGATTACCGATGAAGATATTCCGTTCTAATTGGCTCGATCTGGATCTGCTTATGCTTGCCGATCGAACTGTGTTCCCTGCCGCGGCGGAGTGCCGTC
The DNA here is from genome assembly GCA_963826845.1 of uncultured Acidobacteriaceae bacterium. Lineage (GTDB taxonomy): Bacteria > Acidobacteriota > Terriglobia > Terriglobales > Acidobacteriaceae > Acidiflorens. The sequence goes on from CAWGYS010000010.1 coordinate 38,933, forward strand.
GCTCAAAGGGAGCAAATCTTGCCGAGCTTCATGGTCAACTGGCCGATCCCGCGCAGTGGAAGATCATCGACGAGCATCATCTCGTGCGCGCCTTCAAGTTCCCCGACTTTAAGTCTGCCCTGGCATTCGTGAATCGAGTCGGCGAAGTCGCCGAGGAGCAGGGACATCATCCCGACATTCTGCTGGGATGGGGCAAGGTCGAGATCACGACTTGGACCCATGCGGTGAACGGGCTGACTGAGTCGGATTTCATTCTGGCGGCGAAGATCGACCAACTGATGTGAATCGGGTCATCTGACCATCGGGTGATCGGGCCATCTAAACCCATGGCCTTCAGATCGCCCGATTTCCATAAATTCCGCCGCACCGACAATCCCCACAGCGCCGTCCAAACCCCGCGCCCCGCGCCCGAAATGGGCGACCCGAAATGTGCGGATCAGTGGCAAAACTGTGCAAACCGCTGCACATGGCGAGCAGCTCGGCTTTCGAAAACCACAGGTCACGTTACATTTTAGTGACAAATTGGCCGAAAAAAGCGCTGTTTGAATTAATCGTTAAAATCGGCCGGTTGGAAAGCAATTTGCGACTGATTGGAGCGAGGAGTCACCGTGCGAACCCTGGGCCCTGTCGTCCTGCTTGTCCTGATCTTGGCTACGAATTCTTTTGCCGCGCCTGCCGTCGTAAAATCCTCGGTCTTCCCAGAACCCGGTCTGCTGGCCTTGCTTGGAGGCGGTTTGGTCGGACTGGCTGCTTTGATTCGGCGTCACCTGGGCGACTGATTCCGTCTTGCTGAGATCATCTCGGCACTGTTTTCACTCCCCCGAACGTTTTCCCTTCTCTACCAACTCCAGAAAATATTGGTGAATGCGCCGGTCGTCGCTCAGTTCAGGATGGAACGTCGCCGCCAGCGTTTTGCCTTTGCGCACCAGCACTGGGTCTTTGCCTTCAGTCGCGATCACTTCCACGTCCGTGCCCACGCGTTCGATCTTCGGAGCGCGGATGAAGACCATCTCGATGGGCTCATTGAGAAATCGCCCTTCGCGGATAGAGCTGTCGATCTGGCGTCCGTAAGCGTTACGGCGCACGGTGATGTCGAGCGCGCCCAAGCCGGCCTGTTTTGGATTTTCAACTTCGGTTGCCAGCAGAATGCATCCCGCGCAGGTGCCGAAGGTCGGCTTCGCGCGGACGAAATCTTTGAGCTTCGCGAATCCATCTTCACCGAGGAGTTTTAGGAATGTGCCTGACTCGCCGCCGGGAATAACCAGGCCGTCAATCTCTTGCAGTTGCTCAGGCTTTCTGACGAGGACAACTTCCGCACCCAGCTCCTCGAGCCGGCGGCGGTGGGCGTCGAAATCGCCCTGGAGAGCTAGAACTCCTATCTTCATGGCAGGCGTTGCTCAGGGCGGGGGTACCCCCCACCCCCTATTTCGCTAAAGCCTTGATAATGCACGCCCTGGTAGGGCATAGTTCCGCAAAGTATTCATTTCAAGCACTTTAAAGGCAAAGTCTTGAATGCATGAGACTTAGGTTTACATCCGGACTTCACCAATGTTCCTCTTTCTGCACTGATGCAAGCATTCATCACGTGAATTCTTATGTCAATTGAAATGCAGCGGGCGATCAACGGCAGAAGCTGCGCGGAGCTCGGCACCAACCCCATCCTTCTCCACAAATACAAATGGCTCCGGGTACGCCGGAGCCATTAAAAATCAAGGATACTACCGACTTCCTAGTTCCCGCCCGCGTCCACCGACTGGTTCGCCTTGCCGATGCTCTTGTCGAAAGCGGTGTTCTTCGGGAATTCGGCTTTCAGCTTGTGAGTGCCAGTGGTCGAAAACGCTGTTGTGAGCGTTGCGATGCCGTGGAAAGTCGTCCCGCTGCCGATGAGGGTCGTACCGTCATAAAAATCGACGGTTTCTCCGCCCTGGTCCACGCCGAGCGAAGGAGTAATAGTGGCGGTGAGGGTCACCGTCTGGCTGACTCTAGACGGATTCGGGGAGGTCGTGAGCTTGGTTGCGGAGGGGACAAGATTGCCGTACAGCGCCATGATAGCGGTTCCATCGCCCGCCAAAATCAGGTCAGGCCTTCCGCCATTGACATCAGCCATCGCGATCGACGCGACCGCTCCCGGTGTAAGGAAGGTCCGCGGAGCCTGGAAATTTCCGTTGCCCTCGCCTAACAGGAACTCGAGCTCGCCATGGCTTGCGCAGCCATTCTTCTTGGGTTCGCAAGCGTTCCCCACGATCACGTCGGCATTGCCGTCTCCATCGACGTCTGCTATGGCCACGGCCTGAGCGAATTTTGCGCCGGAGTCATAGGTGATTGCCGCCTGGAAGGTTCCATCGCCATTGCCGAACAAGACCGAGACTTGACCGTCGCCGTTGCATACCCCGCCCGCGCAAGGAGTGGTGACCGCGATGTCGGGCCGGCCATCGGCGTTCAAATCGCCGACGGCCACCGAGTTGAAGAAGGTTCCGCTGGAGTAGGTGACCGGACTCTGGAAGGTGCCGTCCCCGTTGCCCAGGAGCACGCCCACGCCGCTCATACCCCCGACCCCAACGATGTCCAGTTTGCCGTCCCCATTCACATCGGCCAACGTCGCAAACTGTCCAAATGGCCCATAATTCTTGGCAGTCTGGAAAGTGCCGTCGCCGTTCCCCAACAGCACATCCGTGTTGCCGGTGATGAGATCAGGCTTACCGTCTCCGTTTACATCCGCTACGGAGACCGTGCAACTAGCCCCACCGTTGTAGGTGACCGCCGGGGCGAAAGTTCCGTCGCCATGACCGAGGAGGACTCCCACGGAATTGCTCTGGACGTTGGTAACGAGAATGTCCGGATTGCCGTCACCATTCACGTCGGCAACAGCAAGCCCCCAGGCTTCAACTCCGCCGGAATCGTAAGACACCGTCGGCTGGAATTTCCCGTTACCTATTCCGATCAGGACTCCGACCGAGCCATCGCTACTCCCGTTCTGGCTTGCGACCACCACATCAGGTATGCCGTCGCCATTCACGTCAGCAATCACGGCGGACTGGCTGACTTCACCGCCCCCTGCGTATTGCAGGGGATGCTGGAACAGGGCCGCTTCTTTTTGTGGAGACGCCTGCACCGCGGAATTCAGCTGTGACGCGGCAAGCATCAACAGAAGCGTGGCAAAGGTGACTACGGCGAACAGAGAAACCAAGCGGCGTGACGTCATATTGCCTCCACAGGTTAGAACTTAAGTCGCGATGCGTAGGTCGCGCTACGACTTGAAGAGCCGGCCAACTCTGACTCAATCTGGGAGGGCCGGGCTCGGGCTACCTCGAGGGGGGAGTTTGCGAGGCAAAATCGCGCTAATTATGCTCTCGGGGCGACTGGGTGTCAAGCGTGGGTAGGCGTTCTTGCTTCGATGGCGGTTATCGTATCCGCCGATAGAGCGGAGGGGGAAACGGCCAAAGCAATGGCATGTTTTCCACGTCTCGAAAGCCGCCAACCAGCTTCAACGTTGAGAATGTGGATTCGGCGGAGCGGGCTTGTCCGGCGTCGGCGTTGGATTCGTGGCGGGGGCAACTGCGGGGCTCGCCGGCGGCTGCGTCTTGCTGCCTGCGGCTGGCGCGGGAGCTACGGTCATCATGACGTCTTTGTGATTGCCGACCATGTTGCCGGAATGTGATCCCGAACCCTGGTTTTTGTCGGCACTACGCTCATCATCATGTCTTTGTGATTGCCGCTCATGCTGCTCTGTGGTCCCGAGCCCTTGGCGGCCGCGTCTTTTTGGCCTTTCCCTTTCCCTGACGCGGCCGGAGTGCTGGACGCGCTTTGCGGGCTTGGCTGGCTCTTCTTGGAGGCGCTTTGCGCCAGCACGACGGCGGAGAGCACGAGAACGATGGCAAAATACTTCGAGACAGTCGTCATGCGGGCAGCGTAGCGCCTGAGGAAAGATGGCCGCAATAATTTTTCAGGAATGGTTGGTGTCTTCGGTAACTGGGTTAACGTGGCAAAACCGATCAGCCTAAAACGCGAATGGCCCGCGGAAGCGGGGCCATTCAGAAAAACCGTAGCGTAAGGCACTCTCTCTCTTTCAGTATCGGCGGCCGGCACGCTTGAGTCAAGTTACTTGAGGAGATATCTCTGCCTTCTCTATCTACTTTCGTGGGCTTGCGTACATTTCAGACACGCCCAATACTCTTCGAAGATAGACCGCGTCTGGAGGACGTTGCCAGTGGGTACTGGACGCTGTCCGTCAAACAGTCGAGTGGCCTAGTCAGCCATTACGGTTCGATTCCGTCGTCCTCCGCACGACCACTCGGCACAAGGCTTCTTATGTTATACTGACTGTGTTTGATAGACAGCGTACTTACTGGCAATTTTGCCTGGCCCCGCCTGACTAGCGGGGCTTTTGAGTTTCTGAAGCATTTAGCCAGAGCCACCCGCGGGCTTGTCTACTTTCGTGGGATTGCGGTTATTTGCGGCACGTCCAATACTGATCGAGGGCAGATCGCGTCTGGAGGACGTTGCCAGTGGGTACTGGACGTTACTTGCCAAGTAGTCGAGTGGCCTAGTCAGCCATTACGGTTCGACTCCGTCGTCCTCCGCACGGCCCTCGACAATTCGTAACAGGCATCGGACTTGATTGGCGATGTTATAATGGTGTTTGGCAAGTAGCGTACCGACTGGCAATTGTTCGAGCCCCGCCTGACTAGCGGGGCTTTTGCTTTTCGAAGGGAAGTGCAGAAAGGTGTTTACCAGCCCCGAGTTTGCAGCATCTGCGACTCATCAAGCGTAGACACGGCCAGCCCCTTCATAGCTCCCACCAGATCCTCGCTAACTTCAAGTAAAACTTTAGGGTCTTTGAAGTGGGTAGCCGCCTGCACAATCGCCTTCGCACGCTTCTCGGCTTCTACGGGGTCGGCGAATTCGGTTGAGTTCTTCATGAAGATGCCGGAGCCTACGAATACTGCTTCAGCTCCCAACTGCATCACTAGCGACGCATCCGCCGGCGTCGCGATTCCTCCGGCGGAGAAATTCGGTACGGGCAACTTGCCGTCTACGCGCGACCATCCTTACCAGTTCGTAGGGCGCTCCGTGTTCTTTGGCTTTGGCGTAGAGTTCTTCTTCGCCTAGCACGGTGAGAATTTTCATCTCCAGCACGATCTGGCGAATGTGGCGGACGGCGTGGACTACGTCTCCGGTGCCGGCCTCGCCCTTGGTGCGAATCATGGCTGCGCCTTCGGCTATGCGGCGCAGCGCCTCACCCAGGTTGCGCGCTCCGCATACGAACGGAACCGTAAACGCGTGCTTGTCGACGTGATGCGCTTCGTCGGCCGGCGTCAGCACTTCCGACTCGTCAATGAAATCGACGCCCAGCTCTTGCAGGATTTGGGCCTCCGCAAAATGGCCGATGCGGCACTTGGCCATGACGGGGATATCCACCGCCCCCATGATTTCGCGAATTATTTTGGGCGAGGCCATGCGCGCCACTCCGCCTTCGGCGCGAATCTGGGCCGGGACGCGCTCCAGAGCCATCACGGCCACTGCTCCGGCGCGCCCGGCGATCTCCGCCTGCTTCGCAGTGGTTACGTCCATGATCACGCCGCCTTTGAGCATTTCGGCGAGGCCGGTCTTCAGGCGGAGGCTGGTGGTGTTGTGTCCGTTATTTTGCGACATAGGTCAACTCTTTTCTGGATCGGGCGGGCGATGCGGTGAGCCGGAAATCCGTCCCGAAAGAGTATTTTACATCGCAAGATGGGTTTCTGCGGCTGGGGTCAGGCCACGGCTTTCGTTATGTCCTCACTTCTGCGCGAACTTGGCGAACATGCGCTGGACATCAATCGCTATAAACAGTCCCTGGCTGCGCGCCAGCACTTCCCCCTTTTCGTTGAGGATCTCAGCCATATTGATATGCTTGCGGCCCTTCACCTCGACTTCGCGGGATTCCACGCGCAGCGGCTTTTTCAGCGGCACTGGCTTCAGATAATTCACGGTCATCTCGGATGTCACCGCCACCACATCGCGCAGTTTATTTACCTTGCCCATGGCTTCATCGAGGATGGTGGCGATGATGCCGCCGTGGCAGTGTCCGGGCGGGCCGGTGTAGCGCTTGCCGAGGCGAAAGCGGCAGACGAAGCAGTTGCGCGCTTCGTCGTAGGTGAAACGCAGGTGCATCCCGTAAAGGTTGTTAGGGCCGCAGACGAAGCAGTGGTTCTTCGGCATTTTCAGTTCCCGCGTGCTGTGTCCACTGCCGGAGCGTCCAACTCTCGATTTCTTGCTAGGCACGCTCTTGCCAGCGAGGTTCTTACCAGGGATGTTCTTACCCATCCGAGAATTCTATCGCGAGCGCGGCGCCCGATTCGGTATCATGACAGGCCGAAAGGAGACTCCATGTCCGCTCTCCCTAAAACCCTCGACTTCTATTCCGTTCATCCTGGCGTAGCCCAGGTTCAAAAGTGGATACAAGAACTGCCGGTGAAGACCGGACGTTCTCTCGAAGGGTGGATCGCGCTTACGAAAGAGTCCGGGCCGCCGAAGGAGAACGAGCGCCGCGAGTGGCTGAAGAAAGAGCACAAGCTGGGCACGAACGCGGCGTCGTGGATCGCGGAGCGCGCCGACGGCAAAGGTACCGAGGAAGACTCGCCGGAGGCGTATCTGAAAACCGCCGCCGAATGGGTGGAGGCACAGTACTCCGGCGCGCGTGCCACATTGCGTCCGCTGTATGAGCACTTACTGAGGCTTGGGTTTTCTCTCGGCAAGGACGTGAAGGCTTGTCCGTGCAAGACGATGGTTCCCTTCTATCGCAATCACGTGTTCGCGCAGATCAAGCCGTCGACGAATACGCGCATCGATCTTGGATTTGCTTTGGGCAACATGAAAACTCCCAGGCGTCTGATCGATACCGGAGGCTATGAGAGGAAGGACCGCATCACGCGGCGGATCGAGATCAAGTCCAAGGCCGATATTGACGACGAGGTGAAGCGCTGGTTGAAGAAGGCGTATGAGATGGATACCTAGATTTCGATCGCGAATTGCAAATGGTCATTACCAGATGACCATGTATGGTATAATATGGCCATGAAGACCATTGCCGCAGGAGAGTTCAAAACTCGTTGCCTCGCACTGATGGAGAATGTCCGCTCCAAACGCGAGCCGCTCGTGATCACCAAACGCGGGAAGCCGATTGCCAAGCTGGTGCCCGTTGAAGATCCGAAGGACGATTTCATCGGACGGCTGAAGGGCGTGTTCAAGGTGGTCGGCGATATCGAATCGCCCATCGACGAGTGGGAGTCCTCGTGATTCTGCTCGACTCCCACGTACTGATCTGGGCGGTTGCCGACCCGAAGCGGCTTTCGACACCCGCAGCCTCGGCGATTCGTCGCGCACGCGGCGGCGATGGTCTGGCGGTGTCAGCGATAACTGCTTACGAGGTGGCTTGGCAGATTGCATCGGGACGGATTCAAGGATACGGTACGGTCGAAACCTCGCTACTTCGATTTCTCGAAGGAGTAACGACGCGGCCGATTACGACGGAGATTGCCGCCCTGGCGACCCAATTTCCCGAGGAGTATCCCCACGATCCCGACCGACCGCATAATTGGCGCCACGGCTCGTGCCGAGGGTCTCACCCTCGTTACAAAAAATGAGCGCATACGGCGCAGCTCACTGCTCAGAACAGTGTGGTGAGCTTCACGAAGTCTGAGAAACGTGGGCGAGGCCGCCCGCGCTCCACGAACTAGTCGTAATACTCCAACCCCAGGTGCGTAATCAGTTCTTCGCCCTTCAAATACCGCAGAGTGTTCTTCAACTTGATGAGCTGGATGAACAAATCGTGCTCGGGATACAGCCCCGGCGCGGTCATCGGTGACTTGAAGTAGAAGCTTAGCCACTCCTGGATTCCCAGGCGGCGGAGTTCCGGAGTACGCTGTGCCAGATCGAGGAAAAGCACGAGATCGAGCACGATCGGCGCCGCTAGAATCGAATCGCGACAGAGAAAGTCCACTTTGATCTGCATGGGATAGCCTAGCCATCCGAAGATGTCGATGTTGTCCCATCCTTCTTTGTTGTCGCCGCGCGGCGGGTAATAGTTGATGCGAACCTTGTGGTACATGTTGCCATAAAGCTCCGGATACAGACCCGGCTGCAGAATATGCTCGAGCGCTCCGAGCTTGGATTCTTCCTTGGTCTTGAAAGACCCGGGATCGTCGAGCACTTCGCCGTCGCGATTGCCCAGGATGTTGGTGGAATACCATCCGCTTACCCCGAGCAGCCGCGCCTTAAAAGCTGGGGCCAGCACGGTCTTTATCAAAGTCTGACCGGTTTTGAAATCCTTGCCGCAGATGGGAACTTCTCTCTCGCGCGCGAGTTCGAGCATCGCCGGTATGTCTACCGTCAGGTTCGGCGCTCCGTTGGCAAAGGGCACGCCCTCCATCAAAGAGGCGTAGGCATAGATCATCGACGGGGCAATGTTTTCGTCGTTTTCTTTCATCGCTTTTTCGAGAGCTTTCACGCTCTGGTGAGCGGCGCTCGGCTCAATGAAAGTCTCGGTCGAAGCGCACCAGATGGTGATCAGGCGGCTGGCGCCACTCGACTTCCGGAAGTCGCGGATGTCTTGCCGTAGCTGCTCGGCCAAGTCGAGCTTGTTCTTCCCTTTCTTTACGTTCGGCCCGTCGATCCGCTTGACGTAGTTGTGATCGAACACGGCCTTCATCGGAGTAATGGCGCTGAGGCGTCCTTTCACTTTGTCGAGCAGGTCGCGCTCCAGCACGCCGGCGTTACGGGCGGCGGCGTACATGTTGTCCTCGAAAATGTCCCAGCCGGTGAAAACCAAGTCATTGAGGCCGGCGAGCGGAACGAACTCCTTGATTTTGGGAGACCGGCCGTCGGTACGTTTTCCCAGGCGGATTGTGCCCATCTGCGTGAGCGAGCCGATGGGGTGAGCAATTCCCTTCCGTATCGCTTCCACGCCCGCGACAAATGTTGTCGCTACCGCTCCCATACCGGGAATCATCACGCCCAGCTTGCCCTTGGCGGGCGCGATCGCGCTGTCGTGTCCGGTGTTCCCTCTGCTTGAAGACTTAACCTCGACTCGCGCCACCTTTTTCGCTGTCGCATTTACTGCCTTGGGGGACTTTTTCAGCTTCGCCATATTTTGGCTGTTTCCTTGTAGGGACTGAGAGATGTATGCAAACTAGTTATGTTCTCTCACTCGGCGAGCTTTTAGCAAACACACGGGCCTGAACCCGCAAGAAAACTACCTCAACGGCATCTAGGAAGCATTGGGCGGGATTTGCACTGAATGTAGCCGAGGAGTCTAGGCCACTCCGCGCCGGCGGGAATGCTGCTTCACTTCCTCGCCGAGAATGACAGCCTCGGCAATTTCTTTCATCGCCTTGCGTTTCTGCCGGCTCTGTTGCTGAAGAGCGAGGTAGGCTTGTTCCTCGCTCAATCCCAGCTCGCGTTGCAAAATCCCTTTGGCGCGTTCGACCACTTTGCGAGTCTGTAACTGGAAGGCAAGGTTGGAGTTGATTTCCTCCATGCGCGCCAATTCAATTTCCGCGCCCACCAAGAATCCAATCGCCGAGATCAAGCGAATTTCCTTCGGTTTGTGCGTGTGCGGGCGCCGATGCTGCAGGTTGATGGCTCCCACCACGCGGCCTCGGCACAGCAGCGGCACGGAGAGGAATGCTTCGTAACTATCCTCCGGCAGCTCATGGAAGAACTGGAAGCGCGGATCTTGCGCCGCCTTTTCCGAAATCGCCACCGGTTCGTGATGTTCCGCCACCCAGCCCGTGATGCCCTGCCCCACACGCAGTTTGAGCCGGTCCACAACGTCAGGATGCGCATTCTTCGAAGCCCGCAGGACCAGGTGGTCGCCATCGAGCACATAGATCAGGCAGGAATCGCACTTCACCAGCGCCGAGGCGAACTCCACAACGCGGTCCAGCACATCGTGAAATCCATCCGCTGTCGCCAGCCGGCCGCCTATCTCGTGGAGTAATTCTAGAGGTGAGTCTTCAACTCCGATTAAGTTGTCCATGATCTAGCCTAGCGGCAGAAGTGAGACCTGTCTAACTCCAAATTCTGATGACAGCTATAAAAGATTCCGTCGATGAATTCACAATTCTTTAACACAAGGCCGCTTAGGGACAGCCGACGACAGCTCTGGGCAGGCTCCCGACGGTCCACCCGAGCACTGCTCCGCGAGGTTTTGTGCTTCGCTGAAAAATCGAGCCGGCTCCTTTTGCGGAGCCGGCTCGAAGGGTTGAAGGATCACATCACTGCCTGATCGTTTATTGCACGGCAAAGACCAGGTCGTCATGATCGTTGTAGGAGCCCGTGGTGCACGAGGATGCCCTTCCCTCATAGCGGAATTGCGCCCGGACAGCTTGCAGGCTGCCGGTCGGGAGCGTGAACGTTGCGGACAAGGTCTGCGCTCCAGCCTTCGTGGGCACAATCGTCTCGATCAAGGACCCATGAGGGGCTGTTGGCGTTGGCTGCGTAGTAAAGGTCGAGAGCGTCGGACGTATAGCCGCTCCAGGCCCAAACTGTTGCCGCGACTGTTGCCGTGGTGGCGTGCGTTAACGCGCCGCTGGAGGATGTAACTACGATGCGGTCGTTGGACTCGTCGGAGTGGAAGGTTCCCGAGTTGCCATCGGCGCAGGAGTTGTTGATGGTATTGGGGTGGTTGGTCTCGATGCCACCGCTCATCGTGCCGCGTCCCAACAGCAAGGATGGACCCGAGTCGCACGACGTACCAACCGTCGAGCACTCTGGAGCCTTCAGCGTGGAGTTGTATACCGCGGTTTGCGCTCCCGACGCTGAATTCACCGTCAAGGCAATGGTTGCGCTGTGGGTGAGTGCGCCGGAAGTTCCGGTCACGGTTACAGTTGCGGCTCCGACGGTTGCGGTTGCGGAAGCGGTCAACGTCAGTGTCGAGGTTGCGCTGCCGTTCGCCGGCGGAGTCACAGGGTTGGTTGAGAACGCGGCCGTCACGCCGCTGGGCAAGCCGGTAGCGGTGAGCGTGGTGGCGGAACTGAAGGCGTCCACGCTGGTGATGGTGATGGTGCTGGTTCCGTTGGTGCCCTGCGTTACAGTCAGAGAAGCGGGCGAGGCGCCAATGGTGAAGTTTGGCGTCGCCGCGGCATTGACTGTTAGCGCAAGAGTTGTGGTTGCGACCAAACTGCCGGAGGTGCCGGTGATGGTCACCGTTGCGGTTCCGGTCGTGGCCGTGGCGCTTGCGGTCAGCGTGAGCACGCTGGTTGAGGTCGTGGGGTTAGTGCCGAACGTTGCCGTCACGCCGCTGGGCAGGCCAGACGCGGCAAGCGTTACGCTGCCGGTGAATCCGCCCACATCGGTCACGCTGATGGTGCTGGTGCCGTTGCTGCCCTGGGTGATCGACAGACTGCTCGGCGAATCGGAGAGCGTGAAGCTCGCCGTTGCCGATCCAGCGAGCAGGTTGATCAGGCCGTTCGTGTTCGGACTGCCCCACCCGGTGCACAGATCGTAGCCGGTAATTGCCGAATAGGTGCCGCAGCTGACGCTGGTGACGTCGTGGAAAAGCGTGCTGTAGCTTGATCCCAGAGCAGCCGGGTAGATGATCGGATTGATGTAGCCGATCGTCTCGCTATTGGCCGCCGCCTGTTGATTGGCCAGAGCCAGATAGCCGGCCCACATGGGAGCCGCAAAGCTGGTTCCGCCATAGTCGTTCGCCGTACAGGTGGTTTGGTCGGCGCAGACGTAAAAGGTAAAATTCGCGTTGGCCGAAACGTCTGGGCCGTTCCGTAACGTGGTGGATCCTTTATTCGCCGAAGTGATCACGCCCGAGAGCTGCTGCCAGGAAGGGATCGGAATGGAATCCGGTGAGATACCGCCGCCGCTGTCTGCCCAGGCGGTTTCCGATGCCCAGGGGCCAGCCGCTCCGCTGGTTGTTAAGTCCGTGCCGCCGACCGAGACGACGTTCGCATCGTCCGCAGGCCAGGCTTCATTCGACGCCGACCAGGCAGAACTGTCGCCTGACGCGGCAAAGAAGTTCTGGCCTTGAGACGCCATCTGCTCAAAGTACGGGTCGAGAGTGCTGGGGTCCGCCGGTGTCCAGCCCCACGAGCAACTGATCTGCTTGGACAATGGAGCATCCGTGGTCGTAACCATCGCACTGATGCAGGCAGTATCGCTGATGGTTCCTGATCCATTGGCTTTGACGCTGCCGCAGACATACATATAGAGCATGGTGGAGCCCGGGGCCATGCCCATCGCCTGCGTCATGTCGAGGGTCTGCTCGGTATCGTCACATGCGCTACTGCCGCCGCTATCGACGCAGCTTGTGCTGTACCCACCCGTGGAAATGAGCGTGGGAGTGTAAGGTTCGGTTTGGCCAACGTTGCTGTAATACTTGGTCAGATCAGCCAAGTCGGTTCCCGCGAATTCGAACAGGGCGATGTTCTGGCCGGTGCCGGTGAGCGCCGTTCCGCCGTAGTAGGCCGCGCGCATATCGCTACCCAAAAAGAAGCCGAAGGCCCGGAGCCGGTGGTGGCATGAGATACGACCTTATCGGGATCGATCCCATGGGCCTGCGCGTAGTCGCTCTTCTTAACGTACATCGGATGCGGCCTGGAATCGTTATCCAAACCGGTGATGTGCCATAGCTGGAAGGGCAGGTCCGCGGAGGGCTCGCGGTCCACCGCAAAGAATGTGCGGTCTGCGTTGTTGGGGTCCTGATAGACGCCCATGCTCACATGGAAGGCCTTCTCGATGTTCGCCACCGAGCCGCTGAGCCTTAGATCCCTGGCATCACGGGTTCCGCTGATGACCTCAAAGCCGTTCGCTTTCGCGAAGGCGAGCAACGTATTCCAGTCTTCCTGACTGGGGCCGAAACGAGCGGTAAATTCCTGGGGGGCAAGAAACTGGTGGTAGAACGCGGATGAAGGATCGTATTGCTGGCGCAAGAAACTTTGCAGCCCTGTCCGATCACGCAGCGGCATAACAATGTCGAAGCGCAGGGTATCGGTTGGCGGAAGTTTTCCGATGAGCTTTGCCTCGCCACTGGCAACCTCTGGGCGTACATGACGCGTTGATAGCTGTTGCGACTGGGCAAATACTGGGATTGTGAACAACAAGAACGCGGCCGCACAGATAAGAGCAACCGGTCCAGGAAGGGGTATGTGATTCTTTCTCATTTTCTTATCCTGTAGACATCGAGATTTCACAACGGGGAAGTTGGAACTCATAGCTACACGACTCACAGTCACAGCATATTAACGCACATCGCCTGTCTTGTTGAAATATTTTGGACACAAGGCCTGAAGAGGCGGCTTGGGTGAAAACCGGATCTACTTCCTGTCCAGGTCTACGTTCTTGATGGGCACATCCCAGTGTCCATCGAGGATTTCAAAGCGCCGCTGCTCTTCCTTCGCATAGGTGGCCTGGTCGGGCCAAAGCTGCTTCTTTAGAGTGTCTTCCTCAAACGGCTCATTTGCCGCGGCCGAGTTCTTGAACACGATAGTCACGCGATAATCCCAGCGCCCGTCTTCGGTGGAGTGGAAGCGCGGCTGGTCCATCCAGACCTTGAGCATGCGGCCCATTTCCACCTGTTTTTTCAGCAGCGGGTAATGGTTCTTTTTGAAGAGCTGGAGGAATTCGTCGGCATGTCCCCACTTGGCCTTGTAGTAGTACTCGATCACGAAAGGCTTGCCCGTTTCTTGCGACTGGGCGAGAAGGGACACAGGGAGCAGGGTCAAGAACAGCAGAAGAAATCTCAATTTCATGGATGGCCTCCGTGGCAACTGATTGTCGCATACGCAGAAGATTGCGCCTGGAAACGATTTAGAAGCAACAATATAGCGCATGACAGGTAAGGTCTTTAGTGTAGGGGCACATCGCCCAAAGCGGCCCACCGTCGCCGTCCCCGACGGCCATCCTGACAGTCCATCTAAGAGATCCTTATCTCAAGACGCCGCGCGAGGACCAAGCACCGCCCGTCCGCCAATGTCCGCCAATGTCCGCTAATGCCCGCTAATGTCCGTTGTTGTCCGTTGACGGTGACCAGACCTCTCGGCATCATGCGCTGAGGATAGGGCAGGGTCACAGAAACTGTTTCGGCCTAACCCCTTTCCAGGGGGGAACCTATGGTTCGCACCGACGTTAGGACGGACGAGAAAATCGTCGCGGCGGCTTTCGCAGTCACCGTGCTCGCAATTTTTCTTGCCTGGGCAGTTCGCCCGGCCCAAGCACAAACCTTGAAGGTTGACTCCAACTATGAGATCTCCGGGGCTGGGTACAAGTCAGTGACTACCTCGGACGACACTGGCGCCCTGCCGAAACACATCAAGTTGCCCGCCGGCAGCACATCGATGACGTTCGCGGTCGACGGCGGAACCAAGACAAAGGGACGTTGCACGGCCCCCTGTATCACCATAACCGGCGGCAACAACTACAACGATGCGGACGGCGTGGGGGTTGGGGTTTCCGCAAATGTGCTGTCCGACGAATCTATCTCAGGCATTCAAGCTCCGACCCTTGGCTTTGTTACGGGTGTATTCGAATCCGGCCCTCCTGAGGGCGATGCTCCCGCCACGCTCGACTTCAACACCATCGGCACCGACTTTCCCTCCCTATCGCCAACCTTGCAGCAGTTATTCTTCATTGGTGACGGACTCACCGGAGATGGCAGCGGAAACGTCCAGGTGTTTTATGTTCCAAACGGATCGAAGACGCTTTATCTCGGCATCACCGACGCCTGCAATGGCAGCGGCCTGCCGAGCTGTTATGAGGACAACACCGGCGACTTTGTCATGAGCTACGCCATCTCCACGGCGTCAGGCTTGCCGGCAGTCGAGAAATTCTCGCCAGCGAAGGGCAAGGCAGGAGCAAAGGTGAGCATCTGGGGCTACAACCTACTGAACGCCACCGCCGTGAGTTTTAACGGAGTGCCCGCCAAGTTCACGGTGGAAAGCACGCTGATCGATGCGGTGGTTCCGGCGGGCGCCACCAGCGGTTTCATAGCGGTCACCACTCCGAACGGCACCGCTCAAAGCAAGAAGGCGTTCACGGCCGAGGACTAGCTGGAGCGGCGGGGCGACACCTGTTGGAGGCACAAGCCGGATCTTCGCAGGAGGAATTCATGAACTACATCACCGCAACTGCTTCGTGTCCAAAAGCTTGTACGGGAGAAAAACAATGAAGGCTGCATTTCGTTTGATGTTTGTGTCGCTCTTATTAACTGGGGCGGCTTCGGTCGCCGCGGCCCAGAGCCCCGAGGTCACTCACAACACATGGACAACCGGCGCGGCGATGCCCACCGCCCGCATGGGTGCTGCCGCCGCGGCCGTTGGGAAATACATCTATGTCATCGGCGGCTACTACGTCAACGCTCTCACCGGTGTCAATGAAATCTACAACATTAAGACGAACACCTGGACTACTGGCGCTCCCGACCCGGCAGCGCGCGGATACGTCGCTTATGCCGTGGTCAATAAAATTCTGTATGTCTTCGGAGGCAGTAACGGGTCCGAGATTCTGAACGTTACCGAATCCTACGATCCCGCCACCGATACCTGGACGACGCTGACCCCCATGCCCTTCAGCGCGCAAACCGGCGCCGCAGTCGCTGACAAAGACGTTATTTATGTCATGGGTGGCCAGGATTCCAGTGGCTACTTAAGCAACGTCGCCAGCTACAACATCACTACCAACACTTGGACCGAAGAAGCCCCTCTGTTAGTCCCGACGGGATGGCAGGCGGTGGGTAAACTGGGCGCAACGATCGCGGCGGCGGACGGAGCTAACAGCTCGCAATACCTCAGCAACAACGAAAGTTACAACGTCAAGAAGAATACGTGGTCCGAACTTGCGGCCGACCCTACGCCCCGCGAGGTGGGTTGTTATGCGGTCATCAAAGGGGAGTTGTACGTTGCTGGCGGCTATAACGGAAGCAATCTCACTCTTAATGAGTCCTACAACCCAAAAACGAAATCGTGGACGACGCTTGCTCCCATGCCGGAGGGCATCCAGATCGCCGCTGCTTCCGCAGAATCAGGAGGGCGCATGTATTGCTTTGGCGGAGGTATGTTCGACCAGGTCGTTTACAACAACGTGCAAATTTATCAGCCGTAAACCCGGTGGACTTCTATTACGCGCCGAATTCCTGTAGAGGCGAAACGAATGAACGCGACTCAACGCAGCACCTAGGAAACCTTTGGAGGAAAAATGAAAATCCGCAATCTTTCAATCCTGTTGCTGATCCTTTGCCTCGGCACCGGATTGGCAAACGCAGGCAAGAAGACCATCAGCATCGCATCCTTCGTCAACAATAGCTGGTGCGGCCAGCCCGCGTTCATGGGTTGCACCACTTTCCCCTACGGCACCAAGCACTACGACGGCATGACCTACGCCCTCCTGGGCAACAAGAAGGGGACGGTTGACACCGCCTGGTTTGCGTCGGATGCAGCCGGGCAAGGCGGCGGAACGGTTTCGATCACCATTCCGGTCAATGTGGCCAAGGTCAAAACCGTTTACACCCTCATGAATACAGAGTGGGGATCAACGCAGTCCGGTCTCATCAGTATCACTTTCACTGGGAGCGGCGGGGCCACTTGGACCTTCGATCTGACCGGTGGCGTCAATGTCCGCGACTATAACAACGGCAGTTACACAGATACCTGCATCTGCCAGCTGCCGGGAGGAGTGGGACAATCCGCGACGATCAATGCCTGGACAAACAGCTCGGGCGATCAGCGGCTGGACGAGCAGATCTATGAGCTGCCAGCGGCGTTTGCGACGCAGACGCTGGAGAGCATCACCATCACCGACAGCGGGAACGAGGACGTGCAGCGGGCCATTTTAGCGGCGGTAACGGTTTCGACTACCGCACCGTAGTATCGAGGCTTCGAAAATCGGCACCGGTAAGTTTTTCCGACAAAAAGCTAAGCCAACCAATTTTGGAGGAATCATGAAGCGACACAAGATTTCAATTCTTATGCTGATGATTTGCCTTGGCGCAGGATTAGCGAACGCAGCTGCAAAATCAAAACTGACGACTATCGATATTTCTTCCGTTGCCGACACTACTTGGTGCGGGGCTCCCTCAGGAGGTTTTATCAACTGCTCCACGTTCCCTTTTGGTGAGCAAACCTACGATGGTATTCCTTTCCTCATTCCGGGAAATGCGCAGGGGACGGCGAACAACCTTTGGTCGGCTGACGTCGAGGCCGACGGCGGCAGCGGCACGGTCTCGGTTACGGTTCCGATTAACGTCGCGAAAGTTAAGACGGTCTACACCCTCATGAACACGTTTTGGGGAACGAGCCAATCGGGTCTGCTCAGCGTTACTTTTATAGGCAGCGGCGGAGCTACCTGGACGGCCAACCTCGTCGGCAACGCAAATATCCGCGACTATAACCAAAACGGCAACACTACGAATAGCATCTTGTGCCAATTGCCCGGGGGCGTGGGGCAATCCGCCACCATTAATGCCTGGGTAAATGGCGACGGCCAGCGTCTGGACGCGCAAGTTTTTGAACTGCCAGCCGCGCTTGCAAAGCAGACGCTCGTGAGCATGACCATCACCGACAGCGGAAACGCGGGCGAGCAGCGCGGCTTTCTAGCGGCGCTGACGGTTTCCACGCTTGTGCCCTAGGCGACCACCAGTACCGAGCTTGTCTTTCGCCCGAAATCTAAATTGACACTCTAAGAAGAGGAGAACCATGGTCATAGAAGGAACTAGGTCCACCCGAAACTTCGCCACCCCGCTCATTCTGATGCTCGCTCTGGTTGGGGCAGCGCTGCCGGCCGCAGCCCAGTCAGAGGCCATCACCAAAGCCGTGCCGGACGTTACTCATAACATCTGGACGAGTGGGGCCGCGATGCCCACGTCTGTTAACTGGCCGGCGGTCGGAGTCGTCAAAGGGAAAATCTATGTAGTTGGCGGATACACGGGCGGCCCGGCCTCGACCGACAACCAGATTTACAACCCGGTCACGAATAGCTGGAGCAGCGGCGCTCCCATTCCGGACGCGACGGCCCAGGCGGCGGGTGCCGTGGTGAAGAACATCCTGTATGTAATCGGCGGAAGCAACAACGGTGGTCCGTCGGTGTTCAACACCGTGTGGGCCTATGACCCTAAGACCAATACGTGGACATCAAAAGCGGCGATGCCCACCGCGAGGTGCAGTGTAACCGCGGTGGTCGCCAAGAACATCATCTACGCGATCGGCGGGTACAACAGCGGCTCCCGCCTCACCACGGTCGAAGCCTACGATCCCGCAACCGATTCCTGGACGGAAGAGGCGGGACTACTGGATGGCAAGTCGGAGATTTCGGCGGGATTGATCGCGAAAACCACGATCGTCGCGGCCGGCGGTTTCACCAGTGGCGGCGATAACGGCGACAACGAAGCCTACGACATTGCGACGAATAGCTGGAGTTCCCTCGCCTCAGATCCCACGGCGCGAAATGGCTCGTGCGCCGGTGCCGTCGGCGCAAACCTGATCGTCTCCGACGGCAACACTGGCGGCAACGGCCCGGTTACCTTGAACGAATCGTTCAACCTGAAGAAGAACATCTGGAAGACGCTGGCCGCCATGCCGAATACTGTGACCGATCCTGGCTCCGCCGTCTATAAGGGTAAGCTGTACTGCGTCGGTGGCGGAAATTACGCGGTCCCGCCCAACAACACCGTCTACAACTATGTGCAGATTTATCAGCCGTAGGCTTTGAAAAGAGACCTTCCGGGACACCCGTCCTCAAGCGGGCGTCCTCCCCGATTGGCGCGGTGTTGCCGGTCGCCGCACCAGCGAATGCTAAAATTGTCTGTGCCTGCCGATTCCCTTCGTCTCATTGCCATTGATATTGACGGCACCCTGCTCAGTCCTGAATTCAAGATTTCTGAAACCGACCTCGCCACCCTCCGGCGCGCGCACTCCGATGGCATCGAAGTCATTCTGGTCACCGGACGCCGCCACGCCTTTGCGCTGCCTATTGCCCAGCAGCTCGGATTTGATCTCTGGCTCATCAGTTCCAATGGCGCCATCACCCGTTCGCTTGCTGGAGAGAATTTCCACCGCGACCTGCTCCCTGAGGGAACCTGTCGCCAACTTCTAGGCGTGATGCAAGAATTTCGCGGTCAGACAGTTCTAACGTTTGACAAGAGCTTTGACAGCAATGATGACGGCAACGGTTTTCATGGCGATGCCTCGGGCACCATCGTGATCGAGCGTTTGGACGAGTTGGAAGGCAGCATCCAGCGCTGGCTGGAGAAGAACAAGCAGTACATCCAGTTTGTGGTTCCGATGGAGAATGCTCTGACCACCGATCCGGTGCAGGCCATGTTCTGCGGTCCGGTTGCGAAGATGCAGCACGCGCTGCAAGTCCTTGGAGGCTGCGGCCTGCCCATCACGGTCCTACGCACCGAGTACCCTGGCCGCGATCTTTCGATCGTTGACGTGCTCAATGCCGGGTGTTCCAAGGGACACGCGCTCGAGCGCTGGGCCAATTACCGGCAGATTACGCGCGAACAGGTCATGGCCATCGGTGATAACTATAACGACATTGAAATGCTGGCCTATGCCGGCCATCCATTTATCATGGGGAATGCCTCGGAAGAGCTGCGAGGCCGGGGCTGGACGCTGACCCGCTCGAACGCGGAGAGCGGGGTGACGGCTGCTGTCGAGCATGTGCTCCAGGGAAAAGAGATCGAAACGACCATCGAACTGGTTCGCGGACCGACCATCGGGGTCAGCCTGTGAGCAGCTCGACGAAGACCATTCGAGAATGATGATTGAAGAGAAGCCACTAGCGACGGAGACGGCTACGCGAATTGCGGCGAAGTTCGCCGCGTTCTTCTGCGCGGTTGCCTTAGTGCTATTCGCGCGTCCCGCGACTGCGGCCGAGTTGGCTATCCTGCGCAACGGCTTCAGCATCCGACACGAGCATCGCATGGTGATGGGAGCAACCACCCGCCTTTATTTCACTGCTGACGATTCCAGTTTCACCGACGTGCCCAGCGAAGAAATCACGGGCTACGAAAAGGACTTGTCGTTGTCAGTTCCCGCAAGTTCTCGCGCCGCGATTTCCGTCTCATCCGGCTCTGCGAAATCTGCTCTTCCTTTGAATCAAGTTGTGAATTCCGCCAGCGCTGAATATCACCTCGATCCCGACCTGGTGAACAGCGTGATTCATGCCGAAAGCGGATTCAACTCGCGCGCCGTTTCTCCCAAAGGCGCTCGCGGACTCATGCAGTTGATGCCGTCGACCGCCGACCAACTGGGCGTGCACGATGCCTTCGATCCCGAAGCTAACGTCACCGGCGGAAGCCGCTATCTGCGCGAACTTCTGGAGCGCTACAATTTCGATCTGGTCAAGGCGCTCGCTGCTTACAACGCCGGACCGGAGCGCGTCGAGCAGTATCAGGGAGTGCCTCCATTTCGCGAAACGCGCGCCTACGTTGCGCGCATCGTGCACGAGTACAACACCAAGAAGATCGCTCAGGAAAAGGAAGCTAAACAAAAACAGGTCGCCCAATCCGTAATAGTCACGAGCAAAACTTCTCCCCCTACTCACCACGCCGCGAAACCCGCAGCCACAACCGTCGCGGCCGACGCTCCACGCTGATCGTCAAAGCATCGATCGTCAAAGCGTTGATCGTCGAAACTTGATCGCCTCAACGTTGACCCTTCTTTGTTCCTCATTTACCTTCAAGTGGGGCTGTGCTATCCGCAAGTTTGCCTGTCTGCGACTTCGCAGCGCATGAATAAAAAAAAATACGCAGCATACGCGGTAATTTTCGTTGTCCTGGTCGTGCTCGTGTACTTGCAGTTCCGCACGTGGCAGAACTTCGACTGGGCCCGCTTCCGCGAAACTCGACCGCAAAAGTGGCGGCATATTCTACATGGCATCGTGATCATCTACCTCTCCTACGTGGTGCGCGCCATTCGCTGGAAGATCTTCCTGCGTCCAGTGCGCCCGGAGGCCTCCTCCGCCAGCCTGGTTGCGCCCACCATCATTGGCTTCACCGGTCTGGCACTGCTAGGCCGTCCCGGAGAACTGATTCGCCCCTACCTGATTGCCCGCCGCCAGGACCTGAGTTTCTCGTCACAGCTGGGAGTCTGGGCCGTCGAACGCATCTTTGATATCGGGGCCTTCACAATCTTGCTGGTAAGTGCAATCTTTCTGGCTGCTGGCCCGCGTTCGCTTCCCTTTTACAGCCGTTTTCGCGAAGGCGGCTTTCTGCTGGTAGCCCTGGTCGCGGCCATTGCCCTCGGAGCGGCCGCCATCCACTGGAAAGGTGAAGGCATCGCCGATTTGATTGAGCGTCGCTTCTCACACCTCGCCGCCAACCTCGGACACAAGATTGCGGCCCGCGTCCGGGAATTCCGCAGCGGATTGAACACCATCCACAGTCCGCTATCATTCATTGCCCTCATCGGGCTCTCGCTCCTGATGTGGTTCATGATCATCATGGCCTACCAGGAAGTGGCCCACTCCTATGGCGTGGCCATTCTGAATATTCACCGCTCCCAGGTGCTGGTGCTCATGGGAGCAAGCATGATCGGCTCCCTAGTCCAGTTGCCCGGCATCGGAGGGGGATCCCAGCTAGCTACCATCGCAACGCTGCACCGCATCTTCGATGTGCCCCCGGAACTCGCCGCCAGTTGCGGCATCATGCTGTGGGTGGTGACGTTTGTCGCGGTCGTGCCTATCGGATTGGTGCTCTCTCATCACGAGCGCCTGTCGTTAAGAAAGCTTTCCGCCGAGACGGAGCAAGCCGAGGAAGGCGCGACGGTTGAGGAAGCAACCTGAGTCGTCAGAGTCAGTCGCTTTCCGGTTCGGGGGATGCTTCCCTAGAAACTTCCGCGCTTCATTGGCCCTTGGCATTCCACTCAAAACAGGTTCATGCGCCAGCTATTGTTTGGTCTGTTAAACGTCGTAGTAACGGCCGTTGACCTCCTCGCCGATGATCGCGAAGTCGCACTTCGACGTATTGAGCGGGTCAGACTTCCACGAAAAACCGATGGCAGGAACTTCGACTTCTGCCTCAAGTTGGCAGGTGGCCCGGGTGCCCGTGAACCGAAAATGCTTGGACGCATCGTCGTACTTCAACGGCTCGCCAGTTGACTTCCAGACCATCTTGAAACTCATCCGCGCGGGAGTGGCGATTGAGTCCAACGCCGGCCACCGCGGCTGATCAACCACCGCGACGTTCTGCATCTGCAATGTGAACGTGTTCCCGTCAGGACTGACATCCAGACCCCCCTTCGGAACCGGAACTACCCAGTAAAGTCCGGAGGGCGCGATCGGGGGATGGAAGTCGTGGATCTGGTTGGCAGGGACAGCCTGTCCCTGAAACAAAGTGAGTCATATGTGGGTAAAGGTGCCTTCCTGTTTGGTTCGGGCGCTCCAGTACTCGCCCTGCATTACCCCGTAATCAGTGGTCGGACTGCCAAACGCGATTCGATTCCCTTTGTTATCGGTGCCTATGCCCGTGAAGGTGCTGCATCGGGCCACTTGTCCCTTGAAATGGTAAATGTGCGAGGGTTCCAAGTTCGTTCCCGCGGGCTGATTGTGGCTGCCGTTCTTGTCGAGCCACGGAACGGGATACGGATCGCTGCCGCCGTTTGCGGTGCCGGGTCGCTCGTCGGCGAAAATCGACACCGGCACAACGAGTGGGATGGCTGCCAAAACGCCAGCCTTCAATATGTTCCTGCGGGTACAGACCGGGCACGATTGGTGGATGTGGGTCATCGGAACCTCCTCGAGGACAAGCTTGTCCCGACACGATAGCCCATTTGAGTCGCCGGTGTCACTTGCCAGGGCGATCTCTGTCAAACCGTTGCTTCCGGCATTGCCTGCTACAATAATTTTTGGTTCCAACTGCAACCCAAACGCATGAAATGCCCCTTCTGCGGGTTTGAAAATGACAAAGTCGTGGATTCGCGCGAGAGCAAAGAGGCGGATTCCATTCGCCGCCGCCGCGAATGCCTGAAGTGCGAGAAGCGCTTTACCACCTACGAGCGCATCGACGAAATCCCTTATATGGTGGTGAAAAAGGACGGGCGTCGCGAGCGCTTTGATCGCCAGAAAGTGCTCAACGGCCTGATGCGTGCCTGCGAGAAGCGTCCGGTGCCGATCAGCCGACTGGAACAGATCGTCAATGAAGCCGAGACTTTCGTGATCGAGTCCGCCGAGCGCGAGCGCAAGACGAGCGAGATCGGGGAGCTCATCATGAACCGCCTGCGCCGCTACGACAAAGTCGCGTATGTAAGGTTCGCCTCGGTCTATCTTGACTTTAAAGACGTGCAGGAATTCATGGCCGAGCTGAAGGACCTGCTCAAGGCCACACCCGAATCCAAGGGGAAGGCCGGGAAGATCTGATTTAGTCATTGAGCGATTGAGTCATTGAATCATTTAACGTCAAACGCTCAATAATGATTCAATGCCTCAATGATTCAATGACTCAATGCCTTCTCATAAAATAACGCTTATTCCCGGCGACGGCATCGGTCCCGAGGTCATCCAGGCGACGGTGCGCATGCTCGAAGCTACTGGCGTCAAGTTTGAATGGGAAAGCTTCGCCGCTGGCGCTGAGGCTTTTGAGAAGTACCACGAATACATTCCCAAGGAGCTCAACGATTCCATCGAGCGCACCCGCGTCGGATTGAAGGGTCCCGTCACAACGCCTATTGGCGGCGGGTTTGCCAGCATCAATGTCGAATTGCGCAAGCGCTTCGAACTTTTCGCCAACTTCCGGCCGATTCGCAATCTTCCGCACATTCCGACCCGCTATCCCGGCGTGGACCTGATCGTCGTGCGCGAGAATACTGAAGGACTTTACTCCGGCATCGAACACGAAGTTGTTCCGGGAGTGGTCGAGAGTCTGAAGATCATCACCGAGAAGGCATCCACCCGCGTCTCGCGTTTTGCTTTCGAGTACGCGCGCAAGAACCAGCGTAAGAAAATTCATTCCATCCACAAAGCCAACATCATGAAAATGTCGGATGGATTATTCATCCGATGTTCGCGCAACGTCTCGAAAGAGTATCCGGAGATAACCTATGGCGAGCACATTGTGGACAACACCTGCATGCAGCTGGTGATGAATCCCTACCAGTACGACATGCTGCTGATGGAAAATCTTTACGGCGACATTCTTTCCGACTTGTGCGCAGGACTGGTCGGCGGACTTGGGCTGGTCCCAGGCGCGAATTTCGGGCACGAGTGCGCGATCTTTGAGGCTGTCCATGGTTCCGCGCCTGATATAGCCGGAAAGAATATTGCGAATCCGACGGCCGTGTTGCGATCGGCGCTGCTCATGCTGCGCCATCTCGGCGAGCACGACGCCGCCCTGAAGATCCGTAACGCTATCGACGATGTGTACCGCGATCGCAGCAAACTTACGCGGGACGTCGGGGGCACCGCGGGGACTTCGGAATTTGCCGACGCCATTATTCAGGCGATCGAATCGCAAAGTGCCGCGACTATCGCTGGAAATCCTTAGTTTTCGGCTCTTAGTACATATTGACACAGCGTACTTGCGCACATATACTGTGTTAATGAATGTTACACTCTCTATCGACGAGCAGACCGTGGAACGCGCCCGAAAGCGGGCAGAAGCCCTCGGCAAGAGCCTCAACCAGTTAATCCGCGATTATCTGCAAAAGCTGGCTGGCGGAGACGATGCCGAACGCAGCATTGAGGAGTTCGAGCGGCTGTCTGGTACGGGCAACTCGCACGGCCAACGCTTCAATCGTGACGAGGCTCATGAGCGCTCGTAGCTTTTTCGACACCAACGTCCTGCTATACGCCGACGACGAATCTGCACCCGTCAAGCAGCGCCGCTCGCGCGATCTCGTGGCCGAACACCGGCGAGCGGGGACTGGAGTCATTTCCCTGCAAGTCCTGCAGGAGTATTTCGTCAACGTAACTCGAAAATTGGGTGTCGATCCCCGCATCGCTCGACGCAAGTTGGAATTGCTGGCCGAACTAGATGTAGCCGTCCCTCAAGTCTCCGACGTCCTCGCCGCGATCGACTTACATCGATTGCATGGGTTTTCTTTTTGGGATGCCTTGATTCTGCGAACTGCACAACAAGCTGGCTGCAGCGTTCTTCTGTCAGAGGATTTCCAAGATCGCCGCGAAATCGATGGTGTGACCATCTTAAATCCGTTTGCTGGCGCATCAATCTGACCCCTATCGCCCCTCGCCGTTTGGTACCTCGCCCAAGCGAAAGCGGTCTATAATGGTGGGGTGGAGGCGCATATGCCTGATCTGCTTTCTGCGTTCACTCCTGTTGGTCCTGCTCTGGCGGTGGCTGCCATCGTAATTGGCGTTACAGTGCGGGTAGCCTTAATGGTGCAACCGGGAACACGTTTCCAATCATACTGGCGGTCATTCTTCAAGACCTCCAATCCGCAGAAAAACTCGAACTGAGAGACTGCCACTTTCTTCTCGAAACCTCCCTTTCAGTCCCCATTCTGCTAAACTGATCCGTTTTGCGAAACACGCCGCGCGAATGCTGTATCGCCGGTTTTTGCGGGGGCCATTCTGAAAGGCATCGAAATTCCCTATCATCGCGGATTGCACCGCTTCGCCATCTTCACCGCCTGCGCCACTCTTCTACTCATCGTGGCCGGGGCGCTGGTCACCAGCAATGACGCCGGCCTATCTGTTCCTGACTGGCCGACGACTTTCGGTTCCTTCTACAAAATGCCGCACATGGTCGGCGGAGTGAAATACGAACATGGCCATCGCATGGTCGCGGAATTCGTAGGCTTGCTCACAATCATCCTTGCCGTCTGGACCTGGCGGGTTGAAAAGCGTCGCTGGTTGCGCCTCCTCGGGGTGGCGGCTCTCGCCACTGTGATCACACAAGGAATCCTCGGCGGCCTGACCGTCATATTCCTTCTGCCCGCACCGATCTCCAGCGCGCATGCGGCAGTGGCGCAGACTTTCTTTTGTATCGCGGTCGCGATCGCTGTTTTCACCGGCCCCCGCTGGGTTGAAGAGCAACCGCGCACGGAATTCGACCAGCGTCGCCCTGCTCTGTTCACGCTGACTCTGCTTTCGATTCTTGTGCTGTATGTACAACTCATCCTCGGAGCCATGTTCCGCCACCATGGCTTGAGTTGGTGGCCGCACGTGATCAACGCGGGGACTGTAGCCATGGTGCTCTCCTGGACCGCCATTCGCGCCATCTCCGCTTACCCGCAGGTCGACGCGATTCGCCGTCCTGCGATCGCCATGCTTGGTTTAATGGTGGCGCAACTTTGCCTGGGCTTCCTCGCCTTCATTACTCGCGTCATGTGGGGAAGAGACGCGGCGCAACCTGAACTGCCCATGGTCATCTCCACCGTCGTCCACGTCGCCGTCGGGGCGCTGCTTCTCGCGACCACTGTTGTTCTCGCTATCCAGGTGTGGCGCCACGTCCCCGTAGCTTTTGAAGAGCGCGTCCCCGGCCGGGACCCGGTCGCTGCCTAGGGATGCGCATTGGGACGAATCGGCGCTCCAGATGATTATCGGCCCGCTCCCGGCGTAGAATGTCTTGTGACCTCGAACTCAACTGCCATCGACCTTGCGCCCACCGCTCCATCCGCGGAACATGCGGGCAAGCCCATCATTGCCGTTCGTGATCTAGTCCATCGCTATCACGACCGCACCGCGCTTAACGGCGTCTCCTTCGAAGTTCGTCCCGCCGAGCTTTTCGGACTGCTCGGACCGAACGGCAGCGGCAAGACTACTCTGTTTCGTATTCTTTCCACGCTTATGGTTCCGACGTCAGGCAGCGCTATGATCGCCGGCCTCGACGCTGTTCGCCAACCCGAAGCACTGCGTCGGCATATTGGCGTGGTCTTTCAAGCGCAGAGCGTCGATCTCAAGCTTACCGCCTACGAAAACCTCTGGCATCAGGGACACCTCTACGGTCTGCGTGGCTCCGAACTCAAGAAACGAATCACAGAAATCCTGACCCGCGTCGGATTGCTCGACCGCCGCAACGATCGCGTGGAAACTTTCTCCGGAGGCATGCAGCGCCGCATCGAACTCGCCAAGGGCTTGCTCCACCATCCCGAGGTTCTGCTGCTTGACGAGCCCACGACTGGCCTGGATCCCGGCGCCCGCCACGATCTTTGGCAATATCTTCAGATCCTGCGCGACCAGGAGCGTGTCTCCATCATCGTTACAACCCATCTGATGGAAGAAGCCGAACGCTGCGATCGGCTCGCCATCTTGAATGAAGGAAATTTAGTCGCGCTGGGTACGCCCGAGGCGCTGACCCGCGAGATCGGCGGCGACGTCATCCTGCTCGAAGCGCGCGACCCACAGACATTGGCCGAGCGCATTCGCAGTAAGTTTCAAGTCGATGCAACGGTCATGGATAATCACGTCCGCCTCGAAATTGAGAATGGACATCACTTCGTGCCCGACGTGGTCGAAGCTTTCCCGGGAGAAATTCAGTCGCTGAGCGTGAGTAAACCGACGCTGGAAGATGTTTTCATCCATCGCACGGGACACCGCTTCTGGAGCGAAGATGCCGCCGCATGCCAGAAGGCGGCAAGAAGAAAGGCAAGAAGAAGCCCTCCTAGTGCGTTGGCCGCTCTGGCGGCTGGCGTAGGTCCGCTCAGCAGCTCCACAAACATCTTGTAGAACTTCTCCGTATCCAGATCGACCTGTATTTCCACCGAGCTGCACCTCGCGCTTCGGTTTATCTAGATCTGACCAGGTGAGGGTGTCTCCGTAGGCCGCGCCGCGGCCGAGGTCGACATCCATGTAGCGATTTTCCTTCTTCGTAATCAGGCTGGGATCGAGCCATGCTGCGGACGTGAGTTCATCCCACAGATAGTTATAGTTGCCCCGCAGGCGCGCGTACTTGCCGATGTACTGTGCCGCGATGGCGACGTGCCGGCCTTGATCTTGTCTATCAGCTCATTGGTCATTCTCGTCTTGACCGAAATATCTACCGTGGTGCACACCATCTTTTTCCACGGCGACCGCAGCACAATGTGGGCCGCTTCCGGATCGAACCACAAATTAAATTCGCGGCGCGGCGTGTTCTGGAATTCAGGATCATCAGTCTGCGGGCTCAGACTGCCGCCCATGAACACCAATTCCTTGGCCAGGCTGGGAAATTCAGGGTCGATGGAAATGGCGAGCGCCAAATTTGTCATTGGGCCGCCCTCATAGATTGTGATTTCGTGTGGATACTTATGCACCATACGAATCAGAAAGTGGGCGGCATCTTCGTCGGCGGCCTTGGTCGTCGGCTTCCCTTCCGGCATCGCGCCCAGATCGCGGGGCGCGTGATAATACTTCGGAGTCCACGCTCCCAGCCACGCCACGTAGCCATAGCGCTCCTCCGAATGCTCGGTGCCTTCTTTCGTTCTAACCAGCGGATACTCGGCTCCGGGCACGACCGGAATGTCGGTTCTTCCTATCAGTTCGAGCATGCGCAGTGTGTGCGCAACTTCTTCGGTCAGCCATGCGTCTCCCGTCACCACGGTGATGCCCAGGACCTCCGCCTGCCGAGACTGGATCAGCAGCAGGATCGCCTGCTGGTCAGTGCCGGCGGGTCCGGCTGCGTCCTGATCGATGATGATCTTGCGCTTGGCCTCACCCGAGTCCTGGCTTTGAAGGGCGAGACATGTTGCTAGAATGACGGTAGCAATTGTGATTAGAGTCCGAAATCGGCTGAACTTCATGCGCGTACCTCGACTAGATTTCCTGACTTGTTTTCTCGACTCGATTTAGAGATCGCATGTGAAGCGTGCCATTGTAAAGCTTATTCCCGCTGATTTGTAGAAAACTGATTGGTAGAAATGCATGAATCCGATTCGCGTGACTGCCGGCCATTTCGGACTAACTTGTGCTGCCATCTCCATTTTGGTGGTAGTGGTTGCCGTTGCTCCTGCCAGAGCGCAGTCTCCGGGAGCGGTGGGTGGCGCCGCGGTGCAGGGCCATGTGCGGGATTCGAGTGGAAGAGTGTTGGTGAACGCAAGTGTGTCATTACACATCCCAGGTGCTGGGGGCATGTTGGACGTGATGAGCCTTGGCGTTCCGACACAGATTATCCACACGGATGGAGAAGGAGCATATCGCTTCACAACGCTTCAAGAGGGCGATTACGTTCTGAAGGCCACAATGCCCGGTTATTTTGTTGGAATCGTCGGCCCGGTGAACATAGGGGTCAAAGAGGATAAAACGATTGACGTGGTTCTCAAGCCCCTGAAGGCTGCGGAGGCGCACAATTCCGCCGCGTCAGAGTCTGCGAAGCTAAGTGGGGCCGCCGCTGCCCCTGAGTTTTTTGACGAGCCGCAATTCACCGTGGCGGGCGTGACCCAGGCTACGAACTCGGGCGGACACGGTTCCGACGCCGTGCTCCGAACCACCGAAGCGCTCGCCAAAGCAACGGTTTCTTTGAGCAAGGAATCGAACGCGCCGACACCGCCCGCGTCAGAGAGTTCTCTGCGAGACGCAGTGGCGCGCAATCCCCAAGATCCGGCGCTCCATCACCAACTCGGCGAAGTCGAGGAAAAGGTGGGCAATCCGTTGCAGGCGGTTCGCGAGTACCAAGGCGCGGCGGAACTTGATCCTAGCGAACCGAACCTGTTCGATTGGGGAGCGGAGCTCCTCACGCATCGCGCGCTGGAACCGGCCACTGAAGTATTTGCGAACGGCAATCGGCGGTTTCCAAAGTCGGTGCGAATGCTGGTCGCGCTTGGCGTCGTCTGGTACGCTCGCGGGTCCTACGAACAGGCCGAGCAATTTCTGGTGAGCGCGTCCGATCTTGCTCCTGAGCGACCCCACTCCGTACTTGTTTCTGGGGAGAATGCTGAGCGTGGAAGCCACTCCGTCGGAAAGATCGGTAGAGAGATTAGCCCGATTCGCGCAAATGCAGCCCGACAATGCGCTCGCGAACTACTATTACGCGGTCAGTCTTTGGAAAGAATCAGAAGAATCGGCGCGCGTCGAATCGCTGCTGCTGAAAGCAGTGCATCTCGATCCGAAGCTCGGAGCCGCATATTTGCAACTAGGCATTTTTTATTCGCAGCGCGCGGATTTCGCGCTGGCGGTATGGGCGTATCAAAAGGCAATCGAAGCCAGTCCCGAGGAAGCTGGCTCGAAATCCGATGACACGCTCGATGAAATGCTTGCCGAGTCACACTATCGCCTGGCCCAGACATACCTGCGCGTCGGCGATAAGGCAAAGGCTCAAGAACAACTTCAACTGCACGACCAATTCACCAAGAAAATAAAGGATGATACAGATCGTGAACGTCGGGAGATTCAGCAGTTTGTGATTCCGCTGAGGAACGACAGTTCAACGTCACAATAATCGGCGGCATGATCGGAACGATCAGAAAGTTAAGGGCAGACAGAGCTCCGCGTTCAGTCTGCCCGAAATTGCATCGTCCTCTAAATTTACCGCGCCAAACGCCCTTAGAAATTCAGCTTGAGGGCAAACTGAATCAGGCGAGGGTTGTTGACGGTGTTGCTGATCACTCCGAAACTTGATTGCGTACCTATGTCCTGTTCTCCAGTGCCGCTGATACCGGGCAGCCAGTACTGCGGATGGTTGAACAGATTGAAAAACTCAGCCCGGAACTGCAGATTCATTGCTTCCCGGAAGGTAAATGGGAAGTCCTTGAATATTGACATGTCCGTGTTCACAAAACGCGGCCCATAAATAGGCGCGCGGGCGGCGGTGCCGAGTTCTCCATAGTTCACGCCCCCGACGTTGACGACCGCCGACATGAAGGCACAGCGATTAAACCAATTCGAAATTGTGTGCACCGGCATGTTATCGACGCATAACGGATTCGCCGCCACCGGACCGGGCACGTTAGGGTTGCCCACTTCGTTCGGGCGTTCGACTGTTAGTCCGTTGTAGTTGAAGAATATGCCCGACGGGTTGGTGCTATCGACCACGAACAGCGGGAATCCCGAAGTGGCCCGTTCGATCACATTCACTTGCCAATTTCCCAGGATCGTGTTGGTAGTTTCGTTCCAATTGCCACCGAAGTGCTTGCCCTTGCCGAACGGCAGATCGTAAATGACGCTGGCGGTAAAGCTGTCGTTGAGGTTGAGTTGAGACAGACCCCAATCCAGTCGCTTGGTTCCGGGGAGTGGATAGTATAGAGCGCCGGGGTTGGTGCCCAACCCGTCCGTCAAGCCGCTGTCGAACGTGCGGGACCAGGTGTAGCCAATCAAGGCGTAGAGTCCATGCCGCATGCTCTTGGTTTCAGCCTTCACCTGCAGAGAGTCATACTGGGCGTTGCCGATGCTGTTGTTGGTATTGACAATCTGAAACGGTTCCGCATAAGGGAAAGATGGAAAATTACAGCCCAACGTGTAACCCGAAACATTGCCGCATGCGCTGGGCGGCGACAGGTTTTCGTTCAACTGGCTGACCAGAATGTGGTGGCTGCGGGTTCCGGCATAGCCTACCGTCAGCACCACATCGCCCGGCACCTCGCGCTCGATATTGAGATTGAACTGCTGGATCGACCCTTGTTTGAAATTGGTGTTCATCGATTGAATCGATCCGGTGTAATTCTGTGGGTTGACGGGCGCGTTATAAACTGCGCCGCCTGGTACGTTAATCGAAGAAGGAGTGCCTGCCGGAAGAAGGAATCCACCTGACAGCGATCCGGCAGCCTGCCCGTAAGTGAGGCAGAATGTGCACGGATCCACTTCCGCATAGTATGGCGGGTTCTGCCACAGTCCCTGGCCGCCCTGGTTCCACGACGAGTCGTGGTAGATGGCATATCCGGCGCGAACCACCGTCAGATCGCCTCCGAATGGCTTCCAGGCGAGTCCGATGCGCGGCTCCAGCGCGGTCTTGTCGAATTGGATGCCGACGCGCCCGTCGGTAGAGATGCACTGCCGTGCAATCGGCCAACGTGGGGCTGCCCGCCGGTAGGTACCATTTCAGGTTCTGGATGTTGTAGTTCGCTTGCCGATTCCTGACCTCGGTTTCGGGCGTCACCAGAGCCCAGGCGAAGTCCGAGGTTCACAGTCAGATTGCTGGTTACGCGCCAATCGTCCTGCACAAACGGACGCACCAACTTAAAGCGGCGACCAACCGTACCGCCCAGAAACGTCTGATCGTGGGCGGCGAAAACTCCCATAGCGCCTACGAGCAGATCGGCAATATTGTCGCCGGTGTTCGTGCCAAAGTTCACGACATACCCATCCTGAAATGCGTTGTTTCGTATGTTCATCTGCTCGGCGCGAAATACACCGCCGATCCGGATATCGTGTTTGCCACGTATGAGGTCGACGGTGTCGCCCACGGAGTAGACGTTAGTCCCGCCCTGATAAGGCGAGTATCCGCGATCACCGATCGAAAAATAGCTGCTCATCTGGAACGACGTGAGGCCGCAACTGATGCAGTCGTTCGTTGCCTGGTTCAGACTGGCAGGGTAGCCCGTTATGCTATCGCACGCGCTTCCTAGATCGGCGCCCGGAATACCTAGAGCTGCCGCTTTGCAAGGCTGACCACCAAACTCGCCAAAGGAGAGGATGTGGTTGAAGATCCGATTGAAGCCGGCATTGAACTGGTTAATGGTGGTAGGCGAGAATACGTGCGTTTCGGAGACGACCGCGTTGCGCCCGTGATTGTCAATCTGCTGGTTGCTGCCAAAAGCGTTGGCTTCCGACCAGGTCGGCGAGCCGCCGGGTACGAAGTTGGTTGCCTGATCGTAGCTGAAGCGCCCAAACGCGGAGTCCTTGTTGGAGAAATTGTGATCGAGGCGGACGTCCCAGGTTCCCTCGTTGAGACTGCGCGTCGGTTGGTTGGCGTAGTTATAGCCGGCATTGGCCTGAAGGCCAGGAGTGGGTGCCGGATAAAGCGCAGCCACAGCCGCCCCTTGCGGGTTGATCAAGGCTGCGGGAATAACGGCGCAGGCTGTTCCTGGGGTCTGACTTCCGTCGGGTAGCACCGGTTCCGGTATCACGCTACCTGCACCCTGGCATTGAAAGGGCTGACCTGAGTAAGGGTTGTTGAGCGTCGTCGCACCTAAGGCGGTGGGACCCTCCTCGTAGTTGCCATTCGCGTCGGGCGTAACCTGGGCAACGGTTGGAACAAAGCCCGTAAACGGCACGCCTTTGCGCTGCATCTTGGCCTGATAGTCACCAAAAATAAATGTCTTGTCCTTCTTGATGGGACCGCCAAACGATCCGCCAAACTGGTTGAGATTGAATTTCGTGGCGGTATTAACGAACGGAGTCGTTGCGTCGAGATCGGTATTGCGGAAGAACTCAAACGCGGAGCCGTGAAACTGGTTCGATCCCGACTTGGTGGTGACCAGCACGGTCGGACCGGCGCGCTCTCCGTATTCTGCGGAGTAGTTGTAGGTCAGTACTTTAAATTCCTGAATGTCGTCAATCGAAGAGAAAATTCCAATGCCGCCTTCATCAAGTTGGTTGTTGTCGTTGCCATCGAGTAACCAGTCGGTGCTCTGTTCGCGCGAACCGCCGACCGAGAGCGAAAATGCGCCGCGCGTGGCTGCTTCGCTGCTGGCCGCTTGGGTGAAGAAGCTGTTGGGGTTGGTCGATTGAGTTGTGCCCGGCGTTAGCGTGGCCAGTTGCACGAAATTGCGTCCATTCAATGGGAGGTCAGCGACCTGCTCTGCGGTGATCACCTGGCCGAGGGTCGGATTCGTGGTTTCCACGGCGACAACATTGGCGTTGACTTCGACCGTCGCGGACACGGACGCGGGGTTGAGCGTGTAATTGATCTCGCGCTCCTCATTGACCTGCAGGCGAAGGCCCTTCTGCTCGGCCGTCTGGAAGCCCTGCGACTCGACTCGGATGGTGTAATTCGTTGCCGGCAGCAGTGGAACGAGGTAGTGTCCCGACGCGTCGGTCTTCGTTTCGCGAATAAGACCGGTGCTCTCCGAGGTGATTTTCACCGTTGCTCCGGCGATGACGGAGCCGGTCTTGTCGGCAACCGTCCCCGAAAAACTGCCGTTCGCCTGGCTGTAAAGAAGTGGACAGAGGGAAAACACGGAACCATAGACGGCTACAAGCAGCGCTTTTCTCTTCAGCATCGGTCTTCACCTTGGCCACTCTTCTTTTCGCGAGCGGCGATTCGGGATGACTCCCTCGCGGCTGGAACGCGGAGCTGTCCCTCTTGATTTATGATCGGGCCATCTAAATAGATTAGGTATGCAAAGTCAAGAGTTTTGTGGCAACTGCGCGCATGCTTGGCGAGGCTCTGCTGAATTCAGTTTTTCATAATGCCTATGCTTTCGCGGATTCTTACGATCTGGTTGGCGGTCGACGTTCTCAAAGCGCTGAGCGATGCCGCTCGGCCAGCGAATCTCGATGGCATCAGCCTTGCTCGCTTTGCCCAGCCCAAAGTGCAAGCGGAAGTCACTTTGCGAGATATATCCGCCACCGCTGCGTACCTCCTGCGTCTGTTGGTGATCCCCGACACGCACGGTGACTCTGGCACCGATGGCGTCTCGGTTGGACTTCGTGCCTTCCAATTTCAGTAGAATCCAGTTCCCCCGGTCGCCTGAATTTCGTCCGCCCAGATTTTTCAGCAGGCTGGGACGATCGTGGCTATTATTCACCAGGATTTCAACGCGTCCGTCATTGTCGAAATCGGCGGCGGCTACGCCGTGGCTGTTGAACGGAGTCGTGATGCCCGGCCCGGCATCGAGCGAGATGTCGCGAAACTTTCCGTTGTGCTCGTTCCAGTAGAGAAGCTTACGTTCGCGGAATGTATTGTTGAGGCTCTTGCCGTCGACTTCGGGATAGACGTGTCCGTTTGCCACGAAAATATCGGGCCAGCCGTCGTCATCAATGTCGAGAAAGAGCGTGCCCCATCCCAGGAACTGGGAGTTCTCTGCCGAGTCCAGCGGCCGAGCTTACGTCAGAGAATGTTCCGTCGTGGTTATTGTGGTAGAGCGTGGCGGTGTCGTCGGAGAAATTCGTCTTGACAATGTCGAGCCAGCCGTCGCCATCGTAGTCCACGGCATCGGCACCCATGCCGGCTTGTTCGCGGCCTCCATCATTGAAGGCCACGCCGGCCTCGACCGCAGTCTCGGTGAAAGTACCGTTGTGGTTGTTGTGAAAAAGCATGTTGGGAGTGGAATCGCAGGTGACATAAATGTCGGGCCAGCCGTCATTGTCGAAGTCGCCGGTGAGTGCGGTGAAGCAATAATAGGCATCGGTTTTGGCGACTCCAGATGACCGGCTGACATCGGCAAAAGTTCCATCGCCGTTGTTGTGGTAGAGCTCGCTGTGCGTCCCCTTGAGGCCGCGCGGACCGCACATCACTGATATCCCTTTCCATACGCAGGTCGCGATGCTGCCGGGCTCAGGTGCCAGCGCGAGATCGAGGTCAACGTAGTGGGCGATGAAGAGATCGAGCTTGCCGTCGCGGTCGTAATCCACGAAAGCGCAGCCCGTGGACCAGCGCACATCGTCATGCCAGAGGCCAGCCTTGCGCGTGACGTCGGTGAAGGTTCCGTCGCCGTTGTTGTGGAGGAGCACGTCGTGTCCCCAGAAGGTGACGAACAGGTCCACGAATCCATCGTTGTCGTAATCGCCAGCGCAGACTCCCTGACCCCAGCCGACGAGGGCGACGCCGGCTTTTTGCGTGACGTCTGAGAACGTGCCATCGCGGTTGTTGTGGTAGAGGTGGCTGGTGGGCTCCTGACCCTTCGGAAAACCTTCCAGGCGGCTGCCGTTGACCAGAAAAATGTCAGGCCATCCGTCGTTGTCGAAGTCGAAAGCGGCGGCGCCACTGCCGGTGGTTTCGATGATGTAACGCTTGGTCTTTTCGCCGCCGGCTTCGGTTCTTGCAGTCAGGCCGGCGCGCTCGGCGATGTCGACGAAGTTAGCTTTTGGAGGGACGAGCGGCGCACTCTGCCCAACCTTCGAAGCCGGAGCCGTGGATACGGAATGCTGCGCGGCGAGTGGGTCTGTGAGTAGACACACTATGAAAACTATCGCTGCAAGCCCGCAGTTCATGAGTCCATATCCGCCGGGGAGAATTTTCTTTGGGGGAAATTCTACAACCGGCCATCGGCTGTGGACGGCCAATTTCTCGACGAGTGAAATCGGATTTATCAACAGCTGCTACCCAGGGCTCCGCTATTGGCTTGAGGGAGATGCGCCCGGTCAAAGTTTCCCTTCACTTTGGTGATGTCATTATTTGTTGATACACGCGCTCCAGCGGTTCGGGAGATACACTGATTTTCCCTCGATAGGGATTATCCAAAACTGCGATCAGAAAAATCAGCAGACCTAAAAGGCTGGAAAACAAGACAGTCATCCAGAAGTGCACGCTGAAACTTCCGGTATGAAAAAACCAGCTGACGGCGATGCAAATGATCGCCCCGGCTAATACCAAGGCCCAGAGCGGTCCGGGCATTTCATCGGTGACGCTGTTGAGCCTCATTCTGCGGCTCTCCGTTAAATCATTGAAGGCTCTATACGCCTCAGCGGCCAGGATTTTCTGCCTCTCGCTTACGGGTTCGAAGGCCATGAAGTGTTCCTGAAAGTCGCTCAACACTGAGCTCGCGTTATTTGGAACAATTCCTCGCCGTTGCAATGGCCATCCTACGTCGATCACCTGGCGAGTGTACCTGCGCAGGTCATCCTCCATGATCGTGCGCGCCGGTTCTGGGTATGCGTTGATGTCTCTGTAAAGAGCGCCCAGGGCGGCAGCCTCATGATCGACCTTTCCCTGCACGTCGGCATAAGTAGCCCAAGCTCCAATGGCCAGCAGGCCAACGCTAACTCCATACAAGACGGTGACCCCCGCCATGTAGAAACCGACGATATCGTTGAAGGCATGTTCCGCATGGTGAACGCGTCGCATCCAGCCGCGAGTGAGATAAAGGCCTGCCAGACCAATGGCCACGAAGACGACCACAGTCAGAGAGCCGAAGAGCCAATTTGGGAGATCATAGACCCAGTACATTTTCATCAAGGCAATCCGTCAAAACTACAATCGTAGCTAATACGCACGCCGCACTCTACGAGAACGATGCAGTCCCGGCAACTGGCAGAAGTAGCAGCCAGCACCGCAGACAATCATCGCCGACATCCTGAAATTTACAAGTCGTGAACCGACAATTCAGACCCGCGGAGTGAAACTGTGGTGTTCCATTCCAAATGTTCAACATCGCCACAAGACTCACTGACCCGGACGGCGATTGCCCTCTGACGGGGAGTTTGTCTAACCGTTTGCCCGGGCCACCAGCACAATCCCCAAACAATAGAAGACGAACATCAGGCCCAGATACATCTTGGCTTTGCCGGGAGCTCCATCAAATTCCTTCCAGGCAAGAACTCCCCAAAGAGCGGCGACCATGGGCGCGGATTGCCCGATGGCGTATGAAATGGCGAAGCCCGTCGCTTTTCCGGCAACGACGTTGAAGACAGTCCCGACGCCCCATATGCAACCACCGAGGAGTCCGAGCAAATGTCCGAAAGGCGGACCGGTGAAGAACCCACCAAAGCTGACGGGCTCGCCGAGCAGTGGGCGCTTCATGAAATACACATTCCAGATGAAACAGGAGAGCAGCGCGCCGAGTGTCAAAAAAACGACGGAACTATATGGCGTCAACGTGTTGCCACGCGTCGCGCCATAGGCCACGAAAGGATTCCACAAACCCATCAGAATCCCGGAAACAACACAGATGACGAGGCTCTTACGCGAAATTGAGCGTCCTGCGCTGGCGAGGCTGCCGTAGGCCTTGCCGTCAAGGATCACGGCGATCAGCGCGCAACCCACGCCGACAGCGAGAAACACTGCGTTGCCTTTCGGTTGAAGCGCGTAGCTAAGGACGGTACCGACGACGAGCGCGATTCCGATGGCCACCGGAAATGCGATGGCGAGCCCAGCCATATCAATCGCCGCCACCAGCAGCAGGTTCGCCAGATTGAAGATGGCGCCTCCGACCATGGTGGAGACGATGTTCTGGGTGTCGGCCGAACGCACATTGTTCAGGAAACTCGAGGCGCATCGTTGCCGGTGCTTCCCATGGTAAACGCGAGAATCAGCGAAATCAGAAAAATGCCGACGGCATAGTCCCAGTAAAACAATTCAAAGCGATAATTCTTGACACCCTTATAAGTATTGGCCCAGGAGCCCCAGCAGATGGCGCTCGTGATCATCATGAACAGTGCAATGCCGAGATTATGCGGCGTATACATCGCTTCTCCTGAATACGAACTGCGGATACGAATCGCGCGTAGCGTAGCCGCGTCGAGTTCAGTGTCAAGGCGAAAGCGGCATTCATCTTTTCAGCGCATCGGCCGCCGCCTCTGCCGTACAATCAAACGGCAAAGCGCAAGCTGAGTTTGATACCCAGCCCTAATGGGGCCATCTAATAGCCTCAGGACTTACGGCACCGCTAAAGCGATGCCCTGATACGAACGGCGGAACGTTTCGTTCAACGAAGAAGATATTATGCCGGTCGAACACAACGAGTTTCGGAGCGTAGCAGCGGCATGATTCGCAGGACGACGTGGTCGCGAATCTGTCGGGCCGTCCTCTGCTGCGGAATACCGGCATCCCGCTTAACCTCGACTGGGTGCGCGACGTGCGCGTCAACACCAGCGCCGTCGAACGCCGCGCGCAATCCCAAACGGCGCGACGGACAGTGAAGAAAGAGTGGCAGGCGGCATGGCTTCTGCGCGCCGATCACCTGCATGGACCTGACGACTCTCTCCGGCGACGACACCGACGAACGCGTCCGCCGCTTGTGCGCTAAGGGCGTGCACCCTATCCAGCCGGAGTTGGAACAGAAGTTAGGAATCGAGCAGTTGCAGATCAAAGTCGCCGCCATCTGCGTGTACCACACGTTTGTGGAAACGGCGTTGCGCGCGCTCGAAGGCAGCGGCGTGCATGTCGCCGCCGTGTCCACCGGCTTCCCTGCTGGCCTATCGCCGCTGCCGGAGCGGGTCAACGAGATTCGCCGCTCGGTCGAGGCGGGAGCGGATGAGATCGACGTCGTTATCACCCGCGCGCATGTTTTTGGCGGCCGCTGGCAGGCGCTCTACGACGAAGTGGCGGCCTTCAGACAAGCTTGCGGATCGAGGCACATGAAGGTCATCCTCGGGACCGGCGATCTGCTCACGGTGCGCAACGTTGCGCGCGCCAGCGTAGTGGCCATGATGGCGGGTGCAGACTTCATCAAGACGTCGACCGGCAAAGAGCCGACGAACGCGACTCTGCCGGTGGGTTTGGTGATGACACGCGCCATCCGCGAATACGCGCAGCAAACCGGAATGGCCGTGGGCTTCAAACCGGCGGGCGGGATTCGCACCGCGAAACAGTCGCTCGATTGGCTGGCCATGATTAAAGAGGAGTTGGGCGAATCGTGGATCCGAGCGGAAATGTTTCGCTTCGGAGCCAGCGGCCTGCTGGGAGATATCGAGCGGCAGCTGGAGCATCATGCCACCGGACGTTATTCGGCGGAGTATCGGCATCCGATGGCGTAAGCTGATCGCCACGTTAGTATCGCCGCTAGCATGGCGAGAGGTGGAGGCATGAGACGCCACACGTCGGTTATTCATGACCGTTGCGGAAGGAGCCGTCTATGTTTGCGGTCGCCTCTTGGGCGCTTCTTTTTGTGCTTCTGCTTATGGCTCCGCGGGTCTTTCGCGCCCGACAGCTGCGATTCAAGGCGAGATCGTTGGTGATGCTGGCGGTTTTCGTTCCGTGACGCTTGGCCAGCATGGTGGCTATTGCGAAGAGTCCGGAGCAGACCGTTCACGTAGTGACGCTCGACGCGCCGCTACTGCGTTTGCGGTTTCTGCACCGCTAGCTTTGGGCGTCGGCTACCTGCTTGGCGAATTGGTCGGAGGATATGCTGAGGTGATTCTCGGGAGACCGTTTTATTTTCCTGCGGTGGCGGCGTTCATCATCGCCACGATGATCTTCGTCCCGAGTAGCGTTGTTATGTGGGCCTTACATCCCTCTGGCGGCGTTGAGCCCAACAGCGGAAGCGATCAAACATGAGCATTGCCGAAAAATTCGTCGAGCATGGAATACGGCCCCGCTCCCGAGGATTCAAAAGAAGCCCTCGCCTGGCTGGAGCGTCATGGCTACCGCTTCCAGCATTTCATCGGCGGCGAGTGGCAAGCGCCCGCGGCGGGAGAGTACTTCGACTCCGTCGATCCTTCAAACGGCGAAAAGCTCGCATCGGTTGCGCAAGGGTCGGCGGCGGATGTTGAGGCCGCCGTCAAGGCGGCGCGGGCGGCTTCGTCGAAATGGCAGGCGCTCACTCCTCATGCGCGCGCGCGATATTTGTATGCCATCGCGCGATTGGTGCAGAAGCACTCGCGGCTGCTCGCGGTGCTGGAGACGATGGACAACGGCAAGCCCATCCGCGAGAGTCGCGACATCGATATTCCGCTGGTGGCGCGGCATTTTTATCATCACGCGGGTTGGGCGCAGCTTCTGGAGCAGGAGTTTCCCGACTACGTCGCCTGCGGAGTCGTCGGGCAAATTATCCCGTGGAATTTTCCGCTGCTGATGCTGGCGTGGAAGATTGCTCCGGCGCTGGCGACCGGAAACACCGTCGTGTTGAAGCCGGCGGAATTCACGCCGCTGACCGCACTCGCCTTCGCCGGAATTTGCCAGGAAGCGGGCTTGCCCGCCGGCGTGGTCAACATCGTTACGGGAGACGGCTCGACCGGCGAGGCGCTGGTCAAGCATCCGGACGTGGACAAGATCGCGTTCACCGGATCGACCGAAGTCGGTCGCGCCATTCGCGCCGCCACGGCGACCAGCCATAAGCGGCTTTCGCTGGAACTCGGCGGCAAATCTCCCTACATCGTCTTTGAAGATGCCGACCTCGATAGCACGGTCGAAGGCCTGGTCGACGGAATCTGGTTCAATCAG
This sequence comes from uncultured Acidobacteriaceae bacterium, assembly GCA_963826845.1. Lineage (GTDB taxonomy): Bacteria > Acidobacteriota > Terriglobia > Terriglobales > Acidobacteriaceae > Acidiflorens. The sequence goes on from CAWGYS010000010.1 coordinate 79,764, forward strand.
GGACAGGTATGTTGCGCGGGCTCGCGCCTGCTGATGCAGGAGAGCATCGCCGAAGTGCTGATTGCGAAAATTCAAGATCGCATGAGCACTCTGCGCATCGGCGCTCCGCTCGATAAAGCCATCGACATTGGCGCGATCGTCGCGCAGGTGCAACTCGACCGCATCCGCAAGCTGGTGGATCAGGGTGTGGCCGACGGCGCAACCTGCTGGCAGCCGCAAGTCACGTTGCCGTCGCGCGGGTTTTACTATCCGCCGACGCTGTTGAGCAATGTGCATCCGACATCAATTGTCGCGCAGCAGGAAATCTTTGGCCCGGTGCTGGCGGCGATGACCTTCCGCACGCCGGCGAAGCGGTGGAGTTGGCGAACAATACGGTTTATGGGTTAGCCGCCTGCGTCTGGAGCGAGAGCATCAACGTCGCCCTGCACGTTGCCGCGCAACTTAAAGCGGGAGTGGTCTGGGTAAATTGCACGAACCTGTTCGACGCCTCCTGCGGCTTTGGCGGCTATCGCGAGAGCGGCTACGGACGCGAGGGCGGACGCGAAGGGTTGCTCGAATATTTGGAGCCGGAGTGGTTCAAGAATGCGCCTGCGCTTCCCGCAGAGAAGGCTCCGGCAGAGAAAGATGACAGGGCCGCCCGAGCCCGAACTCGGACGAAGACTCGACCGCTTCTGACCTCAACGAGCCCGCAATTGATCGCACCGTCAAGCTCTACATCGGAGGCAAGCAGGCGCGTCCCGACTCCGGCTACAGCATGGAAGTGCGCGCCGCTGATGGACGATTACTCGGCGAAGCTCCGCTCGGCAATCGCAAAGATATTCGCAATGCAGTCGAGGCGGCGCGCAAGGCTGCGTCGTGGGCAAAGGCTACGGCGCACAATCGCGCCCAGGTTCTTTACTACTGCGCGGAGAATCTTTCCCAGCGCCGCGACGAAATCGCGCATCGCCTGGCGGCCGTGGTCGGCGAAAAGCAGGCTGCCGCGGAAGTGGATCTCGAGCATCGAGCGCATCTTTTCTTATGCGGCATGGGCCGATAAGTTTGACGGCGCGGTGCACAATCCTCCGTTCCGCAATATCGCTCTTGCCATGAACGAGGCGATCGGGACGGTTGGCGTCATTTGCCCGCGAGAAGCGCCGCTGCTCGGTTTTCTTTCGGTCGTGATGCCCGCGCTCGCCATGGGAAACACGGTGATTGCAATTCCGTCGGAGGCATATCCTCTGATCACCAGCGATCTCTACCAGCTTTTTGATACCAGCGACCTGCCCGGCGGCGCGCTGAATATCGTAACCGGATACACGTCGCAGCTTCTGAAGCCGCTTGCCGAGCACGACGATGTCGATGCCATCTGGTGTTTTGGGGACGAGGCCAGCGCCGCTGCGGCCAAGGCAATGTCGGTTGGCAATCTGAAGCAGGTTTTTACGAACGAAGGCCGCGCGATCGACTGGTTCAACCCGAAGCTCGCCGAAGGACGCTGGTTTCTTGAGCACGCTACCCAGGTAAAGAATATCTGGGTTCCTATGGGAAAAGGCATTGATCAATTTGCGCCTTGAATCATTCCCCGCAAGGACTCCTTCACAAATGACCAATGAATTCCACACGCACTCCCGAGTAAAAATCTGCTGCATCATCAGCGTTGAAGAAGCCGCTCTGGCCGTCGAGTGCGGGGCGTCCGCCCTCGGCCTGGTTTCACACATGCCGAGTGGGCCCGGCGTAATCAGCGACGAGCTGATTGCAGAAATTGCCGCGACCGTTCCGCCGTCCATCGGGACATTCCTTCTAACTTCGCGGCAAAGCGTTGCCGACATCGTCGAGCAGCAGCGCTTCTGCCGGACGAATACAATCCAGATCTGCGATCACCTCACAGACGGCACGCATCGCGATCTGAAGGATGCTTTGCCGGGGATTTCGGTCGTGCAGGTCATCCATGTGACCGGACCGGAGTCCATCAAGGAGGCCGAGCGAATCGCGCCGCATGTGGATGCCATCCTGCTCGACTCTGGCAACCAGAAGCTCGCGGTGAAGGAATTAGGCGGCACTGGCCGAACTCACGATTGGACCCTCAGCCGTACGATCCGGGAGCGCATCCGTGTCCCGTTATTTCTGGCTGGAGGACTGACGCCAGACAACGTAGGCCAGGCAATCGATGGGGTGGGCCCGTTCGCGCTTGACGTGTGTTCCGGTGTGCGAACCGACGGCAAACTCGATGCGACTAAGCTCCAGCGGTTTTTCGTCGCTGTGCGCGGTTTGCAGTCGCATAAGTGACTGGCGGAAGCGCCCGCCCGAGCGGAGCTTGGACGGGGCACCCTCATGGTCTCCCGACATCATCCACGAAATATCCACAATTGGTAGGTGCCGCGTTGACTTTTCCGGGCCCTACAGGCAAACTCTCAATTCGCCCGTATAGCGCATTCGGGCCAGCACTTGGGCCCGTTATGACCGTAGCAGCGTGGCGAAAGGCCGACTCAGGAACCGTTCGCTCATATTGGGCTACTATGTCTTCAGACCGCGTCTCCTATACGCTCGATTCGACGTTGGAGACGGTGAACAGTGCCGAAGAGACGGCTAGCCGCATGGCGACCGATGCCGGCTTTGATGACGAGGAGATCATGAAGATCTCCATGGCGGTTCGAGAAGGCGCCGTTAACGCAGTTTTGCACGGCAATGCCTACGACCCGAGTAAGAAAGTTACGCTGGCATTTGAACGTACGCCCGACGATCTGGTGATCGTAATCCGCGATCAGGGTAAAGGACTCGACGCCAGCAAGATTCCGGATCCGTTGGCGCCGGACAATCTGATGAAGACATCGGGGCGAGGCATTTTCCTGATACGCTCGTTCATGGACGTGGTGGAAATTCACCCCTCCCAAACGGGCACCGAACTTAGAATGATCAAGCACGTCCACGGCAACCCCGCGGATTCCAAGGAGGCTCCTCAGTGACCATGAAGTCCAGTACACGTCAGGTGGATGGCGTCACGATTGTCGATCTCAGCGGCCGGATCACCCTCGGCGAAGGCAGCGTAGTTCTGCGCGAAACGGTGCGCGATCTGCTTTCCAAGGGACAGAAGAAGATCCTGCTGAACCTCGGCGAGGTGAACTATATCGACAGCTCCGGCATCGGCGAGCTGGTCAGCGCCTTCACCACGGCCAAGAACCAGGGCGGCGAACTCAAGCTGCTCAACCTCACCAAGAAAGTACACGACCTGCTCCAGATCACGAAGCTCTACACCGTCTTCGACGTGAAAGAAGACGAAGCGGGCGCGGTAAAATCTTTCAAGTAGCTGCGCTTGCAGCTGCGGAAACTGTGGCACGCCGGGGCCCGGCCCCGGCACCACACGTTCCTGTTTTGGGAAGCTGCGACGAATATTTTCGTCCTGCTCACCGTTGGATCTCTCGGCCACGCCTAGAATGAAACTGAGGACGCATCTCTTCGCGCCTCGGTCATTATGCGTGGTCTTGTCCCGTCTATCCTTCTAGAAATTATTCTTGCGATTGTCCTTGCGATGACCGCGGTTTGCTCCGCGGCTAATACTTCGTCGCATGATTGCGTTGCATTCGCTGACGCCGCGAAGCATGTGGGCACGAGCGCTTGTGTCCGGGGAACTGTGCTCCACGTGGAAAATGGCAGCCACGGCGTCACCATCCTCAACTTCTGCAAGGATCCAAAAGCCTGTCCCTTCACTGTGGTCGTGTTCCCCGCCGATCTCAAGAAGATGGGCGACGTTCGCCAGCTCGAGGGCCGACAGGTTGAAATTAAGGGAACGATTCAAGACTATGACGGACGCGCCGAGATCATTCTGCGTCGATCCCAGCAACTGGGCGACGGCGCTTTCCTGCTCTTTCCAATCGTGCCCACGGACTACGATGTCGAGCGCCCCGGCCACTACAGCGCGGGCAAGTTCAAACACGCCAAGTCCGCTAAGAAGACAACTACAAAGCAGGACGATCCGATGTCGATCGAAGATCCGGGAGAACCGCAATAGCGGGGCTATCAGCTGAGGTCGATTTGGGGATATCGATCTTTGGGGATGTTGATTCTGGGGGTTGCCTTTGGTTTGACAGTTGATTTTGGGTGGCGCAGCGGTTTACCGCTGCGCCACCCAAAAGCCTAAGACAGTCCACACTCAGTGTGAACCAGGCGACTGGCAGTTCAGACCATTCCCTTCCGCAACTCGTCCAGCGGATACTTCGTCCCCCGCCAAACAATGCCATCGTTCCACAGCGCGTGAATCATGGAGCGCAGCAGGATATACATGAACAGGCTGGTACTCACCGGATGCAGAAGAACGTAATAGGGCGGGACTGCCGACCTGCGCGACATTCCCCAATAAATCGCACAGAGTGAAAATAACGCGATCGCGTAAGGAACTCTTGCCCATCCATGTGCCAGAAATACGCCCAGGAATGGTCCGAGATTCAGAAAGCCCAGTCCCACGATGGTGGCCACGGTTCGCCACCACTGGAAAGAAAGCACCGCAAAAAAGTTCTTGGTGAGGTTGCGGACGATGCCGAAAGCGCCCTTCGCCCAGCGGAGCGAAATCAGGTCCTCGCCAAAAACGTTGCGCTGCGCGAAGCCCGCGTTCTTGACGACCTTGCCCAGTTTCATGTCGTCGAGCACTTCCATGCGCAAGGCGCGATAGGTGCCGACCGCGTCATAAACCGGGTGCCGGACCATATTGAAGGCGCCCACCCCCATGTGGTCTCGCGCTTTGGGATCGGCAACCTTCCAGGGGCGATGTCCGAAAACGAAAAGCGCCTGGAAGAAAGCAATCATCATTTTTTCGCCCGGTTGCTTCATGATCATGCGCGGAAAGAGCACGACGTGGTCGGCGCGCTCAGCTTCGGCATAAGCCACGGCTCGCCGCAGCACGTCTGGCTTGAAAAGAACATCGGCATCGGTGAAGAGCAGCCAGTCTCCAGTCGCCTGCTGGCCGGCGGTCCACATGGCATGGGTCTTGCCTAGCCAACCCGGCGGCAACTCCGCAACGTGGATCACCTTCAGCAGTCCATGTGCCTGGGGACTCGCTGCAACCTCATTCATGATCTCGCCGGTGCGATCGGTCGAGCGGTCATTGACGGCAATAATTTCGTAATTGGAATAGTCGAGCGCCAGCAACTGCACGAGCGTCTCGCGAATATGCTCGCCTTCATTGCGCGCCGGAACGATGATGCTGATTCTGGGCTCGCCTTCTGGAGTCGCTCTTCCTGGCCTACGGTCCCATTCTGGCCGAGCGATATCCGCAACCGTCGGCATACCGAACGCCGCTTCCACGATGCGCGAAAACCAGGCCAGAGCCAGGATGCCGCCGGCAATCCAATTTAGTATGCCCCAGTGAAATGTTTGCCAATGCATTTGTTTGGGAATCAGGAAACCTTGCGACGCCGCTGCTTCGCTCCGCGCGCTAAGGGCGGGGCAAATCGCATTCCATAAAACAGTATGGCAGAAGAAACCGCCATAGCGATGACGGGCAGAGGAACGCGGACTGCAGCGAATAACTGTCCGACAGGGCCCCAATGAGAGCGGCGGACGGCACATCGCCGAGCAGATGAAAAATGAAAATATTTACCGCCAAGGCGGTGGCGCGTATATGCGGCCCGACTGAATTGATGACTGCGGCGTTCAGCGGAGAAGTATTCAACAGCAAAAAAAACTCCGCGACGAAGATTCCGACGATCATGGTCGTACCATTCGCAAATAAAGCAACGAACATAGCGGGCACTCCCAAACGCCAGACTGATCGCCGACACTAGATAGTGAGCGACTTCATGCGTCGGCAGCAACCGATCGGCCAACCAGCCGCCCGCCAGCGAAGCGACCAGGCCGTTGACAACGAGTGCTGACCCCAAAAATGACATTCGCCTGTAGCAAGGTGTAGTCGCGAGCACGGTACAGAAAAGTGGGCATCCAGACCTGGATGCCTCCCAGTGCAAATGTCATCATCGCCATGCCCAGAGTGGCTGTCAGGAAAGCAGGATTGCGCAACAGGCTTTTCAGCGTGTCCCGCTCTGGGCGCTTGCTTTCGGGCGAATCGAATTGACCGCGTTTCGGCTCCGGAATGAAGAGCAGCGATAACGCCAGCAGAAAGCCGGGAGCCGCTCCGATGTAGAAAGGAAAACGCCATCCGTAATCGGGCCCCATGTTGCCGCCGAGCAGATATCCCAGCGCCGTTCCTACCGGGATGGCCAGATAGAACAATGCCCAACATGCGGCCACGTTTTTCTCCGGGAACAAGTCGGCGACGAAGGTGGGAGACAATGGTGACAAAGGTGGCCTCGCCGATGCCCACCAGCGTATGCCGGACCAGCAACTCGTTGTAATTGTGAGTGAAGGCGGTAAGCAGGGTCAGGCCGCTCCAGAAAACAGCGCCGAGCGACGATGATGCGCTTGCGCGAAAAGCGATCGGCGAAAGCGGCCCCACGAACGGCGCCGCGCACATATAAAACCCGAAAAAGGCAGTCGTGAGATATCCATACTGAAAGTCGCTGAGAGGGAATTCGACCTGCACGAGGTCCTGCACGGCAAATAAAACAGAACGATCAATGTAGTTGAGCAGGTTCAGCGCGGTGAGCAGGGCAACGCGGTCCGAGGATAGAGTTTGGTCGGAGCCACAGGTCGAGCGAATATAGCACGTGGTACAGATTGCAGAGGTTACATTTCAGATTCGGAAGTAGAAGCAAAATGCCCGACGTGGATTCTACTTCTGCAATCTGACCTCTCACCTCTGACCTCTCTTATGCGGCCAGTTCGCAATCACAACCGTAGAAATCCCCCCGCGCGGACGAAACTCACCCTTCACTTCGGCCCACACCGGCTTGGCCCAACGGACAACATCCCTCAAAACCTGATTGACAATGTTCTCCTGAAAGATGCCCAGGTTGCGATACGTCTGGAGATATTCCTTCAGCGACTTCAACTCCAGGCAGAGGCGATCGGGCTCGTAGCGGATCACGATGTTGCCAAAATCCGGCAAGCCCGTCTTCGGACAAACGGACGTGAACTCCGGATCGTCCACCACAATCTCGTAACCAGATTTGCCAGAAGAAGGCGGAAACTGGTTAGGCCAGGTTTCAATCTCCGGGAAAGTCGTAATCAAGCCCGGCGCTGGCGTGCTCCGCAGTGTATCGGGGCGATGTGTAACGGGTAGATTTGGAATGGGGAGACTTTCGCATGTGAACTATTGTACCTAGTGCCGCGTCACGTAGGAATCCCGATTCCGCACATCTCCTGAGGCAAACGGCCCATGCGATGCATCTAAACAGGCAAGTCCGGAAGGCCCATTTGCCTGCTTCCCGCTACGTGCGGATGGTACATTGAAGGTTGCGCTTTTCTCCTGCATGCCATTGAACGGAAACAGTTCGAAAGGCCAGCCGCTGCGCTGGTGGTTTGCCGCGATAGTGATCCTCGCGGCGGTGATCGGGCTGGCTGCTTTCGTGTCGCACCGCGACGACTCCGTCCCGGTGCGAACCGCCATCGTCGAGCAGGGCACAATCCGCAGCCTGGTCTCCACCAACGGAAAGATTGAGCCAGTCGACTATTTCGAAGCCCACGCCCCGGTCTCGACCAGCGTGCGCCGCGTTCTTGTCAAAGAAGGCGCCTCCGTTAAGCAGGGCGAACTGCTGGTTGTTTTGGATGACGCCGACGCACGCGCCCAGGCGGCTCGGGCGCAGACTCAACTAAGAGCAGCGCAGGCTGACTTGAGCGCCGCTGAACGAGGTGGCACCCAGGAAGAAGTGTTTAGCCTCGATGCGCAACTGGTGAAAGCGACCACCGACCGTGACTCCGCAAAGCGCAATCTGGACGCGCTGAAGAAACTTGAGCAGCAGGGAGCGGCCTCGGCGGGAGAAGTACAAGATGCGGAAAATGCCCTCGCCCGCGCCGATGCGCAACTCGCCTTTCTCCGTCAAAAACAGACGAAGCGATACTCGAACGCCGAGTTGGCTCGGGTCGAAGCGCAACGCGCGGAAGCCCAGGCCGCCTACGATGCCGCAGAGGACGTGCTGGCAAAATCCAATGTCCGCGCTCCTTTTGACGGCATCGTGTACTCGCTGCCGGTGAAGCAAGGCGGTTTCGTCGCCGCGGGAGACCTTCTGCTGCAAGTCGCCGATCTGCGAAAGGTGCTGCTCCGCGCGTTTGTGGACGAGCCCGACGTGGCGCGACTGGCTCCCGGCAATCCGATTGAGATCACCTGGGACGCCGTCCCCGGACGGGTGTGGCGGGCAACCGTGACTGCCGTTCCATCGACCGTGAAATTGCACGGCTCCCGCAACGTCGGCGAGACCATCAGCATCGTAGATAACAAGGATTTGAGGCTCCTGCCGAACATCAACGTCGGGGTGACGATCATCGCCGCCGAGCACGAGAATGTGCTGGTGGTGCCGCGCGAGGCAGTACGAATGGAAGATTCCAAACCTTACGTGTTGCAGGTCTCCGGCCACGAACTCAGGCGGCAGGAGGTGGAGACTTCCCTTTCCAACCTTACCCAGGTTGAAATAACCCGCGGCCTCTCCGCAAAAGACGTGGTGGCAATCAATTCGTCGAACGGCAAGCCGATCGGCGACCGAACCGAGATTAAGTAGATCGATATTAAGTAGGCAGGCTGAAGTTTTGATGGTGAAGCTTTAATGGTCAAGTTTTAGATGATGACGCGTATTTCCGGAGTGTTGTTGGTTTTACCAATCTTGATGGCGGCGTTGACCGCCGCCATGGCGGACTCTGCCCAGGAAATGCTCTCTGCCGGCCGCATCGATGACGCGATCGCGCAATTGAATGGCCGTCTCTCCTGCGTCGCCGTCGGATGCGGAATCTTCCAACCTGCTGTGCCGCGCCTACTACGCGCTCGACGACTGGGATCGAGCGGAATCCTCCTGCAAGAAAGCGGTTGCGCTTGATCCGGACAACAGCCGTTTCCATCTGTGGCTGGGACGCGTGTACGGCGAAAAGGCTAGTCGCGCGAATTTCCTGTCGGCGGCTCGCCTCGCGACCAAGGTCCGCGGAGAATTCGAGCGCGCGGTGCAACTCAATCCGAAAGATGTCGAGGCCCGGCTCGATCTGGCGGAGTTTTATCTGGCGGCCCCGGGCGTCATGGGAGGCGGAGAGCAGAAAGCGCGCGAGCAAGCCCGCTACATCGCCGCGGTGAATCCTGGGACGCGAACACTGGGTTTACGCCCGCATCGCCGAACAGAAGAAAGACGCCGCAACCGCCGAACGCGAGTATCACCAGTACATTGACCTGCAGCCATGGTGACGCGGAAGCGTGGCTCAATCTTGCACAGTTTCTCCGCCGCCAGAAGCGGCTCGACGAAATGGAGCAAGCCCTCGTCAAACTCAGCCAATCGCCTATCGCCAAACCCGATGTTCTGGTGGAAGCGGCCGCGCTGCTGTATCGTACCGGCCGAGACTTTTCCTTTGCCATGGAACTGCTTCAGCGTTATCTTGCCGCTGGTCCAGTAGAAGCAGCTCCCGCTTTCAGAGCCCGATATATGCTGGGCGCGTTGCGGGAAAAACAGGGGGACAAAGCCGGTGCCGCGCAGGAGTATCGTGCTTCCCTGGCTTTGGTCCGGAACTTCGGCACTGCCCAACAAGCACTCAACCGAGTGGCCCATTAATATTAACGACCAGCAGCAGAAGTCCTGGCGCGGCTCGTGAGCGACACCTTTCGTGACAAATTCATATATGTTTGACCGAGCAACGCGATGACGAGATGAAGGTGACAAGATGAAACTTCGATTGCCGCCGTGGTTGCGCTCCACCAGGCTGCTCGCCACATTCTTATTGACGTCCTCATTAACGATTTTATTAACGATGATTTCCGTATTGACGGTCGCCTCGAGCGCCCAGGCTGAGCCGCTGCCCCTCGATCGCGCGATCCGCCTGGCACTCACGCATAGCACGACTTCGGCGATCGCCGATGCCGACGTGCAACATGCCTTCGCCTCCTACCGCGAGCTCCGGAACAACTTTATCCCACAGCTGACCGTAGGTTCGGGCATCGGCTGGTCCTACGGATTCCCCCTCACCATCGAAGGCGCGGCTCCGGCGCTCGCGAATGCCGTGGCGCAGAGTGCGGTCTTTAATCCTGCACAGAAGCAGTTTCTGGGCGCGGCGAAAATCGACTGGCACTCTTCCGAGTTGCAGGACAAAGATCAGCGCAATGCCGTCATTCAGGACGTCGCCTTGACCTACGCCGAACTGGTGAAATGGGAGGCGCGTCTGGTGCGCTTGCAGCAGGACGAGAGTCAGGCTCAACAGATGGAACAAGCCGTGGCCGGGCGTGTGCAGGAAGGCGTGGACAGTGCTGTAGACCTGAACAAAGCCAAGCTGATCGCGGCGCGAGTGCGCCTGCACCGCGCCGAGGCGCGCGGCTCTGCCGATGTCCTGCGGCGGCATCTCTCAACTCTGACCGGATTGCCGGTCTCCGCCATCGAACCCATGCCCGACAGCATTCCGGCGTTGCCGCCCGTCGCTCTCGAAGAAGACCTTCCGGAAAAGGCCGTTGCCGCCAGCCCCTCCGTCAAGATTGCCGAACAGCATTCGCTTGCGGAATCCATGCGAGCGGCGGGTGAGCGTCGCTCTTTATTGCCGTCCGTCGATTTTTCTGCCCAGTACGCCCGGCTCTCCACCTTCAATAACTACAGCCAGTTTTACGCTCACTTTCAGAAAGACAACGCCACCATCGGCGTTGCCCTCCGCATCCCGATATTCAATGCCAGCCAGCGCGCCCGCGCCGACGCAGCAGCGGCCGGGGCCCTCAAGGCGAAGAAGCAAGCGGAAGCGGCTCGCAATCAGGTAGCCGAAGAAACGCTCAAACTCCAGCGCGCCGCCGAGCAACTCGAAGCTGCCCGCGACGTGGCGCAGTTGGAATATCAACTGGCGCAGTCAGGTCTGGAAGCGGCCCAAACGAAGATCGACGCCAAGACTGGCACCTGGCATGAACTGGCCGATGCCCGGGTGCAGGCCGCCGAGCGTTTTCTGCTCTTCCAGGATGCCGATTTCGAGTACCAGCGGGTGCGCATGAACCTGCTGCGGGCCACCGGAGATTTGGAGAATTGGGCTCTGCTCAGGGTCCGTTTCAGCCGACCCGGCCTCGAAATGACGCATCCAACAAATCAGCCGCTGCGCGAATATCGCACCTTAATGCGCAGAAACGACGTTCGACGCGGTTGTTTTGTAGTTTGAGCCCGGCTAAGGCACACTGGGACAAAGGTTTCCACGCTTTTTACCTGATGCGGGCACGTACCTGAATGGTAGCGTCGCCGGAGGTATTCACGCCCGTCAGAGTGCTAGAATAGAGACTCACACTATGCCATTAAAAACACTGTTTTTGAATCCGCCTTCGTTTGAGAACTTCGACGGTGGCGCCGGTTCTCGCTGGCCCGCAACGCGCGAGATTGAATCGTACTGGTATCCCGTATGGCTCGCCTATCCCACGGGAATGCTCGAAGGTGCGCGCTTGCTCGACGCTCCGCCCCACCACATCACGGCGGAAGAAACCATCCGCACCTGCAAAGATTACGAACTGCTGGTGCTCTTCACCAGCACTCCCGGGTTTGCCGGCGACGTGCGGATCGCGGAAGCCATTAAAGACAGCCATCCCCACATCAAGATTGCTTTCGTCGGACCCCACGTCAGCGTGCTTCCCGAAAAATCTTTGATGGAAGCGAAGGTAATTGATATAGCCTGCCGCAAGGAATTCGACTACTCCATCGTCGAGTACGCGCAGGGCAACGCCGATCGAAGATATTCTCGGCATTTCATATCGTAAGAACGGCGGGGTGATGCACAATCCCGACCGCCCGACCATTGAGAATCTGGATGCCCTGCCGCACGTGACCGACGTTTACCGGCGCGACTTGGACGTCCGCCGCTACAACGTGCCTTTCCTGCTTCACCCCTTCGTGTCGCTGTATACGACCCGCGGATGCCCGGCGCAGTGCACCTTCTGCCTCTGGCCCCAGACGCTCAGCGGACACCCATGGCGCAAGCGCTCTACCGACGACGTCGCCCGTGAAATGGCCAAGGCGAAAGACTACTGGCCGTACGTGAAGGAATTTTTCTTCGACGACGACACTTTCAATTTGCAAAAGGCCCGCACCATCGAGCTATGCACCAAGTTGAAGCCGCTCGGCCTGACTTGGTCGTGCACCTCGCGCGTCACTACCGATTTTGAAACACTCAAGGCCATGAAGGAGTCGGGATGCCGGCTCCTGATCGTGGGCTACGAATCCGGCGATCAGCAGATTCTCAAGAACATCAAGAAAGGCGCGACCATCGAGCGCGCCCGCCAGTTCACCAAGGATTGCCACAAGTTGGGACTGGTTGTCCACGGCGATTTCATCATCGGTCTGCCTGGAGAAAGCCGCGAGACCATCAAGAACACCATCAGCTTCGCGAAAGAACTCGACGTGGAGACGATCCAGGTTTCGGTGGCACATGCTTACCCCGGAACCGAACTGCACGAATTCGCCATCAAGAATGGCTTCATGACCAGCGACACAAAAATGGTGGACGACGGCGGCCACCAGATGGTGCAGATCGAGTATCCCGGCTTGCCAGCGGCTGAGCTTCTGGAGGCAGTCCACCACTTCTACGATGAGTATTATTTCCGTCCCAAGGCCGCTTACCGCATTTTAAGAAAAGCAATGTTCGACAACTCCGAACGCAAGCGCTTATACAAGGAAGCGCGGACCTTCCTGAAACTGCGCGCCCAGCGGCACAAGTGGGTCAAAGAGAACCGCAAGGAAGACACGCCGGCGCCGGCGGCAGCCAAAGCCTAGCGGAGGCATTGAATTGATTCGATGCCTTCGGAGTTAGATCGCAAGTGACGCTTCGAAAATACCTCGTCCTGGCAGGAATCACCTTATTCGGCACAGCTGGTGATTCCCTGCTGGCCCGCGGCATGAAGGATTTGGGCAACGTTTCCCTGCACCATCTTTCTGGCTTGCTCCTCGCGATTGCCAATCCCTGGGTAGCTTCGGGAATCCTCCTCCTGCTGGGCTTCTTCTCCTGCTACATGTCCGCGCTTTCGTGGGCCGATCTCACCTATGTGCTTCCCGCCACTTCGCTAGGATATGTGCTCGTCGCGTTCATCGCGCGCTTCAGTTTTCATGAAGTAATCTCGCCGACGCGCTGGCTTGGCATCGCGCTGATCGCTGCCGGCGTGGGCTTCGTGACCGCTGGCCCGTCGGTTACATCCGGCCGCGAGTGCCGGACCTCCCGTGAAGTCGTTCGAGAAGCGGTTTCTCACGAGGCGAAGTCATGAACGAGCTCTACGCCTGGGCCGCGATAGCGCTCATCACTCTCGCATCAACCACCGGAGACGTGCTGCTTTCCTACTCGATGAAACAAGTGGGCGATGTTGGCGAGCTGTGGCGACAGCGCGGCGCGCTGGCAGTCGTCGGTCGGGCGCTCACAACGCCGACGTTTGCTCTCGGCCTGATCGCGATGGGAGTAGCGTTCTACAGCCTGCTCTTCGGCCTTTCGTGGGGAAATCTTAGTCTGGTCGTACCCGCTGCGGCGTCGCTGACCTTTGTGGGCAACGCAGTGGCCGCGCGTATATTTCTGCACGAACGCGTGGGGCGCCGGCGGTGGATGGCGGCGTTGCTGGTAGCGGCGGGCGTCGCGCTGATGGCAATCTGAAGTGGATTAGCCGAACAAATTGACGGTAATCACCAGCGGCTCCGCAGCTGCGATCAGATCTTTCCGCGCGGACGCTGCGTCTTCCGATTCCGGACTTTCTTTCGAACTTGCTTCCGAACGCTCTTGCAAACCCTCCGCCCCTAGGATCGTCCCCAAGAAAGGAAACCGTTCGTTCAGCACCGCGTTCTGAACTTGTCCCTCCTCCAGCTCTCTCTTGAACGATTCCGCATCCATGTCGCGGGCAGACTTGAGTTTGTCCATGATCGCCTGTAACTTTCGCCATCTGTGCGATCACGTCGGCGAGCATGTCTTTTCCACCCGTGCTCAAGTGGACAAACTCTAGGCCAGTGCCGGAATTGCCCCGTATCTCTCGCACCTCGCCGATGGCCCGGAACGAAGCGGCGTTCATGTGCACGACGATTTCGGTTCGCGCCCCCGATTCGATAGGCACGGCCGTGTCAATCCAGCATCCGCCGAGACTCAAGTCTCGGATCGTCCCCGGAATCGAAATGCCATTGGATGGGAGGCGACTGATCCTAACCCGGCCGCCGCAGAGAAATCGCACGCTGCGTCGACGCTCGATATTTGCGCGAACATTGTCTGCTCGTTCAGCGTCCCCTGAATGACGTTCAGCCATGTCTATAAGATCGTGTGTCGGGCGGGGTTTCTTTAGAGCGGTATCCACATAAATTTAGAGTCAGAAACCGAAGTAATAATGTTGGCGGATGAAGTCTTTAACCAAACATCCGCATCAGGCCGCTAGCCGGCAGATCGTGGACAAGAAACTGCGTGCTCTTGCTGCCGGCGAACCGCGACAACGCCTCCGCCGCGAGATAGCCGCTGCGGACCGCGCCCTCCATGGTGGCGGGCCAGCCGGTCGCCGTCCAATCGCCCGCCAGAAAGACCCGCGGCCATGCCGTCTGCGGCTGTGGGCCGGTATTGATCGATGCCCGGTCGCGGCGAATAGGTGGCGTGCACTTCCTTGATCACGGTCGATTTCAGCAGCTTCGCCTCGCGCGCAATGGGGAAGAATTCTTGCACCTCCCGTACCGCCATCTCCACGATTTCCCGCTTCGACTTCTCGACCAGGCTTCGCGAGCAGCTGACAACCAGCTCGACATAACTGCCGCCAGCATTTTCTCTGGATTCGATCAGCCGCGATTTGTGAAACATCCACTGAATAGTGCGGTCGAGCAGCACAGCGTGATCGAGGTCGCTGATTTGACGATCGAACCAAAGATGGATGCCGGTGATCGGTGAACTCGAGAACTCGCCAAGTGAGGCGGCTAGAGGTGCGGCCTCGGCAGTATCGGGCAGCATGCGCCCCAGGACGTCAAAAGAAACAGCGAGAATCAGATAGTCGAATTTCTGCTTTTGTCCGTTCATCGGTCACGCTTACGCCAGACGTTTCCGCTCGGAACGACTCCACGCCGGCGCGAAACTGAATCTCTCCGCCACGCGCGCGGATATAGCCTCCGGCGGTGCTGTACAGATCGGTCAGCGGCACGGTTGGAATTCCCATGCGCCCGGCAGCCTCCGACTTAAGAAAAGACTCGCGCACCACCTGCGCTGCATAAGGCACCGAAACTCGATCGAGATCCTCGTTCAAGGCGCTGACCAGTATCGTCTTCCAGAAACGCTCGATCGCTTGCTTGGTCTGTCCGTGGCGTTCGAGCCATGCGAGAAACGACTCGCCGCGGTCTTCCGGAACAGACGGGGCGAGCGCGGCCATGGCCCGGCTGATCGACAGCTTGTCGCGAAAACTCAAACAGTCGGCCCGGAGAAATGCGATAGCGGTATGCAGCGGAGCTGGCAGAGCTGACGGAGAAATTACCGATGCGCGTCCTCCGGGCTCAAGGAACGTCAGCTTTTCATACCAGCGAATTTTGTCCTGAACTCCTGCCCGCCGATAGAAATCGAGCAGGTTGGTGCAGCAGCCGAGCAGCACGTGCTGGCAATTGTCCACAATCTCGCCAGTACCAGGATGCTGATAGGAAGAAGCGCGCCCGCCAAGATAAGGACGCCGCTCCAGCACCGTCACGCGAAACCCGGCATCGGACAAGGCGCATCCCGCGGCAAGGCCGGCCAGACCACCTCCCGCGATCGCGACTGTGGGAGCATTTGAATCAGTCTGAGTCGAATTAAGGTGAGTTGCACTAGAATGCATCGAGGCAGGCATCACACGAGACGCTTCAAAATCCCTTTTCCCATGACGCCGAGCTTTTCGCGCGCGCTGAGTTGCACGCGCTGGCTGAAGACATCGTACTGGTTCGCCGCGATCTTCTCGAGCAGCCGCCTGTAAATAGTGATGAGGACCCACAACGCGGGCTGACTGTCTTCGTTCACCAGCGGAACCAGTTCTTCGCCGGCGCGGTAGCCATCGCGGGCACGATCCGCCTCCATCTCCAGCAGCGGGCGGATGCGAGCAACATCGACTTGCGGCGCGGCCAGATCGGAGGCCGCGAGCCCGCATTGTGCCAAGTCCTCTTGCGGAAAATAGACCCTTCCCATCGCGGCGTCTTCTTTGACGTCCCGAATAATATTCGTGAGTTGGAACGCCAGGCCGCACTGTTCGGCCAGCGGCTCGGCCGCAGGATCGCGATATCCGAAGATCTTAATGCAGACCAACCCAACGACCGATGCCACGCTATAGCAATACTGACGCAACTCGTCGAAAGTCTGGTAACGCGCGACCAGCGGAGTAGAAGAGGAGGGATCAACTTGACTGTAATCAAGATCTGAAGCCGTACCGAAGGCGAGCTGGTCGAGCAGCCCGATCGGAATCTGGTAACTGCGCTGGGCATCGGCCAGCGCCAGCAGTACCGGATCATCGGTCGGTTGCGCCGCCAATGCTCGGTGGACTCTATCCAGCCATTCCGCCAGCTTGTTGTGGCGATCGATCGGACTTAGCGTGTTATCGTCGGCGATGTCGTCGCACCGCCGCATGAAGGCATACACCGCGCTCAGCGCATTCCGCTTGCGCCGCGGCAGCACCACAAACGCGTAATAAAAATTCTTGGCGGCCGAGCGTGCGATGCTCCGGCAGACGGAGTACGCCATATCGAGCTGTGAAGCGGTGGGCGCAAACTGCACTGGCGGACTTCCCGCAACCGTGCTCATCAGCGTCTTCCCCGCCGGTTTCCACACCAGTTTGCCCAGCGCGGCACGAGCGACGAGGGCTAGCTTTCGTCTTTTGGAGATTGCGGGACGATTGCCCAGCACAGCGTAATGCTGGCCCTCAATGGCGTTAAGAATTTCCTGCCCCCCACGGCTGAAGAGTTCGATATCGGTGGACAATTTGCGATCGACGCTCGCAATCAACGGCAGACCCTGCGCGAACCATTCCGTGGCGCGCGCGACTTCAAACTTCATCATCTTGCAGAATGCACCGGTGTTTTCGTCATTGCGGATGACTTCTTCTCTCACTCCGAAACGGCGCAGATCTTCGAGCGGAAGATAAACTCGTCCACGGGCAAAGTCCGCGCTCACGTCCTGCCAGAAGTTGGCCAGCTGCAATGCCGTGCAAGTGTAATCGGAAAGCACCTGGCGCTCCGAATCGCGGTATCCGCAGAGATACAGCACCAGGTGTCCCACGGGATTTGCAGAATACCGGCAGTAGCCGAGCAAGTCTTTGAAAGTCTGGTAGTGGCTGACACTCTGGTCCTGCCGAAACGCAGTCAGCAAATCCGCGAACTCGTGTTTCGGAATTTCAAACTCGCGCACCGTCTCAGCAAGCGCGACAAACACGGGATGCCGCGCGCGTCCAGAAGGCCCGTCGTAGCACGCGTTTAATTCCGTTTCCCACTGATCGAGCAAGTGCAGAGACGTCGCGTTGTTCCCAACTTCGTCAGCGAGATCATCCGAGATGCGGCAATAGGCATAAACGTTGAAGAAGTGCTGGCGCAGTCGCTTCGGGAGAAACCAGGATGCAACCGAGAAATTTTCGTAATGCGAGCGTGCGAGACAGCGGCAATACTCCCGCGCTTCAGCTTCCGAAGGCGCGTGATCGGGGATGGCGTACTCCGGCGGCAGCGCACTCCATGCAGAGGAGAGCGGCACAGTCGGAGGATGGCTGGCAGCAGTTGTCATCAAGAATTCTAAAGTACGAAGCAGAAGCACTCATTGCTCATGTACTCATTGCTTATGCACTCATTGCTTATAGAGAGCCGGCCGCTTTCGCCCGGCAGGATGGGCGAGACGCCCTCCCTCTACCCTATGAATCTTCACGCGGTCACGATACTTAGTGACCTGGAATAATGGCAGTCTTGATATCTCCGTTGCGGTTCAGCATGTGGCGCAGCACGTCCTGTAAACGCGACAGCGGCGCTTCGCCGGTAATGTAATCGTTTCCGCAAACTTTTTTCTCGGCGATCAAACTAAACGCCCGGCGCACTGTCTCCGGAGTGTGATGAAAAGTCGCCTTTAATGTAATCTCCGAGTAGTGCAGGCGATTGGTATCCAGCTGCACCTTGCTTCCAGCCGCGCACCCACCAAAGAAATTCACGGTCCCGCCCTTGCGAACCATCTGGACGGCCTGCTCCCAAGCCTCAGGACGACCCACCGCTTCGATCGCCACATCGGCGCCGCGGCGCTCCGGACTCAACTCGCGAACCGCTTCCACCGGATCAGTCACCTTTGTAATCTGCACCACCTCGTGCGCGCCTTTTTTGCGCGCCAGCGCGACTTGCGAATCGCGCTTGACCACCGCAATCACATTGCAGCCGATGGCTTTCGCTACCTGCACAAACATCAGCCCGATCGGTCCGCCGCCAATGACTGCCACGGTGTCGCCGATTTCGACTCCGGTTTCATGCAGCCCGCGGAGCACGCACGCCAGCGGCTCGGTCATGGCAGCATCCTCAAAGCTCACATTCGAAGGCACAACGAGCATATTGCCTTCCACAATGCGCCTCGGAATCCGTATGTACTCCGCATAAGCACCGTTGTTGAACAAAAGGTCTTCGCAGAGGTTCAACTGGTGTTTGGAACAATAGAAGCACATGCCACAGGGGGCCGAATTGAGGGCAACCACGCGCATGCCCTTCCTGAAGCCGCGCACGCCCTCTCCTACTTCTTCGATCGTGCCCGCCAGTTCGTGGCCGAACAAGGCAGGCGGCACAATCATGCGGGCATGGTAGCCGCGCTGGTAGACTTTCAAATCCGTGCCGCAAGTCAGCGCGACGTGCACCTTGACCAGAACTTCGCCGGCTCCCACGCGCGGGATCGGCACTTTCTCAATCTTGATGTCTTCTTTGCCGTAAAGTACGGCTGCCGTCATCTTGCCATTCACAATTGGTATCCTTCCCACGCCCTCCGCCCCACCACGTCAAATCCCTCCGCGTTGGAGCCCCGAGCTGCCCGGCTGGATGACAATTTTCATCGAGTCCGGTTGAGGATGGGCAGCCAGTTTCAGCGCTTCCACACCGCTTTGCAGCGGGAAACGGTGGCTGATAAGCCGTTCCAGATCCATTTCACGGTTCATGACGAACCGCACTGACTCCTCCTGTAAATCGACCGACGCACTATAGGACCCAAGCAAGGCCTTTTCGTCCACACACACCGCCGCGGGATCAATCGCGACTTCTCCCCGAACTGTTTGGGCAAACAGCAATACCCGTCCACCTGGACGCGCTGCATCAATGGCCGGCCGAATCAGACTATTCCCGCCGACTGCCAGAATCACAGCATCAGCCCCGCGCCCTTCCGTCATTTCGCGCACCGCTTGTCCGGCATCAGCCTTGGAAGCGTCCACTGTAAGTTTTAGGCCGAAGCTATTAGCTATTGTAAGCCTCGCCGGATGCAAATCGGAAGTAATCACTCGAACCCCGGCCCGCTTCGCCAAAGTGGCGAGGATCAGGCCAATCGGGCCCTGTCCCATGACCAGCACCGTCTCACCCGCCCGCAATTGGAGGGTCTCAACTCCTTTGATGCAGGTATTCACCGGCTCGACAAAGGATGCCTGCTCAAAACTGATGCCGTCGGGAATGCGCACGGTTCCCTTCTCGACAATCCAGTCCATCACCCGGACGTACTGCGCAAACCCCCCGCCGGAGGCTTCGAAGCCTGCCGTGCATCCCACCTTCTTGTAGGTAGCACACTGGGCGAAGGTTTTCTGGCGGCAGTAATAGCATTCTCCACAGGGGATGTGATGAAAGAGCACGACGCGCTCGCCGACAGCGAACTTGCGGACATCTTCACCCACTTTCACGATGACGCCGGAAGTTTCGTGTCCAAAAATGCGCGGGGCGGAGTGCGAGCCGGTCGCGATCTTCTTAAGATCGGTGCCGCAGATTCCGCAGGTGTGCACTCGAACCAGAATTTCCCCAGGCCCGATTTCAGGCACCGGCACTTCCTCCAGGCGTACATCGTTGACCCCACGATATACGGCGGCCGTCATGGTGGAAGGAATCTCGTGCTTCTCGTTCTCCACAGCTAACGACGATGTGCGAGCAATTGCCATAGCAAACTTTGCCGTTTCCCTCAGCGCTTTTCGTCGGCTTGAGTATGAGCCTCAGCGCCGGCAATAGTATGTGCGCCAGCGCACTCTTGGCCAAGTTGAGTTAGATTCAACTCGGCGAGCAAAGACGCGCCGGGCGAAGTCTGAGCATTCTCACGGCCGAGGTAATCCGCGAGCGCGTCGCAAAGCGCATGGCTCGCACGGGAACTGTTTCGCGCCAGCGCGATCGTCTGCCGCCAAAGCCACGGACGCACGGCTACATGCACCGCGAATCGCGCATGGCGGAACTTCCCATCAGTCGAAACAAATTCATTAATCGGCGGCATCGCAAAGTCGAGTTCATCGGAAATCGACTTCAAGGCGGCAAAATCGATTCCGTGCGCCTGCGCTCCTATCGCCACCGACGCCCCTTCCATATCCACAGCGATCGCCCCGTAGGCACCTGCCAGGCGCCGCTTTTGCTCCGGCCCAGCCACCGCCGTTGCGCTCACCACCACGCCGTTCCCGCGGCCCGTATCGGTGCGCGAACCATCGGCACCGTTAACCACCACCCGCGGTTCCACAATGTCGGCTACTTTCAGCGACGAATCCAAAGCCCCGGCAAAACCAACCGAGATCAACATCGCCGGCCGCGCTTCCTGTATCACGGCTTCGGTGGCGCGCCGGCCTTGCTCCGCGCCGATTCCGCTACAGACGGCCACCACCCTGCCCGCTCCGCTATCTTTGCCGTCGTCGCTCTCAAAAAACAGATAGCTGCGTCCATCGTGCCGGATCTCTCGAGCCTTCCACCCGCGAACCAGAGGAGCGATCTCCTCCTTTATCGCCGAAACCAGCGCGATCCTCGTTCGCCGCTCGGGCTTCGCCGGATCCATATCAGACATAGCCATTCGCTCGGAACCACTCCACCGACCGCCGCAGCGCCCCATCGACCGGGACCGCCCGCCAGCCCAGCTCCCGCTCCGCTTTCGCCGAACTCACAAACATCATCTTGCGTCCCATGCGCACCGCATCAATCGTAGCCCGCGGCTCGCGACCCAGAAGACGACCCGTCACCATTTCGTCAACGACTCCCGTCGCGAAGGCAAAAAAGTAAGGCAGCTTCACGGTCGGGGACGGCAAGCCCGTGATCGCGGCCAGCCGGTCAAGAATCTGTTTCAGCGTAAGATTCTCTCCGCCGAGAATATAGCGCTCGCCCGATCTTCCCTTCTCCAGCGCCTGGACGTGACCGCGAGCGCACTCGGTTGCATCCACCAGATTCAATCCCGTTTCTACATATGCCGGGAATTTCCGCTTCAAGAAGTCCACCACAATTCGCCCCGTCGGAGTCGGCTTGATATCGCGCTCGCCAATCGGCGTCGTCGGATTCACGATCACCACATCGACTCCAGACTTTGCGGCGTCGACCGCCACTTGCTCCGCCATAAACTTCGAACGCTTGTAGTGCCCAATCATGGCGGCGATGCCGACTGGACTGTTTTCGTCAGCGATTACCCCATGGTTCGAGCTGAAGCCCATGGTTGCGACGCTCGACGTGTAGACGACCCGTCGTACACCCTGCTTCCGCGCCGCTTCGAGGAGGGACCGCGTGCCCTCGACATTCGAGCGGTACATCTCGCCGGGATCGCGCACCCACAGCCGATAATCGGCCGCAACATGAAACGCGACGTCGCAGCCCGAAACGGCCTTCTCAATCGAAGCCGCGTCGCGCAGATCGCCGACGACCCGATCAGCGACGAGCCCATCAATATTGCGCAGATCGCTCGTAGGCCGCACCAGCAGCCGCAATTCGGCTCCCTGTTCGGCCAGAACGCGCGCAACATGACTGCCCAGAAATCCCGTGGCGCCGGAGACAAAGGCGAGCATTCAGCACTCAGCATTCAGCGTTCAGCTCTTGCTGACGGCTGAGTGCTGACTGCTAACCGCTGCCCTTCTCCGCCATCACCTTCGAATAGGTCGTCAACGCGATCAGCGGGAAATATTGGCGGTACAGGTGGTACATCAGGTAGAACACGCGCGGGAAGCCCGTTCCCGTGAAGAATGCCTCGTCCCAGGAGCCATCTTTCTTCTGCGTCCGCAGAAGATACGCCATGCCGCGAGCCACGCATTCGCTGCGCGTGTCGCCAACGGCCAGCAGTCCCATAATTGCCCACGCCGTCTGCGAAGCCGTACTCTCTCCCTGCCCGCGAAGGTTGGGATCGTCATAAGAACCGACAGTCTCGCCCCAGCCGCCGTCCGCATTCTGCACTGAGCGCATCCACTCCGCCGCCTGCTGGATCATGGGATCGTTGCGGTCGACAGCCATTGCTTCCAGGCCGCGCAGCACCTGCATGGTGCCGTAGATGTAATTCACGCCCCAGCGTCCGAACCAGCTTCCGTCCGGCTCCTGCTCTTTTCGAATAAACTTGATCGCCCGCTTCACCGCCGCGTGGTTCTGGTCGTATCCATAAGTCGCCAGACACTCCAGAATCCGACCCGTGATGTCAACCGTCGCCGGATCAAGCATGGCATTGTGATCGGCAAAGGGCACGTATTGAAACACCATGCGATCGTTATCTTTGTCGAACGAAGCCCAGCCTCCGTTTTTGCACTGCATCGACAACATCCAGTCAATCGCGCGCTGCACCGACTCAGCCTGATAGCGCCCATTCGGATGCTCGACCCGGCTCAGCGCCAGGCAGACCATGGCAGTGTCGTCCACGTCGGGATAGAACTCGTTGTTGAACTCGAAGTACCAGCCGCCGGGCTCACCTTTCGGATTCTTGATCTTCCAGTCTCCCGGCTTGCGCACCTGCTTTTGCAGGATCCAGTCCGCACACTTCACCAGCCGCGGATCGCTCGCCGGCACTCCGGCCTCGCCCAGCGCAAACAGCGCATACGCCGTGTCCCACACCGGAGACATACAGGGCTGCATGCGGAAGGTATCGCCCTCTTCAATGCCCAGCTTTTCGAACTCGTCCATGGCGCGAATAAACTGCGGATCGTCCACCGAGTACCCGAGGCAGCGCAGCGCAATGATGGCATTCATCATCGAGGGATAAATCGCTCCCAGGCCATCGCTCATCTCGAAGCGCTCCAGCATCCACTTCTCCGCCTGCCGCAGAGCCAGCGAACGCAACGGACGGACGTGCACGCGCTCGAACCAGTGCGTCATGCGGTCCAGACACAAGAAAAAATTCCGCCACGAAACCAGCTTCTTGGACCAGTTCAGGCGCATGCGCGATTTATCGCGCCCGCCGACAAAAAGTTCTTCCACTCCCATTTCGTCGGGAATCTTCTTGAACGGCTTCTTGGCATAGCAGATCGAAAGCGGCACCAGGATGGCCCGCGACCAGGAAGAAATTTCGTAGATGTTGAACCAGAACCAGTTCGGAAAGAGCACGATCTCCGGAGGAATCGCCGGCACCGCATCGTAAGCGTATTGTCCAAAAAAGCAGAGATAGATTTTGGTAAATGTATTGACCTCGGCCACACCGCCCATTTCGAGGATTTTCTTGCGGGCACGCGCCATCGCGGGATGATCGGCTGTGAACCCAGCCAGCTTCAGCCCGAAGTAGGCTTTAACCGAACAACTGATGTTGGAGGGTCCGGCGGCAAAAATACTCCAGCCGCCGTCTTCATTCTGATACTTCAGGATGTGGCGCGCGGCTTTTTCAAAACGTTCCTGATTGCCGGTGCCGAGCAGTGTGTGCAGCAGGATGTAATCCGATTCCAGACTGGTGTCGGCTTCCAACTCTCCGCACCAGTAGCCCGCTTCGTCCTGCTGTGAGAAAAGATACTTGCGCGCCGCATCGACGGCGACCGCGACCCGGCTCCCCAGATCGTCGATCTTTCCAAACCGCATCTGCGGCGCGGCGGCCGAACTATGTCCCGCACTATATTCCGAACTAAATCCCGCACTCTGGGGGGAGGATTCGTCCATCAATGGCTCCAAGACTCTGCTCCAAACTACTATGACTCCATGGCTATGGCCGGAGCCGCGGCAATCGTTTCCACAATCTCCGGCGGCAACCCAAAGCGTACATTTTCCGGCATGATTTCCAATTCCTGCACGTCGCCAAAGCCCTGCCCTGCGAGGTACTCCACCACTTCCTGTACCAGATGTTCGGGAGCCGATGCTCCCGCGGTCAGAGCCACCGTCTTAACGCCATTCAACCACTGCGGCTGAATGTCACGACAGTCATCAATTAGATGCGCCTCGGTACGTAAACTTCGAGCAACTTCCACCAAGCGCTTCGAATTCGAACTGTTGTCAGAGCCAACCACCAGCAGCAAGTCGGCATCGGAAGCCACGTGCTTGACGGCAACCTGTCGGTTCTCCGTGGCGTAACAGATGTCCTGCGCGGCCGGACCCTGAATGTTCGGGAACCGCTTGCGCAGCGCCGCGATAATGTCGCGAGTCTCGTCCAGGCTGAGCGTAGTCTGGGTCAGGTAAGCGACGCGATCAGGATCAGGCAATATGACCGATGCCACTTCCTCGGGCGACCCACCACCTGAGTCACTGCGGGGGCTTCGCCGAGCGTGCCAATCACTTCGTCGTGATCACGATGGCCAATAAGTATCAGCGAATAGCCTTCCTTGGCGAACTTCACCGCCTCCACGTGCACCTTGGTGACCAGCGGACAGGTAGCATCAATCACCCGCAGCTTCCGCAACTTGCTGGCGTCGCGCACCTCCGGAGAAACCCCGTGTGCGCTGTAAATGACGCGCTCGCCCTCGGGCACTTCGTCCACGCTATCCACGAAAATTGCACCCTTCTGCTGCAACTCCTCGACCACGAACCGGTTGTGGACGATCTCCTTGCGCACATAAATCGGTCGCCCAAACGCTTCCAGCGCGATCCGGACAATATCAATCGCCCGCACCACCCCGGCGCAGAATCCACGCGGCTTCAGTAGTAGTAAGGTCTTCGTGTGCAAACTCTTGGTACGTAAAGTGCTGGTCTCAGACAAGTTCGATCCCCCGTATCACTAGGGTACACTTTCTCATTTTCTCATTAAGGAAAGATGCTTTAAGGGTATCGAAAGATGCACCCTCAGTCAATGTAAGCCTTTGAGGATGTGAGGATTAACAGCTGGCGGGGAAAACCAGTGGGTGAACGGGACGCTCCGCTCGCGGAGTCCCTTTTTTACCAGACTCGACGCACCCCGTACTGATCGAAGACTTTCTCGTTGCTCACGATTGATAGTTTCTCAATCTCCGCTTGGGCGATCAGCATCCGGTCGAATGGGTCTTGGAGGGGCCCAGGCAGCAGCCCGCCACGGACTCCATGTTCCCAGGATAAGGGCAGGCTCAGGAAACGCTCACGTTCGAGATACCCTCCGAAGTCGAATACTAGATCGGAAGCGGTCGGCAGCCTTCCCAGTCGAAACTTTGTCGAAATCTCCCAAGCGGAAACCGCACTAACGAAAATCGTGCTGCCGGGTTGCGAAATCAGCTTTCTACAGGAAGCTGGCAGGGCCGGATCGTCGCTGAACCACCACAGCAGAGCGTGCGTGTCCAGCAGAACGCGCACCCGATCACTCCCATCCCTCAAGCTCTTCCGGAGGCAAAGGGAGAAAGAACTCCGGTCCAACCTTCAGCTTCCCGCGCAGTGCACCGGGTTTCCGCACTCCTGTCGTCTCCCCGATTGCAACGAGGCGTACAACGGGAGTTTTCCCCCGAGCGATCACAATCTCTTCGCCCCGGCAAGCCCTCTCAATCAGCCGCGAAAGCTCTGTTTTCGCCTTGTGGATGGTGATGGTTTCCATGAATACATGTTAGCTAACCTTACTTAGCTAAGTCAAGACCAGTGTTACCCGTTCGCCCGAATCATCTGCTCCGCATGCTTCCGCGAAGTCTCAGTCAGCTTGGCCCCTGACAGCATGCGAGCCACTTCCTCGGTCCGCTCTTCGCCGGTAATCTGCCGGACGGTAGTCTTCGCGCGCCCCCCAGCTTCACGCTTCTCAATCAAGTAGTGGTGATCGGCAAAAGTAGCAATCTGCGGAAGGTGGGTGACGCAGAGCACCTGATTGCCTTTGGAGAGCGCCTTCAATTTCTTCCCTACCGCCTCGGCAGCACTGCCCCCAATACCGGTATCGATTTCGTCGAACACCAGCGTGCGCTGAGCGGCGGCCGATTTCTTTTTCGAGGGGCCCGCCGGACTCATCCCGGCTTCGACGCTGGCCTTCAGCGCCAGCATGACGCGTGAAAGCTCGCCGCCCGACGCGATCTGCTCCAGGGGACGCAAGGTCTCACCAGCATTAGTCGAAATTCGATAGGCGACTTGGTTGATGCCGGAGGAAGTCCAATTCGCTTCGTCGTCATTTTCTTCAACCGCAATGCGAAAGCTGGCGCGCATGGCGAGATCGTTAATCTCCGCCTCAACCAGCTTCTCTAATTTGCGCCCTGCCTCCGACCGTTTGCGCGAGACGTTGCGCGCTGCCTTGCGGTAATCATCACCGGCCACGGCGAGTTCGCCTCGCAGTTCAAGCAACACTTGATCTTTATTCTCCATCTCTGAGAGTTTGCGCCGAACGTCTTCACCGAAACTAATGACCTGATCGAGCGTAGGTCCGTACTTGCGCTTCAGGCGATCCAGCAGCGCCAGCCGCTCTTCGATCTCGGCAAGACGGTCGGGCGAAGCCTGAATCCCGCCGGCATAGTCACGCAGCGTCGCGCCCACATCTTCGACGCTGATGCGCGCGGACTCCAGCGCCGTGAGCGCCTCCCGAAACTTCGGCTCATAACGAGACAGTTCTTCGATGTGTTTCTGTGCTGCCCGCAGGCTCGACGAAGTTGATCCATTGCCCTCATACAGCAGGTCGAAAGCGCTAATCGCGGCCGCGTAAATCTTCTCGGCGTTGGCCAGGACGCGCTTCTCGGCCTCCAGTTGCTCATCTTCTTGCGCAGCGCCGCCCGCTCGCAGCCGTGCCTCCTCAATCTCGCGACACTGGAAGGTCCACAGGTCCAAAAGCCTCACCCGATCCTGCTCGTCCTGCTCGAGTTCAGCGATGTGTCCCCGAATCTTTCTCCAATGCGCAAAAGCGGCTACCACGTCCTTCAACTCGACTCCGGCATAAGCATCAAGCAGGTCCTGCCGTGCCGCCGCATCGAAGTTTGCGATCGATTCATTCTGTGCGTGGATCACCGCCAGATGCGGAGCAATCTGTTTCAGTACCGCTACAGTAGCAGGCTGATTATTGATAAAAACGCGCCCCTTGCCGCCCGGAGCAAGCTCGCGCCGCAGAATCAGTGAGCCATTCTCCGCGTCCAGTCCATTCGTCTCGAGGATCGCCTCTATGGAACGCGCCGCCGCCCCCTCGCTCTCGAACACGGCAGCAACCACGGCCCGTTCCGCACCCGTGCGGATGACGTCCGACGATGCCTTGTCTCCCAGCAGCAAGCCCAGAGCGTCAATCAGAATCGACTTCCCCGCCCCGGTCTCGCCCGTCAGAAGATTGAGTCCTGCCGCGAATTCGATCACGACGTTGTCAATCACCGCGTAATTTTCAAGTCGAAGTTCGGCCAGCACAAGAGTTTCCGTTCGTGTGGCGCGGACACTCTTGTCCGCGGCCTTTGAACTTTATTGACAGTACACCGTAATTTTACGCGCAGCATAGCACAGACCGCGTGGCCAGTCGCCTATAAGAGAAATGGAAAACTGTTTACCGCAGAGAACGCGAAGGACGCGGAGAAAATACAAATACAACCTCTGCGTCGTCTGCGTCGTCTGCGATCTCGGCGGTTAGGTCCCGGCAATCGGCCGCCGATGCATTGACCGATGCGGTACCCACGCCCAGCGCGCCGTCTCGCAGGTCTATAATCTCAATCAGGGGTTTTCGCTAAAGCGATGCACTTTTCTTCCCTCCTCCTGCTCTTCGTCGGGGGCGAAATCGTTGATCTCGTCCTACAGACCGGTCCGGTCGCCAAAACCGTGTTGCTCCTGCTCGTCGCTTTCAGCGTGCTTTCCTGGGCCGTTATTCTTTCCAAGTGGCGACTGATTCAGCGCGCGCGCCTTCAGAATGGACGCTTCGTGCGTGCCTTCCGCAAAGCGCAACGCATGCAGGATGTCGCCTCGGTCGCCGAACAATTCCGCCCCAGCCCGCTGGTAGGGGTATTCGAAGGTGCAGTCGTGGAATTCAAGCGCCAGATGGGCACGACCGGCGGCATTCACAACCCCATGGCGATTCAGCGCGCCATGCAGATCGCGTCTTCGGAGGAAATCACCCGCCTGGAACGCAACGTCCCATGGCTCGCGATTACCGGAGCAGTTACACCGTTCATCGGATTGTTCGGAACCGTCTGGGGCATCATCGATGCTTTTCACGGACTAGGCACAGCCGGTGCAGCAACTCTGCGTGCGGTCGCTCCCGGAATCTCCGAAGCTCTGGTAACCACCGCCGCTGGACTGGCCGCAGCCATTCCAGCGGTGATCGCCTACAACCTGATCATCGGCTCCATTCGCGAAATGGCTTCGCGCAACGACGACTTTACATTGGAAATGCTCAACCTGGTCGAGCGCCAACAAACACCGCAAGCCACCGAGGTACGGCGCTGATGGCCTTCACCTCCGCCAACGGACGCACCCAGACCGCGCTCGCCGACATCAACGTCACGCCGCTGGTGGATGTCGTCCTCGTGCTGCTGATCATCTTTATGGTGACCGCGCCGGTGTTGCAGTCCGGAATCGAAGTCAATGTTCCCCATACCCGCACTGTCAAAGAGATCACCGAGGAGCGCCTCGTCATCAGCATCGACAAATCACAAAAAGTTTTCCTCGGCAACGATCCCATCAACATCAACCAGATCGCAAAACGTCTGAAGCAGAAGATCCGCGACCCGCAGCACCAGTCAATTTACTTGCGCTCAGATGAAGATGTTCCCTTTGGCGCCTTCGCCACGGTGATGGACGCCATCAAGCAGGCAGGCATCAGCAACGTGAGCATAGTTACGCAGCCGATGGACACCCACGGCGGCCGTCACTGATGTCGCATCAACGATTTTGCGAACGAACGATTTGCGCATGACCGACTTCGACATCTATTCCGAGCACGCGCAGTTGCGCCGCCCTCTAGCCTGGTCGTTCGGACTGCATCTCGCGTTCGCGACCTTCGTCGTGCTCTACGCGGTCTTCATCAACGGCATTCGCGGCACAGGCTGGGGCAGCGGCGGTACCGGGGATGCCATGGGAGCAACCCTGGTAAGCGCGGTCCCCTTGCCCGCTAACCCTGAGCAGACAACCAACGTGCTGGCCACGGAATCCAAAGGTCTCGCGAAGTCCGAGCCTACGGTGCAGGAAAAAGAGCCAGATGCGATTCCGATTCCCGACAAGAACACGAAGACAAAACCCGCTCCGGTCAAAAGCGCGACCCAACGCAAAGCGCAACCAGAACCGCCCGAGTCGAATCAGATTCCGTATGGTCAGGGCGGCCCTGTTAGCGGCCCCTACACCATGACCGCAGGCGGCGCCAAAGGCGGGTTTGGATTTACCGGAAGCGGAGGCGATTTCGGCAGCCAGTTTGCCTGGTACGTACAAGCCGTGCAGCGAAAAGTCACCGAGAACTGGCTGAAGTATGAGGTCGACCCGAGCATAAATGAGGCCAGTCGGGTGTATTTGACCTTCGATATTGCGCGCGACGGACACCCGTCAAACGTCCAGATCGAGCAGTCGAGTGGCGTGCCGTCACTGGACCAGTCGGCGGTCCGCGCGCTCCAGCGCATTGATACATTCGGCCCGCTGCCGTCGGATTATTCGGGAAGCAAAGTATCGGTAGAATTTTGGTTTGATTACAAGCGGTAAGAAAGTCGTTGGTCGATGGTCGCTACTCGTTCGGAAGGTTTTGCCAGCGACCAGCGACAAACACAAACAAGCTGCAGGGAGCACAAAAATTGAGTAACTCGGCTCGCCGCCATGCGTACTTATTGTTTGGTTGCCGCAGCCTTGATCTTGTTGGCGGCGAGCAGCCTCCGCCCAGGACTGGATTCGCACCGGCACCGGCCTCGGCGTCGAGCGCGTGCGCCTGGCCGCAGCCGACTTTAAGCCGTCGACCTCCGACGCCAGCAACGCAGCCCTCTTGAAGACTTTCAACGACGTGCTCTGGAATGACCTCGACAACGCCGGAATCTTCGATCTTGTCTCCAAGAGCTTCTATCCGCTGCAGGAGCCGGGGCAGCCATCCGAAGTCAGCTTCCCAGCGTGGAATTCTCCGCCACCGAATACTTCGATGCTCGCCTTCGGCAACCTCGGAGCAGCCGGCGGCAAAGTCACGGTGCAGGGTTGGCTCTACGACGTGAAGAACGAGAAGTCGCCGCAAGTCCTCGGCAAGCAGTATTCCGATAACGCGACCAACGAAGCGGTGCGCGTGATCGCCCATCGCTTTGCCGACGAGATCATCTTCCGCCTCGGCGGAGGCGTACAGGGAATCGCCGAAACCAAGATCTATTTCGTCAGCGAGCGCACCGGCAACAAAGAGATCTGGATGATGGACTACGATGGCGCCAATCAGCAGCAGATCACCCACTTGGGAAGCATTTCCCTGTCGCCAAGCATCTCGCCTGACGGTTCGCGCCTAGCCTTCAGTTCCGATCAACAAAGGTGGTTGGGAAATCATGATGTACTCCTTCGACCTCAACCGCTTGGTCGGCTTTCCCCGTCTTCGGAGGCATGAATCTTTCTCCGTCATGGTCACCCGAGGGCAAGATCGCGCTGTTTTCGTCTACGCGAAACGGCTATCCGAATATTTTCGTAGTCGACGCGTCGGGAGGAAACTCGCGCCGCCTGACCAACGACAAGGGGCCAGACATTTCGCCGACATGGAATCGCAAAACCGGCAGCCAGATCGCTTTCGTCAGCGGGCGCACCGGCCTGCCGCAGATCTACACTATGGAAGCGGACGGCACCAACGTACAGCGCGTCACCGATCAGGGCTATGCCGTCTCTCCGAATTGGTCGCCGAACGGGCAGTTTCTGACTTTCTCCTGGATGCGCAAATATGGCCCGGGAGAGCCCGGCTCGAACGACATTTATCTAATGGACGTCGCCAGCAAGCAGTGGGTGCAACTCACGCACGATGCCGGGCGCAACGATTTTCCCTGCTGGTCGCCGGACGGCCGACACATCGTATTCCAGTCTCACCGCTCCGGCAGCGACCAGATATGGTCGATGCTGGCGGACGGCAGCAACGTGAAGCAACTAACTACGAATGGCGCCAACACGCAGCCCAACTGGAGTTGGAAGTAGATGAGTCGATAGTAATTAGAGTTAGAAGAAAGAGCTTCGCGGCTGGCCCAGAGTGCGCTCTGCCGTGAATCTGCAAATTGCACGCCACAACGCGGGCGCACAGAAACGAGGAATCAGGTGAAGCACACAATGACAGTGACGATGAAGATGAAGCGAAGAAGTGGAGCACACTGGTACTTGCATTTGGCATCATCATGTTTCTGGCCGCATGCGCCAAGAAAGTCGCTCCGCCGCCGCCCGCGCCGCCACCGCCCGCAACCGCTCCCACAGCCTCGCTGTCGGCGAGCCCGAATACCATCGACCAGGGACAACCGACAACGCTGGCATGGCAGACCACGAACGCGACCGACGTCAGCATTGACGGCATCGGCCCCGTGGACGTGAGCGGCTCGCGCCAGGTGACGCCAACCGACTCAACCACCTACCATCTCATCGCCAAAGGCGCTGGAGGGACCCAGGACGCCACCGCTCGCGTGACCGTCAACGGCGCACCTGCGCCGCCACCAGCCGCGGCTTCGAATGCCACCGAGCAGGAACTCTTCGCGCAAAATGTGAAGGATATTTACTTCGGGTACGACCAGTCCGATATACGCGCCTCCGAGCAGGCTTCTTTGCAGGGCGACGCGCAGTTCCTGCAGCAGCATCCCGACATCCACATCACCATCGAGGGACACTGCGACGAGCGCGGCTCGACCGAATATAACCTCGCCCTGGGCAGCAATCGCGCGGACGCTGTGAAGAACGCGCTCATTCAGGCTGGAGTCAGCGGCGACCGTATCAAGACCTTCAGCTACGGCAAAGAGAAGCCGTTCTGCACTGAGTCGAACGAAAGTTGCTGGCAGCAAAATCGCCGCGGACACTTCGTTTACGACAAGTAAGCGGAGCAAGTGGAGGGACGGACGTTTCGCCCCTCCACCATTCAGCCGGTTCCGAAATTCAATGGGTTATCCAAATAGGTTAACTATGAAATTAGATCGCATTCTGTTTGCACTCGCGCTGTTCGCCATCTCGCATCGCTCCCGCCCACGCCGTCAACAAAGACATGGTCGAACTGCAAGCCCAGGTCACCCAATTACAGCAGCAGATGACCCAAATGAAGCAATCGTTTGACGAGCGCATGGGCGTCATGAAAAATCTGCTGGAGCAAAACACCGACGCCGCCAACAAAGTGACCACCGCCATCAACGGCCTGCAAGCGTCCATCAACAAACAGCAGCAGGACCGCTCCGGCCAGGTTGACCAGATCTCCGGGCAAATTCAGGCTCTGAACGACACCATGGACGAACTTAAGGTCCGGCTAGCCAAGCTAAGCAAGCAATTCGAGGACATGGCGACGACGCAGCAATCGATGGCCCAGCAACAGGCGCAAGCACAGCAGAAGGCGCAGGAAATGGCCCAGGCGCCTCCACCCGACGTCCTCTACAACAATGCCCTGCGCGACTATAACGGAGGCAAGAACGATCTGGCGGTTCAGGAATTCAACGACTACATCAAGTTTTATCCGAATACTGATCTGGCCGGGAACGCGTATTTCTATCTAGCCGAAATTCAATTCAAAGCCGGCGATTACGCGAAAGCAGTGACGAATTACGATCTGGTTGTGCAGAATTTTCCCGGTGGAAACAAAGCAGCCGCCGCACAGCTAAAGAAAGGATACGCGCTCCTCGAACTGGGCAAGGAAGACGAGGGCACAGAAGAGTTGAAGCACGTAATCCAACGCTATCCCCGGACCACCGAAGCCACGCAAGCCCGGGAGAGACTAAGAAAGTTGGGAGCGGTAGCCGCTCCCAAGAGCCGCTAATCCGCGGGGCACACGATCATCCCTAAACCACATCCGCCGCGGTCGCCTTCTCCGCCACCACGCCGCTAGGCCGCAGTGTGACCCAATCCGTCTGCACCCGGTCCCATCCCTGAATCAGAAAGCCGTACGATTCAAACAGCGCACGGATCTGCGGCCGCTGCCAACCAGCAATCTCCTCCAGAATCGGAACCAGCGTAGCCAGGGCGTTGTCGCTGAGCACCGTACGCTTGGCAATCTGCGCTACCAGTTTCGACTCCGACACGGCGATGGTGAAGCCGTCGCGCCGGTTAACGTGCAACATTACATGAATGTCGGAACTGCCGTCGCCCACGTAAACAATATGATCACCCGGAATCCCGAGCTGTTCCGCGAGTTGATCGAGCCGCGTGACTTTGCCATAACCCGCCGTAGCCCGCACCAGGCTTTCGATCTCACCTGACGCGTTGTATTTGAACTCGGTGCCAAAGATGTGGTCCTTGGGCACGATCCCCTCCAGCGCCGACTGGATCACCTCTACCGGCGCCGCCGAGAGCACGTAAAAATCAAAGTGAAATCCGTCGATCCGCCGGTCGAGTATCTCGTAAATCTGCTGGATGTTTTCCTTAAGCCGAATGCGCTTGCCCACCTCGAACAGGTGCTCGCGCCGGACCCGCGAATGGAACTCGGGATCGTGCAGGAGTAAGTAGGAAAGTTCGGCGCCTTGCTGAACCAGGTTCAGATTGGCCATTCCCTTGGCCTTGCGCTCGAACTCCTTGACCGAAATGCCGAGCACTTCGCTCAGCACGTAACCCGTATCGTTGAAGGTCAGCGTCTGATCGAAGTCACTGGCAAAGAGATAGTGCTTCCTGTATTTGCTAACCATGTTCTATTTTAGATTCAAGATCGGGTTAATTGACTATTAAATTTACGTATCACTGCCATTACAATAACTTGCAGGCGTAAAAGGACAGGCAAAAGAGCGGCGATTGCCCGCTGCGAACTTTCAGCGTAGCCTGACTCTACAATCATTCTTACTTAAGCAAATCGAAAGGCCCTTAATGCCGAAAAGCACCAGCGATCATCTTCTCGACGATGCCGACCGCGGAAAAGGTTCTCAGGAGCCGGACGAACGCGGTCAAAGCGGAAACAACTCCATGAAAGACCAGCTCGGTCACCGCAACCCCGATCCCATGCAGGACGGCGCCGACAGCGATTTCCCCGAGCCCGGCGACAGCCCCGAACACTCCTTCGAGGGAGAGGTCAAGAAGAAGAAAGCCGTCTGAGCTCCATGCCGGAGAACAACTGGCGTTTGCGTGTCCGGAGTTGCGTCTTCGTATTTAGGCGCTGAGTCTGTGCGACGCCTGAGTCCTCACCGCCTTGTCGCACATCATATTCATTCGGCATTTCCATCAAGCCAGAATTCATGAGGAAAGAGCCATGCCTAAAATGAAAGCTGTCCAAGTCAGCAAGCCCGGCGGCAATTTCGAACTCGTCGAAAGAAATATTCCCGATCCCGCCCGCAACCAGGTCAGAATTAAAGTCGAAGCCTGCGGCATCTGCCACAGCGATGCCGCTCGTGAAAGAAGGCCATTGGCCCGGAATCCAATATCCCACGCGTTCCGGGACACGAAGTTGCCGGTCGCATTGACGCCGTCGGCGCCGACGTTAAAAACTGGAAGCCCGGCCAGCGCGTCGGCGTAGGATGGCACGGCGGACATGATTTCACTTGCAATGCCTGCCGCCGAGGCGATTTCATCAACTGCCAGAACGAACAAATCACCGGCATCAGTTACGACGGCGGCTATCAGGAATACATGCTCGCGCCCGCCGAAGCGGTAGCCGCCATTCCCGATGAACTTGCGGCCGCCGACGCCGCGCCGCTGCTTTGCGCCGGCATCACGGTTTTCAACGCGCTGCGCAATTCGGGAGCCGCCGCCGGTGATCTGGTGGCCGTCCAAGGCATCGGAGGACTCGGCCACCTCGGGGTCCAGTACGCCCGCCAGATGGGCTTCCGCACCTTCGCCATCGGCCGCGGCAAAGACAAAGAAGCTCTCGGCGCGAAAACTAGGAGCCACTCACTATATCGATACCGCCGCTGGCGATCCCGCGGCGGAGTTGCAGAAGTTCGGCGGTGCCCACGTGATCCTGCCACCGCGCCCGATTCCAAATCCATGTCCGCAGTTAGCGAACGGACTCGCCCGCAACGGCAAGCTCCTCGTAGTAGGCGCCAGCGCCGATGCGCTAGCGATCACGCCCATTCAAGTTGATCGCAGGCCGAACGTCAATTCAGGGATGGGCTTCGGGAATCGCAACCGATTCCGAAGACACCATGCAATTCAGCGCACTGTCAGGAGTTCGTCCGATGATCGAAAAATATCCCCTGGAGAGGGCAGCCGAAGCCTACGAGCAGATGATCAGCGGCCGCGTGCGCTTCCGCGTGGTGCTGACCATGGGCTAGGACCCGAAGTTACTGTCGGACTTGAAGGGTCTGATCGCGCAACAGCCGGATTATCGAGCGTATCAGACCCTCCACTGCCACTCTGGGCCCGATCGGAACTTAGCCACAGACCGGGCGCCGGGCAAAATAGTACCGAGACCGTTCTCTATGCGGAGATCGGGATCGTGGCCGACAAGCTCAATTATCTTTTGGACCAAGTCGATGGAGTGGTAGTGCAAGTAGATACGTCTAGCGTCCACCTGACCCTGCAGACGCGGATGGTAGATGTAAACACGACTCGTAGCTCCCTCAACGGCTAAACGCTCGTGTCTCGCCTTCGTCGGCCAATGGCGATCAATCAACGGCTTCATATCGTCCAACGATATGGCCCGGGTCGATGTGATTGTAACGGTCTCCATCAGAGTAGTCGCTGTTGACCGGGACACGATGCAGAACTTATTGCAGCTCTTCCATACACTGCGCCAGCACTTCCCGGCTCGGCCGCGTCAGCGATTGCGGCAAAGTAGCCAGCGGCTGGTCGGTGACGTTGAGCATGTCAATAAACGTTGGCGCATTGGCATTGATGTAGAACACGCCAGTCAGCACATCTCCCTGCGCGTGCGATTGCATCAGCCGGCTCACCGCCTGAATCTTGTCCGTCGGATCGTACTCCTGCTCCAACTTCCGCAGCCGCAAGCTCGACCCGTCGTGCATGGTAACTTCAAACGTCGTCCCCGGATCGTAGTCCACGTTGATCTCTTCAAACGACGGCACAAAGCTGACTTCGTGCAGCGGCTCTTCATGCTGCTGCATATATTTGTAAGACTTGGTCGAGCCCTCGTGATCGTTGAAAGTAACGCACGGCGAAACCACGTCCAGCATGACCGTTCCCTTGTGCGCGATGGCCGCCTTGAGCATGGTGTGAAGCTGCTTCTTGTCGCCAGAAAAAGACCGCCCCACGAACGTCGCTCCCAACTGAATGGCCATGGCGCAGGTATCAACCGGAGGCAGGTCATTGGCAATGCCGCTCTTCAACGTTGACCCCAGATCGGCGGTCGCGGAGAACTGGCCTTTCGTCAGACCGTAGCATCCGTTGTCTTCGATGATGTAAATGATCGGCAGATTTCGCCGCATCAGGTGGACAAATTGCCCGGCGCCGATCGAAACCGTGTCCCCATCGCCCGTAACTCCGAGCGCGATCAGGTCTTTGTTCGCCAGCATCGCTCCCGTAGCCACCGAAGGCATGCGTCCATGCACGGAGTTGAAGCTGTGCGAGCGGTTCATGAAATAAGCCGGACTCTTCGACGAGCATCCGATGCCGCTGAACTTGGCCACGCGCTCGGGCGACACTCCCATTTCATACATCGCGTCAATAATGCGTTCGGAAATCGCGTTGTGCCCGCAACCGGCGCAGAGCGTAGTCTTCCCGCCCCGATAGTCAATCACCTGCAATCCAATGCGATTGATTTTTGGAGCCGGAGCCGCCGGCGGCGTGTTGGTAGTGGTCCCCATGTTACTTCCCCTCCATCATCATGAGCTCGTCGGTCACGGAGCGCGCATCGATCGGCAACCCGTGAATATGGCAAATCGACCGCAAGCGCGGCGTCAACTCCGGCTTGATATCGAGCTTGAGCAAAGTCGCCATCTGCCCGTCGCGATTCTGTTCGACGACATAAATGCGGTCGTGCCGCTCAATAAAGTCGTGCACCTCGCGCGTAAACGGATACGACAGCACCCGCAGATAATCCGTCTCCACTTTGTGCTCTGCCGACAATTGATCGCGCGACTCGACAATCGCCCAGTGCGTCGTGCCATAAGCCAGAATGCCGATCTTCGACTTCCCGCTGCCGGCCAATTCCGGCCGCGGCACAAACGATCGCGCCGTCTCGAACTTCTTGTTGATCCGTTCCATGTTGCGTTCGAAATCGTCCGGACGCTCGCTGTACTGCGCCTTTTCATTGTGGCCGCTGCCGCGCGCAAAATACGCCGCCGCCGGATGATCCGTACCCGGCAGCGTGCGATAGCCAACGCCATCGCCATCCACATCCTTGTAGCGGGCGAAGCCGCCCGCCTTTGCAATATCTTCCTTAGTCAACACTTTCCCGCGCTCAATCGGCTTTTCGGGATAAGGGAACGGATCCGACATCCAGTTATTCATTCCCAGGTCGAGGTCTGACATGACGAATACCGGCGTCTGGAAACGCTCCGCCAAATCAAACGCATCCTGCGCCATGGTGAAGCACTCACTGACCGAGTTCGGAAACAGCATGATGTGCTTGGTATCGCCGTGGCTAAGGAATGCCGTCGAAAGCACATCGCCCTGCGAAGTCCGAGTAGGTAAGCCGGTCGATGGCCCGACGCGCTGAATGTCCCAGATCACCGCCGGAATTTCCACGTAATACGCGAGCCCGATGAACTCGGCCATCAGAGAAATTCCCGGACCAGCCGTAGCAGTCATCGAGCGCGCACCCGCCCAGGCCGCTCCGATTACCATGCCCACCGCCGCCAGTTCGTCCTCGGCCTGCACCACGGCAAATGTCGCCTTGCCATCCGGCCCAATGCGGTGTTCCTTCATGTACTCAATCATGGTCTCGACCAGCGACGACGAAGGCGTGATCGGATACCACGTCACCACCGTGCAACCGGCAAACATGCATCCCATGGCAGCGGCGGAATTGCCGTCAACAATAATCTTGCCGGCCGTCTTATTCATGCGCTGAATGTAAAACCGATCGCGCTTCTT
Organism: uncultured Acidobacteriaceae bacterium; assembly: GCA_963826845.1. Taxonomy (GTDB): domain Bacteria; phylum Acidobacteriota; class Terriglobia; order Terriglobales; family Acidobacteriaceae; genus Acidiflorens. The sequence continues at coordinate 118,034 of CAWGYS010000010.1, forward strand.
CAAATTCGCAACGGCATACTCGTGGCCGGCCTTGGCAGCCGCCAGGTTCAAGGTCGCCGCTTTCGGCTTTTTCGCGAACTGCTTGCGGATCGCCTTCTCCACCTCGGCATAATCAATCTCCAGCAATTGCGCCGCGACTCCGACGTAGATCATGTTCTTGATCAGCTTGCGGAGCTTGGCATCCGCACCGACCGTCGCCGAGAGTTTGTCGTAAGGCACAGCGTAAAAGGTCAGATCATCGCGCAACTTGTCGAGCCCCAGCGGTTCGTCATAGAGCACCGCCGCGCCCGGCGCCAGCGTCTTCACATCGTCCTGCGCCGTCTCCGAATTCATCGCGATCAGCAGATCGATTTCCTTCTTGCGCGCGATGTAGCCGTCTTTGTTGGCGCGAATGGTAAACCAGGTCGGCAACCCGGCAATATTCGAAGGAAACAGGTTCTTCCCCGAAATCGGCACGCCCATCTGAAAAATGCTGCGCAACAAAACCGTGTTGGAACTCTGCGACCCCGAACCATTCACGGTCGCAACCTGAATGCTCATGTCGTTAACGACACGCTGATGCCCCAGTTGGCCGGATGATTCCTGAGGCACGACATCAATAGTGGCCATTCCCTCTACCTTTCTGGTCTTAATCGCAAAATTAATGACGGAGCGAACTCCACCACCCGGAACTTCTGCTTGGGAGGCGAACCCTTTATTATACCCGTCAGAAGCGGGCGGGAGACCTGTCAAAACGGCCGCAGAACCTTCGGTGCTACCCTCGCGGATGACAAAGGATCGGCCGCCTCGGGTCAAGGTACAATCGCTAACAATTGTGGGCAGAACTGGCATGCTGGCGGGGTTGTTCGGAGCGTTCACCATATCTACGCTCGCCTTCCCCGTGATCGCCTACGCCGCCAATCTCCCCGCGCCCACCTTCAACAAGGAAGTAGCGCCGATCCTATTCAAGCACTGCGTAAATTGTCACCGCCCCGGACAGATAGCGGCGGCTTCGTCGCTGTTATCTTACGAGGCTGCCCGACCCTTCGCGCAAGCGATCAAAGAGAAGGTCGTGCAGCGCGAAATGCCGCCGTGGCCTGCCGATTCGAGCGCAAGCGTGAAGTTCCGCAACGATCCCCGCCTCAGCCAGCAGGAAATCGACACGCTCGTCGCCTGGGTCAACGCCGGCGCTCCCAAAGGAAACGACCCCGACCTGCCGACGCCCACTTTCACCGAAGGCTGGCTGCATCCAAAAGGGATTCCGCCCGACCTGGTCATCACCTTGCCGGAGTCGCAACTCCCGGCCCAGCAGTGAAATCCCCTATCTCCGCTACCTCGTCAAAGTACCGCTGACCGAAGACAAGTGGATCGCAGCCATGCAAGTGTTGCCCGGCAACAGCGCCGTCGTGCACCACATGGCGATCACAGAGTTAGTGTTAGCCGACGGAGTAACTCCCGACAACATCGACAAGCTCGATCAGGTTGCCCGGAAGCTCGGCTTTGCCAACGGTTTGAATACTCACTTCGCTGTGACCGCTCCGGGGAATCCCGCCGTGTACGATATGCTCGGCGTCTACACGCCCGGTACGACTTTCGAAATGTATGAGGATGATTCAGCCAAGCTGCTGAAGGACGGCAAGAATTTCTATCTCAACGTCAACATCCACTACCAGACAACCGGCAAGCCCGAAAAGGATCAAACTAAGATTGGCTTCTGGTTCCGCTCGGAGCCACCGAAGCATCAACTGTTTCGCGTACCTGCCTCAGGAGAGACCATCATCGCCGACGGCAAGCAGTTGCTCACGGATTCTCCGGGGCAGAAGGCCGAGGGCACCACAGTCGCGATTCCTCCGATTCCGCCATACGCGGATAATTATGAAGTCATCGGCATAACCGCCTACACCGAACCGGTAACGATTTACCAGTTTCAACCGCACGCCCACTTGCGCGGCAAGGATTTCAAATACTCCGTCGTCTATCCCGACGGACGCGAGCAAACCTTGCTCGGCGTGCCGAAATACGATTTCCACTGGCAGCTGGCCTATGAGCTCGAAACGCCGCTCAAGCTCCCCGCAGGCAGCAAATTGATCGTCACCGCCCACTACGACAATTCGCTGAAGAATGACCATCTGCTACATCACGGGCACGGCGGCAGCGATCCCGAGCACAATCCGGGACCAGAAAAAGAAGTGCACTTTCGCGAAATGAACCAGAGCTGGGACGAAATGTTCACCCCGTTCATCCAGTACACCATCGATGATCAAAACTCGACAAAGACGCAGAGTACCCTCCCTATCGCCGAAGTCGTTGGATGTCTGGAGCAAACCCCCTCCGGCACGTGGATGCTGACCAAAGCGAGTAACCCCATCGCGTCCAAAACCCAGACAACAGCAATAGCAGCCGTGAAATCAGTGGCCGACAAATCGTTAGGTAATCAGCGGGACGAGTTGCTGGGCGTAAGTGTCTTCAACCCCGCGAACGAAAAAGCACAGAAAGTAGTAGTCAAGGGCGTTCTAATCAAGGATGCCAAGGACAAAGAGAACCGAATCAATGTAACATCCCTCCAGACCGTAGCCTCGACCTGCTTCTAGATCACCCGACGCGCCCAGACTCTTCAAAATTCAGATGTTGTGAAAACCGGGCCGCCGCGTCCGCAAACAAATTGACACAATCTTGACCGAAGCATGACACGAAGCAAGTGGCACCAGCCTACCTTCATCTTGCGGTGAGTCCATATTCATCTGAGCGGACCGCCGACAATCATTTCTGAAAAGACTGGAGTCAACACAATGACCAACGAAAGCCTCACCCCTGCTGCGTCGCCTGACGCAACCAAGTCTTCATCCGAATCTCAATCCGAATCCCAAACAAAGCCGGGCTTCAAGCGCCGTTCCTTTCTCAAAGGCGTAGGCATGGCTGGAGCAGCCCTGTCCGCCGGTTCCCTGCTGGCAACGATGAGTGAATCCGAAGCCCACGCGCAGTCGCCGAAAAGTCTAACGGCCGGCGATGCCGCCATCCTGAGATTCGTGGCCGCGGCTGAGCTCCTGGAGACCGACCTGTGGCAGCAGTATGCCGAGCTCGGGGGAATCACCGCCGGCAAGCCCAATCCCTATCAAAAGGCCTTTCTGCGGCTGGATGGCGACGGCATGCAATACATCACCAGCAACACTCTCGACGAACTGAGCCACGCGGAATTTCTGAATGCTTACCTGCAGTCGAAAGGCGCTGATCCCGTCGATCTGGATGCCTTCCGGACTCTGCCCAGCAGTCAAGCAACCGGCGCACAGCAAATTGGCCGCCTCACCAATCTGATGAACCTCACCGTCGACACCAGTTGGTACACGCGCTATCGCAGCACCGACAACCCAGACCTCGGCGGTGTCTTCCCGCAAGCGATTGACCTGGTCAATCTACCGGCAATTCCCAGGAACGATGCCGATTTCGGACCATCCGATCACATCCAGGCAATCGCCAACACGGCGGCCTTCCATTTCGCCATGATTGAGCAGGGCGGAAGCACTCTCTACTCAGCCATGGCGCTGAAGTGCAGCAACCTCGAAGTTCTGCGAGTCATAGTAAGCATTGGCGGAGACGAAGTAGCTCACTTCCTGGAGTGGGTCGATTTCGCCGGCAATGGTGTGCAGACTCCGGTCGCTCCATTCACCGATCCGACGAACGGGCTTACCTTCCCCGATTTCAACGCCACCGGAAACCCCGAACTGCAAACCAACTTGATCTTCCCCATCCCCTGCGAATTCATCAGTGCGAATCTGCCGCGCTGCGCCGTGATTCGCCCGACGAATCCAAAAGGAATCGCCATGGGAGTGGTGAACTTTCTAACTGGGACAGGGCTCTTCACCGGCCAGTCCCCAGCATTCTTCAAAGCGCTGACCGCTCTGGCCAAGCAGGCGGACGCGGCGCAACGCGGCTTCTAATTCACCGGAGGCAGCTTATTCGAAGCTGTCTCAAATCGCTTTGGGAAGGGCACGGTTTCAGCCGTGCCCCCCGGAGCCGACGCTTTCTAAAGGAGTACTTATGTTCGAAGGATTGTTTCAACCCATGCATCTACTGATAATTTTCGGAATCGCCCTGCTTGTCTTTGGGCCGAAGAAACTACCGGAACTCGGCAGAGGAATCGGAGACGGAATTCGCGGATTCAAGTCCGCGATGAAAGATCAAATGGACTCGTCCGACAAAAGCTAGCTGCCATTCGTTGGCCTTTCGCCGCGGCACAGCCTTCATGATCGCCCGCAAGTGTAGAGCGGACGCTCCTGTCCGCTGCCTTTGCTTTTGGTTTTGGTTTTGGGGCAACCGCGGGCCCTACGCTTCGACTTGGAAGAACTGCGCCATATTGCGGAATTTCATGTAGCGGCTTTCCAGCAAATCGCCGACCGGCGTTTTCCGTACCGCCGCTAAATGCTGCTGCAACGCGGAGTCCAGCAGTTCGGCGGCTTGGGCATGGTCGGTATGCGCACCTCCGGCTGGTTCCGGGATGATGCCGTCGATGCACCCCAGTTCGTTCAAATCTTTCGCCGTGATCTTCATGGCTTCCGCCGCCAGATCTTTCTTACTTGCGTCGCGCCACATGATTGAAGCGCATCCCTCCGGCGAAATCACCGAGTACACCGCGTTCTCCATCATCAGGACGCGGTCTGCCACGGCAATTGCCAGCGCGCCGCCGCTGCCGCCGACACCAATCACCGTCGCAATGATTGGAACCTCGAGCCGCGCCATCTCGAGCAGGTTCCGCGCAATCGCTTCACCCTGGCCGCGCTCTTCGGCGTGCAGGCCGGGATAAGCGCCATCGGTGTCCACAAATGTCAAGATCGGCCGCTTGAATTTCTCCGCAATCTTCATCACGCGCAGCGCCTTCCGATAGCCTTCCGGGTGCGGCATGCCAAAGTTTCTATAGACGCGCTGCTTCGCATCACGCGCTTTCTGCTGCCCCACAATCACAACTTCCTCGCCGTGAAAGCGCGCCATCCCGCAAACAATTGCCGGATCGTCGCGGAACCCGCGGTCCCCGTGAATCTCGCTCCAATCGGTAAAGATGCGCTCAACATAATCCAGCGTATATGGACGCTGCGGATGCCGCGCCAGTTCCGTGCGCTCCCATGCATTCAGGTGCGACGAAATCTCGCGGCGAAGGTCGCTCACGCGCTCGTGTAATTGTTCGATCTGGCGGAGCGTCTCCGAACTCTGCCCTTCCAGCCCCTGCAGCCGTGTGATCTGTTCTTCGATTTTTTCCAGTTCCTGCTGCGCTTTCAATCCAGAATCCATCTTGACGACGTTTCCATTCTTTCGGGTATGATGCGCTTCCACAATCGAAAGCATAAAGTCGGTGCCGGTAACGGCGGCGCTCTCCGTGCGGTCGGTTGGGGCGAAAGTCGCGCCGCTAACGGCGTCGGCATCCGGCTTTTCTGCCCGTTTTATCTTCGCTCGTCTCATCGGCCGAACCTGTATCTGATACCGATCAAGTGATGATGCGCACGCTGCCGCTCCCGCACAGTTCTTCCACGCGGCCCAGGAAACTACGGTCCGGCATCACATTATAGCCTTCAGCTTCCATCACTACCATGAAATCGCCGTCTCGCTCCACGTCAAAGAGCACCCTCGCCTCGCCCTTGCGCTCGCGGCAGAGCGCGTGCAGCGCATCAACCGTACCATCGCTCGCCACGCCGAGAGGAATCCGTATGCGCAGCGCCTTAGGCATCGGCACCTTAGCTTCGTCGAGCGGAGTGATTTCGTTCGCCGTCACTTTCGGATTGGCGCCCTCTTCAATGCGCACGCCGCCGCGAATCAGCACCGGAACCTCGAGCTTCACTTTCTCGGCGAGCTTCCTGTAGGCCTCAGGGAACACCAGCAGCTCCACTTTTCCCGACATGTCTTCCAGCGACGCTTGCGCCCACAACTCGCCCCGTCTCGACTTGGCGACGCGCAGTCCTGAAATCAACCCCGCGGTCGTGATGTTCTCATCCTTGCCCGTAGACTTTTTCATCGCGGCAATATCTTCGGTGGAAAGTGCATTCAAATCCGCGAGCTTGTCTTTGTACTTTTCCATCGGATGTCCAGTAATAAAGAATCCGAGAATTTCTTTCTCCGCGGCGAGCCGCGTATGTTCATCCCAGTCCGGCACATTCGGAAGCGCGTCATTCGCATCCTGCGCAGTCTCGTCGGCAAACACGCCGAACAATCCGTGCTGGCCCGACTCCGCGTCGCGTTGCGCTTTCTGCGCCTGCTCGATGGCCGTGTCCAACGCCTGCATTAGCTGCGCCCGGCGTCCGAAGCAATCCATCGCGCCGCTCTTGATCAGCGACTCCAGCACCCGCTTGTTCATGAGCCGCAAGTCCACTTCTTCGCAAAATTCGAAAAACGACTTGAAATTTCCGCCCGAGCTTCTTCCGAGCAGCGACAATCGATTCAATCGCATTCCCGCCAACATTCTTCACCGCCGCCAGTCCGAAGCGAATGCCCTGCCCGTGCGGAGTAAAATTCGCATCGCTGACATTGATATCCGGCGGCTCCACCGCAATCCCCATCTCACGGCATTCGTTGATGTACTTCACCACGTTATCCGTGCTGCCCGTGATCGAAGTCAGCAGCGCCGCCATGAAATCTACCGGATGATGCGTCTTCAAGTACGCGGTGTGATAGGCCAGCAGCGCGTAAGCCGCCGAGTGCGATTTATTGAACCCATACCCCGCAAACTGCGCCATCAAATCGAAAATCTTTTCAATCTTCTTCGGAGGAAAGCCACGCTGTGTCGCGCCCTGCACAAAGCCCTCGCGCTGCTTCGCCATTTCCTCGACATTTTTCTTGCCCATCGCCCGGCGCAACAAATCCGCCTGCCCCAGCGAGTAGCCCGCCAATTTGTTCGCCGCCTGCATCACCTGTTCCTGATAGACGAATACGCCAAGCGTCTCCTGCAGAATCTCCTTTAGCTCCGGCAATTCATATTCAATTTTGCGGCGTCCGTGCTTGCGCTCAATAAAGTCGTCAATCATTCCGCCCTGAATCGGCCCCGGACGATAGAGCGCATTCAGCGCAGTAAGGTCTTCGATCGAATTCGGCTGATACCGGCGCAGAACATCTCTCATGCCCGACGATTCAAACTGAAACACTCCCGAGGTCAATCCCTTATAGAAGACCTTTTCGTACGTCTCGTGATCTTCCAGCGGAATGTCCTCCAGCTTCAGGTTCGTCCCCTTCTGCGCGATCAGTTTCACCGTATCGTCGAGAATGGTGAGCGTCGTCAGCCCGAGAAAATCCATCTTCAGCAGGCCCATCTTTTCGATGGCCACCATGTCGAAGGCGGTCACAATTTCGTCATTCTTGGTCTTATGCAGCGGCACCAGCTCAATCAACGGACGCGGAGAAATCACGACGCCCGCCGCGTGCACTCCGGAATTTCGCACCATTCCTTCAAGTTTCCGCGCGGTATCGAGCAACTGCCGCACTTGCGGATCCTTCTGGTACGCCTCCTGCAGCGCCGCGGACTCCGTGAGCGCGTCGTCCAATTTGATATTTAGCGTGGTCGGCACCATCTTCGCGATGCGATCCACGTCGCTGTAAGGCATGTCCATGGCGCGACCAACGTCCTTGATCGCCGCCTTCGCCGCCATCGTGCCAAACGTGATGATCTGCGCGACGTTCTCCCGCCCGTATTTGTGCGTGACGTATTCGATCACTTCACCGCGCCGGTTCATGCAGAAATCGATATCAATATCCGGCATCGAAATTCGTTCAGGGTTCAGAAAGCGCTCGAACAGAAGTTCGTGCTGTAGCGGATCGATGTCGGTGATCCCCAATGAATATGCGACCGCCGACCCCGCTGCCGATCCGCGTCCCGGGCCCACAGGAATGCCGCGTTCGCGGGCGTAGCGGATAAAATCCCAGACGATGAGAAAGTATCCCGAAAACTTCATCTGCTGGATGATGGCCAGTTCGCGTGCCAGCCGCTGCTCATACTCCGCCAGAGAATGCTTGAGCCGTCCGCTCGCCGCTGCGCCGCGCAGGTTCTCCATGCGCCGCACGAATCCTTGTCGCGTGATGTGCTCGAAATAGCTGTCGAGAGTAAAGCCATCTGGAACATCGAAGTGCGGAAACGGGCTGGGGACCTTCTCCAATCGGAGGTTGCAGCGTTCGGCAATATCGAGCGTGCGCGCAAGCACGTCCGGAGAGTCCTTGAACACGCGCATGCATCTCCGCTGCATTCTTGACAAAGAACTGCGTGCCTTCAAACTTCATCCGGTTGGTTTCCTGGATGGACTTCCCCGTCTGAATGCACAGCATCACGTCCTGCGCGTGCGCGTCGTCCTCGCAGAGGTAGTGGGAGTCGTTGGTCGCGACCATCGGCAGCCCGAGATCTTTTTCCAGCCGGAACAAATCGGCGTGGATGCGGTGCTCCATCTCCAAACCTTGGTCCTGAATCTCAAGGAAAAAGTTTTCTTTGCCGAACAGGTCGCGATAGAATCCGGCCGCAGCGCGCGCCGCGTCGTAATTCCCTTCCGTCAGTCGCTCGGCCACTTCGCCCTTGAGGCATCCGGAAAGTCCGATCAACCCCTTCGAATGCTCGGCTAGAAAATTCTTGCTCACTCGAGGCTTGTAGTAGAAACCGTGCAGCGAAGCTTCCGACGTGATCTTTACCAGGTTGCGATAACCTTCTTCATTTTCGGCCAGCACCAGCAGGTGGTTGTAAGTATCGCCGTCGGGCGGAGTGCGCGTGATGACGTGGTCGTCCTTTTTGCAGATGTAAAGCTCGCATCCAACGATCGGTTTGACGCCGACCTTGTGCGCCGCATTCACAAAATGCACCGCGCCAAAAATATTTCCATGATCGGTCATGGCGACCGCGGGCATGCCGAGTTCATGGACGCGCTCGACAAGTTTTTCAACGTCGCAAGCGCCGTCAAGCAACGAATAATCGCTATGCAGATGCAGGTGAACGAATTGATTTTGGCTCATGAAGGAAGCACTTGGCAGTTAGCAAACTAGCCATAAGCTCCGGGAAGCCGGGAGCTGAGTACATTCTAATGGCTGGAGGAAATCGTGCAACGCCTGAAAGTGGTGCAATTGCCAGTTGTTCGTGGTTGGCGAATTTGCTCGGCGAACGACTAGCGACGAACGACCAACTACGATTCTTATCTCGGCACCTGGAAATCCACGCCGCGATCGTCATTCATCTTGACCGTGGCATCGAGGTCGAGCTGGGCAAGCGGAATTTTTTTCGCGGCTTTATCGCTGAGCACCCAGAGCGTTCCGCCGGAGATCGCGTAGTTCCGAACTTCTTCCACATGCTGGTCGCGGAACACCAGCGCCGTCGCCGGCTCCATCTCTTTCGGACGGTTGCGCGCCTCGACATCCGCTTGCAGCCGGTCGATCTTGCTACTCAAAGCCTGCACGTCGCGCTGCAATCCGCTTTCGTTGTCGCTACGATACGGACCGGGGTAATTCGAGTCCGCATACGAGTCCGCGCCCTGATTGCCATCCTGATAGCCGCCGTCCTGATAATTCCCTGAATCGGGATACCACCCGTAGTAGCCGCCGTAAGGGTAGTAAGCCGCGTACGGATAATAGGACCCATAGCGGTAGTAGTATCGGCGCCCATACGAATTCCCAGGATAATGATAGCGATAGGTGTAAGAGTTCCCTGTCCCAAAATGAGTGCTGGAGCTGTGACCGACATTTCCGCCGTAGGATGGCCCAGAAGGGTGTGCGGCAAACCCGCCGCCCGAGGAAGAGGAGTGCGCGGCACCGCCGCCGCGCCTTTGCGCCCACGCGGGTAGCGAGAGCAGAACTACGCTAAACGCCGCTATGTAAAACCAGCGCCGCATACGGTGATTATAGCGCAATCTGAGCGGCCCAGCCGTGCGGAAAAATGCGCCCCGCTCACGGGAACGGAGTGACCAGAGCGAAGCGTATCGCGCCCCAACTTCCTGCTATTTACCCTTTTTCTTTGGCTTAGCTTTGACCTTCGCCGTCGCTTTAGCGGCCTTCTTCACGGCTTTGGCAGGCTTGCTCGGTTTTTTGACGGCAGGGGCCTTGGCCGGTTTGCCAACTTTGGCAGGCGCGGAAGCCTTGGCAGGAACCACAGCTTTTGCGGCAGCCACGGGCTTCGCAGGCACCGCAGCCTTTGCCCCCGGAACAGCCTTGACCGGAACAGTCTTAGCCGGAACAACGGCCGCAGGAGCAACCACAGCCTTTCCCTTCCCCTTGGCTCCCGCCTTGCCGGTCACCGGGGCAGGGGCAACAACAGCAGCCCCAGCCTTTGCCCCCCTCCCGCGCTTCGCTGGCGGAGGTGGTGGAGGCGGTGGAGGCGGCGGCGCCAGCGGCTTCAGAAACTTCAGCGTCTCCGTACGCGAACGCAGTTTGCCATCGAGCAACAACATGAACACATCGTTAGCGATCTTCGGATACGTCGCCATCTGCGGCGTGATGTGGAGTTCCGTCATCTCCGGCAACGGAATCTTCTGCTGCACCTGCCGCCACTTGGTAAAGAAATTCTTGATCTTCTGCGCCACCGCCTGCTGCCGCGCCGTGATCGCCAGGAACAGAATCATCTCCGGACGCGCCGACGACAACAATTGCCACGTCCGCGAAGGCGTAGCCGCTTCCTTCCCGTTCAGCCTCTTCGCTAAGCTATGCGCATTCGAGTCCAGATCCTTCCAGGCTTCGACCAGATCCTTGCGCGGAATCGCCCGCCGCAAATCCGAAATATCTTTGTCGCCCAATCGCTCGGTCAGAAAATGCAGCACCGCCGGAGCAACCTCCGGCGTATAGCCCAGTTCGTTCATCTGCTGCCGCGTCTTCATCAGCGCGCCCAATCCAGCCGTATCCACTTTGGCCGTGCTCCAGCGCGGATTCAACACCTTCAGCCAGCCCTCTTTTTCGTACGCCTTCAGGACGCCGAGCGCATCGTCCTCATAAGCCAGTTGCTCGATCTCGTGTCCAATGCTCGAACTCCGGATGTACTCGATGTACCCGTTTTCTTTGCCGGATTCGTAACGCGCCTGGGTCCGCTCCTCGAGCGGCCAGTGAAAGCGCGTTGTGAAGCGCGTGGCGCGAATCATCCGCGAAGGATCTTCAAGGAACGCGTAGTTGTGCAACACGCGAATCACTTTGGCTTCGATGTCGGCCACGCCGTTAAACGGATCCATCAACAGCCCGCGCGATCCCTCATTCAGCGACAGCGCCATCGCGTTCACCGTGAAATCGCGCCGCCGCAGATCTTCAATGATCGTCGCCGGAGCCATCTGCGGAGCTTTGCCCGGCTTGTCGTAGTGCTCCGAGCGCGCCATCGCAATCTCGGCGCGAACCCCGCCCGGCAGCGTAAGCAGCAAAGCCCGCGTCTCGGAGTCGGCGTCGCCCACCACCGCGCCCGCCCGCTCCAGATCTTTTTGCAGTTTGAGCGCGTTGCCCTGCACCGTGAAATCCAGATCGCGGATGGGGAAACCGGTGATGATGTCGCGGATGGCGCCGCCGGTGAGATACAGGTTCATCCCCGCCGCCTTGGCGGCGTCTAGGACGAGTGCGACTGCTTTTTGTTGGTCCGGCGAGAGCCGGGTTTCCAGCGTGTATATGTAATCGGCCATGCCTTCCTAGTCGCCTCGCCGTGGCCTCTCGCTGGGCTCGCCGGGGGCGTTATTCACAGCTTTTCCACAGGGGAGCCGCCCACAGCTCGACGGCCTGCCTGCCTGCAGAATCTAACTCACTCTAAAGATTAGACTTATACCGCACCCTTGGAATTCAGGTAGACTAGAGAAAATACCACAAACGTTTACCGTTTGGCTACTGTGAAGCCACAAACTGTCCGAACTCAGCGGGAAAGTGCGAGAATCCCCCTAAGCCATGCCCTCGACCCACAAGAAAGTAATCGTGCGGAAACACGACCGCGATTCCATCAGCGGCTACGTAGCCCCCGCCAACTTTGTGGTGGAGGGCAAACTCGAACTGCTCAACACCTCCGGCAACGTAGTCGCGATCGACCTGCGCGATATCAAGGCCGTTTATTTTGTCCGCGAGTTTTCCGACACCGACCTGATGCTCCGTAAGACCTTCACCACCCGCCCCAGCACCGAAGGCCTGTGGGTGCGCCTGAAGTTCAAAGACAACGACGTAATCGAAGGCATCCTGCCCAACGACCTGACGCAAAATCCCGCCGAAGGATTTCTGATGAACCCTCCCGACCTGCGCTCGAACACGCAAAGAGTATTCGTGCCGAGAGAAGCGCTGACGTCGGTAACGGTCCTGGCAGTAATAGGCACAGCCAACCGCCGCCGCAGAGGTGGACAACCAGACACCAGACAGGTAACGCTATTCGAACAGTAGAAAAGCAGGTGCGCCAGGTCTTAGGTGTCAGGTCTTAGGTCTTAGGAAAATCGCCCGTTTATTTACCGTGAGGTGGGATTGCTGTTGTTTTTCCTAAGACCTAACACCTGAGACCTGAGACCTGGGTTGTTACAATTCTTCCAGACACCGCCATGAAACTAGCCGACATCGCCACTGCCCTCAACGCTCGCCTCGAAAACGCCTCCGCCGACATCGAAATCACTGGAGTAGCCGGCATCGAACACGCCGGTCGCGGCCAGCTAACCTTCGTGTCGAATCCGAAGTACAACACCGCCGCAAAGACCACGAAGGCGTCCGCTGTCATCGTAGCCGAGAACTTTCCCGCCATCGTCACGGGAATGCTGCGCAGCCCGAACCCGTATCTGGCGTGGGCGAAGGCCATCGAACTTTTCTATCGCCCGCCGCGCTACTCCCCCGGAATTCATTCCAGCGCCATGGTTCACCACACCGCCAAGATCGGCAAGCACGCCCACATCGGCCCCTACGTGGTAATCGACGAAGATGCCGTCATCGGAGACAACGCCGTCCTGCTGGCCCACGTCGTCATCTATCGCGGAGCCACCATAGGCAACAATTTCTTCGCCCACGCTCATGCGGTAGTAAGAGAATTCTGCCAGCTAGGCGACAACGTCCTGCTCCAGAATGGAGCCGTAGTAGGCTCCGACGGCTTCGGCTTCGCGAAGATCGAAGCTAGCGATGTTGCTGATAAAGACCAAGCCAGCCGCTGGCACAAAATCGTGCAGTCCGGCAACGTAGTGGTAGAGAGCGATGCCGAGATCCAGGCAAATGCCTGCATCGACCGCGCCAGCATAGGCGAAACCCGCATCGGACGCGGCTCCAAGATCGACAACCTGGTCCACGTAGGCCATAGCTGCACCGTCGGACACGACACGCTCATCTGTGCCCAAGTAGGCCTAGCCGGCACCACCGACGTAGGCAACAACGTAATCCTGGCGGGCCAGGTAGGCGTCAGCGGGCCACGTAAAGATCGGAGACGGAGCCATCGCCATAGCCCAAAGTGGCATCCCCCAAGACGTCCCCGCCGGTGCGATGGTCAGCGGCGCTCCCGCCATCGATCATCGCCTGTGGCTGAAGTGCTGCGCCGCCTATGCCAAGCTGCCGGAGATTGCCAAAACGGTCAGGAAGTTGTCGGAGCGGGACGGCTCATAACGTCGTACAGATTCGAATTCTCGAGGGTGCCCCGTCCAAGCTCCGCTTGGGCGGGCCCGATGATGCGGCATCCCTTAGTATCCCGCCTCGCGTCCATGCCGCACCGCCAGCATCACAATCTGTTTTCCGTCGTAGTGATAGAGAGCGACATAAGCTCCATGGCCGAATTCAATCACCCACTCGCGGAACTCCGGCGGCGACTCTTCGACGGGACGTCCACTCTGCGGATGTCTAGAGAGCGCCTTCACGCCCTGCCGGATTGCTTTGACCGCGCGCCGCGCCGCTTCGCTACTTTTGGGAACCAGGAAGGCGTGCAGACGGGCCACGTCCAACAGAGCGGCTTGCGACCAGATCAGTCGTGGCATTTTGGAGGAGCGACAGTCTTGCCCGCTTCGAGCTTGGCCAGCCACGCGTCAGCTTCTTCGGCGGTGGCGTGGAGGCCGGTGGTCTGGTAATGAGTCCAGGCGGCGAGCCCGTCCTGCCGGAATTGCTCGCGCTTTTCTTCCCGCTCCACATACTGCTCGATGGCCTCGCGCATGACCCAGTGCGGTGAGCGTCGTCGGGATGCGGCCAGACGCTGGATGCGTTCTTTCGTCTCGATATCGAGTTTCAAGCTGGTCGTCGAGGGATTCGGCATGGAGTGTCCCCAGGTGCTACTTAGTAATACTATAGCACAGCCGCACGCACCCAGCCTGGCTTCGGATCAAAGTCAAAACCAACCTCAGAGACCAGTGGACAGAGCCTGCCCTGAGCGAAGTCGAAGGGAGTGTCCGCTCTACTCTTGCAGCTCCACCGGAAGCCCGCTATTGATCGCGGTTCGCACTTTGGCCATCAGGCAATCGCGCTCTCCGAAATCGGAGGGCTCGATGGGATCGTGGAATTGCACCGTCACCGTCGCTTCCCGGACGAATCGCAAACCGTCGCCTTGGGCATGACGGCTTCGGTGCCCGAAATCGTGATGGGCACGACCGGCACTTTGCATTCCTCGGCGAGATAGAACGGACCTTTCTTAAAGGGCAGCAGCTTGCCATCGAAGGAGCGCTTCCCTTCTATGTAAATGGTCATGTTCAGTCCCTGCGCGAGGGCTTTGACGGCGTCGCGCACGGCGGAGATGCCGGCATCGCGATTGCCGCGGTCGACTGGAACCAGCGCCCCGATCAGCATGATGCGGCCGAGAATTGGGACTTTGAATAATTCTTTCTTGACCATCACTGAAGTCCGGCGCGGGATCAGCGGCAGCGTGATCGGCGGATCGAGATTCGAAATATGATTTGACATGAAGATGTAACTTCGCGCCGGATCGATTTTTTCGAGGCCGAGCGTCTGCACCTTCACGCCGACCAGACGCACACCGGTCCACGCCACCCACATGCAGGTGTTGTACAAGAAACTGATGTCTTTGGTGAGTAAGTCCAGGGGATTCCGAAGAGCGCGGCGAAGGGCAGCGCCGCGGCCCAGAACAACAGCATGAGAATGGTGCGCAACACTTAATGCTTCACCTGATACTTGACCTGGTGTTGAGACTAATGTGTCGACCTAATGCTTAACTCCGAGCTCGCGCAAGCGTTCAGGCAGCTTCTCATAGATGCCGCCGAATCCGCCATTGGAGAGGATGGCAACCACGTCGCGCGTCGCGCAGTTCGGGAGCGATCGCGTTTACGATGGCATCGGCATCGGCGAGAATGCGCGCCTGCTTGCCGCGCTTTTGAATGTCGCTCGATCACGCGATTCAGATCGAGGCGCTCGCTTCGGGGATCGCCTCGGACTTGAAAATGGCCGCGATAACCACCTGATCGGCAAGCGCCAGACTGTGGGCAAGCGCGTCCTGCAGGACGTTACGGCGCATGGTGTTCGAGCGCGGCTCAAGCACGACCCACAGGCGCGACTGCGGATAGCGCGCGCGCAGAGCCCGTATCGTCTGCTCGATGGCGGTTGGATGATGCGCGAAGTCGTCGATGATGGTGATGCCGTTGACTTCAGCTTTCACTTCCAGCCGCCGCTTCACGCTGCGAAATGTTGCGAGCGCCTTCGCGATCGCATCTTTCGGATGCCGTAATTTGCCGCGAGCGCGGCCGCTGCCGTCGCGTTCCAGACGTTGTATTCGCCGCCGAGCGCGAAACTCAAAATCGGCCCAGGGCTTGCCGTCGCGCAGAACCGACCATGTCCGTTCGGTCTTCGCCGAGCTTCAGGTTCGCGATCTTCCAGCGCGCCGATCCGATGCGCCGTAGCGTTCGACCGGACAAAACGCCTTTGCCAAACAGCGATCAAAACTCGCTCCGGAATCAAAACCGCCGCATCGAAGGCGGCAATGCGCCCACGCCGCGGAACCAGATTCACCAGTCGCTTGAATGCAGTCTCGACCGCATCGAGATCTTTGTAGATATCGGCGTGATCGAATTCGACCGAGGTAAGAATCACGGAGTCGGGAAAGTAGTGCAGAAACTTCGGACCTTTATCGAAGAACGCCGTGTCGTACTCGTCGCCTTCCAGGATAAAATGCTTGCCCTCGCCGAGGCCGAAGCTGCTGCCGAAATTTTCGGCGATGCCGCCGATCAGGAACGAAGGCTGAAGGCCGGCGGTTTCGAAGATCCACGCCAGCATCGATGTCGTTGTCGTTTTGCCATGCGTTCCCGCGACGACCAGAACTTCTTTGCCGACCAGAAACTCGTCATGCAGAATCTGCGGCAGCGAGCAGAATGGAATGCGCTGGTCGAGCACGCGCTCCAGTTCGACGTTGCCGCGAGAAAGCGCGTTGCCCACAACCACGAGATCGGGCCGCGGATTAAGATTTGCCTCGGCAAAGGGCTGCGCGACGGGGATTCCCAGCGATTCGAGAAACGTCGACATCGGCGGATACGCCGCCGCATCCGAGCCGGTCACGCGAAATCCGCGCTCTTGCAACATGCCGGCCAGCGAGGCCATCGCGGTTCCGCAGATGCCGATCAGGTGAATGTGTTTGGGATTGGGCTTAGTCTTGGTCATTGGGCTTCGTCATTGGCCGTCGCAGACTCCAGAATCTTCAGCCTGACTTCGATCGTCGACTTCGAGTCGGGCCTTCACTCCGATCGGCAGCGTGATATTTGCGCGCGACGACGTGTCCCGAGCGCAATCCCGAACGCCACCGGAATCCCCAGATCGCCGACCACTCGCAGCACAACTTCCTCCAGCGTGTAGTCCTGATCGAGGCTTTGCCGGCAATCCAGCATCTCGCCGAAGACGATGCCGCGCACGTCTTTCAATTTGCCGGCCAGTTTCAACTGCATCAGCATGCGATCGATCTGGAATGGCTTGGCCGCGATGTCTTCGATAAAGAGAATCGTTCCCGCGGTCTGAATGTCGTAAGGCGTGCCCAGCGCGGCGACCAGCATCGAAAGGCATCCGCCATAGAGGATTCCTTCCGCTTCTCCCGCAACCAGCGGCTTCGCGCCCGACTCCTCGCCAATCTCCCATTCCGCCGCGCCGCCGAGCGCATTCTGCCAGGAGTCAGATCGACGCCATTCGCGCCGAGCGAAATCTTTGGCAACCATCGGTCCATGAAATGTCACGAAGTTGGCCGCGTCGGTGAACCAAGTCAGCAGCGTCGTCAGGTCGCTATAGCCAACGAAGATCTTCGGATGCGCTGCGATCTTTCAGGTCAAGCATCTTCAGTCGACCCTTCGAGTCGTTCGCCGGCAGCAGATAGTTCGACCCATATCCTCCACGCGCGCAGACGATCGCGCGGATATCGTCGCGCACGAACATGTCTTCCAGTTCGCGCGCGCGGCGCTCCGACCGAGCCGGCAAAGTAGAGATCGCGATCGAGGATCGACTTCGAAATAGAACGGTTCGTAGCCAGCAGCGGCGAAGGCGTCGCAGCCCGCCTCCAGCATTTCGCGCTTCACGTTCGAAGCGGGCGCAACGATTCCTACCTTGTCGCCGCGGACGGAGCGCGCGTGGCTTGATTCGCGAATTCGGAGAGGTGGAAACCATTGGAACTCGATCTTAACAGTCTGTGAAGTATCTCGAATTTGCACCGAACTGAATCTCGACTGCGTACAGATCGTTAAACGAAGAATTCTCCGCGGCAGACAAGAGTCGCCGGACCCCGAAGATAAACTTGATCTTCCCAGCGCACAGTCTGTGAGCCTCCCGGCGCAATCACCGTCACCGGCGAAGCGACCCTGCCGCTCGCAATCGCAGCTGACCGCCGACGCACAGGATCCCGTGCCCGAAGACTCCGTTTCTCCGACTCCGCGTTCAAACAGGCGGATTTCGATCTCATGCGTGCCGCGCACCACCACATACTCCACATTCGTGCCCTGCGGAAATTGCGGTTGCGTGCCAATCAGCGCTGCCTGACGCTCGCCATCCCTCCTGAAAGTTATCTACGAAAATTACGAAATGCGGATTGCCCATCGAAACTCTGGTCCCGATGGCCCGCACCCACATCGTTTCAATTGCCAACTCGCCGCCGACCTCGGGCTGGCCCATATCGGTTTCGAACTCAAACATGGAGCCTTGCCGGTCGTCTTGCTGAGTTATGAGCCGGCAGGTTTTCAATCCTGCGCCGGTGCGAACCACAACTTCCTTTTTCCCCTCGCGCGAGCAAATCTCCGCCGCCACACAGCGCGTGCCGTTGCCTGAAATTTCCGCTTCCGAACCATCGGCGTTGATCAGGCGCGCCTTCACGTCGGCTTCCGCATCCGGAAACAGCCATTCCACGCCGTCGGCGCCAACTCCGCGATGGCGATCGCACAAGCGGCGGGTAAGGGCGCTCAGGTCGCCGGAAACATGTCTACCTTCCACGATCAAGAAATCGTTGCCGCAGGCCGACGCTTTCGCAAACGGTATAGTCGTGCTGGGCTGGCTCTCATCGGGCGGCGTGCTCATGCTTCGACACTCATTCGTGTTCCGTGGTCCCGAGCGTCGTCACTGTGGCGAACGCGTCCGATTCGTGCAAGCGACGGAAAACACATTCTGCTGGTCACGCTCGCCATCCACCGAGAACACCAGGCGGAAGTCGGGGTCGGCGTTGGCGATGTGCATGCTGTGCATCGATCAGTTGTTCGGTGTCCAGAATGCGGTTCACTTCCCGCAACATGCCATCCACGTTGCGGCCCGTGACTTCGTAGCTGGTGGCAAACATCTTCAGCGAAAAAACGGACTCCGCTCGCCCCAGCAACACCAGCGCAATCAGAATGATGACCGTGGAGAAGCATGCTGTCAGATAGAGACCGCCGCCAGCAGCCATCCCCACCGCGGCCACCACAAACAGCGTTGCCGCCGTGGTCAATCCTGTCACCGACGTGCGCGCGTGCAGAATCGAGCCGGCTCCGATAAAGCCGATGCCAGGGATAATCTGCGCCGCGATGCGCGCGCTGTCGGATTCGACACCCGCGAGTTGTCGCGACAAAACCGTGAACAGAGCCGCGCCGAAACAGATAAACATGATTCGTCCGCAGCCCTGCTGGTTTGTGGCGCAATTGCCGCTCCAGGCCGATGGCTCCGCCAAGAGCCGACGCCAGCAGCAGACGCACCACGGTCGAGCCCAAGCCTCACGCCCAGTTCGCTACGCACCATGTCGATGAGTGAAAGGGTTGGGTTCATCGGCGCATCCTGACTTGGAGCGGATTCTATCACCGCTATCCGCGCATTCTGCGCTGCTTTCGAGGAAGGGTTAACGCGATTGATTCGGGGCGCTGCGCGTCGTATAGATGTGGGCGTGGGGCTGCCCGGTCGCGTGAATTTCAGCCAGGTCGGTAAGATCGGTCGCGATTCACTCCCTGGTCCACCAAATCGCCGTCGAACGCGATCACAAAATCCACGTAGCGCGGCGGGTCGGCCAGCGCGCGCTCCCACAGGCCTTCGGGATCCGAGGGCCGCTTCCACGGGCGGTGATTGTCGTTATTCATAACCTGACGCAGCGGAATGCCCGCCTGCTCCATGATGCCTACATGTTCCGAGATGTCCATCAAGAACCTTGTGTTTCGGGGCAATCGGGAAACAACCTGCTGAACTTCTGAATTCAAAGCATGGCGGACTTCCCAGTTTTTCTGCGCTTCCACCAGACATTGCGGTCCCGCCTTCCACAGCGATGCATAACTGACCACCACCAGCGCTAACATCGCCGCCACGAGCTTTCCGCGGTGCCGGCCGCTGGCGCTCGGATAGAAAGACAGAAGCCGTCAGCACGCCGGCGGAAACCGCGAACATGGGCAGCAATTGGAGCCCATAGCGCTGGTTGAAAGCTACAAAGGGCCACCACGTTTGGACATGAAGCGGGACCGAACCGTAGGCAATCGAGAGCGCGTAGAACACCAGCGGAACCCATAGCAACAGTAACGATGACAATTGCGCGCGCCGTTTCCACATTGCGATAGCCAGCACCAACAACGCTGCCGCCAGCCAGAACCGTCCCCAGTTGCCCGCCGCCATATTCAATTGCGCTGATTTCAAAAAATAGATGGCCGCGACGCCGGCGTTGTGCAGCGCCGGATTTGGCGCTGCCACACGCTGCTCAATCGCCCTCGCCGAGTAGGGGCCGTTCGCAAATGCCAACGCGTTGCCGTAGATTGCCTGGTTGTAAGCCAGCCAAAGAATTGGAGCTATTGCGATCGTCAGCAGAAAATTCAGCGCGACGTAACGCAAGTTGCGATTTCGCCATCGGCGTAGCGCGATGACCACGACCGTGGCGCCCATTGCTCCTGCGAGGAACCAGCCGTCGTAGCGCGTCAGCTCGGCACCGGCCAGACACAAAGCGCAGCCGATGAGCGGAGTGCGCGGGGCGTGCGTCGGACTTGTATCGTTGTGCCGCAGACTTCGAACGAACTCCGCGAAGAACACGACGGCCCAGATAAACGACGTCAGATAGATTGACTCCGTCATGGCAGTGGCCTGCATGTACATCAAGTTCGGATTCGCTGCATAAACCAAGGCCGCTGCCCATGCACCCACGCTGGCAGCTGGTTTTGTGCGGGGATCGGCGTCCATCATGCCGAGCACGAGGCGAAATATTCCCACTGCTGCCAGCACGTAGGCGATCATCGAGGGGATGGAACCGCCGACTCCGTTCTGCCACATCGAGTCCGACCAAAGAAACGGGATCATCAGCAGATGGGGGAGAGGCAACCACACCGTTCCCAACTGGAGCAGACCGGGAGTCTGCGAATCGAATACGCGACGCGCAATGTTGATATGCGCGACGGCGTCGCCATAGAGGAGAAGATCGTTGTGTCGAAAGTAGTAGAAAAATGAAAACAGAGACACCAGGGCCGGGATGCCCGCGACGCTGGCGGCACTGTGCTCGGGAGCCGAGGCGGTTTTTACGCGGTCTTTATTACTACCACTGCCGCTCACTTTGCGCTCGCGATGGGCTCTGTCATGGAGTATGAGTAAGGATAAACCGCTGTGGACTTATTCCAGATGCGTCAGCTCGCGGAAAATCTGGAAGCGCGCGTCAATTTCCTCGCGCGTCAGATTCTGCAGCCGTTCGGTGCCGAAGCGTTCCACCGCGAACGATCCCATAACGCCGCCGTAAAATAACGCGCGCTTCAGCACCTCGCGATTGACCTCGCCCTGCGATGCGATGTAGCCCATGAATCCGCCGGCAAAGGAATCGCCGGCTCCGGTCGGATCTTTTACTTCTTCAATCGGCAGCGCGGGCGCGCGAAATGGATGCCTTCCGATGCCGAACGCTCCTTCGCGGAAAAAAATGGTCGCGCCGTACTCGCCGTGCTTTACCACCAGCGCGCTCGGTCCCATCGCAATGACTTTTTTCGCGGCGCGCGGCAGATTTTTCTCGCCGGCCAGCATTTTGGTTTCGGTGTCGTTGATCAGGAGCACGTCCACCAGCTTCAAGGTTTCCGCCAACTCCTTGGGCGTGCCGTTTATCCAGAAATTCATGGTGTCGCCGCCGGTGAGGCGCACTTTATTCATCTCCAAGCGCACCGCGGTTTGCAGCGTCGGGTGAATGTTCGCGAGGAAGAGGAACTGCGTGTCCGCATATTCTTTTGGAATGCGCGGCTGAAACTTTTCGAAGACATTCAGTTCGGTGAAGTCGGTCTTGGCCTCGTTCAGGTTATCGAGATACTGTCCGCCCCAGCGGAAGGTCTTGCCCTGGGTGCGCTCGATGCCGCGCGTGTCCACCCCGCGGTTCCTCAGGACGGCTTCGTTCTCGGCGGTGAAGTCTTCGCCCACCACCGCCACCATCCGCACCTCGGTGAAGTAGCTCGCGGCCAGCGCGAAATAAGTTGCGGCGCCTCCGAGAATGTCGCTCACTCGGCCGGAAGGCGTGGCGATTGTGTCAAAGGCAACAGAACCTACTACGAGAATGCTCATGAATCTCCGTGAAACGGTCGTTGGTAAGGCAGTCGTTGGTCGTTGGTCGTTAGTCGTTGGCGTACTACTTCAAATATTTTCCCAATATCAACTGCAACTTCTCTTTTGTCGCCGCCGGAATTTTGGCGGGATCAGTGAGAATGGCATGCGCCAGCGCTGACCCGCACTTGCAGGAGCGCGCCTTCGGCATTGCTGACACCGTGGCCTTCACGACCTTCGCGGCGTTCTCGGCGTTCTTTACCAGCACGGAAACGATCTGCTCGACCGTGACGGAATCGTGATGCGGATGCCAGCAGTCGTAATCGGTGACCATGGCGATGGTGGCGTAGCAAATCTCCGCTTCGCGCGCCAGTTTGGCTTCCTGCAAGTTGGTCATGCCGATGACGTCCGCGCCCCAGCTGCGATACACGTTCGACTCGGCCTTGGTGGAAAACTGCGGACCTTCCATGCAAATGTAAGTTCCGCCTAGCTTCGCGGTCACGCCCGCGGTCTGGCATGCGGCGTGGACCACTTTCGTCATTTCGCCGCACACCGGATCGCCAAATCCAACGTGCGCGACGATGCCGTTGCCGAAAAAGGTGTCGATGCGGTGCCGGGTGCGGTCAAAAAACTGCGTCGGGATCACGAAATCGAGCGGCTTGTGTTCTTCCTTCAGTGACCCCACGGCTGAAACTGAAACGATGCGCTCCACTCCCAGTTGTTTAAAGCCATAAATGTTGGCGCGGAAATTCAGCTCGCTCGGCAGCAGTTTGTGCCCGCGGGCGTGACGCGCCAGAAACGCCACCTTGCGGCCTTCAAGCATGCCGAGAATGTAGGAGTCCGAAGGATCGCCAAAGGGAGTCTGCTGCCGCACTTCGTGGGCGTCGCTGAATCCCGGCATGTGGTACAGGCCGCTGCCGCCGATTATGCCTATTTCTGCCTGTTGCAATTGCGCTCCTGATTGGGATGAGCAGATGTTAAATGGGAAGCCTGCGGAACCTGTGATTATACAAGACGCAAACTCAGGGCTTGGCGGGTGCGGTTTTTTCTTCTGGCCAGAAATCCGCCTCGACCTTCTTCGTCGTATCGTCATCGAGACTCTCGCTGATGAGTATCTCGTCGCCGCGGACTTCGATTACGACGACTCCCTCTTCGGTCAGCCAGGCATGGCGTCCGCGCAAGGTTTGCCAGGAATCCGCGGGCGGCGCGTCTGGCGCAACTTTGCCATCGGCGCCCAAGCCTTGGTGCTTTTGATAGCGCTGCGCCAGCGATTTCGCATACACTGCGGCGAACTCTGCCGCTTTTGCCTGACTCGACCAGCGGGAAATATAGAGCACCCCGATCGGCGCTGATTTGTCCGCCTTCGGTTTCCCGGCAAAGTAATAGCCACCGCGCCATTCCGGATACATCGCCTGGCCTCATCCCGACCGGCATACTGCTCCACCAATACATCAACATCAAACTCCCCCATCGCCCCGATATCGAAGGGATCGTAGCTCTTTGAAGTCTTTCTCCATGTCGATCATTCTCATCGGCGCCAACTGCTCGTGGGTGAGGTAGGTCTGCGGCTCCATGATTTCGCGCGTCGTCTTCGGCGGATCCTTGAATGCTCCGGCATAGGCCAGTTCTTTGCCGCCCGATTTCAGCAGCGCAATTGTGAAGTCGAGCCCGTAGCGATAGGGAAAAGTCAGTTCTTCTTTCAAGAAAATCGGAGCATCGCGAAATGCCGGAGAATCGGCCGAGCCGACCAGCATGCCCTCCTTGAGCGCGTCCACAATCTGCGGTGCGTTGAGCGTCGTTTTACCTTGCGGCGCCAGCGAGTAGTCCATGAGCACTACCATCGCCTGACCTTCGACCACGGCCTGCCGCGCCGACGTCTCCTCGTCATTCTCGATATCGCTTTGACTGGGCTCATCTTTCTTGTTATCAGGTCCTTCGCCGATCCCTTCATCCATTTCTCGATGCCGAACGATTGGTCCTGGAGGGCGTGGGTGAGTTCGTGCGCCAGCACCGGCTTCTGCTGTTCCACGTCCAGCCAGTTCAGCAGATTCACCGTCTTTGTCTTGACATCGTAGTATCCAGCGACCTGTTCGCGCAGCATCGCGACCAGAAAAGTCGCGAGGTCGAAGTTCCGCGGCAACAGCCCGAATTTTTTCAGGACGGCCGACGATCGTTCCAGCCGCTTGGCGTCTTTGTCGTCCTTCATGCTCTTCTCGAGGTATTTCTGCACTTCGTCGCGCTTGGCCAGCCTGCGCTTCACTTTGTGCTTGATGGGCAGGCCGGTGTCCTGGCTGGCAAACTGCAGGATCTCGTCCACCGAGCGAAAGAGTTCTTTTCCCTCTTTCGAGGAAATGGTGGCTTCGGATGTGGAAGGGGCGGCGAGTGTCTGACGCCGGCGCGGTCTGCGGCTGGTCGGGCTTCTGACTCCTGATCCTGGACTTGAAGGCCGGGCGTTAGCATTATCAGCATTCTTGTTGCCCGCTGGCGGCTGCGGTAGATTCTGCGACCGCGCTCCTGAACTCAGCGAGGCGAATAGCAGAATAATTATGGCGAACTTCCACAACTTCATGTGTCCCTCTATCCTGAAAACTTACTCTTAGGAAAATGATTGGATGCACAGGTTTCTCAGCGCGTCGCCACCTTCTCCGCCACCCACTCGCCGGCTTCGCGTGTTCCCAGCGTTCCGCCGATATCCGACGTCGTTTTTTTCTGCCTGACGGCTTCGAGCACGGCTGCTTCGATCTTCTGCGCTTCGGCGGACATTCCCAGATGCGCCAGCATCATCGCTGCCGTCAGAATCGCGCCAAAGGGATTGGCGATGTTCTTCCCTGCGATCGGCGGCGCGGAGCCATGCACGGGCTCAAACATCGAAATATGACCGGTGAAGTTTGCCCGGATGAAGATTCCCGCTCGCGGCCATTCCCAAGCCGCCCTGCAGTCCGGCGGCGAGGTCGGTGAGGATGTCGCCAAACATGTTGTTGGTGACGATGACGTCGAGGCCGCGCGGATCGCGCACCATCTGCAGGGCGAGCGCGTCCACGTACATGTGTTGCGTCTCGATCTTTGGATTCGAATCTGCGTACTCCGCCGCTACTTCTTTGAACACGCGCTGCCACAGGCCGCCGGCGTGGGTCATGGCGTTCGACTTGTCGCACATCAGCACGCGCCTTGAGAGCTCTTGCCCGTCGAACTATCGAGCTTTTCGTTGCTCGCGCAGTACTCAAATGCATAGCGGATGATGCGCTCGACTCCTTTGCGCGTGTTGATGTCTTCCTGGATGGCAACTTCGTCCGGCGTTCCCTGTTTGAAAACGCCTCCGAGGTCGCCGTAAACGCCTTCGGTGTTTTCGCGAATCACGACGAAATCCACGTCTTTTGGTTCGATGCCCTTGAGCGGACAGAGCGACGCATCCAGCAACCGCACCGGCCGGACATTGGCGTAGAGGTCCATCTTGCTGCGCATGCCCAGCAGGATTTCCTTGGCGTGAATGTTCGAGGGCACCCGCGGATCGCCAAAGGCGCCCACGAAAATGGCGTCGAAATCTCGCGCCAACATGGCAAAGCCGTCGGGCGGCACCGTAACTTTGTCGGCGAGATAGCGGTCGGCTCCCCAGTCGAACGCAGTGAACTCGACCCCGGCACCCGCGGCCTGGATGACGCTTACGGCTTGTGGAATGACTTCCTTACCGATTCCGTCGCCGGCGATCACAGCGATACGTTTCTTAGAGCTCACGCTGGCAACGTTAGCACAGGCCTGGAACTTTCATAAACTCCCACTCATCAAACTGGTGAGGCACTCCTGCTTCGGCATAGAGCGGCCGGCGGTCCGGCGCGCGCCCGTTCGCTATAATTAAGGGTTGAACCTATGACGGTGACGGCACTCCCTGGGACGAACCCGAGCGAACGTAGCGCGGCGAGCGATGCGCCTGACTTCGGCGATACTCGCGCCGAGTTCCACGCCCTGCTATCAGGCTGCGGCCTCTACGACCTGAGCGGGCGAGCCAGGATTGCGGTCACGGGCGGCGACCGCGTCCGCTGGCTGAATGGCATGGTCACGAACAACATTCGTGATCTTGCCCCTGAACACGGCGTCTATGCCTTCATGCTGAATGCCCAGGGCCGCATTCAGGCTGACCTCTACGCCTTCCAACGCGGAGACTCGCTGCTGCTGGATGCCGAACGAGGGCAGCGAGACAAGATATTGCAGTTGTTCGATCATTACATCATTGCCGACGATGTTGAGATCGCCGACGTCAGTGACAAATTTGTGGCGCTGGGCTTGGCCGGACCGGAATCGCGCCACGTTCTCGAGCGCGCGGGCATTTCGTTTCCTGATCTCGCGCCGTTAGAGCTGTGCACGCCGAAATGTGATTGCGCGTGCGGGTGCCTGCAATGCACGCTGGTAAGAGGGGACGATCCCACCGGCACGTCATACGAAATCTGGTTGGCGCCAGACCAACTGAAATCCGCGTGGGATGGCTTTAGTCGCTGCGGGCGCCACTGCTGTAGGCGCCGACGCGCTGGAGCTTCGCCGAATCAGTTTCGGGATTCCGCGTTATGGCGTGGATATTCGCGAGCGCGATCTTCCCCAGGAAACCGGGCAGACACGCGCGTTGAATTTCACCAAAGGGTGTTATCTCGGGCAGGAGATCGTGGAGCGCATCCGCTCGCGCGGCGCTGTGCATCGCGAGTTCACGGCGTTCACGGTCGAGGGTGCTGCTGCCCGAGCCGGGCAGCGAAGATTCTGGCAGACGAAAAGAAGTCGGCGAGATTACCAGCAGCGCGATTCTGCCGCTGCCCGGCGGAGATCGCCCGGTCGCTCTGGGCTATTTGCGGCGCGAGGCTTTTGAGAAAGATTTGCGCGCTGGGACGGCGAAGCTGAAACCGGCAGGCGCTCCCGATCGCATGAACTTCGGAAAGAAGTCAGGAAAATCTTGACTTCGAGAACTCTTAAGATTTGAGAATCAGGTAAACCATATGGCGCAAAAAAGAAGAGAAGAAAGCGAATTCAAAGTAAGCGACAAGCGCTTGTTCACCTCCGAGGGAGATCTTCGCGATTCCGCGCAGCATGAAGAACAGGCGACTGCCCCCGTCCCAACAGCAACCGCGGCGACGGCTGCTGCAACCACGGTCGCGACGCCCATTTCAACGATCCCAGAAGCGGCGCCCACGGCAGCCGCACCCACGCCCGAGTCGGATATCCCCGATCCGCCCAGCGCCTCTGAGCAGCAGGCGCAGCACGATGCCTACAAGCAGTCGTCGCGTGACCTGGATGCGCGAGTCGAGCTGAGCGGACACTCCGCGAAAGAACTCGAAATGAGTTTCGAGCGCTTCATGGCTTCGCTCTACATGACCGCAATGATGCAACTCGGCCTGATGCACGAACAGGGCGGCCAGCCTGGAGTGGACCTGATCGGCTCGCGGCAGACCATCGACACGCTCAGCATGATCGCCGAGAAAACGAAAGGCAATCTCACACCGAAAGAGCAGGGATTTCTGCAGAACTGCCTCTACGAACTGCGCATGGCGTATGTGGAAGTGACCAACTCTCTGGCGCGTCCTCCGCAGGCGCCGGGCCCGATTACAGGCACGAACGGCTGATGCAGGCGCGACTCTGACGGTATTGGGCAGCGGCACATCGATGGGCGTACCCACGATCGGCTGCGACTGCGCCGTCTGCCGTTCGCCGGACCCGCACGACCGCCGCACCCGGCCCTCGGTGATGATCAGTTACCGAGATCTTCACGACCATGCCCGCCACGTCCTGATCGACACTACGCCCGACTTTCGCGAACAGGCGTTGCGCGAAAACATTACCCAGCTCGATGCCGTGCTCTACACCCATACGCACGCCGACCACATTCTCGGAATCGATGACCTGCGTCCGCTGAGTTACAAGCACCGGCCCGGCAAGCTGCCGCTTTATGCCACGCCGCCAGCCTGTGAGTTTCTGCGCAACATGTTCCGCTACATTTTTGAACCAACGTATAAGTTTGGCGGACTGCCGCTGGTTGATCTTCACCCGATCGAAGGGCCGGTCGAGTTATTCGGCGCGCGCTTCGAGCCCTTGACGGTGATCCATGGCGATACTCCGATTCTCGGCTTCCGTTTCGGATCCGCCGCCTACCTCACCGACCACAGCGAAGTTCCTGCGGAAACGCTGGAGAAGCTTCGCGGCCTTGACATCCTGTTTCTGGACGCGCTGCGCTACAAGCCGCATCCGACGCATTCGAGCGTCGAGCAGTCGCTGAAGATCGTGGAATTGATGCAGCCGAAGCGCACGTTTTTTACGCATATCTGCCACGAACTGCCGCATGAGACGACCAATGCCGCGTTGCCGCAGGGTGTGCAACTGGCGTATGACGGGATGAAGCTGGAGTTTGAGATCTGAGTTCGGGAAAGAAAGTCGTTGGTCGATGGTCGCTAGTCGTTGGCGTTCGTGCCACTGAGGTGCGAGAGATTGGTTGCTAACGACCATCAACTAACGACTAACGACTTCTTGTGTCTCGATGGTGAAGACGATATAGCATGCTGACTTTTCATAAACTCGACGACGTTCTCCGCGACTTCGGGCCGGCGATTATCAGCGTCGGGAACTTTGACGGCGTGCACCGCGCTCACCGCCATGTTCTCGACGAAATCGTGCGGCGGGCCAAGGCCTCGTCCGCACAGTCAGTGGTCGTTACTTTTGAGCCGCATCCATCCCGCATTCTGCGTCCCGATCAGAATTTGAAGCTGCTGACTCCACTTCGCGGAGAAACTGCGCCTGCTTGAAGCAACCGGCGTTGATGCGGTTCTGCTGCTTCCCTTCTCGCGCGATCTTTCGCTGATGACACCGCGGCAGTTTGCCCATGAAATTCTGAAAAGGCGGCTGCATGCCCGTGAAGTTCACGAAGGCTACAACTTCCACTTCGGGCACAAAGCGGCGGGAAATATTCAAGTGCTGCGCGACCTGGGGCGCGAAATGGGATTTGAGGTCCACGACTATCCCGAGATGCGCCTGCGTGGAGAAAGCGTTTCGAGCAGCCACATCCGCAAGTTGCTTTCTGAAGGTCGCGCGAGCCGGGCGCGGCACTTGCTGGGGCGTCCGTTCAGCATTCTCTCGACGCCCGGCCGTGGGCGTGGATATGGGACGAAATATACCGTCCCGACCATCAATCTGGCGCACTACGAGGAACTTGTGCCCAAAGACGGCGTTTATGTCACTCGCACGCGCGTCGGGGACGAGTGCTTCGATTCGGTTACCAATGTTGGAAACCGTCCGACATTCGGCGCCGATTCTTTTGCGGTCGAGTCACATCTGCTGAATTTTCATCCGCTCGAACTTTCGGCGGAGACGGAAGTCGAACTGCATTTTCTGGATCGTCTGCGCGATGAGATTAAGTTTCCTTCCGTCGACGCGCTGAAAGAACAGATCGGACGGGATGTGCGGAAGGCGCAGAAGTATTTGCGGCGGCTGAGTTAAGAACGCGCCACCCTCCCTTCCCTACTCCCGCTCCGCTGATACAATCCCTCCCGCATGGCCGTCGGCCCCATCCAACTCCTGAAGCAAGCCAGCCCCGGACAACGCAGCACCCTCTTGGCAGCCGCGCTCGGCTGGATGCTGGACGCTTTTGACGCCATGCTCTACGCGCTCGTCCTGACTTATGTCATGCGCGATCTTGGCATGTCGAAGGCGACCTCCGGCCTTCTCTACACCCTTACCTTGTTGGCCTCCGGCATCGGCGGCTTGCTTTTCGGCTGGCTCGCCGATCGCATCGGACGCAAGCGCGCCCTCAGTCTCAGCATCCTGACTTACTCGGTCTGCTCGTTCGCTTCCGGCCTCTCGACTACCGTGCTGATGCTGGCGGCGTGTCGTTTCGTCCTTGGACTGGGCATGGGAGGCGAGTGGAATACGGGCGCGGCCCTGGTCGCGGAAACCTGGCCCGATGAATTGCGCGCCAAGGCGATTTCGCTGGTGCAGAGTTCCTGGGCAATCGGCTATGCGCTCGCCGCACTGGTCGCTGGGATAGTGTTGCGCTACGCCAACTGGCGGTTCGTGTTTTTCGTCGGAATTCTTCCTGCCATCGTTACGCTCTGGATACGGCGCAGTGTGCCGGAATCACAGATGTGGACGGAGCAGCGGCGGCTGGTGGTGCAAGGTCAAAAGCTTGAACCACAGGGACGACAGAAGACACAGGGGACTGAATCTTTCTCTACTATTTTTCGCGCGCCTTATGGCAAGAGCACGATCGTCCTTCTCCTTCTCAACTTCTTCGGACTTTTTGCCTGGTGGGGACTGTTCACCTGGATTCCTCCTTATCTTTCTCTGCCCATCGAGCAAGGCGGGCGCGGCTTCGGCGTCATGCGCACCACTACACTGCTCATCATGCTTAACCTGGTCGGCATGTTTCCTGGATACATCAGTTTCGGATGGGTTGCCGACCGGTTGGGGCGTCGCAATGTCTTTCGTCCTTTATCTTTTCGGCGCCGCCGTTCTGGTGCCGTTCTACGCCATGGCGCGTTCGCAGGCAGTTCTGCTGGTGCTGGGCACGGTAGTCGCATTTTTTGGGACGGGATTTTTCTCGGGCTCAGGCATCATCGGCAGCGAGATTTTTCCAACGACCCGTGCGGGCGCGTGCCTTGGGCTTCACCTACAACGGAGCGCGCGCGCTGAGTTCGGTCGCGCCCTGGATCATTGGACGCGTCGGCCAGGCCAAGGGGCTGAGTTGGGCTTTCTATCTGTGCGGAGGAGCGTTTTTTCTGGCGAGTGTTATGGCGACGCAACTGCCAGAGACTAGAGGGAAGAGATTGGAATAGTTCAGTCGCGGGTCGTTCGTCGTTAGTCATTCGCGGGGCGGTTTGCTAACGACGAACGACCATCGACCAACGACCTCTTTTCACTCCATCGGTTCGATCACTAACTGCTTTCCCTGAGCGGTCCGTTCCGGCAACTGGATCAGCACAATCGCGACCAGCACTAAGATGATTCCGGCCGTCTGCATCGGGCGCACTAACTCTCCTAGTGCGATCGCCGCAATAATGATGCTGAAGACCGGCTCCAGGCAACTGACAACGATGGCGCGGGTTGGCTCCAGGTGCTGCAGACCCGCGAAGTAGCAGGAGAACGGCCCGAGCACGGACACCAGCGAAAACACCAGCATGAATGCCCACTGCTGCGGTCCATAGTGAGCGGCGACAATTTTCCACGGAGGATTCACGCAGATCCAGAATGATGAAGTGCCTACCAACACCCACAACAGCACTTTCCAGCGGTCGTAATCGTGCCAGCACTTTGTGTCCACCGACGTTGTAAAACGCGAAGGAAAATGCTGCCAGTAGTGCGGCCGTGACACCGATTTTATCCATACGGAAACTGCCGGAGCCGACAAAGCCGACGGCCAGCGCGCAACCGATTACCGCAAGCCCCACTGCCGCGATTCTGCGTACTGACGGCCGCTGCGCTCCTCGCGCCACGGTATAGAGCAGCACCCAGACCGGCGCCGTGTATTGCAGGATGATGGCTGTGGCCACGTTCGTCCGCTGGATGGCTACGTAGTAGAAGTAATTCGAAACCGCAACTCCCAGAATTCCGAGCAAAAAAAACTGCAGCAGGTCGCGGCCGGGAACGCGCAGCGCCGACGCTCCTCTCCGGACCAGCAGGACTGGCAGTAGCACTGCGAGCGACAAAGTTGCACGGCTCTGCGACAGGATTAGCGGATCGATTTTTCCAAGCGATGCCCCGCCCGGTAGCAGATGTCCCGTAAATGCCGCGCGACCGAGCGTCGCCGAGACGCCCCACAAAAAGGCCGCACTCCCGATATAGAAGTAACCCCGCAGCGGATGAGGCACACCCTTCACGGAAGGTGCTCGATGGTGTAGGTGATCTTTGCAGTTTTCTCCAGCATGGCAGAAACCGAGCAGTACTTTTCTTTCGACAACCGCACTGCATCTTCCATGGCTTTTGGCGCAACCGGTCCGCGTACGCGATAAGTCAAGTGAATCGAAGTATAGACGGCTGGGTAGCCGTCGGCTCGTTCGCCCTTCGCTGTAATTTCGAGCCCCGTAAACTTCTCGCGTTTCTTGCGGAGAATTCCCACCACGTCCGATGCCGTGCATCCGCACAGGGCCAGGAGCACTAACTCCATCGGGCTGTTGGCCGTTTTTTCGGCGGCGGCATCCATCACGATCGAGTGACGCGAAGTTGCCGACCCTACGAATCGGTCGTTGTCGGTCCAGTTAAGTGTGGCTTCGATCATTGTGGCCCTTCTTGCTACCGCCGGTTATCCGTCATCGGCTCGGGATGAATCAGCACGCGGAACAGTTCCGGCGCGTCGCTGTTTGAAGCGGATCTCGAGCGACGTCTGAACGTCGTGTACTCGCGAAAGCGGCATATCGTCAGGCAAAGTGCAGTGACAGGAAACATAGAGCCGCCCTCGCACCTTCTTGAACTGAAACTCGTGCACGTCCGTTACTTCGGGAAACTCTTTCACAATTTCCTTGATGCGCCGCTCCAATTCCGGTTCGCGGACGATCTCCTCCCCAGTTTCGATGGTCGCCGGCTCACTTTCAATGTGAGTAAGGATGGTGGCGATTTCGGGGACTTCCGCGCGCATCTCCGTTTCCAGACGAGTCACTTCATCGTGCGCTTGCTTCATGCTGAGTTGCTCGTCAAGTTCCAGATGCTGCTCTACATGCAACTGTCCGTTCAGGTCCTGCACGCTGACGTCATGGACGTTGAAGTTGTGACGAGTAGCCACGGCGCGGATGCGGTCAAAAATATTTTCTGTGCGCCGGGCCCGCGGGACAGAATGCACCATCACGTCGGCCCCGGGTAGAATCTCGCGCACGCGCGATGTCACCGCATCGGACACTTGCTCGGAGCGCTGGAAGGTGAAATTGCGCTCCAGTCCCACCGAAACGTCGGCGAAATAGCGGTTGCCGGCTTTGCGAAAGCGGACGTGCTCCACTTCCAAAACGCCGTCTACGGTCCTGATCCGGTCGAGGATCTGGCTGCGTACGCCGGCGGGCGCTGCGTCGAGCAGCGCATCCACCGTTCTCCGCGCCAGGCGCCAACTCACGGAGATCACCACAGCTGCCACGAAAAGCGCGGCAACAGGATCGGCTTGGCGCAGCCATTCCACGCGATAAGTACGGCCCGAGCCAAACCAGCGCGAGGCCCACGATCACGACACTGCTCGACCAGATGTCAGTCGAGAAATGCAGCGCATCGGCTTCCAGCGCCTGACTGTCGTATTTCGTCGCGATGCGTCCGAGGGCGCGGGAGCGCCAGGCGTCGACTGCGATGGACAGCAACATAACCAGAAACGCGGCGATACTCGGTTCAATTTCCACGCTGTGGAAGAACAGCCGCTTGATCGCTTCATAAACGATCCAGACGCAAGTCAGCAGCAGCAGACCGGTTTCGATGAAGGCGGAAAAATTCTCGAACTTGCCGTGCCCGTATTGGTGATCGGCGTCGGCCGGCTTGTCGGAAACCCGCACCGAAAAAAAAGTCACCAGCGCCGCGATCAGATCCAATCCGGAGTGCGCAGCTTCCGACAGAATTCCCAGCGAGCCGGTGGCGATCCCGACAACAATTTTCAAGCTGGTGATCACCAAAGCAGCCAGCACCGAGTTCCCGGCAACTGCCCGTTTCTCCCGCCGCATGGACTCGGAACTGTAGGTGGCCTGAACTTCGGGCATCAACGTCATTATCGCTTCGGATTCGCTCGCCGCCAACCCCTTGGCCCCCTTGCCCGGTTTCCGGGGGGACATGCTACGATGACATTCGTCGCAATTTCTCCCTGGAGGATCTTGATTGATGCGTTCCCAGTGCCTCGTATATCTCTTGCTCACCAGCCTGGTTTACGGACAAGCGCCGGCGCCAGCCGCAGCTCCCGCCGCCGGAGCCCAGACGGTACAAAGCGCTCCCGGCGCGTCCCCCGCTCCTGAAGCGGCGCCTGAAGTGAAGGTCGCGCCCGATGATGCGGTGATCACGCTGAAGGGTTTTTGCACCGATGCCACGCTACAGGGCGATGCCTGCAAGACCGTGATTACGCGCGCGCAATTTGAGAAACTTGCCGACGCGCTGCAGCCGGGAATGACTCCGGCATTTCGCCGTCAACTCGCAACCCGGTATTCCATGGTGCTGAGGATGTCCGCCGCAGCGGAAAAACGCGGCCTCGACAAAACGGCCATCGTTCGAAGAAAAGATGTACTTTGCGCGCCTGCAGATTCTCGCCCAGGAACTGGGCGGCGCGCTGCAGGCCGATTCCCTAAAGGTTAGTGACGAGGATGTGGCGGACTATTACAAGAAGAACGAAGCGACTTACGAACAGGCCACTTTCATGCGGATTTTTGTTCCCCGTAACAAGCAAATCGTAACTAAACCCGTAACCGCTAAGACTGGCAGCGGCGGAGGCGTCGGCGCTGCGAAAACCAGCGCGAAACCAGGTGCCACCGCCAGCGCCAACCGAGGCGCAGAAAAAGGCTGCCGAAGAAGCGATGACGAAACTCGCCGACACTCTCCGAGCCCGCGCAGTAAAGGGCGAAGACTTCGACAAACTGCAAAAAGAGGCCTACGTGGCGGCTGGGCTTCCGGCAAGTACGGTCAACACAAAGGTGGAGAGAGTACGCCGCACCACGCTGCCTGCGAACCAGCAGATGGCCATGGATCTGAAGCCGGGCGAAGTGTCGGAAGTGATCTCTGATCCAAATGGCGGGCACTACATCTACAAGATGGTCAGCAAGGAGACCTTATCGCTGGAGTCTGTGTCGCCGGATATCCGCAAGACTATTTCCAGCCAGCGCTACCGCGACAGCATGCAGGCTTTTCAGGGAAATTCTGAGCTGAACGATGCCTACTTCGGCCCGGCTCGAACTCCCGGGCATGCCGCCGCCTCCGCGGGGAGTACGCCGGCTCCCGGAGCACGCCCCAGATCCCGACTAGATGGACACGGCAAAACCAACGATTGTCATTACCGGCGTTTCGGGAAATCTTGGGCAGCGACTTATTCCGCAACTTTCCGATTACAGGGTGGTGGGCGTGGATATCGCGCCCCCCACGCACTCTCCGGTTGACGCGTTTCGTCCCGCTCGACCTCGGAGTAGAGGAATCCACGCGGGAGTTGCTCTTGCTGCTGCGCGAAGTGCAGCCTGCATCGGTGGTGCATCTGGCGTATGTAATCGATCCTCAGCGCTCCGGGGTCCTCGATGTCGACCGCATGTGGCGGATCAACGTGGCCGGTACGGCACGAGTGATGGAAGCCATCACCGAAGCCAACCGGAGTACCGCGCGCAACATCCGGCAGTTCATTTTTCCCAGCAGCGTGTCGGCCTACGGTTCCGACTTGCCCGCACCGGTCGCGGAAGACGGGCCGCTCGCCGCGCATACGCTGCCCTATGCCATCCACAAAAAAGAAAGCGATCTGGTGGTGCAGCAGCGCGCGCCTTCGCTGCGCGGATGCGGCGTTTTTATTTTGCGTCCCCACATTTTTGCCGGAGCGACTGTCGAAAACTACCTTATGGGAGCGTTCCGCGGCACGCCCAATGGCAAGGGGGCGCGCGCCGCTCGCATGCGGCAACGGGCAAAACGCTTGCCCTGCATGTTGCCCTTCGGCCAGAAATATCTGGACAACAAAATCCAGTTCGTCCACGTGGACGACATGGCCCGGCTGATCGCGTGGATACTGAGGCGGGAGCCGGAAGCGCAGCGGCTGACCATCTTTAATGTTGCCGGACGCGGCGACCCTCTGACTTTTGCGCAGTGTATTGAAATGGCACACGCGAAATTGGTGCGCGTCCCCGGACAGTGGGGCATGCGCCGCGTTCTGCAGTTTTTGTGGAACTGGAAGATTTCGGCAATTCCGCCCGACGCCGTCCCTTACATGACCGGGGAGTACATCATGAATACCGACCGGCTCAAGAAATTTCTTGGTGATGAGTATGAGCGGGTAATCGAGAAAACCAATTTTGAGGCGTTCGCGGATTCGTTCCAGAAAAACTAAGAAACAACCTTCCCGCCGAGACCGCTGAGTCCGAGAGAAGATCGTCGAGAACAATTGCCCGCAAGAACTATTTGCTCGCGTAACTGTCCGCCCCGAGAAAATGTAGCGAGACGTATGGCTCATCGCCCACCACCCAACTATCGTGACCGGGAGGTCCGGGTGGGATGTAAAAGAGCATGCCGGCGCGGAGTTCGTGGATGGTGCCGTCCTCCATCGCAGCCGTGGCACAGCCGGAGAGCACCAGCCCAACATGCTCGACATTGCACCGCGACGCGCCCACGCTGGGGCCGACGTGAACCGACCACTTCCATCCGGGCTTGTAGGTGGCGCGCCCGATGGTCATGCCGCCGATGCGAACGAGTTCGAATTTTCCTTTTTCGAACGTTCGTACTTCGTCGGGTTCTTCAAAACGCTTCAGCACTGTCTCAAGCATCGCTTTAACCCCTCGAGTCGGGTTCAAACTTGGTACTGCGTCTCGACGGTTAGACGCTCTTGACTCCCCGGTACAGCCCGGCGACGCCAAACGTATATGGAGTCCAGGAAACTTCGCGAAAACCCGCCTGATGCATACGGCCCAGCATTTCGTCCGGCGATGGAAAGCGCTCGACGGACGCCGGTAAATACGCGTACGGCCCTCGTACTCCTGAGAGTACCGTGCCGACCGCGGGAAGAACTTTCTTGAAGTAGACGCGGTAGCACTTTCCGATCATGCCGGCGGGCTCTCCGAAATCCAGGATGCCGCATTCTCCGCCCGGAGCGAGCACGCGTGCAATTTCACGCAAGCCCGCGTCGTAGTCGGCCAGGTTTCGAAAGCCGAACGCCGAGGTCACTAAACTGAAATGTCCGTCGGGAAACGGTAGCCGAAGCGCATCTGCTTCGATCCATGCGGGGGACGCGGTGTCGTTCCCTTCCCTTTTGCCGCGGCGCGTTGCAGCATGGCGTGAGAAAAATCCGCGCCGAGAATCTGCGGAGCTCTCGATCCTGCGCGCCGGCGCAAGGCGAAAGTCATGTCTCCGGTGCCGCAGCAAAGATCCAGGACGCGAGCTTCGGGGCGCTGCAGAATGGAGTCGAACTTGCGCGCGGTGCGCCACCACCACAGGCGGTCGATGTTGAAGGAAAGAACGTGATTCAGCAGATCGTAGCGAGGCGCAATCGAGGTGAACATCTCCCGCACCGCCCGCGCCGCCGACTCGCGATCGCGCGCACCGGCCGGAGCCGCGCCTATGACCGGCTGATTCATTTCTTGGTCCATGTCCATTGATGCGCTGTGTCAGTGATTCGTCGCTCAGAGTCTTCGTCAATCGCGTGCCAGTTTCCGAATCTCGTCGACCGCTTCGCGGACGATTGCTTCCGGGCACGTCGCTTGTGATCTCAACTTTCCCGATTTCCCGCGGCAGAACAAAGTGCACCACTCCCTGCCGCGTTTTTTTGTCGGAACGCAACCGCTTCAAAATGTTCGCGGTCTGGAACTTGACGCTCGGCAGCTTGCCAAAACCGATCACCGAGTTCGTAATGCGTCCGGCCGTCACGCTGTCCAGTTTGCCGGTGGAGAGCGCAATGTGCGTGGCCGCGATCATGCCCCAAGCCACCGCCTCGCCGTGAAGCAACTGCGTATAGCGGGTCTCGGCTTCCAGCGCGTGTCCGATGGTGTGGCCGAAGTTCAGCACCTGCCGCAAACCGCCTTCACGTTCGTCGGCACTCACCACGGATGCCTTCAGACGCACGGAATCGGCAATTACTTTTTCCACCACAACCGGATCGCGATCCAGAATCGCGCCGCGCCGGTCTTCAAAAAGCTTGAACAGTCCCGGATCTCCGATGATGCCGCACTTCAACGACTCATAAAGTCCGGCACGATACTTCGCGCGGAGGCAAAGTCTCCAGAACGTCGGGATCAACCAATACCGCGCGCGGCTGATGAAAAGTTCCGAGAAGATTCTTTCCCGACACGAGGTTGACGCCGGTTTTTCCGCCGATCGCTGCATCCACTTGCGCCAACACAGTGGTCGGCACCTGAATGACATCCACGCCGCGCATGTAGATCGAAGCCAGGAACCCGGTCACATCGCCGACGACGCCTCCGCCGAGCGCGATCAGGGTTATGCCGCGATCCGCGCCTTGCGCTACCAACTTCTCCGCCAGCTTCTCCAGCGTTGCCAGATCGTTTCGAGCGCTCGCCATCGGGCATTTCGAGGAGCTGGTTTTCAATTCCGGCGGCCGACAGCGATTTCAGCAGGACCTTTGCCCATCGCTTCCGTACCGGCGGGACGGTGACCACAAATGCGCGGCGGCCTTCGAGAAGTTTGCCGAGACATTCTCCGGCGCGAGCGAGCAGGCCGCTTCCGATGAGCACTTCATAGGAGCGCGACGGCGTGGTGACGGGAATGCTGATCATCAACATTCATCATAGCGCGAACCGGGCGCGAACCGGTTGCCCTCGGTGCATCGCGGTCGCGAGTTACTCGGCGAGTTTCTTCTGCGGATTCAGCAGCGAGGCGAGGATAGAAGCTCCCAAAACAAAAGCGACGATCGCCAGCGCCCATCCGGTGGGGATGCTCAGGTAGTGCGACGCCAGCATTTTGAGCCCGATAAAAATCAGCACCACCGACAGTCCGTAATGAAGATAGTGAAACAGGTCCATCATGCCCGCCAGCGCGAAATACATCGAGCGCAGGCCGAGAATGGCGAAAACGTTCGAGGTATAAACAATGAAGGCGTTCAGCGTGATGGCGAGCACCGCCGGGATCGAATCCACGGCAAAAAGAAGGTCGCTGGTCTCGACGACCAGCAGCACCAGCAGCAGCGGAGTCGCGTAGAGTTTGTCTTTTCGGGTAAAGAACTTCCCGCCCACATACTCTTCCGTCACCGGAAAACTCGGCGGAAGAGGCGCAGAACGAGACTCTTCTCAGGATGGATTTCCTTTTCGCCCTGCCGCAGCAACTTGAATCCCGAATAAACCAGCAGCGCACCGAAGGCATAGGTGATCCAACTGAAGCGGGATATCAGGCCCACGCCCGCCACGATGAACACGCCGCGCATGAGCAGCGCGCCGAGAATTCCCCAGAACAGCACTTTGTGCTGGTGCTCATCGGGTACCTTGAAATAGCGGAAGATGACCAGAAAGACGAACAAGTTGTCCATGCTGAGCGAGAGCTCGATGACGTAGGCGGTCACGAATTGCAGCGCCGGAGCGCGTCCGTGCCAGAACATCACCAGCACCGCAAAGGCGGCCGCCAGCGCGATCCAGACTCCGGACCAGGCCAGCGCTTGGCGAAAGCTGACGCGGTGGGACGTACGATTCAGCACTCCCAGGTCGAGCGCCAGCATCGCCACCACAAACAGGTTGAAGAGAATCCAGAAGAGGAGCACAGGAAATGGTACAGCAGGAGGCAGGTGCAGGTCAGGTGTCAGGTCTTAGGTGTTAGGAAAATCAAAACCGTGCTGAGCTAAGAAGCCCACAGCCGGGAGGTAGGGAAGGTTTTCCTAAGACCTGAGACCTAACACCTGAGACCTGCTCTTCTACGCTGGCGTCAGTCCATATTTTTCTTGCAGACGGCGCTCCATGGTGCGGAAGATCAGGCCGTCCACCAGGTAGCCGAGGATAACGATCAGGATCATCACCGCCATCACCTGGCTCATATCACTCAGGTCGCGGCCCATCATCAGCAACTGGCCCAGTCCGAGGCTGAGAAAAATCATTTCGGCTTGAATCAGCGAGCGCCAGGCGAATGCCCAGCCTTGCTTCATCCCATTCACGATGAATGGCAGGCTCGCCGGCAACAGCACCGACCAGAAAAGACGGAATCCGCTTGCTCCGAGGTTGCGCCCGGCCATGCCGTAGATTTTTGGCATCTGCTTGCGGCCGTCTTCCATCGCGATGGTCACCGAGAGCAGCGAGCCCATCAGCACGACAAACAGAATCGCTTTCTCCGTCAGCCCGAACCAGAGAACAGCTAGTGGGATCCAGCAAATACTGGGCAGCGATTGCAAGCTCACCAGCAAGCCGCCGAGAGTCTCTTCCAGGAACTTGCTGCTCGACACGGCTAAACCGAGAATCATTCCGAGCACGACCGACAAGCTGTAGCCGATGAGCATGCGCTTCATGGTGACGGCGATGCCAATCCAGAAACTGTGGTCGGCAAAGCCATCCCACAACGCGTGCCCAACTCCCCACGGCGGTGGAAAAAGATATGGCGGCCAGACGCGCAGCTTCGCCAAGCAGGGCCCAGATGCCGATCAGCGCGGAATAGAAGATAACCTGCTTAGCTAACTTTTTCATCGGCATACTCGGCTTCCAGGGACTTGTTGATCTCCTCGCGCAGGCAATCGAGAATGTCCCGCGCGGTACGCGCTACATCGGTCTGTTCCATATGACGCGGCCGCGGCAGGGTCACTGAAAATTCCTGCTTCACCCGGCCCGGACGAAAGGTCAGCAACGCTACGCGATCGGCCAGCCGCGACCGCCTCGCGCACATTATGCGTAACGAAAATGATGGTGCGGCCGGTTTCGGCCCACAGGCGCTCCAACTCGTCGTGCAGCAGATCGCGAGTCTGGGCGTCCAGCGCGGCAAATGGCTCGTCCATCAGCAGGACATCCGGCTCGGTCGCCAGCGCTCGCGCCAATGCCACACGCTGCCTCATGCCTCCCGAAAGTTGATGGATATAGCTGTCCCTGAACTTCGAAAGATGGACGAGGCGCAAATAATACTGCACCTTCTCTTCGCGCTCGGCTTTCGGGACGTTCTTCATCTTCATGCCGAACTCGACGTTTCCTCCAACCGTCAGCCAGGGAAACAAGGCCGAGTTCCTGAAAGATCAGGATGCGATCGGTCCCGGGTCCACTCACTGGCGCGCCATCCACCAGAACCTTGCCCGAGGTCTGGCGGATGCAGACCGGCGATCAAATGCAGCAACGTGGACTTGCCGCAACCCGAAGGGCCGACGATGCAGAGGAACTCTCCCGGCTTCACCTCAAGGCTGATGTTGTCGAGCGCGAGCAAACGCTCGCCCGACGTCGTCTTGTAGCTGAGCGAGATTCCGTCCAGCGCGACTTTCGGAACAACCACCTCGGCCGACCGGGCGGATCGGAATCGTAGTTACAGAAGCAGCCGGTTTGCCGTGAAAAACGTTGGCGCGCACTCCGGTGCGCGGAACCGGCGGGACGGCCGAGGATACGCATTTTGCGGACTTGTGCTCATCGTCGTGACCTTCACTGACATGACCTTCATTGGATTGCCTTCTTCCCTTTTTCCGCCAATACCTGGTTCAAGAGCGAGAGATCGTACAAGCTGGATAAATCCGGCATCTGCCGCCCGAGAAACCCGGCGTCAAACGCCGACTTGGCGGCATTCATCAGCGAGCCTCGCAGCGGGTCATAGGTCGGCCGTCATGCGTCCAAAAGCTTCATCCAGCACGGCATCGGGCAACGCCTTGCCTGTTTCTTTCGCGATCTGCTGGTTCAGAAGTTTCTTGGCCTCGGGCAAATGGCCGTTGATCCAGTCGGTCAATTCGACATGCGCGCGAATCCAGTTCTTCACCAGATCGGGATGTTCCTTCAGAAATTGCGTCCGGACGATCAGATGACAGGTAATAAAGTTGCCGTTCGGCCAGAGCGTGCGCTCGTCCAGGAACAAGCGGCCATTCCCTTCCTTGATCAGACGCGTCGCCCAGGGCTCGGGCGCCCACGCGGCATCCAACTCTTTCTTCAGGAAGAGCGTCAGTTGGTCAGGATTCGCCAGCGGAATTACCTGCAC
The DNA here is from genome assembly GCA_963826845.1 of uncultured Acidobacteriaceae bacterium. Taxonomy (GTDB): domain Bacteria; phylum Acidobacteriota; class Terriglobia; order Terriglobales; family Acidobacteriaceae; genus Acidiflorens. The sequence continues at coordinate 159,566 of CAWGYS010000010.1, forward strand.
GTCTCCGCCTTTATCCGTGGACTTCATGCCGTGCGCCTTCAACCACGCGCGCAGCGCGACGTCCTGCGTATTGCCCATTTGTGGCGATGCGACTTTCTTGCCGTGAAAATCTTCCGGCTTCTGAATGCCGGAATCGTTGCGCACTACCAGCGCCGCTCCGCCACTGGTCGCACCCGCCACGATGCGCAGCGCTTCTCCATTGGAGCGAACGTAGCCGGAGATGGCCGGATTCGGGCCGATATACGTCATGTCAATGGCCCCGGCAAATAGGGCTTCGATTGCCGAAGGCCCGGCGTTGAAGCTCTTCCACTCAATCTTTACTTGCGGCCCCATCGCCTTGTCGAACCATCCGTTGCTCTTGCCCACCATCGCCTGCGGGTGCGTGATATTCGGAAACGCGCCCACGCGAATGACCGTCTGGGACCGTGGCGAAAGCTGCCCAGCAAGTAAAAACGAACAAGACGCAAAACAGAAGACGCTCTGCTTAGTCATGCGCCTCGCTTCGAGCCACCATCGGCAGCACGCTGGGCTCGGCCTTCTTCTTTTTCGGCGGTCTTTCGGTTGATGGCCTTCGGGCGCGAATCTCCGGCCGGTCCGCGGCTGATCAGGTCGGCCAGCGTCGTATTCTCCAGAATCTTGGCGGCGGCATCGCGCACTTCCAGAAACACCTTGTAGAGCGCGCTGTGGTCGGCATCGCGATCGATCAGAGCGCGCAACTGATCGGCATCGCCAAACGGCGCCAGCGGGCCGTCAATCAAACGGATGATTTCGCTCAGCCGAATCTCCGAGGGCGGACGGCGCAACCGGTATCCGCCTTTGGCGCCGCGCACGCTCTCGACCATGCGCGCGTTTTTCAGTTCGAGAAGAATCAGTTCCAGAAATTTTTCCGGAAGATTTTCTTCGTAGGCGATGTCGCGAATCCGGATCGCACCCTGGGTGTAACGCCGGGTCAGCACCATCATGGCCTGCAGCGCGTACAGCCCTTTTTGAGAAATCTTCATGATGCCCTGCCCCCGAACTATCCCTATTTCACTAATAGGCATTATAGAAAATGCACGCGCACTACCAAAGCAAAAAATTTGCCCGCTGGGACGCGCTTGTGTGGTTTCAGCAAGTTACGAGCAGGAGCGGAAAATCGGAAGCGGTCAGCTATTGTGCAAGGCTTTGCACTTCTGGAAGGTGAGACTTCCCACGCCGGCAGCCGTCTTTCAGGTGGGGCAACTTCTCAGCGCTAAGCGCTACCGCAAGAATTTCGACCGTGATGTTGTCCGGGCCGCCGCGTTCCCGCGCCAGTTCGATCAGCTCGCGGCCGGCTTGCTCCGCGCTTTTATTTTCCACTGCGTCAAGAATTTCCGCGTCGCGCACCAGTCCCCACAATCCGTCGCTGCAGATCAGGAGCACATCCTCCGGGCGCAGCGGTTCCGGGTGTTCGGGTGAGTCCATGACGAGATCGGGGTTCGTGCCTAAGGCCGCAGTCAGAATATTCCGTTGCGGATGCGTCTCGGCTTCTTCCGGGCTGATCATTCCCGCCTCCACCAGCCGGCCCACATAGGAGTGGTCGCGCGTTACCCGCGTAATCTGGCCGTCGCGGATCAGGTAGAGCCGGGTGTCGCCGACGTGCACGTAGTAGAGCGCGTCGTACTGCAACACCGTCCGCAACTTGACGATCGCCGCCGCGGTGCAGGTCGTTCCCATGCCCCGCAGCTCCGGATGGGCAAAGCTGTATTGCCGGATCTGTTCGTGGGCCGCCTGCAAAGCCTCGATCAGCGCTTGGCTGCGGGTCATCGCCCGCAAAGTCGCGATAGACCGCCACCAGCGTTTCCACCGCCAGCCGGCTGGCTTCCTGACCGCCTTCGTAGCCGCCCATGCCGTCCGCTACAACCGCCAGGCGCCCCTTGCGCAGGAACTGCTGGTCGTCCTCCGGCTCCCAATAACCAAACGAATCTTCGTTATTCTGGCGCAGGCAGCCGATATCGGATTGGCTCGATACTTCGATTCCGGTGCGAACCTTCATCCGGACACGACTTCAGTTGCGGGAATGAGCATAGGCGACGAACGCATTCACAGACAAACTTAGGATTATAAGGGTTGCGGGCAGGACGCTCAAACAGGTGGGCTGAAGATGGTTGCCTTGGATGGACTGGAGTGGCTCCAAAAGGAGACGAGGACGGCTGTCAGGCAGCCGTCCTCGCGGAATCGATAAAATCTAAAATGCCTAGTTGCCGCTCGGCTGTGGACCGCATTCGCCGGTCGGATTGGTCGTACTGACGATACCCGCCTGCGAAGCGACCGCAACAAATACCGGCGGAGAGGTAAACCCCCCATACGTGGCCGTAACCGAATACGAACCGCTCAGTGCAAAGGCCGGTGTGGTCGCTGGGGGCTGAGCCACATTTACCCACGTGCAGACGAAGGGCTGGCACGGCCGTGAGCAAGGCGGTCGGGGTCATCAGGACACCCAACGGTGGAACGGGAAGTGGATCGCCGTTTTGATCAAGACTGCCCTGGGTAATCGCGATCTGGTAGGCAAGTCCGCTACCCCCAAGCAGCAGTTGTTTCCCGTTGCTGTAGTTTCCCCACGCATACAACTGGGCTGTCCCACCCTCGCCAAACAAGTCGAGAGTACCGGGCGTGGCGAAGACGGTGTTCGAGGTCGAGAGCTGGATGGACTGCAGTTTGTCGGTCGTTCCGCAGCCCAGCATGCTGAACACCAGCAGCGCGCAAGCTAACGCGGCAAAGAGAGTTTTACGATTCACCGCCAAGTACCTCCAAAAGGAAATCTTCCGCATCGTCGCAGCATCCGTCACCCGAGGCAAGGTAACCAAAGTCATGGCACCGCACCGAGGGGAGCCTCTGTTCGGTCGTGTACCCCAGGGCCCTCGCCGCACCCCGGAAATACGCGGAGAATTCACACCTCATCTACAATCACTACAATGCACTTGATGCCTGACACTACGCCCTATCGCGCCTCCGACCAGTCGTCCGATCCCCTGCCCGATCAAGCGGCGCCGCACCGCCGTCTGCAACCCCGGCGCAGACGGTCGTTAATCCGACCGAGAATCCGCCCACCCCGTTTCGTATCGGCGAGGAATTCGGAACTGCCAAGCGCAACCTTCCGCCCGTCCGGCATTGTCCTGATCTGCCTCGCTGCCGTCGCCGTCATTGTGGGAATTTTCGCCTTTCACGGACGGCCCAAACCCCAGGGCGCGGGGTCCATCAATTTTGTGGCCGCGGCCGAAGTGCCCGGCCAGGACACGATCCTGGCGGCCATCACCCTGACTCTGCGGAATACAGCGAACAAGCCGTTGTGGATTCACACCCTCAAAGCGGAACTCACCACAGCAGACGACAAGACCTCCGAAGACGAAGCCGCATCGGCCGTGGATCTCGACCGCTATTACCAGGCGTTCCCGGCGTTGAAGGAAAGTTCAGAGCCGCCGCTTTCTCCCGAAACCAAACTGCTGGCCGGAACCGAACAGAGCGGAACAATCATTGTCAGTTTTAAGGTGACGAAAGAAGCCTTCGATCAGCGCAAGTCCCTGACGCGTCACGATTCAACCCTATGACCAGGTGTTGCCCATATTGAAGTGCCGTGCAGAGTGAAGTTCGTGATGTAACGAAGTTCTGAAGTGAAGTTCTTGAGCGTGAAGGCTGCTCAACACCTACTTCTTCTTCTCGAGTTGTTGACGCGCCTGGGCTAGCGCCGCCCGCTCGGCGGCACTCGCCTTCGGATACTTCAGCTTCATAGCCTTTAGCGCATCCACCACCGCCTGCGCCACCACCAGCCTTGTAAACCACTTGTTATCCGCCGGTACGACGTACCAGGGCGCGTGCTCACTCGCGGTGTGCCGGACCATATCCTCATAAGCGTCCTGGTACTTATCCCAGAACTGGCGTTCTTTCACGTCGGACGCGGAAAACTTCCAGTTCTTGTCCGGCGTCTCGAGCCGTTCCAGAAATCGGCGCTTCTGTTCTTTCTTCGAAAGATGCAGGAAAAACTTCACCACGGCAATGCCGTTCCGCGTAAGGTAGCGCTCGAAATTATTGATATCTTCAAAGCGTTCCTGCCAGAGAATGTTTCGTGACCAGGGCCTTCGGCAGTTTCTCGGTTCTCCAACATCTGCCGGTG
>CAWGYS010000011.1:0-115462 GCA_963826845.1 uncultured Acidobacteriaceae bacterium
GTGTGCTGGGCATGCTCAGTAACTTGGAGGTGAAAGTCCTCTGGCCGACCTGATGGAGGTGAAGGCCTAGTGATGATGCAAGGGCTACCGCCGCGAGGCGAGGTCCGAAGGAAGCATGGAACAAACGTGCGAGTCGATGGACAAAAACCGAATAGAAGGCGCCCGTACCGGACGAGTGGGCAACTTACCGCGAAGTCCATAATCCATCAAGGTGCGAAGCGTAGATTTGGCGATTGTGCACGGAAAGTGACTGAGCTTACCCCAGGAGATCTGTTCCGTGTCGCTTCGGCGACTGAGGTGGCCGTAAGGCGACCTGACCGCGGAGCAGAAGTCAGCATCGGGCATAGTACCCGGCAACGGAGAAGGCCCGAACGAGAAGGAGCGGCGAGTAGGCCATGAGTCTCAAAGACGATAAGCAGCAGAACATCCAGATGGAACTGGACTTCTCTTCTGCGCTGACGGGTGAAGCCCGAGGTGCCGCAGGAGAAGAGACTGAATCGTTGATGGCGACGAGTGGACCCGAAAGCCCAGCTAGAACCAACCGATTGATGGAGGAAATATGTGAGCGAGGAAACCTGAAGCAAGCACTGCGGCAGGTGAAGGGTAATAAAGGTAGCGCGGGAGTGGACGGGATCACCGTGAACCAACTCACCGACTATCTGAAACAGCATTGGCCAGTAATCCGAGAACAACTGCTGAGTGGAACCTACGAACCGAAGCCGGTGAGGCGGGTGGAGATCCCCAAACCGGACGGCGGGGTGCGAAAGCTTGGCATCCCGACGGTGCTGGATCGATTGATCCAGCAGGCGGTGATGCAGGTGCTGCAGCGGCAGTGGGACTCGACGTTCTCCGACCACAGCTATGGTTTTCGACCCGGACGGTCTGCACATCAAGCGGTAGCTCAAGCGCAACAGTACATCGCCGCAGGCTACGGCTGGGTGATTGATCTCGACCTCGAAAAGTTTTTCGACCGAGTCAATCACGACAAACTGATGGCGCAGATCGCCAAACGAGTCGAAGACAAGCGGCTGCTGAAGCTCATTCGGGCATTTTTGAATGCCGGGGTGATGGAGAACGGACTGGTCAGCCCCAGCGTGGAAGGCACTCCGCAAGGAGGCCCACTTTCGCCACTGCTGTCCAATCTCGTGCTCGACGAACTCGACCGAGAGCTAGAGCGACGCGGACACCGCTACCTTCGCTACGCGGATGATTGCAACATCTACGTGCGCAGCCAACGGGCCGGTCAACGAGTGATGGAGAGCATCACGCGCTTCATCACGCACCAACTCAAGCTCAAAGTAAACGAAACGAAGAGTGCGGTGGCGCGACCGCAGGAACGGAAGTTCCTCGGGTTTAGCTTTAGCGCCGGTCCAGAAGTTAAGCGCACTATCGCGCCGAAAGCTCTGGAACGGTTTAAGCACCGAATCCGGGAAGTCACACGCCGGGCAAAAGGCGTCAGCATGGAGACGACGATAGCGGAACTAGCTCCGTATCTGCGGGGTTGGAGCAGCTATTTTGGCTTCTGCGAAACGCCCGATGAGCTGCTGTACCTGACCCGCTGGGTCCGATTGCGACTGCGGGCAGCGATGTGGCGGCAATGGAAAACACCACGCCGTCGCCGCGCCGCTCTGTTGTCGCTGGGGGTTCGTCCACGACTCGCCAATAACACGGCTGGCAGTGGACGTGGCCCTTGGTACCTGGCTCGGGCCAAGGCCCTCTCTGTTGGGCTTTCCAATGCTTACTTCAAATCGCTTGGACTTCCGACGTTGATCGATGGCTGTTAGCGCAACCAACTCGAACCGCCGTGTACGGACCCGTACGCACGGTGGTGTGGCAGGGGTCGGCGGGTGACCGCCGCCCCTATGCCGATCTGGTCGGCAATCCGGAAGCTACGCGGTTGTTGACGATAAATCGCGATTACACTCAGAATCCGGCTTCTGAGTTCCGCTTTATTCCTGCAACGGGACAGGAGCGTCAGTTCCGAATGTGAACAGTCCGAAGGTCAGCGGTTTAGGTTGATTCCCCTCCATTTCTTCAATCATCGCTCTCATGTGGTCGCGATAGGTCCGATCGCCTTTTGCGAAGATCAGCAAAGCTACTGTCGAGGGCCACTTCTCAAACGCGAGAAGTGGCGCACCCCTGCTCTTCAAATTTGATTCGGAATCTGACCTAGGCGCTGCTTCACCGCGGGCCACTCCGCGGCCATGATCGAATAGCGCGCCGAGTCGCGCGCGATGTAGTCGGCGGCCATGCGGTGGGCCCGGAGAATTCCTTCAAATTTTCCGCCGATGCGTTCGATGGCAGCACGGGACCGCTGATTGCGCACGTCGGTATGTAAACAGACTCGGAGCACCTGCCACGCTTCGAAAGCATGCGTCAGCATGAGTAACTTCGCCTCCGTATTCGCTGGCGTGCGGATGGCCGAGCGGGTCAGCCAGGTGTAGCCGATCTCGCAGACGTCGGGGAACAGGTTGCCGTGCCGCGCGTGGCCGGGCGGCCACGACCAACGCTCGAGATTAAAGAAGCGGGTTGATCCGATGACGGTGCCGTCACTCACTCGGATCGTCACGAACGACTCGGCGGTGCCTGCATCTCGCCAGGCGAGGGCAGTGTCTACGTAGGTGGTGGCCTCGGCTTCGCCTTGTGGGACGGGGCTCCACTGGTAGAGGGAGGGATCGACTGCCGAAGCGGCTGCCAGGCCGTCAACGTGGCGGTGGTCGAGGGGTTCGAGACGAATGTGCTTGCCGGTCAGCACAACGCTTTCTGTTTTCATGGCTGCAACTGCGCGATGAGGCGATTGTATGGGAGCGATGGAGTTTCAGTAAAAGCAGGAATGACACAAGCAGGATGGCCACGCTGTGTGAAGAATCGGGGGCGAGCGCCGCTCGCCCCCTTATTACATTAAGCTGCGGATTCCTTGGATCTGCGAGAACGCACCGAGGCAGCTGCGTGGATAGTAGGCGTTCCGGTTAGTGCAGCCAACAGCTGGGTTCCGTCAGGACTGCCCAGTCCAGTGCAAGCATCCCAGCCAACAGCTGCGCTGAAGGCGCCGTTGTTGCCTTCGGTCACGTCGTGGAATCCGGAGGCTTCAACGGCTTGGGCATAGATTAGCGGGTTCAGGAAGCCGAGCGTTTTTCCGGTTTGCCCACTGACTCTCTGCCCATTAATGCGCGCCACCAGCCCCGCCCACAAAGGAGCTACAGCGCTGGTGCCGCCGATGACGGCATTCTCACCATCAACCAGAATGTTGTAGCCGGTGTTGGGGTCGGCATCGCCGGCGATGTCGGGTACGCCTCGCCCGCCACCCTGAATTGATGGCGCCGGAACATCGAAGCCATCCTGCCAGGTTGGAAGCGGGAAAAAATCGCTGACTCCGCCGCCCGTTGCTCCTCCATTCGGTTGATCGTTCCAGACGGTTTCGTTGACGATTTGTTCGTTCGAAGCTTGTAGCGTGGTGCCGCCACAGCCGAGTGCGAACGAACTGGACGCCGGAAAATCAACGTGGTTGTTGCCGTCATTGACTCCGTCGGAAGAACCGTTGTCGCCCGAGGCAACGCAGACGGTTACACCCATGGCGCCTGCCGCCTGGAAGGCCTCGTCGAAGTTGGTGAAGGCCTGAGTTGTCCAATCCGACTCGGGACCACCCCAGCTTATGGAGATGACCGAGGGCTGATTGGCGCTGTCATGTACCGCGGTCGTGATGGCATCCAGAAAGCCGCGGTCGGTGTTCGGGGCGAAATAGACGACGATCTTCGCAGCCGGGGCAATCGCGCCCGCGACTTCGATGTCGAGCATCACTTCGCCGTCGGGGCCGTTCGGATCGCCGGGGCTATTTGTGCCTCCGTCGACAGATACGGAGATGACTTGCGGCTGCTTGAGATTGAGTGAGGTGAAATAAGTCTTCAGGTCGTCGAGCTGAAAGCCGCCGCCTAATTCAATGAGACCGATACACTGGCCGGCTCCGTCGCCTGCCGGGTAGTCGTAGATCTGGGCGACTTGATTCGGATCGTGGGAAGCGGTGGCGTTGTGAGCCTTAATTCCGGGCGTCTGCGGCAGACGTCTGAAATGCGGTTCTGCCTGCGGCCGGTTGTCGAGTCCAAACACTCCGGTGATGATGTCCGCATACTCAGTGGGCACGCTGATGGCGCCGACGCGGCCGCGGAAATTTCCCTTGGGATGGCTGTACTCCTTGAGTTCGACGTTGAAGGCTTTTTGGAGGCTGGCCACCGTTCCCGACAGCACGATGGTCCGGCGGGCGAGTTCGGTGCCAGTTTCTTGCACCTTGAGGCCGAACTCCTGGGCGAATTTCTTGATCTGGTTGAGATCGGCTGGATCGGCGCCGTGGGTATTTTCGAACTCTGCGCGCGACATCTGGTTGAAACCTGGCTTTTCGAGGGCGCTCCTTAACTCTTTGTGCTTGGCCTCTGATTTTGGGCGGAGTCGGATGGAGACTTCGATGGTTTGGTCCGGATGCGAATTGTGAATCAGGCGGGCACCACGGACGGGCTGACGTTCACTGCCTGAAATTACGGTTAGTTTTCGAGCGGATGTCACAGTTGCTCCTTCGTTTCGGGGGAACAGAGCGGCCGGGAACTAATCGCGACTGGGGGTCGCACAGGTAGGGAAGTCCAGAGTCGTCCCGCCGTTCAGATGGGTCCCGAAACAGGTTGAGAATATCAAGGACAGAACAACGATCTCAACAGAATCGGACAAGAAACATGAATAACATGGGCAATGCCTTCCCAATTTGGAACGTACTGCCCCGCCGCGTCTCGAGCAATATGTCGCTTATTCTCTCTAAGTTGTTAAGGTGCAACTGTGGAGCTGAGCTTGATCACAGCACCACATCCGTCGCCTTGCTCCTGACAGTCGCGCAGGTTTCCACCCTGGTTGGTCGTCAGATAAATGTCGCCGGCGGCGTCGAGGATGACGCCTCCCAAAGGATCAGAGCCAACCCGTTTTCCAGAAACTGGGAAGCTGAAGAGCAGGTTCTCGGTCCATCCGTTAGCGCCCGGGACGAGTTGGAATAAACTTCCCCAATCATTTGCCTCGCCTTCGTACGTGGCGCCGTAAACGTTGCCGGCATTGTCAAGAGCGAGATTCCCCGAAGGTTGCAGGCCGTCGTAGATACCGTTGAAACTGTAAACCGTTTGAAACTTCCAGTGCCCCGACACCTGAGTGAAAGAGAAGACGATCCCTCGGTTGTCCGCGCCTCCGTAGAGGGTTGTGCCGTAGAGGACGCCGCTGCTGCTCAAGGTCAAGCCTCCCCTTACAAGCGCCCCATCAACGCCGTTGAAGTCAATCAGGTTCTTGAAGCCCCAGTGTTTCTTCCCCGAGGCGGGAGGAATCAGTTCGAAAATACTGCCGCAGCCGAGGCCGCCGCACTGGCTATTGTTGCCGCCCTCATACGTGGTGCCGTAGAGATTTCCCGATGCATCCATGACCAGGCCGGCGCGCGGTTCCGCACCTTGGCCGAATGCGTCGATAAGCCGGTGCAGAACTTTTTCGTTCCAGGAGCCATCTCCAGTCGGCGATAACTCATAGATCGTGCCGCAACCGGCCAGGCATCCGATATGGGAGTGGCCGCCGATCGAAGTGGTGCCGTACAGATTTCCCGCTGCGTCGAAAACCACGTTGCCGAAGGGTATGGCACCGTCACTACCACCTTGAAAACTGTGCAAAACCTTCTCGTTCCATTGCTCGCCGTGAGTGTGCGCGGGCGGACTGAGTTCGAATACGACCCCGAATCCGTTTGCTCCGCCAGACGAGGCCGTCGCATAGGCGTTGCCGGCGGCGTCGAATACCAGGCTCCCCAGCGGATTCCCGCCGTCCGCCGCGCCGGCAAACGTGTAGAGCAGGGAAAACCGCCATTTGCCTTCCACATTTGGAGAAAGCTCGAACACCGTGCCCCAACCGTAGGCGCCGCCGATCTGGGTTGTCCCATAGAAATTTCCCGCTGCGTCAGCGACCAGATTGGAATCGAGGAACGCTCCGTCCTTCCCTCCAGTGAACGCGTGCATAACGGTCACGTCAACGGCTGCATACACGGGTGAAGCGAGCGTCAGGAGCAGCGCGGTCGCAATCGTTATTACTATTGCCGCGTGTGCCGCCGTCCATTGACCACCTCCCATGCTCAAATATCCAACCTGACGGATATTCTCTGTGCCGGCGAACTTCATATAACTCATATCTCCTCAATTGAATGGCATTCACCGCAGTGGCTTTGGCCGCCTTCCAACGCCCCAAACATGGCGTCCAGCGTACCATGTGGGGCTTGGTGTAAATCAAGATAACAGGAATCATCCGCGAATATTTCCACCGCTCGTAAATGATTTGTCAACAATTTCGGAATTCTGCGGTGCGCTACTTTACTTTCCCCGGAGTCGCCGCGAGATGCAGCGCTACCGAGAATCCACGCGGTTTGTCAGTTTGTTAGGACTCGTTCTGTCTAGCGTTTGGTCGGAGGAGGAAATAGAGGAGGGTCAGGACGATCAGAAAAATCAACCCAACGATCAGGTTGACGCGCGAATCCCACCAGGTCTTGAGAACCGATGCCAGGACTACCGCTAAGCCGATAATCGAGCCCCATTTGCCCAGCGGCGAGCGCGCGGGAATTTTGGCAGCATCTGCCGCAGTGAGCCTGCGGCGGAAATTGATGTGGGCGGCGAGCGAGACGATCCAGGAGAGCATCATGCCGAAGAATGCGCCGCGGAGAATGTATTCGAAGGCTCTGGCGGGGGCCCATCGTTCGAGCACCAGTGCAACGACGATGCCGTAGGAAGAAACCAGCAGGGCCAGGTTTGGCGTGCCTTTCGCGCTGAGGCGGCCGAGCGCGCGTGGAGCCCATCCGGTGCGGGCTAGCGAAAAGAGCATACGAGAAGAGATGTAGAGGGCGGCGTTGGCTCCGGAGAGAGCGGCGGTCAGGACCACAAAGTTCATGAAGTGAGCGAGCGCCGGGGATGTTGACGGAGCGGAAGACGGTGACGAACGGGCTTTCGGTGACGCCGGCGCGGTTCCAGGGCATGATGCCGACGAGGATGATGATGGCTCCCAAATAAAGGAAGGTGAGCGTGAGGAAGGTCATGCGAACGGCGCTGGCGACGGCCTTGGCGGAAGCTGGATTCTCCGGAGGCTACGGCTACGAATTCCACGCCACCAAAGGTGTAGATAGCGAAGGTGATGGCGAGGAGCGGGGCGGCTGCTCCGAGAGGGAAGAATCCGCCGTGGGTGGTGTATTGGGGCGCGGCTCGTCCGGTGAGGAGCAGCGCGGCGCCGAGCGCGATGAAGGCGGCGATGACCGCGACCTTGATCATGGCGAACCAGAATTCGAAGCGTCCGAAGCTATGCACGGCGAGGAAGTTGATGGCGAGAAGAAACACGGAAAAGGCGAAGACCCAGACCATGGCGGGCACGCCTGGAAACCAGAGCTGCATGTAGGTGGCGGAGGCGACCATCTCGGCTCCGATGGAGACGGCGATGGAGAGCCAGTACCCGGCGCGGGAAATGAATCCGGCCCATTGGTTGAGGTAGAGGTCTCCGTAAACGCCGAAGGAACCGGCAGCGGGATGAGTGCTGGCGAGTTCGCCTAAGGCCAAGGCGACCGTCCAACTGATGAAGGCGGCGAGAACGAAGCTGAGGATGACGGCGGGGCCGGCGAGTTCGATGGCGGCGGCGGTGCCGAGCAGAAGTCCGGTGCCGATGGAGCCGCCGACAGCAACCATGGTCATCTGTCCGGCGGTGAGTTGGCGGCGCAGGCCGGATTCGGGGTTGCCTGATTGTTGAGGTTTGAGCGGAGATTGCTCATTAGGGCTCGTACTCGTATATCAGAAGCTGCGACGTGGAGTCTGCTCCTCGTTGCACGTTTGCTATCCCGGTCTCGGGTGAAGGATTCGACGCATTTTAGGTGGTCTCTAAAACTTTTGTTGCGTATACAAAACGATTTCGTGTATAAAAGCATCATGTCGCTTCATAATCGCATCGCAGTCCTTCGGGCGGAAAAAAAATTATCTCGGGCGACCCTGGCAACGTCCGTCGGCGTGAATCCGCAGACGATCGGGTTCCTGGAGCGTGGGGACTACACGCCGTCGCTGGAATTGGCCTTCAAGATCGCCGAACACTTTGGATTGCCGGTGGAGGCTGTGTTCTCGCCTCGGCCGTTTCGAACATTGAGCGAGCAGGTGTACGAAGTGCACAAGAGGGAGGCCTGAGATGGCGGCAAACAAAGACATGGCGGTACAAAAAGAAAAAGAGCGGAGTTGGTTCTGGAGGAAAATCGGGTTTTGGTTCGTGCCCGTGAAGGCGGGGAAACTGGGGCCGGAGGAGTGGGCGAAGGTCAGCAAAATCTCGCCGACCGGAAAACGGCGGACGCGGCGGCTGTTGTTTGCGTTGTTGTGGGTGCCGGTGCTGGCGTTTGAGATTGCGGTGAGCCTGCGGATGGTGCGTCTTGATCCCTGGGCTGGACTGATAAGCACTGCGTGGCTGACGGTGTTGCTGGGGCTTTGGGTTCGGTCGCTCCGGATCGGGTTCGCACAGGTGTCGCTGAAGGACCGGGCGGTGATGGAGTATGGCGCGGAGTTCGATGCGCTAAAGGAGATGCAGCGCGGCGAGATTTTTCAGCGGGCAGTGCGCGATGGACTCTTCGGCCGGGTGAAGGTGGACGAGCACGAGGCCGAGCTGCGGCTGCGGGCGCAGGGGGCCGCGTACCGGTTGCTGGGACCCGCGCTGGCGGTGTTTGCGCGGGGTATTGGGCAGTGTGCCTGTTTGGTCCATTTGAGGCGACGCGGAGTGCATTGGCGGTGACCGCAGTGGTGGTGACTTGGCTGTCGGCGCTGGTGCTGGCGGCGCCGACCATGATCCGGATGTGGACACAGCCTGACGAGCCGGGGGAGACCGCAGCGGTTGCGGAGTGAACGCTTGTCAGATTCTTCTCCATCCCCTGTTTCTCATCACACCTTCTGCCGCCACAAACTAGACGATCGTTATGGGAAGTGTATCGGTGAGATTCAATTCGGGCAAAGCGGCGCCAGGGCGGGCGACGACAACGCGGGCGCGACCGGCGCGCTTGGCGTCGTAGAGCGCGTCGTCGGCGAACTTGAGGAGGAGATCGACCCGATCGGTGGTTTCATCGAAAGCAGCCACGCCGATGGAGACGGTCAGAGCGTCCATCTTCTGACCCTCGTTCTCTGGCCATCGTTGGCCTGACCTTCGTTCTGAGGGCGATAGTCCCGGATGCGCATGCTGATTTCCTCCGCGCGCACGGTTGCGTGGAGCAGAGAGCACTCGGGGAGGATGAGGGCGAACTCTTCGCCGCCGTAACGGCAGGCAATATCCTCGGCGCGCACCGAGCGTTGCAGCATCTCGCCGAAAGCGGCCAGGGCACGGTCGCCGGCCGCGTGTCCGAAATTGTCGTTATAGCGTTTGAAGTGGTCGAGATCGAGCATCATGACGGCAAGGGAACGGTGTTTCCGGCGAGCCGAGTGGAGTTCGCGATCGAGGAACTCCTGCATGTAGCGGCGGTTGTAAAGGCCGGTGAGCGGGTCGCGGACAGCCTGCAAGCGGAGCGATTCACGGAGGCCAAGGTTGGCAATGCGCGAGAGCGATGTGTTCGGCGACCGTGGCGGCGAGGTGACGACGACGATTGAAAGCGCTGGAGTCAGCGTCCGGGTCGGGAAAGGGATGCGGGGGAGCGTCGTCCTGGACGGACAGCGTTCCCATGGCATCGCCGTTGGCGATGAGAGGAACACAGACCGAGGGACCGTCCCCGAGAAGGTGCGAACAGCGCGGGTCCGAACCTTTGCCGGAATCGGCATGGGTGCGTCCGCGGCGCATGGCCCAACATTGATCCGGCAAGAAGACCTGGCCCGCGGTAGAGATTCCCCACTTGGCGACGGACTCGACGCGGTTCTTAGAGACGCTAAGCAGCGAGATGCAGCCCGAGGCGCCCGGAAACAGGCGGCGCAAGCGCTCCGGGACAAGCCGAAAGACTTCCTCCTGAGAGGTGCAGGCATGGAGCAAGCTTCCGAGTTCGCTGATCTGGATAAGCTCGGCAGTCTGGCGGCGGGCGTCGGCGAGCAGACCGCCGATTTCCAGATGGGAATCCGTCAGTTGGAGTTGCGCGGCCTTGCGCTGCGCGATTTCCTGTTGCTGGTGAAACTGCATGAGGGCCAACCGGAAGGTGAAGGCGAGGAGCGATGCAGCGATCGCCGCGTTCGTGAGAATTTCTCCGTACGCCTGTTTCCACCGATCCATCAGCAGGGCGACGCAGGAGAGCATGGCCACCAGAACCAGATTAGTGCTGAGGAAGCTGAGGAAAGTTGGCGGGCTCCGGTGCGGAGTCGGACTGGGGCTCGGGCGAGGGTACCCAAGTGAGGGCAATGAGGCCAGCGGCAACTTGGGGAATCGTCCAACCCAGGGTGAACCACGCGGCCATGCTCCAATAGTGGTGCAAGTCGATCCAGTCACCTACGAAGGTTGCGACCGCGCAGACCAGGAGGAAAAGCGCGAGCCGGAGCAACAGAGCGCGAGTGCTGCGGAGTCGGACGAATTGCAACCGCACCATGGCCGCGATCAGGAGGAGCAGGCTCTGCGCGTTGCTGATACTGATGTTGTGCAGGAGCGCCTGGTCCGGCATCATCCGTTGCGCCGGAAGAAAAAAGAACGTCGAATAGATGAGGGCAACGACGATCGCAACCTGGAAAAGGTCGAGAAAGATCTCAAACTTGACCTGGGCGCGCCGGTAGATATCGGGGAGGAAGAGAATCATCAGGACGGGAGCGCCATAAAGGCAATACAGCAGGCGCCAGGTCGAATCCGACAGAGTGCTTTGGCCAAACAGGCGTCATACGTCTGGAACACTGTCGGGACCAGCAAAACTATCAGCACCGCTGCGAACAGAAACCAGAACAGGGCACAAATACCTTGCGCGCGACGGAACGCGCGCCATGCGCATGCGAGGGCAAGAAGGCTTCCGCCGACAAGGATAGACAGGGCCACGCCGAGGCCCGCCCGCCCCGTTCCGAGTATTAGGAAGGCGATCGCCTGGGCGCCAATAAGTACAGTGAAGATCAGGCTCAGGAACCAAGCTTTATGGAGGTTCGCGAATTCGTGCAGACGGGAATTGTGGAGCGGATCGAAATTGACTGCGGTAGCCATTTAGTTGCGGAGCGACACTTTGGCCCTTGATGGATGAAATCGGCAGGGGTGGGGAAAACTTCAGTCGGGTGGTTTCTGATTCCCGTAAAGACATGGCAAGCCCTGGGAAGGAACCGATCGCGTGACTTTCGTAATAGCAGGGCGGGCGAAGCGCGTTGCTGGCACCGGGGGCGAATCCTAGAATCAAGGCGGAACCCTCTGTCCAGAATCCTGGTCCTAGAGTCCAGGTTCCAAAGTCCAAAGACCGCCCATGCCGGAAGCTCCGAATCGTGCCGAAGTCGCCCGCCGCGTAGAAAAGGCGGAGAAGCTTCTTACAAAAGGGCAAAACGGCCGACGCGCTCGCGGAATACCTGCAAATTCTCGAAAGCGACCTGCAGAACGACAATGTGCGGCAGATGGCAGCGGAACTCTGTCTCTCTCTGAACAAGGGAGCGCAAGCGGTGAAACTGCTGGGTGAATTGTTTGAGCGCCAGGTGGGAGCGATGGATGCAACGCGAGCCAGCCTGACCTACAAAAAGCTGGCGCGGTACACCAACCCGACCTGGGAGCAGAAAGTGCGCTTCGGGCAACTGCTGGAGCAATCCAACAAGAAGCTGGCGATCGGGACCTACGAAAATGCTCTGGAAGACTTGCAGCGCCAGGGAAAGAAAGAAGAGGGATTGCTGGTTTTGCGGCGGATCGTGAGTCTCGATCCTTCGCAGCAGAACCATCTGCGGGTAGCGGAGTTGTCGGCTGAACTAGGCGAGCATGTGATGGCGTCGCAGTCCTTCCTGCAATTGGCGGAACTGGTAGAAACTTCTGGTGGAAAAGCCAGTCCCTGGTTCGAGCGCGCCTACACCGAGAATCCGGCCGATGCGAAGATCGCGTTGGCCTATGGCAAGAGCTTGTTGTCGCAGGGCGAAGCGGGCGCGGCGATTTTCATCTTCGAGCCGCTGGTGCAATCCGGAGACGCGTCGGTTGAGTTGCGCGACCTGTATGCGCAGGCGCTGATCTCTGCGGACCGCTGTCTGGAGAGCGAGCCGCTGGTCTGGCAGATGTTCGAGCAGAACCCGGCGCGTATGCACCAGGTGGTGGGCCTGATCGGCAAGATGATCGACTCCGAGCTGGGCGTGGAGGCGGTGGCGCTGGCGCGCAAGCTGGAAGCTTTCCAGCGGCGGCGCGGGGAACGGCGATCGTTCATAACCACCATGCAGGAGCTGTTGGCATCGCATCGTCCTTCGGCGGAGATGCTGGAATTTCTGGCGGAGCTGTTCAACGCGTCGAACCGTGAAACCGACTATGCGCAGGCGTTAGTGAAACTGTTTGATCTGTATTGCACGAAGCACGATTACCAGCGGGCGGGCGAGTGCCTGGATCGGGCGGCGGAAGTGGATCCCTACGAGCCCGGCCATCAGAAGCGGCTGGAGGCGCTGCGAGGCAAGATCGACGATCAGCGCTTCAACGTAATCGCATCGCGGTTCACGACGGTTAAGAAAGAAGAGCAGACGGTCAAGGCCCCCGAGCCGACTTTGGGAGCGGCCGCGCTGCAAGACCTGATGCTGCAAGCCGAGATTCTGGTGCAATACGGTATGCGCTCGAAGGCCATCGAGCGTTTGCAGCGCATTCAGGAACTGTTTCCGCGTGAGGAAGAGCGTAACCAGGACTTGCAGAAGCTGTATATTGCGGCCGGGATCCAACCGCAGTATGCGAACTCAGCGGCATCGGCGGCACCGGTCGCAACGAGTGTTGATCAGCCGGCAGCGGCCGCGCCATCGGCGGCAGCATCTGCAGCTGCGACCGCGGCAAGTGAGGCGGCCGACGTGAGCAGCCTGGCGAGAGTGGCCGAAATTACGCGCAAACTTTACCACCAGGGAAATGCCGAGGGAGTTTTGAAAACGGCGGCCAACGAAATCGGCGCCAACTGGCGGACGGCGCGTTGTATTGCCGCCTTGCGCAAACCCGGTCTTCCGCCCTCGAGCGTGCAGGAATATCACATGGAGGGGCTGATTCCGGCGAGTTCAGCAGCGCTGGTCAGTCTGGCGGAAGCGCTCCAAGACCTGGCGGTGGCGCGCGGCACGGTCACCATCGCCGACGCCAAGAACGCTCCTGAGTTGATAGGAATACGTCCTGCCATCGAAGAGTTGCAGATTGAATCGCTGCTGGCTCTGCCCTTGACCGAAGGCAATGACAGTAATAAAGATCAGATCGGGGTGCTGATCCTGACGCAGAACGCACCGCGAACGTGGCAAGCCACCGAAGTGCTGGTGATCCGGACCTTGAGCGACCAGGTTTTGATCGCGCTCAACAACGCCGGACTGCGGCGACTGGTGAAAAATCTTTCCGTAACCGACGAAAAGTCCGGACTGTTGAAGCGCGCCTCATATCTCGATCTTCTGCAGGCGGAAACCCGGCGCGGGTTGCAGCAAGGGACGGCCGTCACAGTATTGTTGATGCAATTTGGACGGCGCAGCGCGATGATAAAGGAATATGGCGAGCAAGCGGTCACGGCAGTGATGGAGCAGATCGGACAGCTGTTTTCGGCGAACATCCGGTCAAACGATCTTGCCTTCCGCTATGAAGCGACCACGGTTGCGCTGCTGCTCGGCGACACCGGCGAAAAAGAAGCGGTGCTGGCGGTGAACAAACTGCGGCGCCTGCTGTCGGAAGTACGCTTTCCAGGCAAAGACAAGGAAGTCGAATTCAACGCCGGTCTGGCGCAGGCGGTGATGAAGCAACATTTCGATCCGGTGGATATAGTCACCGAAGTTGCCAACCGCGCCGATCACGCGCTGGAACAGGCAGTCGCGCAGGGCGCAGGCAAGATCGTAAGTCAGGCGCCGCAATTCGCGGCCGCGTCGGCAGTGGCATAGAGCTTTCACCGCCAAGACGCGGAGTACGCCGAGAAAATCCTGTAACGCGAAAATACCAGACGAAAATGAAGAGTTAGTAATGTGGCTTGCAGCGCATGCCTTCTTCTGTAACAATCCGTTCGTCTAGCAGCCGGCGAGAGTTATCAGGAGTTACCTCTTGGGCGTTGTCGCACTGCCGTTTTCGGACCAACCACCAGAACCAGATGTAGCTCCGCCCCACCATCTCCTCGGTGCACTCCCACGCCGGATCGGCGCATTCTTCATCGACGCGGTCATCCTTGGCATACTTGGCAACCTAATCGGGATGCTCTTCTTTGATTACTTTTCACGATTAGGTTCGTTCGGCGCGCTCTTGGGTTTTTTCTTGGCTCTTCCTTATTTCGCAATATTTAACAGCGATATAGGGAACGGGCAAACTCCTGGGAAGCGACTGTTGCGCCTGCAGGTTGTCAACAAAGATGGGAAGACAATCCCTTTTGAGCGATCCGTTCTCAGGTATTCGGTTCTTGCGCTTCCCTGCTGCATTAGTGAAATGGCGCTGCCGGTGGCCGGCACTCCCTGGTTCATTCCTACCCTGCTTTATCTCATTGTGTATGGCGTCGGAGGAGCCAATCTGTATCTTGTGTTCTTCAACCGGCACACGAGACAGGGGCTCCACGATTTGGTTGCTGAAAGTTACGTGGCAGACTTCGGCGGCACAGGCCCCTTGAGGATATCGCCGATTTGGAAGGCTCACTGGATTTTCGTCTCGTCGTTGCTTGTTCTTGTTGTCGGCGGGCAAATTCTGGAGCGCAGATGGAGTTCATACTCGCAGATGGTTGCCGACCTGCGGTTGCTAGAAGGTGTCAAGGGCGTTCAATCCGCAGGGGTTCAGCACATGACGTCGTGGAACCATGGGGAAAAGAAAGAGAGTCTAGTCGTCAACATCCGCTGGACAGGAGAGTCGAGCGATGAATCGGCATTTGCCGCCCAAATCGCAAGAATAGTCCTTGAAAATGATCCAACCGCAAAGGATCGCGACACGCTCCGAGTCAACATGATTCGCGGATACAACCTTGGCATCGCCAATGGCCAGATTTCGCGGCCTTATGAGCACTCGCCTGCCGAGTGGAGCTCTCTTCTGTTTGGAACTGATTCCGCACCAATTCCCGCCAGCCAGTAACGTCGCTCGCCACGATGCACTCTCATTTTGTGGTGCCGTTCTTTGGCTACTGTTAAACTCAAAGGTCGGCCCCAAGCCAACACTCTCATCTGTTTAGTCAGGACTCATGCTGAAACCTGGAGACATTGCCATTGTCAGCGGGGCGCGCACGCCCTTCGGACGCTATTGCGGAAAGATCAAAGACTACACCGCTCAGGAACTGGGCGCGGTGGCGTCGAAGGCCGCGATTGAGCGCGGGGGCATCGACGCGAAAGAATTCGATCATGTCGTGTTCGGAAACGCACAGCAAACTTCGGGCGATGCGCTCTATGGAGCGCGGCACGTCGGGTTGCGCGCGGGCTTGCCGATCGAAGCTCCGGCGCTGACCGTGAATCGACTCTGCGGCTCGGGGATGCAGGCGATCGTCAGCGCGGCGCAGATGATTCAAACCGACGAAGCGAAGATGGTGCTGGCTGGCGGGATGGAATCGATGTCGCAAGCTCCATTTTCGATTCGCGGGCGAGATGGATTTACGCTGGCTCCCGGCGGAAAGCTCGAAGATTCGCTGATGGTGGCGCTGCTCGATTCTTATTGCGGACTGTATATGGCGAATACGGCCGAGCTTTATGGCGAGCAGCAGGGAATTACAAGGCAGGCGCAGGACGAGTTCGCGCTGCGCTCGCAGCATAAAGCCGATGAGGCTTATAAAGCGGGGCGCATTCAGGAAGAGCTGACGCCGGTTCCGCTGCGGAAATCGAAAGGCGAAACTCCGGGCGAGGCCACGGGAGAGATGCTGACAGAGGACGATCATCGGCGTCCTCAGACTACGCTGGAGGGTCTGGCTAAGCTGCGGGCGGCGTTTGGGAAGAATGGGACGGTGACGGCGGGGAATGCCAGCGGTATTGTCGACGGCGCGGCGGCGGTGGTGGTGATGTCGCTGGAGCAGGCGCAGAAGAGAAATCTCAGTCCGCTGGGACGCATTGTGAATTGGGGGATTGCGGGTGTCGATCCGAAGATCATGGGGAGCGGTCCGGTTCCGGCGACGAAGATTGCGTTGCAGCGCGCGGGGCTGACTTTGGATTACATCGACTTGATCGAAGTGAATGAGGCGTTCGCGGCGCAGTATCTGGCGGTGGAGAAAGAATTGGGACTCGATCGCGAAAAGGTGAACGTGAACGGCGGAGCGATTGCGCTGGGGCATCCGCTGGGAGCGACCGGGACGCGGCTGGTGATCACGCTGCTGTATGAATTGCGGCGGCGGAAGAAGAAGTACGGGCTGGCTACGGCTTGCATTGGCGGGGGACAGGGGATTGCTATGGTGGTGGAGAGCTTTCAGTGAGTCCCCATACACCTGAGAGCGTCGAGGTTGAAAAGAGCAAATGAACATTGCTGGCAAGGTAATTTCTCTGCATGGCTTGCTGTTCTTCACAGCTAGCTTCGCACTTAGCCAAGCCCTCCAATGTCCGATCGAGGCTGTGAAGGTCGTTCCCCACGCTTACACTTTCCGCAGGTCGGGTCCGGAACCAAACGGCTGGAGACCTTTCAACGTAATGGCCATCGACATGACGGTGCGCAACGTCAGCGACAAGAATGTAAGTGTGATGTGGTTCGAGTTCCAAAACCCTTCCGATTACTCTTTGCTCGCCGATTGGTATAGCGGCGTACACCTTGCACTGAGTCCCGGTCAGCAGGGAAACGTGTATTTTGATGATTATGGAAAATTCATCAACCTAGGGCCGCCGCCAGTCAAGACTGTTAAGGTACTTTTAAGCAAGATTCAGTATGCAAACGGCATGATTGTTGACCTCTATTATTCGTGTGACCTAGGTACGACCCCAATACCGCCTCCGTTTCAGCCGCCGAAGGCGCAACCGGATTCACCGGTATTTAGCGTAGGTGGTGACGTCTTGCCGCCACGCGTACTGGAGTCCCACCTGCCTACTGTAGCTGCTTACTTGGGACCATATACGCCAGCGTACAACGCGACGCACCCCAACAAATCGAAACAGGCTATGACCTTCTCGCTGGTCGTGGGTGAGGATGGAGAACCTCGGGACATCAAAGTTACGCAGGGCGCGCTCGCTGACAATGTGGACGTGAAGGCGAAGGAAGCCTTGGGTAAGTGGTACTTCGCTCCAGCCACTAAGAATGGTAGACCCGTGGCGGTACGAATTGAGGTGTCATTCACCGTGGAGCACATCCCGGCTGGAGTTAGTTGCGGCGCATCGTGGCTTTACGGTCAGAGCAACTGACTACTCTGTCGGAACGCCATAAGGCGCTACCACGCGAGCCCGGCCTCTCGGGCACTTCTTGTGCTGAAATCAAGACGCTGATTAACCTCGGACGACGGTAAGACTTCCGACGTGATGTCCAGCAGACTGCCAACAGAGAGCTGTCTAGGAGTTTCGGAGCCGGGTTCCACGACAATTCGGAACTCATTCTGGTGAGCGAACTTTGATCGCTTGCGGAAGCGCCCGGTTTTGCCCGAATATTCCTCGCCGTCGTAGTATTCGACCAACCTATATTCGAGGTAGCTGAGGCCAGCAGCTCTAACCGTGCCAAAAACACGACTTAAGAATTCGGTGGGGTTCAAGACAAGCACACACGAGTCGCCAAATCCAAGATTCTTGGGATTGACCAACTCCCCATCAACTGGTTTTGTGATGGCAAACATGCAGTACACGTTGCATGAAGCCGTTCTGTTCAGTCCAATTCGAATCGGACCAGCAAAGTCCGAGGGCTTTGCGACGAACTTACCAAGGCCCATCTCACCCGGATCAAAGATGCACTCCCCAACATGCTTGGGCTGGATAATCGTGTCCGTTCCCTCGAAACAGTCACCCCTTTCTAAATCCCTTTCGAGTCTGGCAAACTCGGCCAGCGACTTCATATACATCAGCCCATCGCTACGAAATGCTTGAATGTGCTGTTTTTTCCCAAATTTCAAAAGGCCGTAGATCGTTTGTTTGGCTTTTAACATTGTTCGCCCTTCTTCAGGAAGCTCCGTTCCCGAGCTTCGGCGCCACAGTTGAAATCGTAGTTAGGGTGTGCTTTACCGTCAATCATGACATTCCGTCCGCCTCAGGTCCTTGCCAGAGGAAAGAAAGCGCGCTAGGGTTGTAGGCGTATGAGCGATTTGCGAAGCCAGATTAATAGCCTGTCCGCTGCGGAGAAGGCAGAATTGCTGGATACAGTCTGGGAGAGCCTGGAAGCGGATGCGGTATCGCTGACGGATGCGCAACGGTCGGAGCTTGATTACCGCATCACTCGTCATGAGCAAAGCCCTTCCGATGTTATCCCGTGGCAGCAAGTCAGGACGGGCCTGTTTAAGAAGCTGTGACACTCCCTCAGCGGCTGAAGCCGCTATAATTTTGCTGCGATTACGGCACGACTAAAGTCGTGCCCTTCCCGAAAGAAAACACTCATATGGAAATCAAGAAAGTTGGCGTTCTCGGTTGTGGGTTGATGGGGTCTGGCATTGCGCAGGTCTGCGCTACTGCTGGGTTTGACGTTACTGTGCTTGAGGTTGAGCAGAAGTATCTTGACAAGGGGTTTGCCGGGATTGAGAAGTCGCTGGGTAAGTTTGCCGAGCGGCCGGTGCGAGAAGGGTGGGATTACTGCGGCGCAGAAGGACGCGATTCGGGCTCGGCTTAAGGGGACTACCGACAAAGCGGATCTCGCCGATTGCGACATTGTCATTGAGGCCATCATCGAGAACGTTGAGGAGAAGAAGAAGATGTACGCGTCGATTGATTCCATCGTCAAGAAGGACGCGATCTTTGCTTCGAATACTTCTTCGATCTCGGTGACTGAGCTTTTGACGGCGGTGAAGCGTCCGGAAAGATTTATCGGGCTGCACTTTTTTAATCCTGTGCCGCTGATGAAGCTGGTGGAGGTGGTGAAGACGATTGCCACTTCTCCTGCCGTGTACGACGCGGCCTACGAGTTTGCGAAGAAGCTGGGCAAGGTTCCGGTGCGCACTTCGGACAAGACGGGATTCATCGTAAACCGGTCTGCTGGTGCCTTATTTGCTCGATGCGATCCGGGCATATGAAGAGGGCGTGGGATCGATCGAGGATATCGATAACGCTATGAAGTTGGGGTGCGGGTATCCGATGGGTCCGTTTACTTTGCTGGATTTTGTCGGGCTCGATACCACTTACTACATTACGCATGTGATGTATGACGAGTTTAAGGAGCGGCGGTTTGCTTCGCCTCCGCTGCTGAAGCGGATGGTGATGGCGGGGTGGTATGGGCGGAAGTCGGGGCGCGGGTTTTACGATTACTCGAATCCCGAGAAGCCGGTGGCGAATAAACTGTAATATTCCTGGCCAATTTATCAGTTGTGTCATCCTTCGCGAAGCGAAGGACCTCTGCATCTCTTCGCGGCGAGCAAAAGACATAGGTTCTTCGCTTCGCTCAGAATGACAAGGATTCTGTTGGACTTATGACCTACGAAAACGTACTCCTCGAAAAGAAAAACGCCATCGCTTACGTCACCGTCAACCGTCCGAAGGTGCTGAACGCGCTCAACACGGCGACGATCGAAGAACTAGGGGTTGCATTTCAAGAAATAAAGAATGATGCCGCGATTCGCGTGGCCATCTTGACCGGCGCGGGCGAAAAGGCTTTTGTGGCGGGCGCGGATATCAGCGAACTGGCGAAGCAGGACGCGGTCTCCGGCAAGGAGTATGCCCATCGCGGGCAGTCCGTGCTCGACCTGATCGAGAATCTGGGCAAGCCGGTGATTGCCTGCATCAATGGATTCGCGCTCGGCGGCGGATGCGAACTGGCTCTGGCCTGCACTATGCGTCTCGCGAGCGACAACGCCAAGCTCGGGCAGCCGGAGGTGAAGCTGGGGATTATTCCGGGATATGGCGGGACGCAGCGGCTGCCGCGGCTGGTGGGCAAGGGACTCGCGATGCAGATGGTGCTGGCTGGAGAGATGATCACGGCGCAGGAAGCGCATCGCATCGGGCTGGTGAATGAAGTGACTTCGGCGGCGGAGTTGATTCCGCGCGCGGAGGCGATTGCGGCTAAGATCATCGCCAACGCTCCGCTGGCGGTGCAGTACGCTATGGAGGCCGTCAACAAAGGCATGGAGATGACGTCTGGCCGAGGGGCTGTTTCTGGAGTCGGCTTTGTTTGGAGTCTGCTGCGCTACTGAAGATAAGAAGGAAGGGACTACGGCGTTTCTGGAGAAGCGGGCGGCAGCGTTTAAGGGGCGGTGAGTCAAAGGCTTCACCACGGAGACACAGAGTCACGGAGAAAACTACGAAAGAGAAAATAAAACTCGAGCGTCCACCTGAGCCAGCAATCCCTGCTATCGAAGGCGGACTCAACGCAGCGGGCAAGCGGTTTGCGATCGTCGTTTCCCGCTTCAACGCTTTTATCACCGAGCGGCTTTTTCAGAGCGCTTACGACGGATTGTTGCGCTCGGGCGCTCGAGAAGAGAGACATCGCGCTGGTCCGCGTTCCTGGCGCCTTTGAAATTCCGATTGGCGGCTCGGACGCTGGCCGAAACGAAGAAGTACGATGCGATCATCTGTATCGGCTGCCTGCTCCGCGGCGACACGGCGCATTACGACGTCATCGTCAATGAAGTTACGCGCGGCATCGGGCAATCGGCGCAGGAGACTGGCGTCCCTCATGCGTTTGGCGTGCTGACCTGCGAGACTCTGGAGCAGGCGATTGATCGCGCCGGCTTGAAGATGGGGAACAAGGGATTCGAGGCGGCGCTGGCGGCGGTGGAGATGGCGAATCTGAGAGCAGGTCTCAGGTCTCAGGTGTCAGGTGTCAGGAAAAGCAAAACCAAACCAACTTCTCGAAAACGCCAGCCTCGCTCCTGATCTGCGATTCTCTGTGCGACAGTCCTGTAAACTGGTGTCGCCTCATCTGAGAGGCTTTTCCTAGACCTGACACCTGAGACCTAAGACCTGATCCATGGGTACTCGCCGCAAATCCCGCGAACTGGTTCTGCAGATGCTGTTTCAGGCGGACATGGGGAAGCAGACGCCGGAGATTGTCCGGAAGACGTTCTGGGCCGAGCGGTCGAACGTCGAAGAGGACGTACGCGGATTTGCTGACGATCTGTTTCGCGTGGCCAGCGACCGGTTGCCCGAAATCGACGGACTGATCGGAAAGCACACGCAACACTGGCGTATGGACCGCATGGCGACCGTCGATCGCAATGTGCTGCGCGGAGCGGTGGCGGAGTTTCTGGGCTATCCGGCGACGCCGCGGGCGGTGGTCATCAATGAGGCGCTCGAAATTGCGCGAAAGTTTTCCACGCCGGAGTCGGTGCAGTTTATCAATGGCGTGCTGGATAGTGTGGGCAAAGACGTCGGGCCCTAGAAACAGCTGTCGGCCGTCAGCTCTCAGATAAACCCTTCAGGCAGTTCCGTCTCGCACGACAATCCCAAGCTTCACTAGTTCACTGTGGCTGGATGGCGATCAGGTTGGGCAGACACAACGGTGCGCCTGCACCCAGGCCATTGCACATATTGGGGTTGTTGTCCTGATTGAGGTTGGCGTAGGGGACCTGCTGGTAATCGCCCTGTCCCTTGCTGCAGGAGCTGGTGCAGACGATGTGCACTGAGCCGGCAGCGCAGCTGGTTCCGTTGTATTGATCGCAGGCGGCGACGTAGACCTGGCTTCCGTCGGTAGAGGCGGTGGCCGCGAGCGGCGCGGTGGTGCTGTAACCGGGGCGGCTGAGGGGGACGGAGGTCGTGGTTCCGTTGCTCACGTCGAAGAGAAGCACGGCGGGGACGTTTTGGGCAACAACAACCAGCTGCGTGCCGTCATTGACCAGCTGAGAGTAAACCGGGGTGAACTTGCCGATGCCGAGGTTGGCGGACTGCGCGGTCTGGGGAAAATTCACATTCGGGAGAATGCTCATGAGTGGAGACTGACCACTGCAGACGAACTGGCCATCGGGAAGGGCTATCTGATTATCAACGGTCGTGAACACGTCAATGTAAGGCGGGTCGAGGGCTAGGACATGCAGAGCGTCCGGCGAAGGGAAGATCTGCAGCGGGATGCCGGGAGTGGTTACAAAGTAAGAGTCTGGGGAGATGAGAGTATTGGGAACGGTGGGCTGGGCGTTGCAAGTGGCAAAACTAGAAATCGAGGTCGCTGGCACAAAAGGACCCGGCGGCGGATAAGAGAAACTATCACCAGCGACGTACGCAAAGCTGCCATCCGCCGAGAATTTGACGTCGGTCACCGAGGTCGCGACCGGAACCGAGGTTAGCGCGTCCACCGTGGAGTAGACGTACATATTGCCGGTATCGGTGAGGATGAAGACCTTTAACTGATCAGGAGAAAAGGCCGCGGCGGTGGCGGTTTCGCCGGGGATAATGAGGTCCACGGGCGCGCCGCCGATGCTGTTGTAGATGTAGACCTGGCTGGGAGTGGAAACGGTGTCAGAAACGACCACGAGTTTGCCATCGTTCGAGATGGTGAGCACTTTGCCGCACAAGGAAACGTTGCAGGGAGTTGGGGAGCTGGAGACTTCGGCAGCGGCAGGGCGGGTGGCGCCGACATCCACGTACATCAGGCCCTGATCGGTGCCGAAGTAAACCCGGGCCGACGAAAGATGGTTGAACATCATGGAATTGGGAGTGCGGGGCAGGGCTATGATGGCGCCGATGGGAACGATGCCCGGAGTCACCGAGAACAATGCGCTGGAGCAGCCGGATTGGTCCTGGCAGTCGGTGGTGGCGGCCCACGCGGTATAGGTGGGGAGCTTAGCGGTAGGGGAAAGAACTACGTCAACCGCGATCGCGCCAAACCCCTTGGTTCCGTTCGGCAGCAGTCCGTCGCTGGCATAGATGGGGAGACCGGGTAGAACTCCGATATTGCAGGTGGGAGGAGCGCAGGAAGCAAAAAGAGTCGCGCCGCCGAGGTTGTTGCGGGCGGTGGCGCTGTTGCTTCCCGCGGTGTTCGTGATGGTGCTGAAGGCCGCGACTTCAGGATTGGTCGTGCTCCAGGTCAGAGGCGGGCTAGTCAGGGGGGTGTTGTTCGCGATTCCGTACAAGGTATCTACCGCGGTGGCTGTGATGGCAACCGCGGTGCCGTTGTCAATGGTAATCGTGTTTCCCGATTGCCCCTGGCTCGCGATCTGCAGCCGGATGGATTGGATGAGGCAGGAAGTGTAGGGATAAGGCGCGCTGGTAGTCCCGGAGACGCTGGCAAACAGCTGGGTGATGCCGGGGTTCTTGGAGGTAACCTGAACCTGGTTGGGCAGAAGTCCGGGCACAGCGGTACTGGTGGTGACCACCCCTGTATTGCTCGACGACCAGGCCATGGGGCCGACGGTGCTGGTGATGTCGACGCCGTTGCTATAGGCGGTTCCTTGGTACTGCCAGGTCTGACCTTGGGAAAAACAGTCATACTGGGGCGGCTGGGACTCGGCCTGCGGTGATCTGAATGCTATCGATATGCTGGTGGACGTAGACGGTAGTGACCGGGCTGCTGACTCCCTGGATGACCGCAGTCACGAGAGCGATTCCTGGAGTGCCGGGGCTGCAAATAGCTATGGTGGGATCCCAGGTGCCGGCGCAGGCGTTGCCGTTGCCGGCGATCGAGAGTGGTGCAGAGGCGTTGGGTGTTGCCGCTCACCACCACGAAATTGAATCTCGACGCCGAGGACCGACTGCCGCCGTTGGCATTCTTGCCGGTGGCGCTAAAAACTTGAGTGGCGCCAACGTCCATGGAGAGGGTTGCGGCGGGGTTCAGGGTGACGGATGTCACGCCGCCGTTGCCGGAGTTGCCGCTGCCCTTGCCGAGGCAGCCGGTGAGGGCGAGGACAGAAAGATGATGGCCAACGTGAGCAGAAAAACGGAACCGCAACGATGCATGAACCCTCGTGTCAGGTTTCAAGGTTTCAGGGTTGAAGGATCAGGCACCGGTGTTGCGCATCGCGGGCGGTATTGCGAGCCTCGACTTTGCAACCTCGAAACTTTGAAACCTTCCTTAAAATGTGGTTAATCGGAAAACTGTCAGTGTAGAAGGTAAAGTGCCAGGTTTCAAGGTTTCAGGGTTGAAAGTTTCAAGGCTTACATTTTCAAGCCTTCAAATTGGCCACGAGAGTTCAGTACGGCGTCGCTCTTGGACTCTGAAACTCTGAAACCTCAAACATGGGCCTCGCTCTTCGACACCTGCTTTTCTTCGATGCGCTTTACAGTGGTTGACGATGTGCAAGGTAGTTGATATTATCAAACAGTTCCGCGAGTTAAGTCTGGCTTGCCTGTGTAACGGCAGTCCTGTTGGATGCGCAACCTGCGCCGGCGACAGGCTCCGGGAAAATCTTGGCTGAGCTTTGAAGAAATACGTACCCGGTTGGAATTGAGATCGGGGACGCCCTCGCTGAAACATCCTGCGAAAACCTTCGCGCCCGGGGCATGATGAATACAGCCCGGGAGTCACGCGAGGCTATGCAGGGGGAAGCAGACGAAACGGAACGCCTCCGAACCTGGAGTAAAAGGTAAGGCGTGGCGTCACCGTCGTCGGCGATTAGTCTGAGCGGGAACTGAACGAATTCTCACCGGCATCGGTAATGCTGCGCGGGGAGAGCATGGCTGGGTGCGGTGAGGCCTGTGCCAGAACCGGAGGCGGGGCAATCCCTGTCTTCGGTGCTGCTGCGATTGCAGAACGATGCGTTGCAAACGAACGATCGGCGACTTTGAGGAGCTTCGAGAGTGCCTACTTTTAATCAGCTGGTGAAATTCGGCCGCGAGCGGACCAAGTACAAGACGGCGAGTCCGGCGCTGCAATCGTGTCCGCAGAAGCGCGGCGTTTGTACGCGCGTGTATACCCAGACGCCGAAGAAGCCGAACTCGGCGCTGCGCAAAGTGGCGCGCGTTCGTTTGACCAACGGAATCGAAGTGACGACCTACATTCCAGGCGTTGGCCATAACCTGCAGGAGCACTCGATTGTGCTGATCCGCGGGGGCCGTGTGAAGGATCTGCCGGGCGTGCGTTATCACGTAGTGCGCGGAACGCTCGACGCGACCGGCGTTGCGGGGCGTAACCAGGGACGATCGAAGTACGGCACCAAGCGCGCGAAGAAAGCTTAAGAGCCAGGTTTCGAAATTAAAGCTGAGAGCTGAGAAACATGCCAAGAAAAGGACATACCCCGAAGCGCACGGTCGAGGCCGATCCGATCTACGGATCGGATCTGGTGACGAAGTTCATCAACTCGATGATGTGGCAGGGAAAGAAATCGACTGCCGAGGGCATCTTTTATAAGTCGCTCTACGAAGTTGCAGGAAAAAGGCGGCGACGAGGCCTTGAAGCTGTTCACCAAGGCGGTCGAGAACGCCAAGCCGTTGCTGGAAGTGAAGACGCGGCGCGTCGGCGGCGCGAACTATCAGGTGCCGATCGAAGTCGGGCCCGACCGCAGAACGTCGCTGGCGATCCGCTGGCTCGTGAGCTATGCGCGCGGTCGCGGCGAAAAGGGAATGATCGACAAGTTGACCAACGAATTGCTGGATGCCTCGAACGGCAAAGGCGCCGCCATCAAGAAGAAAGAAGATGTGCATCGCATGGCGGAAGCCAATAAGGCGTTCGCGCATTACAGGTGGTAGAGAAGAAGCTGCTTAGCCTTTAGCTCTTGGCTTGTAATTGAAACGAGTTTGGCTAAAAGCTAATGGCTAAGTGCCAAAAGCTAGTTTCCAGAGCCCCAGAAAGAGTAGAGAAAGACGTGCCTAGAACAGTCCCATTAGAGCGTTGCAGGAACATCGGCATCATGGCCCACATCGATGCCGGTAAGACCACGACGACGGAGCGCATCCTGTTTTATACGGGAAAGACGCACCGTATCGGCGAGGTCCACGAAGGCACTGCGATCATGGACTGGATGGAGCAGGAGCAGGAGCGCGGCATCACGATTACCTCCGCCGCGACGACCTGCACCTGGCACGATATCCGCATCAATATTATCGATACGCCCGGCCACGTCGACTTCACGGCCGAGGTGGAACGTTCGCTGCGCGTGCTCGACGGCGCGGTTGCCGTATTTGACGCGGTGCATGGCGTGCAGCCGCAGTCGGAAAAAGTCTGGCGCCAGGCCGATAAATACGGCGTCCCGCGAATTTGTTTTATTAATAAGATTGACAAGATGGGTGCTGATTTCGAGCATGCCGTCGATACCCTCCGCAAGCGCCTCAACGCCAAGCCCGTCGCGATTCAAATTCCCATCGGACAAGAAGATAAGTTCAGAGGCGTGGTCGACCTGGTCGCGATGAAGTCCATCATCTGGGAAGACGAATCCATCGGCGCGGAGTACATAGTCGGCGACATTCCCGCGGATCTGCAGAAAAAAGCCGAGGCGTTCCATACCCAGCTGGTCGAAACCGTCGCCGAGAACGACGACGAAATTCTGCACAAATTTCTGGAAGGCGAAGCGATTTCGGCGGACGAACTCAAAGCCTCGCTGCGCAAGTCGACGATCGGGCTGAAGCTGTTTCCGGTGGTCGTGGGAACGGCCTTCAAGAATAAAGGTGTGCAGCCGTTGCTGGACGCGGTGGTCGATTACCTGCCTTCGCCGCTCGACACCAAAGAAACGCATGGCCTCGATCCCGACAAGGGCACGGAGCTTACGCGTAAGGCTGATGACAAAGAGCCGTTTTCGGCGCTGGCTTTCAAGATCATGGCCGATCCGTTTGTCGGCCAGTTGACGTTTATCCGGGTGTATTCGGGACAGTTGAAGTCGGGCGAGTCGGTTCTGAATTCGCGTACGCAGCGCGACGAGCGTATTGGGCGTCTGCTGAAGATGCACGCCAATAAGCGCGAAGACATTCAGGAAATTCTGGCGGGCGACATCTGCGCGGTGGTGGGTTTGAAGAACGTCTCGACCGGCGACACGATCTGCGACGAGAGGCATCCGATTACGCTGGAGTCGATTTCGTTTGCGGTTCCGGTCATCTCGGTGGCGGTTGAACCCAAGACCAAGGCCGATCAGGAAAAGATGGGCATGGCGCTGGCGAAGCTGGCGCAGGAAGATCCCACTTTTAAGGTTCATACCGATCCGGACAGCGGACAGACGATCATCAGCGGCATGGGCGAGTTGCATCTGGAAATCATCGTCGACCGCATGATGCGCGAGTACAAAGTCGAAGCGAATGTCGGCAAGCCGCAGGTAGCGTATCGCGAGACCATCCGCAAGCACGCGGAGGCGGAAGGCAAGTACATCCGGCAGACGGGCGGCAAGGGGCAATACGGACACGCCAAGATTTATCTCGATCCGCAACCGCCGGGTCTGGGTTACGAGTTCGTCAACGACATTACGGGCGGGTCGGTGCCGAAGGAATTCATCAAGCCGATCGACCAGGGCATTCGCGAGGCGCTGGAAGGTGGAATTCTCGCGGGCTATCCGATGGTTGATGTGAAGGCGACGCTTTACGACGGCAGCTACCACGATGTCGATTCGAACGAAATGGCGTTCAAGATTGCCGGATCGATGGCGTTCAAAGAAGCGGCACGCAAGGCTTCTCCGGTGCTGCTGGAGCCGGTGATGGCGGTCGAAGTGGTTACTCCGGAAGATTATGCGGGCACGATCATGGGCGACCTGAGTTCGCGTCGCGGACGCATCGAAGGCATGGAGCATCGCGCCGGTTCGCAGGTGATCAAGGCGATCGTTCCGCTGGCGGAGATGTTCGGCTATGCGACGCACATGCGGTCGTCAACCCAGGGACGCGCCGAGTACTCGATGCATTTTGCGCGCTATGAAGAAGCTCCGCGGCACGTGGCGGAGGAGATTATTGCCAAGACGCAGGGGAAGCCGGCGGCTCGGTAGGTTGCATCAGAACGTAATTTGACACGCGTATCATGTCCCAGGTTGGGACTTGAACGACGGAGCTGAGAGCAGGAAATGGCGAAAGAAAAATTTGAACGGAATAAGCCGCACTGCAACGTAGGGACGATTGGTCACATCGACCATGGCAAGACGACGTTGACGGCGGCGATCACGAAGGTTTTGTCGAAGCACAACCCGAAGATCGCGTTTCGGTCGTTTGATTCGATCGATAACGCTCCGGAAGAAAAGGCTCGCGGCATAACGATTGCGACGGCGCACGTCGAGTATGAGACGGCGAACCGGCACTACGCGCACGTCGATTGTCCGGGACACGCGGATTACATCAAGAACATGATCACGGGCGCGGCGCAGATGGATGGCGCGATTCTGGTCGTCGCGGCGACGGATGGTCCGATGCCGCAGACGCGCGAGCACGTGCTGCTGGCTCGGCAGGTCGGTGTGCCGTACATCGTTGTCGCGCTGAATAAGTGCGACGCGGTTGACGATCCCGAATTGCTGGATCTGGTTGAGCTGGAAGTGCGCGAGTTGCTGAAGGCGTATCAGTTTCCGGGCGACGATGTGCCGGTGGTGCGGTTGTCGGCGCTGGGCGCGTTGAATGGCGAAGAGAAGTGGGAGAAGCAGATTGACGCGTTGATGGAGGCGGTGGACAAGAGCGTTCCGCAGCCGGCGCGCGAACTGGACAAGCCGTTCCTGATGCCGATTGAAGATATTTTTTCGATTCAGGGACGCGGCACGGTGGTGACGGGGCGTATCGAGCGCGGCAAGGTGAAAGTCGGCGAGGAAGTCGGAGATTGTCGGCTTCCGCGAGACGCGCAAGACGGTTGTCACGGGCGTCGAGATGTTCAAGAAGCAGTTGGACGAAGGCATGGCGGGCGACAACGCCGGTTTGCTGCTGCGCGGCATTGCGAAAGAAGATGTCGAGCGCGGCATGGTGCTGGCAAAGGGTGGATCGATCACTCCGCACACCAAGTTCAAGGCGGAAGTTTACATTCTGACGAAAGAAGAAGGCGGGCGGCATACGCCGTTCTTCAAGGGATATCGTCCACAGTTTTATCTGAGGACGACGGACGTGACGGGGATTGCGGAGTTGCCGGCAGGCACGGAGATGGTGATGCCGGGAGACAACGTGAGCCTGGTGATCGAGCTGATCACGCCGGTGGCGATGGAAAAGGGCTTGCGCTTCGCGATTCGCGAAGGCGGACACACGGTAGGCGCCGGTACGATTGCGGAGATTGTTACTTAGGGCAGGTCAGAGGTAAGAGGTCAGATTGCAGAAGTGAAAACGAAAAAGCGGCTTGCATCTTGCCGCCAGTTCTTTCCTTCCGGATGATCGCCGGGAGGGGTAAAGAGAGAAAACGTGACTGGAAAAGAAAGAATTCGCATCCGGCTGAAAGGCCTACGACTACCGCATTCTGGATCAGTCGACGGGCGAGATCGTGGAGACGGCAAAACGCACTGGCGCGCAAATCGCCGGACCGATTCCGTTGCCCACGATGAAGAACAAATACTGCGTGCTGCGTTCGCCGCACGTGGATAAGAAATCGCGGGAAGCGTTTGAGATCCGCACCCACAAGCGGCTGCTCGACATACTCGAGCCGACGCAGCAGACGGTCGATGCGCTGATGAAGCTCGATCTGCCGGCGGGCGTGGATGTGGAGATTAAAGCATTCGGTAAGGAACACAAATAGTCGTTGGTCGTTCGTCGTTAGTCGTTCGCGATCACTTGACGAGATGCACCACCCAGCCAATAGCCGTCGGTAGAATCGGCGAGCCAAGCTGGGAACGGAGAAGGAAATGGCGAGAGTTACAGGAATTCTGGGCAAGAAGGTCGGCATGACGCAGCTCTTCGATTCGAAGGGCGATGTGCGGCCGGCGACGGTGTTGCAGGCGGGTCCGTGCGTGATTACCCAGCACAAGACCAGCACCAAAGATGGATACGTCTCCGCCCAGATTGGCCTGGTTGAGTTTGTGAAAGAAAAGAAGCTGACCAAGGCCATGCGCGGACATTTTGCCAAGCACAATCTGCCGCCGGTCAGGTTTTTGCGCGAGGTTGGAATCGAAGTCGATGCTCCGGGCGAGACGACCGAAGGCGTAATCAAGGTCGGCGACCGGGTGCTGGTGGACATTTTTGAAGGCGAGCGCTTTGTCGACGTCATCGGAGTCAGCAAGGGGCGCGGATTTCAGGGCGTAGTCAAGCGGCATCACTTTGCCGGTGGTCCGAAGTCGCACGGTTCGATGTTTCAGATTACGGGTTCGATTGGTTCGTCGGCATTTCCGTCGCGCGTGTTCAAAGGCATGCGGATGTCGGGCCACATGGGCGATGTCCGAATCACGACCCGCAATCTGCGGATTCTGGGCGTCGACAAAGACGAGAATCTGCTGGTGGTTGAAGGCAGCGTTCCGGGATCGAACGGCGGCTACATCATGATCAACAAGGCGAAGAAGCCGCCCCGAGAGCGCCGTGGATTTGCGGGTTCGGCGACGGTCGATCCGTTGAAGGCGGCGAAGCGCGCGGCCAAGAAGGGTAATTAAGGTAGGGCTGAGTAAGAAGACGAGAGATCTATGGCAACTATTGATATTTACAATCTGAGCGGAGCCAAGGCTGGGTCGATGGAACTCGCCGATGAAGTTTTCGGCGCGGTCAACGAAGACTTGCTCTGGGAGGCGATCACGCACTATCGCGCCTCCGCACGCGCGGGTACGCACGCCACCAAGAACCGCTGGCGGGTTTCCGGTTCGGGCAAGAAATTGTGGAAGCAGAAGGGCACGGGGCGGGCGCGTATCGGCTCGATCCGTTCGCCACTGTGGCGCCACGGCGGCACGGTGCATGGACCGCAACCGCGCTCCTATGACTACGCCTTCCCGAAGAAGAAGCTGCTGGGCGCATTGCGTTCGGCGCTGGCTTCGAAGTTTGCCGACGGCAAACTGATCGTCGTCAAGGCGTTCGACGTCAAAGAGCCGAAGACCAAGCTGTTTCGCGAGTCTCTCGACAAGCTGAAAGTCGACGGCACGACGCTGCTGGTGGATATTTCGACCGCGGAAAACAGGAACCTGGCGTTGAGTTCGCGCAACATTGACGGCCTCGAACTGGTGCGCGGCGAATGAAGTGCATCCTTACCACATCATGCGCTACACGCACGTGGTGTTTGCGCAGCCGGCGCTCGAGAAGCTGCAGGATTCGCTGAAGAAGTCGTCATCGCGGCGTTCGCACGAAGCCGAGCCGGCAGAAAAAGCGAAAAAGAAGCCGGCCGCGCGGCGTTCGCGTAAAGCGAAAGCGGAGGTGGCCTAGGCCTAACGAATATGAAATCCGCATATCAGATTATTCAAAAGCCGGTGATCACCGAAAAGGGCCTCGGCATTAAAGAGACCCAGAACACGCTGGTGTTCCAGGTGGCGCCGAAGGCGACGAAGACCGAGATCAAAGAAGCGGTGCAGGCGATCTTCAAAGTAAAAGTATCGTCGGTGCGCACTGCGAATTATCCCGGGAAAGAGCGGCGGCGGGGAAAGTTTACCGGCTACCGTCCAGACTGGAAGAAAGCGTACGTACGTTTGAAGAGCGGCGAGAAGATGCCGGAGTACGCGCAGAATCTATAGCAGTCAGCACTCAGCATTCAGCATTCA
Source organism: uncultured Acidobacteriaceae bacterium (assembly GCA_963826845.1). Taxonomy (GTDB): domain Bacteria; phylum Acidobacteriota; class Terriglobia; order Terriglobales; family Acidobacteriaceae; genus Acidiflorens. Next base: position 31,583 of record CAWGYS010000011.1, read on the forward strand.
GCCAGTCGGTGCGAATCGGAAAGCTGGGAGCTAACGGCTAAGAGCTAAGAGCTGATTATATGGCAATTAAAACTTACCGACCGACAACCCAGACGTTGCGCTATCGCACCTCGGTTACGACCGACGACATCACTTCGTCCAAGCCGCACAAGCCGCTGGTCGAGGGCAAGATCCGCTCCGGCGGACGCCGTAATTCCGGCGACACCACCATGCGTTTCCGCGGCGGCGGCAACAAGCGCATTGCTTCGCACCATTGATTTCAAGCGCGACAAACACGGAATTCCGGCGACGGTCGAGACCATCGAATACGATCCCGGCCGCTCGGCGCGAATTGCGCTGCTGAGCTATGCCGATGGCGAGAAGCGTTACATCGTGCAGCCCGATGGGTTGAAGGTTGGGCAGAAAATTCTGAGCGGTCCCGAAGCCGACATCCTGGTTGGGAACGCCTTGCCGCTGCGGAATATTCCGCCCGGCACGACGATTCACAACATCGAGCTGAAGCCCGGCAAAGGCGCGCAGATGGTGCGCTCGGCGGGCGGTTCGGCGCAGTTGGTCGCGAAAGAAGGCGACTACGGACTGGTGAAGCTGCCTTCCGGCGAAACCCGCAAGGTGCTGCTCGATTGTCTAGCGACGATTGGGCAGGTGGGCAACACGGACCACGAGAACGTTACCTGGGGCAAGGCGGGACGCACGCGCTGGGTCGGCAAGCGTCCGCATAACCGCGGCGTTTCGATGAACCCGGTGGACCATCCGCACGGCGGCGGCGAAGGCAAGACTTCCGGCGGACGGCATCCGGTGACGCCGTGGGGACAGCCGACGCGCGGCTACAAGACGCGGAACAATAAGCGGACCGATGCGTTCATCGTGAACCGCCGCAAGAAGGGTTAAGAGCAGGTTTCAAGGTTTCAGAGTTTCAAGGAAGAAACATTTATGGCACGTTCAACAAAAAAGGGACCGTTCGTGGATGCGCACCTGGCGACGAAAGTCGAAGGCATGAATGCGCGCAACGAGAAGAAAGTGCTGCGGACGTGGTCGCGGCGCTCGACGATTATTCCGGAGATGGTGGGACACACCATCGCCGTGCACAACGGAAGGAAATTTATTCCGGTGTATGTGACCGAGAACATGGTGGGACACAAGCTGGGCGAGTTCAGCTTTACCCGTCAGTTCAAGGGACACTCGATGAAAGCGGCCACCGAAGTCGCGGCGAAACCGGCGGGCGTGCCCGGCGGCCCTGGAGCGATAACTCCGTCAGCGCCGTCGGCGCCGAAGGCGTAAGGAGAGCGACGATGGAATTTCGAGCTGAAGCCCGATACATGCGCGTCTCGCCGCAGAAGGCGCGGCTGGTGCTGAACCTGATCAAGGGACGGCGCGTGGAAGAGGCGCGCAACACGCTGGCTTTCACCAAGAAGCGCGTGGCGGCGACGGTCGGGAAGCTGTTGCAGTCGGCGATCGACAATGCGAACTTTCTGAGCTCCGAAAAGGGCCTGGATGTCGATCTCGATAACTTGTACGTAAAGCACGCGGTCGCGAACGATGGGCCGCGCATGAAGCGGATTCGTCCGGCACCGATGGGGCGCGCCTACCACTATGTGCGGCGCATTGCGCATCTTGAAATTGTGCTGGCGGAGAAAAACCGGAACGGCGTGCCGGTAGGAACGGCGACGACGGCGGGCGAGAAGGCGGCGAAACCGGCGCGGCGTCCGCAGCCGAAAACGAAGGCGAAGGCCAAAGCGCCGGCGAAGAAGAAGGCGGTCGCGAAGAAAGCGACGGCAAAGAAGTAAGGTCGTTCGCTGTTGGTCGTTCGCGAAAAGACCGGAACACAGCGATTGCGATTCAGGAGCAAAAGTTTTAGGAGCAACATGGGACAGAAGGTTCATCCTTACGGATTCCGCCTCGGCTACACCAAGCCGTGGAAGTCGCGCTGGTTTGTCGAGAAGGACTACGACAAGCTGCTGCTCGAAGACTACAAGCTCAAGACCGAGCTGAAGGAAAAGCTCAAGTCGGCGGGTGTGAGCTCGGTTGAGATCGAGCGTCCGGGCAACAAGCTGCGCATCATCATCAAGACGGCGCGTCCGGGAATCATCATCGGACGCAAGGGCGCGGAAATCGACAAGCTGAAGCAGGACCTGCAGAACGCTTGAAGTCCGAAGGAGTTCGCGCGAAGTGCATGTCGATATCCAGGAAGTGCACAAGCCGGAACTGGACGCGCAACTGGTCTCGGAATCGATTGCGCTGCAACTGGAAAAGCGCGTCGGCTTCCGGCGGGCGATGCGCAAGTCGGTGGATTCGGCGCTGCGCTTCGGCTGCAAGGGCATCAAGGTTCGCGTGAGCGGACGCTTGAATGGCAACGAAATCGCGCGCTCGGAATGGTATCTGCAGGGGCGTTTGCCGCTGCACACGCTGCGCGCCGATATCGACTACGGCTTCACCGAAGCGCGCACCACTTATGGCGTGATTGGCGTGAAGGTGCTGGGTTTACAAAGGCGAGATTCTGCCGGCAAAAAAGCGCGAAGCGACGCCGGCAAGAGAAGTGAGCACGACCGGAGCGTTTTAAAAGTAAGAGGTCAGAGGTCAGATTGCAGAGTTGAAAAGCGAAAGATGCAGGGCTTTTCCTGAGACCTGACACCTGAGAACTGAGAACTGATTTTTATGTTGATGCCAAAAAAAGTTAAGTACCGCAAGCAGCAGCGCGGACGCATGACCGGGAAGGCGTGGCGGGGCAGCGAGCTGGCTTTCGGCCAGTATGGGCTGAAGGTGCTCGAGCCGGGCTGGATCACCGACCGTCAGATCGAAGCGAGCCGGGTCGCGATGACGCGTTTTGTGAAGCGCGGCGGCAAGATCTGGATCCGTCTGTTTCCGGATAAGCCGGTCACCAAGAAGCCGGCCGAAACCCGTATGGGCAAAGGCAAGGGCGCGCCCGACCACTGGGTAGCGGTGGTGCGGCCGGGAAAGATTTTGTTTGAGATGGAAGGCGTGACGATCATCGATGCGAAAGAGGCCATGCGTCTGGCGTCGCACAAGCTTCCGCTGCGCACAACGTTCGTGAAGCGCGAAGTGCTGTAGAAGCAGCCGAAGTGAGAAGTCAGATTGCAGGTCCTGCAAGCTTCTGACTCGAGAACTGACAACTGAGAGCTGAGAACTGATTTATGAAGGCAGAAAAGATTCGCAACTTAACCGACGTCGAGCTGAAGCACCAGGAGCGCGATTTGGCGGACCAGCTCTTCAAGCTGAAGTTCCAGATGAATATGGGACAGACCGAGAGCTTGAAGAAAATTCGCGGGCTGCGCCGCGACATCGCGCGCGTCCAGACGGTCCTGCGCGAGCAGGAACTGGCCGCGCCCAAGACGGAGACCGGCAAGACGACGACGAACAAAGCGGAGAAACGATAATGGCGGAAACTACAGGCCAAGCGGAAGCACGCAAGCCATCCACCACAAGGAACTGATCGGCACCGTCGTCTCGAACAAGATGCAGAAGACGATCGTGGTCGAGGTGACGCGCAAGAAGGCGCATCCGATGTACAGGCGGGTGATCTCGATCCGGAAGAAGTTTTACGCGCACGACGAGAAAAACGAAGCGCATATCGGCGACGTGGTGAAGATCGAAGAGTCGCGGCCGTTGTCGAAGCTGAAGCGCTGGACGCTGAAAGAGATTGTGCGGAAGACGGCGCTGGTGCCGGAAGTTGACATCGACGCCGGTACCGGCGTCGCCGCCAAGAATAGGCAGAGAGAAGAGAAGGGGACGAACATGGCCGTAATGATGAGATCCATGCTCGAGGTCGCCGATAACTCCGGCGCCCGCAAGCTGCAGATGATCCTGCCGCTCGGCGGCTCGACCGGTCTGCGCGCCGGCCTGGGCGACGTGATCACGGCGAGCGTGAAAGAAGCTGCGCCGGACGGTCAGGTGCAGAAGGGCAAAGTGGTGAAGGCGGTCATCGTGCGCACGCGCAAAGAGCATCGCCGCCGGGACGGGACTTATATCCGCTTCGATCAGAATGCGGCAGTGCTGATCAACGAAACCGGCGAGCCGGTGGGGACGCGCGTGTTTGGTCCGGTGGCGCGCGAACTGCGCGAGAAGAAGTTTTTGAAGATTGTGTCGCTGGCGCCGGAAGTGCTGTAGGCGCCAGGTTTCAGGAGAGTTCAAAGTTTCAAGGTTTCAAGGTGCCTTGCTGACGAATGAGACTTCGAGCTGCGATTTTGAAACGTTGAAACCTTGAAACTTTGAAACTGGAGTTGGTATGGGAACTGCGACTACGAAAGAACATAAACGAGTCGATATTCGCCGGAACGACAACGTTAAGGTGATGACCGGCAGGGATGCGGGTAAAGAAGGGCGCGTGCTGCGCGTGCTTCCCGACGAGGGCAACGTGCTGGTCGAGCACGTGATGATGGTGAAGAAGCACGTGCGCGCCGAATGCACAGCGGAACATCAAAGGCGGTATCGCCGAGCAGGAGCGGGCAATTCCGCTGTCGAACGTGGCTCTGGTATGTCCGACGTGCGGTCCGGTGCGGATCGGGCATGAAGTGCGCGGCGATCGCAAGGTCAGAGTTTGCAAGAAGTGCGGGACGACGCTGGATAAATAGCATTTAGCCGTTAGCACTTAGCTTTTAGCTCGCGGATGAGATGCGAGCGGCGGTGGCAAGAAAATTGAGACTTACGAACCGGTACACGTTGGGCTTCAAAGCTAAGAGCTAATGGCTCAGAGCTAATTGCTGAAGTCCGACACTCCGAAACCGTGAGAGAGAAGGCAGCAACGAAGATGGAAGACGAACAGAAAAAAGCGGAGCAGCAGAAAAAGCAGCCAAAGCCGGCCCGTGCCGACAAGGGACACGCTGCGGAAGACCGGCCGAGCGCAGAAGCTCCTCGGCACGCGGCGAAAGAACGGCCGCGGCTGCGGTCGCGGTTTGAAAAAGAAGTCGCCGTCGCCCTGATGAAGGAACTCGAACTCAAGAATCCGATGGCCGTGCCGCGGTTGAACAAGATCGTCGTAAACATGGGAGTCGGCGAAGCCACGCAGAACGCGAAGCTTATCGACCCGGCGGTAAATGAACTGGGACAGATCACAGGACAGAAGCCGGTGGTAACGCGGGCAAAGAAGTCGATCGCGGCGTTCAAAGTGCGTGAAGGCATGCCGATTGGCGCGATGGTGACGCTGCGCGGCGACCGCATGTACGAATTTTTCGATCGCCTGGTGAGTATCGTTCTTCCGCGAGTGCGCGATTTTCGCGGAGTCTCGACGAAGTCGTTCGACGGGCGCGGCAATTACACGCTCGGCCTGCACGATCAGCTGATCTTTCCGGAGATTGATTACGCGAAGGTCGACAAGCTGAAAGGTATGAACGTAACCATTGTGACGACGGCGCGGTCCGACGATCAGGCGCGGTCGCTACTGAAGCATTTGGGAATGCCGTTTAGGGCATAGCGGCGCTACATAAAGGTTAGGAGCAAATTTGGCCACTACAGCAAAACGAGTAAAGGACGCGAAGAAGCCGAAGTTCTCGACGCGCAAGCACAACCGCTGCAAGATTTGCGGACGTCCACGGGCCTATTTACGGAAGTTTGGCCTGTGCCGTCTGTGTTTCCGCGGATTGGCGCTGCGAGGCGAGATCCCCGGAGTTTCGAAGTCGTCGTGGTAGAAGAGACGTCGTTGGTCTATTCGTCGTTCGCTTTTCGCGCGGTTCAGCGAAGGGCGAACAGCGAATAGCGACATGACGGACAGTAGTTAAGCTGCTGACAGGTTCTCCGGTAACAGACAACGGAGCGAACGGGCGGCTTTAGGAGAAGCAAACAATGAGGTTGACCGATCCGGTCGCAGACATGCTGGCGCGCATCCGCAATTCGATCCGCGCCCGGCACCAGAAAGTGGACATACCAGCTTCCAAGCTGAAGACGGAGATTGCCCGCATCCTCAAGGAAGAGGGCTATATCGCGAACTTCAAGCCGGCGGAAGAAGAGGGCCACAAGGTCCTGCGCGTGTACTTGAAGTACGGCAACAACAACGAGGCGGTGATTACGAACCTGGCGCGCGTGTCGCGTCCGGGCTGCCGCGTCTATGTGCGCCGCACCGAGATTCCGCGCGTGCTGGGCGGGATGGGCATCAATATCCTGACCACGCCGAAAGGCGTGATGACAGGACGCCAGGCGCGCCGTCAGGGCCTGGGTGGCGAATTGTTGTGCGAGATTTGGTAGAGAAGCGCTATCAGTTGTCAGTCATCAGTTTTCAGTAACTGCAACAGCGGTTTTACTGACGACTGACGACTGACAACTGACAACTGAGAGCCAAAAGCTATGTCACGAATTGGAAAAAAGCCGATCGCGATCCCGAAGGGCGTGACGGTCAAAATCGAAGGCAACACGGTGATGGTCCAGGGGCCGAAGGGCAAGCTGGATACATCTCTTCCGTCCGGCATCACGATGGAGCAAAAGGACGGCAACCTGGTAGCGATCCGCCCGGACGATTCGCAGGCCGCGGTGCATGGCCTGGCGCGCGCGCTGGTCAACAACGCGGTTGAAGGCGTGACCAAGGGCTGGACGCGGGACCTTGAAATCGTCGGCATCGGCTACCGCGCCGAGATGAAGGGCAAAGGGACGGTGGTGTTCAGTCTGGGATATTCGCACCCCATCGAATATCCGCTGCCGACGGGCGTGGATTGCGCGGTGGATGCGAAGCAGACCAAGCTGTCGCTGACCGGAATCGACCGGCAGAAAGTCGGCCAGGTAGCGGCGGAGATGCGGTCGCTGCGTCCGCCCGACCCGTACAAGAACAAGGGCGTGCGCTACGCCGGCGAACGGTTGAAGAAGAAGGTTGGCAAGACGGGAGCGAAGTAACCGCTTTTCGCAGTTCGTCCTTTGCTGATCGCTGGCGAGTGAAGCGGTTTGCGAACTGACGAACAGCGAACCGCGAACGACTGAGGGTTTTGAAATGCTGAGAATCAATTCCAAGAATCAGACGCGGCAGCGGGTGCACGATCGTATCCGCAAGAAAGTCATGGGCACGCCGGAGCGTCCACGGCTGAATGTGTACCGTTCGCTGAACCATATCTATGTGCAGCTGATCGACGACCTGAAGGGCGTCACGCTGGCGGCGGCTTCGACGGCCGACGACCGGAAGGACGCGCGGGTCACCGGCGGCAACGTGGCCTCGGCAAAGATGGTTGGCAAAAAGATTGCCGAACTGGCCAAAGAAAAAGGCTTTACCAAAGTCGTGTTCGATCGTGGCGGATACATTTATCACGGACGCGTCAAAGCCGTGGCCGATGCGGCGCGCGAAGCGGGATTGCAATTTTAGTCGTTAGTCGAATAGCGACCAACGACAGAAACAGGAAATGAGATTTCAGAATGCCAAGAGTTACTAAGAAACTCGATGCGGGTTCGTTCCAGTTAAAGGACCAGGTGGTCTCGATTAACCGGGTGACGAAAGTGGTTAAGGGCGGCAAGAACATGTCGTTTGCGGCGCTGGTCGTCATCGGCGATCCTTCGGCGGCGGTGGTTGGTTACGGATCGGGCAAAGCGAAAGAAGTTCCGCAGGCCATCCGCAAAGGGATTGAGTCGGCGAAGAAGAACCTGATGCGGATCAACCTGACGCAGACCTCGGTGCCGCACACCGTGCTCGGACGTTTTGGCTCGGGCATGGTGCTGCTGAAGCCGGCTCCGGAAGGCACGGGCGTGATTGCGGGCGGAGCGGTGCGCGCGGTGATGACCTCGGCGGGCATGCAGAATGTGCTGACCAAGTCGATTGGCACGAACAATCCTCATAACGTGATCAAGGCCACTTTCGACGCGCTGAAGAAACTGAAGAGTCGCGAACACGTTGCGGAACTGCGCGGCAAGTCGGTGGAGGAGCTGTAATGACAACCAAGACAGCGAAATCCGTGGCGAGCGGCAAGATCCAGATGAAGTGGGTGCGGTCGATGATCTGCACTCCGGTGAAACACAGAAAGTAGTCAAGGGGCTGGGATTTACCCGGCTGAACCAGGTAATTGTGCGGCCGGATACGGCTGCCATTCGCGGCATGGTGAAGAAGATCCCGCATCTGGTGGAGATTGTGAAGTAATAGGATTTCATTATGAATCTTTCGACAATACGGGCTCCCAAAAAGTCGACAGAAAAGAAGAAGCGCGTCGGGCGCGGCATGGGTTCCGGCATGGGCAAGACTTCCACGCGCGGCCACAAGGGCCAGTGGTCCCGATCGGGAGCGCGGCTGATCCGCGGGTTTGAAGGCGGCCAGATGCCGCTGCACCGGCGTATACCGAAGCGCGGCTTCACCAACATTTTCCGCGAGGAATACGACGTCGTGAACCTCGACCGCCTGGCCACGCTCGGCGAAATCGAAATCACGCCCGAGGGGCTGAAGAAAGCCGGAGTCGTGACGGCAAGCAGCCGGTCAAGATTTTCGGCAACGGCGAACTGAAGTCGGCGATCACCGTGCACGCGCACAAGTTTTCCAAGTCGGCGCAGGAAAAGATCACCAAGGCTGGCGGCAAGTTTGAGGTCTTGCAGTAATGCTCGAAAAGCTGTCGAACATCTTCCGGGTTCCCGATCTTCGCAAGCGCGTGCTGTTCACGCTCGGCCTGCTGGCGGTGTATCGCATCGGCGGCCACATCCCGACGCCCGGGCATCAATGGCGACCGGCTGGCGCAGTTCTTCGAGCAGAACAAGGGCTCGGTGCTCGGCTTTGTCGACTTGTTCAGCGGCGGCAACCTGCGCCGGCTGACGATTTTTGCGCTCGGCATCATGCCGTACATCACGGCGTCCATCATTCTGCAGTTGCTGACGGTGGTGTATGAGCCGCTCGCCAAGCTGCAGAAGGAAGGCGAGATGGGCCGCAAGAAAATCACGCAGTGGACGCGTTATCTTACCGTGATTTTGAGCGCGGTGCAGTCGTTCGGCATTGCCATCAGCCTTGAGAAAGCGGGCGATTTCGTCAACACTCCCGGGCCGGCGTTTGTCCTGATGACCATGCTGACGCTGACCACGGGTAGCGCATTCATCATGTGGCTGGGCGAGCAGATCACCGAGCGCGGCATCGGCAACGGCATGTCGCTGCTGATCTTTGCCGGGCATCGTGGTCGGTCTGCCGCGGGGCGTGGCCGATCTGTATCAGAAAGCGAGCACGTCTGCCTGGGGAGTCTTCACGGCTCCCGGCCATCCTGATGCTGCTGGTGCTGATGATCGCGGTGGTCGCGTTCATCGTGTACGTCGAACGCAGCGAGCGCCGCATCCCGGTGCAGTATGCCAAACGCGTGGTCGGACGAAAGGTGATGGGCGGCCAAACCACGCACCTGCCGCTGCGGGTAAATGCAGGCGGCGTGATGCCGGTAATTTTCGCATCCTCTATCCTGGCCTTGCCGCAGATGCTGGGTGCGGCCTTCAAGAATAACAAGGTGGTCGGCCCGATTCTCGACGCCATGCGTTGGGGAGAGCCGCTCTACACCTTGCTCTATTGCCTGGGCATTATTTTCTTTGCCTACTTCTATATCTCGATCGTGTTCAACCCGAACGAGGTCGCCGACAACATGCGGAAGTGGGGAGGGTTTATTCCCGGCATCCGGCCGGGCAAGCGGACTTCGGACTTCATCAATGATGTTCTCACCCGGATCACGCTGGTGGGCGCGCTCTACCTGATTCTGATTTCGCTGATCCCGGAGTGGATGATTGCCGGCATCAAGCTGAACCACCTTCCGCTGCTGGGGCGAGTTTTTGAGAACTTGCCCACCTGGGTAACCAACGGATTGGGAGTGAATTTTTATTTTGGCGGTACGTCGCTGCTGATCGTCGTCGGCGTTGCGATGGATACGGTCACGCAGATCGAAGCGCAACTGATCATGCGCCACTACGACGGATTCACCCCGAAGAGCGGCCGGCTTCGGGGACGCCGGACTGGTAGAAGAGTTCTCAAGTTTCTTGAGAGCTGAGAACTGATTTTGCAGGTGCGGAGCGGGGCGGTATTTCCGCGACGGGAAATCCGAATAAAGGGGCCATGGGTATGGCCAATGGTCGGGTAACGAGACCGCGCAAAATATTGGCCCCGTGATTCTTCTGGGGCCTCCCGGGGCCGGGAAGGGCACGCAGGCCAGGCAGATTGTCGACCGTTACGGCGTTCCGCAGATATCGACGGGCGATCTTTTACGGGATCACGTAGCGCGCGGCACTGAGCTTGGGCCTTGAGGCCAGGGCGATCATGGCGCGGGGCGAGTTGGTGCCGGACGAGTTGATGTACGGCATCGTGGCCGAGCGGTTGCGTCAAGCCGACTGCCAGCGTGGATTTGTGCTGGACGGCTTTCCCAGGACGGCCGCCCAGGCAGGATGGCTCGACGCCTTCCTGGAAAAAGAGGTCTTTGACAAGAAGCCGGACAAGAAGCCGGACAAGAAACCGGACAAGAAATCTGGCAAGAAATCGCAGAAGAGCTCTGCGAAGCGACTGGAAGAATCGGACGATGCCCGCCGATTGTGATCCAGTTGCTCGTAGACTATAATCAATTACTGCTGCGGCTTGCCGGGCGGCGTTCGTGTCCCACCTGTGGACGGCTCTATAACATTCACTTTCAGCCACCTCGCGTAGACGGGTTGTGCGATGTGGACGGATCGAAGCTGATGGTCCGCGACGACGACCGCGAAGAGGTGATTTCGGAGCGTCTGGCTGCCTATGAAACGGCAGACCAAGCCAGTCGCGGATTACTACCGGCAGCAGCGGCGGCTGGTGGCGATCAATGCCGACCGGACGGTGGAGGAAGTTACGGCACAGATTTTCGGCGTGATTGACCGGCACTGCCAGGATGGGTGCTAGGCAGAGGCGAAGCTAGAATCGATTATGAGTCCTGGAGAAGACCGGATCATCCGCAAGTCGCCGGAAGAGATCGAAAAGATGAGGCGCAGCGGGAAGATGGTCCGCCAGGTTCTGAATCACTTGAAGACGGCGGTGGCGCCCGGCGTTACCACCATGGACCTGGAGAAGGCTGCCGAGAAACTGATTGCGGAACTCGGAGCCACGCCGGCGTTCAAGGGATACTACGGTTATCCCTGTGTGCTCTGCACTTCGATCAATGAAGAGATCGTGCACGGCATCCCGTCGGAAAAGCGGGCGCTGAAAACGGGCGACATCGTTTCCATCGACTGCGGCGTGGTCTGCGATGGGTATTACGGGGATGCCGCCATCACCGTGCCGGTGGGCGAGGCACTGACGCCGGAATTGAAGAAGCTGCTCGAAGTGACCGAGGCTTCGCTGTACAAGGGCATCGAGCAGGTAAAGATTGGCAACACCGTTGGACACGTTGGATCGGCGATCCAGAAGCACGTGGAAGCGAACGGGTTCAGCGTGGTGCGGGAATTTGTCGGGCACGGCATTGGGACGAAGCTGCACGAAGCGCCGCAGATTCCGAACTTCGGCAAGAAGGGCCAGGGCGCGGAGTTGACCGAAGGCATGGTCCTGGCGATCGAGCCGATGGTGAACTCGGGCGGTCCCGAGACGAAAGTTTTGAGCGATAAGTGGACGGCCGTAACGCTCGACGGCAGTTACAGCGCGCACTTCGAACACTGCGTGGCGGTAACGAGGCAAGGGCCCATGATTTTGACGCCAGTGAGTTCTCGTGACGCTGGCGCTGAGAACGAATTGATTTCGGAGGGTAATGAGTAAAGAGGACGCGATTGAAGTGATGGCAGTAGTGGTCGAGCCGCTGCCCAATGCCATGTTCAAGGTGGAGCTTGAAAACAAACACCAGGTTCTGGCGCACGTTTCCGGCAAGATGCGGAAGAACTTTATCCGAATACTGCCGGGAGACAAAGTCGCAGTCGAACTTTCTCCCTACGACCTGAATCGCGGACGGATTGTGTACCGCTACAAATGATTAGTTGTCGTCGTGAGCGGTGGCCCGACCCTGGGCCATGCGAGGCAGGGACTGCAGTTGCAGTCACTGAGAACTGGCAACTGAGAACTGAGAACTGATTTATGAAAGTAAGAGCATCGGTTAAGAAAATTTGCGACAAGTGCAAGGTCATCCACCGCAAGGGAGTAGTGCGGGTGATCTGCGAGAATTCGAAACACAAGCAACGTCAGGGATAAGCCACGGTTCCGTCTTAGCTAGACGGACTGAGACTAAGCTGAAACTGAGAACTGGGTTAAGAGAGGATCATGGCACGTATTGCAGGCGTCGATCTTCCGCGCAACAAGCACACGAATATCGCGCTCACTTACATCTATGGCATCGGCAACTCGCGCGCGGCGCGCATTCTGGACGCGGCGAAAGTCGACCCGATGAAGAAAGTTCGGACCTCGCGGAAGACGAGGTCAACCGCATCCGCCAGGTCATCGAGGCGGAAGGCGGGGTGGAAGGCGATCTGCGCAAGGACGTTTCGATGAACATCAAGCGGCTCATCGAAATCGGTTCGTATCGCGGATTCCGCCATCGCCGCAACCTGCCGGTTCGCGGACAGCGCACGCATACCAATGCCCGTACCCGCAAAGGTCCGCGCAAAGGCACGGTCGCGCAGAAGAAGAAGACGGCAAAAGCGTAGAACCAGTTCTCAGCTCTCAGCTATCAGTTCTCAGTTGGACCGAGAACGGTTTTACTGAGAACTGAGAACTGAGAACTGAGAACTCTAAAAAATGGCAAAACCAGTAGCAGCAGGCGGCGCTGCGGCGCCCGAGAAAAAAGGCAAGAAGAAGACGTTCAAGAAGAAAGAGCGCAAGCACGTTCCGCACGGACTGGTGCACGTGCAGGCCTCTTTCAACAACACGATCGTCACCATTACGGACATGTCCGGCAACGTCCTGTCGTGGAAGAGTTCGGGCTCGCTCGGCTTCCGTGGATCGCGTAAAGGGACTCCGTTTGCCGCGCAGCAGGCCGCCTCGAACGCCGCCAGCATGGCGCGCGATCACGGAGTGCGCAGCGTCGACGTGCGGGTGAGCGGTCCGGGATCGGGGCGCGAATCAGCCGTGCGCGCGCTGGCCTCCGCCGGAATCGAAGTGCGTTCCATTAAGGACACGACGCCGATTCCGCACAACGGTTGCCGTCCGCCGAAACGGCGCAGAGTGTAGAAAGACAGGTGTCAGGTCTCAGGTGTCAGGTCTTAGCAACCAAGACCTTCCTAAGACCTAAGACCTGACAACTAAGACCTGATTTTTCGTCCGGGACGAAGGGTGAAGCCAAACCTGTAAACCGGTCATCTAAGAAGGAGAACAACTTGGCCCGTTATACCGATGCAGTGTGTCGTCTATGTCGCCGGGAAGGCATCAAGCTCTTCCTCAAAGGCACGAAGTGCTTCAGCGACAAATGCCCAATTGAGAAGCGCAACTTCGCTCCCGGACAGCACGGGAAAGACAAAAAGACCAAGGTCGTAGGCTACGGTCTGCAGTTGCGCGAAAAACAGAAAGCCAAACGCATCTACTTCACCCAGGAAGGCCAGTTCCGGAATTATTTCGAGAACGCGGTCCGGTCCAAGGGTGTGACCGGTGCGAAACTGCTGGAATCGCTCGAGCGCCGTCTGGACAACGTCGTCTATCGTCTCGGCTTCGGCATTTCCCGCCGCCAGGCGCGCCAGTTGGTGCGTCACGGGCACATTCAGGTGAATGGTAAGAAGGTCAACATTCCTTCATACGAAGTCACCGTCGGCGAAGAGATTCAGATTCGCGAGAGCAGCCGCAAGATTCCGATTCTCGAAACCGCGAGGGATTTTGCCAGTCATCAGCCGGCGCCGGTGTGGTTGGAGATCGATCGCGAGAATTACAAAGGCCGCGTGATAGCGCTGCCGAAACGCGAAGATATCCAGTTGCCGGTGAACGAGCAGCTGATTGTCGAGTTGTATAGCAAGTAAGGTTCGTCGTTGGTCGCTGGTCGACAGTCGTTGGCAAGGCCACTGACACGCGAACGACTAACGATCAACGACTGACTTTTGGCCTACTATTCGTGCCAGATCAGCCCGCCGTGGCGTTTGATCTGGACCTGGGCCGGTTCAGAGAGCCGCCGCGGAGCCACATGGCCGAGAGGAGAAACACAATGCTTTGGAGAGGTTTTCAAAAACCGAAACGGCTGGCGAGCGATGCCAGTTCACTTACCGACAAATACGGAATGTTCTGGGCGCAGCCGTTTGAGCGCGGATTCGGCACCACCATCGGCAACGCGCTGCGGCGCGTGATGCTGAGTTCGATCGAAGGCGCGGCGGTTACCGCGGTCAAGATCGAAGGCGTGCTGCACGAATTCCAGTCGATTCCCGGTGTCGTCGAAGACGCGACCGACATCATCCTCAACATGAAGCAGGTCCCGTTCAAGCTGGCGGGAGACGGTCCGAAGGCGATCTACCTGCGCGCCGATCAACCCGGAGTCGTCACCAGCGGCATGATCGAGGCCGACGGCGATGTGGAAGTGCTCGACAAGGACATTTACATCGCGACCGTGAGCGAGGGTGGCAAGCTCGACATGGAAATGCGCCTGAAGCGCGGCCGCGGCTACGTTTCCGCGGACAAGAACTTCGAAGACGATCTGGGCATCGGATTCATTCCGATCGATTCCGTGCATACGCCGGTGCGCAAGTGCAATTACACCGTCGAAGCCGCGCGTTTGGGACAGATCACCGATTACGACAAGCTGACCGTCGAAGTTTGGACCAACGGTTCGATCACTCCGGGCGATGCGCTCGGCCTCTCCGCCAAGCTGGTGAAGGACCACATGAATATCTTCATCAACTTCGAAGAAGAAATCGAAACCGCGTCGGCCAGCGAAGAGCGCCGTCCCGAGATCAAGAACGAGAACCTCAACCGTTCCGTCGAGGAACTCGAACTCTCGGTCCGCAGTTATAACTGCCTGAAGAATGCCAACATTCAGTCCATCGGCGAACTGGTGCAGAAGACCGAAGCCGAAATGCTGAAGACGAAAAACTTCGGCCGCAAGTCGCTGAACGAGATCAAGGAGATCCTGTCCTCGATGGGCTTGAGCCTGGGTATGAAGATCGACGAGCACGGAAACGCCGTGCCCGGCCCGACTTCGAACCAGGTGCTGCCCGCTTCGGCATACGGCGATAACGATCTGTAGAGAAAATCAGTCGTTGGTCGCTAGTCGCTTGGTCGCTAGTCATTAGCTAACGACCGGCTAGCGACCATCGACCTGTTTGCACTGAGAACCGGAAACTGAGAATTAATGCAGGGGTAAACCATGCGTCACAAAGTTGCAGGATACAAACTAGGACGGACCACTTCACATCGTCGCGCCATGCTGCGCAACATGGTTACGTCCATCATCATGGAAGAGCGCATTGAGACGACGGTGATCAAGGCGAAAGCCGTCCGTCCATCCGTCGAGAAGATGATCACGCTCGGCAAAAAGGGCGATCTGGCGGCGCGACGGCAAGCAGCGTCCTATCTAATGACCCCGGAGTCGGTCACCAAACTTTTCGATACCGTGGCTCCACGCTTCGGTGATCGTAAGGGCGGCTATACACGCATCGTTCGCACCGCGTGGCGTAAGGGCGACGGCGCCGAAAAGGCGTTCATCGAACTGCTGGGTAGCGAACAGGTGATCGACGAAAAACGTCAGAAGCGGGCCGAAATCCGCGCCAAACGTGCCGAAGAAAACCGGAAGGCGATGGAACACGCGGATGCCGAAGCCCAGGCGGAGAAGAATATGGCCGCGAATGAGGCGGACGGTAAGACTGAGGGCAGCGACAAGAAAGAGTAGTTCGCCGCGCAGCTTTAGAAAACAAGCAGGGCGTCCGAAGCGGACGCCCTCTTTATTTGTGCGGATGCTCTCTTGAGCCTCTAAGCTATTGCGTGAGCGGTCCGCTCACCGTCCCGATCAACCCGGTTTTGTTGTCGAGTACGACGAGGCGAACTTGCTTGGCATCCGACGGCGCAGCAATATCGAGTTGCACCATCATGCCCTTGTCGATAATTTGCTGATAGGTGGCCGCATCGAACGCCTTGTCCACCTTAAGGGTGGTCGCCCCCCCCAGATTCTTGCCACTTGAGTCGTAAACACCGGCATAAAAGCTGACATTCATTTTCTTGCCGCCGCTGGTGTCTTCCGTGGTCAAGGTGTGTGCGTCCACCAGGAATACGACCTTTGCCTTGCCGGGATCCGTGGGCTTCACTTGGGCCATGAATGAAACCTGGGTCGCGTCTCCGTTCATCTGGAGAGCGCCCGCCGCTTCCTGATCGGGCTTCCAGTTCTTATCGACTGTCGGATCGAGCGCAAAGTACCCCCTGCGATAGCGGACTTCTGTGTCCCCGCGATCAAGTTTGACTTTGATGTTGCGGAACTTGCCGTCCCACTTCTTGTTTTCCGGGTAGTAACCGATCGCGTAAGAAGCATCTTCGTCCGCGACCGCCAGGTCGATGCCGTCCTTGATTTCATTCTGGTTGGTATAGGCCTTGCCGCCGGTTTCCGCCGCCAGGTCCTGCAAGGTGAACGTGTTGTTGACATCAATTCCCTTTATCATGATGCCGCGCATATCGACTGGATAAATGGCTATGCCGGCGCTGGCCAGATTCGCCTCGGCCTGTTTGATCGCGTCTCCGAACTTCGCCACGCGCTCCTCGTAGTGGCCGGAGATGGCAGCTGTGCCTGCGGACTGCTGTCTAACCGAAGGAGTATCCGCCAGCCGTTCCGCTTCACTCATGCTTTGTTCCGTCGGGATAAGATCAAGCGGGAAAGATGCGGTCAGCCAAACCACGGTCTTGCGGCCGGAGAATCCGGAAAGCATTCGCGAGAGATCCTGCAACGCCTGCAGGGTAATCACCGTGCGGCGGTCATGGTTGTAGTCTGAAACCAGGTTCTCGAAGCCGGCAAGCTGCGACTCAGCTACGGACATGGCCAGGGTCGTCGCGTTGTTGAGTCCGCTGTCGGACGTCAAATGCGGCGCCGACGACGCGGGTTGAAGAATCTGGGATTGCGGGCGCAGCTTGTTGATCGCCGCCTCCAGAACTTTCGGGTCGGTCGTGAAATCCTGCAGCACCCACAAACGGTCCGACAGTGCCATGACCGCCATAGGCTTACCCGCGTGGTTTTGCTCCAGGGCATATTTCAACATCTGCTCTCTGCCATAAGACTGATCCAGGAACCCCGAGTTCGTTGAGTCCAGCAGAAGCACGGTCGGAACCCCCAGCCGGCTTCAAAAACTCGGGACGATTGGAGAGGATGCCCGGAGGCAGGGTCTTCGCACTTCCCTGATTTGTGCCCGGCGGCGTGAAGGTCGCGATCTTCTGCTTCTTCCCATTTTCCTCAACCGTGAAGTCCTCAGGCTTCAGTCCGGTAACGGGCTGGCCCTTCTTGTCCCTGACGACCACATCAACCACCACCAGGCGCGTGCTGGTCCGGATCGTGATGTCGGGAATTTCGGCGGGTATTTGCTGAGCACTCAAGATTGCGGGGCTGGCAGCCAGGTTCAGGGCCAGGGCTGAGGCGAGTGCGATGCGAAAAGGTAGGTTACGCAACATTAGGCCTCCAAGAGGAGCAGCGGGAGTCGGAATTACCCGAAATGTATCGCTTTTCAGACGCTTTGGCAAACCGATGTTGACTCCCAGGTTGGGCTGCATTTGCCTGATGGATGAGCGCTCCCTACAATAGAAGTTTCATCCAGAGTCCTATGATCCATTTTCCCGTCCCCGAAGCCCTCACATTCGACGACGTTTTACTGCTGCCGGCGCATTCCGGAGTCGTGCCCGCCAACACCAACACCCAGACCCAGATCTCGCGCAACATTCGTCTGAACATTCCGATTATCAGCGCTGCCATGGATACGGTGACCGAGTCGCACATGGCGATTGCCATGGCGCAGCAGGGCGGCCTCGGGATTATTCATCGCAACCTGACCATCGAGCAGCAGGCCAATGAAGTCGACAAGGTGAAACGGTCGGAGAGCGGCATGATCGTAGATCCGGTCACAATGTCGCCCGATGCCAAGGTTTCCGATGCGCTGGACGTCATGCAGAAATACAAGATTTCAGGCGTGCCGATCACGCTGAAAGATGGAAAACTGGTCGGCATTCTCACCAATCGCGATCTGCGTTTCGAAACACGCTTCGATATTCCCATCAGCAAAGTCATGACCCAGAAGAACCTGATCACGGTGCCGGTGGGTACGACGCTCGAACAGGCGGAGGAGATTCTCCACGAGCACCGCGTCGAAAAACTTCTCGTCGTTGACGACAAGTACAACCTCAAGGGTTTGATCACGGTCAAGGACATCCAGAAGAAACTGAAATATCCCGGCGCGGCCAAGGACGATAAGGGCCGCTTGCGAGTAAGCGCGGCGATCGGCGCGACCGGTGATTTTCTAGAGCGTGCCCAGGAGATGGCGAAAGCAAAAGTCGACGTGCTGGCCATTGACAGCGCGCATGGGCATTCCGCGCTGGTTCTAGAAGCGGTCAAGAGAGTGAAAGCGAGTTTGCCCGAGGTGGAACTGATAGCCGGGAACGTAGCGACATTTGATGGCGCCTGCGATCTGGTGCGCGCCGGAGTGGACGGCGTGAAAGTCGGCATTGGCCCAGGCTCAATCTGCACCACCCGCATCGTGACCGGTGTTGGGGTTCCGCAGATCACCGCGATCGCCGAGGCGACGCGGGCGACGCGCGATTCGGGCGTCCCTGTGATTGCGGACGGCGGCATCAAATATTCCGGCGACATCAGCAAGGCGCTGGCCGCGGGCGCTTCCGCGGTGATGATCGGCTCGATGTTTGCCGGAACCGATGAAAGCCCGGGCGAATTAATTCTGTATCAGGGCCGCACCTTCAAAGCGTATCGCGGCATGGGGTCGCTGGGCGCGATGGCGCAGGGTTCGAGCGAGCGCTACTTCCAGAACTCCGATGGAGATGCGTCGGCGGCAATTCCTCCTATGATGGGCGAGGATTCGAACCGCCTCGGCAAATTGGTGCCGGAAGGAATTGAAGGACGCGTGCCGTATCGCGGTTCAGTGGCAATGATCGTGCACCAGATGGTGGGCGGGCTGAAATCTGGCATGGGATATTGCGGCTGCCAGACAGTGAGTGAACTGCAACAGAAGGCGCGATTCGTGCGCATCAGCGCCGCGGGCCTGCGCGAAAGCCACGTGCACGACGTCATGATCACGCGCGAAGCTCCGAATTACGCGGCGGAATAAGGGACGAGGCCGAATTGACGACCGAATCGACCGCGTCCCGTCCCAATCTTCTGCGCGCCTGGTGGCCAGCTGCCGTCTGGGTGGGCCTCATAGCGT
This sequence comes from uncultured Acidobacteriaceae bacterium, assembly GCA_963826845.1. Classification (GTDB taxonomy): domain Bacteria; phylum Acidobacteriota; class Terriglobia; order Terriglobales; family Acidobacteriaceae; genus Acidiflorens. The sequence goes on from CAWGYS010000011.1 coordinate 50,765, forward strand.
TTGAGTCCACCGATTTCTTCTCTTCCGAGAATACCGGCAACATGTTGTTCGGGCTGCTGACGCGTATATTCGGCCAAATCAGCTTCGCCGAGTTCGTCATCTTTCATCACTATCTGCGCAAGACCGGACACGTCGTCGGGTACGGCATGTTGAGCCTGCTCCTGCTCCGCGGCTGGCGAGCAACGTTCGGTGCACGTCCGCGCCTTATTGTTGCGCGCGGCGCTGTTGTCCTGGTTGGGGACGGCATTCGTCGCCGCGATGGATGAGTGGCACCAGAGCTATATTCCGTCGCGCACCGGCACGGTGTGGGATGTGCTGCTCGATAGCGTGGCGGGCGTAGTGTTTCTAATCGTCGCGTATTGGTGGTTGCGACGATCGGCCATCGCCGAGCAAGCCACCTGATAGCCAGCGCAAACTTTCCATCCGCATACAACAGAGTTCGGCTCCGGAGCCTCAGTCAACGCGTGCTATCATTTTCGTTCTTAATGATCCGTTCTTAACTGATCATCGCAGTGTCCGGATCGCCCGTTATGGTCTCACCTTCATCCACTGAATCCACGGCCGTGAACACCGTGCGAACTCGCCAGTATTTGCAAGAATTACGATGACTTTGTCGCCGTCAACAACCTTTCTCTTCGCATCCAGCCCGGCGGAATTTACGGTTTGCTCGGCCCCAACGGAGCCGGCAAGACCAGCACGCTGCGCATGATCATCGGCATCATCGTCCCCGATTCAGGCCAGGTTCTCATCTTCGGAGAACCCTGGGCCGCGCCCACACTGGCCGCTTCGGCTATCTACCCGAAGAGCGCGGCCTCTACAAGAAAATGAAGGTGCTGACTCACCTCGTCTTTCTCGCTCAACTCAAAGGGTTGACCAGCGCCGAGGCTTCAAAAGCGCGCCCAGTACTGGTGCGAGCGCCTTGAACTTGCCTCCTGGATGGATAAGAAAGTCGAAGAGCTTTCGAAAGGCATGCAGCAGAAAGTGCAGTTTATCGGTGCGATTCTGCACGATCCGGAGTTGATCGTCATGGACGAGCCTTTCTCCGGGCTCGATCCCGCCAACGCGATGGCCTTGAAAGACACGCTGCTCGAATTGGCCAAGAACGGCAAGACCATCCTGCTATCGACCCATCGCATGGATCAGGCGGAACGTTTGTGCCAGTCGATCTGCCTGATCAATCACGGGCGCGCTGTGCTGCGAAGGCGATTTGGGCCAGATCAAGGCCAACTACGGCCATTGCAGCGTCCAGATCAAATACGACGGCGACGCCGGTTTCTTGCGCGACCCGAAACTGGTGCAATCTTTCAACGACTACGGCAACTATGTGGAGGTGCGCCTCGCGCCCGGCGCCGATACCCAGGAACTTCTTCAGCACGCGTGTTCAAAGGCGAGGCTTGATCGGTTTGAGGTGATGCAACCCTCGCTGGAAGAAATTTTTATCGAGGCTGTGGGCAAACCCAATGCGTAACACCTCGCTACGTAACACATGGCTACGCAACACCTGGCTGATCATCAGGCGCGAATATCTGGAGCGTGTGCGCACCCGCTCCTTCATCGTGCTTACCTTGCTGGCGCCCGCCATCATGACCGTGCTGATGCTTCTGCCGGCGAAGCTCGCCACCATGGGCGAGAAGGCAAAGCATATCGTGGTCGTAACCTCAACCCCGCAATTCGGCGAGATCGTCCGCCAGGGGTTGTTGTCCGCGAGTCCGGACCAATAATGATGACGACGAGGCCAATTCCGAAACGAACGCCGCCAACCCGGCGCCCGACAAGCAGTACACCATCGACGTGGATTCCAATCCCACCGAGGCGGAACGGGCGGCGTTGCGGGACAAGATAATCTCGCAGTCCATCGACGGCTATCTTTGGCTGACCGACGATGCGATCGCCACCGGAAAGGTCGAGTGGGCCAGCCGCAACATGGGCGACTTCGGAGAGAGATCGCGCCTGAGCGAAAAACTGAACCGCATCATTCAATACGCGCGGCTTTCCAAAACTGGCGTCACCGGCGATCAGGCGGACCTGTTGCTCAAGCCAATAAAAGTAGAGTCAGTTCGAATCGAACAAGGGCGCGCAGCCACGGATAGCAGCGGCAAGAAGTTTATAGAAGTCGTGGTAATGGTCATGCTGATTTACATGACCGTGCTTCTGTACGGCATTTCGGTTATGCGCTCGGTGCTCGAAGAAAAGAATTCGCGCATTCTTGAGGTGCTGCTTTCTTCCGCCACATCAACCGAACTAATGATCGGCAAAGTTGTTGGCGTGGGCGCGGTGGGCCTGACGCAGGTCCTGGTCTGGGTGGTGATGGCGGGCGCGTTTGCATTACCTTCTCTGGCGATGCAGGTGGATCTCGATCAACTCAAAGTGTCCCCCGAAGTGCTGGCCGCATTTGCCGCCTTCTTCTTTCTGGGCTACATGCTGTACAGCACAATGTACGCGGCGATTGGAGCGATCACCACCACCGAGCAGGAAGGCCAGCAACTCCAGTTCGTGATCGTGATTCCGCTGGTCCTATCGGTGTTCATGCTTAGCGCCGCCGTGAAAACGCCCGACGCCCCGGCAGTAGTCTGGATGTCGATGGTTCCGTTTTTCGCGCCGGTGTTGATGTATGCGCGAATCGTGGTGCAAACACCGCCCCTGTGGCAGATTGCTCTGTCGCTTTCCTTATTGATCGCGACCATTGCGGGAGTCCTTGTACTCTGCTCCCGCATCTACCGCGTCGGCATACTCATGTATGGGAAACGCGCCACTCTGCCGGAAATTCTAAAGTGGTTGAAGTACGCGAAGAATTAATCGCGACGCCGGATTTGCGAACTTGACTTACGAGCTTGGCTTTAAGAATTCATGCCCCAGCAGCAACACGCCGGAGAACGCCGCAATCCCCGCCGAAAAATAAAACGGGACCGCCGGCCCGTAGAGCTTCCAAAGCGCTCCCGTGATAACGCTGGAGAGCAGCGTGGTGACGCTGGTCAGAAAGAAATAAATTCCCAGAGCACGCCCGCGGACATCGCCCGCCACGCTTTCGACCACCAGTGCCTTGAGCACGGGATTGGTCAGGGCATAGAAGAGTCCGTAGAAAGCCATGGTCAGCCAGATTGCAAGCTGGGAAGGCGCGAGCGCGAAGACGAAATAGACAATGGCAAAAACGAAATATCCGGCGGCGGCGATGGTGGAGCGCGAGAAGCGGTCGCTGAATTTGCCCGCTGGCCAGGAAGCCAGCGTGAACGTGATGTTGAAGACCAGTCCCAACAGCGGCGCGCGAGATGCCGGAATGCCGATATTGCCGGCGCGCAGCACCAGAAACATGTCGCTCGAATTTCCCAGCGAAAACAGTGTGACCACCGCCAGCACGTAATAAAACCCCCCTGGCAATTTTGGCAGCCATTCGGATTTCGGCGGGGCTGTTCCTGCGCGAACGAGCGAGGTCGCCCGTCCGTCCAGCGGCTTTGCGCGATGCACTTCGCGAATTCCCACCCACGCGACAATTACGCACAACGCTCCCGGAATCGCCGCCGACGCGAAAACGCCGCGCATGCCGAAGCGCCCGATCACCGCCAGCGCCAACAGAGGACCGGCGATGGCGCCCGCGGAATCCATGGCTTGAATCAATCCGTAGGCTGAGCCGAGCGCTGATTTGTCCACCGACTCCGCCACCATCACATCGCGGGCCGTTCCGCGAATGCCTTTGGCAAAGCGGTCGGAGAAACGAATTCCCAGAATCTGCCACCATGACGAAACCAGCGCCAGCAGCGGCTTGACCGCGTTGGCCACAATGTATCCACCGACCACAATGGGCTTGCGGTGCGAAACTTTGTCGGTCGCGTAGCCAGAAAACAGTTTGGCAAACGAAGCCACGCTCTCCGCGACGCCTTCGATAATCCCAAGCTGCGCCGGCCCGGCGCCCAGCGACGCGAGAAATGCAGGGAGCACCCAGTACGCCATTTCGCTGGCCGTGTCATTGAGAAACGAAGTCAGGCCGAAAACGTATATATTTCGTGGGGTAGCTTCGGAAGCTGGTGGGGGCGGCGTGTTCATGTCCGTCCCTTGAAAATAGCATGGAGAAAATGGCGTTGGGCGAGGACCGCGAGATCAAGCAACGGTCGTGGTTTTCGAGCGACATATCCGTAGCCTGGCTTCTCGCGGCTGCCGCCGTGCTGCTGCAGCTGGCGACGAATGGCCGCTATGGCTATTTCCGCGACGAACTTTATTATCTGGCGCTCTCGCACCACCTCGCCTGGGGGTACGTGGATCTGGCGCCGATGGCTCCTCTGGTCTTGTACATCAGCCGCTCACTATTCGGAGATTCACTGCATGCAATTCGTCTGTTGCCGGCGCTGGCACTGAGCGCAGAAATTCTAATCACCGGATTGATCGCGCGTGAACTCGGCGGCAAACGGCCCGCTATTCTGCTGGCGTGCCTCTCGGTGCTTGTAGCACCGGTAATCCTCAATAACGCGACGCGTTTTTCTATGAACCCCTTCGAGCCCTTGTTCTGGATGGGCGCGATTTATTTTCTGCTGCGCGCGATCAACCGTAATCGGCCGGAGTCGCTGGTGTGGTGCGGCGTCCTGCTCGGGCTGGGATTGGAAAATAAGCATTCAACAGCGTTCTTTCTGATCAGTCTCATCGCCGGAATTCTGGCTTCTCCCGAGCGTCGCTGGTTGCGCAGCAAGTGGTTTTGGATAGCTGCGATCGTCATCGTGCTGCTGAGTCTGCCCAACCTTGTCTGGCAGTATCAGCACGGATTTCCGACCTGGGTCGATCTAAGCAATGTGAAGAAAATTCACAAGAACGTCGAACTGCCGCCGCTGCAATTTGTGAAACAACAGATCATGATGTTGCTGCCGATCAGCGTGATCGTCTGGGCTGCCGGATTGGGATTCCTTCTTTTTCAAGCGCAAGGCAAGCGCTATCGCGTCCTCGGAGTCACCTATCTCGTATTCCTGGCGATCATGATGGCGATGCACGGCAAGGACTATTACCTCGCCCCGATTTATCCCATGCTCTTCGCTGCCGGGGGAGTGTTCTGGCAAAAACTGATCGAGTCACGCTCAAAGCTTCGCTGGGTAAAAGTGGCGTTGCCGGCCGTGCTGACAATTTTGGGCGTAATTGCCTTTCCCATTGTTCTGCCGATTCTTCCGCTCGATCGCATCGCTCCCTATTTGCAGGCGCTCGGCATCGGCGTCTCCCGCACCGAAACGCACATGAGCAGCGATCTCCCTCAGCATTTCGCGGACGAATTCGGATGGCCGGAAATGGTGGCGCAGGTCGCCGCCGTTTATAACAATCTGCCCGCGGACGAACGCGCCAAGACCGCCATCCTCGCTGGAAATTACGGTTCTGCCGGAGCTATCGATTTCTTCGGGCCGCACTACGGGCTGCCCCAATCCATCAGCGCTCATCAGAATTATTACTACTGGGGGTTCCGGCAATACACCGGCGAAAGTTTGATCATGCTCAACTGGCAGTTCGATGATGCTCAGTACTGGTGCCAGAATGTGGAAGAAGGCCCCAAGGTCGAGCATCCCTACACCATGGGCTGGGAACACTACGCCATCCTGATCTGCCATGGATTAAAGAAACCGATGGCGGAGGCCTGGCCGCACTTCAAAGTGTGGGATTGAAACCCTGACACCTGAGACCTAACACCTGAGACCTGGCCTCCCGCATCCAGTAGAATGGAAACACATGTCCGACCGCACTTTTACCCTCGATGAAGCGCAGATGTTGCTCCCGATTCTGGAATCACTTCTCAAGCAGGCAATCACCGCCAAGAATCTGATTGAAAGTGTGGACGGCGAGTTGCAGGATACGGCGCATCGCGTCTTTCTCAACGGCGGCACGATGTTGAACGTGGTCCATCTGGCACGGCGCAAAGCCGAGCGCGAGCGGTCGATCCGCCGCATCAAAGATGCGCTGTCTGAAATCGACGCCACCGGCGTGCAAGTGAAAGATCTCGACATCGGATTACTCGATTTCCCCTGCAAGGTTGACGGCGAAATCCTCCTGCTGTGCTGGAAACTGGGCGAGCCCGCGATCACGCATTGGCATGGCACGAACGAGGGCTTCTCCGGACGCAAGCCAATTGACCAGCGCATCGCCAACGCCGGAAAGAAGCGGCCGAAGTAGTCGGCGCTTGTCATTAATAACCTTGTCATCCTGAACGAAGCGGAAGGACCTATGCACTCGCCCGCAGCGCCACGAAATTCACCGGTCAGCAGAAAACGCCGCGCAAGTTCCGCCCCGCAGCCCGTTCTTTATATTCGAGAATGCTCCGACCACCACGGGCCAGGGCGAGCGAAGGTACGACCCAAGCGATGCACTATCGGCGGTCGAGCGCAGACCCGGCATTCTGCTAAAATTAGAGTTATCTGAGGCGGTCACTTATGTTTACTGGGCGCAAACTGGCCTTGACTCTCGCTTTCACGGCTCTGGTAGCAATGGCCCTTGGGTTCGGGTGTCAAGGGTTCTTCCCGCCTAACTCTCTCTTGACGATTTCGGTCCAACCGCCCACCCCGGATGTCGTTCTCGGCCAGACGCAGACGTTGCAGGCGTGGGGCACCTACAACAACGGCGGGGGCCAAACCCAGATAAAGAGCGGCGTGGCGTGGTCAAGCGATACTCCCGACGTGCTGACGATCGACCAGGACACCGGAGTGGCCACGGGGCAGAGCCTGGGCACGGCCACGGTCACCGCCTCCGCGCAGGGTCTAAGCGCGACAGCGTCGGCCACGGTTTACATTGTCGTCACCACTCTGAAGGTTACTCCGAATACTTGGAGCTTTACCGGCCTAGCCGGGGGCACCAATCCAGTGGGATTCGTCGTAACCGCAAATGGCGGCACGGACGTCACCGCCAGCGCTATATTCACCGCCAACACTACTTTCATTAGTTGCGTAAACGGCACCGACCCCGTGTTCTGTACCGCCTCCTCCGGCACGACGCCAGGGCCCTACCAGATTGTCGTGAGCTACCCCCAGACCACCCTCACGGCCCTCATTAGCGTGACGGCCAACTAACCGTTAAGCTCTAATCCCAAGTCTCCCAGGTCTCGAGCTTTTCGAGACCTGGGAATCTGTAGGCCCGATTACTCCCCGTTCCCTTTCCAGCGCCACCACGCCGCGCTATAGTAAAAGTTTCCGGTGAAGTTCATCCCAACATCTCTTCTTCGGTCGTCGGCGGTCGCGCTCTGTCTGGTCAGCGCGCTGTTTCTTGTCGCGTGCAATCGCGGCGGCGGCCGCGTGCTGGAGGTCGCCTACGTCTCCGGCGTTCAAGCCATCCTCCGCGACCACGTGGCTGAGATGTACGAAAAAACTGGAGTGGTGAAAAACGGCGAGCGCGTGGAAGTCCTCGACCATGACCGCCGCTTCGTCAAAGTGCGCACCGCCGCGGGCGTCACGGGATGGGTGGAACAGCGTTACCTCGTCGGTCAGGATGTCTTCGATCAGATTCAGAGGCTGACCAAGGACAACCAGAACGATCCGGTGCAGGCGCAAGGCGCGACCCGCAACGACACCAATCTCCATGTTGCGCCGGGACGCGATAGCGAACATCTCTATCAGATTTCTTCGGGCGAAAAGCTGTCGTTGTTAAAGCGAGGTACAGCCGAAAAGCCGGGCACGGCGGCGCCGCACTCCGCCGCCTCGGTCCACAAGTCACCCGAACCGAAAGACGAAAAAAAATCGCCTCCAGCGCCGCTAATAGAAGATTGGTGGCTGGTGCGCGACTCCCACAACCGCGTCGGCTGGGTGCTTTCCCGCATGGTGGATCTCGACGTCCCGCTCGACGTTGCGCAGTACGCGGAAGGCCAGCGCATCGTCGCCTGCTTCGTGCTCGATCAGGTTCAGGATAAAGACAAGCAGGTGGCACAATACTTGACTGTCCTCACCGAACCCCGGGATGGCCTGCCGTTCGACTTCAACCAGATTCGCGTTTTCACCTGGAACGTCAAACACCATCGCTATGAAACGGCCTATCATGAACGCGTAGAAGGCGTGCTCCCAGTGACCGTTTCGCAAGAGAACTTCGACAAGGAGGGTACTTTACCCGTGTTTGTGATTCGAGTCGAAGATGACAAGGGCAACGTCAGCGAACGCAAGTACAAACTCAACACGCCGATTGTGCGTCGCGTGCTCGCCCCGGGAGAACAGCCGCAGCGGACTGTGAACAGGAAACCGAAGCGGAGACAGTAACGACAGAAATCTCGAACCGCGGAAGACGCCGAGCACGCAGAGATTTCAGGAAATTTGTTTCTCCGCGCCCTCTGCGGTTAAATCAGCTGTAGAAGTCGGCAACGCTCTCAACTACGAACCCGATCTCGGCCGCGGTCAACTCCGGGAACATCGGAAGTGCCAGCACTTCGCGCGCGGCTTGTTCGGAAATTGGCAGATCTCCTGCCGGCAATCCGAGGTAGGAAAAAACGGGCTGCAGGTGCAGCGGCAGCGGGTAGTAAATTTCCGAGCCAACTTTTCGCTCTGCGAGGAAGGTGCGCAGTTCGTCTCGCCGCTGCGCGCGAATCACATATTGGTGAAACACATGCTTCGCGTGTGGACTTCGCGAAAGCAAGCGCACCGGCGCGCCAGCTTCGCTCGGAATCTGGCTTGAAGTCAGTCCAGCTTTGGCGAACAGCTCGTCGTAAGTCGCGGCGTGCTGCTGGCGGCTTCGGTTCCAGTCCGCGAGGTGTGCCAGCTTCACGCGCAGCACCGCCGCCTGGATAGCGTCTATGCGTCCGTTCCAGCCAAACTCAGTATGGTAGTAGCGCCGCGGACTGCCGTGGTTGCGCAGTTGACGCATGTGCGCGGCCATCTCCGGACGAGTCGTGGTGACAATACCCGCGTCTCCATAGGCGCTCAGGTTCTTGGTGGGATAGAAACTGAAGGCGGCGGTTACGCCGAACGAACCCGCGCCGCGCCCATTCCACTCGGCGCCGATCGCCTGAGCGGCGTCTTCCACGATTGCGACTCCGAATTCTTGAGCGATCCGGCCAAATGCATCCATGTCGGCGCACTGTCCGTAAAGATGCACCGGAAGAACGGCGCGAAGATTATCGGGCGGCTTGGTCCGCAGTTGACGTCCAACGAGCGCCGGATCGAGATTCAGCGTGCCGGGATCAACGTCGACGAACACCGGAATTGCTCCCGCACGCACAATCGCGCTGGCCGAGGCAAAGAAGCTGAAGGCTGTGGTGATGACCGAGTCCCCAGGGTTTACACCGGCGGCGACGAGAGCCAACCAGAGAGCTTCCGTTCCGGAGGCGCAGCCAACGGCGTCAACCGCTTCCGTCAGCGCGGCAATCTCACGCTCAAGCGCCTCCACCTCCGGACCGAGAATGAAACTCTGCGAGTCGCACACGCACGCGATGGCAGCCAGCACCTCGTCGCGGATGCCGTCGTACTGGCGACGCAAGTCAAGCAGTGGAACGGACTCGAGCGGCGTGCTTCGTGGCGGCACTTGAGTCGGCTTGTGTGACGACGAGGCGCTGGACTTCACAAGAACCAGATTCTAGCAGGCGTGGCAGAGTGCCGGGCGCGACGCCAGTAGTTCGACGTGATCTAGCCGCGCCGCGTAATCTTCGGCAGCGCTGGCGCGGTGCCTGCGATGCTGGAGGAGTCCAGAAAATAACTGTGCCACGGTGCCAGCTCGGCGCGCAGCCGCTCGAAATCGAGATCGGGAAATGAATGCTCCGCCCCGTCAAGATTCCGCAACGCACGCTCCAGGACCGAGCGCGCACCCACACGATTGCCCTTGGACTGATGATGGAAGGCGACCGCCAGCTGAACCATACCTTGTGCGTGCAAACGGAGATGCCGCTGTGCCGGCCGGTCGCGAGGCAAGGCGCGCCACACGTCTTCGAGCACCTCGTGGGCGTCGAAGAAATGGGCGCGATTGAACAGATCGAGGCCTCGGTTGAAGGTCTCGCTACCGGGCGGCATGATCATATCGGACTTGCCTCCACGGACGGTGTCATTCCATCCAACAATCTACATGTTTTCATAGATTCATCGACACTACGCCTCCAAGAAACTGTAGAGATCTGTTATGCGAAATGTATGTTATTGAAACATATGACCGTTATTCGTTAGCTTTTTGGAATGCTGATTGCATTTAAGCGAGAGTTATCTTTCTGAAAGTTTTCTTGGGGCGGCGTGCCGATGTAAGGTTCCTCCCTGAGCAATCAACGTAACTCGATACCGGATCTAGTTTCGCAGAATTAAACAGGAGAAATCGAATGGAATCTGCATTCCGCAACATTTGGACCTACTCTCTGCTGACAATCGTCGTTCTGGCCCTCTGCGTTGGCGCTTTCGCGCAAGGTGGAGCAGGCGAACTGACCGGTCAGGTGTCAGACACCACCGGCGCCGTGGTTGCGGGCGTTCAGGTCAAGCTGACCAACAGCGCTACCGGCGAAGTGCGTACGACGATGACGTCGTCTGCAGGCACTTATCGTTTCCCGCAGTTGCCGATCGTAGGCACGTACACGTTGGAAATCGGCAGCAAGGGCTTTAAGTCGGTGAAGGTTCAAAATATCGTGGCTACCGTGGGTCAGGTGACCAGTCGCGATGTCAAGCTGGAAGTGGGCACAGCCTCTGAGCAGGTGACGGTGGAGGCCGGCGCGCAGTTGGTGCAGACCGAAGACTCCTCACTCTCGCAAGCTGTTGACCGGCGGGTCTGGCAGGACATGCCGCTGGAAGATCGCAACTCGAATGATTTCATCGGTATGCTGGCGGGTGCGGAGCCCGCGGAAGAGGCAATGCTTGGCACTGACCGCGGTCCGGCCGTCAACGGCACCCGCAGCGGCAGCGGCAACTTCATGGTAGAGGGCTTCAGCAACAATGATCAGGGTCTCGGTGGCGCCGGAACTCTCTATGGCACCGGCGGATCCAATACCAGCATCTCTCCCGACGCAATTGAAGAGTACCGGGTTATCGCAGGTACGCCTTCGGCAGAATACGGCCAGGCTGGCGGCTTCGTGACTGACACCGTGCTCAAGGGCGGGACCAATCAGTGGCATGGTTCGCTGTTTGAATACAACCGCATTCAGGCGCTGGCGGCCAACAGCTTTTTCTCGAATTTCTCGGGCACGCAAGACCATCTCATCCGCAACCAGTTCGGCGGTTCGGTGGGCGGCCCCATCATCAAAGACAAGACGTTCTTTTACTTCACAGTGGAATCCCATCGTTTGCGAATCGGCAGCCCGCTCAGCGTCAACACGACTACCGACCAGTTTGAAAATTTTGTAAATACCGGCGCGTTCGCGACCTTCATGGAGTCCGATCCGAACGGTATTTGCCAGGTGCTTGCGGGTGGGCCTTGTCCCGGCGTCTTCTCTGGCGCATACCCAGGGAACGTCTCGAACACAACGCTAGGCCCGATTTTCGTGAAAGAGACGAATGTGCAGCCAATCCCGATTTGCGTGGTGGGATCGGCGAGCTGCTCCGGCGTGACTAACCTTGCTGGTGGGCTGTGGACTGGAGGCCTGGTGGGCACCCCGGCTCTAACGTACCCGGTGGGCGTATATGGGACGGAGGTCTTATCGCAGCCAACAATCACGAACCAGATGCGATATGACACAAAGTTCGACCATAAGCTGAGCTCCAAGGATCAGCTCAATGCGGCCTATTTGTATGACGGCGTGGATACGACGGAGCCGTATGGCGGTGGCGATAACGCTTCGGGTCCGACCCTTTACGTCCATGGGCGGGCGCAGAACGCGGGTGCAACCTGGACCCACACCTTCAGCCCGACGATTCTGAACCAGCTGCGTATGGCTTATGTGCGCCATACCGCAAACTTCCCCGGCGACCCGACCGTGGCAGGAATGCCGAGCACCATATCGGCATTCGATTCCCCCACCTTTGCCATCGGCAATAGCTCCGGAATACCGCAGCTCTTTACCGAGAATGAATTCATATACAAAGATGATCTCTCGGTGACCAAGGGCAGACACAACTTGAAATTCGGGGCCGAATACCGGCGCACCCGCAACGGGAGCAGCTTCGATTCGTACAAGAACGGCCTCAACGAAGACAACGACATTGAGGACGTGCTCACCGATGCCACCTTTACCAACAACTGGGAAAACTACTACCTCGGCGGTCCGTACTTCGGTTCCATGTATGCAGGGTATGCTTCTCTTAACCCGACCACCGGGCAATTGCCGAATTACTATCGTGGATTCCGAGCCAATGAAGTTGCCATATACGGTCAGGACGACTGGCGGGTTAATTCCCGTCTGACCGTGAACCTGGGCTTGCGCTGGGAGTATTTTGGACCGCCAAACAACTTCCAGAACGGGCTCGATGCCAACTTCTACACCGGCGTCCCGGTGCTACAGGCAAATCCGGGCGACAATCCCTTCTGGCCGTCTTCCACCAGCGGCTATTATGCGTCTTTCACCACGGGCGCGGTGCAGCAGAGGAACCACGACATCTGGAACAAAGACTTGAATAACTTTGGTCCGCGCTTAGGATTTTCCTACGACGTGATGGGGAACCAGAAGCTGGTGGTGCGTGGCGGATTCGGGATCAACTATGATCGTATCTACAACAACGTTTTCGAGAACATTCGCTTCAATCCACCCTTCTTTGCCATCGGCGAACTGGGAGGCATCCCGGTTGGAGCGCCGGTAACCAATAACATAGCCGCCGCGCTGGTGACCTATCCGTTTACCGGTACGGGAGAATTCCTGAACTTCCCGCTCACTCCGTCGATCCGGGCCATGGACCAGAACCTGGTGACGCCGTACTACGAGCAGGCGCACTTCGGCTTCCAGTACCAACTCGCTAAGGACTTTGTCTGGGAGTCGAACTATGTGGGTACGTTTGGCCACAAGCTGACCGACATCGAGGGCCGTAACGTTTACGACGGGAAAAACTCCGCTGGAGTCGATCACACCCGAATTAACCCAAGCCTCGGCAACATCAGTTACCGCACTAACTGCTGCGACTCGAACTATCACGGATTTCAGACGACGGTGCGCAAGCGCTTTTCGAGTGGCGTGGAGTTCAACGCGAACTATACCTTCGCGAAGGCAATGGACGACGTGAGCGATACCTTCACTACCAAAAACGCGTCAGCTCCTGCCTACCCGACCGACAGCATGAATCCGCACTTCGACTACGGGCCGGCTGATTTCAACGTCAAGCATCGGATCGTGGCCAGCTATGTTTACGATCTGCCGTTCTTGAAAGCGAACCGGTGGCTCGGTGGCTGGAATGTGTCAGGAATTATTTCGTGGCAAACTGGGGCTAACTTCAGCGTGAACAACAGCGGTGTGGACAGCAACGCGGACGGTGAATTCAACGACCGTGCGAACTACATCGGTCCCGGCACCATTTCAAACGCAGAAAACCACAGTCAGGCGCCATGGCGCGGCTACCTGAATCCGTCGCAGTTTGCAATGCTCAACACAGCGGCGTTGCCCTGCCCGGCGAGCGTCAACGGCGGCTTGTGGTGCCAGGGACAGGCGCTTGGTCAGATGGAACGTAACACGCTGACCGGGCCGGGTTTTTTCAACACGGACTTTGGCGTGAAGAAGACCTTTAAGCTCACCGAAAGATTCGCGTTGCGGTTCGACGCGAACTTCTTCAACCTGTTCAATCACCCGAACTTCCAGACTCCCGTTAACAACTTGAATAGCACGGCATTTGGACTGTCACAAGCGACATTCAACAATACCGAGACCGGCGGTCCGCGTATTACGCAGCTGGCGGCACGAATCGACTTCTAACCGAAGCTGATCAACATCTCAGGCCGGCCGAGAGGCCGGCCTTTTTTTGTTCTGTCGGCCGCGTTCCATCTTCATGCCGGATGGTCAGCATCCCGGATGGTCAGCGCGTGAGCATGGTCCGCTGAGCGCTGTGTGCTAGAATTTTTTCATCCCTATGCAGGTTTTCCGGCGCTCTTTCCTGGTTGTCGTCCTCGCACTGAGCGCTGGCGGAGCCAGCACAGCCAAACCTGCCGGCGCCCCTGCGGTACCCACGAAGCCGCCCAACATCATCCTGATCACGCTCGATACGACCCGCGCTGATCGCATGGGGTTTCTCGGGTCACAACGCGGTCTGACGCCCAATCTTGATGCCCTGGCGAAGCAGAGTGTAGTTTTCACACGAGCCTACGCGCAGGTTCCTATGACTACCCCCTCGCATGCAGCTCTGCTGACCGGAACCTACCCACAGTACAACCATGTGGGTGACCTCGCCGATCCTTTGCGAAAGGAGCTTCCCTATCTACCTGACATCCTTCATCAGCACGGATATCACACGGCGGCGTTTGTCGGCTCCCTGGTGCTTGATCCCAAGAGCGGTGCTGCCCCTGGTTTTGATCGCGGGTTTGACGTCTATGACGCCGGCTTCCACAATTCGAAGCCCGGCGAGGATCGCTATCAGAGCCTGGAGCGTCGCGCCGAAGACGTCGCCAATCGCGCCATGGGCTGGCTGAGTCATCATCAGGAGACGCCATTTTTCATCTGGCTGCATTTCTACGATGCGCACGAACCGTATGATCCGCCGGAGCCGTTCAAGGCGCAGTTTGCCTCCGAGCCTTACGACGGCGAGATTGCCTACGAGGATTCGGTCGTCGGCAGTGTGCTCGAGGTGTTGCAGCGTCACGGACTGTATCAAAACACCGCTATCGCGGTGGCTGCCGATCACGGAGAGGCGTTTGGCGAGCATGGGGAGAAGTATCATGGGGTCTTTTTATATGACGAAACCATCCACGTCCCGCTGCTGTTGAAGTTGCCTGCCGAGAAGTTCGCGGGCAGGCGCGTAGAAGCCCGCGTCGCACTCGCCGATGTCGCGCCATCCTTGCTGCAGGGTGCGGGGATTCCCATTCCTTCAACCATGCAGGGGCAATCGATTTTCCCGCTGCTGGATGGCCCGAAGTCCGGCGGAGGCAAGGAGAGCAACCCGCCGGATCGCGCCATCTATTCCGAGACGGACTACGCCCACAACGCCTTCGGATGGAGTGAGCTGCACTCCTGGCGGGCGCAAAAGTACCTTTATGTGCAGGCGCCGAAAAAGGAGCTGTACGACCAGTCCTCCGATCCCGGCGCTCTCAAGAATCTGGCGGCCGCCGCGCCAGCCGTTGTTGATACTTTGGATAGCCAGCTCTCGAGTTTCAAGAAAAAGACGAGCGGCGCGGCGGTCGCGCAAACGGAACTGAATCGGGCGCAGGAGGCAAGTCTGCGCGCTCTAGGCTACCTGGTTTCGAACCACAGCAGCTCGACCAGCAGTGAAAAAGCGCTGATTGACCCCAAGGACAAGATAGATCTAGCGAACAAGATGCACGACTTTTTGGCGGACATTGAAGCGGATCGTTACGAAAAAGCCTCTGCGGGTCTGCAGGACGTAATCCAGCAGTATCCTTCCGACGCGGGCAACGCCTACCTCGAATTCGGCAGTGCTTTGAATCACCGTGAAAAATTCCAGGAGGCGGTGCCGATCCTGCGCATTGCTGTGGAGAAAATGCCGGACTCCTCCACGGCCCATTATGAGCTTGAGCTGGCACTGGTCAAAGTGGGGCAGTGGGAAGCGGCGCTGCCGGAGGCTCAGGAACTCGTTAAGCGCAAGCCGACATCGGCCCAGTTGCACTTCGACCTGGCTACTGTATATCTCCACATGAAGCGCGTTCCGGAAGCGACCAAGGAATACCAGGAAACCCTGGAGCTTGATCCTAATCACTTCCAGGCCAATCTGACGTACGGGCGGCTGCTTCTACTGGACGGACAGCCAGAGGCGGCATTGCCGAAACTAATCCGTGCGGCCCAAGTGGAGCCGGAATCGGCGGAGGCCCATGGTTTTCTGGCAGGTGCCTACCAGCGACTCGGACAAACCCAGAATGCAGAGCGGGAACGAGCCCGTGCGATCGAGTTAAAGGCGCGGCGGTCGCAGTAGGTCCCGCCCCAGTTCATTGTCGATTGTTCATGGTTGACTGTTCACTCTTGGATGTTCATTGGACCTTGGCACGTTCCCGTTTTGCGTCTGCCGCACGACCCGCTTTTTCGTAGGCCTCTGCGAGGGAGAGGTGTGCAGGGCCGAAAGCCGGCAGGCGTCCGGTGGCGATTTCAAGGTGGATGATGGCGGTTTTGAAGTCCCCCGTCTTTAGTAGAGTTGCGCCGATCGCATAGTGCGCCCAGGCGGAGTCGGGCTGGAGTTCGATCGCTTTGTGCAGATGTTTGGCGGCTTCGGCGTATTGCCCTTTGCGAGCGAGTGCCACTCCGAGCGTGTACTGCGCCAGGTAAAGATTCGCATCAGCGGAGACGATGGGGCTGAGCGTGGCAATGACACGATCCGGCTTCGACTGGTCGCCGGCCGACGCGGCTTCGATGACTTTGTTGGCGATTGCAATTTTGTCCTTGGGATCGGTTCCCGTGACCACGGCGGCAGGGCCTGACGATTTTTGGCCGCCCGCAGCATATCCCAGGGACTCCAGTTTTTGCCTTTCCGATAAGCTCAATTCCGTGGACGACTTGGCATTCTCGCCATTGAAGCGGCGATCGAAAGCGTCAAGTTGCGCGGCCAGGGTGTCGAGCGTGGCTTTCGAACTCTGGGCCAGGTTGTGGGCAGCGGCCGGGTCTGCGGTCAAGTCGTAGAGTTCGGGATGGGGCGCACGAATGTACAGATACTTGCTGGCGCGCCAGGATTCGAGCGAGCTCCAGCCGAATCCGCGCTGGGGCAAGTCGGCGCGCGAGTACACGGGCTGATCGGCGCCCCCCTGCCCGGCTTCGCGATACGCAAGAGCGACTGTCCTGCCATTTGCGAAGGAACGGGGATGGCGGCGATTTCAAGCAGGGTAGGAGCGATATCCACGAGCCGTGCTTTGGTGGGCACGCGAACTGTCAACGGTTTCGCGTCGGGCTGGGCCGCGCGGAAGTCTCACGAGCAGCGGGACATGAATCGTCTCGTCGTAGACGAAAATGCCGTGAGTGTCTTCGCCGTGCGCGCCCAGGCTCTCGCCATAGTCGGCGGCGACGACGACGGCCGTATTTCCGTAGACCTTCAGCTGTTGCAGAGCCTTGATTAATTCGCCGACAGCGGCATCGGCCGCGGTGATGCCGGAGTTGTAAGAAGCTCCGGCTGCGCGTGTATCGCTGATGTGGACCCACAGGAAAAACTGTCCCTGCGCGTTGTGGCCCAGCCAGGCGACGGCACGGGCGACGACCTGGTCGCCGCGGCGCTCGGTTACGGGAGGACGCGGGTCGCCGGGAATTGCGGGGCGAAAGCCGGCGTCATAGGTCTGGAAGCCGCGGTCGAAGCCCTGCGCCAGCCCGTTCTGCGGATCCAGATCGATGGAGCCGACGAAGGCGGCGGTGCGATAAGCCTGCGCCTTGAGCAGATCGGGGAGGTAAGGCAGCGCCGATGGCAGCGTGCCGCCAATTTCGCTCATGCCGGTGCTCTGCGGGTAGGTTCCGGAAAGAATGGTCGCGTGCGAAACCACGCTGGCTGGAGCCTGGGCGTAGGCACGCTCGAAGACGATGCTTTCCTTGGCCAGACGGTCAAGGTTGGGCGTATGCGCGTCCTTGGCGCCGAGAAAGCCCATGCGGTCGGCGCGGGCGGAGTCGATGGTGATCAGCACCAGGTTGGGTTTGGAAGCGGCTGCGGCGAAAGAGAAACTAAGAAGGATCAGACTGATGCCGGCAACGACTTCTTCGTATCATGCCTGCAAGTGTAAAGGCTGCGCCGCCATTGATCAAAACCCATTGATCAAAACCCTGTGCCGGAAGGGGTTGCGAGCCAGTTTTCAAGTTTTGACGCCCGTGCAACTCCGCGTATAATCTATCGTACCCGCTCCTCGGGATCCCCATCTCGTGGTGATGATTACCTCCGTCGTTAGCCAGGAAGCCGGATCATAAATTGCAGATTTTAAAGTGACAACAACCTTCAGAAAACGTCTTCGCTTGGTGTGCCTGCTGGCTTTGTGCGCCGCCGGAGCGAGCCTGCTGCTCTCTTGTCAGCGCGCGCGGGGCGGGGCGTTTGGCTCCCGGAAGCTGATTATCCTCGGCATCGACGGGCTCGATCCGGACCTGCTCACCAAGTTCATGGCCGAGGGCAAGATGCCGAACTTCGCCCGACTGGCGGAGCAGGGGTCGTTCCGGCGATTGACGACGAGTATTCCGCCGCAGAGTCCGGTGGCCTGGTCGAACCTGATTACGGGCATGAATGCCGGCGGGCATGGAATCTTTGATTTCATCCACCGCGATCCGAAAACGTTTGAGCTGTATTTCTCCACGTCGAAAGTGGAAGGTCCGAAGCACAGTTGGCACATCGGGAGTTGGGTGGTTCCGCTGGGCAGCGGTTCGGCGGAACAGTTGCGCCACGGCAAGGCCTTCTGGGAGATTCTGGACGAACAGAACGTGCCCAACTATGTTTATCGCATCCCGGCAAATTTTCCTCCGATCGCCGCGAAAGGGAAGACGCTTTCCGGCATGGGCACGCCCGATCTGCGCGGCACCTATGGCACGTTCACTTTCTATACCGATGATCCGACTGCTGCGGTGGGAGCCGTCGAGGGTGGCGAAGTGGTGCAGGTGGACGTGAAGAACAATCGGGTCGCGACCAATCTGATTGGGCCAGACAACACGTTTCGCAAGAACTCGCCGCCCGCTACCGAGCCTTTCACGGTTGACATAGATCCGCTGGATCCGGTTGCACGCATCACCTTGCAGGACCAGCAGTTGGTTCTGAAAGAAGGCGAGTGGAGTGGGTGGGTTCCGGTGGAATTCCAGCTCATGCCGCTGATCGGCAACGTGAAGGGAATTTGCCGCTTTTATCTCAAACAGACGCATCCGCGTTTTCAGCTTTACGTATCACCCATCAACATTGACCCGGAGAATCCGGCTCTGCCCATTTCCACTCCTTCGAGTTACTCCAGCGATTTGGCGAAGGAGATCGGCGAATACCACACGCAGGGCATCGCCGAAGACACAAAGGCGCGCATGGCTGGCGTGCTTGACGACAAAGAGTATCTGGAGCAGGCGCACACGGTGCTCGCCGAACATCGGCGCGCGTTCGACGTTGAGTTTCCCAAATTCAAAGATGGGCTTTTCTTCTTCTATTTTTCGAGCCTCGATCTGAACGCGCACATGATGTGGCGGCTGACCGATCCGCAGAGTCCTGCATACGATGCCGCGCTGGCGGCTCAGTACGGATCGTCGCTCGAGGAATTTTATGAGCAGATTGATCAGGTGCTGGGCGAAGTCATGCCGAAGGTCGATGAGAATACGACGCTGCTCGTGCTTTCCGACCATGGTTTTGCTCCCTACCGGCACTCGTTCAACCTGAATACGTGGCTGCTGAACAACGGCTATCTCACACGGAAAGAGGGTGCCAGCGGGGATGCGAACGAACCCTTCTCCGACGTTGATTGGAGCCGGACGCGGGTTTATGGCGTGGGATTAAACGGCCTTTACCTGAATATTCGCGGGCGCGAACGCGAGGGTATTGTCGATCTGGGGCTCAGGCCGACGCGCTGCTGCGGGAGGTCCGGCAGAAGCTTTTGGAGGTTCGCGATCCGAAGGATGGCTCGCAGGTGATCACGCGAATCGACTTTGCCAGCGAGGTCTATCAGGGTCCATATGCGCACTCGGGTCCAGATGCGCTGGTCGGCTATAACCGCGGATATCGCGCGGGATGGACAACGATTACGGGCGGATTTCCACCAGACGTGCTTGAAGACAATACGAACGCGTGGAGCGGCGATCATTGCATGGACTTCACGAAAGTGCCGGGAGTGTTGTTGAGCAATCGCAAGATCGCGGCGCAGACTCCGGCGTTGACCGACATTGCGCCCACCATTTTGTCGGAATTCGGAATCGCGAAAACCAAGGATATGATGGGGCAGTCGGTATTTCAGCCGCGCTAGACGCAGCTGACTAAACTGTAGCGCCCGCACCTTGCCAGCGGTGCCGCGGGCGCCATCAATGAAAACGGGGAGAAGCTCATGTTCGGTTCACATAAAGTAAAGATCGAAGGCGAACTGCTGGACAGGGTTAAGCAGTGTTCAGATGCCGCCGGATACGAATCGATCGACGAATTCGTGATCCACATGCTGGAAAAGGAAACCAAGAAAATCCTGCCGGACGAGAGCAGCACGTCGAAAGAAGAGATACAGAAACGGCTGCGCGGTTTGGGGTACATCGAGTAGCTTGACTGCTTTCTCCAATGCGATGGCGGGTCTTGCGGCAGCGATCTGGGCAGCCGATATGTCATGGTTGACCAGTCCGTTGTCGATTGTGATTATCGTGTCAGTGGTCATCGGCCTGCTGATGGTGGTGCTCTTCGGATACACCTCTGATCAGAAAGCAATCGGGATCGCGAAAGACCAACTGAAAGCCCATCTGCTCGCAGTGCGCCTGTATCGCGACCAGATTCCGGTGGTGATGGGCTCTTACGGCAAGATCCTGCGCGGTACCGGGCGCTATCTGAAACTTGCGTTCAAGCCGCTGCTGTACGTCATCATCCCGATTACGCTGCTGATGGTGCAGATTGATCGTTACCTCGGCCAGACTCCGCTTCCTGAAAACACACCGTTCCTGTTGACCGTTCACCTCGCGAAGACACCTGGTGGATTCGCCAAGATTGGCGACGAGTCGCGCGACGATGTGCATGATGCGCTGAATGATGTCAGGCTCGAGCTCCCGCCGGAGATTACTATGACCGCGCCTCCGGTGCACATTCCGGCCAGCAACGATATTGTCTGGCGACTGGCTGGCTCAAAAGAGGGAAAATCCGAAATTAAAATTGCCGCGGCCGGACAGAGCGCGACCAAGACCGTTTGTGTGGGAACCGACCTGCCGCGAATCTCGACGATACGCTTGCGCGGACAATTCTGGGAGCGCATGTTCTCGTCGGCGGAGCCGGCGCTGCCGGAGAATAGTCCGATCGAATCTATCTCGATCAATTACCCGGATCGCGATATCCAGATTGCGGGCTATGGCATGAACTGGATTTGGCTGTTCTTCATTCTGTCGATGGTCGCAGGATTTATTTTCAAGGAATTGCTGGGGATACAGATATGAAGAAATCGCGGTTCTTGCTGGTGGCTCTTATCTTTCTGCCTGTTCTCGCCCACGCCTACGCCGGGCCGGGCGCGGGATTTGCGGTGCTGTCGTCGTTCTGGGCGATCTTTGTTGCATTCCTTTATTCGTTCTATGCGCTGATGACGTGGCCATTCCGGCAGTTGTTTCGCTTTCTGCGGCGCCGAAACGCTTACGGCAAGGCGACTTTTGAACGAGCGGTGATTTTGGGATTCGACGGCATGGATCCGGAGCTTGCTGAGCGCTTCATGAAGGAAGGCCGGCTGCCGAATCTGTCGAAGTTGCGCGACAAAGGAACTTTCAGCAAGCTGCGCACTACGTTTCCGGCGATCTCTCCGGTGGCCTGGTCGACGTTCATGACTGGAGTGAATCCGGGCAAGCACAACATCTACGATTTTCTGGCTTGCGATAGAAATAGCTATCTGCCATATCTTTCGTCGGCTGAAATCAAGGGGCCGAAGCGGCACATCAAGATCGGCAAGTATTCCATTCCATTCGGCAAGACTGAAATCAAGGCCATGCGCAAGGGCACGCCATTCTGGCACTGGCTGGGCAATGCGGGGATTTTCAGTTCCGTGATTCGCGTTCCAGTAACGTTTCCGCCGGAGAAGTTTCAGGGCGTGCTGCTTTCCGGCATGTGCGTGCCCGACCTGAAGGGCAGCCAGGGCACATTTTGCTTTTGTACGACTCGCGCTTCGAGCGACAAGTTTCGCGAAGGCGGCGTGCGCGTCCCTATCGAGCGCAAGAACGGAGTCTGCCGGTCTTATGTTCCGGGCCCGGATAATCCGCTGAAGGAAAATGGCGGCGAAGTGCGGATGGACTACGAAATCAGGCCGGAGCTGGGATCGAAGCAGGCGCGCTTCACGGTCGGCTCTGAAAAATTCACGTTGAAGGTCGGAGAATACTCGGAGTGGATTACGGCCGAATTCAAAGCCGGGCATGGGCTTCACGGCGCATGGCATCTGCCGCTTCTATCTCAAGGAACTTTCGCCGGAGGTTGAGGTCTATGTCACGCCGGTGAATATCGATCCGGGGCATCCCGATCTTCCGATCTCGCACCCGGTTACGTATTCGATTTATCTGGCGAAGCTTTTCGGCCCGTATGCGACGCTCGGCCTGGCGGAAGACACCTGGGCGCTCAACGAGCACGTGCTCGATGACGATGCATTCCTCGCGCAGGCTTACGGCAATCACGAAGATCGCGAGCGCATGCTGTTTGATGCGCTGGACAAAACGAAACAGGGCCTCTGCACCTGCGTCTTCGATACGACCGACCGCATTCAGCACATGTTCTGGCGCTATCTGGACGAAGATCATCCGGCGGCGCGCGATGTGCCGCACAGTGAGCATCCGCAGGTGATTCAGGAACTGTACGCGCGCATGGATCGCCTGATCGGCCGCGTGATGGAGAAGATTGACGACGACACGCTGCTGATGATGATCTCCGATCACGGGTTCAAGTCTTTTCAGCGCTGCATGAACCTGAATGCGTGGCTGCATCAGAAGGGATATCTCGCGCTGAAAGATGGCAAGACCGAGAGCGGCGACTGGTTCGAAGATGTGGATTGGTCGCGCACGCGCGCTTACACCATGGGCCTCAACGGACTTTATCTGAATATCAAAGGCCGCGAGAAGCAGGGAATTGTGGATCCGTCCGAAGTCGAGGCATTGAAAGACGAATTGCAAAAAGGGCTGAACGGGCTGGTGGATCCGGCTTCCGGGACGGTCGGGATCACGGGCGTGTTTATTGCCGACAACGTTTATCGCGGGCCTTATACGGAGAATTCTCCGGACCTGATTGTCGGCTATGGCGCGGGTTATCGCGCCTCGTGGGATTCGGTGATGGGCAAAGTCACCTCACAGATTTTCGAGGACAACATGAAAGCCTGGAGCGGCGACCACTGCATTGATCCGCGGCTGGTGCCGGGAGTCTTGTTTTCCAGCCACAAGTTCATCGAAGATAAGCCTGCGATTGTGGACGTGGCGCCGACGATCCTGAAACTGTTTGGCATCGGGCTGCCCGCGCACTTTGACGGCAAGCCGTGGAACCTGGCGGCGAAGGCTCGGTGATCGGGTCCTGAGTGGAAATGCCTGGTTACATCAGTTACGTTCCTTAGCGTTCGTGCTAAGGCTTACCATTCCTGTGAATGCCCAACCACCGCAAGCCGAGTAGAGTGAAGGCTGCGCTGACGGGTGCCTTTCTCTGTGCCTTGCTAGGGCCTACGCTGGGTGCGGTTGCAATTCTCACTTCTGAGATCGTGCATGAGCATGAGTATTCGGGGCGAGCCGCCGCTTCGGCCCTCTCAGTTTTGCCTTGGGTCTTGCCTGTTGCAGTGTTGCTCGTGGGTCCCGGCGCATTTGTGCTCGGAGGCTTGGGTGCCCTTGTAATCCAGTTCATGAGTACGAGGATCCGATCAGCTAAAGCCCTAGTTCTTCAAACGGCCGCCCTAGGCCTAGTGCTCGGAGGCGCGGTTGCGACCGTGGTCGATCTCGTGTACGCGGTGTTATCGGGTGATCGGAATAGGAACTTTGAAGCGGGTTTACTGCCATTGGGTGCCGTCACCGGCTCGTCTGCGCCGCCGTGGTTTACTGGCTGCTCCGCCGTATGCGGCTGCTGTGCTTCCAACAATCCCATGATTCCGAAGCCGTGTAAACCGGCATAATGCCTCTATTACGCTCATTGACCTGGACGGTACGAATCCCAGTGAATCGTATTCCGAAGGAACCCGGCAGGAACGAGCAAACTCAGGGCTGAGATTGCGGTGGACCCTTCGGCTTCGCTCAGGGCAGGCTCGCAGAGACGCCCGTCGATCCAGTTACAGCGTTCGTTCTCAGCCGCGCGGCCAGCCATCCTGTGCTGGCCAGCATTCCGCACCACCCCATGAAATTGATGACCGCAGCGATCCTGGTGTCGTAGGGCAGAACTCCCAGACTCGTGAAGATCGTGTTCCAGTCGTGCTCGACGTAATCGGGATCTCCGGTGGTTACGAGGGGCAAAACCATGGCGCGGGCGTCGGCCATGTAAGTGGCCGTATAGAGCCAGTTCTCGAAGAAGAAGAACGAGCAGAAAACGAAGGCCGCGAGCTGCCGTTCGCGGAAGAAATACGCTGCCAGCAGCAGCGGGACCAGCCATTGCAGGATGGTTCCTCCCCAGAGACAGAGGGTTGGGCCGAACCAGCGGAAGAGCAGGTGTCCGCCTTCGTGGACGACGAGGTTGGCGGAGTCGATGAACAGGTAGCCGCCATGCTTGTTGAAGGCGTAGATCAGGAAGAGAACGTAGAACACGAGCCACGCCGCAATGGACCAGCGCGAGATGGGGCGCCAGTCTTCCCGGGCGCCGGACCACTCCACGATTGAGTCGAGATACTCGCGCATACTGGACTCAATTGTAGGCAGCGCCGTGCGTTGAGGCGAGGTTACGGCGGTGCGCAATCCCGGTCGCTTCGGTCTTCAGTTCGTTACTTCGCTGATGCCGCGGCCGCGGCTTCTTCCTTCTTATAGCCGGGGGCCAGCGTGCCTTTCGCCTTCGCGATCTCGAGCAACGTGGGATAGAACTGCACAAACGTGGTGTCCACGGCGGCGTGCTGCTCGTGGCAGGAGTAACACTCGGCTTCCTTCGGAATCTGCTTGGCTGGCTTGCCTTCGTCGAAACTGAAGAAAGCCCACCCGCCCGCGAAGCGCGCGTCTTTGACGTGGACGGAGCGCATCATGACGTCGTTGGTCTGGAAGTGTCCGGCCTTGTTGATGGAGCCTTTATTGGCGGCCATACGGCCTTCGAGCATGACCATGGTTCCGTTGGGCCAGGTGCCGGTCGCGACGAAAACTTTGTAGGCCTCGGGATTGACGAAGACGTTGTCGAACATGGAGTGCCCGGCCATGGCGGGATCGGGGTTGTAGTCCATGTCCATGCCGGTGGTCAGGTAGATCCATTCACGATAATCTTCCGGGAACACGAGGCGGCCGTCGGCCGTATATACAGGTGCGGTGGAATGGTTGGGGGCCGCTTTGGCGGCGTCTTCAGCTAGTGATCGGGCCAAGAACAAGGCCGACAGGCAAAGCAACGCGCCGTAACGAATCATGAAGTTTCCTCTCGCATGCGTCCACGTCGCGTAGTAGGGCTAACGTAGGTTGTCTTTGTTCTAGACGCGCCCTGCTCGGGTTCGTTAGCTTTACTTGTTCCGCAGAGCGACGGGGATGACTCCGGCGGCGTTCAGAGTACAGCTCACTGCCTCCTGAACGACTTCCTCCTAGACAAACGATCACTTGCCAAAGCTACTTACCAAACCTACTTCCCAAACATCGGATAGTGGCTCGCGGCTCCCATCAGGAACAGCATGGGGAACGAGAGGACGAAGTTCGCGCGCGAGATTAGAAAACTTTGCCGCGCGAGATACTTCGCTTTGTCTGGAATGGCTGTGCCGTTGGCGGCGTTGTCGGCCGTCCACTTGATGATCTTCTTCTGCGCGCGCCAGATTACGCCCCAGACATTCAGCATCATCACCCAACCCATGCCGCCGCCGATGCCGATGGCTAGCAGGCGATTGCTCTCCCATCCATGACTGTTAAGGCGCAGAAACAGGCAGGAGGCCGCGACTACTATGACGGTGTAAATCACGGCTAACACCGGCCATTTGTCGAGCGCTCCTTTGCCGGGAATGGTGCAGGCATACATCAGCGCCCAGACGACGGTCCAAATGCCGAAGAAGGTTCCCATGGGACCACCGGAAGATGCTCCGCCGTTGGCGGCGTCGGCGGCGACGATGTTGCCCCAGTATGCGAGGCCCGCAAGCACGGTGAGCACCGATGCCCAACGGAACCACCAGAGCGCGCGAGACATCAGGCTGGGCAGGACTTTGCCTTTGGTGGTGGGATCGAGCTCCTTCATGAACGGGACGTTAACCAGATTAAAGAAATACAACAGGCCGAGCCAGGTTATGCCGCCGATAAAGTGCAGCCAACGAAACAGCATCTCGAGGTTAGTCTTGGCGTCGGAGGGGAAGTTGATCTCGATCAAGTTGGGGGCTCCTGTTCTGAAGCGTCGTTCTGGAACTGACGATTGTAGATGGCTTGCTGGGGAAATGAAACACCAGCGACTTCCCGGTAGTGGATCAGTTTGCGAAATCGTTAACCACCAGGGACACCAGGGCACACAAAGGAAACCATCCACCAGTTGGGCCATCGTTCCGGGCAGGCGGACGCAGACAGACTGCCGGGCGCGCCAGTTGCGAGGACGTCCCCCGAAATATTGTTGTGCGGGAAGTTGAAAAGCGCGGGACAAGGCCGTATTGTAGGAGCCGACAAGAGAGAGCTGTAGCCAATTTGCCCTCCCCGTGCTCAATGGCGCAGCATCGAAAGCAAAAAAGGAGATCGGCATATGGAAGCCAAGCCGGCACAGCAGAATATTCAGGATTCTTTCCTCAACACGGCACGAAAGGAACGGCACAACATTACGATTTATCTGGTCAGCGGGGTGAAGCTGACGGGCCGCATCCGATCGTTTGACAAGTACTCGGTAGTTCTCGAAACCAGCAATCAGGAGCAGCTCATTTTCAAACATGCGATTTCAACCGTCGTCATCTCGCGCGGGGCCCACATCCACGGGGATTCGAAGCCGGGGGGTGGCGCGCCACCTGAGGCAGCACCGACTGCGATAGCCGCTTCGGGTACTGAAGGATGAAGTGAGTTTGCTTGCGTCGAGATGACTCCAGATTGAACCGCGGCGATGGTTCGCAAAAGGACAGGCGAAGAACGTCGAAGGCGGTTCCGAATCCATCGGAGCAGCGGGAGCGCGCGTTCCTGGTGGGGGTGGAGTTTCGCACTCGAGGGCGCGGCAAAGGTTCGAAAGTCATTCCGCCCGGTGCTCAGGCGGCTCGAGATCATGCCGCCAACGTGGCCGCCTCGGCTGCGGAGTCGTCGCCTGTGCCGGCGGATTCAGGGCGGAATGTCGGCCCCGGTCTTTCTCCTGACCTCGCTTCCGATTTTACTTCCGAAGATTCGCTCGACGAACTGCGTTCGCTGGCGGCCAGCGCGGGCGCCGAAATTGCAGGCGAGTTCACGCAGCGCAAGGACCGGCCCGACCCGGCCACGCTGATCGGTAAGGGCAAGCTGGAGGAGATTGCGGGCGCGGCCGCGTCGGTTTCTGCGGACGTGATTCTGTTCGACCACGACCTCTCACCCTCGCAGCAGCGCAACATCGAGCGCGTTGTCGAGACGCGGGTCATCGATCGCACCCAGCTGATTCTCGATATCTTCGCGCGACATGCCCGCACGCGTGAAGGTCAGCTGCAAGTGGAACTCGCGCAACTGGAATACATGCTGCCGCGGCTGGCGGGGCGCGGCGTGGAAATGTCGCAGCTGGGCGGCGGCATCGGCACTCGCGGACCGGGCGAAACTCAGCTGGAGACCGACCGGCGAAAGATCTTCCGCCGGGTTCGGCACGTCAAACAGCAAATCGAAAATGTGCGGCGCGTGCGGGCGCAACAGCGGCAACGGCGCGAATCGGTTCCGGTGGCTACGGTTGCGCTGGTGGGGTATACGAACGCGGGGAAGTCCACGCTGTTCAATGCGCTTACCAAGTCGAACGTGGTGGCGTCGTCGCGCATGTTTGCCACGCTTGATCCGACGATTCGCGGCGCTGAGCTACCTTCCAAGCGCAAGGTCCTATTTTCCGACACGGTCGGATTTATCCGGCATCTTCCGCATACGCTGGTTTCGGCCTTTCGCGCCACGCTTGAAGAGGTGCAGCGAGCGACGCTCATCTTGCAGGTATCGGATGCCAGCAGCCCGGTTTCGGCTGAGCAGGATGCGCAGGTGGAGAGCGTCCTGAAAGAACTCGAGGCTGACAAGAAGCCACGGCTGCGGGTGATGAACAAGATTGACCTGCTGCTGCCAAAACAGCGGGAGTCGTTGCGTGATGATGAACTGACCATCCATGTCTCGGCCGCGAAGGGCATCGGGCTGACCACTCTGTTCGATCGCATTGACGCGGTTCTTGAAGGAGACCGGCCCGAGCGCGTTCGTCTGCGTATCCCGCAAAAAGAGGGCAAGATGCTGGCCCAGTTACAGGCTGGCGCCCGCATCTACTCGCGCCAGTATCAGGATGGGTTGGTGCTGCTGGAGGCGGAAGCGCCGGCGTCGCTGCTGCGGCGGATGCGGGCGTGGGTGGTGGAGTGATGGGAAACGAACTGCTGAAGATTCCCCTTGACAAGCGACTTTTCTCGATCATATTATATATATACGTCGAGGTTCCACCCCGTGCATATTCTAAAGCTAGAGGTTAAGGATAATGAAGAAGCTTAGTATCAAGCAGGTCGAGCCGCAGCTTGCCCAAGACGTAGAAGCCCCGCTAAAGACAGCTTTGAAGCAGCACGGCTACTCTGTCCCCGAAAATTTCAGGTTACGCGTTTCTCTCTTGCGGGCCAACGGGCGAAAGCAACCGAGCAACGCGGGCGCTAGTACTTGGGCTCCCGGCACAGGTCGCATGCAGTTCTGGCTGGAGCCCTCCACGGCCGAGGAAGCAGTGTCTCAAACCGCAGCGCTCCCCCCGTCGAGAATCGCGTCTGTCAGCAGCAATACCTCTGCAGAAAGTTTCCAAAGTCCCACCGGCACGGGCATTCAAGTACATCCTGCCGAGGCCGAGTTACTGAAGGCCTTGGATCGTGCGGAGTCGACTCCGGGTTGGAGTTTTGTTTCTCTAAAGAAGTTCCGCGATGAGATTCTTCCGCTGGAGGATGTCCCGTCCATTCGTTCCGACGTGGAGCGTCAGAGCGTGCTTCGTTCAGCGATTGACAAGCGGCTAATCCTCAAGAAGCCGGTTCCGAACCCAAAATCTCCCCAGTTCCCGGTCACGAGCATCCGCCTAAATCGGTTGATGCCTGAGGTGCAGGAGGTGCTTGGACATCCGAAGAACGACCTGGATTTCCATCCAATTCACATCAAAGGTGAGCCACTGTCCGCTACCATTCTGCGGGAGAGGCGTTGAGGATTGGCTCTTTACTACTTAGAAACCAGCGCTCTCGTCAAGCTTTACGTGTATGAGGCGGGCACAGATCGACTGCTTGACCTCACCGCCAGCGACGCGGGCCATCGATTTGCCATTCTGTCGGTGGCGCAGGTCGAGTTCCGATCCGCAATCCGAGGACGTCAGCGTCGCGGCGAGATTCCCGACAATTCGGCCGATGAATTGATTGAGTCCTTCCGCCGTCACGCGGAGGGTAAATTTCTCATCCAGCCGTTCTCGGATTCCTTGTTAGACGTGGCATCGGCCCTGATCGACAGTTACCCGCTCAGGGGGTACGACGCCGTGCAACTTGCGGGCTACTTGGTGCTCCGTTCGGTTTCCGGAACTGAGGAGCCCACGTTCGTGTGTGCTGACAAGGTGCTGCTTGCAACCGCGCGCAACGAAGGGTGCCCTGTCTTGGATCCCTCCTCACCCAGGTAAGCGGTTACGTAAGGAACTTGCCCGTGTGACCGCGTTGATGTGACATAGATGGCATGAGGCTACGCACGGCGTCCAGGCTGGTTCTTGGCTTGCTGCTTTGTCTGACGATTCGGTCGGCTGCGCAAGAGGCCGGTGACGCGGAGACGGAAGTGCGCAAGCTCGAAGAGAAATGGACTGAGGCGTACAAGCAGCGGGACATTGATTTGCTTTCCTCGCTACTGACCGAAGATTTTGTCATCACGGTTGAGGATGGCAATACCTACAGCAAGGCGGGCTATATCACCCACAGCGCTGACTCCACGGTGCAGGTCGAAGTGGCAGAGTTGTCGGACTTGCGGGTGCGGGTTCGCGGCGGCGGACATATTGTCATTGTCACCGGGGCTTATCACGAGAAGGGACTCTCCAAACATAAGCCTTACGAGTACCACGACCGGCTGACCGATGTCTGGGTGAGGTCTGGGAAAACCTGGCAGGTTCTGGCTTCGCACTACAGCGTTCCGCAGAAATAAGTTCTACACTTTCCCGCCGTTACTTCTCCACTATCACTTCCCGAACGGATTCTCCAGAGATGGGCTTTGCGGAGTGAATAACTCGGCTCCGCTTTCCATGATGTGCATGTCGTCCTCGAGGCGGATGCCGAATTCTCCGTGGATGTAAATGCCGGGCTCGTCGCTGAAAGTCATCTCCGGCTGAAGTAGCGTCTTGTTGCCGCGAACCAGATAAGTCCACTCGTGGCCATCCATGCCCATGCCGTGGCCGAGGCGGTGGGTGAAGTATTTGTAGTCGGGGCCGTAGCCGGCATCGGTGATCACTTTGCGCGCGGCGGCGTCAACGGAGCCGGCTTCTGCTCCGGGCTTCGCAGCGGCCAGAGCGGCGCTCTGGGCCTGGTGCACGATGTCGAAGACCTGCTTCATCTTTGGAGTTGCTTTGCCGAGAACAAAGGTGCGCGTTATGTCGGACTGATAGCCTTCCACCGAGCAGCCGCCGTCGATCATCACGATCGTGCTCTCTTTGATGACCTGCGGCGCGATTGAGCCGTGAGGGAACGAGGAGAACTCGCCAACCTGCACTTCGGCTCCGCCTTCGAAACCGAGCTTGCGGTGCGCGGTTTCGAGCATCTCTCCTACGTCGTGCTGGGTCATGCCCACTTTCATTGAACGATACGTTGCCTCGTAGGCTGCCAGCGTGACCTTCGCTGCCAGGCGCATGAGGTCGATTTCGTGGCGGCTCTTGATCATGCGGCATCCGGCGGTGACTGGAGTCGCGCTGGTGAAGGTGGCGCTGGGCGCGGCTTTTCGCAGGTTGTCGGTGAAGAGAAACTTGATCGTCTCCTCGAGGCCGATGGTGCTGCTGGCGATGCCACGGTCGGTGAGTCCCTGGGCTACGCGGGCGTAGGGGCTTTCGTCTTCCTGCCAGACGCGCAGGTCGGGATGGCTGCCGTCGGGCGCTTTCGCTAGTTGCTCGCGGGCGCGGTCTTCCTCAAACGCGGGAGATACATAAAACGCTTCGCCTTTCGCGGGCAACACCATGGCGAAGAGGCGTTCTCCACCTTCCCAACGGATGCCGGTGAAGTAGGCGAGGGACGTGCCCTGAGCAAGCAGGACGGCGGACAGATTGTTCTCGGTCATCAGGCGGCGGGCTTTTTCCTGGCGCGCGGTGCGCTCTTCGACGGTGATGGGCTTGGCTTCTGCGCGCAGAGTTTGGAGTGCGGCTAGGGCAGGCGGCAGGGATTTGTCGCAGTCGGCCGCCTGGGCCAGCTTGGGCAGGGCTACGCTGATGCCGGCGGCCAGGGAACCGGATTGCAGGAAGCTACGGCGCGAGAACATTGGGCCCTCCGAGAAAAAGAAGGATCATTATATAGAGGGCGATTGGTTAGGAGTCGCGGTGTCTTTCGCCCCGTTGGGGCTTGGTGGCCTCGCGCTCGTTACCCACGGCTTGCGCCGTGGGCTGCACTCTTACGCCGCTTCGCGGCTGGGGCTGCCGTGGGCTGCCTTCTTGCGGCGCTCCGCGGCTGGGGCTGCCGTGGGCTGCGTTCTTGCGCCGCTTCGCGGCTGGCGCTGAAGAAAAATAGATATTCTTTTGTTTAGAATCATGGTTTTAGCTCGAAATTCCTCCTAAATCTTTGAGTTTAAAAGGGCTTATATGGAAAATATTCTGGAATAAGGAGTTAGGGGTGATCCTCGGTTACCAGTTCGCCGCTCCTAGTTGTTGGTTCCTGGTTCTCGGGTCTCAGTTCCTGGCTCTCGGCTGACGGCGGGCTGGTCTGGGGTGGTTGTGCGGTGGTGGGGGCGGGCCTGCGGGTGTCCAGGAAATTTGGATCGCGCCCTACGCCCTCGACTAGCCGTTTCCAGTCGCGTTCGCAGGCCAGGTCTTCCGGCGTTCGCGGGGGGTTTTGCTTCGCTTCTTTTTTCGGCTTGTCATTCTTCTGCAAGTCATGTTTCGGCACGTCATGCTTCTGCTGTTCCTTCGGTACTTCTCGGTTTTCTTCGATGTCGTACTCCTGGCCTTCGACGGTGGACCAGGCGGTGGCGCCCAGGGGACGATGCTCGACGGACTTGGGATCGATGACGATGTAGGTTGGCTTCGGCTCCAGTGAAGTGAACTTGACGTTGTCGGCGGCGATGCGCAGGGCGCGCAGGACTAGAGAGGCGATGCGGTGATCGATCTGGCGGGTGACGACCATGCGCATGACGTCGTTGAGGCAGAGTTGGATGGAGTTTGCGTCCTCGAGGGTGGGGAGCTCGAAGACGCCCTCCTCGCTGAACTTCATGTTAATTCGGCGGCTCATGAGGCGGCATTGCTCGTGGAAGAAACAATGCATTTCGTTGCGTTTGGCGGGCGATCCGCATTGGATGCCGTTGACTTTGATGTGCTGGCAGCGGCGGATGGTTACGGGATAAGTCGGCATTGTGGCTCCTTTGGGACACAGGTCTTAGGTCTCAGGTCTTAGGTCTTGGGTCTTGGGTCTTGGGTTTCAGGTTCTGGTGGACTTGGGGCTGGGAGTTGGTTCTGGCTTGCGCTCTTATTGCAGGAATGCGGAAAGCAATAGAAAAAGGGTGCGGGAGTGGATCCGCACCCTTTTCTTCATCTATATATCTATTGTATCAATTCCTACCTACCCACCCCGACACGGTTTGCTGGTTTATTTTCCTTACCTATTCAATGAGTTACCGGGAAAATCGATCAAATGGGGGCTTGACAGGAAAATTCAGGTTTCAGGTTTCGGGGTCTTGATCGGCGCTGCATTAGAATGAAGCGTTGTTAAAGCGACTAATCTTATTTTCGGAGGAAGAGCGATGGGCAACTATGCCGTGGGCGCGGGAGGACGTATGGTCGCGCATAACATGGTGACTACGCAGTTCGAGCTTGACGGCTTTCGGGTGACGCGCACTTTGGGCGTGGTGCGCGGGATCGTGGTGCGTTCGCGGTCGATTTTTGGGACGATCGGAGCGGGGCTCCAGACGCTGGTCGGGGGCAATATTACACTCCTGACTAATCTGTGCGAGAAGACGCGCGCCGAAGCGTTTGACCTGATGCTGCAACATGCGGCGGAGATTGGGGGGAACGCCGTGGTCGGCGCTCGCTATGATGCGACCGAGGTGATGCAGGGAGTCACGGAAGTTCTGGCGTATGGCACGGCGGTTTTTGTCGAAGCGGCGAAATAAGTGGAGCCGCGGATGTCCTCGAGTCTTTGTCGCAACTGGTCTTTCGCCCCGCTGGGGCTCGGTGGTCGCCGCATTCTTACCCACGGCTTGCGCCGTGGGCTGCATTCTCACGCCGCTTCGCGGCTCTTGCCGGTGAGAGCCTGGGTTGCGATACAGATTCGAGGCGCCCTTGCGCCACCGTGTGATTTCATCGCGCGGTCCTGTTAATCCGTACATCCGTGCCTACTCTTTGTATAGGAAGCCTGCGACTAACGCGGCGAGGATGGAGCCTACCCACATATCGAGCATCCATCCGAGCGGCAACGCGGTTGGAATCGGCGACCAGGCTGCCTGGCCGAAGTTGCCGGGGACGCCGGCACAGAATCCTACGATCATTCCGATTTTGAGAGCCGTTTTCGGGCCGGGGCCGGCGGTGGCGCGCGCCCACACGTAGAGATGCGCGATGAGAATTGACATCACGAATATCAGCAGGATCCAGAGCGGCGTGAACAGCGAGTAACGCGGCTCTTTCAGGAACAGGCCTTGTTTCTGCATGGCCTCGTAGAGCGGAGCCTGTTTCATTCCGACGAAGAAGCCCCAGGCAATCCAGACTACGCCGCCGGCAATGCCGCCCAGCCATACTCGAATCGTATTCTGCTTCATGGTGTCCTCCTGTTTGTGCTGGCTTGAATTCGGCACAAGTTTACCCCAATGGGGCTAGGCGGTGGAGTCTTCGGCAAGGTGCCAGCCTGGACTCGACCGGCTGCCTGCGATATGCGAAAGTGAACTCGATCTGATGGAGCCCAATGGCGATTTTTCCTGATTTGCGAACCGTTCGTGAAGCGCGGAAGCTGCTTGACCAATACCTGCCGGTGACGCGGATGGTCGCTGCCCGGTCGTTGTCAGGACCTTTGTCCACGCCAGGTATGGCGGTTCATCTGAAGGTCGAAACGGAGTTGCCCACCGGATCATTCAAACCGCGAGGGGCGCTATACGCGCTTGCGGTGAATCTGGCGCGACGCCGGGTCAAGGAGGTGACCGCTTCGAGCACGGGCAATCACGGAGCGGCCGTGGCTTTCGCGGCGAAAACGCTGGGCGTGCCCGCGACTATTTTCTTGCCTACGAAACCGAATCCGGTGAAGCGGCGGAAGATCAGCGATCTTGGGGCGCGCATTGTGGAGAGTGGAGCGGGCGATCTGGCGGGGGCGTTTGACGCGGCTTCGGCTTATTCGTCGCGGCCTGGAGTCTATTTTTTGAACGATGCCACCGATCCCGATGTGCCGGTGGGCACGGCGACGATTGGCCTTGAGATTGTCGAGCAGGTGCCGGCGGTCTCCGCCGTTTATGTTCCCATGGGGGACACGGCGTTGATTCGCGGCGTTGCTGCGGCTGTCAAGCAGCTGTCTCCGAAAGTGAGGGTCGTCGGAGTGCAGGCCGAGCGTGCTCCTTCTTACTACCTGTCATGGAAAGAAGGGAGGGTCGTGCCGACCGACACTTGCGACACTTGCGCCGATGGACTTGCTACTCGCACTCCGGATGCGCGGAATGTTCAGGCGATTCGGGAGCTGGTGGACGAGGTGGTGCTGGTGAGCGAGGAGCAGATGGTTCAGGCGATCGCGCATCTTTACCGAGAGGAAGGCGTGCTTGTCGAACCGGCGGGCGCGGCGGCTGCTGCGGCTTTTCTGGCTCGTCCTCCACTCGATGGTGGGAGCGTGGTTCTTGTGGTTACGGGTGCGAATATCTCGGACGATGTGTGGCGACGCGCCGGCGTGGCTTGAAAGCTGGAAATTCCTCGGAGTTGCCGTACAGCCCCTAGAGGCCATCTGCCTTTAACGGGAATTCGGCATCGCTAAAGCGAAGCCCTGATACGAACCAGCGCGTTTTGCACAGGAAAATCAATAGCGGCTGCGGAATGCAAGAAAAATCGTAGCGAATAAAGGGCGAATGAATCTAGAGCTTAAACACAAGCCCTAGTGGTCATCTTTCTGGTTAACCACAAGGCTTCGCGCTTCGCGCGGAGCATGTCCAAACGGGGCCTCAACCTTAAACTTTCTTATTGACAACAAACGATTTAGGCGTAGGATGTGGACAAAAGTGGTTGAAAGTGGAGTAAACATTAGAGGTCGTGGGTAAGAACGCTAACTTTCGAGGGGCCAGTGGTTTCCGAGACTGACACCGACAAAAACGCGCTAAATCGACCCAACGAACCCGAATCCACTGCATTTGACGCCGCTTCTACCTCCCTCGTGCTTGTGGCTGTGGTAGCAGCCATGAATAAACGGCCCCCGTCGTTTTCATCAAGAGCAGCGAGCAGGGCACATGTTTCGCGGAAATCATCCAACGCGCGTCGACGAAAAGGGACGGTTAAAAGTCCCGGCGGAATACAAGCGCGTGATCGACGAGAAATATGCCCAGAAATTTTACATCACAAGTCAGGACGGAGTTGTTGCTCAAGTGTATCCCTTCGAGGAATGGGAGCGGATCGAGCAGCGGCTGGCGGCGCTGTCAACCTTCAACCCGACGAAGAAGAAGTTTTTAACTCGCACGAATTATTACGGGCAGGTCGTGGAGATGGACGGGCAGGGGCGCCTGCTGATTCCGCAGATTTTGCGCGAGGCGGCGCAGATTCGCGGGGAAGTGGCAGTG
Source organism: uncultured Acidobacteriaceae bacterium (assembly GCA_963826845.1). Lineage (GTDB taxonomy): Bacteria > Acidobacteriota > Terriglobia > Terriglobales > Acidobacteriaceae > Acidiflorens. Next base: position 86,532 of record CAWGYS010000011.1, read on the forward strand.
CTCGGCAATCTGACTTACCTGGAAGTGAGGAACATGGAAGCGCTCGACAAGGAGATCCAAGAGCCTTTCACGGATGAAGACATCAAGACGCTCGACGACCTGGGCATCTAGTGGAAACGGATACGGATTCAGACAACACCCCCGAGCGGGGTGGGCATGGAGCGGTTGCAACAACGGGTGGCCATGTCCCGGTTCTTTTAAAAGAAGCGATCGATTTTCTAGCGGTAAAGCGTGGCGGAACTTATCTGGATGCCACGGTGGGGCTGGGCGGGCACAGTTACGAAATCGCAAAACGCCTCGGCGCACCGGGACATTTGATTGGCTTCGATAAGGATCCGGCGGCGCTGGAAGTGGCGAGGACAGTTCTCAGTTCTCAGTTTTCAGTTCTCAGTGAAGGCGCTGGCGAGGGATCGGCGACCGCGGAGCGGTCAACGAATTCTGATTGGCCTACGGTTTCGCTGATTCATTCGTCGTTTGCGGAAGTGGGTGAGCGTTGCGCTCCGGCTTCTTTGGATGGCGTTCTCGCCGACCTGGGGGTTAGCAGTTTGCAGCTTTCGGACGCGGCGCGGGGATTTAGTTTTCAGGCGGAAGGACCGCTGGACATGCGGATGAACCCGATGTCCGGCGAGACCGCCGAACAAGTGGTAAACCACATCGACGAGCGCGAGCTGGCCGATGTGATTTACGAATTCGGTGAGGAAAGGAGGTCGCGGAGAATCGCCAGAGCCATTGTCCGGTCGCGGCCGATACGCACGACGAAACAACTTGTCGAGGTGGTATCGGCCGCGGCCCGGTCAATGAAGCATGAGCGCATTCATCCGGCGACCAGAACTTTTCAGGCTCTCCGAATATTCGTAAACCGTGAACTGGACGATCTGAAGGCGCTGATGGACGCGGCGCCCCGGGTGCTGAAGCCGGGCGGGAGGCTGGTGGTGATCAGCTTTCACTCGCTTGAAGACAGGATCGTCAAAGATGCACTTCGCGAGGGTGCGAAGCAGGGCTGGTACCGGCTGCTGACGAAGAAGCCGCTGACGGCCAGCGAAGAAGAGATTGATCGCAATCCGCGGTCGAGAAGCGCGAAGATGCGGGCGGCGGAACGAGTTTGAGCTTAGTCAGATTTAGTTTGCCCCGGAGAAACTGCCGGGCACCCGGTGCGGTGATAGTACGGCGTGCCGGGATAAGAATTTAGAAAGACTCTAAAGACTCTGTGGTGGAGTTTTTCCGGAGCGGCCACGAAAAATAAAACAAGGCCGCGTCCGGAGAGGAAAAACTGGGATCCACGCAATGACATTTACCGGCACACTTATTGAAGATTTGATGGCAACGGTCGAGCGCGCTGAACGGAGAGCGCAATCGGACGGGGCCTATCTCGTCGAACCTTATCTCGTCGAACCATTGCTTGTCGAATCATTACTGGCCGAGGCGTCGGGGGTTGAGTCCTGGCTGCCTTCCGTTCAAGAAAACGTCGACTACGATTCCAAATTTGTTGGGGTGGCATAAATCATGAGCGCCGTCGCAATCCAAATCGCAGCACCTTCTATCCGGCGCAAGTCCTGCTGGGTGGGGACTCCGGAAATTTATTTTCGCAAGACCATCGACAACTCGCGCCAGGTAAAGGTCGAAGACCCGCGCCGCGAGCGCGAGATGAAGCAGTTCGCGTTCGCGCTCTGCGTCCTATTTCTGCTCGTTATGGGATACGCGCTGCAGCATTTCCGCGCTATTGAATACGGATACAAGATCGAGACGCTGCGGTCGCAGCGCGATGGCCTGACGGAAATGAACCGAGCGTTGCGGTTGGAAGAAGCGTCGCTGCGCGATCCGGAAAGAATTGATGTGATGGCGCGCAAGCTGGGCCTGCAATCGCCGCAGCCGGGTCAGGTGATCCGCATGGATTCCGCCAGCGATACGGCGGCACCGGTGATGGCCAGCGCGGCTCCGGTCGCGGTGGTATCAGCGCAGTGAATCAGGTCTTAGGTCTTAGGTGTCAGGTGTCAGGAAAAGCGACACGTCCGACTAAGAGCCAAGACCTAAGACCTAAGACCTGACACCTGACACCTGAGCACCTGGGACCCGACCTGTGGCTCGTACCTCTTCAAATAGCGCACGATTCAGGCTCTATGCCTTGTCTGGATTTCTGTGCTTCTGGCTGCTGGCGATCTGCTTGCGGCTCGTCTACCTGCAAATTTTCTGCTACGGCGATTTTGAGCGCCGAGCGCAACATCAGCAGCAGCGCAGCTTTGACCTTTCGGCGAAACGCGGCGTCATCTACGATCGCGCCGGACGTGAGCTGGCAATGTCGATTCAGGTGGACTCGGCGTTTGTTGTGCCTTCGGAAGCTCCGGATCTCGCCAACACCATCAGCCTGATCACCCGCATCACTCAGGAAGATCCGCGCGTCGTGCTCGCTGATTGCCGCGCCCACAAGACTTTTTGCTGGGTGGCGCGGAAGGCCGATGCGGAATCGATTGATCGCATCCGCGCGCTGAATTTGCAGGGGGTCCACTTTCAGAAAGAGCCGAAGCGCTTTTATCCCAAGCGCGAACTGGCGGCGCAGGTGCTGGGTTATGTAGGGACGGACGATCAGGGGCTGAGCGGATTAGAGCGGCAGTTTAATTCGCAACTGCAAGGCAAGCCTGGGAAGCTGATGATTTCCGTGGACGCGCGCAAGCACTGGTTTGCGAGCGTTGAAAAAGAGCCGGAGCCGGGCAACAGCGTAGTCCTCACGATCGATCAGAACATTCAGTACATCGCCGAGCGCGAACTGGAGCGCGCGAATGGAAGAGACGCAAAGCCATCGCCGGCACCGTGGTCGTCGAGAATCCTCACACCGGAGAAATTCTGGCGCTGACCAATCGGCCCACATTCAATCCCAATAATCGCAAGGAAATCGCCCCGAGACGCTGAAAGACCACGCTGTCAGCGACATTTACGAGCCCGGATCGACCTTCAAAATGGTCACGATCTCCGCCGGACTGGAAGAGAAAGTCACGCGGCCCGACGAAATGTTCGACTGCCAGATGGGTTCGATCGTGATCAACGGCATGCGCATTCGCGACAGCACGCCGCACGGCGATGCTCTCCGTTGCCGACATCATCGCGGAATCGAGCGACGTGGGCGCGATCAAAGTGGCCATGCGTCTCGGAAACGACCGCTTCTACAAATACATTCGCGCCTTCGGATTCGGCCAGCACACCGGTATCGAGCTTCCGGGCGAAACCCGCGGCTTGACCAAGCCGGTCGACGCGCTGGTCGAAGAGTTTCGTTCGCCTCCATCTCCATGGGGCAGGAGATTGGCGTCTCGGCGGTGCAACTCTCGGCGTCTCTGATTTCGACCATCGCCAACGACGGCGTGCGCGTTCCGCCGCGCATTGTTGCGGGGACGATCGCAGCCGCAGAATGCTCCGCAAACGATTGCCTTTCAGCCGGTCGAGGGCACGCGCGTGATTTCGTCGCTCTACTGCCGCCCAGATGCGGCAGATGCTGCAAGGCGTCGTGCTGCACGGCACTGGCCGCAAGGCGCTTCTTGAGGGCTACACTTCGGCCGGAAAAACCGGCACGGCGCAGAAGGTCGATCCAGCAACCGGCAAGTATTCGAAAACCAAGACTACGTCGCGTCGTTCGCTGGGTTCGCTCCGATCAATGATCCGCAGATCGCGGTCGTCGTGATTCTCGATTCTGCCGTTGGCCTGCATCAGGGAGGCCAGGTTTCCGCGCCCGTGTTCCAGCGCGATCGCGCAGCAGGTGCTGGAGTATCTGCATGTTCCGCATGACGTTCAGCTGCCGGCGAGCCGCCAGCTGTTGCTCGCCCGGCGCAATGTTCCGGACGCGAGCCTGGAAGAGAGTTCGCCCGATCATCTGGGCGCTAGTCTGGATATGGCGGATGCGGACGAGGCGCCTGCCAGTCCCGCAGCGGTTAAGCCGGGCCCGATTGGCGCGCAGGTTGTTTCGGCCGCGCCGACCGCGAGGGACGCGGATCACTTGGCGCAGAACACTGCGCCGGCGGCAGCGGCAAATTCATCGACAGCAACATCTCGGCCGCTACAAATTCGCCGGGTGCAAGTTTTCCGGTGGCGCAATCCGGAGATTCATCTCCGCAGAAATTACCGGCGGGCGGGACGGTGGTTCTCGACGTGGAAGAAGGAGGCATCGAGGTGCCGTCCTTTCTCGGAAAAAACTTGCGGGTTGCGATTGAAGCGGCGCAGGATGCGGGACTCGACCTGGACGCCATCGGCAGCGGGGTGGCTCGCGAACAATCGCCTTTGGCGGGCGCGCACGTGGCGGCCGGATCGCGCGTCACCGTGCGTTTCGGCAGGTAGAAATGCCGGCTGGTTATAATCACTCCAATGACATTCCAACAACTGCTGCAGGGCGCCGAGGTCCTCTCCCAGAGCGGAAACCCGGCGGTTGCGGGTGTGGAATACGATTCGCGGCGGGTGCGTCCGGGCACGGTTTTTGTTGCCATGAAGGGCGAGACCAGCGATGGCAATCGGTTCATTGATCAAGCGATCGCGGCCGGAGCGGTTGCCGTCGTTACCGACTCCGCGGACGAGGCGCCGCGGTCCAACGTTGCCTGGGCGCAAGTGGTGCACGGACGGCGCGCGCTGGCGCGGCTGAGCGCGAATTTCTACAAACGTCCTGCCGAGCGGATTGCGAATACCGGAATTACCGGGACGAACGGAAAAAGCACTACTGCCTTTCTGATTGAATCCATATTGCTGGCGGCCGGCCGCAAGACGGCGCTGGTTGGGACCATCGAATATCACGTTGCTGGAAAAATTCTTCCCGCACCGCACACCACTCCCGAATCGCTCGAGTTGAACCGGCTTTTGGCCGAGGGATTGGGCGTGGGAGTCACCGAGGCGGTGATGGAAGTTTCATCCCATGCGCTGGAGCAAGAGCGCGTATTCGGAATTCCTTTTGACGTTGCGGTGTTCACGAACCTCACTCGCGATCATCTCGATTACCACGGCACGATGGAAAACTATTTCCGCGCCAAGCAGGTGCTGTTTGAAGGCTGCGGCACGGAACCGCCGCGTGCTGCCGTGCTTAATATTGACGATGAGTACGGGCGGCAGCTGGTGAAGCTTTGCAAGAAGAAGAGTTCCGTGGTGCTCTCGTATGGCCTGACGTCCGGCGATTTTCATGCCGAGGCGGTTGAGATCACTCCGCGGGGAACGCGCTTTCAGATGGTGACGCCGGCGGGGAAGATTGCGATGTGGACTCCGCTGATCGGCAACGTAAATGTGTACAACGTGCTTGCAGCTTCGGCTGCGGGGTACGCGCGCGATTGTCCGGCGGAGGCGATTGCGAAGGGAATTTTTGAGCTGGCCAGTGTTCCGGGCCGCTTTGAGCGCGTGGATTGCGGCCAGCCTTTCACGGTGGTGGTGGATTATGCGCACACCGACGACGCGCTCCGCAATCTTACGGCGATGGCTCGCGATTTTGTGGCTCGCGCCGGCGGCGTTGACAGGGTCAAGGGCAGGGTAATCACGCTTTTTGGGTGCGGCGGCGATCGCGATCGCGCGAAGCGTCCATTGATGGGCGAGGCTGCGGGCAAGGGCAGTGACTTTGTTGTACTAACTTCCGACAACCCGCGCTCGGAGGATCCGCTGGCGATCATGAACGATGCATTGGTTGGAGTGCAAAAGTCGGGCACAAAATATTCCGTGGAACCTGACCGCCGCAAGGCTATCGCTCTCGCCCTGCACCAGGCAACTCCGGGCGACATCGTGCTGCTGGCCGGTAAGGGACATGAAAAAGTGCAGATCAGCCGCGAGGGAACGATTCCGTTCGACGACGTAGAGGTGGCGCGTGAGAGTTTGAAGATGCTCGGCTACGACTGTAAGAGCGCTGCGAAGGCGGGGACGGCGGTATGAAACTTACTCTCGCGCGTATTGCGAATTTGTTTCCGGGGCCGGTCGATACGATGGCGCCGCGATGGCCGAGGGATATTCGATCGACTCGCGCACGGTGCGGCCCGGTGAACTTTTTTTTGCAGTCAAGGGCGAGCGGCTGGACGGTCACGATTTCGTGGAGCAGGCGCTGAGCCGGGGTGCGATTGCTGCGGTCGTGCGGAAAGATCAGGTGGAGCGCTATTCGAACTTCGGGCTCCGCCGAGCTCGGCTGGCGTGATTGCCGTTGATGACACGCTGACAGCGCTCCAGACTTTGGCGACGGCGGTCCGAAAAATCTGGGGCAAGACGGCCATCGGCATTACGGGTTCGATGGGCAAGACGACCACCAAAGAAGCGATGGCGCATTTGCTCGCGACGAAATTCCGCGTGGATCGTACCAAGGGGAATTTCAATAATCACTTTGGCCTGCCGCTGGGTCTGCTGACGCTGGAGCCGGAATATGATCTTGCGGTGGTGGAGATGGGAATGTCGCACTCCGGCGAAATTGCCGCGCTCGCCCGCATTGCAGAGCCGAATCAGGGCGTGGTTACGAATGTTGCGCCGGTGCATCTGGAGAGCTTCGATTCCATTGCCGGAATCGCACGCGCGAAGTATGAACTGATTGAGGCGCTTCCGCATGGCGGCACGGCGGTGCTGAATGCCGACGATGAATACGTGAGCCAGTTTGGGCGCGACTTCAAGGGCAAGGTCATCACGTTCGGCTTGAAGGCGGAGGCAGGCGTTCCGGCGGGTGTTCCGGCAGATGTGCGCGCGGAAAATATCGAGAGTCTGGGCGCCGAGGGCACGCGCTTCGATCTGGTCAGCCTGCTGGGCGGCGAAGAGCGGCAGCCGGTGCGGAGTCCGCTGCTGGGTGTGCACAATGTTTACAACGTGCTGGCCGCGGCCGCGATTGCGCTGGAGCACGGCATTACGCCGTCGGAGATCGCGGCGGCGCTACCGACGCTGCAGCCTGCCGACAAGCGTGGACAGGTCGTTCAAGTGGGTAACATCACGGTGCTCTACGATTGCTACAATTCAAGTCCGAAGGCGCTTATGGCCGCGGTGGATACGCTGGCGGCCATGCCCGCGCGACGGCGAATTGTGGTCGCCGGCGAAATGCTGGAGCTGGGCGCGACGAGCGAGGAATTGCATCGCGAGTGCGGACGTTATGTGGCCGAGGGTTCGGTGGAGTTTCTGGTTGGGGTGCGGGGCCTGGCGAAACCGATGGTGGATGCGGCTCGCGAGGCGGGGATGGAAGCGGAATTTGTCGCGACTCCGGAAGAAGCGGGCGAGTGGCTGGCGCGCGAGACTCGGGACGGCGATGTGGTATTGCTGAAAGCGTCGCGCGGCGTGAAGCTGGAAAAAGCGCTGGAGACGTGGCAAAGAAAAAGTGGCGTTGCAAGAAATCTTCCCACGCCTTAGGCGCGGAAAGCTAGAAACTGAGAGCTGACAGCTGAGAGCTGACAGCTGGTGTCGGAGGCGGATTGCTCTACTGGCTGCTCTACCTGAAGCTCTACCATTATTTTCCGCCGTTTCGCATCTTCCGTTATCTGACGTTTCGTACTGCCTTTGCCAGTCTCACCGCGCTTTTCACCGGCTTGATCGTTGGGCCGATCGTGATTCAGCGGCTGCGCGATTTTCAGATCGGGCAGTACATCCGCGAAGAAGGGCCGCAGGCGCATCAGAAAAAAGCGGGCACTCCGACCATGGGCGGATTGCTGATCGCGATCGCCATTCTGGTGCCGACTTTGCTGTGGGCGGACCTGGCCAATCCTTTTGTCTGGATCGCCGTGTTTTCCACGCTGGCATTTGGGGCGATCGGTTTTGCCGACGACTATCTTAAAGTTGTGCATCGGCGCAATCTTGGACTGACTGCGCGCGCCAAGATTGGCTATCAAGTCGCGGCCAGCGTTCTGATTGCGGTTGCGCTGATTGCGTTGCAGCATCGCGGCCAGTATTCGACGGTGCTGCTGGTTCCATTCTTCAAGCAGTTTCATCCCGACCTGGTGATCCAGAGATGGCTGGCCTATCCGCAACTTTGGCCGCTGGCTTTTCTGCCGTTTGTGGGTTTCGTGGTGCTGGTGATTGTGGGATCGAGCAACGCGGTGAACCTTACCGACGGACTTGATGGACTCGCCATCGGCTGCACGGTGATTGCGGCGGGAGCGCTTGCGGTGCTCACTTACCTCAGCGGGCATGCCACTTTTGCCACCTACCTTGAATTGCAGCGCATGCCGCAGATCGGCGAGCTCACGGTTTTTTGCGGAGCCATGGTCGGTTCGGCGATCGGATTTCTCTGGTACAACGCGCATCCGGCGGAAGTGTTTATGGGCGATGTCGGCTCGCTGGCGCTGGGCGGGGCGATTGGCACGGTCGCGGTCATGATCAAGCAGGAACTGCTGTTGCCGTTCATTGGCGGGATTTTTGTTATCGAGGCGCTGTCGGTGATCCTGCAGGTTGGTTCTTACAAGCTGCGCAAGAAACGGATTTTCAAGATGGCGCCGATTCACCATCACTTTGAACTGCTGGGGTGGTCGGAGTCGAAGGTGATTGTGCGGTTTTGGATTGCTTCGCTGGTGTTTGCGCTGTTTGCGCTGACTACGCTGAAGTTGAGGTAGAAGAAATTTGTAATTTGCAATTTGTGATTTGCAATTTTAAACCTCAAGATCGCTGGCGGACGGGCGCTTTTAGATTAGAAATTAGAAATTACAAATTACCAATTGGACCTGATGGATCTGAATAACAAACGCGTGCTCGTGGTTGGTCTGGGCAAATCCGGCGTGGCTTCGGCGCTCTTTCTTAAGTCGAGGGGGGCTCGGGTTACGGTGTCGGATGCCAAGCCTGAAGCCGAGTTGCGCAATGAAATTCTGGTCCTGCTGGAGCAGGGGATCACGGTCGAAACCGGCGGCCACGGCGACCGTACTTTTCGCGGGCAGGACTTGATCGTCGTCAGTCCCGGCGTGCCGGTTGACGCTCCGCAACTGGTGCAGGCGCGCAATCTGGGAGAGCCGGTCATCGGCGAAATCGAGCTGGCAGCGCAGTTTCTGGCCGGCTCGATTGTTGCGATCACCGGAGCCAACGGCAAGACCACGACTACTTCTCTGGCGGGCGAGATTATTGCTGCTGGGAATTTCCCTACTCTCGTGGGCGGCAATATTGGCACTCCGGCCATCAGTTTTGTCGATCAGGCTGGGTCTTCCACCTGGACGGTGCTTGAGGTATCGAGCTTTCAACTGGAGACGATTGTTGAATTTCGTCCGCGGATTGCGGTGATTCTGAATATCACTCCCGACCATCTTGATCGGCACAAGACTTTTGCGAATTACGTCAACGCCAAGGCGCGCATTTTGAAAACCAGCGCGCAGATGACTTCTCCGTGCTGAACGCCGATGACGCTACTACCGCTGGATTAGCGTCGCGGACTCAGGGGCAAGTGTTCTGGTTCAGCCGCAAGAAAGAAGTTGAGAAGGGAGCGTTCGTGCGCGGCCCGCAGATTTATTTCCGGGACGGTCGTGGCGAACGCGAAATCATGCCTGTGGCGGAAGTCCGGCTGAAGGGCGCGCACAATCTCGAAAACGTGCTGGCGGGAGTTTCCATTGGCATGATCGTTGGGTGCCAACCGGGAGAGATCCGCGAGGCGGTGCGGAATTTTAAAGCGGTCGAGCATCGGCTGGAGTTTGTGGCGCGGGTTGCGGGCGTCGATTATTACAACGACTCCAAGGCTACGAATGTGGATGCGACGGTCAAGGCGCTGGAAGCGTTTCCGGCGGATATCCCCCCGCACTTGCATCTGATTCTTGGGGGCAAGGATAAGGGGAGTGATTACTCCGTGCTTAACGAGTTGCTGCGGCAGCGGGTGAAGCGGGTGTACACGATTGGGGCCGCGGCGGCGAAGATCGAGTCGCAGATTCAGGGAGCGGCCGAAATCGATCACGTGGAAACTCTGGAGAACGCGGTCCGGCGCGCCAGCGAGTCGGCGGTTGCGGGCGACGTTGTTCTGCTGGCTCCAGCTTGCGCTAGCTTTGATCAGTTTCAGAGTTACGAGCATCGCGGGCGCGTTTTTAAAGAGACGGTGCATGCGATGGCTGTGGGTCGATCCGGGATAGCGAGGGACTCGTTTCAGGTGGTCGCGACTCAGCCCCTAAAGGGGCGTCCGATATCTGAGCTAGCCGGTATCGCTAAAGCGATACCCTGATACGAATCTCCCGTTGGAACCAACTCAGTTATCCCTTCTTGGAATTCTTTGCGCGAAACTCTCACGGTCTTTCTTTGTCCGTGGTGAAATGAATTCTTATGGCCAAGCGGGTTAGCGTCGATCGCTGGATGTTTACGGTGACCACGATCCTGGTTTTTGTTGGGCTGGTCATGATTTTCAGCGCCTCGGCGGTGATGGCCAAGGAGCGGTTTGGCTCGGCTTACGAATTTCTGGTCAAGCAACTGATCTGGGCCGTTGCGGGATTGGCCGCGATGGTCGTCGCCATGAAGGTGGATTACAAACGGCTGCAGCATCCGGCGCTGGTTTTCTTGTCGCTGGGCGTTACTACGTTGCTGCTGATCTCGGTTTTTTTTCTGGATCGCGCCCATGGCACGCACCGCTGGTTTCATGTCGGCCCGATTTCGTTGCAGCCATCGGAACTGGCTAAGCCGGTGCTTATTTTGTTTCTGGCATGGTTTCTGGAAAATAAAATTAACGCCATGGACGACTGGCGCAATACGCTGATTCCGGCAGTGACGCCGGTCGTGGTTTTTCTTGGGCTGATTGTTTTTCAGCCGGACCTGGGGACGGCCATCGCTTGCGCCAGCATTACGGCTTGCGTTCTTTTCGTGGCGGGGATTCGGTTGCGCTATTTCGGATACGCTTTCGCGGCTGCGCTGGTGCCACTTTATTTCCTGATCTTTCACGTTTCTTACCGCAAAGACCGCATCCTGGCTTTTCTGAATCCTTATGCCGATCCCAAGGGATTTGGCTTCCACATTATTCAGTCGCTGATTGCGGTTGCAACCGGCGGCGTCACCGGACTTGGGCTGATGGAAGGGAAGCAGAAGCTGTTTTATCTTCCGGAGCCGCACACCGATTTTATTTTTGCGGTTACCGCCGAAGAACTGGGGCTGGTGGGAGCGCTCGCGGTCATTATTCTTTTTGCGATTTTTCTCTGGCGAGGTACGCGGGCGGCTTTGCGCACCCAGGATAATTTCGGGCGCTTCCTGGCGGTTGGAATTACCAGCATGATCGTTTTGCAGGCCTTTATCAACATCAGCGTGGTGCTCGGGCTGATGCCTACTAAGGGGATCCCGCTGCCGTTTGTTTCTTATGGAGGATCGTCGCTTTTTGTGACTTTGATGTGCGTTGGGGTGCTGCTGAACATTACGAAGCAGGCGGAATAGGGCAGCCTCTGGGGTAATCAGGATCAAGATCAACAACAAGATCAAGAACAAGGTCAAGGGCGGCGGACAGGAGTGTCCGCCCTACACGACCTGAGGCAAATGACCATGCCCCAAAAAAGTGAAAGTACCGCGGTGCGCGCCTGCCTGAAACTCATCGCGGTTTGTTGGGTGCTGCTTATTCCCGCCGCCGCCCAGGTTACTGTTATTCGAGCCGGCAGACTGATCGATCCTGACTCCGGCACGGTTCTTGTCGGCCAGACGATCGTGATCCGCGCGGGCAAGATCGAGGCGGTCGGCAACAATGTAACCATTCCGGCGGATGCCAAAATTATCGATCTCAGCAAGATGACCGTGCTTCCGGGTCTTATCGACTGTCACACCCACGTCGCCAGCGGCGCGCAAGATGCCCTGGATATGGATATGTTCAGGAAGACCGCCGCGCAGTACGCGCTGGAGTCGGTGCCCAATGCCCGCATCATGCTCGAATCGGGTTTCACCACGGTGCGCGACGTTGGCACCATGCGGGCGCTCGTTGATGTTGCTCTCCGCGACGCCATTAATCGGGGCGACGTCGTCGGTCCGCACATGTTTGTGGCCGGCGCTTATGTGACGATTACCGGCGGCGCAGGCTCGGCAACGGGCCTTGCTCCCGACATTATCTTGCCGTGGGATATGCACTACGGCGAGGCTAATAGCCCGTGGGAAGTACGGCAGGTGATCCGCAAGCTGGCGCACGATGGAGTGGACCACATCAAGGTTCTCTCGAGCGGCGCGGTGCTCGCGCATGGGAGCAATCCTCACTCACAGGAATTCACACTCGAGGAACTGCAAGCGGCGGTTGACGAGGCCAGTCACTTTGGGCTGCGCGTCGAAGCGCACGCGCATTCGCCGGAGGGCATCAAGAACGCGATCCGCGCCGGCGTGGCCTCGGTTGAGCATGCCACCCTGATTGACGACGAAGGCATCGCCCTGGCGAAACAGCACGGCACCTATCTCGATATGGATATCTACGATGAGGAGTGCGTCCAGGAACAGGGAAGAACCGGGCAGCTGCCCAAGGATATGCTGGAACATGACGCGCAGCTCGGGCAGGCGCACCGCGACAACTTCCGCAAAGCGGTGGCCGCCGGTGTGAAAATGTCATTCGGCACCGACGCCTCCGTCTGCCCTTACCGAGATAGTGTCAAACAATTCGCCTACATGGTGAAGTACGGCATGACTCCGATGCAGGCAATTCAGGCTGCAACCAGCAATGCCGCTGACCTGCTTGGTCATTCGAATGAAGTGGGATCGATCAAGCCAGGGAAATATGCCGATATGGTCGCTGTAAGCGGCGATCCGCTTACTGACATTCGGCTGCTGGAAAATATTCCGTTCGTCATGAAGGACGGCAAGGTCTACAAACAATGATGGTGGTCGGCGAAAAACTCTCAATCCTCTTTTGAATAGTGGACGTGCCATGCCAAAAGCCTCGAACCGTTTAGAGCCACGCTGGCCCGCGATCCTTGCTCTGCTTGCTGTCGGCGGATTGCGCTTTTCTCTGCCGGAATCCCTATCAGCTGGGCCTGATTGGCTGCTCATCGTTGTCCTGATCGTGCTGCTGATTCCGACAGTGTGGGCACGCCGCCGCAGCAAGGATAAACTCAATCAGGTTTTAGGCTATTTGCTGACATCTATCGTGACGGTCGATATGATCTGGTCGCTCGCGCTACTGGTTGCGGCACTACCATCGCATCGACAGGCTCCGCAAGAGCTGTTGCGTTCCGCAGCTGCGTTGTGGGTTACGAACATCCTGGTCTTCGCCTCCTGGTACTGGCGGCTGGATGCAGGTGGCCCTCGCGAGCGTGAATTACGCGGCGTGCATACCGACGGAGCATTCCTTTTTCCGCAGATGACCCTCGATCAGCAAGCCAAGCGCGAGATGGGGGAGGAATGCTGGAGTCCAGGTTTTGTGGATTACCTTTTTCTCGCTTTCAATACCAGCACAGCATTTTCACCGACGGACTGTCCAGTTTTGTCCGCGTGGGCCAAAGTTCTTATGATGGTTCAAGCGCTCATCTCATTGACAACAGTGGCTCTGTTGGCAGCTCGTGCGGTCAACATTCTGTAAGAGCCAGGACAGGCGGTTGCCATACTGTCTTGATACCGCGGAGATTGTTGGCGTAAATTCAGATCAAAACACCCGCCCAAGCGGAGCTTGGACGGGGCACCCTCTGATCCTCCTCCTACTGGGATTCCAATTCTAGTAACTGCTCTTTCCGTTCGATACCCCAACGGTAGCCGCCCAGGTTGCCGTCTTCGCGGATTACGCGGTGGCAGGGGATGGCTACGGCTACGGGGTTGGTGGCGCAGGCTCGGGCTACGGCTCGGGTGGCTTTGGGCATGCCGATTTTCTTGGCTATGGCGCTGTAGGAGCGGGTTTCGCCTCGCGGAATTCTTTGCAGGGCTTCCCAGACTCGGCGCTGAAATGCAGTCGCCCTTATGTCTAGCGGGAGGGAGGGATTCGGCTCGCGTCCCTGCATTAGGCGGGTGAGGTTAACTCGCCATTCACTCATGGCGGCATCGTCGCGGCGGCGGGTGGCGAAGGGAAACTCGCGCATCAGGCCTTGCTGGAGCTGGTCATCGTTATCGGCGAACTGGATGGCGCAGACGCCTTTGTCGGTGGCAGCGATCAGCATGCGTCCAAGGGGCGAATTGGCTGTGGTGTAGCGGACCACGGCGGCCACGGCTCCGCGGCGGTATTTCTCCGGAGTCATACCTAGTTGGGTGGCGGTGCGCTCGTAGAGGCGGCTGCTGGAGCCGTATCCGGCGGCGTAGAGGGCGGTGGTCACGTCGTGTCCGGCTTGGAGGTTCTGTTTCACCTGGCGCAGGCGGACGGCGTCGATATAGGCCTTGGGCGAGACGCCGAGCACATTTTTGAATGTTCGTTGGAGATGGAATGGGCTGCGGCGAAATTCTTTCGCCAGCTGGCTTAGCGTCAGGCGATCATCGATATGCTGCTCGATGTAGCGGCAGATGGATCGAACGAGCGATGATTGCGGGTTGCCGTCCACTGCTTTGGGACGGCAGCGCAGACAGGCGCGATAGCCGGACTGCTCGGCCTGGAGGGCGTCGGCAAAAAAGCTTACGTTCTGGCGGCGCGGGCGCTTGGCGGGGCACGACGGACGGCAGAAGATTCCGGTGCTGGATACGGCGAAGACGAAGGCTCCGTCGAGCGCGCTGTCGCGGGTGAGGATGGCTTGCCAGCGGCGGGCGGTTATCTCGTCCTGTTTTGGAGTTCTCTTCATTGCCATTGCTTCTTCTGAAAGTATCGCATTGGTGGCCATGGGGATAACATAGCGGGGGCGTGGAGCGTGAGCTATCCGAATGTTGCGGTCAAACGAAAAACCCCAAAGGAGCACGGAGTTGGGGAATCGACACTTGCGCAGAAAACGCGCAAGGGGGTACCCGGCAGTGGAGTTCGGGTAGCGGTCCCTTCGGCTTCGCTCAGGGCAGGCTCTTCGACTGCGCGTTGTCACCGGCTTCGCCGATGACAACGCTCCGCTCAGGATGTCACAGTTTAAGATTGTGATTACAGAATTGAAGGGCTTGGGGAAACCCCGATGAAACTTGTGACTTTCGAAAACGCAGCGCGGCAATCGCGGGTTGGCGCGCTGCTGGGCGAGCGGCAGATTGTTGATTTGCACGCTGCCGACGCTCTGGTTCCATCCGAGATGCGGGCGCTTTTTGGCGGCGGAGACGCTGGTCTAGACGCTGCGCGCAAGGCCTTAGACCACGTCGCTCACGTCGCTGCTGGCGGCGCTGATGTTGCCGGACCTGGTGGTGAACGGGTGCTTTATTCGCTTGGTGACGTGCGGCTGAAGGCGCCCATTATTCCGAAAAAGTTTTTTCATACGGCGGGCAATTTTCGCGAGCACCATGAAGAGGCTACCAAGGCTGGTTTTTCGCATCCGGTGATGCCATGGATTGTCTTTTTTCAGAATACCGATGCGATTATCGGGCCGGACGAGGCGGTGATTTATCCCGAACATCTTACGCAGGAATTGGATTACGAGCTGGAGCTGGCGGTTGTCCTGAAGAAAAGTGGCAAGCACTTTACGGCGGAAGAGGCTTCGGACTACATCGGCGGCTATGTGATTTTCAATGATATTACGGCGCGCGACATTCAGCGGCGGGAGATGAAGTCGGGGGTGTTCAGCTTCTGCAAGGGGATTGATACGTTTTGTCCGCTGGGGCCGTGGATCGTGACGGCGGACGAGATTCCGGACGCGCATAATCTGGCGATGGAACTGCGGGTGAATGGCGAGGTGCGACAGCGCTCGCATTCGAGCAAGATGTCGGTCACGATTCCGGAGATTCTGGCGCACTACTCGCCGATGGGATACAGCGCGGGCGATGTGGTCTCGACGGGAACGGTGTCGGGCGTGGCGGCGTTTTCGGGCGATCCGAAGGCCTGGTATCTGAAGCCGGGCGACGTGATGGAATGCGAGATTGAGAAGATTGGGGTGCTGCGGAATCCGGTGATTTCGTGGGAAAAAGCTTATGGTCATCGGGTCATCGGGTGATCGGGCAGATCTAAGGTCAAATGCCTCTGATTTTCGATCTGCCGATCACGCGAGGGCCCGATCGCTCGATCAAGCCGACCCATGCGGACTTACCGTGGTAACGCTGGGTTCGTTACTCATTAAGTGCAGATGCTTTCACCTCGGGGTTCGGCCTAATCCCGTTTTCGCTTACTAACTCTATTCGCCACAATTACTTACACTGTCCCTTCCATATGGTTTCATGGGTGCACTATCCCAAACGAAGCCCGGAGAGTATGGGGCGAGCCTGGGGGCAACTTGACCGTCATTTACAGCTACAGCGCTGAAGATGCAGCTCCTAAAACCAAGCGGTCGGCGGCCGTCATGCCGCTGCTGGTGATTCTGTTCATCGTGTCCTACGGCATTCTGACCATGCTGGTTTTCGAGCAGGGGCAGACTATCGAATCGCAGCGGAGCTTGATCCGCGAGATGTTGAAGGACAGCACCCAGTTGGCGGCGCTCAAGGGTAAGCTGGCCCGCGACGACAGCAAGCGGCCGCATGACCAGGCGTCAGTGCAGGCGGATCAGAAAGATGCCGGGCAGTATTTGCAGCGCCGGGCAATTCGGCGCCTGCGGCAAAAGGGTCGGACGCAAAAGGATCGGAAAAGGACGCAAAACGGCCCGGTAAATCGGCTCACGCCACGAAGGAAATTCCAGGAAAGCCGGCGGCGGATTTAGAGGATGTGCGGCGCTCCACGCAAGTGATCTAGTTGGCGGAGCTGCGAAAACGCCAGGATTTTTAGACAAGAGCAAAGAGAAGTCAAAGTTAACAGTCAAAGTCAAAAGTCAAAAGAGAAACGGTTCTGTGAATCGCGGCTCCAAGTGGGGAGCTGCAAGCGAGACCCTAATCATGAAGGCCCTGGCCCTGGCATTAGTCCTGTCGCTTCCCGTCCCGAAGTTGGCACCACCAGCTCAGCTCTCCCCCACCCCCAGCCAGCAACCGGCAAAGAAAAAGGGTGGGCGATGGTACTTTGCCGCCACCGGGCACGCCGTCTATTGCTACGGACCGGTGATGACCATGCCGCAGCCGGAAGGAAGACTGCTGAAAGTCGCAACGTTCTGCCGTGGCGATCAGATCATGGTGCCGCTGAAAGACTAGTAAAAGACCAGTCAACCTCTTCCCGACGTTTGCTTGACCTATGCCCCACGCGCTTCCCCTATACACGCTCCCATATACGCTTCCCATATAATGACAGGCAGAATCCCGTCTAAAAGTGGGCCCGTAGCTCAAGCGGATAGAGCATCGGATTTCTAATGCCCGCCAGATAGACCTAATTCTTGAAGTGATACACAGTTCAAGTCGCTGACTCTGCCACAGATCGGCGGCTTTTTCGTGCTCGTTGGGTCGATGGGGCAATCGTCGTAAAAGTCGTCATTCGAACGCGCAATAGCGTGCAGTTTAGCTAGCAGTCCTTGGAAAGCTGATTATCCAAGCATCTGTTACGCGAGACTTCTACAACAGTCTCGGCTGCTAACCCCGTTTAGGGCGAGGGGGGTTACCGAAGCGGAACTGTCCTCTCATCAGTCAGCGTCCAGAGCTGCCTAATCAGCCTCTCCTTCGTTTTTCTTGGGCTTTTTCTCTTTTAATGTAAAGCCAACCGCTTCGAGTACTCTGGCAGCCTCTTGGCTATTGAATCCTGCATGGGGCATTCCCGAAGCCTCGGCAAAAGCTTGCTTGAGCGGAAAATTGGTCTCACCGACCCTCACGTAGAGCTTTGTGATCTTTTGTGCCTTAATCGTCGCCAGCTTGTACTCGACGGTCTCCTTGTCGAGGCGAATCGTCTTATGTGCAACCGTAAATTCCTTGTGTGCCAATGGAAAAACCTCCTCGCCAGAGATATTTAATAAGATGCCTCTCCCCTACGAAAGGTATCGGAACAATACCTCCTCCTCTTCTTCCTCCTGTTGTAATAAAACCGAGTCTTCAGGCATCTAAATACATAGCGCGGGAATTCCAGCCTTCCGTGCCTCCTCCCCCTTGAATCCCCCAGACCCCACGAAGTCGTTCTCGACCGAAAGGCTCCAGCTAGCCATATACCTCCACGCAAGCCAGAGGCTGCCGTTCCTCCGCTGCGAGGCTCAAGACAGCGGCAAGATTCGCTTCGTGTTTGAGGATGCTACCCAAGACGGCTCAGACGCCGAGCTTGAGTTTGATCGAGGCACGGAGGTTTCGGCAACGGCCCTCTTCGCTTCACAAAAATACCTTCGCCGCCGTATGAGCGAAGCGCTTGAAAACCGGAAAATCGAAAACTATGCCAAGAACAAATCGTTCCAATAGAAACCAGCACCCCCAACCAAAACCACTAGAACAAATCAGCGTCAGCGAAAAGGATGGTCTGCTTGCCGAAACCGTTTATCTTGAAGGCAACGAAACGCCCGTCCAGTTCGCAATCAAGAAGCCCGGAGGTATCACCATCGAACCCTGCTTGAAGACCGACACGCGGCAGATTGTTCCGCCGTCAACAACCGCTCTAATGGCTAAACCGGGGGTAGTCTTGCTGCCTTCGGCATCTACTGAATACGGTTCACAAGAGAATCTGGTCACCGATATCAAGGACTTCATTCATCGGTATGCGGATGTCTCTGCGTTTCGAGAGGACCTCACTACCCACTTTCTGCTGATGACGTGGCTATACGATCTTTTTACTGCTGTGCCTTATTTGCGCTTCCTCGGCGAACCGGGTAACCTCCCCCGCAGGCCAACCCCACTGCTCCAGACGGCACCACTCAGGCGGAAGCTGCGTCCCCTCTGTTAGTCTTTTTCACCAGACGCAACTTCCAACGTCCGTGCCGATCAAAGCGGTCAGCGCGGCCCAAAGCCCATAGTATCTGGAGCGAGTCTTCGATAGTCTGTGGCGTCTCTCTCAAGCGGAATGCCAGCTCTTCGGTTTCAACCATCAGATATTCCATTCGGTGCTTGTAGAACAACTGGTGCATTCGACCGTGTTCCATGATGGTTTCCGTGAGTTCGAGCATTTCATAAGACTCTTCAAGGGTGAGTCGCCGTTCAATTCGCAGGGCACGCCTGATACGGCCAAGCAGACGTTGGAATTGGTCGCGCCCCATACTCTATAGAACGGAATTGTCGCTCGCATCCCTTCTCACGCGCCTCAAGCAAAACCCCGGCCCAAAATGGGGTTTGGACAGGGGTTTGGACGGAAATACTTACTTCGCTCAAGGTTCGTCTTTGCGTTCGAAAAAATCCTACAACAACCTAGTTCAGTAGTCTGTCCAAAATTGGACACCTTGGAATCGCCGACTCCAAGATGAAAAACCCCCGCCCAAAAATGCGTGGACGAGGGTTCGGAAGGGAATACTGTTACTGGGACCAGATAAGAAAATGTTGGGTCGATCAGGTACTGTAAGAAATTACAGGACTCGTAACCAGCGGTTCAGAGCGCTCTCGCCCGTAGTGAAAAAAGGCCCTGCTCGAAGGCGTGGTTTGGACGGGGCGAGAGGGTTGTTCGAAGAGAACCTGCGACGAAAATCCTACAATCTCGGGGTCTGTTCAATATTGCTCACTTTGATGTTGGGCAAGGGCAACCCCTTCGATGAGCTAGAACGGGTTAACCTGGGGAAAATGAATCTTGAGCTTATAACAAATGAAGAGAGAACGCTTCCGCGTCCTCACGATGCGCTAGCCGCTTTTCCTGGACCTCTCCGGTGTCCGTATCCACCGCAGCAATTTGCTGAAACTCGGGGTGGAAATCTACTCCTATACGGGTCGTCCGGGCTAACCATCTGCGCGAGTTTAGCGCGATTGGACGACCACTCAGTTGGCGTAACATCGCCCCGCTTTTTCCGCCTCGCTCGGCCAGTTTCAGTCCCCAGCGCCGCAGATCGCAATCGATGCCGAACGGTCCCAGAATGTGTTGTGCGCCCTGCACCAGCAGCGTGCGCAGATAGGGATCGCCTTCCTTGCTGATATGCATCTGCGGCTCGCTCTGCCCCGAGTTCCGCCGTCCCGGCTGCAATCCCAGATAGCTGCCCACGTCGCGGCTCTTGCGGAAGCGATGCGGGTCTTCCAGCGTGAGCATATAAGTCAGCGCGATCAGCGTGCCCACTCCCTTGATCTGCTTCAGCAGTACACCCGGCGCGCGTTCGCCACGATCACTTCGTGCCCCATCCCGTTCAGCAAACGGCTGATCCACGGCGAATGCGTCCCGGTTTCGAGCGCGATCCGGCAGCGCGGCATGGCACCGAAGACTTCCTGCAACGCTTTCGCATTCGTGCGGACTCGCTGTTCCAGCCGGATCTGCCCCGCTTCATCCACCATGCAGTACCAGCTGTTGCGATCTCCCAGATCCAGTCCGATGGTCAGTTTCGGTTGAGAAATATTCCTGCTCTGCTTCGCCGCTACGGTGCTAACCTTCTTCATTGCCGGTCTCCTTTTTATCTGTGCTTCGAGCACGTCGATAACTTGGGAGCCTACAGCATCCCGTCGGAGACCGGCCTTCTCATCCCATCTGTTTTCAGCGCGGCAAAGAATCCCCCCGATGCCTTGCCCTGACGCCGCCGAGGTGCGTATTGTTACGGAGTGAAATTTCCGCGATGCAGCGGCGTCCTGCTCCACTTCACTTCTTTGCCCGGACGCTTCGGCATCGGTGATCTCGGTCCCTGCGCTTACGAATTCGCGGACTTTCTCTTCGCCGCAGGACAGAAGCTGTGGCAAGTGTTGCCGCTGAATCCCACGGGATACGGTGATTCTCCGTACCAGTGCTTTTCCGCTTTTGCCGGTAACCCAATGCTGATCAGTCTGGAGCGCTTGCGTGAGCAGGGCCTGCTGCAACCGTCGGACCTGGACCTGCGGTCGCCGGCGTTTCCTGAAGACTTCGTCGACTTTGGGCGGGTGATCGAGTTCCGAATGGCGGCACTACGCCGGGCGGCGCAGGTTTTCTTCGCCGACGGTTCGCGCGCCGATCGCGCGGCCTTCGATCGCTTTTGCGAGAGCGCCAGTCCGTGGCTGGACGACTACGCGCTCTTCATGGTCTGCAAAGATGCCCACCACGGAATCATCTGGACCTCGTGGGACCCACAGATTCGCAAGCGCGATCCGCATACCGTGAGCGAGTGGTCAAGGAAGCTGGCGCCCGAGCTGAAAGCTTATAAGTATTGGCAGTTCGAATTTTTCCAGCAATGGGAACATCTCAGGACTTATTGCGAGCAACGCAGCATACGTTTCATGGGCGACATCCCAATCTATGTTGCGCACGACAGCGCGGACGTCTGGGCTCATCCTGATCTGTTTTATCTCGATGATCAGGGCGGCCCAACCGTCGTCTCCGGCGTGCCGCCGGATTACTTCAGCGCCACCGGACAGCTTTGGGGGAATCCTATTTATCGCTGGGACTTGCTTGCCGCCAACGGATACAAGTGGTGGATCGAGCGCTTTCGTGCATCGCTTGCGCTTTTCGACATGGTGCGGCTCGATCATTTCCGGGGCTTTGAATCGTACTGGGAGATTCCAGCCGGCGAGACGACGGCCATTCACGGGCGCTGGGCCAAGGGGCCGGGAGAAAATTTTCTGTCGGCACTGCAGAACGCATTTGGCGGATTGCCGATCGTGGCGGAGAACCTGGGCGTCATTACTCCACCCGTGGAGAAGTTGCGGCAAGAGTTCGGTCTGCCGGGCATGAGTCTTTTACAATTCGCGTTCGGCACTGATCCGCAGGGACCATCGTTTCGTCCGCACAATTACAGTCGCGACCTGGTCGCCTATACCGGCGGCCACGACAATGACACGACGGTCGGCTGGTGGTCGAGCTCTGGCGCAGGCGACAGCACACGCACTCCGGAGGATGTCCGCAAAGAACACGATTTCGCTCGCGCCTACCTTAACTTCAAATCCGATGACGATTCGGAAATTAACTGGGTCATGATCCGAGCGGTTCTGGCGTCGGTCGCTGACGTCGCGATTGTCCCCTTGCAGGATGTGCTGGGTCTCGGCCGCGAGGCGCGAATGAATCTTCCCGGAAAGGTCAGTGGAAACTGGAAATGGCGTTATCGTGCGGGAGCGCTGAATAGCGACTTGAGTGCAAGACTACGAAACTTGGTCACGCTGTACGATCGATAAGAGAATTGTCGCTGGAAGCATCAGTGTTATGAATCGTCGGTAGGAAGAACTTATGGACAAGCCACCACGCACCTTCTGGCAGATTTGGAATATGAGCTTCGGCTTCCTCGGCATCCAGTTTGGCTGGGGATTGCAGATGGCGAACATGAGCTCCATTTACGAGTACCTGGGCGCGCGGGCCGATCAGATTCCGATCCTCTGGCTGGCCGCACCCCTCACAGGATTGATCGTGCAGCCGATCATCGGCCACGCCAGTGATCGCACCTGGGGACCATTGGGGCGAAGGCGTCCATATTTTTTGGCGGGCGCGATTCTGAGTTCGATGGCTCTCATCCTGATGCCGCGGAGTTCCGCACTCTGGATCGCCGCTGGTCTGCTGTGGGTTCTCGACGCTTCCATCAACATCAGCATGGAACCGTTTCGTGCATTTGTCGCCGACCTGCTGCCGGAATTTCAGCGCACTCGCGGCTTTGCCATGCAGAGTCTTTTTATTGGACTTGGCGCAGTGATTGCCTCGGCATTGCCCTACTTGCTGACCAATGTTTTTCACGTTGCAGGAAGCACAGCTCCGGGGACAATCCCGTTTACCGTGCGCGTTTCTTTTTACATCGGCGCCGCGGCATTCCTGGGGGCAGTGCTTTGGACCATTTTCACGACGAAGGAGTATCCGCCGGACAATCTCGCGGAATTTCAGAAAGAAAAGACGGTGCACGGTGGCATCGGCGCAGGGGCCCGTGAAATCGTGTTATCGATCCGCGAGATGCCCCGTACCATGCGGCAACTCGCCTGGGTACAGATCTGTACCTGGATGGGGCTGTTTTGCATGTGGCTTTACTTTCCCGTAGCGGTGGCGCGCAATGTTTTCGGAGCTGCCGACACGAACTCACCACTGTATTCCGCGGGAGTCGAGTGGGCAGGCATCTGTTTCGGGATGTACTCGCTGGTGTGCTTCGGATTCTCCTTCGTGCTGCCCGCACTCGCGCGGCAGTACGGACGCAAGGCAACCCACAGCTTCTGTCTGATCTGCGGCGGCTTGGGACTGCTTTCGGTGGCGGTGATTCACAACAAGTATCTGCTGCTGTTCTCCATGGTCGGAGTCGGAATCGCCTGGGCCAGTACGCTCTCGATGCCTTACGCAATTCTTGCCGGATCGCTGCCCCACGGAAAGACCGGAGTGTACATGGGGATTTTCAATTTCTTCATCGTGATTCCTGAGATCACAGCATCACTTGGATTCGGCTGGGTAATGGGCCATCTGCTGAACAACAACCGGATTGCCGCCGTGGTTGCAGGCGGAATCTTCTTCATACTGGCGGCGATGCTGACGCAGCGCGTGCAGGACCTGTACGACTTGCGGCATCCGAGCAGTTCGCTTCCTGGCAACGCTGTCGCGGCCAAGTCTTAAACGCGCTTGCAGTGGAAATTTCGAGCACCGTGATGGAGATTAGGTCCGCGGAGTCGCTTATCGCACGCGAATCGAGACCAATTCGCTTCCTACCGGTACCCCGCGCGCGATCTTCACCCGGACCAGCGCTTCGAAAGGTCTGATCGGTCCCTGGCCAGAGCCCGGAATCTCAGCTAGCAACTTTTCCACCGACTCTGGCCGGCAAACAAACTCCACGGCCCCTTGCGTTCCGAAGGTTGTCGTGCCCGCCAGAATCATCACGTAGCGATCGGAACCCATTCCAGGCAGCAGTCCGACGAGCGAATAATCTTCGGTCAGCGGTGCGTTCGAGGCGCTGGCGAGGTAGCTGCTGGCCTCTCCCGGCTTCGGATGTTTGCTGACAATGGAAAGATCGCCTTGACGCGGGCCGGACTCCACCCGCTGAAAAACGAACTCCTGAGTTCCGGGGATATCGCGCAACGAAAGATTCTCTGACGGCGAGCCGACAAAGATCAGGTTGTTATTCTTCACGTCGTCGAGCGTGAACAGGCTGCCCCTCTTTACCAGGATCCTGCGCCCCAGCGTGCCGAAAGCCTCATCGAGCGCGTGAATGGCTAATACCTCGCCAACGCCGGTGTAGTGGTCATAGACGGCAGCCTTCGAATCCTGGTGCGCGTTGTAGTAACGCATGCCAGTCTCCGGACGGCCCACGAAGGCAGCATTACTGTAGATCACCCACGGCTCATCGCCCCCAGAAATGAATGGCCTCCAGAAGGTCGCCAGCGGACCCGGAGGATGAGGCGAACTGGGGGCGGCCATCGCGGGCGCGGGCAGTTTCCGGTTCCACAGCAGGCTCCCCAGAACAACCAGCGAGGTAGTGAGACCGGCCAACAACAGAATGACGGCGATCCGCCAAAATGCCGGAACGGTTGCGACCGCATCACTCCGCTGGGGCGGCCGCGGAAACACCGTTTGAGTCTGCGGCGGTTCAATCGGTCTCGCCTCAAAGGTCAGGTGATAGCTACCTTTGGGAATCTTAACGAGTATGGGATCCGTCGCTCCCTCGGTGGCATAATACTCGGCCAGCTTCAGCCGAAGACGCCCGGCCTGCACACGAATGGTTGAGTCAGATTGCGGATCAAAGTCCGAAGGCCTCCCGTAGACTTCGGTGGCAATCTGGTACTCCTTCAACGGCGCATCGGGATGGTCGAGGGATTGTTTCGCAAGATATTGCAGCAATTTGCAAAGGGATTCGGATCCCCGCAGGCTATGACTTTTAATAATGTTATCTATTTGTTGGAAGAACTGCTCCGGGCCAGCGGCGAAAGCGCGTGTCACAGCCATTTAACACCGACGTAACAGAGAAGGTATGTTGGTGCAACAGCGGCATTTTACTCCTGTAACCGTCTAAAAACCTAGTGAAACGTCCACCTCTGACTGTTTTGTACTAGAACTTGCACGCCCTTGCTGGGATTCCGTAGTGTGCTCCAAAACCAAGTTTTCCCGATATCCGCGAAGATGTCCTGAAATTGGAGGCAACATGACGAGTCGATTCTTTCCGGTTCTTATTCTTGTGCTCTGCCTGACCGGTTTGGCGGTAGCGCAGTCGGACACAGCCCGTATCGTCGGCACCATCACGGATCCCACCGGCGCCGTCGTACCCAACGCCACGGTCACCGTGACCGACACGGCAACGGGACGCGTGGTAACCGAGAAGACAGGCGCTGCGGGCCAATACACCATCAATGCTTTGCCGATTGGAAAATACCATGTCCAGGTGAAGCTGGAAGGCTTTAAGACGGCAGACGCAGAAGTCACGCTCGAAGTTTCCCAGGTCCAGGAGATCAGCCTGAAACTCGAAGCTGGAGCTTCATCGACCACCGTGGACGTGACCGGCGAAGTACCGCTGGTGGACACTTCAACTTCAAGCACCGGCGAGGTGATTCAGGGACGAAAAATCGTTGAGCTCCCGCTCAATGGACGAAACTTCACCCAACTTGCACTGCTGACCCCGGGCGTGAGCCGTGGCGCTTATGCGGATAACGCCTCCGGCATCGCCTTTGGGAATCCGGCGGCGGAGACTTGGCGCAACTATGAATCCGGTGGCGCCTCGCTGTCCGTCAATGGTTTGCGGCCGCAGGCCAACAACTACTTGCTGGATAGCCTTGATAACAACGACTCCATGGTCAATACGCTGGTCATATACCCGGCGGTTGAAGATATCGAAGAATTCAAGACCACTACCAGCGTTGCGTCGGCCGAGTTTGGACGCGCTGGCGGCGCGGTAATCCAAGTTGCCACCAAGTCCGGCACGAACCAGATTCACGGTTCCGCCTACTGGTTTAACCGCTCCAAGGTGGGCGCCGCGAATGTCTTTGGCAGCGACACGACTCCAGAGTTGAGCCGCAATCAGTTTGGCGCTTCCCTGAGTGGACCGATCTGGAAAAACAAGCTGTTCGCCTTCCTCGACTACCAGGGCTGGCGTCAGGACATACCGGCTGGTATTGCAAATAGCAGGGTGCCAACCGCGCTGATGCGCAGCGGCGATTTCCAGGAGCTGTGCGGCGCGGTAGATTGCCAGGGAGCGATCATAACGCCCGCAACCGCGACCAGCGTACCGGACTCTGCCATCTGCCCTGGCCTGTATTCGGGGGGCAACGTGTTGCCGCAATTTAACGCCAACTATGGATACGTCTACAACCCGCAAACCTGCTTGCCCTTCGGCTGGATCGGCGGGACCGGCACATCCCAAGCGGGCAATACCGTACTGAACATCGTTCCTACTGCGAGCCAGAACACTGTCGGCTTGGCTTATCTGAACCAGTTTCCCAATCCCAACGTCGCCGGCGCAAACCCGGCAACCAACGACATCAACTTCAAGGGACCGCAGCAGAACATCATTAACCAGGACGATTACGATGCGCGAGTGGATTTTATCGCGACATCCAAGGACAGTATTTTCGCCCGCTACAGCCTGGGTGACGATACCTTGGCCAACAGTCCCTACTTCGTTCCCGCCCAAAACCCCCAGGGCTTCCTGCCCTCTGGAAGCGGAACCAACCCGCAGCATCCCCGCCAAGTGGCTGTGGGATACACGCACATCTTCAGCCCCACCATACTCAACGAATTCCACTACGGCTACAACCGTCCGTACTACGGCTACCTGCAGCCTGGCTTTGGGTCTAATATGGCCGCCGCGATTGGGATCGCCAATGCCAATACAAACCCATTGCTGGGCGGCTACCCCATCATCGGCGGTTGGTATGGAAACGTCTCCTACGTGGGTGACGGTGGGCCTTATCTCGTCATCGAGCCGGCCCAGCAGTTCACCGATTCGGTGAGTTGGACAAAAGGAAAGCACGTCTTCAAGTTTGGCGCGAGCGTCATCCATCGCGACGTAAATTGGACCCAAGGCAATAACGCCAAAGGCTACTTCTGGATTGACGATGGCAGTTTTGGCGCGTACCCCACAGGTACCTCGCACCACGGAACTTTTACCGGTTTTGAAGATTCCGAGTTACTGGCTGGTTTCATGGGTGCCTACACCGTGGGTGGATTCAGTGGTCTATACAACACGCGGAGCTGGGAGAACGGATTCTTCGCCCAGGATGATTTTCGCGTGAACCAACGGCTGACGGTGAACTTTGGCCTGCGCTACGACCTTTTCACCTGGCCGAGAGAAGAAAACAACCACCAGTCCAACTTCAACCCCACGACCGGGGAACTGGTTGAGGCCGGAACTCCCGCCGCCGCCGGTTACAACGATTCTCTCATCTACACGCCGAAGCATAACTTGGGTCCCCGCGTCGGATTTGCCTTTGATGTGTTTGGCAATGGCAAAACCGTGCTCCGCGGCGGTTACGGCTTGTTCTACTATCTGGACCGCGGCGGCGTTGCCAACCAACTTTCGGAGAACCCCGACTTCAACGGTACGCAGACGTACTATGCCTGCAATAAGACATCTGGAGGCGCGACGGATTGCTCGGGAGCCGCTCCCAATAGCGGGTATCGCATCACGCTCAGCGGAGAAGCTCCCACAGGAACCACCAATCCAGTCGGAGCCATCGAGCTCTACCGCCTAAAATCGGCATCAACCCGGACGACGTGACCGCCAACGACAATGTGGTTTACTGGCCGAAGAACAACTCGAACTCGCACATCCAACAATGGAACGTGCAGATCGAGCAGGCGATTGATAGCAAGACGTCGTTCCAGCTCGCTTACGTTGGGACGCATATGTCAAATCGCCACCCCCTTCAACGCCAACGAGAACGCTCTTCGCCTTCTTCGGTGCCGGCAACCAACTGGTTCCCGTCGGGGGGCACCATCAACCCGAACGGCGTCGGCGCCATCAACGAGTATGCGATGATCGGCAGCGGAAATTACAACGGCCTGCAGACGAAGCTGACTCGCAGAATGAGCAATGGACTCACGGGCACAGTAGCCTACACGTGGTCGCACACACTGGATAATGCCGCTTCCTCGCTTGGTGGCCCTGGCGGCATCGTGGTCGGGCCGAATGGTACGCCGCTGTTGAACTACCAAGATGGCAACGCTAACGACGATCAGCGTCAGCTGTTTGCCGCCAGCGCCATCTATGAGCTGCCCTTCGGACGTGGAAAACGACTTGGCGGCGACATTCCGAAAACGGCTGACTATGTTATCGGCGGCTGGCAATGGAACAACGTTATTATAAAGGCCACCGGAACCCCGATCGACATCAGCGGTGCCCCGAGCACCGCGAATGGCCAAATGGCCGCCGGATTATCACGGTGGATGCCATACCGGCGTCTCCGCCTTTGTCTGGCTCGCGTGTCCGACAGGGGCGTTCACCGCTCCCGCGGGGCTCATCGGCACTCTTCGCAGAAACGCCTTTCCTGGCCCCGGAACATTCACCTGGGACACTTCGGTATTCAAGGTCTTCAGCGTGACCCAACGGGTGAAGACCGAATTGCGCGCCCAGGTATATAACCTGACCAACACGCCACAATTCCAGAACCCGGACGGCAATTACAATAACGGTGATTTCGGCCAGCTGATTTCGCCACGGCTCGCGCCCACTAACCGGGAGCTCGAGCTCGCGATTCGTGTATCGTTCTAACCGCAGCGCCGGGATGGCGCTTGAGGGTACTGCTCAAGCGCCTCCCGACGCGCCCGGGAGTCAGGATATCTCTCGGCTGTCCTTTCTTGATCTGTGCGCTTCGGGCTGCTTGGCTGGTCTGCTCTAAGCCGGGCCACGGGTAACTGCCATGAAAAACGTACGCGGCAATTCGCCTTCGCTGATCGTGTTCTGTGTGATCCTGGCATGCCTGTCTGCGCTGCCCGCATGGCCGCAGACGAAGTGCCAGGCAAACGCAAGCCCCGGCGGTTCGCAAAATCGAACCGCCCAATTGGTGGGTAAATTACTCGCCCGATCTCACCCTGCTACTTACTGGTGAAAATCTGAGTGGCGCTGGCGTGGAAAGCCCGACAAAAGGCGTGGCTACCTTTGGGTCGCAAGCTTCGGCCAATGGCCACTATCTCAGTCTCCACCTCCGCCTCAGCCCTGATCTGAATCCCGGAAAAGTTACCTTGCGGCTGCTGACGCCGGCTGGATCGACCACCCTTGATT
>CAWGYS010000012.1:0-86923 GCA_963826845.1 uncultured Acidobacteriaceae bacterium
GACACTCAACCATATTCCAGAGGCCATTGAACATTTCTTTCCTGACATACCAATCCGTGTGAATCCATCCGCTGTATAATCCGAATGTCCGTTATCCACGCACATTCCTCGAGTGCCGTCCCCGTGGTAATTACTAATCGAGGAACATGAGGGCTGTGCCGTCGATATGTTTGTTGAGACGAAAGGCTATGAGGAGGAACCGAGATCCAGAATGATTACGTCGCTGGTCCCATAACCTGCTGACCGTATGACGAGGACCGCCGATAGAAGGTACACGGATGTCGATGGTGATACTGATGTGAGGGAAAGGGAAGAGGGAAGATGCTTTGACGTCTTCCGTCTCTCCCTATTGAGAGGATGTCATGTGGGCGCCTACGGGGAACGAGTGTCGACAACAGACTGAGAGGTTGACAAACCAATGCCGATAACAGATAGACTGCCGTTGAAGGAGTGAGGGAAGATATTAACTCCTTCCCTCTCTCCCATGTTTGAAGACGCCGTGTCGAGACTTGAGGTAGAGACGATAGTGAGACTCCAGTGGCTCGGAGTTCCAATATGCCGAATCTGTTGAAGAAGCGTCACTGGTGGAGTATGCTGCAACCGTTGCAAAGTCCGAGGACTTACGTGACAGATCAGAGAGTCCAAAGAAGGGGAGGGACGAAGGTTAACTACCTTCTGTCTTTCCCAATGACGAAGCTGAGGCGCTGCGATAGAGGTCTGCCAAGGAGGGTTGTCCGCCGATGCGGGAGAATACAGAAGTAGATTTAGCTTCTTCCATTTCTCCCCATGCTAAGGATATGAGCATGTCGTCGAACATCCGAGAACAAAAGTTCTTCTCATCGCTCTGGCGCTGTAAGTTAAGCGCAACTCCTTCCGCTTCTCCAATCGAAATCTTTCCATTGGAGCGTGAAAGAATTGAAATTCATAGATGTACAATCGAATAAACCTTCCGAGAATTCAAGAATAACGCGAATGCTGCACTCGATCGACGAGTGAGGTGAACACTGCCAGGTGTCCACTGTCGAATAACGAAATTAAAATTAAAAGAAACGTCGAATATACAGGTGAATGCTGCTAAGCACTCACTGCAAGTCGACTAAGATGTCGAAATTAGAGTGGGTCCCCAATCGACGTGAGGATTGTGTTTATCGAACCGACCGGGAGGTGTCCGAGTCTCTGGAGGGAGACTGGGTCGATTCGTATAAATGTAACAGACGATCATTGAAGGACATTTGTCGCCTGTACAGAGTTTCCCATTTCTTTTCTTTACAGGTTCTGCATTGACATTGGTGAGGGATGCACCGTGGTCAATGACTGTGGGTTCTTAGCAATACGCTGGTCTAGTAGAGGGTACCCCACGTATTGCTCTCTACGAATGCATCCAGATCCGCGTCGGGCAGGGCGCGATTAATGTAGCCATAGGCCTCGGCCTGCTCTGCTCCGATGTCTTCCGAGCTCAAGAGCACCTCGAGGGCGCGGTTTCTGCCGATGAGCCGAGGAAGGCGCGCCATGGGGCCGCCGCCGGCGACCATTCCGACGCCTACCTCCCATTGCGAGATGATGGTCTTCTCGCGGCTGGCAAAACTCATGTCGCAGGCCAGCGTGATCTCGCTGCCGTTGCCTGTAGCACGCCCGCGGATCAGAGCGATGGAGGCGACTGGCAAGCGGGTCAGACGCACGAGAAAGTCCGGCCAGGGCGGCAAGCCCGTGGGACCCTCCGGCAGTGAGGTCAGATCCTCAATCTTGGCCGTGAAATCAGAGTGATTCAGGAAGTAGCCGTCGACCGCGCTGTCGAAGACCACGACCCTGACCTGCTCGTCGGCCTCGAGAGCATTGATAACTTCCTGGAACTGCTTGACCATTTCGGGGCCCATCACGTTGATCGGCGGGTTGTCGATCGTGACACGCCAATAGGCGGGCGACCGCCGGGCCACGCGAATCTGTGCGGGGTTGGCAGGTGTGTTCATCTGTTTGAGTTTGGTAGGTGCGTTCACAGTTGCCATGGGATTTTCCTCTGTATTTGAGCTGTCGCCATCAAGCCAGAACAACACGGGCCGTGCAATTGGACGATGGTATCGCCCATACTTTCGTATCGACTGCAGTGGCGGAGCTAAGTTCCATCCGGCTAGTCCTGAAAATCGATCAAAGTGAAGGAAACTTCGTCCCGCACACTTGAGACGAAGGTATCGTCGATACCATCGTCTAATTGTTATACTCCCCTCACCCGTGGCTTGATCGCAATGGTTCGAGATGCACATTGATCCGACTTTGAAAGATCGGGCTTAGAGAACTCTTTTGTGAGGAGAACGCACGATGTCTGAACTTGTGACGAAATCTGTAGCGCAACAACAACAAGAACAGAAGATAGAAACACGCACCGCCGTGAAACGTATCGCCGGTTTTACCATCGTTGCGGCAGCCGCGGCACTGCTCGCCGTCGTCGTCGCCGCGGCCCTTTACGCGCAAGGCCAGGACAAGAACAACGACAAGTACTCGCTGATATCGCCGGGCGGAATCGCGTTCGCCGACTTCAGGGGATACGAGGACTGGTCTGACGTCTCTTCCGCCCGAACCGACGAAGTGCTCAAGGTGATCGTCGGCAATCCCACTATGATCAAGGCATACAAGGCCGGCGTTCCCGGCAACGGCCAGCCTTTCCCGGATGGCTCCATGATCGTGAAGCTCCAGTGGAAGCTTAAGAAGAGCACCGAGGCCCAGTTCGCCGTGGATGTGCCGGACGTCTTTTCCCAGGCGTTCGTCATGGAAAAGGATAGCAAGAGATTTCCGAAAACCGGCGGATGGGGATACGCGGTGTTCAACTACGATGCCGCATCGGATAAGTTTACGCCCGATCCCAAAAGCCTCTCAGACTGCGGCAACGCGTGCCATACGGTCGTGAAAGCGAAGGACTACATCTTCCACCCGTACCAGAAGCGTTGAACCGCGCCCGCCCCGACACCAAGTACCCGGCGTGCTCTCGAGATCTTCGAGCGAACCGCGAGGTTCGTCGGCCCCCCTCGCGACGAGGGATTTAGCTGCCGCATCCGAGCGCGCGAGTCCAAGAACCTGATGACCAGCGTTGATTAGTTCTCGGACAACTGCCGTACCAATGAACCTGTAGGACCGTTAACAAAGACGCGCATATTCTTATCCTCCGAGGCAATTCATGGTTCGCTCGATAGAGAGGCGGTGACTCGACTTGCAGAGCGGATCGCAGGTCGCAAGTGATTGAAAATCTGGCGGAGAGGGAGGGATTCTATTACCGCCGTTCTCCGCAAGTCACGGTAAAGCCTACACTTGTCGCATAATACCCTGTGTTAATTAGGGTTACAAGCGATTTCTATCTTTGGCCACAGCTTCTACAGTTTCCGCTACTGCCTCTGTTTTCCATGAAAACGGTATCACCGGTATCATCCAACATTCGGGCAATAACGCATCCCGTGATCAATAAATCATGCAAGCGAATATTGGCGTTTTAGTGGCGCAGTTTCTGGGTCTTACTTACTTGAGGGGTTAGGGGATAGACGCCCGCAAGTTGCACCCCCATCCTATCCCGACCATAGCCCCGGAGCCCGCGTGCTGGGAATCGGCCTGGCAATTCTCATGAGTGCCTCACGACCTCGAATTTGAACGCAGCGGACCCTATATGGGCCTGACCGGATTGGTCCTGCCGGACGAACAGAGAAGCTCTGCCAAACTTCTTTGGACTAATTGACCAGCAACTCTTTGGACTCAACACTGTATCCGTATAGCTTGAGCCCACCATCTTTCTTAATCCAGGTGAACGTTTCGATCGCTGAGCCCCGAGCAAACGTTGTGTTGTATTGAGTTCTTAATGCAGTTCCGCTGGTAGTTGCCTTGACGCGGATATTCAGGAGCGTCTCATCACCGGCGTCGCCGAGTTTGGCATGCACAGCCTCCAAAGCCGTCAACAACTCCTCATGTCTTCCGCCCTCGGAAAACCCATGATCTGCCTCTCGGTAGATTTCCTCGTAGTGTCCCAAGTTAAGTTGTTGATGGAAATGCCGAACGGCCTGATTTGTCAAACGTGGAGCTTCCCTAAGAGCGGAGCCACACTGCCATGTCAAGAACAGCAAAATGACTGCACACAAAACCAGGGACCATTTCCACAGCTTTCGATTGGGCGAAGCTGGCCCGTATCCAAAATCGGGAGCGATTGGTTGATTAGATGTCGTCAACGCCTCCTCTTTGACCAAACCCGCCAAGCCGCCTATTGACACATT
The DNA here is from genome assembly GCA_963826845.1 of uncultured Acidobacteriaceae bacterium. Taxonomy (GTDB): domain Bacteria; phylum Acidobacteriota; class Terriglobia; order Terriglobales; family Acidobacteriaceae; genus Acidiflorens. The sequence goes on from CAWGYS010000012.1 coordinate 4,245, forward strand.
ATTTCGATCATAGGGGCAGATGGAATCATCGAGTGCACAAGCACCAATAGCTTCCTTGGAAGTCTAGAATCGGCTCAATGAAAGGAACACAAGCACTGCACCACCTAAGGCTACCAGCACACGTAGCTTCCATTGCGGACGGAACTCGACTCGTTCTTCGCCTGGTCTCCACACCCTTGATCGAAATGCAAACTTCTGGGCCGTGAGTCCGTAGACGATGGAGTAGACACCACCCGCGAGAAATATCCCTTGAGTGATTCTATGCGAAAGGCCTTGCGCGCTAGCTCCGATAATATTCAAATTGTGCTCCAAAGATACTGGGATCTTGAATTCTACGGGCAACTGCCAGCTTGAACAACATCTGCGTGGACGTTGACCTGGAGTTCGAATGCCCTGCTTGGCGTTTCGATACCCGCAAAGGCTGCTACATTGTCGACTGTGCCCCGAGATGGATCGACAGTCACGGTCCCTCCAAACAGTTCCCCGCCAGCACTAACCGACACTTCTCCATTGGCGTTCGCGGAAACCGGGCCTCTGTCATAAGAAAGTGATCCTTCCACTCCATTCTGGTTGACGTTGAAATCGCCGCCTAAACTACCCAGGCGAGCTGTCGCCCCCACACCGGCATTGCACAGATCCGGCAACTTCTGCAAGTCGGCCGCTATTGCCTTCAGCGTTTGAAGGGGCGTGGGCGGACCATCGTCTCTAGATGCCCTTATCGAATTGGCATAGTTGGCATAAAATGCGCTGAAATCGAAGATGCCGGGCACGGTGTTATTCGGGTAGTAGAAAAGAGGTTGCCGCCCGTCAGAAAAGTCCACAACCCCAAAATTGTCACCGCTCTCAGGGTCAACATACAGCTGAATCCAGCTCGTTGGAATTATCATGAGCGGATTCTTCTGTCCATTTACCCAGAGTCCCAAGATATCGAACTCGTCCCATGAATCCTCTCGGCATCCGTTGAACCCTCCTGGACATGAAACGAATCCCGAAAAAGGTCCCCCTGCAATCAATCCAGTAGGATCCGTGAAGCTGTTGGGATTGGTTGTGTAAGCATAGGTATTCCACGAGGCTCCAACTGGGTCCGGTGAAAGCCATCGGCCTTGATTGGCGCTCAACTCCCGGTTCGGCGTGTCAAAGCAGCAGTCTCCCGTAGACATTATGTCCTGCGTGTCGCCGGTGAAGATGTTCTCGTTTGCACCAGCCGAACCGAAGTTCTCATAAATCTCGCCGTACGGGGCGAAAGCCTGATCCTGAATGATGCTCTGCTCCAGCACGTCTGACGATACGCGAGCATTATGCAGCCAGTCCTTATGCTCGAAGTGGTACCCATCATTTTGGTCCAGTAGCGTAGAACCACCAGGGCCGGCCCAGTAAGAGTAATTGTAGGTTGAGCCGTTCATGAACGCCGTCTTACCGAGTTGGGTATACCAGATTTCCGCGCTGGCCGAACCACTATCGATTTCAACCGCGCGTCCGAAAGCATCGTACACGATGCACTCACCGCCGATCGCACAATTAGTCCCGGCTGCGTTGATCGATTTCAGTTTACTGAACTCGTTGTAGGCATACGCATTCATCGTGTCATCAGTCACATTTCCATTCGAGTCGTACGTTGCACCCCCGAGCGTGTAGTGATTTGAAGTTGCGCTGTACCCCGGCATCCAGCTAATGCCGGGTCCAGCCGAGTACTTGGTGAGGTTGTCATATTGGTCATAGGTGAATGTCTGGTTCCAAATGGCACCATTTGTTCCACAGCTAACCGTGAGCAGTCGGCCGAGGTCGTCATATCCCTTCGCAGCACCCGAAGAGGGATTGTAGTAACATGTCTGAGTTCCGGCTGCGTTGAAGCCGTCCGTAATCGCTAAATTGTTAAGAGTCCCGTTCGGATTCCAATTCATAACACCGGTTTGGGTCGACGGTGTGTTGCCGACTTGGAAGGTCCAGCTCGTCATCCTCCCGGTATTCGAGTCATAGACAAAAGAGTCTTGGTCCGTGTTCGTACCAATAGCAATATTTGTAGGTTGACTTGCGGCGTTATAGGTCGTATTAGACACTAACGTGCGCCCCGGACCCATCACGTGAAGGTGACCGTTGGATACCTCCTCCGCCATCGTGAGTGCGTTTAGTCTACCCTCACCATCGAGTCCATAAGTAGCCGATAGAAGGCTTGGACTCGCGAGGGTCAGGACGTTAACGGAGTCATTTCCAAAAAAAGTCGCCGTGGAATGATAGTACTGATTCGAATTCGGAGTCTTTTCCCACATATCAGTAATGTGGCCATCTTTGTCGTAGCCGAACCATTCGTCGGTGGTTAGCGTGCCGCTGGAGCAATTATCCGTAGCGGCCTCCACCATGCGACCATAAGGGTTCATTGGCGCGCTCACGCCAGATGGAATCGACCCACCGTAGCCAGTCGAGTTGTCATAATAGAAATGGCGGCACGTCGTACTGTTCGCATTCACCCCAATCACGCGGTTCAAGCTATCGTAGGCATAACAAAGCAGGTTGCCATTCGGGTCTTGAACTGCTGCGAGTTGACCCTTTGCACCTGCATACCCACTCGGGCAGGAACTGTAAGAATCATAGTAGTCATACCGCGAGCCGCCTTCTGGTGTCGAGATCTGCGTCACACGGCCCATTGCATCGTAGGTCTTGCTTCGTGTCTGCGAGATGCGCGTTTGCGTAACCGTACTACTACCAGACCCGTAGGTATATGAAAACGCCGTCGTCACGCCATTCGCGGACCCCGTGTTCTGGCCACAAGGGGTGGTGGCACCGTTCCCAATGGCACAAGAATACTGAAGACGCCCGAGGCCATCGAATTGCTGTTGAACTTGTTTATTATTCTCGCCAGCCGGAGCAGGGCTTAAGATACCAAGAACGTCATTTTCGCTAACCGTATTTGTCACAGTCTCGTTGCTATTGGTCGCCGACTGAATGACGCGACCCATCATGTCGTGGTATTCAGTGTGTACTGTGCCGCATTGATTACCCAGATGCTGGGAGCACGGAAGCGAAGTCGCAAGGGTGCGATAGCCGCCGGACCAACTGTAGGACCCAGCAACGGTATCGTAGTTGGCACTGTTAGGCCCCTGCTGAGTCTGCACGTCAATAGTCCTGCCATAGCCGTCGGTCGTCGTGGATCGCTCTCGATCGGGCTTTGACTTTCAGCAGCTCAAAGCGTTTCGTGCCATTCTGCGCTGCCGTACCGCTGCGCTGGGCGGTCATCGCGATGCCTGCCCGAGCTGCGGTCATCAGGCTATCTCGTACAACTCGTGCAGAAACCGGCACTGCCCCAAGTGCCAGACACAAGCACGCGAACGCTGGCTGGCGGCCCGCGAACGCGAACTCCTGACTACCAGCTACTTCCATGTCGTGTTCACCGTGCCCCACGAACTCAACGTGCTGGCCTTGGAAAACCCGCGTTTGTTCTACGACTTGTTGTTCGCTGCCAGCGCACAAACCTTGCTGGAGATCGCCATCGATCGCAAACACTTGGGCGCCGAGATCGGCATGATCAGCATCCTGCACACTTGGGGACAGAACCTGCTTCTGCATCCCCACATACACTGCGCCATTCCTGCGGGCGGACTTTCACCAGATCACCGTCAATGGGCCCGCCCACGCTATGCTTTCTTCTTACCCGTGAAGATCCTCAGCCGCGTCTTTCGCGGCAAGTTCCTCGCCGGCCTGAAACGTCTGCATAGTCGCAACAAGCTATGTTGCAACGGTCCCGCCGCCGCTCTGGCCGATCCGCAGCAGTTCGCAAAACTCATGCGCCGTCTGCACCGCCACGACTGGGTTGTCTATGCCAAGCCCGCCTTCGGCGGACCCATGCAGGTGTTGCGCTACCTCGGCCGTTACACCCATCGCGTGGCCATTTCCAATCATCGCTTATTGGCCTTCGACCAAGAACGCGTCACCTTTCGCTGGAAGGATTACGCCCACGGCGGCAAGCATGGCAAGATGACCCTTGCGGCCACCGAGTTCTTACGGCGTTTCTTTCTGCACGTGCTCCCCAGAGGATTCGTGCGCATCCGTCACTTTGGTTTCCTCGCCAATCGCTTTCGCTGTTCCCGCTTGGCACTATCCCGACAACTGCTGTCCAGTAGCTCCTCCACGCTGGTCGAGGCTGGAACCTCCCAAGCTTCGGCGGAGAGTTCTTCTGTCTGGCATTGCCCACGTTGCGGCGCGGCGATGATCGTGATGCAGAGATTTACGGCTGCGGAATTATCAACATGCTCTTACTTCGATTCTTCATAGCTCGTCCATCGCTATCGACCCGAGGATGTGCTCCGGCACGCGGACGCACGCGTGTGTCCGATACTTCTCCACTGCCTCGCAAGCAACTTTCCGCGTGCGCTTTTGCTCATCTCAGTCGCCACTCCGACCATCCCGATGGCATTCCCACCAGGCCTCATCGCTCTCCCCAAGCTCTGTTCAGATCCAGGCTGCCGTTCAAATCCCATAGCGCACCCCGTCCGCCGCAAACGCCAGCGGCTTCCTCCTAGTCTCCTTATCGAAAACGCCTCGGACCGAGATCCCGCTCCGCCCCCGCAGTCTGCCCCCGAGGCGTTTCCGATCAAGGCTAGCGACAATCCACGAACTGGCTTGGTGTTAGCGACCTCCCTATGGGGTCACTTCGAACACAACCCCACTTCCATGCGATCCGCCCGCCGGGGTCGTGCCGTAAAGGTTTCCGGCGCCGTCGAGAATCAGGCTGCCATACGGCTGATCTCCGTCCGTGCTGTCGAAACTCCACAGGATTTTCTCCGTATAGGCGTGCCCCTTGCCAACCGGGGCGACGAGTTCAAAAACAGTTCCATGGCCCGAGGCGCCACCGGTGGACGTAGTGCCGTAAATGTTTCCCGCCGCGTCAAACACAACTCCCGCATACGGACCAGCGCCATCTGCGCCGCCCTTGAAAGAGTAGAGGGTCTTCTTGGTCCATTCCTCCACTCCAGGACTCAGCTTGTAAACCAATCCATGGCTCTTGGACTTCCCGACCGCCGTCGTGGTTCCGTATAGGTGTCCGCCGTCGTCAACCACCAAGGTGCCCTCGGCCACGCTGCCATGAGGAAAGGTGTGGAGGACGGTTGAAGTCCACCCGCCGCTGCCATTCGGTGACAACTCGAATACCGTCGAATAATACGCGCTCTTCGTAGGCAATTGCGTTGTTCCGTAGAGGTTTCCGTTGGCGTCCATCGTCAGCCCGGCGAAGCTGAAACCCGATTCGTAGATCGTAGTTTCTGTCCACCCTCCGCCCGATGGGCTGAGTTCGAAGACGATGTAGGCGGATGTGCCATAGAGGTTACCCATCGAGTCCATGACCAGACTACCGAACGGCGTTTGACCATCTGTCCCGTAACCAAAGCTGTATAAGACGCTCTCGGTCCATTTGTCTCCCGCAGAACTGAGCTCAAACACTACGCCGTACCCGTTCGCGCCGCCTTCGGCCGCCGTTCCGTAAAGGTTCCCTTCGCCGTCGAAAATGACGGTGGAGAAGGTTGGATATGCGCCGTCCATTCCTCCGGTAAAACTGTAGAGCACGGTTTCGTCCCAGCCTCCGCTGCCATTGGGAGAAAGCTCAAATACGGTTCCATATCCAAGCCCTCCGGCATAGGTCGTCCCATAGAAGTTGCCATTGCCATCAGGCGTGAGCCGGGACTGAGGAGTGCCACCATCGCTGCCGCCCGTGAAGTTGTAAAGCACCGTCTCAGTCTGGGCCTGCGCTGGGTAAGAGGCCATTGGCAACAGCGCAGAAAGCAGGGCTAACATCAGAGTGCTAATCGTTGCGGGTTGACGTTTTCGAAACATCGTATTTCTCCTCTCGGTTTTTTTATCGGATGGTTTTTTATTGAGCGTCAGAAGCTGCCGTTATTCCCTCGTTCTGTTCCGCGCTAATCTGGAACGATTTTCATCAACCTTTGTATCGCCTGGCGGTGGGGGCGAACTATATTTACTGGTGACCGCAAGCGTGCTGCTGCCGGAGTCGCCCGCGGCTTTCTTATGCAGGCGAACCAACATGACCTTCAGAACCGCGCTTCGCAGGGCTTGAAAGCTGGAAAGCGTGATGTGGTCGCAATCCACGTTGATCGGCACCTTTCGCTCGGATTGACGCTCCATAGATGGCCTCCGCATGGAGTCAATTGCAGAGTTACGAAACGAGGTCACTGCTTTCCCACACGTGGCATCAGAATTCCTCGTCGTTACCTAAAGCGAAATTTCCGCGAGAATTGGTCCATCAGAGATAAAATTTCGTTAGTAACCCAAATTCCAGTCCGAGGGGAGGCCCGGCCTCCCCGACAAGTACCCGTATTTTCAGTCAGTTGACATTAGTTCTCGATGTGGCTACCTTGTTGCCCAAGATTGTGCGGGCCCCGTTAGGAGGCTAGTTGTCCGAACTTCCACCCAAGACTGTCAGCAAGTTACTGGCGAACTGGAACGCCGGCGACAACGAGGCGTTGCGCGCCGCCGTTCCTCTTGTTTATGACGAGCTGCGACGGGTTGCGCATCATTACCTGCGAAACGAACGTCAGGGTCACACTCTGCAGAGCACCGCTCTGGTGCATGAGGCGTATATGCGCCTGGAGAAGCAAGGTGCGGCTCCCTTCCAGAACCGTGAGCATTTCCTGGCCATCTGCGCCCAGTTGATGCGACAGATTCTCGTTGAGTACGCGCGCGGCCGCAATGCGGCCAAGAGGGATGGCGGCTACAGGTTGACGCTGGATGACAATCTGGGGTTTAAGAACCGCGACGTTGACATGGTCGCTCTCGACGATGCTCTGCAGGAACTGGCGAAACTTGATGAGCAGCAGAGCCGCATTGTCGAGCTGAGATTCTTCGGAGGGCTTTCCATCGAGGAAACCTCGCGTGCGCTCAATCTCTCGCCAACCACGGTCAAGAGGCATTGGGCCACGGCCCGACTTTGGCTGCATCACCAGATGAGCGGGGCAAGCGAGGCATGACGCCGGAGCGGTGGCAAGAGATTCGGGAAGTGTTGGAGAAGGCACTGGAGTTGGCGCCCGGGGAGCGGTCCGCCTACTTGAATGAGGCCTGCTGGTCGGATCCTTCCCTGCGGCAGGAGGTTGAAACGCTGCTTGCCTCCAGCCCGGACGTGCGCTCCAACTTCTTGCAATCGTCCGATGTTGCGAGTAACGCTCGCGCCGGGGACCAAGCTGGGCGAGTACGAGGTCAGGTCGCTGCTGGGTTCGGGCGGTATGGGCGAGGTGTATCGTGCCCGTGATTCGCGCCTCGGACGCGATGTGGCGATCAAGGTCCTGCCGTCGTTTGTTTCTCGCGGATCCCGATCGTTTGCGGCGCTTCGAGCAGGAGGCGCGAGCGGCGGCGGCACTGAATCATCCCAACATTCTGGCGGTGCACCAAATGGGGACCTATGAAGGTGCGCCCTACATGGTTTTGGAGTTACTGGAGGGAGAGACGCTGCGGGAGCGATGAAGCGTGGCCGTCTGTCGGTGCGCAAGGTGATTGACTATGGCGTGCAGATTGCACGGGGGCTGGCGGCGGCGCATGAGAAAGGCATTGTGCATCGAGATCTAAAGCCGGAGAACCTGTTTGTCACTAAGGATGGACGTGTAAAGATTCTGGACTTCGGGCTGGCGAAACTGACGCAGCCGCAATCGAGCTCAGAGCACAGTGCACTGACGTTCAGCGAGGGAACGGAAGCGGGAGTAGTGATGGGCACGGTGGGGTACATGGCGCCGGAGCAGGTGCGGGGACAGACGGCGGACCATCGGGCCGACATCTTTGCCTACGGGGCGATTCTTTACGAAATGCTGGCGGGGAAGCGGGCGTTTCAGAAGCCAACGTCGCCAGAGACGATGACGGCGATCCTGAACGAAGATGCGCCGGTCATTTCGCAGGTCGCACCGAACCTTCCTCCATCATTGCAGCGGGTGGTGCATCGCTGTCTGGAGAAGAACCCAGAGCAGCGGTTTCAGTCGGCTTCGGACCTGGCCTTCGCCCTGGACGCGCTGTCGGATTCCGGCGCGTCGTCCTCTGCAAACGCAACGAATGTCGTAACCGGCGCCGGGCATCGATGGAAGACAATTGTTCCCGCGATCGCGGCGGTGCTGGCATTGTCCATTGGCGGTTACTTCGTTTTCTTCCACCACAAGGCCAGACTCACGGACAAGGACACGATCGTTCTCGCCGATTTTGCCAACAGTACGGGCGATGCGATCTTTGACGATACGCTGAAGACTGCGCTCGCCGTTTCCCTGCAGCAATCACCTTTTCTGAGTGTGCTCCCTGACAGTACAGTCGCGAAGACCTTGCGACTGATGACGCGTCCAGCTAACACGAAACTGACCCCAGAAGTGACTCGCGACCTTTGCCAGCGGGCAGGCAGCGAGGCTTACATCTCCGGATCGATTGGCAGCCTGGGCAGCGAATATGTGCTGGGATTGAAGGTAATCAATTGCGAGAGTGGAGACACGCTGGCGCAGGAGCAGGTGACGGCCGCGTCGAAGGAAAAGGTGCTGGACGCACTCGGCGAGGCGGCATCCAAGCTGCGCAGCGAGTTGGGCGAATCGCTGGCTACAGTGCAGAAGTTCGATGTTCCGCTCGCGGACGCTACCACATCTTCGCTGGAAGCTCTGAAAGCATATGGACTAGGCTGGAGGGCCCGTAACGAGAAGGGTGAAGCCGCGGCCCTCCCTTACTATCAGCGAGCCATCGATCTTGATCCGGATTTTGCCATGGCTTACATTGCGGTGGGAAACATCTACGACAGTCTCGGCGAGCTGGAGCGGGGCAGCGCGTACTACACAAAAGCTTTCCAGTTGAAAGGACATGCCAGCGAACGGGAAAAGTTGATGATCATCGCCGACTACTACTATGCGGTGAACGGAGAACTGGATAAGGCGGCCCAGATATATCAGGAGGAAATTGAGATCTACCCGCGGGACGACGTAGCGTACCTTCACTTGAGCGCAGCGCTTGCCAACCAGGGGCAGTATGACCGAGCTGCGGAGATCATGAGGCGAGGCGTGCAAGGCCAGCGCATTGCGCCGGATGCTGCAAGTGAGTACGCACTGCTCCCCGAATTAGCTCTTGCACTGCAGCGTTTTGAGGAAGCGCAGGAGGTTATCCACGAGACGCAGGCGCGAAAACTGGATAATTATCAATTCCACACCGTTCTCTATGGGCTTGCGTTTCTCGGGGTGGACTCGGCGGCGCTGACGGAACAGCAGCAGTGGTTTGCGCGCAATCCCGACTACGAGAATGAGGGTCTCGCGCTCGCGTCCGATACCGAGGCGTATGGCGGACATGTGGGCAAGGCGCGGGAGTTGACCAAGCGTGCGGTGGAGTCCGCCATACGTGCTGACAGCAAGGAACTCGGGGCAGTCTGGCAGGCGATCGCTGCTCAATGGGAAGCCGCTTATGGCAATCCTGGGGAAGCCCGGCTAGCGGCTGCAGAGGCTTTGAAGCTTGCTTCCACAAGTCAGGGCGCAGAGATCGAAGTGGCGCTTGCGTCCGCAATGGCAGGTGACACGGCACAAGCCGAATCCTTGGGGCGTGACCTAGGGAAGCGCTTCCCCCTAGACACCCAGATGCAGTCGCTTTGGCTGCCTGCAATTCAGGCGCAGGTCGCGCTGGATAAGAAGAATCCGGCTTCCGCACTGAATACTCTGCAAGCCGCTTCACCGATCGAGTTAGGGCAAACTCAGTTCGGCAACAATATTTCTTGCCTCTATCCCACATATATTCACGGACAGGCATACTTGGCAGCCGGACAAGGCCGTGCTGCAGCCGCCGAGTTTCAGAAGATCATCGATCACAGCGGCATCGTCTGGAACTGCTGGACGGGATCCTTGGCGCGTCTCGGCGTGGCGCGCGCAAATGCCTTGGAGTCGCGAACTTCGCAGGGAGCGGATGCCGATGCCGCCCGCACTCGGGCGCTCGCCGCCTACAAAGATTTCCTGACTCTCTGGAAAGACGCCGACCCCGACATTCCCATCCTGAAGAATGCCAAGGCCGAGTACGCGAAGTTGCAATAGCAGGGTGATCCCCACCCGACCACGCCTTGATCTGCCCTCAGCGGAAGAAATTTCTTAACTGTAATCAAACACGTGCCGGAAGCTGTGCTGCATCCAGTTCGCGTCATAATTCATAGTACCGTCCGCCAGATTCCACCGGGCCGAGCGGCGGACGCCCGGAATCTTGCCAAGCCATTGAAACCATTGCACATCCTCAGGTAAACGCTGGGTGTTCCTCACCGCCTAGATGCAAGAAATCCAGAAAGTTTCAATTTCGTTGGTCCAATTCTCCAGAAAATTTCGCTTTAGCAGATGACAAGGCCTTAACTGCTTGTACGTCGCGCCTTCCCCAAGGGGTGAGGACGAAAAAAACTAAGGAGAATAATTATGAAAAACCAAATGAAAGCAACGTCGAAAATGAGCAAGACCGTAGTGTTCGCGGCTATCCTGGCTTGCCTGATCGTGGCGGGAGCGGGATCGGCCTTTGCGGCTGCAGCCCCCATCTATCGCACCACTAGCGACCAGACCTACGAGGGCCAGTGCTGCTTCTCGTTTGGCGAGCAGGTCAGCATCAGCGAACCTGCCACTCCAAAGGCACTGATCGTGACCTGGAGCTCCGATTACGCCGTGAATGTAGCGGACGCCTATTTCGTTGGCCTCAGCGTGAACGGTGGCGCCTGCGAAACCCAAGCCTACGGAGCTCGCGTACTGGCCGATAACCCCGGACCTGGCAGTGGTTACGCGACCGCCTCGTTTCAGTGGGTCGTGCTTCCCAGCGATGGAGTTCTGGTGACGGGGTTAAATACGTTTGAGCTGTGTGGCGGTGGGAAGAACTCGCCTAGCGATTCGATCACCATCGGCCAAAACACTCTCGTTGTCGCAAAGTGACCAACAACTTTCTCCGCCCGGCCCGAGTGCGACGCAAATGTTCCCACTTGATTCGGACGGCGCGTCTGAGGCAGCGGGCGGGTCTGGGAAACTCATCCGCTGCCTTAGTCCGCACGCTGGATACGCGGGTTCGCTCCAATTTGGCGCGGGCTCGGCCATTCCAGGACTTTCGTTGGTTTCTTATCAGGGGTCAAATCAATCTGGAGGAGCTCATGTTCTCTCACCTAGTAACGCTCACGAATTCAGTTCAGCGGCGCAGTCTGATCATTGCGCTGGCCATGTCGACCCTATTTTCAGCAGTTCCCTCGCGGGCCAGGGAGATTGTGATCTACAACCAGACGAGCAGCACGTTGGGTCCAGCATTTGAACTGGTTGCCGATAGCAGCGGCACCCTTTATGGAATCGCGGACGGCGGCGGAGTTGGATACGGATCTATTTACTCGTTGACGCCGCCCGCGAAAGGACAAACGGCCTGGACTGAGACTGTCCTCTACAGCTTCCAGGGCGGTACAGACGGCACCTATCCCCTGGCTACGCTTACACCTGACGGACAGGGGGGGTCTTCGGGTCGACGACGCAAGGTGGCACGGGCACATGCCCACTGTTTTATGGCGAGCCGGGATGTGGAACCCTGTTCCAACTGACGCCGCCCGTGCAAGGGCAGACGGCCTGGACCAAGACCACACTCTATAGTTTCCAAGGCGGCGCGGACGGAAACCAACCAGCGGCGCGGTTATTAATGGATCCGGCCACGGGAGTGCTGTTTGGCATAACGTACCTTGGCGGCGCATACGGAGCTGGAACTGTGTTTGCGCTCGCACCTCCGACCGGGGGGCAGACGAATTGGACCGAATCCGTATTGCATACCTTCACCGGAGGTTCCGATGGCGGCTATCCATTTGCTGCTCTCATCGAGGATGCAAACGGGGTTTTCTACGGAACGGCTACCAGTGGCGGGTACGTTGGATATGGAGCGGCGTTTACGCTGACGCCTCCAGCGCAAGGACAGACGAACTGGACCGAAAATGTGATCCACAGTTTTGGAGGGTGGAGCTTTTACGACGCTGGATCTCCGGACGCTGCGTTCGTCGCCGACTCCTCCGGCAACCTCTACAGCACGGCTGCGGATGGTGGTACCGAACTTAGGAATAACGGCGCTGTATACGAACTATCTCCGCCATCGGGCGGAGGAACGGATTGGACCGAGACGATTCTCTACAGCTTTACGGGAGGAAAGGATGGCGCTACTCCGGCCAACGACATTCTGATCGACAGCAAGGGCACAATCTACAGTACAACCGACGCAGGTGGCAAGGGCAACGGTACGGTCTTTAGGCTTGAGCCCCCGGGCGCTGGAGAAACTGTGTGGACTTTGAAAGTTCTTTACACCTTTACGGGAGAGATCGCTAGCGATGAACCCGACGGCGGACTCACGGCAGTGAAAGTGGGCAAAAACGTGGTGCTTTTCGGGACGACTCTTGATGGAGGGACCAACGGTGACGGGACAGTCTTCGAATTGACTGGGACGGGGTTTGCTCCTTAAACAGAGAGCCTCCGAAATACTTCCGCGCTGCGAAAGCAAAAGCAAGAAAGGACGACAGTCGTCAGTAATGCGTAGGCAGCAAGTTACGTACGATCGTCTGCGCACTAGCCAAGTTGCCTGTCCTATACAACATTGAACCGCTCTTTTGTAGGATTGCCGGCACCCGGGAGTAGTTGGTTCTCGCCATCACAAGATTAGTAACGGCAAGTCTTAGTGCTGTATCTGAAGCGCCCCCTGAGCGAAGAGCTGGGAGTTGAGACGCTGTGGAGGGGCGCTTCAGATACAGCGACTTGAAGGAAGCCGCCCCGCGGGACTATGGGATTTGTATCTGGATGAGCGGGTCTTGATCGTTGGCTAGTGTGCCGTTGCTGTGAGAGCTCTTGGGTTTCAGTAGCGGTTGGCAGAGAGAAGGCTCGTGGGGCGGTGCATCGGAGAGTCCCGAGCGCACCACCATACTGCATTCTGACAAATGCGAGACACAGAACCAGTGTGCGCGCCGAAGCACGAGTGAGATTCGAGGCTGGAGATGTGGATTCATGCGGCGCATCGACTGAGATGAGGCGGAGATCGGAGGAGAAGTTGCGCGGCGGAGAGGCGCTCGACAACTTGCATGGTTCCGCCGCAAAGCGGACATTGCCACAGCGAGTGAATGGGCAGCGCCGGCGAGGCGGTGCGCGCTGCTGGCGGATGGGATTGCTGGAGCAACCGAGAACAGAGTGGAAGGAGTTCTGCTCGCCTCCGGTTAGCAAGAAATCCGAAGTTGCGGATGCGCATGAAGCCGCGTGGCAGCAGGTGGAGGAGGAAGCGGCGAAGGAACTCTTCGACCGGAAGGGTCATGAGCCGTTTCTTGTTGCCGTGAGCGGAGTCGCGCCAGCGAAAGGTTACGTTGCCCTCGGAGAGAGCAACCAGCCTGCTGTTGGAAATGGCAACGCGGTGGGTGTAGGCACCGAGATAGCGCAGCGCGTGTTCTGGCCCGCCGAAAGGGCGCTTGGCGTAGACGACCCAGTCGTGGCGGAATAGTACCCGCAGCCACGAGGCGAAGGCGCGCGGTTCCGCAAGCGGTAAGAGATGTCCGTGGAACTGGAGTGCGCCGGCATGAAAGGCGGTCTTGAGTCCGGCGACAAACTTGCCGCGGAAGACACGGCTGAGCACTTTGACGGGAAGGAAGAAGGTGCGGTGTGAGGAGATCCAGCGGGAGTGATCCGGAGCGAGGCCGCCGGCGGCAAGCACGCAGTGGACATGGGGATGATGCTGCAGGCGTTGATCCCAGGTGTGGAGCACGCTGAAGAAGCCAATCTCGGCTCCCAGGTGGCGTGGATCGCGGGCGATCTCCAGCAGAGTTGCAGCACTGGCGCGAAAGAGTAGGTTGTAGATCAGCCGTTTGTTCTGCAGCGCGAGCGGAGCCAGTTCCCGCGGCAGCGTGAAGACGACGTGCACGTAGCTGACGGGCAGCAACTCCCGTTCCCGCGCTTGGAGCCAGTGCAGGCGTGCATTGCCCTGACACTTCGGACAGTGCCGATTGCGACACGAGTTGTAAGAGATGGCGGAATATCCGCAGTCCGAGCAGTGATCGCGATGCCCGCCTAGCGCCGCGGTGCGGCAACGAGCAATGGCCAGCAAAATCTTCTGATGCTGCCAGGTGATCCAGCGGCGACTGCGCTCAACAAACAACTGCCCCGCACAACGAACGATGTCGGCCACCTCCAGAGGGGGCCGGTTCATGCGCTTGGTGTCGGCTCTCCTTGTTCTCGAATCGTGAGTGCATCCAGCGGACTGCCGGTGGCGCTGAGATGTCTCCGGGAGAGATGCAGATAGATCGTCGTCTCCTCCAGGTCGCGATGCCCGAGCAGCATCTGAATGGTGCGCAGGTCGGCACCGGCTTCGAGCAGATGCGTGGCAAAGCAGTGGCGCAGGGTGTGGGGATGAATGTGCTTATGTTCAAGCCCAGCGCGTTGTGCGGCGTTCTGACAGGCAGTCCAGAGGACCTTGGTGGTGACCGGATAACTTGCGGTATGCCATCGGTTGCCGGGAAACAGCCAGTCGGTGGGCTTGCGTTTCAGCCCGCGCCAGTAGACGCGCAGCGCATCGAGCAGCTTGGGGCTGAGCATGACATCGCGGTCCTTGCGTCCCTTACCGCCCCGGATATGAATGACCATCCGTTGGCTGTCAATATCGCTGATCTTCAGGTGCGCCACTTCTGCGCGACGTGCGCCCGTGGCATAGAGGGTCATCAACAGAATGCGATGAAAGGGAAACTCGGCCGCGTCGATCAGGCGCGCTACTTCTTCCTGGCTCAGCACCTGCGGCAGGTGCAAAACCTTCTTCGGATACGGTGTCTCGGCAACGCTCCAGCCGCGCTTCAACACCTGTACATAGAAGAAGCGTAAAGCGGCCAAGCGCTGGATTACGGTGTTGGAGGACAGCTTCCAGCGCGTGAACAACGCGGCCTGATACTGGCGAATCTGCTCCGGGCCAAGCTGATCGGGCGAACGATGGAAGTGTCGACTGAAATGCTCAACCGTGTGGATGTAAATCTGGATGGTGGAATCGGCGTAGTTGCGGCGCCGCAGTTCTTCAAGCATGATCTGACGTAGATGGGTCACAGAGAGTTCCTCCTCTGCGACACAAACTAGCTCAGATCACCTCGATCGTCGGCACCGCAACACGCGAATGCGTCCGCCGCAAAGCGGCTTAGTTCAAGTCGGCTAGTAGAAAGCGATCTTGTCCCTTGGCCTTGGATTCTGGGCGGATTACGGGCAAACCGGAAACTATCGGTCTAAAGATGAGAACGGGAGATCCGGGCGTTGTCGGCAAGAGATCTCCCGCTGTGGCGCTTTTTGATTTGAGCAGTCTTACGCGTACAGCGCCAGGCTGCTGTTGTTCGCATGCTCCTGTGCTTCCTCCGACTCGGCATCCTTGCCCTTGAGATAAGCGAGCGTCACGTCCAGAGACTCGTGCCCCAAACGGATGCGGATCGTGTTTACTGACACACCTTCCTCGTGCAGCGTGTCGGCGTAGGTCTTGCGGAAGCGGTGAAGCTCCGCGCCTTCAACTCCAGCTTTGCTCGCAATCGCTTTCAGCTTGCGCAAGAAGTGTCCATCAGGTTTCCCGTTTCCATTTGGAAATACCAGATCGTGAGTCTGGGCATTCCGTTCTCGCATTCTGCCCTTGATCTTCCAAACCAGCTTCGCGGGGATCGGAATGAATCTGTCCTTGGCGGACTTCTTTTTCTTCTTGCCCTTCAGACGAAAATGGCGCCACGGCTTCGGCTGAACGTGCAGCGTGCCCTTTTCCCAGTTGAAGTCTAGGTATTCCGTGTTCTGCATCTCCGCATCCCGAACACCGGAATTCAAGAACAGACCGTAGAGTAGTTTCTCTTCGTCGTCCATGGCCGCAAACATGTCCTTGAGTTCCTGCTTCGTATAAGGCTTAGGTGGCTTCTCGGCATAGTCGAGTTCCGCTAGGATTTTGCCAGCGATAAAGATGTCCCTTGCCCGCAGGAACGTGTTCAGCGTCTCGAAGACGTTGTGAACCGTCCGATCGTCGAGATCGCTTTTGTGCTCTCGTAGAGATTTCACGTAGCGCAGAAGCTGCTTGCGGTCGACCTGGTCTAGGTAGCGCAGGTTATTCTGCACCGTGAAGTCGAGGAAGAATCCGAGACGGTAGTTATACGCCCGCAGCGTCTTCTCGCTCTTGCCTTGCTGGTCTTTGCCCTGAAAGAGCTGAAGCTCCGCGAACCATTGGTAAACAGCATCCGTGATTTTCGTCCGACCAGCGTCATCCTGGTCTTGAACGACTGGCACGTTTGCGTCGAGAGCTTCGAAGTATGCCTGCTTGCGCTCGCGGGCGGCGATCGCCTCGTCGAGGTCGTCGCCAGCCGCTTCCCATGGACGGGTGCCGTCGGCGAGCGAATAGCGCAGGAAATAGGGACCAGTGAGATCGGCGGGGCGGCGCCCACGACCGAGATTAACCTTTTGATAGCGCCGAGCCTTCCCTTTGCCGACCTGGCGATAGAGTGTGACTGCCATATTGCCTCCAGTGCTTAATACCGCGCGGAGGCAAATGATCGGAATTTGGTAGTCAGTTGGTAGTCACGTAGTGTAAATAGCAGAAATCAAAGGTCTGGCGGAGAGGGAGGGATTCGAACCCCCGATACCCTTTCAGGTATGCCGGTTTTCAAGACCGGTGTATTCAACCGCTCTACCACCTCTCCGGCTAATACAGTTTTACTACAGTCTTCGGGGGTGGAGCGAAGGGGACGGGCTGCTGCGGCTATTTCGTTCCGTTTGGATACACCAGTATCTTGCTGGCTTCGCCGGTTTTCAGGCGGGCCATGGCTTTCGAGAAGTCTTTCATCGGGATGCGGTCGGTGATTACGGGATGAAGATCGAGTCGCCCGCTCTTCAGCAAAGCCGTCATCTGGTACCAGGTCTGATACATGCGGCGTCCATTGATGCCTTGAATGGTGATGCCTTTGAAGATTACGTCTTCGGAGAAATTGACCGGGATGGGTTTGGAGGTGAGGCCAAGCATGGAGATGCGTCCGCCGCGACGGACGATATCGAATGCGACTCGGATGGCGTCGGGATGGCCGGCCATTTCGAGGACTACGTCCACTCCCAGGCCTCCAGTTTTCTCGGCAACAATGGCACGCACATCTTCCTTGGATGGATCGAGCGCGTAGTCGGCCTTCATCTTCGTCGCGAGCTTACGCCGGTGTTCGTTAACTTCAATCGCGAAGATTGTGGTTGCTCCTACGGCTCGCGCCACCGCGATTGAGAATAGTCCGATGGGGCCGCAGCCCGTGACAGCTACGGTTTTCGCGGCGATTTCTCCGGCCAGCACCGTATGTACGGCATTGCCCAGCGGATCGAGAATGGAAGCATATTCCTGCGGAATCGCGGGATCGAGCTTCCAGATATTCGACTCGGGGATGACCACGTACTCGGCGAAAGCTCCGTCCGTGTCAACGCCGATGATTTTCACATTCTGGCAGATGTGGGCTTCGCCGGTGCGGCACAGCAGGCACTTGCCGCAGGCCACGTGCATTTCAGCGGATACGAAATCACCTTCCTTGACGCTGGTGACTTCGTCGCCGAATGCGACCACCTCGCCGCAGAACTCGTGTCCGGGGATGAGCGGAGGATGAATACGTCCCTGCGCCCAGCGGTCCCATTCATAGATGTGGAGATCGGTGCCGCAGATGGAGGCGACTTTGACTTTGACGAGAACGTCAGTGCGGCCGAAAGCGGGAATTTTAACTTCGCGGATTTCGGCGCCGGGCGCGGCTTCCGCCTTGACCACTGCGAGCATGGTGCCGGGCATCGAAGCCCCCTTATGAGTACGGAATTAGAAGAGCAAACGTTTCATTCTAGCATCGGGGGATGGAAACATTACTCGCCGATAAAATCAGTCGCCGATAGATTATTTGCCGATCGCAGTGCTTTGCCCGGCGATCAGATACCATTGACCATCTCGTTTCACGAACACCTCGGTCCGACGGATACGGTGGGGCTTGACCTGTCCCGAGTCCCGAACAGTCATCGTAAATTCCGCGTTGGAAACTGCAGTGTCTCCATAGGTGCGGATCGCGAGATCGGCCGACTCCATCTCCATGACGATGATCTTGCGCTTGATGTCTTGCAGACTTGCCAGCGCCTCGTCCCTCTTTTCGACGTGCCCGTTTTCGCGGGTATAAAGGTAATCGGAAGAAAGAAGCTTGGCATACTGGTCCCAGTCGGCGCGGACGATTAGATCTGCCATCTTTAATTCCAAAGCCTTGATTTCGCCCTCGGCGACTGGGTTTGCGTCAGCGTGAACGCCCTGCTGCTGCGCACTTAGTGTGATACACGATGCCAGAAGAGCTGCGACGATCGTTAGGTTGCGCATGGTCTTGTCTCCCCATTCATTCAGGATTGTCGCACGCGACGCGAAATCCATAATCGGCGTAGTGGAACTCGGGAGGAATACTGGATCGAGCCGCGCAGCGTGACATCTTGATGTGGTGACGCCAGGATCCACCGCGGGAAGCGCGTCGTTCGCCGGTCTCAGGGCCGCGCGGATTTCGCTCGGGCGAAACCGCATAATACGCAGGTTCATACCAGTCGCTGCACCACTCATGCACGTTATCGCAGATGTTGTACAAGCCGTAGGTATTGGAGTCGGCGCGTCCAACGGGCTCGGGGCCGGTTTTCCAATGACCGGCGCAGCGCTCGCCGTAGCCGGGCAGCGACTGCGGAGACGCATCGCCCCACGGAAACAGCGCGCTCGACTGGCCGCCGCGAGCCGCGCGCTCCCACTCGGCCTCAGTCGGCAAGCGGAATCTGCCCCCGGTGCGTGCGCTAACCCATTCGCAGTAGCCGACTGCCTCGTGCCACGACACCCCGACAACAGGTTGCTCGGGATGGTTGAGCGCGGGATCGCTCCAGAACGGCGGAGGTGAAAACGATGTGTTCTCGGCCAGGAAACGTCCATAATCGGCATTCGTGACCTGGCACGAGGCGAGAAGAAATTCGTCGATCCAGACGCGATGCACCGGCTTTTCGTTTTCCTGTCCCGAGTCGCAGCCCATCAAGAACCACCCCGCAGGAATGCGGACGAGCGCGGGAACATATCCTTCGGCTCGGGACGAAAAAACAGGTTGCGTGGGATTCATGGGTCAGAGCGCGCGCAGCGCTTGGACGACGTCTTCGATTCTATTCTCTTGAAACAAGCGGATGCCGGCAACTCCGGCCGCTCCCGCTTCCAGGCACGAGGCAGCGTTTTCGACAGTGATGCCCCCGAGAGCGAGGACGGGAATTTTCGCCCGGCACGCTTCCCGCAAAGCGGCTAGCCCGGTGGGTTGCCTTCCGGGTGCGCTGCTTTTTCCAAATACTGGAGCGAAGACGGCAAAGTCGGCTCTCTCGGACTCGGCGCGGAAGACATCAGCGACCGTGTGACACGAGGCGGCCACTAGAAAGTGGTCGGTCGTCCGCAACTGGCGGGCAGAAGCCTCCCACACATGGCGCACTTCAGCAGGGTTGACATCGTCGGCGTGAAGATGGACGCCATCGGCGTCCACAGCCAGCGCAACGTCGGTGCGCGAGTTGATGAGCAGGCGAGTTCTCGATTCTGGACCAGTTCTCAACTCTCGGTTCCCAATGCCCTGCGGTGTGTTATTGCGTATGGCGGCAAGGGCCTCCCTCGCGAGCACCTCCAGTTCTCCCGCGCGCAAATCTCTTTCGCGGAGCTGGATGTAATCGACGCGGGCGCGAGCGGCCTCGGAGACTTTCGCCAGCAGCTCGCGGCGACGGGTTGATTCGTCGCCGCGGAACTGGCTGCGATCGGTGATGTAATAGAGCAGACAGCGGTCAGCCATCAGCTCTCAGCGTACTACGAGAATCGTGTCATGAACGATCGCTCACTTCTTGTCGACGGTGGCAGGTGGCGTCGCTGCCGAACCCTCCGGAGCTTGCCCTTGCTGTGAAGTGAACAACTTCAGATTCTCAGCTTTCCAGCGCATCGCAGCGTAAATGCGATTGTGTCCGCTGGGGTGATCAAAGAAAATCCACTCCTCGACGGGACCAGGATTCATCTTGCGGTATTCGCCGAGATGGATCGCCGCCTGAGCAAAGCCGTCGGGTTGCCGGCTGGTGTTCAGCCCGTACATATCGGCTTCGTACTCTTGCGACCGCGTGTACGTGTTGTCGATGGGGGTAAAGACAAAGCCAAAGATCGACACCAGTAAGAGCACGAGCGGAAGAACCGCTGTGTCGCCGATGCCGCGAATCTGCCACTTCTCACCCCACCGCTTAAGCGCCCAGGTGAGTCCCCAGTACAAATAGGCAAAGAGCAGCGTCGTTTCGATCAGCTGAAACATGATGAACTTGTAGACGTGATTTAGAACGTAGTGTCCCATCTCGTGTCCCATGACCGACTGAATCTCTTCCGGCGATCCGCGGCGCAAGAGATTGTCATTCAGGGTGATGCGCATCGTATTGGCGACGCCGCTGACGTTGGCGCTCATCCGCGTCGACTGCCGTGATGCGTCCACGGTGTACACGTTCTTGGCCGGGATACCGTTGGCCCGCGCCATGCTCAGGATGGGATCGACAATCTTCGGGTCGTTCAGCGGACTAACTTTATTGAAGATGGGAAGTATAAACACAGGGAAAATGAGCGCTGCGAAGGCTCCAAAAAGCACCGTAACGCCTGCGCCCCAGATCCACCAGGTTCGCGGAAGGCGGCGGACGATGCCGAAAAGCGCCATCACCAGCAAGCCGCCCAGCACCAGACCTACTCCGAGGCCTTTCAGTTGATCGCCCATCCAGGGACCAAAGGTTTGCGTAGCGAGCCCATACTTGTGTTCGCGGAAATAACCTTCGTAGACCGTGAGGGGGAAACCGAGCACCGATGTGAGAACGAGATATTGCAGCCAATACACGAATGTATGGATAGGTTTGAAGCGCGTGACGCGCTCCGAAAGATCGCGCATACGGGCCGACCACCGCAGATTCAGCAACAGCAGCGCGACCACGACTCCATAGAGAAAGTCCCAAAGAATTAGCCAGTAGCCACCCTCGAAATAGGCGTCGGAACGGGCCGTCTTGTCGGCAGGAATCTGCGCAAGGTAAGCGTTGGTGGCCGCAGTGGCGTCGAAATGCGCCGAGGCCTGCGCTTCCGCAGGAACCTGGATCACGGATGGCATCTCGTTGGCCGCCGGTGGTTGAGCGAGCGCGGGAGTTGCGAGGAAACTGCGCAGAAAAAGATTACACAGCCGAGCGCTGTTGCTAGGCTTGTTCGTAAGGGCATCATTCAGTTTGTCTCCATAAACACTGACCGTAGGAGTGTATACGGAGACGGGGCTTTGGCGGTTCAATTTTGAACGGCCACGGGCTAACGGGCGCGTTCTGGCGATCTCGGGGACGGCCGGTTCGCCGCTGCGCTTGGCTTGTTGCGGAGCGAGATGATATTTGGTCAGTCCGTCTTTTAGGAACTCGAAACTTTCTTCCGGCGAATCTGACATCTTGAATAGGTCCAGGTCGGGCGGCGAAATAACACCGGCATCGGCCATGGCTTCAAAATTGACGATCTTCTTCCAGTAGGCACTGCCGTAAATGACGACGACAATCTTCTTGGCCAGCTTCTCCGTCTGGGCGAGCGTAAGGATTTCAAAAAGTTCGTCGAGCGTGCCGAAGCCACCAGGAAAAATCACCAGCGCCTTGGAAAGGTACGCGAACCAGAACTTCCGCATAAAAAAATAATGGAACTCGAAGTTGAGCGAAGGCGTGATGTACGGGTTCGGATTCTGCTCGAAAGGAAGGTTGATGTTCAGACCAATGGTTTTTCCTCCCGCTTCGTGGGCACCGAGATTGGCGGCTTCCATGATCCCTGGGCCGCCACCGGTGGTGACGACGAACCGGTGGCGTTTGGCCGGGATATGGGTGGACCACTCGGTCAGCATATGGGCCAGCCGCCGCGCATCTTCGTAGTAGCGAGCCATATCAACGGCGGCCTCGGCGCGCTTCATATCCTGCGCTTGCTGCGCGGCGGGAGTCTTCCCGCCGTTGTCGCGGACTGCTTGCAGCCGGTTCGCGGCATCATCGCGGCTGTGGATACGAGCGGAGCCGAAGAAGACGACCGTGTCCTGGATTTGCTCGCGGCGGAAACGCGAGAGCGGCTCGCTGTACTCGGACAGCAGCCGCAGAATTCTGCCGTCAGGGCTGTTGAGAAATGGTTCGTTCTCGTAGGCGAGTGGGGCGGACTTGAGTATTTGATCAGTCATAAAGTCGGTCGTTAATTGTTAGTCGCGGGTCGTTGGTCGCGGGTCGCCTTGGGTGCACGAACGACGACGATCGACCAACGACCTTTATTCTTCCTGATATTGAATTGCCTCCCAGAATCCGATCCACACATTCAGCACGCCCAAGCCGGTTGAAACCCCACGTGCAAAGCCGCTGGCCACCACCGCTCGAAGCGTGGGATAGGGCAGCAATAGAGGGTTATCAGACCATTCCGGACGCCAGGGCAGGATCATGAGCATCACCCCCAGCGTGGCGCACAAGAATACGAACAAAAGCACTCCGATGCGACGCAGCCAAAGACGCGCGACCGAAGGAGAAGCCGGACTTTCGGCCGCGGGGTTGAGTTCCGCGACACCGGTGGGTTCGCTGACAAAAGGTAGTTTGGGATCGGAAATCATCGCACGGGTTGTTGTTATTCAAGGCCGTAAGTAAGGCCGTGGGGTGGACGGGGATCGAGCGGCATCCCAACCCAAATTCCGAACCCACTCTGTGCATTTTACGACTTCAGGGCCTGAATGCGCTCGGCCACGTCGCGATAATCGATGTTGGTGCCGTACACGTCGGTGAAATGTCGCAGGGCTGCAGGTTTGTCCATCGCAGTTTCGCACGCCGAACCCAGCTCATAGTTGATGGCCAGACGCGCTTCGGCATCGAGTCCAGGGATGTTCAGCGCTTTTTCATACCAGCGAATTGCTGCGGCAGGAACGCCCTTGTCGAGGAAGCACTGGGCGAGCCAGGTGTAGGTCTGGACAGGCTGCGCAAAAGCGTGGCCGCGATCGATGGCGGTGCAGACCTTCTGCAGTTCGGCGATAGCTTCATCGAGCAATCCCATTTCGCGGAAGGCAACGCCCAGGTTGTAATGCGTTTCCAGGTCGTCATCGCCGGCCACAATCTCTTCTTCCAGTTCCTGTTTCAACTCGCCGAACATCTCCGAAAGGTCGACGCTGTCGGAGGGATGCATGGCCTGGGCCCCGGCGCCCAAGGGCTGCGTAGGAGTGGGGGTGTAGCTCATGGCCGGAGCTGCGGCAGCGCCCGCAGCCGATGCAGCGATTGCAGGCATCGTAACCGGGGCAGCCGGAATTTCAATGTTGGGCGCTGGCTGGCTCGTCACGGGCGCAGTTTCCCGCGCTCGCTTTTTCGCGGCTGCTGGTGCTGGTGCCACGGGCCAGCCTGGCAACGGCGGCGCAGTGGGCGGCTGGGCTTGCGGGAAAGAGTCGCCGAGCGAAGCTTCGAGATCTGCGACAAACGCGGTCAGCTCGGTCGCCGCCGCAGGCGCGGTTTCAGCCTGCGCGGATGCGGCATAGGTCGGTTCCAGGTCCGGTGCAGGTTCCACCGGAGTTTCGCTGGCTTCGTCGTGAGTCTCGGAATGGTAACTGGCCACCAGATCGGGCGAGGCAGCGATCTCGGACCCGTCCTGAGACGCCACTTCGACTTCGAAATCCCCGGGCTCGCCGCTACTGATCTCGCCAGCACTGATCTCGTCGGCATTGATCTCTGCGATTTCCGGTTCCGGTTCGGCCGCCGGTTGCCCCGCGGATTCGACAGCAGCCCGCAACGGATCGAGAATACGGGCATCATGGGTCAGGGATTCGAGCTTCTCGATACCCGCGCGGGCCTGATCCATCATGAAGTGTTCGAGATAGAAACGAATTTCTTCGACCGTCTCGGCAATCTCGGGGTTGGCGGAGGCGTCGGCCTCAGCACCGGCTTCCACAGTGGCGGCCAATTCTGCCGCCGGCGGATTGCTCGTCGACGGAAAGCGAATTCTCCCACTCGGAGGAGACGTCTGAGGAAACTTCGTGCGCCTCGGCAGATGCGTGAGCAGTCATTTCCTGTACGGCAAATTCCGGATGCGCGGCAGCGGTGCCTTCGTGATCGGGAGTCGTAGCGGCCGCCATCGGCCAGGCTGCTGGCGGAGCCTTAGCAGCGGGCTGGGCAATCGCAGGCGAAGAGATGGCCGGCGAAGCGATCGAGATTTGGCAACCGATGATTGGCGGTCGATGATTTGGCGATGGATGATGCAGCCACCGCAGGAGCCGCTTGCGCACTCTGTTCATAGCGCGCTGCCAACTCCCCGTAACGCACGGCTTCATCCGGATAGCCAGCATCGTGATACACGCTTTCGAGCGTGCGGCAACACACGGCGGCTTCGGTAAAACGATGAAACCGGGTATGAAGCGCAGCCAGGCGCTGGTTCAGGCGCGCATCACGTGGAGCCTGGGGCAGAGCGCCCAGCAGTGGCACGACCGCTTTATCCGGGAGATTATAAGAAAGGAAGAGATCCGCATCGGTGACCGCCGAACGTACGGCGATCGCGATGTGGTCCGGGATAGGCCTGATCAATGACCGGCGCAATCGCTTCCAACTCCTCGACGATTACCGCCCCTTCTTCGGCGGTGATCCCAACCGAGGGTGACTCCCCCTCCATGCGCTCCACCATCTGCTGATAATTCTGCTGGTGCAGCTGGTTCTGGGGCTCGGTGGTGGCCAGCATCTGATACAAGTCGCGGGCGCGAGCCAGGTTTCCGTCTTTGACAGAGGCATGTGCCAAAAGCTCAGTGATTTCGTTGACGTGCGTGCTGTCCCCGGCCTTGTTCAGCAATAGCAACAGCGTGTCCAGTTCGCCCGCATCGTCGCGCACATGGGTGATCATGGAATGCAGGCTGCTCAGTAACTTGGTCGAGTCCGTTGCCAGCAGGCGATCGGCATGCCGGTTATAAACGTCGAGCGCTTCGTGATAGCGGCCCAGACGCGAGCAACCCTCCGCCAGCAGAAACAATCCTTCGGGATCGTTGTGCACCGTGACCAGCTTCTCAGCAATGGGAGCGGCTTTGGTCGGATTTCCGGTCTGCAAGTACGCCTTGAGCAGGTCCCGCAAGGCTTCGGGATGAGAATCCAGGTCCGACACCTTCTCGAGATACTCGATGGCGCTCTTGGCATCGTCGCTCTCAAGCGCTGCTTTTCCGCGCAGCAGCAAAACGTAACTGCTGCCCGGATCGAGCACCTGCATACGCTTCAGAACGTCTTCGGCAGCAGGGAGTGAACCGCGGGCGCGCAATGCTTCCGCTGCCGCGCTGAAAATCTCCCACGCTTCCTTCTTCTTTCCAAGCTTGACATAAACCTCAGCCAGTTTGATCCGCATCGGCACATTTTCCGGGTCCATTTCGAGGACCTTCTGGAAAAGGCGCACCGCCTGATCAAGATCGCCATTCTTCATGAAGTCTTCGGCGACTTGCAGGTACTGGGCGCGGGCATCGTTGAACAGCCCTTGCTGGGTGTAGAGTTCCGCCAGTTTCAACGATCCATCCACGCTCGGCTGGATCTTCGTGATCTTCTTGTACATGGCGATGCCCTTGACCGTGAAGCCCTGCGCGGCATAAGCATCGCCCACTTTCTTGAAACACACGATGGCTTTGGCGCTGTCGCCTAGACGCGCATAGAGATCGCCGATGGTGTTGTTGACGGTGAGATCGTTTTCGTCGTGGCTGAGGACTTTTTCGTACTCAGCAATGGCGTTCTGCAGCTTGCCCTGCTGGACAAACTTTTCCGCGGCGCTGAGGACCTTCTGTTTGTTAAAGCCAAAACCAAACGCCATAGGGTGCGGACTCCAGCCTTTTCCCCGCCGAACGCCCGCGTTTTTCTCGAGCGTGCCGAACGGGTCCGAACCTCGCCGGGAGATTCCCAGACGAAACCCCGCCAACCGCGCAACCGGGACCGCGGAGTAAGGTAATTGTAAGGCCGGGTACCCGCGGTGCGATGGTTACCAACGATTACCGGGGTTACCAAAAGGGAGTGTACGTCCGGGTTCCGGAAAAAACCTGGCCTCTGCTTCCAGAACGGGAGCCAAAAACCAGCCTCGAAGCCTCTGAGATTCTAAATGGTATATCCTGCTAGCCCGTATTCTGAATCTCGTGGGCAAGACTCGGTGCAACAGAGGAGAGCTATATGCAGAAAATCACTCCCTTCCTGTGGTTTGACGGCCAAGCCGAAGATGCCGCAAACTTTTATACGTCGATTTTCAAGAACTCGAAAATCCTGAACCTCGCCCGCTACGGCGACGCCGGTCCGGGACCGAAGGGAACCGTGATGGTGGCGACCTTCGAACTCGAAGGACAACGATTCATGGCGCTAAACGGCGGCCCGCACTACACCTTTACTCCAGCCATATCGTTCTTTGTAGACTGCGAGACGCAGGCAGAAGTGGATGATCTGTGGGAAAAGCTCTCCGCCGGAGGATCGGAACTGCAATGCGCATGGCTGAAAGACAAATTTGGCGTGTCGTGGCAGATCGTCCCCAGGGCCTTGATGGAACTGATGCAGGATCAAGATCCGGTGAAATCCCAGAGAGTCTTCAAGGCCATGCTGCAAATGGTCAAGATTGACATCGAAGGCTTGAGGCGAGCTTATCGGGGCGAATGAGTCGGGTTGAATAGAATAAAGTGAATAGAAAAAGGAGGAGCGAGGCATGAGCCGGGTACGAGTTCTCGTAGGTACGCGCAAAGGCGCATTCATTCTCACGTCGGACGGCAAGCGCGAAAAATGGGACGTCAGCGGCCCGCATTTTGCCGGCTGGGAAATGTATCACCTGAAGGGATCGCCCGCCGATCCCAATCGCATTTACGCCTCGCAGACGAGTGGATGGTTCGGGCAGATCATTCAGCGCTCCGACGATGGAGGCAAGACGTGGCATCAGCCGGGAACGCCCGCCGGTGAGCCGGCCGCGCCAGGTCCGCCGAAGAGCGCGAGCAACAAGTTCGCTTACGACGCCTCTGCCAACCCGCTCACCACGCATCAGTGGTATGACGGCACGCAGCATCCGTGGGAGTTCAAGCGGGTGTGGCACCTGGAGCCGTCGCTCACCGACCCCGATACGGTTTACGCCGGCGTGGAAGATGCTGCCCTGTTTCGCTCGACCGATGGCGGCGAGAGCTGGAAGGAACTCCCCGGCCTGCGCGGCCACGGCACCGGCCCGAAGTGGCAGCCGGGCGCGGGCGGCATGTGCCTGCATACGATCATTCTCGATCCGAGCGACCCGAACAGAATCTTCATCGCCATCTCGGCGGCGGGCGCTTTCCGCACCGATGATGCGGGCAAGACATGGAAGCCGATCAACCGTGGACTCTATTCTCCATACATTCCCGAGCCCAGCGCGGAGGTCGGTCACTGCGTTCACCACGTCGCGATGCACCCCTCGCGTCCGGGGGTGCTGTTTATGCAGAAGCATTGGGACGTGATGCGCAGCGACGACGCTGGCGATCGTGGCAGGAAATCAGCGGCAACTTGCCTACCGATTTCGGATTCGTGATTGACGTCCACGCGCACGAGCCGGAGACGATCTACGTCGTCCCGATCAAAAGTGACTCGGAGCACTTTGTCCCGGATGGCAAGCTGCGCGTGTTCCGCAGCCGCACCGGCGGCAACGAGTGGGAGCCGCTGAGCGAAGCGGTCTTCCGCAAAAAGACTGTTACGTTAACGTGTTGCGCGACGCGATGGCCGTCGATTCGCTAGACAAGTGTGGCGTTTATTTCGGCACCAGCGGCGGGCAGGTGTATGCGTCGGCCGACGCTGGAGACAGCTGGGCGCCGATAGTCCGCGATCTTCCGGCGGTGCTTTCGGTTGAGGTGCAGACGCTGGCGTGAAAAAGGGAATTGCATCGCTGGAGTGCGCACGGGCACGTTTTATGAATCGAATACTGACCGTCATAGCCCTCGCGGTTGCCTCTGTGCAGTTTCCAGCTCCGCCTATGCCTGTTCAATGGCTGGCTGTCTTGGCGAGGGGGTCGAAATGCGGCCGAATTTTGTGATAGCAATAACGCATGGCCGCAAGCCGCTGAACGGAGTTGCCGTTCAAATCAGAGGCAACGACAAAGAATTCACTGTGTTCACTACCTCCGACGGAAAAGCCAGGATCGATGACCTCCCGGCGGGTCTCTACTGGCTGGACGCCGAGTTCCTTGGGATCGGCGCCGCCTATCAGTGTTTTCATGTGTCGGATCGGCCAACGAGTAAAGCTAAACGAAGACTAACCTACGATTGGGGAGACGATGCTCCTGCGACACGGCGCATAGCTGGGAGCCTAATCGACTCGCAGCCCAACAAGAGTGGCACGCCTTTGTGGAATCTTCTCCACCCGGTAGACGTACCTATTGTTGGAGCTAACCTGAAACTGCAATTCCCTACGGGTGCCGTTTACACGACGATGTCCGATAGCCAAGGAGACTTCGCGTTCGAGGCGATACCTGCGGGAACCTATGTCCTCCACATCGAAGGTGGGAGCGCAGGCGATCGCGGTTACGATGCGACTGATCAGTTAATCGAACTTAATCCTCAGGCCAGTCGAGACACACTCTTACTCAAGCGAAGCGCGGGTGGAGGAAGCTGCGGTGGCACGTCGTTAGAACTCCAGAGCGCCCACTGACTATGATCCGCGTCATCCTCCCGCAACATCTACGAACGCTGGCGCAAGTCGGCGGCGAGATCAAACTGGAAATCGAAGGTCAGGTCACGCAGCGCTCCGTCCTCGACGCCCTCGAGGCCCGCTATCCCATGCTGCGCGGCACCATCCGCGACCAGGTCACGCTACAACGCCGGCCGTTCCTGCGTTTCTTCGCCTGCGAGGAGGATCTGTCCCACGAGCCGCCAGACGCCCCATTGCCCGAGGCGGTCGCGTCCGGGAACGGAGCCGCTCATCATCATCGGAGCCATTGCCGGCGGCTAGAGGCGAACGATCCGCAACTTCTACTTCCCCCGCTTCTCAATCGGCACAAATTCCCGCGTATCGTGCCCGATCCAGATCTGGCGCGGGCGGGCGATCTTCTGTTCCGGATCGGTCAGCATTTCCTGCCATTGCGACAGCCAGCCGATGGTCCGCGGAATCGCGAACAGCACGGTAAACATCTCCGGCTTGAAACCCATCGCCTGATACATGATGCCGGAGTAGAAATCCACGTTCGGATAGAGCTTGCGCTGCACGAAATAATCGTCTTCGAGCGCGATGCGCTCCAATTCCAGAGCAATCTCCAGCTTGGCATTGCGCCCGGTAACTTCGAACAAGCGATCGGCAGCCCATTTGATAATCTTGGCCCGCGGATCGTAATTCTTGTAAACGCGATGCCCAAAGCCCATCAGCCTGCCTTTGCCTTCTTTGATCTTCTTGATGTAGGCGGGGACGTGGTCCTTGGAACCGATCTCGTCGAGCATGTGCAGCACTTCTTCGTTCGCCCCGCCGTGCAGCGGTCCAGAAAGAGCGGCAGCAGCCGACGCCGTGGCCAGGTAAGGATCGCTGTGGGAACTACCCACGGCGCGCATGGCGTTGGTGCTGCAGTTCTGCTCGTGGTCGGCGTGCAGAATAAAGAGGATGTCGAGCGCCCGCGCAATCACCGGATTGGCCGCATACTTCGGCTCGACCATCCTCCACAGCATGTTCATGAAGTTTTCGGGATAGCTGAGGTCGTTGTCAGGATAGATGTAGGGGAATCCCACCATGTGGCGATACGACATGGCCGCGATCGAAGGCATCTTGCCGATCAGCCGCTTGATTTGCAGCAGCCGGGTGGCAGGGTCGTGAATGTTCTTCGCATCGGGATACACCGTAGACAGCGCCGCCACCGTGCTCACCAGCATCGCCATGGGGTGGGCGTTAGAGCCGAAGCCTTCCATGAACTTCTTGGTGGTTTCGTGGAGCATGGTATGGTGCGTGATGTCATCCACCCAGCTCTTCAATTCCTGGGCGTTAGGCAGTTCGCCGAACAGAATCAGGTAAGCAACTTCGAGATAGGTACAGTGTTCCGCGAGAACATCGATGGGATAACCGCGGTAGCGCAGGATTCCCCGATCGCCGTCAATGTAGGTGATGGCGCTGCGGCAGGAGGCCGTATTCATGAAGGCGGGGTCATAGGTCATCAAGCCGAAATCTTCAGGGCCGGTCTTGATCTGTCGCAGATCCATCGCGCGGATGGCCCCATTTTCGACAGGGACGGTGTAGCTCTTCCCGGTGCGGTTGTCGGTGATGGTCAAGTTGTCTTGCGGCATCCGAGCCCTCCTGCACTTTCCTAGCGACTCACGATAATGCTACCAGCACCGGGCCTAGCTTGTGTAAGTCTGCTTGCGCCGCGCCGTAACGGTTTCGAATTATTGGCAACCAGTGGACCAGCGTGTAGTGTTTGGAAACGCCGGGATCGCAATCATCCCCGGCGTGGAGGCATCTCGAACCCATGACCTGGATTCGTACCATTCCGTTCACCGAAGCTGACGACGAACTGCGGCAGGCGATAGAGGCGCAGAAAGCGCTTTATCCGAAGGAGTACGCGGTTCCGATGCATCCCGCCGAAGGCGGCGGTTCCCTGATCGCTGCTTCGCATTCTTTGATTCCGCAAGCGCTGAAACATGCCTTCTCGACCTTCGGCGCGCTGATGTCTCCCGATCTGCCGCTCCAGCGGCGTCACCACGAGATGATTGCCACCATGGTCTCGGTGACCAATCGATGTGTGTATTGAATCGAATCCCACGCAGAGTTTCTGCGTCGCGTCACGCTCGATAAGGAACTGGTCGAAGCGCTGGAACGCGATTACACCACCGCGCCCATCACGCCGCAGGAGCGCGTCATGGTTGACTACGTAGTGAAGCTCACCAAAGACGCGACCAAAATCTGGAAAGACGATCACGAGAAATTACGGGCGGCGGGCTTCAACGATCAGGCGATTCTGCAGATCACGCTGATTGCGTCCTGGTTCAACTACATCAACCGCGTCGCCGATGCGCTGGGCGTGGGCCGGGAAGGGTAATATGTGGCAAAACTCCGGGTTCGTATCAGGGTATCGCTTTTTCGTATCAGGGTATCGCTTTAGCGATACCGGCAATCCTGCCCAATCAAACGCCCCTTTAGGGGCTGGGTATCGCCAATGCGCAATGCTTCCTCACTCGTTCGCCACCCGCCGATGCGGTTTCACCGCCAGGCACCGCGCGAAGATCGCCGAAACCTGCGGAATCTCCTCTTCGGTCAATCCAATCGCACTTCCGAGTTTCTTCAATGCCGGGATTCAGAGCTGCGGGCTGTGCTCCGGTCAGTTCAATGAGTTGCTGCCACTCCCGCGCGACCGGAATGCGCTCGTCAGTTTCAGCGTCTTCGCAAAACTGATCGGCCGCCTCCGGAGCAGTTCCATACTCGTCGGCGACATCCTCGTGAAAGTAGCCCCGCAGGAAAGTATGCAGCGCAGGAAAGTCGGCGGCGGTGATTTCCGGTTTCGGATTCATGAGCGGCACTCCGGATACGAAGTCAAAACGTAATACTGGTTGGGCCCGTTGTATTTCAGGATCACCAGCGCGTGCTCGCACACACGCGAGTGATGTTCTCCGCGATTCATGGTGCGGCCGATCGGTTCGTCACTATCGTAGTCCAGCACCAGGTTGGGATGTCTCCCCGGCTGGCTGAGCCAGTTCTGGATTTGTCCTTGCGATTGTGCGATGGCCGCGCCCACAGCGTGCTCCGCGGTTGAGCGGTCGGTATACGTCGAAGCGCCGGTGATGTTGCGTTCGCGCTCCAGGCGTTCGCGCAGTTGCTCCTCCGTCTGTCCCACATGCTTGCGCAGAATATGTCCGCCATGGGCCTCGTCACGGCTGAGATCGCGCGTCGCACTATTCGTCGCATGGGTCTCAACCCTCGCCTCCATAGCACCAGAAGCACCAGAAGATGGCGACGTTGAACTCGCGCCATTCGTGGAAGCGGGCGGCGAGCACGAGATCAGGCCGCATATCGCAAGCGCGAAAGCGAAACGAACCATGTGCGTCGAACTAGAAGAAACCTTGTCATTCCGCCCCAGACCACCGCTCGAGCGCGGTTAGTCCTGTAAAGTTCTGGGAATTGTGCTACTAAACAGGGTGTGCGGGCAAGTGTTCTGGATTCGCTGGACGACTTCGAGCGCTGGAGCGAGCGACACCGCCTACGTGTTTCCGCGAGGATACCGGCGCGAGCGCTGGAGCTATCAGCGTGTCGCCGCAGTGGCGTATCAGTTTGCCCGCGAACTCGATGCGCGCCACATCGTTAAGGGCGATGCGGTGTTGTTATGGAGTCCGAACTGTGCCGAGTGGGTAGCGGCGTTCCTGGGATGCGCCTTATCCGGGGTCATTGCCGTGCCCATCGATGATGCCGCCAGCCCCGATTTTGCGCGCCGCATCAGCGCCCAGGTGCGAACCCGGCTGGTGTTGTGTCCGCGCGAACGCGCCCGCTTTGTTTGAAAACATCGATGGCGGCATCGCGGGCAATATTGCAACCATCGATCCCGTAGATCTGGCGGTCGCGGTCGCCAGGCATTCATCCGAACGCTTTCGTCCCGCGCAGATTCAGCCTTCCGATCCGCTAGAAATCGTTTTCACTTCGGGCACCACAGCCGAGCCCAAGGGAGTCGTGCTCACCCACGCGAACGTGGCCGGCAACATCGCGCCCATCGAAACCGAGATGAGCAAGTACCTGAAGTACGAGCGCCTGGTGCATCCGATTCGCTTCCTGAACCTGCTGCCGCTGAGCCACGTCTTCGGTCAATTTCTGGGAATTTTTCTTCCTCCACTGCTGGGCGGGACGGTCGTGTTCGAGAACACATTCAATCCCACCGAGGTCATGGCAACAATCCGCCGTGAACGCGTGTCGGTGTTGGTGGCCGTCCCGCGCATGATCGAGTCGCTGAAGCAGAAGGTCGAACTCGACGACGCGATCTCGACGACAACAAGCGACGTCGCGGCCGCGAGAATTTTGCCGAGCGTTACGCTGCCGCCAAGAGTCAACACTTTCTGCGCCGCTGGTGGACCTTCCGCGACCTGCGCCGCCGCTTCGGATGGAAGTTCTGGGCCATGATCAGCGGCGGCGCCGCGCTCGACCGCGAGACTGAAGAGTTCTGGCATCGCCTGGGATACGCCGTCGTCCAGGGCTACGGACTGACCGAAACGACTTCGCTGATCAGTCTGAACCATCCCTTCCACACCAGCCGCGGCTCCATCGGCAAGGTTCTGCCGGGCCGCGAAATCAAGCTCGCCGACGATGGCGAGATTCTGGTGCGCGGCAGCGGTGTCGCCAGCGGCTACTGGAGCGGGCACGAACTGCAGCCGGTAGCGCGTCAGAAGACGAAGGCTGGTATCGCACCGGTGATCTCGGAGCGCTCGACGAAGAAGGCAATCTCTTTTTCAAAGGCCGCAAAAAAGACGTGATCGTCACGCCCGCGGGCATGAACATTTACCCCGAAGACCTCGAAGCTGCCTTGCGGGGTCAAAAAGAGGTGCGGGATTGCGTAGTCGTAGGCCTGGACCGTGGCGGAAATGCTGAACCCTGCGCCGTGCTGATTTTGCGCGATGTCGCTTCGGACGCGACGCAGGACGTCGTTCGGGAAATCGTCCGGGCCATCGTTCACCGCGCGAACGAAACCCTGGCCGAATATCAGCGCATGCATTCGTGGTTCGTATGGCCGGAAGAAGATTTCCCGCGCAGTGCCACGCAGAAACCGCGCCGTAATGTGATTCGCGATACCGCCGAAGCCGCGTTGGCGGGCGACCAAATGCGACTGCGGCCGACAAGTGTGTCCGCTCTAGAGGTCCGCTGGCCGATTTGCTGACGCGAATCACCGGCCGTAGCGCTCAGAACATGAGACCCGATGCCAACCTCGAAAACGGCCTCGGCCTCGGCTCCCTGGAACGAGTCGAACTGCTCAGTGCTCTCGAAGATCGCTTTCAAGTTGACCTGAGCGAAACAAGTTTTGCGAATGCCGCGACTGTCGGCGATCTGGAAAAATTACTGCAAGACAAACAGTCTGCTCACGGTCCTGACTCTCCGCGCTTTCACTTTCCGCACTGGACCCTCCGCTGGCCGACGACATGGCTGCGCCTGGCGTCGCATTTTCTGCTCGCACGTCCGGCGATCTTTCTCCTTGGACGGCCCCGCATCATCGGGCGTGAGAACCTGCGCCGCGTTCACGGGCCGCTGCTGGTCGTCTCCAACCATGTTGCCGATGTCGACATCGGCTTCATTCAAACGGCGCTGCCCGCGCGCATCCGCAACAGAATAGCAACCGCGACCGGCGGCGAGGCACTAGAAAAGCTCCGCTCACCCGGCCCGGATCGTGCGGGATTCCTGCGAATCCCCCTGCGAATATACGATCGCATTCAGTGGACACTCGCCATCGCCCTGCTGAACCTGTTTCCGCTGCCGCGCCAGTCCGGCTTCCGCAAGAGCTTTGCCTATGCCGGAGAAGCCGTCGACCACGGTTACAGCGTTCTGGTCTTCCCCGAGGGAAAGCACACCATGGATGGTAAGATCCAGCCCTTCCGCACCGGAGTCGGCTTGCTCGCCAACAATCTACATATTCCCATCCTGCCGATGCGCATCGACGGCTTGTTTGAAATCAAAAAGGCCGGGAAGAAATTCGCCGCGCCCGGAAAGATTCAGGTGCGCATCGGCAAGCCGGTGGAGTTCGCGCCAGAGACCGATCCCGAGGAAATCGCGCGGGCGTTGCAGAAGGCGGTTGAGAGCCTCTAGATGGCCGCCATCACCCTAGACGACGGAGCCAGAAATACAAAAGGCCGGGCGATTGGGCCCGGCGCTTCTTGCTGAGAAACTGTCGATCGCTGAGTTGAGCTAGATCAGTTTCCCGTTAACCTCGTTCAATCTTCATGCAGCACGCATTGCGCGAATGCAAAGCCTTACATAACCAGCGCGAGGCCTTCCAGTTCACGCTCCAATACGGGCAGCGAACAGCCAGCCATTTCCACGCGCCCGGCGGCGTCGATGGCAGCCGTCTGTGAAACGCCATAGCCACGGCCCGCCAGGAAAACCTGTAGCAATTCCGCGGCTTCGCGGGAATCCACCATACCGCCCTGGATGAGGTCGTTTCGCAAGGCGCAGAGTTCCGTTACTGTGAACCGCTCTTTCATGGCCATTCTCACCTTCGACCTCCCCTACTGTCGCTCGATTAGATTCATCGGCAACTGGATACGTTACATGCAATCGAAATGCCGGAACTTTGGTACACCTGAGGGGCCCGGCTTTTCGGCTGCTCAGTCTGTTAGAACCCAATATTTTGCAAAAGGTTGCGAGGATATCATCGGCAGGGGCGGGAGAAACATAACAGTGGCAGCCGTGGCCAGACTGACACAAAGTGTCGTTTCGCGGCCGTGGGAACCCAACTTTGTCGAGTTTCGGCGGCTTCAAGACGCCGGCTTCAGCAGCCGATCGTCAGCCGTCGATCGTCAGCCGTCGATCTTGGCGGCGTCCACCAGCATGATCGGGATATCGTCCTGAATAGGGTAAACGCGGCGGCATTCGCCACATTTCAGGCTTTTCCCGTCCGCATTCAGCACCACCGGCTTCTTGCAAACCGGGCAAACCAGCATATCCAGCAGATCCTGGGAAATCATAGCGGCTTCATTGTAGCGCGTAACCGCTGCAGGGCCCGAGATCGATGCGATAGAATCGCCTTTCCATTCACGACACGCACAGCGAGGAGCGATGGCGGCCAGGATTCTCGACGGTACAAAAATAGCTGGTGAAATCCGCGCGGAAGTGGCCGCCCAGGTGAAAGCTCTTGCCTCGTCGGGCGTGCGTCCCGGTCTTGCTGTAGTGCTCGTGGGGCACAACCCCGCGTCGGAGGTTTACGTTCGCGGCAAGGTGAAGAGTTCCGAGGAAGTCGGCCTCTACAGCGAACAGCACACGCCCCCCGAAAGCTCGACCACCGAAGACCTGCTCGCGCTGATCGCCGACCTGAACCGGCGCGACGAAATCGACGGCATCCTGGTGCAGCTGCCGCTGCCGTCTCACGTCGATGCCAAGAAAATTCTGCTGGCGGTCGATCCCAACAAAGACGTGGACGGCTTTCATCCCATGAACGTGGGCAATCTTTCCACGCAGCGTCCGGGCCTCGTGCCCTGCACGCCGGCCGGAGTCATGGAAATTCTGCGGCGCAGCCAGATTCCGGTCACCGGGCAGGAAGCCGTGGTCATCGGACGCAGCGACATTGTCGGCAAGCCCGTCGCCATGCTGCTGCTGAATCAGAATGCCACCGTGACCGTCTGTCATTCGAAGACGCGCGATCTGCCAGAAGTCTGCCGCCGCGCCGACATTCTGGTGGCGGCGATTGGCCGCGCCGGCATGGTCACGCGCGACTATGTGAAGTTCGGAGCAACCGTGATCGACGTCGGCATCAACCGGATTACCGACCGAAAAGAATTCGATCGCCTCTTTTCAGGCAACAAAAAGCGAGAGGAATCATTTCTGAGCAAAGGCGCAACCCTGGTGGGCGACGTTCATCCCGAGGTAGCCGAAATTGCCGGAGCGATCACGCCGGTGCCCGGAGGTGTTGGCCCGCTGACTATTGCCATGCTGATGGCAAACACGGTAAAAGCAGCAAGGTTGCGGCGCGGAATTTCGCTCTAGAGATCTCGCTTGCCCCATGTCTGGTTAAGGCGGCGTGAATATATGCAAGATATAGACATCAGAAAGGTACTGTGCTGGATTTTCGCATGCACTTCCCTGATGTACATCGTGCTCTGTCTTAGGAGCATGCGCGCAATTAGTCAGAATTACGCTTCCCTGACACTCAGTAACCTGCTCATCTTCGTGTTGTTCGAGGCTGTGGTGGCCGGCATCACTGGAGCGGCTTGGTGGACCATCTTAAAGGGAGAGCCCTCGGCGAGAGGCTGGGGAATCGCTGCAAGCCTGATGCATATTTTGATTTTCCTCCGGCCAATCATTTTGGGAATCGTCTGGTGGCACCAGGCGGGCGCTCTGTTCATCGGAATAGTCGGACTGGTAAATTTCTTGCCACGCTACGAACAACGCAATCCCAATCTTCATACACCGTGAGCATCCTTTGCTAAAACTCGGCCTCACCGGCGGCATCGCGAGCGGCAAGTCCGCCGTGGGCGAAATGTTCGTCAAACTCGGAGGGCGCTTGATCCAGTCAGACGCCGTGTCGCACGCGCTCATGCAGCCGGGCGGCGCGGTCTACGACGAAGTCATCCGCCACTTCGGCCGCGAAATCGTGGATCCCGATGGAAGCATCAACCGCTCCCGGCTGGCCGAGGCCGCGTTCGGCAAGGCCGGCGGCGCAGCTCCTCGGGTCCCTCCTCGGGTAAAGGAGCTAAATGAAATCGTCCATCCCGCGGTGATCGCCTACGAGAAACAGTGGATGGAAGAACTCGAACGCCGCGAGCCGGACTCGATCGCCATTATCGAAGCAGCCCTGATTCTGGAAGCGGGCGCAGCCGGGCGTTTCGATCGATTAATCGTGGTGACCTGCCATCCCGAACAGCGCATTCTGCGTTACGCGCAACGCCTCGGAATCTCGGAAGATGCAGCCCGAGCCGAAGTCACTCGCCGCATGGCGGCGCAAATTCCGGACGAAGAAAAAATCAAAGCCGCCGACTTCGTAATTGATAACTCCGGCACGCTCGACGCCACCGAACAGCAGGTGGAGCGTGTTTTCCACCAACTGCGTCCGAGAGCCGGAACGCCTTCCTAGCCGTTCTTGCGGCTCGGCATGATCAGCCATTGCAGCACCGAACTCACCAGGCTCAGCATAACGGCGCCGATCAAGGCTGGAATGAAGCCTCGCACCTCGAATCCGCGTACGAACTGCGCCGCCAGTTCGAGCATGACCGCATTGATCACGAACCAGAACAGTCCGAGAGTAAGAATGGTCAGCGGGAAAGTTAAGATCTTGAGCAGCAGTCCCAGGGTTGCGTTGATCAGGCCAATGACCAGAGCTGCGATCAAGGCCGCCGTCGCGCCACTGACGCTAATTCCCGGCACGATGTGAGCGACGATCCACACCGCCACAGCGCTTAGAACCCAATGCAACAGAAGACGCACGATAGGCCTCCTTCAAAGTCTCAAAAGAAAGAGTGAATGGACACTATACAACGGGAAACCCGCTCCCGGTTGCGGCGCCGGTACTAAACTGTTTAAGCTCTCAATGTTGACTCCGAGGTAAACGATGCCCACCGCCACGCGCACCAATCCGCTTTCATTCCTGACCGATCAACTCGACGAACTCAGAGCCAAGGGCACGCACTTCAAACTGCGCGTCCTCGATGACGAGCAGGCGCCGCTCTGCACTTTCGACGGCAAGCGCATCATCAACCTCGCCTCGAACAATTACCTCGGCTTCACAACTCATCCCACGCTGCGCGAAGCCGCACTCGAGGCCACGCGCAAATATGGAGTCGGATCGGGCGCGGTGCGCACCATCGCCGGCACGATGAAAATCCACATGGAACTGGAAGAGAAGATCGCGCGCTTCAAGAACGTCGAAGCCTGTGTGGTCTTTCAGTCAGGATTCACGGCGAATGCGGGCACGGTATCGGCCCTTCTCGGCAAGGACGATTTCATCATCTCGGACGAACTCAATCACGCGTCGATCATCGACGGGGCGCGGCTTTCGCGGGCGAAGATTCTCGTCTTCCGCCACAAAGACGTAGCCCACGCCGAAGAGCAGCTCGCCAGCGTGAAGAACCAGCCGGGGAAGAAGTTGCTAATCTCCGACGGCGTGTTCTCGATGGATGGCGACATCGGCCCCCTGCCCGGCCTGTGCGATGCCGCCGAAAAATACGGCGCGATCATGATGGTCGACGACGCGCACTCCTCCGGCGTGCTGGGCCGCCAGGGACGCGGCACCATCGATCACTTCAAAATGCACGGGCGCGTTGACATTCAGGTTGGAACCTTGTCAAAGGCAATCGGCGCTCTCGGCGGCTACGTCTGCGGCACCCGCGATTTGATCGACTTTCTATATCACCGCGCGCGGCCGTTTCTTTTTTCGACGTCACATCCGCCCTCGGTCGCCGCGACCTGCATTGCGGCCTTCGACGTCCTCGAAACCGAGCCGCAGTGGATGGAGCAACTCTGGGCCAACACGCGCTTCTGGAAAAAAGAACTCGGCCTGCTTGGCTTCAACATCGGAGGCCAGACCACCCCCGCCAGCGAGACGCCGATCACGCCGATCATCATCGGCGACGGTCGCCTGACTATGGATTTCTCCCGCGAACTCTTCAAAGAAGGAGTGCTCGGAACCGGCATCGCATTTCCCACCGTCCCCGAAGGCAAAGCGCGTATACGAACCATCATGACCGCCACGCACACCAAAGAAGAGCTACAGCAGGCGCTCGAAGTGCTGGGGCGCGTGGGGAAACGGATGAGGATACTGGCCTAAGACAGGCGGATGACACATGGTGAACGAAGATAAGAAGATCGAAAAGAACGAGGACTTGGTCAAAGTCCTTCTGGATGTCAGCGATGACACATTTGGAATTAGTGGTGAACGGGTGTGGGCGAACCCGCT
Organism: uncultured Acidobacteriaceae bacterium; assembly: GCA_963826845.1. Lineage (GTDB taxonomy): Bacteria > Acidobacteriota > Terriglobia > Terriglobales > Acidobacteriaceae > Acidiflorens. The sequence continues at coordinate 43,776 of CAWGYS010000012.1, forward strand.
CGGCAATGATCTATATGAGGTTCGAAACACACCTTGGCACACATGCGATGTGAATTGGGGAGATGTCGTTCGCGCTGTCACCGCAAATGACAATGAGTGGCCTAAATTCGTCGGGGTTGTTCGACGTGGCGGTCATCGCACATTGCATCTTTTCTTCTACGAAACCGCCGACGAGGCTTTCCGAGTCGCAGTCCTAAGTCGCTTCAAAGAATGGAAAGCCAATTATGAAAATGCCAACAGCAGGTTGTATGCGATCGATGTTCAGCCGGATGGGGATGTAGATGGGCTCTGTGCTTTCTTGGACCAACTAGATACCGCCAAAGTGGACTACCGGACCACTGTCACACCCATCTAGTGTCCCGCTGGCCCATCTTCCACGATCGCCTGCACCAACTCATCAATCGCGTCCGTAACTCGCTTAGCCGGCAGATTGAAGTTATTAGAGAGAATCGAAAAGACGACTACCTGTCCGGCATCGGTGGTGGCGTATCCCGAGAGCGTCTTCACTCCGCCCAGCGACCCGGTCTTGGCCACAACGCGATTTTGCAGGCGCGGAGCGTTCAGGCGTTCGGTCAGCGATCCGTCCACACCGGCGATCGGGAAAGTCGCCTTATACTCAGCGCCCCAGGGCTGCGTCGAGCAATAACGCAATAACTGGACAATGGCATGGGGAGTCACCAGGTTCTGGCGTGAGAGTCCGGAGCCATCGTAGAAAACATACTGGTCGCTCGAGATTCCGGCCTGCGTCAGAAATCCGCGGAGAACTTCGAGGCCGCCTTCAATCGTTCCAGCATTGCCACGCTCGCGTCCCAGCAAGCGCAACAGAATTTCCGCATGTAGGTTCTGACTGACTTTGTTGATTACGCGGATATCCTGCAGCAGCGGCTTCGATTCATAACTGGCGAGAGTGATGGGTTGATCGCTTTTCAGCGGACGTGATCGGGCGTCATTACCGCTTCCCCCATGCGACGGCGCCGTCGCAGTCACGCTGAAAGTCGAAAGGGTCGCGAGTTCGGTGTGGTGAGTGCGCTGGTGTCCGTAGATGACGATGCCACGTTTTTCGAGTAATTGACGAAAGAGTCCGGCGGCAAACTCGGCAGGATCCTCGATAGCAATGGCTTCGTTGGCGCCCGCGTCGTCGAGCGGCATGTTGCCCCAGAGCGTCACCACCGTAGAACCCGGCTCGCGATTGACGAAGAACTTGCGTCCAGTGCCAGCCGGAGTGGTGATGATGCGATTGTCGAGCCGGTAATACTCGGCGAACGGCTTGACGCTGACAAAGGCCTTCTCGCCGGCGCGGTCGGCCGGCAGAATGTTCACGAACACCACATTGTCATTGATAGTGAGGGCAGAGACCGGAGCGCCGTCGCCCCAGACGAGATCGTCCTGACTCCAACCTTCGCCGTAACGCTCGAAAGCGAAGTAAGAGTCGTCGGCCACGATGTCGCCATCGATGAACTTGACACCTTTTTGCACCAGCGCGTCGGCCAGAGCTTCGAGGGCCTGAATGGGATCGTCGTTGCGCTGGGTGCGGAGATCGTATGGCAGTTCGCGTCCCGAGAGATTGGGATCGCCGCGACCAACTAGGACGAGATCTCCGTTAAGGCGGCCGTAGCGGTCGAGAGTGCCGGTGGTTTCGACGGTCGTACGAAACTTGTAGTCAGGGCCGATCAGGGCGAGTGCGGCGGCAGTAGTGAAGAGCTTGGTGTTCGAAGCGGGCGTGAAGAGTTTGTCGGCATTTTGCGCGTACAACGTTTCGCCGGTCGCGAGAGAAACCACTTCGATTCCCCAGAAACCACGAGCAAGGTCGGGAGCGCTGAGCACCGCGGCGATGCGCTCCTGTAACGGTTTAACAGGTGCCGCCAGCAGCGGGGCGACCAGCAGAAGGATGATGGGAACGAAACGCGCAACTGATCGCCGGCCAAGCATTGAGTGGATTGTAGCACTCTGGAAAAGCGGACTCTTTCTGGTTTCGCAACCTCGCTCCACTAGAATAAGAGCAACATGCGGGCAATTTTTCAGTGGAATATCGGTTCTCGCGTACTGGAGCTAGGACGGCGCACGCTGATCATGGGCGTCGTGAATGTAACTCCCGACTCGTTTTCCGACGGAGGACTCTATATCGACGCCGAAAAGGCCGTTGTCCACGCCGAGCAGTTACTCGACGAGGGCGCGACCATCATCGACGTGGGTGGGGAGTCGACACGTCCCGGCGTGACGGAACCAATCTCGGAAGAGGAAGAGCGGAAGCGGGTGCTGCCGGTGATTCGGGATTTGAAGAGGCGACGTCCCGCCGCGGTGGTCAGCATCGACACCTACAAGGCAAGTGTGGCGCGCGCGGCGGTCGAGCTCGGTGCGGAGGTTGTGAACGATGTAAGCGGGTTCCGCTGGGACCCGAAAATGGCGAAGACGCTGGCTGAACTCAAAGTGGGAGCAGTCCTGATGCATACGCGCGGGCGTCCCGAGGAGTGGCGGTCGCTGCCGCCGATCGGCGATCCGGTGCTGATGGTGAAGCGCGATTTGCGGCAGTGGGCCGAGGCGGCGACGCTGGCGGGAATTAAGCGCGATCGCCTGGTGCTCGATCCCGGCTTCGGGTTCGGAAAACGGTTCGAGGAGAATTACCCCCTGCTGGCGCACTTTGCCGAGTTGCAGCAGACGGGCTTTCCGCTGCTCGCAGGAGTGTCGCGGAAGTCATTCATCGGGCGAATGCTCGCGCGCGATGGCAAGGATGCAGCGATTGACGAGCGACTATATGGAACGCTGGCAGCAGAAACAGCGCTGATTCTGAGAGGGGCGCACATCATCCGCACGCACGATGTGCGCTTTGCGGTAGAGGCGGCGCGAGTGGCCGATGCGATTGTGGCGAGCGGCGGATAGCACGCGTCAGGCGCGGGCAGCTTCCACTAACGGTGCAGTGGCTTTGAGCGCGGGCAGCCGGATTTCAAATGCCGCTCCGCCTTCGGGCCGGTTGTAGCAGGTGATTTGCCCCTTATGGTCCTGGATCACACCGTATGTAGCGCTGAGTCCAAGGCCGGTTCCCTTGCCGACCGGCTTGGTGGTATAGAAAGGATCGAAAACGCGCTCGGGATCGCTCAGCCCGGGGCCAGAATCGGCAAATTGAATAACCAACTCGCTCTCCTCGCGCCAGAGGGAGATCTGCAGACGTCCGCCGCCAACTTCCTGCAAAGCGTCCACCGCATTTTCGATGATCTGAAGAAACGCCTGCAAGAGCTGGTTGGGATTGCCGAGAACACGAGGCAGGGGAGCATTGTCGTTGCTTTCCACGGAAAGACTGATCCTCTTGCTCTCGACCTTGAATCCTTCCATTTGAACTGCGCGCTGCAATAGAGTCTTCAGTTCAAGCGGACTCTTTTCTCCCGGAGTCTGCTGCGAAAAGCTGAGCAGATCGCTGACCAGTTCGCGAGTGCGCCGGGCCTGCTGGCCGATTTTCTGCGCGTTCGCCAATTGCTCACGACTGAGGTTGCTGCTGGCGGCCATCCGTTCCGAGCTACTCAGGATCGCCGAGAGTGGGTACTCCAGTTCGCCGGCGGCGAGCGCGACCAGTTCGCCGAGCGAGGCTAGCTTGGCTTGTTGGATTACCCTCCCTTGCAGCCGCTGCAAGTTGTCAAAGTCTTTGCGCGAATGTTTGAGCAGATGGACCAACCTCTGATCCAGCAGATGCTGTTTGAGAAAAACGACAAAGGCGAGAAGAGCGACCCCGCCTAGGGCCACCGTAAAACGAACGTGGCGCAGGTGAGGCTGTTCGTGGCTCAGGAACAGTGCCCAATATCCCATGACCGGAAGAGAGAGCAGGGCGAGTTTCGCAAGTTGAGGAGCAACCTGGCGATGATCGCGAGCGATCGATGGAATCATCTGGATGTCGCCTAGGCAGCGCCTTCCCGAAATGGCCACCCACAGGAACCCCAGCGCAGCTGCGAGGAACGGGAGGTCGTAGATTCCACCACTCTTGTAAGTGCCGCGCGCCAGCGCAGCATTGATGGCTTCCGATGAGAAGGTGTAGAGAGCAGTGGCGATAAAGATGTTGCGATAGAGCACGCGCCACGATCCAGTACTCGTAAAGAATGCCGAGGAGGACACCGCAATCAAGATCACTCCCTCGATGAGATACAGGAGATCCCAGCGCGGACTATACGCCGCGACATTGATGACGATATATTCCTCGGGAAAAACGAAGAAGGCGTAAACCACAACCCACCACACCAGCAGGATGAAAACATTCAGCGTGCTCGGCAATACCCCTTCACTCTCATCGGCCTGATGGGGGCGGAGGGCCACGGCCGCCATGATTGGGACAATGTGCAGGAACAATATGATGTCCCCCTGGAAGGGATCGGGCATGGGCTTGCGCAGCACCACCTCAAACCACACCCAACATGCCTGATTGACACACCACATGGCCACACCGGCCGTCATCAGACTCCAGAAAAGCCGGGTATGTCCGCGGCTGTCATGGGCGTTCCTGGCACAAAGGACAGACGCCGCCACAAGCACAACCAGTGGCACCAGGTCTCCCATTGCCACGCTAAAAAACGGGCTGGGAAACACCATGGGAGCCACGGCAAAGGCCAGCAGCAGACCAATTCCGGCGACGAGCGACGAGATGTGGTTCCGAGACACCACCCTGCATCATATGACGTTCGCCGCGAGTTGTTTAGATCACCGGCTGGTTACCTATGGTTACTAGAGTAACTTCAGGGACCGATTTAGAATTATCGGCCGTCGCCCCGCCGGTGAAATGGCTTCCTCACCCCGGGAACTAATTCTTTTTCGACTTCCCCTTGGCGTCGTCGTTGCCCGGAATTTCTCCCAGGAAATGCTGCACTTTGGCGACGACGGTGAACCGTTTGCCGGCGCGCTCGAGAGTCAGCTTCCGTTCTTGGCCGGGAGAGCCTTCGAGCAGCGACCAGAGTTGTCCCAGTGTGAAATCGGCGACCGGGTTGTCATCAACGGCCACGAGGTGATCGCCGACTTGAACGCCGGCCACCGATGGGTCGCCATCGAAATCGGCGACGCCGGCGATAGTAAAAGCGTTGTCGCCTTCCGGACGAAGGATAAGGCCGACGACGTCGAAATCGGGGAACCTGACTGTGCGTCCGATGTCGAAATAGACCGTCGAGTGGGCATAGTCGAGGCCAACGCGGTAATTCATCAGAGCTTCATAACTGAGCGCGCCGGTGGTGAATCGGGTCACCCGATCGGTGGGAAGATCTGTCACGGCCACACCGGTGAGAAACAGCGGCCCATATTGCACACGGTCCACGCGCATCAGCCTCCATTTTGGCTCACTACCCAGTTCTCCTGCATTAAACGGGCCGACGGCGCTAATCATGTGCGGCCAGTCGGGATGGGCGCTCGAAAACTTGTCGAAAAGTTCTCTTGAAAGAAAATTGATGGAGGAACCGAGGTCGAGGCCGAGATCGTAGTTCCTGTTCTCCACCTTGCTGGGAATCTGAACGAGACCGTCGGCGTTGACCAGCATCTTGTTCTTTACGCCATTGAATTTCACGCGGCCGGGCAGGCCAATGGTGAACTCGCGGTCGGGGAAATTGAAGAGTACGTCATAGTTGCGCAGGATAGTCGAGGGGATATTGATCTCGGCACTCATGCCCGGAGCGAGTGCCGCCATGCTGTACAGGACCTTTATTTCTCTGATCGGAGCGAGGGAAATTCTCATCCCGCCGATCGCAATTTCGAGCGCAACATCCGGCGATTTCGGCACGCTGGAGCAGATTTGCCCGGTGCAAACGACATTGAGTCCCAGCAGGCCCGCGACGCGCCGGTTCATGGTGAGATCCGGATTGCCGTTGTCCACCCATCCGCGGACGCGCTCGGTCGCGCCGTTGGGAAGCAGGAGATCGACGTCAACTACTACGCGGCCCTGGTCGAGCGCCATAGGAACAGTGGCAGAAGGAGCCGCAGTCTTGTCTGCGTTTTGTGCCACGACGGTTGTGCCCAGGATGATGAGGACAAGGAATACCGGCGCAGCCTCGAATCGCATAGGGAGATTGTAGCGGGTGTTGCAGCGCTCCTACACGAGAGCGAGCATCACCTTCCGATAATCGATCACGGTAATCGAGCAGGTCGAAGTTCTTGCGGCAACTGCTAGAATTGGCCTGTCATGGCATTTCCCGCCAACCGCATGCGCCGTCTGCGGCGTACCGAGACGCTTCGCGCTCTCGTCCGCGAGACCAGGCTTACTCCCGAATCTCTGGTGTATCCCCTGTTCATCTGCCCTGGGACCGGAGTCCGCAAGGAAGTGCGCTCTATGCCCGGCGTCTTTAACCTTTCGGTGGACGAGGCAGTGAAGGAAGTGCGGGCCGCGCGCGCTCTCGGAGTGTTGTCCGTCATTTTGTTCGGCCTGCCGGAGAAGAAAGATGAAGTCGCCACCGGCGCCTGGGCCGAGGACGGCATTGTGCAGAAAGCGACGCGCGCCATCAAGAGTGAAGTGCGAGATGTGCTGGTGATGGGCGATGTTTGCCTGTGTGAATACATGTCGCATGGGCATTGCGGCATCGTGAAGATGAAAGACAAAGTGAATGACGACGCGGAGCCGCAATCGCTGGGCGCGGCCGCCGCCGCGCCACCGGCTACGGCGGAGTTCGAGATCGTAAATGACGCCAGCCTGGAGCTGCTGGCGCGGACCTCAGTTTCGCTGGCGCGATCAGGTGTAGACATCATCGCGCCCTCCGACATGATGGACGGTCGCGTCGGTGCAATTCGGGCGGCGCTCGACCAGGCCGGTTTTGAAAATATTCCGATTCTTTCCTATGCAGCGAAGTTCGCCTCCGGATTCTACGGGCCGTTCCGCGAGGCGGCGGATTCCACGCCCCAGTTCGGCGACCGCCGTTCCTACCAGATGGACCCGGCGAACATTCGTGAGGCAATGCGCGAGATCGAGTTGGATATTGAAGAAGGCGCGGACATGATCATGGTGAAACCGGCCATGCCCTACCTCGACGTGATTGCCGCCGCTCGCGACCGTTTCGACCTGCCGCTCGCGGCCTACCAAGTGTCCGGCGAGTACGCCATGATCGAAGCCGCAGCTCGCAATCAGTGGATCGACCGCGACCGCGTGATGATGGAATCGCTAGTCTGCATCCGCCGAGCCGGAGCGAGCATGATTTTGACTTATTACGCGAAGGAAGCCGCCAAGCTGCTGGCTTAGCCCTGCGAGGGAGTCCGGCTTAGTAACGGGGCATCGCGTCTTCGGTGCAGTAAGTTATTCGAAATCAGCTACTTACTTGGTTGCCGAAGTCGTTCAGCAACCGTTCTTGCGGCCCAATTCGCTAATCCACCTATCTTTTAACAATGAGACTGGCAGAACTATTGTAAAATCCGCCCATTCTGGGGGGAAGGCTTGGTTCGCTACCTAAAATTCTCGTCGGCGGAATTGGTAAGAGCCTGCGCTGGCTCGACCGACGAGAGGGCATGGACCGAGTTCATCCAGCGCTTTCAGGTGGTGATCGCCGCCGCCGTCCTCAGGACCGCCCGCCGCTGGGGTGAACCATCTCGCCCGCAGCTGGATGACCTCATCCAGGACACCTACCTGAAGCTCTGCGAGAACGACAGTCGTTTGCTGCGGTCGTTCCAGCCACGGCACGAAGATTCCATTTATGGATTCTTGAAGGTGGTCGCAGCCAATGTCGTCCACGATCATTTCAAAGCGGCGCTGGCCGCGAAACGGGGTGCAGGGCACACCGAAGCGATCGATGAAATAGAACTCATCCAAAACGGCTTGAGGGCCGCCGTCGCCGATAGCTCCGATGCGGTGAGCCGCCGTCTTCAGCTCGAGCAGATCGACAAAGTGCTGAGACTGGTCACAACCGGGAAGGATCAGGAAAGAAAGTGCACAATTTTTTGGCTTCGCCACCGGCAAGGATTTACCGCCAGTGAGATTGCTTCCATGCCCGCCATCGGACTAACCACCGACGGCGTAGAAAGCGTGCTCCTGCGGCTGGCAGGCATGATTCGCAATCACTTCATAAGTTCAAGCCCCCACCGGCAAGTGAAGGTTCTGAACCGGCAAAATCGTTCTTAAAGATGGGGAGTTAATTCTGGAAGGAAATCTCAACTCCGACGAACATCTCGGAACCGCGGACATGGCCAGGCTGCTGGGCGAATACCACCGGCGTCCGGACACCGCCCTGAACGCGGCCGACATGCATCCTCATCTGGCGTCCTGTGCGACCTGCCGGGAGCAATTTGAGAACCTGGCACCGCTGGAGCGCCAGCTGAAGAGTCTGCGAAGTGTGAACTCTGCCCCCCGCGCGGGCGATTGTCCGGGCGCGGAAGTGTGGCGTGAGATTGTCGGGGCTCCGACGCCACCCGACCAGACGCTTGCCTTCATCGAACATGCCAGCCGTTGCGATCATTGCGGTCCGTTGCTGCGCGAAGCGGTATCCGAATTCGCCGTCATAAACGGGGAGTTGACCAGCGAGGAGCGAAAGCAAATCGCGTCCCTCGAAAGCGCGCGCGCAGAGTGGCAGCAACGACTGGCACAGCGAATCGCGGGAGCGACGCCTTCGAATCCGAATCTGGAGCCTGCCTCGTGGTGGCGGAAGTGGCGGAGCGTTCCGCGTCTGGCGATGGCCTCGTCCCTTCTGGCTCTGATCGGCGTGGGATCGTGGATGGCTGTCTATCAGAACCAGCTGTATCAGAGCCTATTCCAGCGCAGCCAACCTACAACCGCCGACCGGCTCCTCGCCCGCGCTTACACCGAGCAGCGCACCCTCGAACTCAGGATCGCTGGCGCCGATTATGCGCCACTGCGCGTATCGCGAGGACCGGCTGCCTCCTTCACCAGCAAACCGCCGTCACTCTTAAAAGCGGAGGCGTTGATTGCGTCCCAGGTGGTATCCCATCCTTCCGACCCTTCGTGGCTCCAGGCGCAGGCACAGGCCGACATCCTGGAAGGCAAGTACGACGCGGCGGTCGAAGCTTTGCACCGCTCCCTGGAGTTAGAACCGAATTCGCCGGCGCTTCTGACCGATCTCGCCACCGCCTACTTCCAGCGCGCCCAGTCGGAAGATAAGAAGGACGATCTCGGCGCCGCTTACGAGTACCTGAGCCAGGCCTTGAAATTGCTCCCCGACGATCCCGTTGCCCTGTTCAACCGCGCCGTCGTCGCGGGAAACTTATTCCTTTTTCAGCAGGCGCTCGATGACTGGGAGCATTACCTGCGCGTGGATCCGGGCTCGCAGTGGTCAGAAGAAGCCCGCACCCGCGCCAACGCCGTCCGTGAAAAGCTGAAAGAGCACCAGAGCAAAGCGAAGCCGCTGCTCTCTCCTGCCCAGGTGGCGGACGCGGCCGCCAGCGCCAGCCTCGGCTCCGAAGTCGACGCGCGTGTCGAGGAGTATCTCAGCGATGCAGTCCGCTCCTGGTTGCCCCAGGCTTTTCCAGAAGCGGGATCTAATCAAACAGCGCCCGGCGCGGATACACACGCTGTGCAGGCGATTTTTTTTTTGGCGGACCTGACCAGCCGTCAACACGGAGACCGCTGGCTGGCTGACCTTTTGCGCGGCTCCTCGGCACCACATTTTCCGCAGGCCGTCGCCGCGCTTGCCCGCGCTGTAAGAGCCAATCAAACCGCCAGCTATGATGTCTCCCGCGAACAGGCTGATTTTGCCGAACATTTATTTCGCGCTTCGGGCAACACGGCCGGCGTTCTGCGCGCGCAGTTCGAGCGAACTTTCACAGCGCAGATGATCAGGCACAGCGAGGATTGCCAGACGCCGGGCAAACTCCGGGGTGACGGAATCTGAGAGAAACTCCTACCGTTGGTTGCAGATTCAGTTTGGACTCGAGAAGTCGGTCTGTTCTGCTCTCATGGGGGACATTGGCGACAATGAAGAGGCTGTACGCACGGCGATGGACCGCGCGCAGCAGAGTGGGTACGGAGTGCTCTATCTGCGGGCCCTCGGATTTCTCGCGGGGAATCGGCGCTACACCGGCGACGCCTCCGCAGCCGGACGACTGGTGAGTGAGGGTTTGGCGCTTTACTGGGCGGGACAATTCCCCCCCAAGCGCGGGTACAACCTGTATGTAGAGTTGGCCTACACAGCCGCGGACACGGCCCGCCCGCACATGCGAATGGCGACGTGGCGCGAAGCGACATCTCTGGTTGAATCTGATGAGAATCTGTTGACTCGCGCCATGGCCCATCAGGAGATGGGTGACGCAGCGAGCGCGGCTGCGTGTCCCGGAGGTTGCGGAGCAACAGTATGCAGAAGCAGCTCGCCTTTTCGCAGCGGCTCCTCAAACCGAAGCCAATCGAAACGATCACCTTGAAAATGAGATTCGAGTCGCGCAACTGGAATCTCTTCAGGACCAGCCTGATCGTGGCATCGCGCGTCTCACGGCCATACAAGACCAGGTCCGCGGGCTTTCGAACAACTATATCTTGCTGATGTTTTACTCCACTCTCGGCGAATTACAACTGCGCCAGCACCGCGAGGCCGAGGCGGAGCAGTCCTTCGGCTCTGCGATGGCCATGGCGGAGCAGAGCCTTGCCACCCTTAACTCGGAGACGGACCGTGCGAAGTGGAGCAAGAACGCAGCTCCGGCTTATCTCGCGGTCAGCGAAGCAGAACTGGTGCAGGGGCGCCCGCAGGAAGCGATCGAGACCTATGAGCGTTACCTCGGAGCGCCTCAGCGCCCGGCAGCCTATCCTCCGCCTCGATCTCTGGACGACTCGCCGCTGCCGGAATCCGGCGCACGTGGCGTCCCGTCTCCCCCTTGTCGCCAAAGAGACAGTGATCGCCTATGCCGTTCTGCCCGACGGCTTGGCGATCTGGGTCTATGACGACCGCGGCGTCCAGGCGCGCTGGATCACCAAAGCCGACCGATGGCGTGCAGGAGTTAGCGGAAAGATTTCACGACCTGGCTTCCGATCCTCGCTCCGAGCTGGAGGCCTTGCGCCGGGACGCACGCAGCCTCTACCAGGCACTGATTGCTCCGGTGGAACCCTACCTCGCGCCAGGCCGCACCCTGGTGATTGAGGCAGATGGATGGATGGCTCGCGTGCCCTTCGAAGCGCTGCTGGATTCAAACGATCACTATCTGATCGAACGAGCGCCCATCGTTCATTCCCTGGGTCAGGATTCGCAGGCGACGACTGCGCACCGACGCCGGCATTTCGCCGGACTTGCCGGCCCTGGTCGTGGGCAGCGCTGCATCATCGGCGGCGGATGGACTCATTCCTCTGCCCGACGTGGCTGCGGAAGCGGACGCCGTCGCTAACAGCTTTCATTCCGCGCGCGTGCTCAAAGGTGGAGAAGCTACCCTCAGCGCGGTCCGCAGCGAACTGCCCGGAGCCGCAGTTTTCCACTTTGCCGGGCATGCTCTCGCTACTCCTGAAAGAACGGGATTACTGCTCGAAGGCAAAAGCGAAGACGGACAAGCGAACACGCCCCTTCTCATGGACGCAGCCGTACGTACGGCAGCTTCAACTGCAAAGTTTGCAGTTGGCGGTGCTCTCGGCCTGCAACACCGCGTCTGGCAGCGGCAGCTCCGGCGGATTCGACAGCGTTACCGATGCTCTTCTGCGCGCGGGCGTGCCTCACGTCGTCGCGAGCCGCTGGGCAGTGGACTCTGCTGGGACTCAAAGATTCGTGCAGGACTTTTATCAGAATGCGCTTTCTGGCCAGACTGTCTCCGATGCCATCCGTCGACATCCCGGAGCATGTTGGCCGATCCGCGCACTTCGCATCCCTACTACTGGTCGGCATTTGCAGCCTACGGACGGCCCTAATCCCCGGGAATAAAAGAGGAAGAATAGGAGACCATGATGCGAATCCAACTCCACTCGACCAGCAGGTTGATCGCGCTGGCCGGCGTCGCTTTAACAACCCTTTGCCTCGTCGCATGTGAGCAGTCCCAACCACCCACCCCCGCTCCGGCAGCGGCCGAGTCGAAAGCTGCCAGCCACCGAGAAAGTCTTTATCGAGTTTCGAGGTCCATGGGCTTTTGTAGCCGACCCGAAAGACGCCAATAGCGTGCTGGCCATCGCGCCCAAAGCTAAAAGCCATCGCGATCTCTATGTACAGTCTTCCAACGAATCGACGCTGACTTCAGGAGTATACGATCTTTCTCTCCCGGCTCACAGCGGGCCTGCTGCCGCCACCGCTGATCCCAGCATTGCGCAGGCCAAGATCGACGCACAAAATCTGCAACGAGCACTCGATAATAAGTCCGCAAGGTACGTCATTCGCCTTCCCAAACCTGAGGAGTACGTCATTGCCGGCCGGTTCAGAAGCCGGCTTGGCGCGACATATCCGCCCGACGCTTCGACCGAAAAGGCCTATGCCACAGCCGTGTCGCTGCGCTACAACGTCGAGCAGCCTGACCGGGTTTTCGCTGGCGGGCGCTCCCGACAGCGGCACCTTCAACCCATTGTTGCTGCAGGTGGAAACGCCGACGATCAGGTTTGTCATCACCCCGCCGCAATTCGACGAAGCCGCGGACAAGTGCGACACTCATTCCCGCGAGTCCTTCCATGCCCTGACGACGTTATTGGGATTGACCTTGTATGTAGATTTTCCGGAAAACCCGGACGCCTGCCACAAGAAGTGATCCCCAGAACGCTCACCCGGCGAAGGCGGAGGCGAATTGGAGATCTCCGTTCGCACAGATCGCAGCCATTGACATCAGAAACTTCGAACAACGTCTGCTGGCGGCGGTGTACTTCTTTGATCATGCCGGGAGCGATTGCGAATCCCCTGACCTCATTCTCACCACCACTCCCTGAGGCGCACGTCGCGAGAGGCGGGAACGAAATATTTTCCGCCTCGCCTCGGATTCTCAGTTCTCCAGTCTCCGGTCAATAGGCCATGCGGACCAGAGTCCTCTCCGAAAAGGGTACGTAGAGCAAAGCCGCAGTCGCCGCGAACGCCAGGCCCACCCCAATCTGCGGCAGCAGCAGAAACGGCGCGATGGCCCAGAGCTGATCAAGTGCCAGAACAAATGGAAACAGCCGTAGAAAGCTAGCGGCCAGCTTGCGGTAATCGAAAGCCACCGCGGACAGCAGGTAGAACCGCAGCGGAATCCCGACCGCTCCCGTCACCAATATCGCGCCCACGATGACCAGAGCTCTCCAGCCCGGAAGAAAAGCTGCCGGCGACGCGCTCCGCAGCGCGCAGGTGGGCAAGTCCGCTGACGTAGAAGATGAGATACATCACCTGAATCAGCGCGAAAAGCGCGCGCACCAACCCGCGCCGGGGAGCAGGCACGTGCAGTTCAGGATGCAGCGCGGGTGCGGGCATCGTCGTTTCCGCCTCGGCATTCTCCACGGAGGCGATGAAGCGGTATCCGCGGCGGGCCAGGGTTTCGACGAAGCGCGGGCTCGACGCGGAATCGCCCAGCGCCTCGCGAATCTTGTTCACCGCGGTATTCAGGCTGTGATCGAAGTCGACGAAGGTGTCGGCCGGCCAGATCTTTTCGCGTAACTCCTCACGCGTAACCACCTGCCCGCATTCTGCAACAGAGCGGCGAGGACTTGAAAAGGCTGTTCCTGAAGCCGGATGCGACCGCCGTTCTTGCGCAGCTCTCCCGCGGCCAGGTCAACTTCAAAAACGCCAAAGCGCAGGAGCCTGGTTTCTTTGTTGGAAGGAGACATCGGCATGACGACGCGCCCGTAGTGTACCGCGAGGCAGTCGTTGGTAGTTAGTCGGACGTCGTTCACGATGAAAGTCTGCGGGGGCGTTTGCCACTGACTAACCACGCAACGACTAACCGCCAACGACTAACGACCGAAAAGGCTACAATAACGCCGTGAACGCCCCCGTTCCGCCGAAGCCGGCTTCCGACGACAAGCATCAGCATCGCCATTCTGTCTACGCCGCCGAAGCCACCGGATTGCTTCTCATAGCGAGTTCTGCTGCTCATTCTTACCATCATCCGTTACTGGCGGTACATTCCCTGGAGCGCGCGCTGAAGTGGCGAAGTTGCCGAAGTCGCCGGGGGTGACAAAATCAGACCGCGAGCCACTACTCGTCGTCGTGCTCGGTCCCACGGCAAGCGGGAAGACCGCGCTGGCGCTGGCGATCGCGCGGCGCTTCCACGGAGAGATCGTCAGCTGCGACTCGGTGGCGATGTATCGCGAATTTGAAATCGGCACCGCCAAGCCGAGCGCTGCCGAACGCGCTGAAATTCCCGCATCACCTGCTCGATTACGTGGACCCGCTCGCCGATGTCACTGCAGGAGAGTATGCGCGCCAGGCAAGGCAGGTTCTGCGCGAGATCACATTGCGAGAAACAACTCTCGGCAAAAATGATCGGCGAAGACATTTGTCCATCGTTAGTGGAGGCACCGGCCTCTATCTCCGCGCTCTGCTCGAAGGACTCTTCTCCGGCCCTGCAGCGCGTACGAAGAGCTGCGACCAAACTACGCCGCCGCGTGAAGAAGCACGGCCCCGAGTACCTGCATCGCATCCTGCGCCGGCTCGACGCTTCGGCAGCGAAGCGCATTCATGCCAATGACGTCCCCAAGGTGATCCGGGCCATCGAGGTATGCCTGCGCTCTCGCGCCAGACCCTCTCGCATGACATCCCCCCGAACGATGACCGAACTTTGGCAGCAGGGGCGCGAACCCCTCCGCGGTTTTCGCATTCTGCGTCTGGGCCTCAATCCCGAGCGCGAAGCTCTATATGCCCGCATCAACCAGCGTGCGGCGAAGATGTTTGACGAAGGTCTGATCGCCGAGACAGAAGGGCTTCTCTCAAAATACGGCGACCAATCCCGCCCGCTCGCCTCGTTGGGATACAAGCAGGCGTTGCAGTTACTGCGCGGCGAATTGGACGAGAAGTCGGCGCTCGCCGCCGCACAGCAGGCGCATCGTAACTACGCCAAGCGCCAGATCACCTGGTTCCGGCGCGAACCGGACGTGCATTGGCTGGCCGGGTTCGGTGATGACACAGCGATTCAAGCAGAAGGCATCGCAGCCGTTGAACGCCAAATCTGAGATAGCAGGCGCTTTTCGCGGACAAGTTCGCGCAGCATTTGCGGGACGACCCTGCCAGTTTTTGCTATTGTCAATTGCATGCCCCGGAATCTCCTGCTGACCACGCTGCTGCTCACCGCGGCGCTCGCCTTCGCTAAAGACAAAAGCAAAGACCGCTTTCAGCAGCCCGGCCCCATTCATCTCGACAAAGCCGACAAGAAGTGGGCGGACAAAACCTTGCGCCGGATGTCCACCGAAGACAAAGTCGGCCAGCTCTTCGGCATCAAAGTGCTGGCGCAATTTCTGAATGACGCCGATCCCAAATGGATTCAACTGCGCGACAACGTCCGCAAATATCGCGTTGGATCCCTCGTCATGACCGTTCCCGTAGAAGGCCCCGTCCTGCTCCGGAGCCAGCCCTATGTCGCCGCCGATCTCCTGAACCGCCTGCAAAGATCATCCAATCTGCCGCTCCTGGTCGCGGCCGACTTTGAGCGCGGCGTGTCCATGCGTCTGAATGGCACGACCGTGTTTCCCCACGCGATGGCCTTTGGAGCTACCGGCAAACCCGAAAATGCCGAGGCCTTTGGACGCATCTCGGCGCTCGAGGCGAGAGCCATCGGAGTGCAATGGAATTTTTTCCCCGATGCCGATGTGAATTCCAATCCCGCGAATCCCATCATCAACACGCGTTCTTTCGGAGGCGATCCAAAGCAGGTCGGCGATTTCGTGGCGGCCTACATCCGCGGCGCTCATGAAGGCGGGATGGCGGTCACCGCCAAACACTTTCCCGGACACGGCGACACCGCTGCCGATTCTCATCTCGGACTCGCTCAGGTCACGGGCGACCGCGCGCGGCTCGAGGCGATAGAACTGCCCCCATTCCAGCGCGCGATCGCGGCCGGCGTGGATGCCGTGATGGTGGCGCACGTAACCGTTCCCGCCCTCGACGCCGAGCCCAATCGGGTGGCCACGACTTCCAAGCCGATTATCACCGGTCTTCTCCAGGAAGACATGGGATTCAAGGGAATTGTCGTAACCGACGCCCTCGACATGGCCGGACTGACGCGCCTGTATGCAAAGGATATAGGCCGCGCCGCCGTCGAATCCTTCAAGGCCGGCAATGACGTTCTCATCATCCCCGCCAATCTCGACGCCAGCTATCGCTCGATGGTCGAAGCCGTGCGAAGCGGCGAAATCAGCCGCGCGCGCCTCGATCAATCTGTGCGTAAGATTCTGGAACTAAAGGCGTCTCTAGGCCTGAACAAGGCCCGGCTCGTGGACCTCAGTCAACTCTCTAACGAGGTTGCGAAGCCGGAAAATGTGGCCGTCGGCCAGCGCATTGCCGACGAAGCCATCACCCTGGTCCGCGACAATGGCAAAGTAATTCCGCTGCAAGCTTTTGGAACTCCTGAGGCCGCGCTTCCGTATCAATCATTGACAGAGGTGGGTAACCGTCTGGTCGTGGTGATTTTTTCCGAAGACCTGCGGACCGACTCCGGACGTATGCTCGAACGCCAAATTCTGGAACGCGTGCCAGACGCCCGCGTAATCTATGTGGATCCGCGCTCGGCTCCCGGCATGAAGACGTCGGTTGCCGAAGCGGTGGAAGCCGCGGAGCATGTGATTGCCGCGGTGTACGTGGTGCCGACCGCCGGCAAAGCCATGCGCGCCGCTGGAGGGGGTTTGAAAAATACGGTCGCCATGGACGACGCTACCGGGTCGCTTCTCACCGCAATCCTCGACCGCGCTGCCGATCGCACCGTCGTACTCGCAATGGGAAATCCGTACGTGGTACAGGATTTTCCCGCCATCGAAAATTATGTGTGCGCTTTTTCCAACGTAACCGTGTCGGAAACCGCTGCCGTGAAGGCCATCTTCGGCGAGATTCCCATCAGCGGGCATCTGCCGGTGACGATTCCGGGCGTTGCATCGCGAGGCGATGGTCTGCAACGCCCCGCTCAGCCAGGCTCCGCTCCACCGAGTTCAGGAGGCTCCTCCCATGTTCAATAGAAAAATGTTCAATAGAAAGATGCTCAATAACAAAGTATTCAACGTCGAAAAGTTTCGCCGTAACGCTGTCGCAACACTATCCGTTGGCGCGTTGTTTGCCGCCCTCTGCGCTCTCCCCGCATGCAGCATCAATGCCAACGACAAAGCCGCGGATGGCGACAAGCACGTTGACATCAAGTCTCCCATCGGTGACCTGCACGTCAGCGAACAAGCCGATATTCGCGATGCCGGCCTGACACTCTATCCCGGCGCGAAGCCCGCTCCCAAAGACGACAGCGACGACAAGAAGAGCGCCAACGTAAATCTCTCCATACCGGGATTCTCCTTGAAAGTCGTGGCGGCGGAGTTTCTCTCCGACGATGCTCCCGACAAAATCATCGCCTACTACAACAAAGAGCTGCCGAAATATGGCAAGCCCATCCAGTGCCACGGGGGCTGGAATGGAGGCCACGCAAACTACGACGGCAAGGATGACATGTCCAAGCCGGTGTCGTGTGGCAATGACTCTAAAGGAGACGCGGTGGAGTTGAAAGTGGGAACCGAGGGGAACCAGCACATCATTTCGGTTAAGCCCAACGGCTCTGGGTCCCGCTTTGCCCTGGTTTATGTGCGCATGCACACCGGCAAGGACGAGACGATCTAGTCAAAGGCATTGAGCCATCGGATCATCAGGCATTGGCGAAAGAGAGGGGAAGGATTCCAATGACTCAATGCCTAGATCATTCAATGATTCAATGATCGGTCCCCCTGCCTTGCTCTTCCGGTTCGTAGTGCGCTAGCTTCAATAGCGTGGAACACTCTTGCCAACAATGTGGCACGACGGTCGAGGATGGCCGTCCCTTTTGTCCGCAATGCCGCGCTCCCCAAATCCATGTGCAAATTGCAGTTCCGGATGCCGTCGCTGCCGCGGAAGTGAATCCTGCGTTGGACGAGTTTTCCCCGGAACTTCTTCAGGCCGGGCATCCCGCTCGCCCCGGCATCATGGACCGCGGAATTGCCGTTCGCTCCGCGCTCAAGGCGGGCGTGCTGGGAGTTTTAATCTCTTTCATCACTGTTCCCTTGCTCGGCATTCTGCTGAGCGGTGCCCTGGCTGTCTATTTCTATCGCCGCAAAAACGGAATTCTGCTTCCGGCCGCTCCCGGGTCGCGTCTTGGCGGGGCGGCGGGAGTTGTCTCGTTTGCAATCGGCGTTCTATTGATCACCATCCACGTCGTCGTTTTTCATGCCCAACAGGAATACATCGACGGCATCTTGAAGGCCGCTCAAAAGTTCGGACTCAACGCCGCCGACCCCGAGATTCAGGCCAGCATCCACAGCCTGTCCACTCCGTCCGGGCTGGTTTTCATCTGCGTTTTTGTGATGATTATTGTCATATTGCTGGCATCCGTTGGCGGCGCGTTGGCCTCGCTGTTTTTGCGCCCTCGCAATCCCCGCGCGTAATTCAGCCGCAATCCACGCGGGTTTCAGCCTCGGCCTTGCTCTCGTCTTTCCGCACGCGTATGATGCAGCGTTTATGAATTCACGCCTGCCAGACCGTCCCGTCGAGATTCTCCAGAAAGCGCAGCTCATGTCTGCCTCCGAGGTGGAGCGCACCTTGATCCGGCTGGCGCATGAGATCCTCGAAAAAAATAATGGCGTCGAGGATCTGGCGCTGGTCGGTATTCGGCGCCGCGGCGTTCCGCTGGCGGAGCGCCTCGCGAAGATTATTCAGCGCATCGAAAAGAAACCCGTGCTGCTTGGCACGCTCGACATTACCCTCTATCGCGACGATCTTTCCACCCTCGACTCGAAACCCGTGGTGCAGAAAACGGAACTGGGAATTCCCATCACCGGCAAGTCGGTGGTGCTGGTGGACGACGTGCTCTATACCGGCCGCACCACCCGCGCCGCCATGGACGCGCTGTTTCGCTCGGGCCGTCCCAAGCGCTTGCAGCTGTGCGTGCTGATCGATCGCGGCCATCGCGAGTTGCCGATTGAGGCCGCATTCATCGGGCGAACCGTGCAAACCACGGAAAATCAGATTATCGAAGTTAAACTTCGCGAGGTGGATGACGCGGAGAAAGTCTTGCTGATGGAAAAGCGGCAGTGACTTCAAATTTGTAATTGGTAATTGGTAATTTGTAATTGAAAACGAGAGTCGGCGTAGCGCGATTCTTAAATTACAAATTACAAATTGGAAATTACAAATTGACTATGAATCCAGCGCGCGGTTCCCTGCTCGGCATCGAGCACCTGGAAGCAGCCGAGATCCTGAAACTCTTGAAGTTTGCCCGGCGCATGAATCCGGACAAGCCGCGCGCCCCTGCTCAAGGGCAAGCGCGTGTTTCTTCTTTTCTACGAGACCTCCACCCGCACCCGCAGCTCGTTTGAAATCGCGGCCAAGGTGATGGGCGCTCACACCGTCCTCATCCAGTCCATCGGTTCGAGTATTGAAAAGGGCGAATCGCTCCTCGATACGGGATACACCGTGCGCGCGGTGGGCGCCGACATCATCGTCATTCGCCATCCCAACGCCGGCGCTCCCTACCTGATGGCGCAGCACCTCGACGTGCCCGTCATCAACGCCGGAGACGGACTGCACGAGCATCCGTCGCAGGCGCTGCTCGATGCGTACACAATTCTGCGCAACAAGAAAACTTTCAAAGGTCTGCAAGTCGCGATTGTCGGCGACATCTTTCACAGCCGCGTGGCGCGGTCGGCGTGTCATCTGCTCAGCAAATTCGGCGTGAAGATTATTCTTTGCGGTCCGCCGGAACTGGTGCCCGACATTGCCACGACCCTCGCGCCCGGCGTGCGCGTAACCCGCCACATTGAAGACGCATTGCGCGGCACCGATGTGGTCATGCTGCTGCGCGTGCAAACCGAGCGCCTTGCCGGGATGAAGATCGATCTCGCGGAATACATCGCACGCTACCAGATGAACCCGGCCCGTTTGAAGATGGCGAAAAAAGATGCCATGGTGATGCATCCCGGCCCGATTATTCGCGGCCTGGAATTGACCAGCGAAGTTGCCGACGGCGCTCAGGCGCGCATCCTGGAGGAAGTGCGCAACGGCGTGCCCACGCGCATGGCGATTCTGGCGCGGGCCATGGGGAAGATGCGATGGAAACAAACGACGACAAGAATGACAAGAGTGCAGAAAACACGAGGAAGTCTGCTGATTAAAGGCGGCCACCTCATCGACCCGGCGGCGCGCATCGACGCGCCCATGGACGTGCTGTTGAAAGATGGCCGCGTTGCCGAAGTTGCGGCTCCCAACAAAATCAAAGGCGGCGCGGATGAGAAATTCGATGCCCGCGGACTCATCGTCGCGCCCGGCTTCATCGATCTGCACGTGCACCTGCGCGAACCCGGCCAGGCGCACAAAGAGACGATCGCGACCGGCACGGCCGCCGCTGCGGCGGGCGGATTCACTTCTGTCTGCACCATGCCGAACACGATTCCGGTGGTCGATTCGGTCGAGTGGGTCGAGTGGCTGCGTCAGCCAGAACGCGGCGCGGTCGTCAATGTGTTTGCCATCGCGGCCGCGACGCGATGCGAGCAAGGGAGCCACGCTCACCGACTTCCGTGCGCTGCAAACCGCTGGAGCCATCGCCGTCACCGACGATGGCAAGCCCATCCTCGACGACAGCATTATGCGCGAGGCTCTGGTTCTGGGCGGAGAGCTGAATTTTCCGGTCGTGCAACATGCCGAAGACACGCGCATGACCGAGAATTGCTCCATGCACGCGGGCGCGCGTTCGTTCCGTCTCGGACTGCGCGGCATGACCGCGGCTGCCGAAGCTTCGATCGTCGAGCGCGACGTGCAGCTCGCCATGCACATTCCCAATGCCCGCCTGCACGTTGCGCATCTTTCCACGGCCGACGCGCTGAAGAGCGTGCGCCGCGGCAAGCGCGCCAAAGCCCGCGTCACGTTCGAAGTCACGCCGCACCATTTCACGCTGACCGATGAGGACATGCGTGACTACGACAGCAATTACAAGATGAATCCTCCGCTGCGCTCGGTCTCCGATCGCGAAGCCATCCTGGTCGCGCTCGCCGACGGCACGGTGGACGCCATCGCCACCGATCACGCTCCGCACGCCGCCCACGAAAAAGAGATGGAATTCGAGCGCGCCGCGTTCGGCATCACCGGACTTGAAACCGCGCTGGCGCTCGCGATCACCCGACTGCATCGCGAGAAGCGCATCCCGCTCGCCCGCATCGTGGAACTCTTCACCGCCGGTCCGGCCCGTTGTTTCGATCTGCGCGGCCGCGGTTCGCTGGTCCGCGGCTCAATTGCCGACGTTACCATTTTCGATCCGAAGAAGAAGTGGACCTTCGACGCCGCCAAGTCGCGCTCGAAATCAAGGAACACGCCGTTCGATGGATGGCAGCTTACGGGAAAAGTAGTCGCGACCATCGTCGGCGGAAAGATTGTGTACTCAGGGTGAATGCTCCATTGTGTCAGACAAATATGCTACAATGTCTGACATCATGTCTTCGCAGCGCATCACCATCCGTGTTTCCGAATCTTTGGTCAAGCGCTTGAAGAAACATGCCGGACTGAAGGGCCGCCCCGAATCTGTTTTGGTGCGCGAGGCCCTGGAGAACTACCTCGGAGAAGCTCCCATTTCCAGCTCAGCTTACGATCTGGCCAGAGAGTCGGGCTTGATCGGCTGCGTGCGCCGTGGGCCATCCGACCTCAGCACCAATCGCAAGCATTTCGAAGGCTTTGGCGAAAGCCGATGAAGCGCGTGCTGGTGGATACGGGACCGTTGGTCGCGATCATGTCTCGCGCTGATCAACACCACACGACTTGCGTGGAGGCAATGCACGATCTCCCCGGCCCCTTGTTTTCTTGTTGGCCAGTCATCACCGAGGCGGCTTGGTTGTTGCGCGGGCACGCAGGGGCTGTCGAGCAATTGCTCAAAAGCATTTCGGAAGGCTTCCTCGAACTTCTCACCATCCAAAGCGCTGAAGCAGCGCGAAATTGGGAAACTCATGGAAAAATACAGAAATATTCGCCCGCAACTCGCGGATGTGGCGCTGGTTTATCTAGCCGAGCGCGATGGCTTTGACACGATCTTCACGCTCGATCGGCGCGACTTCTCCGTATACCACGCAGGGCGCAAGCGCGCTTTCCGCATCATTCCCTGATCGGCCCCAATCAACCGGTAGCCCTGCCAGTGCTACAATTCCCGCCCATGAAGCGCCTACTGTTCCTCTTCCTGCTGATTCCGTTCCTAGCCGCCCAGACCACGACCGAAGTCGAGATCACGGCCGAGCCCTCGCACCACCTTGCGTTCGAAAACGAATACATTCGCGTCTTCAAGGTAGAGGTTGCGCCCCACAGTGCGACGCTAATGCATCGCCATCGCCACGATTATGTCTATGTCACCATCGGCGATGCGCACCTCTCCAACGAAGTCGCAGGCAAACCGCCCGCAGACGTCAAACTCGCCGATGGCGACACGCGGTTTACGCCGGGAAACTTCGCGCACATCGCCAACAATCTCTCCGACCAGCCCTTCCGCAATGTAACGATCGAGTTAGTGCAGGATGAGAAGTCGCGGCAGGCGCCATCGCATTGGCCGGAGGACAGTGGCGAAAAAACATTCCCCGGCGGCCGCAGCAAAATTCTTTTTGTGAAAGATGGAGTCCGCGTCTCCGAAGTCAACCTCGAACCAGGCGCGGTCGTGCCCAGCCACCATCATGACGGCCCTCATCTGGTCGTCGCGATCAGCGATCTCGATCTGCTCAGTAACGTCGAGGGGATGGGCCCAATGCCCGGAAAATTCAAGGCCGGCGATATCAAATGGTTGCCGGGAGGCTACACCCACACCCTGACGAATGTGGGGAAGAACCCGGCGAGACTGGTGACAGTGGAATTCTAGATTCGGTGTTTATTCGGTGCTACTCGCTCTTAACCAGCGGATTGCCCGGAGAAACCAACCCAACACGATGCAGCTTGGCGATGAGGCGGTCTTTATCGGCAGAGGCTGATGCGGCCGCGAGACGCTTGCGGAGCTTGGACACTTTTTCTGCGCGAGTGCGGCGGCGGCGAATTTCCGGACGACGGCTGGGTGCGGACATTAAGTTCTCCTTGATCTGACTTTAATTATAGGGTTCATCCGCTCGGCTGGCAAAGACGCGACGACTACTGCGGCCGATAACCAGCGCAAACCAAAACGGGCAGCCGCGGATATTTTGCAAACCGAGGATCCTCGACCGAGAGCTTGCACATAAGAAAGATCGAGCCGCGATCAGACTCAATCCGCCGCGCATGCTGGCAATTCGCGCAAAGGCCGATGTCGGACTGGA
This sequence comes from uncultured Acidobacteriaceae bacterium, assembly GCA_963826845.1. GTDB lineage: Bacteria > Acidobacteriota > Terriglobia > Terriglobales > Acidobacteriaceae > Acidiflorens. The sequence continues at coordinate 67,048 of CAWGYS010000012.1, forward strand.
TCGGCGTATTGTCGCTGGAGGACATGCTGACATCTCCAGATTCCAAACTCCAAAAGAAACTGGGCTTAACATGACCAGGCGCGTCGGTAAGCCTTCTTGCCACAAGGCCGCCCCTTGTAAGAAGATACCGGTACTCAAGTTATAGATGTTGGCTGCGATGGAGAAATATGCGTAAGCCCGTTTACTTCTCACGCTCCTCTTCTGCGCTGCTGGATACGTAACTGCGCAAAATGGCCCGGCGAAGATTGATGCATCGGCCGTCTGGCAGGTGACGCCCCAGTTCGTCGCTGCCGGCCACGCTGCCTGCGACAGCTCATCCCATATCGTCGAATGTCTGATAGGCCAGATGTCGAAAGCCGGAGCCCCCGCCGCCGCCGTGAGTTTTACCCGCGAACTCGACAAGCAAAGTCACGGCGAGTTCGGCATCATGACCGGCTTTCAGGCCGGGGGCCCGGTTGCCGTCGCGTGGATCACCTATCCCCTCCGCGCCAACACCAACTATGGTCTGTTGCTGGTAAATGGCCAGCCGCGGATCGTAAACGTCGAGGACCTTAAACTACTCGACAGGAAAACCATGCAGCAGAGTTCCCAGTTTCAGGATCTCAAGAATCATTTCCCCAGGTCGATCTGTGGCCGGGGGATCGTGACGGGAAGACGTGGCCCGAGCCGCAACCGGGGCCAAACGGCGGAACCCAGTATGTGATCAGTTATCCCCTGATCAACGGATGCCACGCTTGCGCTCGCGCTGGACTAGCCATCTTCACCTGGAATTTCGATGCCCGCGGAAAATTCCTTGGCACGTCATTCCAAGGCATGACTCCGGCGCCACTGTAAGGACGAAGCGACCGGCTCCATTCAGTTGAGAACGCACGTCTGGAATGTCACGGTACCTGCCCAGCTCGAAAGCAACCTGGGCGCGACCCAGACTCTCCCGTTAATGCGTCTCCACCATGGTCTCCGCCAGCTTATGCAGCGAGTCCTGATTCACGGGACGCGTATAAAACATGTGGCCCCCGGGAAACTCGTGAACCTGTACGCGGCTCGCATCACCCATGATCGGCATCTGGTCTACGCTGAGTACTGATCCCATGAACGGGCACGAGAGGTCGTTCCATCCGTGCACGATCAGCACGCGCAGTTTGGGATCGGCCGCCACCGACTCGCGCAGGTCTCTCACCGCACCCTCACGCAGGTCGTCGTTGCGATCCCATTGCCGGTTGACGTCGTAGGACAGGGCCTCATAGCGCGCATCGGTTTTCCATCCCACCGTTCGCGTGATGAAGTCCACCATGGCCGTGGTCGTAGGCGCGATGATGCTCTCCAGAATCGGATCGCCGGTCTGTTGCGTCGGGGCGTAGGGGAACGGATCGGGCGCGGTCACGTTCGAGTCGTACACACTGCCGATTAATCCTTGGTCCGGTGCACCTCGCGGAGATAGGCTCCGATGTCGAGGCGGCCACCGGCAAACTTCACGAACTTCGGATCAAGCCCCGTCATTTCGGTTACATGCGCAATCATTGCGTCGCTGGCCGCCGCGTCGCTGCGACCTTTCAGCAGCGCCTCGGCATAGTCCCCGCGCGTGTATACGATCACCTGCTGCATCGCCGCGTCGGTGAGCTTGCCTTCGGACTCCAGATGGGCGGCCGTTATCGACGGCAGGTCGATCATCCAGGGAATCGGCGACAGGTCCCCATCGCCTTCCTCCGGGTTCAGATATGGACTCACCAGCACCAGGCCGTTCATAGCAACGCCCAGCCTTGATTGCAGATAGTGCGTCATCAGCGGCCCGCGATATCCGCCATAGCTTCCCCCGCCAGATATTTTTTGTCCAGCAAGCGATCGTTCTGCACCAGCCACTTATAGATCACGAGCGAGAGATACTCGATGTCCGGCTTCGGCCCATAGAAAAGCTTCTTCGTCTCCGCCTCGTCCACCAGAGAACGCGAAAATCCCGTGCCGATCGGGTCGATAAAGACCATGTCGGTAAAGTCGAGCCAGGTGCCGGGATTGTCCGTCAGCGTCGCCGGGTCCGAAGGCGAGTCACCTTCATTCGCAAACGCGATATGCTTCGGCCCGATCGCGCCCAGGTTCAGATAGACGGACGAGGCCCCCGGCCCACCATTGAGCGCGAACAGGACGGGCCGGTGCGAACGCCGTCGTCTCTTGCCCTTGGGTCGAGTCCAGCGTGTAGGCCGTGTACATCACCACGCCGGTCGGCTTGTCGTCCTTATTTTAAGCGTGATTGTGCCGACGGTCGCGGTGTAGTGAAGCGTCTTGCCGTTCACGGTGATCGTCTGCGGCACAGACTTGTCGGCGGGTAGAGGATTCTTAATTGCTTCAGCGGGCTTTGCTTCGGCGGATTTCGACTCTGCGGATTTTGCCGCCGCGGAAGTTGCGCTGGCATCGTCCGCCGCCTTAGCGGATTCGCCATGCTGGGCGAATGCAGGAAGAGCGAATAGCACGAATGCAATAACGAAATTGGTGAAAGTCATTCTGAATAATGTATCTACAATCACCGGCCGAGGCAAAATCCCATTACACTCGTTGACCTGATCGATTTGCCATTATGCCGAGGCCGTGTCTTGTACTTTCAACCGCCCGGCACGAATCGCTTTCACCAGGGCGGCATGATCGCGGTCGGCTTGGTCGGCATAGGAGGCCGCAAATTTCGCGAGGGCGGAATCGAACGTGTCGTTTTTGCCGAGATAACCGCCAATCAGCGCTGCGTCCCCGGTTCGCGCGTGTGCGCGCGCAAGGGTCCAGCCGCAGATCTCGACGTATTCAAGCCAGTCGCCTCTGCGTCATGTTTTCCAGGTCAATTTTCATTTTCATGTCGCGAAGCTGGCGGAAATAATAGCTGCGGCCTTCCTCATCGCGCGTCCATCCGAGGAATACGTCGCTGGCCGATTGCAGCATGCGCTGGCCGGTAACCACTCGCTCGCCATGATTCGCATACCGGCTCTTGCCCGCATACGGCTCGAGCACCGAAGGAAGCGCCTCTTTAAATTGCAGCAGCATCGGGTCGTGCTCGCCGGCCATCAGCAACGCCACAGCGCAGCGCGTTCCCACGCTGCCCACTCCCACCACTTTCCGCGCAACATCGACAATGTGATAGCGGTCCAGAATCACGCGCCGCTCTGCCGGAAGCGTCTCGCGGTATTTGTGAAACATCTGGATCACGTGTTTTTGCATCAGAGTCGCTCTCGTGTGGGTGATACACCAGCGGGGGATGATCCACGATTCGCGTGCGTCCGTTTATCACGTTCGCGATTTTCGGAAAAATGTGCTCCGCAGTCTGGAACCGCGCTGTCTTTTCTCGACTTGCTCCCAGCGCTTTTTCGCTGCCGCTGTCGCCGCTTCTTTGATGAACACCTCGGCGTCCATATGCGAATACCATACTTCCAGAGCGCGCATGTGCGCATACTCCCGCATGTGCTCGCGATATGACTGCGCCATCGTCCGCACCGCATCCTCGCAGCGTCCGCCTCCTAAACCGAGTTCGCGCGACGCCAGAACAATACTCGCCGCCAGGCGCTTGACGTCCCATTCCCAGGGCGCCTGAAGCGTTTCATCGAAATCGTTGATGTCGAACAACAACTGCCGCTCCGGGCTGGCAAAGCCGCCGAAATTCGATGCGTGGCAATCGCCGCAAGCCTGCACCTGAATTCCCGTGGCCGGGGTCCTTGACAGGTCCCAGGCCATCACTGCCGCCGCACCCCGGAAAAACGCAAAAGGCGATTGCTGCATCCGGCCGTAGCGGATGGGCAAGAGTTCGGAGAGCCGGCCGCGGTCGGACTCCCGCAGCACCGCGATCGGATCGGGGCGGTCGGCGGGAGCACTCCACGCGGCCTGGGAATTCCGGGAGACTTTTTCCCTCAGAGCTTTTCCCGCGCTCAAGCGCTGTTCAATACTCGACCCATTGATGGTCGACCCGTCGCGTCGAATACTATGGATTTTTCCTGCCTGGATACTCATCGGTCAGCCTCTTCGAAAGCCTGGTGTGAGACGATCCGTCCCCGGTGGCATGTTGACCCCGCACCTCGGCGCAGGTCATTCGCCTGGATGATCTCACTTCGTTTTTGAAGTCGCCGCGCTCAGAATGCTACGCCTTCCCCGCCGCGGGTGTCAGTTGCCTGACCTCGCGATAGCACTCGATTGCACTCGTTGACCCGTGCCGGGCTGCGCCACCCAAAGTCCGAAAAAAAGCTTGACATGATATATAGTGTTGTAGTTACCTATAACAGTGCAGTTGAAGTTCGTTTGGAGCTGATCGCCGCCAGAGCTTCACCCCTGGCCCCGAGAGCACAGAGAAAAGAACTTCTTGAGGAGAATGGAATATGAAATCGCTTGGTTGTGTGCTGTCCGTTGTTTTGCTGTCGCTTTCCAGCGTGGCTTTCGCCCAGTCAGACCCGCATAAGTCCGACGCGCAAGAGTCATCCATGGCTGCTGTGCCGTCCGAGGCGCAGAAGTCCTTTACAACCCTGAAAAGCCTGGCGGGCGAGTGGGAAGGCCCCGTCGCCGTGCCCGAGATGCCGGCGATGTCAGGCGGAAAGGCGCTCCACGTTACGATGCGCGTCACCTCCAGGGGGAACGCGCTGGTGCACGAGTTGCAGGAGGCAGGAACGCCGCTCGACGCGACCAAGTACGATCATCCGGTGACGATGCTTTACGTTGACGGAGACCAGCTCACCCTGATTCACTATTGCGACGCCGGAAACCGCCCGCGCATGACCGGCAAGATGTCTCCCGACGGCAAGACGATCGAGTTCGAGTTCAAGGACATCAGCGGGAGCCCGGAGTATCACATGCATCATTCGGTATTCACCATCATCGACGCCAACCATCACACCGAGGATTGGACGTTCATGATGAAGGACAAGCCGATCCACGCCCACTTCGATTTGCACCGGGCGAACTGAAGCGCGTGCTATCTCTGGTAACGGCGACGTGGGAAAAACGATGGACCGTGAGTGGAACGACAATCAGCCGATCTACCGCCAGCTTCGCGACCGCGTGGTCGCGATGATCCTCGACGGCGTGCTCAAGGAAGGCGATCCGCTGCCCTCCGTGCGCAACGTCGCGGCGGAATATCGCGTCAATCCGCTCACGGTCCTCAAGGGATATCAGCAACTGGTGGATGAGGGGCTGGTCGAAACCCGGCGAGGCCTGGGCATGTTCATCAATATGGGCGCACGCGGTCTGTTGCTCCAGGGCGAGCGGCAGAAATTTCTTGGTGAAGAATGGCCGAGGATCCAGGCAACCATTCAGCGGCTTGGTCTGAAAGCGGAAGAGCTGCTGAATGGCTCGCGGCCGTCGTCGAGAACGGAGCCGGCGAAGGCTGCCCTGTCGAAGCCCGCGAAGCCGGATCCATCGCAGATTCCCCCAGGAAGGAGCGCTGAAGCCATGGCATGCATAGAAGCACGCAGTCTCCGTAAGGCGTTCGGAACGACGGTCGCGCTGGACGGCGTCGACATGCGGGTCGAAGAGGGCCGCATACTCGGACTCGTCGGCCCGAACGGCGCCGGCAAGACCACCGCGCTCCACGCAATTCTCGGCCTCACTCCATATCAAGGAGAACTGAGAGTGCTCGGGCGCGACCCATGGGCGGAGCGCGATCAGCTCATGCGCGATGTCTGCTTCATCGCTGATGTTGCCGTCTTGCCGCGCTGGATGAAGGTCTCGCAGGCACTTGACTATGTCGCCGGTGTGCATCCGCGATTCGATCGCGCCAAGGCGGAGGGTTTTCTGGCGAAAACCACGATCCGGCGCAGTAGCAGGGTCAGGGAACTGTCGAAGGGCATGGTGACCCAGCTGCACCTCGCTCTGGTCATGGCGATTGACGCGAGATTGCTCGTGCTGGACGAGCCGACGCTGGGTTTGGACATCCTGTATCGCAAGCAGTTTTACGACTCGCTGCTGAACGACTACTTTGATCGTAGCCGCACCATCGTGGTCGCGACCCATCAGGTGGAAGAGGTGCAACACGTCCTCACCGATCTCATGTTCATTGACCGCGGCCGCATCGTATTCGAGTGCAGCATGGAAGAGCTGGAGTCGCGCTATCTGGAAGTGACGGTGCATCCGGAGAAGGTCGCAGCGGCACGTGCGCTTAAGCCGATGCACGAACGCCAGGCGATCGGGCGCAGCATCGTGCTGTTTGATCTGATGACGCTGGATAAAGTTGACCCGCAGCAACTTGCTGCATTTGGCGACGTGCGCACGCCCAGCATCGCCGACTTGTTCGTTGCCGTGATGGGCGGCCAGCCTCGCCAGGCACAAGGAGCGGCGCAATGAGTACTCAATCCAACGCGATGTCCGAATCCTTCCAATCGCAAAGCGCCGCGCCGGCAATCATCCCGGCTACTCGAGTCTTTTACTGGACGGTGCGCCGCGAATTGTGGGAGTACCGTTCCATCTATATCGCGCCGCTGGCGGTCGCTGGCGTCGCTCTGTTCGCCTTCTGTCTCAGTTCGTTTGTGGGCATCTGGGAAGCACCACTGCGGCTCAATCAGGCACATCCTCAGCAGCCATTCGACATGGCAGCAGGCCTGATGATGCTTACCGGGATCGTCGTGAGTGTGTTTTATTGTCTGGACGCGCTGCACGGCGAGCGCCGCGACCGCAGCATTCTTTTCTGGAAGTCGCTGCCCGTGTCCGATGCCACTACCGTGCTTGCCAAAGCGAGCATCCCGCTCCTTATTTTGCCACTGCTGATTGTTGCGATCGCCATCGCCATGCACTGGATCATGTTGCTGATCAGCAGCGCCGTCGTGCTCGCGAGCGGTGGCAGCGTGGCGGCGCTGTGGGCGAACGCATCGTTTCTGCGGATGTCATGGCTGCTGCTCTACCACGTTCTTACCTCCCACACGCTGTGGCCCGCGCCAGTTTATTGCTGGCTACTGCTCGTTTCCGGATGGTCGCGACGAGCGCCATTTCTTTGGGCGGCCTTGCCGGTGATAGCGATTGGCGGAGTCGAGCAAATTGTCTTCCACACTTGGCATTTCGCCACCCTGGTGGGAGGCCGATTGATCGGCGCCACTCCCACTGTCGGCTCGACCTCACCAAATATGTTCCCAACCGACCCGATGATACATATCATGCCGGGTAGTTTCCTGAGCAGCCCTGGGTTGTGGATCGGCCTCTTGATCGCCGCGGCATTCCTCGCCGCCGCGGTCCGCTTGCGCCGCGATCGCGGCCCGATCTGAGTCGCATCGCCAGCCAGCAACTCTTTCAGATGCCGGCGTACCAGGCATAGCCGCCTTCTGGCGACGCCGAGCCCAGACCCTTGCCAAAGCTTTTCAGATTGTCAGTGACCGTCATGTGGGTGACGAATTTCACACTCTTATAGCCGACCTGGCGGGGAACCCTCAGGCGAAGCGGCCCGCCGTTGCCCACGGAGAGCGCATCGCCATTCATCCCATAGACGAGAAAAGTCTGCGGATGCAATGCATCGTCCATATCGATGCTATCCCACCAGTCGCGCTCGATTGAGAAATAGACAACATATCTGGCTTGCGGCTGGACCTCCACCGCTTGCAGGATTTGCGAGAGAGGCACGCCGATCCATTCCGCAATATACGACCAGCCCTCTTCACACTGCAGCATCGTGATCTGGCTGTGGGACGGATAGCCCTTCAACTGGTCCAGCGAAAACGAGGCTGGCCGCGCGACCATTCCGTTGATGGAGAGCCGCCAGTCCGCGAATCCCGCGGCCTGATGACGCTTGAACTCTTCACCCAGGGGCGCGATTTCGTTCGCAAACGGAGGCTTCGAGATCTGGCTCCGGGAGAACTCACGAGCCAATGAGTGCCTCGTGAGAAGACGCTGGGAAGCATAGGTGAGGGTTTCGCCGAGCCCCCAGATTCCGCCGTGGTCGGGCGGGATCAGTCCATATTTCTGTGCCAGCAGCGCAGCTGTGCCCATGCCCGCTATGCCAGCTGTAGCAGCGAGGCCGGTGGTGATCAGTTTGCGACGTGAGATTTTGCTCATATGCGTTCCATAGATCTACCTGCGCGACCCGTGATCATGGCCCGCATGCGGCTCCAGAATCCGGCAAGAAAAATCATAACAACATGGACCAGCACGAAAAGCACGAGCGCCACCGAGACCAAGAAGTGAAGCGTGCGCGCCGATTGCTGCCCGCCGAGCACATTAACAGTCGCCGGAAACGCGGAAACAAACGCGGGAGACATCGCCAGGCCCGTCCAGATGACTAACGGGAAAAGAACGAAGATCACGAACAGATAGCTGAGCCGCTGGAGCACGTTATACGACCATGCTTCCGCCGCACTCGGCCGTTTGAACTGCAAATGATTAGCGATTTCAATCGACAACGTCCGCCACGACAGATCAGTCTTGCCTGGGAATACGTTTTTCCGAAAATGCCCTGTCAACAAGCCGAAGATTACATACAGTAAGCCGGTGAATACCACCACCCAGGCAGCTTGAAAGTGGAGATACCGGCTCCAGCCGTTCTGGTCCGGCAGTACGTATCCGTAGCCGGTCGGCACCAGCGCCCTCGATGCGGGGATCGGCAGCTTGAACAACGGTGCGGTCAAGTTGTTGCCGGTTTCGCCCCAATAGAAGCGGGGGTGAGAGATCACGATTTCAACTCCGGTGACGAGCAGGGCAAGAAAGCACAGCGTGGTGATCCAATGAGTAACGCGGACGAGCGCAGAGTGCCGCGAAGCAACCGTCTTATCAGAAACGACGGCCGGAACGGGGGCTGGACCGGAGGAGGCAGCACTTGGAATGGTAGCGGAATCGCCCAAGCGGGAATCGTACCATGTGGCGCGAACATCCGGCATCAGCACCCAGCAACTTACTGCAGCTTCGCGTACTCGGCCTTGGCTTGCTTCAGAATGGGAAGGTCGGAGTCCGCATCCTTCCACATTACAAAGAGATCCTGATACGCCCTTCGCGCCTTCGCCATATCGCCCGTAATGGTATACGCACGACCCAGGCCCAACTTTGCCAAGGACTCGTACGCTCCGGGCAGCAGAGCATCGTGGTGATCTAAAATCTTCTGGAACTCGGCCACTGCCTCCGGTCCTTGTTTGTTTTGCAAAAATGCCTGGCCCCGCAAATACATCGGCAGACCGAGTTCGACCCAACCCGTCTCAGCCCACTCCGCCGGGCGCAGATCCTCGATCGCCTTAGCTCCGCTGCCCCGCTGCAAATCTAAACGGGCGCGCATCTGCGGAAGCTCCGATTTCTGTAGAAAACTGTCCAGCGGATAATCCTTATTCAATTTCGCCAGATTCGCTGCCGCCTTCTGTGCCTGCCCGCAGGTCGCGAACACATATCCCGATTGCGTAAGTGCGGCACGGCTGGAACTCGCCGCCAGCGTCGCCGCATTCTTGAGGGCTCGATCGCACGCGCCCAAATCCGCTTCCACCATCGCCAGGTAACCCAGGTCGCCGTCCGCTGATTCTTTCAGGCCCTGGCTTCTTTCCATATCGAGCGCCCGGCCGGCCGTTTCCTCCGTCAAACGCAACTTCCCCTGTTCTTCCATCGAGCGCGTTTCGTAAAAAAGAACCCGGTACTCCAACTGTTTTCCCTTCGACCATGCCAGGTCCCGGTCCGCGTCCGCATGCTTGCCCAGCGTCAGAGCTACGAGATAGTCGTACATATGCGCCCCGTCCGAATCTGGAAGCTTTGCCACCAGTTGCTGCGTCGTCTGCCACGCTTCATCCGGCCGGTTCGAACCGAGATAGGAATAGGAGAGATTCTCCGCGGCGCCCGCCGAATTCGGACTGTTTCGCACCGCGATTTTGGCCTGCTCGGCGGCTTTGGCAAAATTCCCTACCATCTGAAAACCCACCGAGAGATTATTCGGCGGGGTCTCATCGTTGGGATAGGTCCGCTGGTAGAGTTCCAGCGTCTCCATTTCCTTGTCTTTTTCACCCGTGACGGTCTGATAATAGTGCTCGTCGATGTAAAGCTTCTCTCGCTCGCTCACCCGGTCTCGAAGTTCGTAGGCCTTGCGGGTCGCCTCGATCGCCTTCTCGTTTTCACCCGAATTCGAGTAGACGGTTCCCATTCTCGCGTAAACCCAGGCAAAGTTCGGGTCCAGTTCCACGGCGCGCTTGTAATACATGAGGGACTGGATTTCGCGCCCCTGGTCAAACTCCGCATTCCCCATCGCGAAGGCTTTCAACGCCTCCAGCGAGGATGTCGTGACCTGATCGATCGGCACATCGTACTTCTGCACGGACGCCAGTGACTCGCCCAACTTGCCCCGCATCTTTGAAACGGCGCCGCCCAACGCCACCAGCACTTTCTCTTTGCTTTCGGCCTGCGCCTGTTCCTGCGCCAGCGAGTCGCCGGTCTGGCAGTTGATTGCGTTCAGCGTCACCACATACTGGCTGCCCAGGCTGGCAATCGATCCCGAGAGCATGGCTTTGCTTCCGACCCGCTGGCAGAGCTCACGAGCGACATCGTTTGTCAGCCGCTCGTTCGGCTGCCGCCCCATATATTTCAGCGTTTCCTGTACCCGCGATTGCGGGATTACCTGGAGAAACGGGGATTGCTCCAAATCCACGGCGAGGGCCTGCTTCAAAGTGCCGTCGAAGACCTCATCGCCGGTAGTGTTGGCGAAATCCGCGAGAACGACAGTGTCCTTTGCGGTGAGCGTCTGTACAGGTTTGGAGCGAAAGTAGAGAACTCCGGCGATGACTAAGGCGAGCACGATTGCGGCGGCTGAAACCAAGATCGGAAGCCGCGATTTCTTCGCGGGGACCGATGCCGCAGATGCTGCTCCCGAGGCAGACGCGGCTGCTACCGCTTGCGACGATGATGATGAAGAAGATGATGGCGAAGCATGCGCAGCAGAAGCAGAAGATCCTGAAGAAGCAGCCCGGATCGACGAAGGGGAACTTTGAGCAGGTGCCGGGGCCGATTCCGCGGAGTGGGGCGCAGCCGCGGCAACCTGAGATCCAGATTCCTGCGCCGACGGTACCGAGCCCGAGCTTGATCCCGAACTATGGGCCAACCGTCCCGATTCCGTATCTCGCTTCAAGCGCTGAAGATCGGTGCGAATGTCGGAGGCGTGCTGGTAGCGGAGATTGCGATCCTTCTCCAGAGCCTTGAAAATGATGTCTTCAAGTTTAGCGGGCAGATCGCGGTTGAAACGAATCGGCGGAGGCGGAACGGAATCGAGGATGGCTTTGAAGATGACGCCGGAACTCTCGCCATGAAAGGGCATGGCGCCTGTCGCCATTTCGTAGAGCACGGCTCCAAACGAAAAAAGGTCGGTGCGAGAGTCCAGTTCCTTGGCGCGCACCTGCTCGGGCGACATATAGGCAACGGTTCCGACCATGGTGCCCGGGCCGGTGAGATCTTTTTCGCCCATGGAATGGGTCTGAGTGTTGAGACTGGCGATCTGGCTCGAGGAACTGTCGGCGAGACTGACTTTCGCCAGGCCGAAATCCAGAATCTTGGCGTGTCCGCGTTTGGTGACGAAGATGTTGGCGGGCTTGATGTCGCGATGCACGATTCCTTCGGTGTGAGCGGCGTCGAGCGCGTCGGCGACCTGGATGGCGAGCGGGAGCATCACTTCGAGATCCAGCGGCCGGCCGGCGATGCGGTGCTTGAGCGTCATGCCATCGAGGAACTCCATGGCGATGAAGGCCTCGCCATTCTGCTCATCAATCTCATAGATAGTGCAAATGTTGGGATGGTTGAGCGCCGACGCAGCCTGTGCTTCCCGTTGAAAGCGGCTGAGCGCCTGCGGATCGCGAGCCACCTCGGGAGGAAGGAACTTGAGCGCGACGAAGCGGTGGAGTTTCACATCCTCGGCCTTGTAGACCACGCCCATCCCGCCTCCGCCAAGCTTTTCGACGACGCGATAGTGCGAGATGGTTTGGCCGACAGGGTCATGCGGCGAATCTTACGTGGGTGCTATGAGCAAGTCAACGTATGCAGAGGGAATGGCGGGGATTTTGAGCGTGGGGGTGGCATGGCGTCGCATTTACACGAGCGACCGGCTTCTAGACGTGATTGAAACTTTGTGGCAGCCGGACCTGTAAGTTGAGGCGCTAACCGGGCGTGACCCTGAGCGTAGTCGAAGGGGTGAGCCCGTTGCCGAAATCCCGAGCGCAGCCCAGGGACCCAGTCTGTCAGCTCGAGGCCCGTCATCTCATCAACTTTCGAAACCGATCGCAGCCCTGCTACGGTTTCGGGTGGGCGGCAAAGAAGAGCCAGCGCGCCCAGTCGTACTGGTCCTGGTAGGAGTGCGTAATATTTGGCTCCCAAATAAATTGCACTTCCGTAGTTTGGCCCCCTTGTGCCGCTCCGAACCCTGTCGCATCCGCCAGTCCGCTCGTTGGGTTGGTGTACTGGAAGCTCGTGGACGTGGACTCCGTGACGACCCAAGTCCCGTTGTATTGAGATGGAGTCATCCCCGTAATGATGGCCACCCCTCCTACGCCGGGATTCAATGTGCTGGTGACTGTCACCGTCGTGCTCGATTCGCTCGCCGCTGTGATTGCCACCGGGCTCGGCCACTGCCCCGTAGGGGGCACGGTACTCACGGCAATGTTGCCCGTTAGAGTATCCGGCATCACCGGAATATTCGGAGGCTCTGGATAGGGCGGAGTAGGTGCATCGTTGAGGTAGTTGGATCCGGTCAGGTTGCTCCCGGTCACAGCCGTACAGAGAATCGGCGCGGGCGGCGACGAGGGTTGAATCTGAAACGCTGCATTCTGGTCGCTAAAGTTATTGGCCTGCGCTCCGATCCAGTAGTTGAAGGTGTCATCGACTGTGTCGAGGGTGAAAATGACACCGGAGTAATTGGTCGTGCCGTTGGTGCCGGCCGCAGCCGTGCCGTCGCAGGGAGGCAATTCCTCATCCGACGTGCCATGCCACTCCATGACGGGAATGGGAGGCGCGATCGCATTGCCCGGCAAGGGCAACGGCAGCGGAATGTTTGTCCCTTGTACGTTGTAGAGCGGGCCGGAAGCGGGAGAGATCGCCGCCACCAGATCGGACAATTCCACACCCACGCGTTCCGTCATTTGCGCACCCGAGGAAAAACCGGTGACGTAAACCGTGCTCGGATTCGCCGCGAAGTTACCGTACGGATAGCCGTTATTCTGATTGTTGAGCAAACTGCCAATCAGAGATCGCAGGAAGCCGGTATCGTCCGGGCACTCTCCATCTGCCGAACCACAATTCGCCGCGTATGGAAATGCTCCGCCGTCCGATCCGTAGGGGTCGCACAAAGCCGTTCCGTCCATACAATACGAGTTCCAGCTCCACTGGTTTGAGCTCGCATCATAGGTGGACGCGGGTTTCACCAGAATAAAGCCGTAATAGTTGGCAACGTCCTGCCAGCCCCACATCAGCTGAATGATGGGCAAGGGATTCGACGGATCACTCCCTCCATCGATCTGCGTTCCGTGGAGCATGATGACGATGGCTGGGTTCGCGGGGAGAGCAGTTGGCACAAAGACTTCGAAGGCACGATAGACGTCGTTCCACTGATAATTGGTTAGGCAGCCATAGTTAGTTGTAGGACTGCCGCAGACATCCACGGTTGATCCGGTAGCCCAGACCTGGATCACTGGGCCCGAAGTGCTGGGTGCGAATGCATCGGTGGTGCCGTCATATTCCGCCGTGATGGTTTCGGAGGCGCCCGATGCTTCGCTGTTAGTGATCGAGAAGGTGGCTACACCATTGGAAAGAGGTGTGTTTCCTACCTTCGAACCGCCATTATAAAACCCAACCGAACCCGTGACCTGAGCTCCGGTCTGGGATGACACCGTCGCCTCAAACGTCACCGGCTGGCCAACATTTGCCGGGTTCTCCAAAGAAACCAGAGTGGTTGTAGTCGGGTCTAGATTTACCACCTGGCTCACCGGACTCGAGGTGCTGCTGGCATAATTCGCGTCGCCCTGCGTACACCGCCGTGATGGTGTCGGTGCCACCTGCCGCTAAAGTCGACGTCGTAAAAGTCGCTGTGCCGCTGCTTAACGTGCCTTCTCCAGCACGGTCGCTTTTTGATCGAACTCAACGAGTTCTCCATCGGTTGATGATGGCAGTGGCTCACCCTGGGCGCTAACCAGCGCGGTAAAGGTCACCGCCTGCCCATAGACGGATGGATTCGGCGAAGATGAAAGCGTAGTGAAGGTCTGCGTACCGCCTTGGCCCTGGTTCACGGTGAGGGAGAACGTCGTCGTACTGACCACGTTATCCGACACGCCCGTGACCGTCACCGTCGTCTTGCCCGTAGTCGCTGAGGGACTGGCCGTCAGTGTCAACGTAGTGGTAGTGGTCGCGGGGTTCGGAGAGAAGGCCGCGGACACGCCATTTGGCAAACCCGATGCGGAAGGTGTAACGCTGCCACTGAATCCATTCGACGGAGTGATGGTAACCGTGATCGTCGCCTGGCTGTTCACAGCCATCTTCATGGTGTCTGGCGAAAGCGAAAGCGTGAAATCTCCAGGTATTTGGGGGCCGGACGAGCCTCCGCCGCACCCAGCCAGAAAAGCCGCTAGCCAAATGAGGGGAATTAATGTCAGCCCACGTTTCAGACGAAGCATACGAGCTCGATTCCTTCCAAAAAAACTAGTTTGTTTGATGCCAAGCTTTCGAGCGTCGTTACGCCCCATCCTAGGTTAAATCAGTTATCAGTCAGCTGGCCTGGGGTTTCCCCGCTAGGGTCTTAGAAGCAACCAGCGCACCAAAGTTACAATACCAATCCGATTCTTATAAGTAACAGAAAACAGGACATTTTGTGACAGCGGTACCTGTGAGCCGAATTAGCCGGGCTGCCCTGAAAACAGACACCTGTTTTGCGGTGTTGGCCTCGTGAGATTGTTGAAGTGATTTAGCCTTCGCGATCCGACTTGAGAGTCATGATCGGCTTTTCACGTAATTGGAAAGTAAGTGCATGGCAGCCGGACCGTAAGTTGAGGCCTAGAACGGGGAGTGACCCTGAGGCGTAGTCGAGAAGGGAGTGGAGCCCATTGCCGAAATCCTGAGCGCAGCGAAGGACCTCGCATTCGAAAAGTTTGTGGCAGCCGGACCTGTAAGCCGAATTTTGTCCGCAACATGAATGCTGCGGGACGGTCATTCCTCTGGGCCACGCATTACTGCGAAGCTCAAGCGACCTACCCGGAGGTTGTGGCGCACCGAGCCGGCACGCTTCCGGCCCGCGCCGGAATCCCTCCCTATTTGGTCTTGCTCCGTGTGGGGTTTGCCCTGCCCGCCGCATTACTGCGCCGGCGGTGCGCTCTTACCGCACCTTTTCACCCTTACCTGAGCCTTGCGGCCCGGGCGGTATGTTTTCTGTGGCACTTTCCGTCGAACCGATTTGAATCGGCCCTCCCGGACGTTATCCGGCACACTGCTCTGCGGAGTTCGGACTTTCCTCTGTCTTGCGACAGCGACCGTCCGGTCCGGCTGCCAACAGCTCCATTCATTATAGTGCACGGCGTGCAGGTCGCAGGGCAGGTGCGCAGGGCAAGCGGGATGACGAGTTCCGCGACTCCGTAGGCGCGAGGAAGAGCGGATAAATCAGCAGAGCCAGGCCAACCGGCGGCGGAACCAGTCCGACAGGATAGAGTGGGCCATCCTCCCGCTCCACGAAGGTCGCAGAGGTCGAGCGCCGGGCTGTTAAACTGGTAGCCAGGCGAAGAGCGGTCGGCGGGATGCCCAAGCCCTGAAGCCTAAGACCTAAGACCTAAGACCTGCGACCTGCTCCATGCACATCGCCGAAGCCATCAAGATCGCCTTCCTGTCGCTGTGGGCGAACAAACTGCGCTCCGCGCTCACCCTGCTCGGCGTGGTCATCGGCGTCGCCGCTGTCATCGCCGTCGTCACCTTCGTGAACGGCATCAACGCCTATGTCGCCGAGAAGATCTTCAATCTCGGCGCGGACGTCTTCATCGTGTTCAAGGTCTCGCCCGCGGTCACCAACGTCGATCACTACATTGAAGGCCAGAAGCGCAAAGACATCACCATGGACGACTACCGCGCTGTTCGTGAGGGCTGCAAGCTGTGCGCCTATGTTGGAGCCTATGCCCGCAATAACAGCGGCCACGTGAAATATGGCGAGCAGGCGCTTACCGACACCATTGTCCAGGGAATGACGCCCGCGGTCGCGATCACGCAGGATGTCGACATCGATTCCGGCCGCATGGTCAAGGAGATCCGATGTGGATAACAACTCGCCGTCGTGGTCGTCGGCACCGACATCGTCGATACGCTGATGCCCGGCGTCGATCCCATCGGCAAGGAAATCCGCATCGATGGCTGGATCTACCGCATCATCGGTGTCGGCAAGAAGAAGGGCAGCACGCTCGGACAGAGTCTGGATAACTACGTGTTCATGCCGCATCACGTCCTGGTTCAAGGAGTACGGCAGTCTACAACACCAACATGCGCATCTCCGCCAAGGCGGTCGGCACCGGCCACCGTTCTGACGAGGCCATGGACGAGGCGCGAGTCATTCTGCGCGCCCGGCGGCACGATCCCGCCGGCGGCGCAGACTCGTTCGACATGGAGAACAACAGCAGTCTGCTGAGCATCTGGTCAAACCTCACCGGCACATTCTTTCGTAGCCATGATCGGAATCGCGGCGATCTCGATGGTCGTCGGCGGAATCGTCATCATGAACATCATGCTGGTCTCGGTCACCGAACGCACCCGCGAAGTGGGCATCCGCAAAGCGATGGGTGCCAAGGCGTTCCGATGTGCTGCTGCAGTTCCTGATCGAAGCCGTCGTTCTGCCTCTCGCGGGGGCGTGATCGGCGTGCTGCTAGGGATTGGCGTGGCCAAGGGAGTCACCTTCGCCGTCGGCATGCCATCGGTAATCAAACTCTGGGCGGTATTTGCAGGGCTGATAGTCGCCGCGAGCGTAGGAATTTTCTTCGGCGTCTATCCGGCAAGGCAAGCGCGGCGACGCTCGATCCAATCAGCAGCGCTGCGATTTGAAATGTAAAAAGGGGTTCGAAATGTAGGGGTCTGAAGAAATAAGAGGTGTTGAGCACTGGGAGGCTCTACTAGAGATTTCGCTTTGTTTTCTCGGCGTACTCTGCGTCTCGGCGGTAGAAGGTTTTATCTGGCGGTGAGAAGGGTTATGATCTGAATGTAGGCAAAAGCGAATTCGGCGAAATCATCGCGATGGCGCTGGCCACCATCCGCAGCAACAAGCTGCGCTCCGGCCTCACCGTGCTCGGCATCGTGATCGGCGTAGCCGTCGTCATCGGAATTTCCTCCATCGTGCGCGGCCTTAACGACAACGTCAGCGGCATGATCAGCAGCATGGGGTCGAACATCATCTTTCGCCTTCCACATGCCCATCACCTTCGGCCGCCCCACCGAAGACCTGCGTATTCGCAAGGAACTGACTTTCGAGGACGCCGAAGCCATGAAGGACCTGCCCCACGTAAAAGCCGTCATCCGCGGGCATTCGTACGTCGAGCCGCAATTTGGCAGCGGGCACGTACATGGTCAAATATGGCGACCGCAAGGCCAAGCAAACGATTCTCGAAGGCGACACCGCCTCGTCTAAGGACGTCTTCGATCTGAGCATGAAGTCCGGACGCTGGTTCAGCGACATTGATGACGACCGCCGCGCGCGATGTGATCATCGTGGGAGCCGACACCGCGGACGAGCTTTTCGGCAGCGCCGATCCGGTCGGCAAGGAAATCAATATCGAAGGCCAGTTGTTCGAGGTGATCGGAGAGGCCGAGAAAGTCAAGAGCGCATTCGGCGGCGGCAAGAATCCCGACGATAACAAAGTCTATTTCCCACTGGCCACGCTGCGCAAACTTCACCCCGAACTCAAGCAGCACTTCATCAGCGTCAAGGCAACGTCGCACGACGACATGCCCAAAGCCGTCGACGAAATGCGCGAACTGCTGCGCCGCCGTCGGCGCGTGCCTCCGGACAAGCCCGACAACTTCTCCGTCTTCACCCAGGATTCGCTGTCGGACGTCTGGAGCCAGATCACCGGAGCCATCTTCATTTTCATGTTTGCGGTTTCAAGCGTGGCCCTGATCGTGGGCGGCGTCGGCGTGATGAACATCATGCTGGTGTCGGTAACCGAGCGCACCAGGGAGATCGGCGTCCGCAAAGCCATCGGCGCGCGCAAGCGCGACGTGCTGCTGCAATTCACGCTAGAGGCAATCACGCTAACGGCAATCGGTGGAATTCTGGGCGTGCTCCTGGGTGCGATCATCACCTACGCAATCCGCATGGTCTGGGATTCCCTGCCCGCGACCATGTCGTTGTTCTGGGCCACCTTCGGCTTCTTGGCGGCCGCGGCCGAAGGGCTTGCTGTTCGGCATCTATCCCGCATGGAAAGCGGCCAACCTCGACCCGATCGAGTCGCTCCGCTACGAGTAACATGGGGCTGATGCCGCCGCTAACAGCCAGAGCAGTGCTCGAAGCCGTGGCCGTCATTGGAACCCTCGGCTGTCTGTTCTTTTATTTTCTGTCCGCGCTCGGCGTGGCAAGCTTTCTAAGCGACAGGAGCGGAAACTTAAGCAGACTCGTTTGCCAGAGGGCGAACTCCCGCCAGTTTCGATTCTCAAGCCCCTGAAAGGTGTCGACCCCGAAATCTGGGAGAGCTTTTGCAGCCACTGCGAGCAGCAGTATCCCGAATTTCAATTGATTTTCGGCGTCAGCGATCGCAGCCGATCCCGCCGTTGAAGTTGTGCGCAAGCTTCAAGCAAAGTACCGCAGCGTTCCAATCAAATTGATCGTCTGCGATCACGTGCTGGGAACAAATATCAAAGTCAGCAATCTGGCGCAGATGCTGCCCGCGCGCGCCACGAGCTCCTGCTGGTGAATGACAGCGACATCCGCGTCCCGTCAGATTATTTGCGTCAGGTGATGGCGCCGCTCGCCGACAAGTCGGTTGGATTGGTGACCTGCCTCTATCGCGGCGCAGCTGGCCCGACCCTGGGCTCGCGTCTGGAGGCCCTGGGCATCAGCACCGACTTTGTGCCCGGCGTGCTGAGCGCGAGATTTCTCGAGAAAGGATTGCACTTCGGACTGGGCTCAACGCTGGCGTTTCGTCGTCGCGACCTCGAAACCATCGGAGGCTTCGAAGCATTGCTCGACTATCTAGCCGACGATTACGAACTCGGCCGCCGCATAGCCGCCACCGGAAAGCGAATCGAACTCAGCGTCGCGACCGTCGTCACCTTTCTGCCTGCCTACACGATGCAGCAGTTTTTCCGCCATCAACTGCGCTGGTCGCGGACCATTCGTGCCGCCCGCCGCTGGGGATACACCGGATTGCTCTTCACCTTCGGCCTGCCCTGGGCATTGGTCGCGCTGTTGGCAGCCCAAGGAGCTGCATGGGCGTGGGCACTGTTCGCGCTGACGTTAGCCGCGCGATTCGCGGTAGGATTTCTCGCCGCAAACGCAGTGCTCAACGACGATCAGTTTTTTCGCTTTGTCCTCTTGCTCCCACTGCGAGATCTGATCGCGCCGTTCATCTGGGCCGCAAGCTTTATGGGCAGTCGCGTCCACTGGCGTGGCGATGTCTTCGATCTCAAAGACGGGCGTTTGAGTCGGGAGTAGCTCGATTAGAAAAAATAGTCTTGCCCCCGCGCCGAGCGACGACATAGCTCGTCAAGCCCTGCAGCGCCGACGGCTGATCATCTTCGGTCCACAGGAAAACCCGCCGCGGCCCATTCCACATTTCAACAAACGAAGCTTGCGTTTCAAAAACCCGCGGCGCATCCGGAAACTGCGCGCCGTACCACATGTTCCCTCCCGGCGCGCGCAAACTGTGGAGTGGGATTCCGGTATAAAAATTCAGCGTGGACGCATTTTCATACAGCCCCACCACCACGATCTGGTCGCCCGGCCGGTACTGCTCTCGGATCGTCAGCGCCAGATCCCTCGACTTTTTTT
>CAWGYS010000013.1:0-435150 GCA_963826845.1 uncultured Acidobacteriaceae bacterium
CATTGAGAGAAATCTCGATGGCCTTTTCCTTTTGGTACGCACACTTCTTACGAGATCCAACGACTACATCTTTTGTTCGCGTGTTTCCATTGTCCGTCAACGTATCGAAAAACAAGGGTCTCCCCGTGGCCGCAAAGCATTCCACACACAAAACTAAACCTCATAACGGCATACTCGTGGGTGCTGTCGAACGCAATCTCCGAAACCGTGAGCAGTCCCGTGGCAAATGCATCCTGCACCGCATCGTCAACCGGTTTCCCCTGTTTGATGGTACGACTCGGGTCGTTCTTTCTAACGGTGGCGCTCTGCTTCTTCGGATCAACCAACTCTACGTTTGCCGGAAACGTAGTTTGCGGATCAAACTTGTGGAAGATCCACTCGGGATGCACGCTTTCTTCGAACTCGAGCTCGTCAAGACAACCGCCGCGCTTCTTTTCATCTGTCAGATCGAGTGGAGCGGTCTGGTTCGACAGCCTGATATGGTCCGACCTGCTTCCGTTTGTGTCGGAGTTCAAGAAAACCTGGTAAATCTGAAGCTGCGCCGTGGTCAACGGCGTCTCGCTGAGTATTGGCTTCCTGTCGTCAGCCGCTGCGCAAATCGATATGCCCCAGACCAGGGTAGCTAGAGCCGTGAATCGAATACTGTTCATTTTCGATCCTCTGTCCCAGACATCATACTAATGCTAGAGACACCGCAGTGGTTCCAACCGTTCCCTTCCCGGCGCGGAAGTTAGCATAGAGATCCCTCGCACACAACGCTCGGGATTTCGGCTGCGGGCTCCCGCTTCGCTCACGCCCGCAAAGCGCCTCAAGTTAAGCCCCGCTGGGCCGATGGTACTGCACGCGAAAGTGTGTGGGAGAGTAGGTAGTTGCCGGCATTAAATCAAAGGCCAGTCTGAGAAATCAGATTGGCCTTTTCCTTTGCTCGTGTAGGGCGGACACTCCTGTCCGCCGCCTTTGACCTAGGCATTGCTCTTGATCTTTGGATTCGTGTGACGCTATCCTCTACCAGGAGGTGTCCTACCATGGCAACCCTCGACTGGTCGCAATGTGCTGCGGTAGAGAGCACCCCCGGCAAAGTGAGCGGCGCGTGGGTGTTGAAGAGCACGCGGATGCCGGTCTCCGCGATTTTCGAGAACCTCGAGGCCGGAGCCAATCTCGACGACATCATGAAATGGTATGACGGCCTCGATCGCGAACAGGTCAAAGCCGTGATCGAATTTGCCGCCCGCAGCCTCGACAAAGCACCCGCCCTCGCCCTATAGGTTCGCGTAAAATGCGCGTCTTACTCGACCAGGCGACGCCCGGCACTGCAGCCCTCTTGACGCAGGGCTACGGCTTAGAGCCACTCACAGATAAAATAGCGTCAATAGGAGAGAGTTCGTCCCCAGTGGCTGTCTTTCCAGCGATCTCTGCGAGGTGCCTGCGGAGGGCAGGAAAAACGGTGCTGCTGGCGGTCCTGCCACAGTGGATCGCAGAGTTGGCCATTAGCACCCATCCAACCGGCAGGCCACGATTCTCGGGTTCTTTGTACGCCGCAGTAATCATCTCAGCCTCTTCACCATAGGTCATCGAACTATTACACGGATGCAAAGCGAGTATCACCTTTCCAGAAACGGTGTCTTCCGTGTTTCCCCTCAACGACCAGCCGTCTTCAAAGCCCACAATGAAGAGTGTGCGCTCAGAGTCAGTAGTCAAACCATTCCAGAATCGCCCGTTCTTCATCCCCAGCGTCTGCTCGTCATTGCCGCTAGCGCCAGAGTACAAAGTGAAAGATACAAAGATCAGCACTCCAAATAAGAATTGCATTCTGATTCCCATCGCTTTCATCCTTTCTGGCATGCGTAATCACGATCACCGCTCCGGCTCAATCGAGCACGTCAAAATAGCATCTCCCTAGATAGCCCGTCATATCGGCGTTGGCGAAGGTAGGGAGCGGTTTGTAGGCCGCCTTCAACCGTGAGCCATCTTGAAAAGTCCAGACACCCGAATCATCCTGGGCAGCACCGAAATCTTCAAGTTCGCGATCGTCAACTGGCCTGCACAAGGCCCCCACCTCAAAAGCCTTCGTCCCCACTGCGATTCACCTCCGACGTCTATGGTCGATCCGTACGACTGTTTTATGTCGGCTGAGTGACATAAGAAACATCATTCCCGAGCAGCGGACCTTTCGGACTCGATGGCGCATAACATACCGATTGCCTTTGGATCGGGATGGATATCGAAAAACACCCGACTCCTAGTCCGATCCGGCGAGATCGCTACGGCGACCTTATAGAGATGGCCAACTTCCAACTCGGCTGCGCTAATCCCACATTCCAGCTTGTAGAAGACGGGCGGCTCTGAAGTTTTTCCTTCCACCTTGTAGCCCTTACTCTTGTCGTTTTCGTAGCGTTCTAGGCTGGTGACGGAAATCACGCGGTCCGGCTTCAGTTGCTCGCCAACGCCCGCATGCGACAAGATGAACAGACTCACCAACAGCGACCCAGCCCGTGTTTTCATGGCGTGAATTGTATCCCAGATTGGCAAGCCCTGGTCACAGTGCGAAGTCGTTTGACAACTCAAAAAACAGAGTTACCCTAAGAGCAGAGGTGCATCCAAAAATGATCGGTACAGGCATGAGACACCTTAAGGGCAGCATTACGCCAAAGCTATCGGACAAGATGGTCCGTGAGTTCCATCGGCATTGGGAATTTCAGACTGGGGCGAGGGGCGTTCCCCATGCCCACTTGGCGACGGACGGCGAGACGTTTGCCGTCGAATATGCTGACACGTGGGATGAGAACAGCTTGAAGCACACCGTCGAACTTATGCTCGGGAAAGCCGTGAATCTTGCGGCCCTGAAAAGCCCGCCTCGCAACGTGACGTATAGCTCTTAGTGCGCCTGGGGGCTGCTTCGCGCGAACCGCTGTTCTAGGCGCGGGCGCCGGGTGCCCCGCTTCTCGCGCTTTTCGAGAAGTGGCCAGCACAGAGTTTGCGCCGAGGCTGGCGTGTAAACCAAATCCCAAGGTGCGCGGCATCGTATTGGTCCCTTCTCGAAACCCGCGAAAAGTGGCGCACCCCATTTGTCTTTGTCAACACCAACAACAACCGAGTTATACTGACGCGCGGAGAAGGTCGCCACCCGCCGGCAACAGAATCGTGCGTAAACAATCGTGGAAAAGGGACCTAAAATGCCATTTCGCGTCTTGATAATCGGTGGCACGGGGCAGGTCGGAGCCGCGGTGGTGCGGGCGCTGGTTGCCGAGCCGTCCTGCGCTGAAGTGGTGATGGTTAATCGCAAGGCGATTCCTCTCGCCGCGAACCATCTGACCTCGAATCATCGCTTGCGACAGGTGATCCTGGATACGGCAGCTGCGCGGTTTCCCGAAGAAGTGACCAGGCTTGCACTGAGCATGGTGGAGCTATGCGACCCTGCCTACGGGGCCTCCTGTGTTGGCGTTGGTAAAGGCAGCATGAACTGGAGCGAGGAGGAATTGAAGTCCCTCGAAATCGGGGTTGTCGGTGGTTTTGCCCGTGGTTGCCATGCCGGAGGTGTTGCTCGGTTTGCGCTGCTCTCGGCAGCGGGAAGCTCCGCGAAAAGCAGGCTTCGCTATGCGCGAGTTATGGGGTTAAAAGAAGAAACGGTTCAAGCTATCGGCTTCAAGAGTCTGGCGATTTTCCGCCCGGGAATTATCGCCGGCAATGCTCACACGCCGGGCTATGCTGCCTGGTTGGGGCGTCTCATTCCGGGACCGTTTGGGACGATTGAGCAGGATGATATCGGACGAGCTTTTGCCGCTGAATTTGTCAGTAGCTCGGCCCCGAGTGGCGTGGTGTATCTCGAAAATGCGGCGATGAAACGGAGGGCTCGTGGGCTTACTTAGGTGAAGGCGGGTGACCGAGAAATCCGATTGGCCTTTTTCCTTTTTGAATCAGCGAAACTCCACTCGCCTTTCATCACAATCGACGTGTGCTCCAGATCACCGCGGGAGAGTTGCGCAGGCCGCTATGATTGTCGAAAGCGCAGGAGGAGACTATGTGCATTGTCTGTGAACACGAACTGTGGGACGAGCACCGAGCGCTCGAAAGTGAATTCTTTAAGGCCTGCAAGAAATGCAAGAAGTTCCCTGGGGGCAGCACCCAAGGAACCTGTTATCACTGTTGCGCTATCGGGGAAATGATTGACGAATGCCCCGAGTGCGCAGGCAAACCCTGGAGTCAAGAATTCCTCGAGGCCAAAGAGGAAATCGAAGGCCCAGACAAGCTGCTGCTCCCTTTCTAGCGTGAATCAAAATCGGTTCGGGGAATAAGGCCTCTGAGAAATCAGATTGGCTTTTTTGTCATCACCACCCGACCCGTTTGTTTCCCGCCACCAAATCGAAATGGCAATCGCGGCTCAACAGGGGAAGACGATGCTGCCGGCAAAGGGCAGCAATCCAGATATCGTTGGTTGGGATCGGCTTGCCCTTTCGCTTCAATTCCAGAGTGATCTCGGCGTAACAATGGGTGGTCGGCTCGTTAACGTCTAACACCATGCAGTCACGGAGTAATTCCGTGAGCCAGTTTTCGTAGATAACCCGATTCCGCGACTCTGCGATTCCGTGGCGGTATTCACCCAGGACAATCACGGGAATGGCCACTTGTTCAACGCCCGCCAGAATGGCAACCACTGCGGGATCTTCGTCCGCCGCGGCGGACAGGGCATTCGTATCCAGAATCATATCGAGACAGTCATATTCAGACAATCATTTGCGAGACAATCAGTACCTGACAATCAGTGCCAGAGTTCCCGATCAATCCGTTCGAACGCTTCTTCCACCCGTTTTTCGACTTGTTTTCTCTCTTTATGCAGGTATTTGAGCTTTCCGAGATGTTTCATCCACGGCTTTTCCTGGGACGTTGTTTTCAATTTCTCTTGAACCGCCTCGGTGACCAGTTGCCGTAGAGGGATGCCCCGTTCGGCAGCCACCGACTTTGCGCGACGGAACAAGAAATCGGGGATTTCAAGAGTAGTCTTCATAAATCCCATATTACCATATTCCCATATTTACGGGAACGTGGCCTTTTTTCGATTTGCCCGCGTAGGGCGAACACTCCTGTCCGCCGCCTTTGACCTTGATATTGGGGGCCCCTAAAAGGTTTGACGGCGACGCGTGAAGGTACTCGCCCACCGTCCGGGGAACGAAATCTATTGACTTAGCGCCCCGCCGAGCGCAAACATAGAAATCAGTTTGGGGCAGCTTCGAAGCCCGTCAGTCAACCAGGACGCCCCTCGAAGCCGCCCCAAAACCATTTTCAGCGCTCTTTGATAAGATAAGTCCTTATTTCTCAATATTTTGCATCTAAGTAACTTATTTATGAATACTTTACGCCAAAAAAAGGGGGGTACTTGAACCCGGGTAGGGAGACTAGATTTCCCGCTCCTCAACTAAGTAAGTCGTCATAGTACAAGTTACTCACCATGAGCAAAGTCAGGGTCGCAGCCTTTTCGGTTTCACTGGACGGTTTTGGCGCCGGCCCCCGGCAAGATCTCAACAATCCCCTGGGCATCCGCGGTCTCGAGCTCCACAACTGGCTCTTCCTCACCGAAGTATTCAAGAAGATGCACGGCGATGGCGGCGCATCTCCGGCCGCATTCCCTGGTACGACCGGCATCGACAACGATTTCGCCGCCCAATCTTTCGAGAACGTAGGCGCCTGGATCATGGGCCGCAATATGTTCGGCCCAGTTCGCGGACCGTGGTCAACCACCGCGACAGGCGACCCGTGGCGAGGCTGGTGGGGCAACAATCCTCCGTTCCATACGCCCGTCTTTGTGCTCACCCATCACGCGCGCGCTCCTCTCCCGATGGAAGGTGGCACTACATTCCACTTTGTCACCGATGGAATCGAGTCCGCGTTAAAGAAAGCGAAAGAAGCGGTCAAAGGCACACGCAAAGACGTCCGCATCGGCGGCGGAGTGTCCACCATCCGTCAGTACCTGATTGCGGACCAGATCGACGAAATGCACTTGGCCATGTCGCCGGTCCTCCTCGGCGAAGGTGAAAATTTATTTTGCGGAATCAATCTCCCCAAACTTGGCTTCACTCCGTTCAGAAGCGTCTCCGGAGAAAATACCACGCACATCATTATCAATAAGGGATAGCCGCGCGATGCCTTTGACTTTGCGTTCGCCCCGTGAAGTCTTCCCTTCCCCGAAAAGAAAACGGCGACCTGGCGATCTTTGAGGGGAAATTCAACTAGGGGAAAATTCAGCCGCGAGCACTCTCAGCTTTGCGGGCGAGGAGGATGTAACCTTTGGCCTTGGCATCAGCCTCGATCGCGGACAGTTGCATCCGTGCTTCCGTCACTCGCCGCGACTTCATTTCGATTTCAGCGAGCGCCAGACGCGCATCGAGTTCGATGCCCATATATCCCAGCTCTCGCGACTTCGCAATGATGGCGGCGAGCTCTTTGCGCGTCGCACCGCCGGCAGCGGAGTGGCCAGCGCTTTTGTCGGCGGTCTCAATGCGGGCTGCAGTGATCGCGGTCCGCCAGCGGATTTCAGGATTCTGGCTCTTGGCCGCGAGAGACCGTGCGTGTTGCATCGCCTCGCTCGCTGCCGCTCCTTTACCTTCCGCAAGCAGCGACCGGGCGAGCATGCACCAGGCATTGATTTCGTCGTCGCGGGCTTTTTGTTTCTGAAATACTTCGAGTGCCTGTCGCACAGCCGCCTCCTGCTCGACCGGAGAGCGCGCCTCCTCCAGCGACAAGTCTGCGAGCCCGAGCTGGGTTTCAGCGACGAGGAGCTTATCGCCTGCCGCGGTCCGTATCGCCAGGACCTCCTCGTACATCTTACGCGCGCCCGCAAAATCGGCCCCTTGGAGTTGCAAGCTTCCCAAGCCCCAAATGGCATAACCAGAGGAATCTTGATCGCCGTTTTTCTGCCAGATGGCGAGGGATTGTTCGAATCCTTGCCTGGCTCCCACCAAGTCCCCCTGCAATTGGCGAGCGAGCGCGATGTTGAGACCTGCGAGAGCGGCATATCCGGTATCCGCTGGATCCCTGCCCTGCCGTGCCTCCTCATAGAGTTGGATCGCGCCGCGCAGATCCCCCTGATCCATCCGGTTGTCCGCAAGGTTCCCGATTGCCGTAGTCATGTTCCTCTGGTCATCGAGCCGTCGATAGATGGCCACGGCCTCCCGTATCATTTTTTCGGCGGTCGCGGGATCGCCCTGTCCTTCATATAGATTGCCCAGGTTGTTAAGCACATCGGCCTCGCCGGCTTCGGAGCCATTTCTGCGGAAGATGGTTTGTGCCTGCAGGAACAGGCGAATGGATTCGGATGCATCCGTATGAGAAACCACATTCGCCCAGATGCCCAAAGATCTGGCCTCGCCTTCCCGGTTCCCGGCTGCGGCGAAAATGTCCCTCGCCTCGTGGCAGGCGGAAACCGCATCCTGCAGCTGTCCAAGACGGTTGAACAGCTCACACTGCATTTGCCGCGCTTGTGCCAGAATCAGACGGGAACCATTCGCCTTCGCCTTCTCCACTGCCCGTGCCAGGGGCTGTTCTTGACGCTTAGAATCGCCCAGCAGGATCCAGCCTTCTACCTCCACAAATTCGATACGGGGATCTTCGGAAGCAGGAGGCGCAAGCTTGCGCAGTGCGTCGACCGTGATCAGGGCATCGTGCCCTTTACCCCCGCGGGTCTGATTCCTTGCCAGCCTGAGCCCGTAGTCGAGGTTATCGGGGAACAATGTAAAGAGTGCGCGATAGATCTCGATCGCCTTCTCATGTTCATGATCGAGATCGCGATAACGGCCTTCCACCACCAACCGCTCTTCGCGAGAGAGATTGGCGGACAGGTCATATGCCTGCCGGGCTTCCTGTTGCGCCTTCTTGGAGTAGCCCAGCCCGCGCCACGCTTCTGCCAGAGCCGAGTGCGCCAGGGAAAACTTTGGATCAAGGGCCACGGACTGTTCCAAAAGATCGCGAGCTGCCAGAGCGTCGAGGACACGCAGCCGGGCGAGCCCCTCCGCATAAAGGCGGGCAGCGTCACGATTGGAAGGCGAGGATGCGCGGACGCTCACCGCCTCCACCGGAGAAACTGCTTCCACTCCCAGCTTTCCGCGTAACTGAGAACCAGCCTCGGACGCCATGTCAAACAGGTCCGCCTCGCTTCCGACGACAGCAACATCCGCAATCGTCTCCCCGTCAGTCGTATCTTGAAGGCGCACGTCGAGACGGATACGGGTATCGGGTTTTTCGCCGAGGGCGGTATAGGAACCGAGCACGATCAAGTCGCTGTCCAGATTCTTATGTAATTGTGCCAGCGTGTCTCGCGAAAGGCTGTCGGTGTCGGCCAGAGGAAGATCAAATTTCGTGCGCGCGATGTCTTCCCCAGAGACCAGGCGCAGCTTCTCTCCAGCCACCAGCTCTGTGCTCAACATCTCCGCCAAGGCTGTGGACAGCCAGCCCTCTTCGGGACGCCCAGACAGGTTGCGAAAGCCGAGAACAGCGACGGAACGGCGCGCCGGGATGTGCACTCCCGTCGGACTGATCGCAGCAGGCTGCGTCGGCGGCGGGGCCCGGCGGAGTTGCTTCCACGCGTAGATCCCTGCGACCGATGTCGCCGCTATGGCCAAAACCACAACCAGCCCCGTACCCGCCCGGCTTCGGGAAACTGGCAGACTTAGTTGTTCTTTCTCTTCATTAGTAGTAATGACGCTGGTTTGGACCGTGTGTTTCTGGAAAAGCAGCCCACCGGCGCCCCTGTCGGCTGCCGTGGCTAACTCTGGGAGAGTACTTCCGCCCGCTCCACCAATCTCCTGCACCGGCGCGACAAACTGATACCCCCGCCCCGGCAATGTGACGATAAAACTGTTGTCCCCCGGTTTCTCCTCCAGTGCCCGACGCAGCGCGGAGATGCTTTGCGCCAGGCTGTTCTCGTCCACAAAGGATTCCGCCCAGACATTCTTTAGCAGCTCCTCATGGGTGAGCACTTTTCCCGGGTTCTGCACAAAGTAGAGCAGCACGTCGAAAGCCCGGGAACTAAGCGGGACCATTGCCTCTTTCCGTCGCAGGCTACGCGCGCGAACATCAAGCCGGAATTCCCCGAATTGAAATATCCATCCTGGTCTCATGGACATAGAGGACATTCAGAACTCTTCAGAAGTTATCAGAACGCTTCACTGGCCTTTTTGCAGCGACTGCCACCACAATCCCGACCCAGTAAGCGGGGACCGAATGAAGCGACTCTACCAATGGTTTCGCGAGCGGGCAAGCTTCTTTCGTTCTGGCATCTCCAGCCCGGGCACGACCCGTACCGTCCGCACCGAGGTGACGATTCAGCGGGAGGGGTTGACCCTGCTGCTAGGTGGCGCGGCGGCAGGCTTCGATCACTGCCCGCTTTGCGGGCAGAAGCTGGCCCCGGCGCAGGCGGAACAGGCAAGACTCCGCCTGCAAGAGGGTTCGATTTCGCAGGAAGACCCGCCATCTGACCTGCCGGCGGATGGTACTTCCCCGTGAGCTCAGGCTTCGAGAAGGGAAAGATCCGAACTTTCAAAAAGCAATATGAGGAGCGTTTTATGACAAAGCACACTTTGAGGAACTACACGCTGGCGCTGAGTTTGTTGGGACTGGCCTTGCTCCCGTCCATCAGCGTGGCACAGGTTGCACTCGGGTCCAAGCTTCCGCGCAAGCGTTCCCGATCCGCCGCGGCGCAAGCGGCAAGCCATCAGACGAAGACACCGGGTTCGCCATCCTACACCTTCACGCTGCTCAGCTTCCCCGGCTCCCTTTACACATACGCCAATGGCATCAACCCGGGCGCGACCGGTTCAAAAACTGAGATCGTTGGAGGGTACGGTGCCGCCAACGGAGATCTCGACCAGGGATTTCTCGCGCATTTGTCGGGAAAGAAAGCCGTCACCGAGACCTATCAGGCGGTAAATTACCCGCACGTCCCGCCCCAGCAAATCGCAGATGACGTCAATGATGCCGGCCAAATCGTCGGCAGTTACAACGACAGTTCGGGTGTTACCCACGGTTATGAGCGGAGTGGCGGAAAGTTCACCACGCTTGATGTGCCGTTTGCTGGCGCCGTGGGCACCGCCGCTTTCGGGATCAATAATTCGGAAGAAATTGTCGGCGAATGGTCGGATAGCAACGGGGGAGCACACGCTTTCACGCTGACAGGTGGCGTCTACGCCTCGTTCGACTACCCCGACGCGAAATATACCAGCGCCACTGACGTCAATGACGCAGGAGTAATCGTCGGCAATTACGTCGACACAAGCTTCGTTGTCCACGGTTACCTGCTAAGCGGGGGAACCTACACCTCGATCGACGTTCCTGGCGCAGCTTTTACCAACAGCACTGGAATCAACGGCGCTGGTGACATCGTCGGGACGTACTGCCCAAACAGCGAATGTCTCTCGAACAACTTTGAGGGCGCGCAGGGATACCTGCTGAGCGGCGGCGTCTTCACGACGGTCGGAATCCCGGGTGAATTTTACACGTTCGTGAGTGACATCAATAACAACGGTGTGCTGGTCGGGGTATACCAGGATGCCGCCGGGCTTACTTACTCGTTCCTGGCGACCCCGTAGATGGGCTCGCCGTTGAAATCGAGGATTCAAGAAAAGAAAAATTTACTACAGGAGAACCACCATGGATTTAGAAAACAAGAGTATCGCTCTGGGAAAGAGTTTCGATGTTTCCCATTTCTCGTGGAAACCGACCTTGGCGGCGCTGGCTTTCGTCTGCGTGCTGCTGCTGGGTACCGTCCGTTCGGCGCAAGCACAATCAGAGACCGTTCTCTACAACTTCTTAGGAAAACCCGACGGTGCCAATCCCGTCACAGGCGTGATCCTTGATGCGGCGGGGAACCTCTACGGTACAACCGACAACGGCGGCACCTCTGGCCTCGGCACAGTATTCAAACTGGCTCCCGACGGAAAAGAGACGGTCCTTTACAGTTTCGCCGGTCAGGCAGAAGGTGAAAGTCCCTACGCGGGTTTGGTGCGCGGCAAGAAGGGCTATCTCTACGGCGCGACTCTCTACACCGAGATAACGACAGCTACGGCACTTTGTACAAGGTCAGCCCGAAAGGCACGCACACGGTGCTCTATTCGTTCACGGGCGGGGCCGATGGTGCGGATCCCTACGGCGAGAACCTGATTTTCGACAAGGCAGGCAACCTCTATGGCACGGGCTACGGCGGCGGCACCTCTGAATACGGGGTGGTGTTTGAGTTCAGTGCCGCCGGTACGGAGAGCGTGCTGTACAGCTTCACGGGCGGCACGGATGGAGGTCGTCCGTATGCGGGCGTGGTCGAGGATAAGCTGGGAAATTTCTACGGGACAACTCTGCAGGGCGGAGACTTTTGGCCTCGGCACGGTTTACAAGCTTACCCCGTCGGGCACGGAAACGGTGCTCCATAGCTTCGCCGGCGGTTCGGATGGAGCCACTCCATACGGGGGAGTGATTCTCGATAGAAAGGGCAATCTGTACGGCACGACCACCGACGGCGGATCCTCCAACGCCGGGATCGTGTTTAAGGTCTCCCCATCGGGCACCGAGACCGTGCTCTACACCTTTGCGGGCGGCCGGACGGGGCCAACCCGACTGTCGGTGTGGTCCGCGATAAAGTCGGCAACCTTTATGGCACGACCTACAAGGGCGGTAACGGTAACGATCCCGGCGACGGCACTGTGTTTGAGATCTCGCCGTCAGGCGCGCATACCGTGCTCTACACCTTCACCGGCGGTGCGGACGGGGCGGTACCCGGACGCAGACCTGATCCTCGACAAGCAGGGCAATCTTTACGGCACAACCATTGGCGGTGGCATCGGCTTCGGCGTGGTTTACAAAGTGACTCCGTAGTCCGGCGCGAGATCCGGGTTGAGGATTACCTCAGCCCGGGTCAACGTGGCCCGCGAAAGAAATACGCTACGCCCAGTGCTGAAAACAAGATCGTCTGAAATCGCGAGAAGAAAGCAAACAGAAACCTTTGGAGAGATTTATGAAAAACCTGAACCCTCAGCTGCGACTGGCTTCACTTCTGTCTCTGATCCTGCTGGCCTGTACGGCGGCCTATGGTCAGATCACGCCCCTCGGCGACACCTACACCAACAGCGCCGATCCCACCACTAACTACGGCGCTCAGAAGACGCTCGATGTCGATGCCGCCAAGGAGATCACCTACATCCAATTCAATCTCGCGTCGGTCCCCACCGGAGCCAGCATCAGCCAGGCCACGCTCAAACTCTATGTCAACACCGTGGTCACGGCGGGAGCCTTCGAGCTGTACGCCGTCAACGGCACGTGGACGGAGAGCGCCCTCACTTACAGCCTCGCCCCGGCGCTCGGCAGCGTGATCGATTCCAACGTGCCGATCACGACGGCGGACAAGAACCAATTCATCCTCATCCCGATGACTTCAACCGTGCAGGGATGGTTGACGACACCGTCGTCGAACAACGGCATCGCGCTGGTGGCGGTCGGTTCGTTCAATGCCACTTTCGACAGCAAAGAGACCACGACGACCAGCCATCCTCCGGAGTTGGACATTGTGTTTGCCGGAGGCGGCAGCGGAATCACCGGGATCACGACGGCTGCGGGCAGCGGCCTGATCGGCGGCGGAACGAGCGGCACGTTGAATCTATCGCTGACGAATACCTGCGCGGCGAGCCAGATTCTACAGTGGAGCGGCAGCGCATGGGCGTGCGCTTCTCCTGGCACGGGCACGATCACGGGCGTGATCGCGGGAACGGATCTCACCGGCGGAGGGACGAGTGGCAACGTCACGCTGAATCTGAACACGGCTGCGACCAATGGCTTGTACGCACAACTGGCGGCGGCCAATACGTTCACGGCAAATCAGACGGTGAACGGCACGCTCACCGCCACGTCGAGTAGTACCGGTGTGTTCGGCTCAGCGACGGCCACAACAGGGAATGCCAGCGGCGTGCTCGGCGAGGCGCAGTCGACTTCCGGCTATGGCGTCCAGGGCCTTGCGACCGCTGCAACCGGAACTACGTATGGTGTGTACGGCGGGACGGTGTCGCCCGCTGGCTACGGCGTATATGGACAGCAGTTCGCTGCAACGGGGACTACAGCGGGTGTGTACGGCACGACGGCGTCGACTGCTGGATTTGGCGTCGAGGGTCAAAGTGCTTTTGCTGGCGTCTACGGCCTTGGGACCAGCTCGGCCTCTATCGGCGTTTATGGGGTTGGGACGAAAGGTGTGTGGGGCGCGACGACTTCGCCCGGCGGCACTGGCGTAGTTGGGTTTCGTTCGCCACAACGGGGATGTATGGTGTGTCGGCTCTGCGCAGTCGCCCGGTGGCTATGGCGTATATGGAGAGAACAACTCCTCAACGGGGACTGCGGCGGGTGTCTTCGGATCGACGGCGTCGACTGCCGGCTTCGGCGTTGAGGGTGCGGGCAATGTCGGCGTCTACGGAGTCTCGGGTATCCCCAGCATTCGGGGGGAAGGTGCTTCGCGTGCCAGCTTGTGGGGAGACACTGGGACCGATTACAACGTTGCGGTACTTGGGACTGCCGACAATGGCTATGCCGGCACGTTCTCCAATAACTCGGCCGTTACCACGCTCGCAGCTTTCAACGAGACAACTGCCGTCGGAGCCGCTGTTTTCAGTGCATCCATGCCGGGGCTTTTGGGTGATGCAAGCGCGACCTTTGGAGACGCTGGATGCGGTACTGGCTTTATGGCCCTCCAAATCGGCCAGGACATCATGTCGGGCTGTAACAACTACACGCTGATGGGAGATACCAGCGGAAACACCTACGTTAATGCCGCAACGGGTGGCACCATACACCTCCGAATCAATAACCAAGACGCTTTGAGCGCTGTAAACGGCTCGGTTAGCATCAGAGGCAATTTCAGCGTGTCTGGAACCAAGAACTTCCGCATCGACCATCCTCTCGACCCGGCCAACAAATACCTTCTCCACGCGTCCATCGAGTCCTCCGAAGTGCTGAATCTGTATAGCGGAAATGCCGTTCTCGACGACTCGGGCGAAGCCGTGGTCCAGCTCCCCGACTGGTTCGAGGTCATCAATAAGGACTTCCGCTATCAACTCACGAACATTGGCGGCTTTGCTCCTGTTTATATTGCCGAAGAAGTTTCCGGAGGCCACTTCAAGATTGCGGGAGGCAAGCCCGGCGCCAAGGTCTCCTGGCAAGTGTCCGGCGTGCGCAATGACGCCTGGGAAAAAGCGCATCCCATGGAGGTTGAGGCCGACAAGGGCGCCGATCGCGGCCACTACCTGACCCCCGAACTCTACGGGGCCCCCGAAACCGAGCGCATCGGCTACATGCCGGTGCCGCCGGGAAGCGAGCAGATCGTGCACCCTCGCCCGGCCCTCCCGCGACGCAGCAACGCTTCGCCATCGCAGCCGCGGACGCCGCTCAGTCTACCCATGCCCGCTCCACCGATGCCGGCTCCGCCCAAAGTAGCTGCGTCGCCGCATCCGGCCACGCAAACCACCAAACCGGAGCTTAACCAAAAGTAGCCGCCGTTCAACTTACGTTGCTAGAGGGGGCCGAGGCTCCGAACCGAAACTACGGCCCCTCCAGCGCGGCGGGCAATTTCGCAGTTCAAAGTGGTCTGAGAAAAATACATTTGGAGAGCGTGCCATGAAAAACCTAAGATTGCAGTTAGCGGTAGTCTTACTGTCCACACTCTGTTTGTTGACTGGAGCCTTTGGCCAGATCACTCCCCTCGGCGACACCTACACCAACAGCGCCGATCCCACCACTAACTACGGCGCTCAGAAGACGCTCGATGTCGACGCCGCCAAAGAGATCACCTACATCCAATTCAATCTCGCTTCGGTCCCCACCGGAGCCAGCATCAGCCAGGCCACGCTCAAACTCTATGTCAACACCGTGGTCACCGCAGGAGCGTTTGAGCTGTACGCCGTCAACGGCGCGTGGACGGAGAGCGCTCTCACTTACAGCCTCGCCCCGGCGCTCGGCAGCGTGATCGATTCCAATGTGCCGATCACCACGGCGGACAAGAACCAATTCATTCTTATTCCCATGACGTCGACCGTGCAGGGGTGGTTGACGACACCGTCGTCGAACAACGGCATCGCGCTGGTGGCGGTCGGTTCGTTCGATGCCACTTTCGACAGCAAAGAGACCACGACGACGAGTCATCCGCCGGAGTTGGACATTGTGTTTGCCGGCGACGGCACCATCACGGGCGTGACCACGGCGAGCGGCAGCGGCCTGACCGGCGGCGGGACCAGCGGCACGCTCAACTTGTCACTGACAAATTCGTGCGCGGCGAATCAGGTGTTGCAATATAACGGCAGCGCGTGGACTTGCGCGGCAGTAGGCACGGGCACGGTGACTAGCGTCGGCAGCGGGACGGGATTAACGGGCGGTCCGATCACGGGCAGCGGAACGCTGAGCCTCGCGGCCAATGCCTGCGCCTCGGGCAGCGCGCTGAGTGCGCTACCGTTCACCTGCTCGCCGTTCGCCACGCTGGGGGCGAACACCTTCACTGGCAATCAGACGGTGAGTGGGAACCTGAGCGCAACCGGAGTAGTGACGGGGAGCGGCTATCAGATTGGAAGCAACCTCTTCGACTTCGGCTCCTATGCGAACGGGAACGCGTTCCTCGGCTTCGCCGGGAACACAACGATGACGGGCACCCAGAATACGGCCAGTGGCTACCAGGCTCTCATCTCCAACACTGCCGGTTCCTACAACACAGCCAGCGGCTATGCTGCGCTGGCCAGCAACGGATTGGGCGTCGATAACTCCGCTTTCGGCGATTCGGCGCTCTTATTCAACACCACGGGCGACAATAACACGGCCGTCGGCTACTACGCCATGTCCAACAACCGCAACGGCAACGCCAACACGGCCATCGGTTTGCAGGCGCTCGACACCAACACCGTTGGCTCCCAAAACACAGCCATAGGGTTTACCGCGGGATTCACCCTCGACGCCTCTAACTTGACCGGAAACAATAACACCGCCTTGGGGTATTATGCAAACTTCAGCACGGGAACGCTGACCAATGCCACCGCCATCGGTGCCCTTGCCGAGGTAACCGAGAGTAATGCGATGGTGCTGGGCAGCATCTACGGCGTGAACTTTGCCACGGCCAGCACCAACGTCGGCATCGGCACCACTGCGCCGGGACATTTACTGGACGTGGCCGGCACAACTGCTATCGACTCCACTGGCCTGAACAACGGGACGAACTTTATCGATCTGACGTTCGGCGCCAACGCCGGAGAAGGGATGTCCTCCTCGCGCACGGCCGGTCCCAATCAATATGGAATCGACATTTTCACGGACTTTGCCCGTCGCATCTCCATCGAGCAGCACGGCAACGTAGGTATAGGGACGACCAGCCCAGACAATCTTCTCACGGTGAATGGCAGCGCAGATAAGCCCGGCGGCGGTTCGTGGGGCACCTACTCCGATGGCCGGCTCAAGAACCTGAACGGCAGCTTTAACTCCGGTTTGAGTCAGATTCTGCGCATCAATCCCATCCGTTATCGCTACAAGGCCGACAATGCGCTGGGTATTCGCGATACGGACGAACATATCGGAGTGGTCGCGCAAGACGTGCAGCGAGTCATCCCGGAAGCGGTGACAGAAAACAGCAAAGGCTACCTGCTGGTGAATAACGATCCGATTATCTGGTCGATGCTGAACGCGATCAAGGAACAGCAGGGGGAGATTCGAGCGCTGAAGTCTGAGCTTCGGGCGACACGACAGACTCTGCAGAAGGTGCAGACGCAAATGGCCCGCTCTCAGCCCGCGTTGGTCGCAGCGAAGTGATCGCGGCAGAGGGGCTAATGGTTCCGAGCTATGGCCCCTCCTGGCACAGATTTTTCTAACACAAACAGTAATGTCGGTTCAGGAGGACAGTATGGAATTCACATCGAGAACTTTGACCCTAACGATTCTCTGCGTTTTTCTGGCTTGCGCAGCAGCGCTTGCTCAAGTTCAGCCGTCGCCGAGTGGTCCCGTCCACTCTCGCTTCGGATTTCCGGTGTCCAGAATGAAAGCCGAGCCAACGGCTGCGGCAGATCGTCAGGCGCAGTTGCCCGGCTCACTCGACATAAGTTTCACCTTCGGGATGGTCGACGTCCCCGGACAGCCGGCCAGCGGCGCCTCTGGCGTCAACGACAAGAGCGAGATTGTCGGCGGATATGGCGCAGCCTTCGACAGCGCCTTTCTCCTGAAAGGCCCGAAGTTTACCCAGATCGCCTACCCGGGCGCCGCATACACCGACGCCTACGCAATCAACGACGCGGGCGTGATCGTCGGTCAATACGGCATGTCTTTCACGGACGTGCAGGGTTTCAAACTGGACGAAAAGACTTACACGTCCGTCGATTACCCCGGTGCGGTTCAGAGCTATTCCAACGGAATCAACAAGCACGGGGACATCGTCGGAGGCTGGGTTGATACCAGTGGGATGTATCACGGCTTTCTCCTTTCTAAGGGCGTGTTCACGAGTATCGACGCGCCGGGCGCGACCGGAACGGACGCTTTGGGAATCAACGCGGCGGGCGAGATCATCGGTGCCTATGCCAGCGGCGACGGCAGCAGTCATGGATTCCTGCTCCAGAGCGGCACCTTCACAACCATCGACTATCCCGGTGGCTACTCGCAGAATTATCTCGGCGGCATCAACGACCAGGTCGTGATCGTCGGCGGCTATGGGGACAATACGATTGTTAACGGTGTTGCATACGCCACCGAACATGCCTTCATTTACCAGAGCGGACAATTCACGACTGCCGATGTGCCTTTCGGCCCGCCAGCCGTGACCCAGCCCTATCAGATCAACAACAACGGCGTGATGGTTGGCGATTATGTCGACAACTCCGGCACGGTATATGGCTACGAGGCCACGGTCGGACCGTAGTCGTCGCGGAACGGCCCAGCAGGCGAAGAAGAATACTCAAATTAAGAGGAGCAGGACTTATGACTACCTTAGAGCGGCATCAATTCGCAACTTCAGCTTGTGGAGTAACCGCAACGCTCACCCTGATGATCCTAGCGGCGCTCGCTATCCTGGCCACTCCGCTCGCCTGCGCCCAGACCTTCATGTTCAACCGCGCCGATTTCGCCACCGGTGTAGGCCCGGTGGCGGTGGCCGTGGGCGACTTCAACGGCGATGGCCTCACCGACGTGGTCACCGCCAACTCGACGGCCAACACCGTCTCCGTATTGCTCGGACACGGAGACGGCACCTTCGCACCCCACTCCGATTATGCGGTGGAGGGAGCGCCAACCAGCATCGTTGTCGGCGACTTCAACGGCGACGGCAAGCTCGACATTGCCACTCTCGCGGGTTTTGAGAACGCCGTCGTCAGCGTCCTCTTGGGGAACGGCGACGGCACCTTCAAACCCTACATCGCCACCACCGCAGGCACGCAAGGCGGCAGCATTGCGGTCGGCGATTTCAACGGCGACGGCAAACTCGATATCGCCGTCTCCGACAACAGCATCGGTGTTGACATCATGCTGGGCAAGGGCGACGGAACCTTCCAGGCTCCCGTAGGCTACGCCACGGCGGCCGATCCGCGGATGGTAGTCGTCGCCGACTTCAATGGTGATGGCAAACTCGACCTGGCCACGACCAATGCCGAGAGCGAGACGATCTCGGTGCTGCTCGGCAACGGCAACGGGACTTTTCAAACTCATAAAGACAACTCCACCGCGAAGGCCGCAAGCTGCATCAGCCTCACCGTGGGCGATCTGCGCAATGACGGCAGGCATGACATTGTTGCCGGATGCCAGAGCGCCAGCATGGTAGGGGTGCTGCTCTCGAATGGCGACGGGACCTTTAGAGCCATCAAGACTTACACCGTTTCCATCGGTGTGACCGACGTCGCGGTGGGCGACTTCAACGGCGACGGCAAACCTGACGTTGCCGTAACCAACGGCGGCACGAATGTTTCCGTGTTGACGGGCAGCGGCTCGGGAACGTTGAAGGCCGCAGTCACCTTCGGCACCAACTTTGGCGCGAGTGGCGTAGCCGCTGTCGATCTTAACGGCGACGGCAAGGCTGATATAGTAACTGCCAACAACGGCGATCCATTCGGAATCCCAATCCCTACGATCTCGGTTCTGCTGAGCAACGGCAAATCCCTGTTCGCCAGCCGCACCGATTACAGCGTTGGCAGCGGCACTGATAACGGGGCCTACAGTGGAATTGCAGCCGCTGATCTTACTGGAAACGGCATGCCGGATCTGATCGTTCCGATCACGTACGCCGTTCCCTATGAAATTTCCATCCTGATAAACAAGGGCAAAGGGACCTTCGCAGCGCCTGCAAATTACGCGCTGCCGGTCAGCCCGCAATCCGTGGTGGCCGGCGACTTCAACAACGACCACAAAACCGACATCGCGGTGATGAATTTCGGCGGCACCGGCAGCGTTTCCGTACTTCTAAACTCGGGTACGGGAACCTTCCCCAGCTACACGACCTACCCCATCAACGGCTACGGGAATGGCATGGCGGTGGGCGATTTCAATAAGGATGGCAATCTCGATATCGTAGCCACCGACACCGGCGGGACGGTATCCGTCCTTCTCGGCAACGGGACCGGCGGATTCTCACCGTTCACCGCGTACCCCACTGGAAACGTGCCTCAGGCGGTCACCGTCGGAGATTTCAACCACGACGGCTGGCCCGACATAGCGGTGGCTAACCAACTGGGCCAGAGCGTTTCCATACTGATCAATAAGGCCGATGGCTCGGGCACCTTCCTTCCGAAGGTGGATTACACGATACCAGCGGGCCCGATATCGATTGCCACCGGCAGCTTCCGTGGTAACGGCACCCTCGACCTGGTAGTGGCCACAAACAGCGCTTTTCCTGGAGTCATGGTGCTGTTGGGCAACAACGACGGAACCTTTCAGACGCCCGTGTCTTACGACACCATGAACAATGCGTACGCGGTCACCGTAGGCGACTTCAACAATGATGGCAATTTGGATTTGGCAGTCTCTATCGTCAATCCGGGAAGCAACTTCGCGTGGGTCGAGGTGATACCCGGAGTCGGTGATGGAACTTTCGGCAACGCAGTGACGCTGGCGACAGGCGCATTGTCGACCGGGATCGTGGCCGCGGATTTCAACGGTGACGGCAGCCTGGATCTGGCGACGGCTAACGGAACGACGGCCGGCGACACCGGTTCCGCGACCGTCCTGTTGAACGAACCGGTGATCGGCACGGCGCCAAGCAGCCTCACTTTCGCAGCGCAGAAGGTCGGGACTACCAGCTCCGCGCAAGTGGTGACGATCAGCAATCCGGGGGCGACGCCGCTGAAAATTACCAGCATTATCATCAGCGGAGATTTCACACAGACCAACAACTGCCCTGCCAAACTCACGACTGGAAAAAACTGCACTGTCAACGTGAGCTTTTCACCCACGCAGACGGGACTGCGGACCGGGGCCTTGTCGATCAAAGATTCGGCCCTAACCAAAACGCAAATTATCTCGCTGACGGGCAGCGGTTCGTAGCTGGCGGCGACCAGGGGCAGTGTCCAACACTGCCCCTGGATCCCCCGCGCTCTGCCTTAGAAGTTGCTTTTGGGCCAGTGTTTCAACCCGTAACGCCTCGATGATTCGACTGGTGGTAACCTTTCAGCATGCCTCACGGTTCTGACGCGAGTCTCCAGACTCCTAAGCCTTCTCAATCGCGTGGGAAGACGGCGATCGCTCTCATCATCGGGCTGCTGTTTGGAGTCCTGTTCGTCGGATCAGTAGGATGGCTAATGCTGTCGCACAGTTCGGGACGGACTTTGTTGAGCCACTTACTGTCGGCAGTCACTGGTAGAACCCTCACCATCGATGTTAGCCAGCCCACGGTGGTTGATCGAATTCAGCGGCTGCAGCGTCTGGAGACGGTGGTTTACACCATGGATAAGCTGGTGACCGGCGCGAAAGAAAACCCCATTTTCCCTGACTTTCTTGCCGGAGATCGCCTCTTGATGATGGTGCACGGCGAAGTGGTCGCGGGCATAGATTTTTCGAACCTGAAGCCGCCCGACGTTAAGGTAGATGGCAAGCAGGTTCACCTGCGTCTCCCCGCGGCGCAAGTCTTCAGCACCCGGCTCGATAGCGCCAAGACGCGGGTTTATTCGCGGCAAACCGGATTGCTGGTACCCACCGATCCGAACCTGGAAACGCAAGTGCGCCAGGAGGCGGAACGCGAACTGCAGCAGGCCGCCTTGGCCGACGGCATCTTGCGGACGGCGCAGCAGAATGCGGCTTCGACGATTACCAGCCTGTTACAGGGTTTGGGATTTGAAAAGATAGACTTCGATTAGGTGCCATTCAACCTGACTAACTCGGTAACCTGCGGACTGTCACTCAAGTAACCTCGTCATTCCAACCTATCGCAACTAATCTTCCCGGTGGGGGTTTCTATCCACATGAACAACACATTCACCAAATCACTGTTAGTCCTGGCAGTGGGGGGACTTATGATCGCGGGTTCCGCCTCTGCTCAAACCTCAACTACTACCTCAGGCGCGGGCCCTGGTGTTGTCGATCCTGGCCATCCGCGCGTCAACGAAGTCAACGCCCGTGAAGAAAATCAGCAACAGCGTATTGGCAACGGCGTGAAGAACGGTACGTTGACTCCGCAGCAGACCTCCAACCTCGAAAAGCGCGAGGTCAACGTGCAGAACCGCGAACAGAAGGACATGGCGAAGAACAATGGCCATCTCACCAAGGCCGAGCAGAACGGGATCAATCGCCAGCAGAACCGGGTCAGCAAGAGCATCGCCAAGGACAAGGCAGGCAACAAGTAATTAGGCGAGAACGGAACGGCACGAAAACGAGAGGACAGCCGCATGCTTCCCTGCGGCTTTTTTCACTCGAACTCTACTTTTTTAGCAAGCGGATATATCTCACCACATCGCCGATCTGCTGTTGCGTGAGTTTGCCGTCAAAAGGCGGCATTCTGTTCCTGCCTTTGCTGATGATAGTGGCGAGTTCGGCGTCCGATTGGTTTTGCACGTCGGGAGAATCAAGGGGCCGCAGCTTCAGATTTTTGCCAAGCATGGTATCGCCCGCCCCGTGTGCGCCGTGGCAAGCCGCACATTTTGCCTTGTAGATGTCGGCTCCGCTCTCGGCGAGAGCG
The DNA here is from genome assembly GCA_963826845.1 of uncultured Acidobacteriaceae bacterium. Classification (GTDB taxonomy): domain Bacteria; phylum Acidobacteriota; class Terriglobia; order Terriglobales; family Acidobacteriaceae; genus Acidiflorens. The sequence continues at coordinate 22,130 of CAWGYS010000013.1, forward strand.
TAAGCAGAGGAAAATAACAGCGTCAGCAGGCTGGCAACAAGAAGCACTCTGCCATGATGCAGAGGAGCGCCACCCAGAATCAAACGAAACATCGAGTTTTTCAGCAACCCGCTAATCCCCCTTAAACCAGACCCTACCAATTCAATTTTAGCGCAAACTGGAACTGGCGCGGGTCGTACGCCGCGGTCGCCTGTCCGGCGTTGGTGAAGAGCGGGCTGACCGCAGCCACGTTGTACACGTTCGCAATGTTGAACATGTCGGTGATGAAATCCATGCTGAAGCGCTCGGTGAAGTAGACGCGCTTGGCGAAGCGCACATCGTTAAACACCACCCATGGCGAAATGCCCGCATTGCGGCCGAGGTTGCCGTCAAGCAGCAGAAGATTCTTAGGGTTGATCTGGACAAGTTGTGCCGGCGGGATGTCGGCAAAGCAGACTTCCTGCAGGAAGCCGGTGGGCGAGTATTTCGAAGCCACCGTCGGATAGCCGCACGAGTTCGTGGGGGTTTGTGCCGCCACAACATTAGGACGCCCCGTCTCGGATGAGAACTGGAAGTTATCGCCCGAGCCGGTGACGATGTTGAAGGGCCGTCCTGAGGAAAATTCGATCAGCGGAGCGAAGGTCCAGTCGCTGAAGAACTTGCTCACGAAGCCGCTGCCGCCGAGTTTGCCTGACTGGTAGACGCCGCTGAAGACGAAGCGGTGGCGCTGATCGAAGGTAGAGGACGAACGATCGTTGTCCGGGTAGTAACTGTCCTGCGGTACCACCGTGGCCTGCAGATCGGTCGAATCGTCGATCGCGTGCGACCAGGTGTACGAAGCCAGGAATTCGTAGTGGTTGTTGAAACGCTTGCGGAGATTGGCCGTCAGCCCGTGATAGACCGAGCTTCCATTGGAGTAATTCGCATCCATGTCGCTGAAGGGAACACAGTTGGTGAGTCCGGTCGAGAGCGGATTGCACTTGGCGTTTTGCCCCGCGGCCTGCAGGTCGGCAAGCGCCAACGGAACGCACGGCGCGAACGGACCGCCGGCCAGTGAGGGATTGATGCCTGACGGGCGGAAGAAGCTTGTCAGCGGGGCGGGAACATAGTACGGGAGCTGCGCCCCCGGTATCGGGTTCACACCACAACTGGCGATGTCGAGTGGACTCGTCGAAGGTGTGGCGGCTCCGGCTGCTACTGCGGCTTGCCAGTTTGCCGTCAGCAGATCTCCACGCGCAGCGTTGGCGTTGATAGGACGGTTCAGGTGGCGTCCGCCATTGAAGTTGTAAGCCAGATTCAGAGCGAAGCCGTCACCCAGATCTTTTTCAATGCTGAAGTTAACCTGCTGTGAATAGGAGTAGACGAAATTCTTACCCTGCGGATAGCCGAAGGGCTGTGAGATCAGAGGAAAGGCAACCGGCCCGTTAATGTACTGCTGGTTCAGAAAGGGAGAATTAGGAAAGCATGGATCAAAACGCTGCAGGTTCGGCCCGGCGCCGCAAGAGGCCCCCGGAGCGGTATTGTTCTGATAGCCGAGTGCGCCGGCGAGTCCCGCGGGCAGGCAATTGTTCACTCCGAGAATGCCCTGGAACATGTTGGTCGCATTCAGGTTGAGGGGACTAGCCGTTCCAGCTGCTCCGCTGCAGGGGCTGGAGCCGAAAAAGAGCAACTGGCCGGAATCTGAGCCGTCAGCGGCATCACCCAAAAAGTACAGCCCGAGCAGCGGATGATCGTAGAACATTCCGTAGGAAGCGCGCACAACCGTCTTGCCGTCGCCTTTCGGGTCCCAAGCGACTCCGATGCGAGGCTGAATGTTGTTAGTGTCGGTCTGGATGCCCTTTTGCAAGCCCAGGAAGTTGTATCCCACCTGAGCGAGCGGGTCGACCGGCGCGAACGTCGGCGGAAACTCAACATCGTAACGAACACCCAGGTTCAGAGTGAGGTTGGGGCGCGCCCGCCATGAGTCCTGAAAATAAGCTCCCAGCGACTTGTTGGGGAATGAATCTTTCGGGTTGCCGACGCCTTGTACTACATATGAGGGGATTCCCAGGCCATAGGCTTGTACTGACGAGATATCTGGAGTTCCAGTCCCGGAAATACTGCTGAAGTCATAGACCCCGCCGTAGTTCACCGTGAAGGTCGCCGTGGTGGGGATGTCGTTGAAGTCCGCTCCGAACTTGGTGCTGTGAGCGCCTTTGGTCCAGGAGAAATTGTCGGTGAACTGGTAACGCTGCTCGACCCGCTGGATGAAAGAGTACGGCTCGCGTCCGATGTACGCATAGCCAATGATGTTCGTGCCCGGATCATTTCCAGAGGCGATGGACTTGTTGTAGAAATACGACAACCCGCGGCGGGCATACTGGAAGCGAAATTCATTCACTTTGTTGTTGCCGATCGTCCAGGTATCCTGAAAAACCCCCGCCACGTCACGGTACTGTTGCTCCGAGGTGCGCGAGTATGAGTTCTGACCAAAGGGCTGGTCCTGACCGTTGACTTCAATCCCGGTCACCGTACTGGGACTGACATTGGCACGCAGCGTGATGCGGTTGTTGTTGGTGAGGTTGTGATCCAGCCGCAACGAATACAGGCTGGTTCCCTCAAAGACCGGGAAGTTGCCTTGCTGCGACTGCAAACTCAGAAAACTTGCCGGCAAGCCGTTGCACAACGTGTTGGAAGGGTTGCAGGATGAAAAGAATTGCTGGAGTGGGTTGGCCGGGTTGGGAATAATTCCCAGTTCCGCCAAGGTGCCGTAGAACGCGGGATAGGAGCCGTTGACCGCAATACCCGAGGCCGCGCCAACCTCCACTATGTAGGGCGCGAGCGCCGCCGATGGAGTTGCGCCGATGAAGGCTACCTGCTGTGGAGTCGCCTGAATGTCCAGACCGGATCCTTCGGGAAAGCCGAATGCGGTGGAAACATCTAAGTTGCACAGGCCGTAACTGCCTGACCCGCTGCTCGGCGAAGCGCACAGGCCCGGAGTGCCTTGACCGATGCTGGAAAATCCGGTTTCATGCCGCCGGGTGATCTCATAGGCAAAGTAATAGTACGTTTTGTCTTTCTTAATTGGCCCGCCGAAGGCCACCCCCGCCTGCACGCGGGTGTAGGCGGGATCCGGCACGGTGCTGAAGGGGTTGACCGCCTGAAAATCACGATCGCGCAGGAATCCGTAAACGTCGCCGTGAAAATCGTTCGATCCGGAGCGGGTGATGATGTTGACCACGCCGCCCGAGGCGCGCCCGTATTCGGCGGCGTAACTGTTGTTGATTATCTGGAACTCCTGCACCGCTTCTTGCGAAACGGTTGAACGCACGCCATTGGTGGCATTGTCGGTGTAATCGGCTCCATCGACGTTCACCAGATTGGCACGGGCGCGCTGGCCGCTCATGTTGAGCCCGGAAGTGGGCGCCGCGCCGGTGACCGGAGCGTCATCTTTTTGGACTTGCGAATCGGTCAGCGAGAAATTGATGTAGTTGCGGCCGTTGATCGGCAGATTGTCAATACGGCGCTGGCCGATGGTGTTGGTGGAGGAGCTGCGCGAAGTTTCAATCAGATCGGCCTGCGCGCTGACTTCGATGACTTCCTTGCCGCCCGCAACCGCGAGCGTGACCGGCAACTCCACAATACCGCCTACCGTGATAGCGACTTCTGTGACTTCGGCTTTGGCGAAACCCGATGCCTCCACGATGACGGAGTATGTGCCGGGAGCCAACTGCCGCACACTGTAGCCCCCCTGACCATCGCTGCTGCCCGACCGTTCCAGGCCTTTGGCGACATCGCGTACGACGACCGTGGCGTTGGTCACGACATTGCCCTTAGCATCCTTCACGCTGACGTGAAGGTCGCCGGTGGAGGCACCCTGGGCAAAGGCAGATTGACGGATGAGCAAGAACACGATCGCGAGAAAGAAAAGACGCAATGTCGCTGACGCTTTCATAGTGCTCCTCAAATCTTCCGCGACATCGAGGTTGCGGAAGACGGAATCAGATGGCGCGGGTTATTGTCAGCAATTCGAACTTCGTGCACGTGATTGGGACGGGAATACCGCTGATATGTACATCACAGGAGGGTGTTTAAGCAAGCGATAACGTAGATTGCAATGGCTTGGTTTCACCATGCAGTCCACAAATCTTAAACCACCAAAGACACAAAGAATCTCGAAGGCTCTTCGTTGCTCGAGTTCCCTTCGTGACCTTGGTGCGTTTTCGCAAACTGACCCACGACCCCGGCTTGCTGGAGGCAAGGTCAATGCGCGCAGTCTCTTGTCGTTAGCCTTTATCGTCACGTCGGCGACGTTGGCCATCGCATTGCGTTTGCGAGGGCGTTTCTTTAGATTTCTTATAGTGAGATCCTGGTCGTGCCGGAAATATTTCTAGTGCCTGCTTTCGAGCCTTCCGCAACCTTCAACGGACATTCCATGACAGGCGAACTCCTGCGCGTGATGGTGTGCCCGCCGGAAAATGCCGGATGGGGTGTTCCGGGGAAATCCGCGGCGTGGCAGGAACTCGGATTTCAGCATGCTCCAGATTTTCGGGCAGCGCAGAGGCAACACAAGACCCTGTGTGAACTCCTCACCGCAGCTGGAGCCGAAGTGCTGCGTCTGCCCGCGTCGGAATCTCTCACGCTCGATGCTGTCTATGCGCACGACGCGTCCTTGGCCACTGACTACGGTCTCATCCTCATGAATCCGGGAAAGAAGAATCGAGTGGCAGAGGCGCAAGAGCACGCAAACTTTTGCCGGCAGATGGAGATTCCGGTGTTCGGCGAGATCCGGCTGCCGGAGACTTCGGAGTCCGGTGACATTGTCTGGCTCGATTCGCGAACCCTGCTCGTCGGCGACGGCTATCGAACGAATAAGGCGGGGATTGAGCAGCTACGGGCTTTGCTGTCGTCGAATGATCCGGCAAAAAATGTCGGAGTGCGGTCGGCGCCGCTGCCTTACGGATCTGGACCATCTGCTTGCCTGCACCTGATGTCGCTCATGAGCATGCTCGATGAGCAGACGATTCTCGTCGATCTGCCGTGGCTCGCGGTCGAGACCGTCGAACTGCTCAAGGCACACGGATTTCGCCTGATTGAGATCGAATACAGCGAGCGCGAGACGCTCGCGTGCAACGTGCTGGCGCTCGGCCGGAAACGGCTGCTTGCGATTGAAGAAAACGTCAAGACCAATCAGCGCATGCGCGACGCCGGCTTTGACGTGCGCACATTTCCAGGGTCGGAGATTTGCATCAACGGCGCTGGCGGCCCGACCTGCCTGACGCGGCCGCTGCTGCGGAAGTAGCGGGGCAGTGGCCGTTCGCAAACCCCATTTCGCACCGGCTTGGTAGAATCAAAGAGAAATGCTTTTGCCGTTCGTCCGCGAAATTTTCGCGGAGGTGGAACAATTACCTGCCTTCACGCGTGCCGCCTCCCATCTGCGGGAGAGCGCGGGGCGGATGAGTGTCACTGGACTGTCCGCGGCAGCCAAAGCCCTGATCGTTGTTCTGTTGCGACGCACGGTCGAGCGCCCGTTTGTGCTCGTGGTCGCCGACAACCGCGCCGCCGAAGAGTTGTTGCCAATACTGCGCGCGTTTTGCGAATTGACTGGAGCCGCGGATTCCGAATCGGTCGTCAGTCTGCCGGCCCGCGACGTACTTCCCTTCCAGAATTTATCGCCGCATCCCGAGATTCAGGAAGAACGCGCTACGGCGTTGTGGAAGATCGCAACCGGCCGCGCCGCGATTGTCGTTTCGCCGGTGACTGCGACCACGATTCTTCTTCGATCCGCTGGCTACTACGCCGATCTGGCACGGGTCCTGCGGCGCGGCGAAGTTTTCGATCTGGAGAAACTGCTCGAGCACCTGAACACGGTCGGCTACAGCGCGACCGATGTCGTCGAAATGCCAGGGCAGTATGCAGCTCGCGGCGGCATTCTCGATGTTTACTCTCCCGAGGCGGACCGCCCGGTGCGCGTCGAATTCTTCGGGGACGAAATCGAATCCATGCGCAAGTTCGACCCGGCAAGTCAGCGGTCGTCAAACCCGGTTGATGAGGCCTTGCTTCTGCCGTTGACGGAGACACCAGTCACGGAAGAATTGCTGGGGTCGATCAACGCTCGGCTTTCGGGAAAACGCATCGCGGGATCGCCGGAAGTTGTGGAGCAGGCGATCCGCGACTCTGGCGCTGGAGTTTTCCCGGGCTGGGAGTTCTACGCTCCCGTGGCAGGAGCCGACCGTACCATTTTTGAATTGCTTCCTGACGCGCGCGTGATTCTCGACGAGCCTGAAGCGCTGGCGCTGGAACTCGACAAGGTCTGGGCGCGGATTGAAGAAGCACACGAGCGCAGTGGCGTCGGAAATCTGGTTCGTCCCGCTGATCTTTATCTGACGCCGGAAAGCTGGCGCGAAAAAACCTCGGCGCTCGCCGGAGCCGATCTCGAATATCTAGCGCTGGCGCGCGAAGCGCATAAAGAAAGACCGGAAGCCGCGTTTCTTTCGCAGCCCGTAACGCGGTTCCACGGCGCAGTCCCAGCAATGATCGAAGAAGTTCAGAAGTTGGTGGTCGGCGGCACGCAGGTAGTTCTCGCCGTCCCCAACACAGGAGAAGTTGAGCGCCTCGCCGACATGTTCACCGAGTACAACGCCGCGTATCGGCTCGGAAGCCGCACGCGCAGCGGAGAAAGTTACGCCGATGAAACCTCCTATTTTGCCGGCGACGTTTTCACCACCACGCTGCTGAAAGCTTACCTTCCCGACGGCTTCGTTTTGCCGGAAGCGCATCTCGCAATTTTTGGGGCGCGCGATCTCTTCGACGAATCGGACCTGGTGGCGTCACGACCGCAACGGCAGAAGTCGAAAGTCTCGGCGTTTCTTTCCGACTTCCGCGACTTGCAGGTTGGCGATTACGTTGTCCACGTGGAACATGGCATCGGCCAGTATCAGGGTCTGAAGGAAATCAACCAGGGCGATGGCACCGCCGAATTCATGCTGCTGGAGTATGCCGAAGCTGCGCGGCTTTATGTTCCGTTGACTCGTCTCGATCTGGTCCAGAAATATCGGTCGTCGGAGGGCGCCAGACCTGTCCTGAATCATCTCGGCAGTCAGGCCTGGGGCAAGACCAAAGCGCGCGTCCGCAAGGCGATGAAGGACATGACCGACGAGTTGCTCAAGCTCTATGCCCAACGCCAGGCCGCACGCGGTCACATTTTCCCGGCGGATACCGAGTGGATGAAGGAGTTCGAAGACGCCTTCGAATACAACGAGACCGACGACCAGGCGCAGGCCATCGCCGACGTGAAGCGCGACATGGAGTCGCAACTCCCCATGGATCGCCTGCTGTGCGGCGACGTTGGTTACGGCAAGACGGAAGTCGCGATGCGCGCCGCATTCAAAGCCCTGAGCGACAATAAACAGGTCGCGGTGCTCGCGCCCACGACGGTTCTCGCGTTCCAGCACTACGAAACTTTCAAGCAGCGCTTCGCGCCATTCCCGCTCACGGTTGAAATGATCAGCCGCTTCCGAACGGCCAAGCAGGTCAAAGAAATTCTGCAGAGAGTGGAAGCCGGCAAAGTGGACATCCTAATCGGCACCCATCGCCTGCTCTCAAAAGACGTGAAGTTCGCCGACCTCGGACTGCTAGTGGTGGACGAGGAACAACGCTTCGGCGTCCGCCACAAAGAACGCATCAAGCAGATGCGCATGGAAGTGGATGTGCTCACCATGTCAGCGACGCCGATTCCGCGCACACTCCACATGTCGCTGGTCGGCCTGCGCGATATGAGCGTGATTGAAACACCTCCCAAAGATCGCATGGCTATTCAGACCGTGGTTGCGAATTGGGACGAAAAGCTGATCCAGTCGGCGATTGAACAGGAACTTGACCGCGGCGGCCAGATTTATTTCGTCCACAATCGCGTCGACACCATCTGGGAGATCGCCGCCAAACTTCAAACCATGGCTCCGAATGCGCGCATTGCCGTGGGCCACGGCCAGATGGGAGAAGGCGAGTTGGAAAAAGTGATGCTGAAATTCATGCATCATGAAGCCGACATCCTGGTCTCGACCACGATTATCGAGAATGGCCTCGACATTCCTCTCTGCAACACCATCCTCATCAATCGCGCCGACCGGTTGGGGTTGTCGGAGCTTTATCAGCTTCGCGGACGCGTGGGCCGCTCGAACCGCCGCGCCTATGCATATCTACTTCTTCCCGCGGAAATCGAATTGACTCCGATTGCTCGCCGTCGTCTTGCGGCTTTGAAAGAATTCTCAGACCTCGGCGCCGGCTTCAAGATTGCCGCCCTCGATCTCGAATTGCGTGGCGCGGGCAATCTCCTCGGCGGAGAGCAGAGCGGCCACATCGAAGCGGTGGGATTCGAACTCTATACCCAGATGCTGGAACGCGCCGTCCGCGAAATGAAGGGCGAAGCGGGCGTCGAGGTAACGGAAATCCAGCTCAATCTCGGCCTCAACATTCGCATTCCGTCCGACTACATTAAAGAAGAGAACCAGCGGCTGCGCATGTACAAGCGAGTCGCCGGAGTCGAGACCGAGTCGCAGCTGCACGACGTGCGCTCGGAGCTGATCGATCGCTATGGCGAGACGCCGCGGGCTGTCCGAAACCTGTTGGAGTACGCGGCGCTCAAACTGCAAGCCATGCGCGTCGGAGCCAACGCCATAGAGCGCAAACGCGAGTTTGTGAACATCAAGTTCAGCCCGAATGCTGCGATTGATCCGGGCAAGCTGGCGCGCTTTGTGGCATCGCAGAAGGGCACGCAATTTACTCCGGACGGGACGCTGAAGTTCTCCATCAAGATCGCCAGCGCCGAAGGAATATTGCAGACGCTGCGCGATCTGCTGGAAGAACTCGAAGCACGCGAAGAAGTCGTGCGTCAGGTATAAAGGCGAGCAGTACAATTGTTCCGCGGCGCAACTGGTAGGACCGAAGACGATGCCCGAACGACTAGCGACGAACGACTAGCGAACACAAACAAATGACCGACGAAAGACGAGCCACTGGCGACCGCCGCAAGATCCAAAGAGTCCGCAAAGCAATTTTCCCTGCTGCCGGACTAGGCACCCGCTTTCTCCCGGCCACCAAAGCCCAGCCAAAGGAAATGCTGCCGCTGGTCGATAAGCCCATCATTCAATATGGCGTGGAAGAGGCCGTGGCGGCGGGATGCGACCAGATCATCATCATCACCGGACGCGGCAAGAGTGCAATCGAAGATCATTTTGACGTCAGCTACGAGCTGGAGAAAATGCTCGAAGAAAAGGGCAAGACCGACTTGCTCAAGATCGTGCGCCAGATCTCCGACATGATCTACGTCGCCTATGTACGTCAGAAAGAAGCGCTGGGCCTCGGTCACGCCGTGCTCACGGCGCGCGAATTGATTGGGGACGAGCCCTTTGCCACCCTGCTCGCCGATGATGTCATCGATGCCAAAGTGCCGGTGCTCAAGCAACTGATGAATGTGTTCGATGAGAAGCAGTGTTCCGTGATCGCGACCCAGGTCGTCGACGGGCCCGCAATTTCTTCTTACGGCGTGCTGAAGGCGAAAGAAGTGGCGGGCTCCGGCGGCAAGCTGTACGAAGTTCTCGACCTGGTGGAAAAGCCGAAGCTGGCGGATGCGCCTTCAAATCTGGCCGTGATCGGGCGCTACATTCTGACGCCGGCCGTCTTCGATACGCTTTCGAACATCAAGCCAGGGGCGGGCGGCGAGTTGCAACTGACGGACGGACTGCGCGGACTGCTGCAGCGCGAAAAGATGTATGCCTACGTCTACGAAGGACGCCGCCACGATACCGGCGATAAACTCGGCTTCCTCAAAGCGACAGTTGAGTTCGCATTGAAGCGCGAAGACTTAGGCAAGGATTTCCGGGAATACCTGAAAGGGTTAAAGCTGTAAACGGAGTTGCTCACTCCGTTTGCGTCGCTTTCAGTTTCTTTGATTTCTCTTCCACGCCGCGCGCCAGCTTCTCTTTGTGCGCATCAAGTTTTTTCGCCATCGCCGCATCCGCGACCCCGAGTATCTGCGCCGCCAGGATTCCAGCATTGGTTGCGCCCGGCTTGCCGATAGCGACCGTCGCCACCGGAATGCCCGCGGGCATTTGCACGGTCGCGAGCAGCGAATCCATACCTTGCAGCGAAGTGGAGGGAATCGGCACGCCGATGACTGGCAAAGTCGTGTGCGCGGCGATCACTCCCGCCAGATGTGCCGCTCCGCCAGCACCCGCGATGATCACGCGAACCCCGCGCCCCGCGGCCTTGCGCGCATAATCAGCGGTGCGATCGGGCGAGCGATGGGCTGAAGTTACATCGATCTCATAGGCGATCCCGAATTCGTCGAGAGCTTTTCCGGCTTCCCGCATGATCTCCAGATCGGAGTCGCTGCCCATTACGATTGAAACTAGTGGCTTGCTCATGATTGCGTTCATCCCCTGTCTCTGATGCTCGATTTATATGCCACAAATCTTCTCGCTACTTACTAACTCTTCTTCAGCGCCCGCGCCGCGATATCTTTGCGATAGTGCGCGCCCTCAAATCCGACCTTCGCGCACGCTTCATAGACGCGCTGCACTGCCGCGTCCAACTCTGCGGCGCGGGCCGTTACCCCGAGCACGCGGCCGCCGGAAGTATAGAACGCGCCATCTCGTTTCGACGTCCCCGCATGGAAGACCTCCACACCGTCCAACTTCGCTGCATCCGCCAGCCCGGTGATTTTCTTGCCCGCCTCGTAGGCTCCCGGATAGCCGCCCGAAGCCATCACCACACATACCGCCGCATCGTTCGACCATTTGAAATCGCCATCGCTGGTGCGCCCGTCAATGGACGCTTCCATGGCTTCGACCAGATCGCTTTCGAGACGCATCAGGATAGGCTGCGTCTCGGGATCGCCGAAGCGGCAATTAAATTCGAGCACCATGGGGCCGCGCGCGGTCATCATCAATCCGCAATAGAGGACGCCTTTATACTCCGCGCCTTCGGCCTTCATGCCGGCGACCACCGGCCGCGCGATGTGAGTGACGAGCCAGTCGCGCATCTGGTCGTCAATAATGGTCGGTGTGGTATAGGCTCCCATGCCGCCGGTATTCGGACCGGTGTCGCCGTCGCCCGCGCGTTTATGATCTTGTGCCGCGACCAGAGGCGCGACACGCTCGCCGTCGCTTACGACTAGAAACGAGAGTTCGTCGCCTTGTAGAAATTCTTCCAGCACTACACGCGATCCTGCTTCGCCCAGCATTCGGCCGGTGAGCATTTCGTTGGCGACATTCGAAGCCTCGTCTTTGGTTTTGGCAATGACCACGCCTTTGCCGGCAGCCAGTCCGTCGGCCTTCACCACGATTGGAGTATGGAAATGCGGCAACGCGTCGCGCACCTGCTCCGGAGAATCGCAGATCGCATAGTGCGCGGTCGGAATATGGTGGCGTTGCAGGAACTCCTTGGCAAAACTTTTGCTGGTTTCAAGCTGCGCGGCCGCTTTGGTCGGGCCGAACGTGCGCCACCCGCGTCGCGTGAATTCATCCACCACACCCAGCATGAGCGGCAATTCCGGCCCTACGATGGTAAGGTCGGGCTGAATCTGGTCCGCCAGTGCGATCATTGCGTCGAGGCTTTTTATGTCTACCGCGACGCACTCCGCGTCGTCCGCGATGCCACCGTTCCCCGGCGCGCAATAGACTTTCGTAACCCGCGGCGACTGCCGCAGCTTCCAGATGAGGGCGTGCTCGCGCCCGCCGCCGCCGATGACGAGGATCTTCATGGGTCGAGACATTCAAGGGTAGGGGCGCGAGAAGATGATGTCAAACGAGAGGGGCGATTGCAGAGGGCAGAGGTCAGATTGCAAAGGTTCATCCCCCTGAGCTCTAACCTCTGCAATCCGACCTCTGACCTCTAACCTTTTGCCCGCGCATTCTAATGGTTAACTATGCTTAATCCCGCCGTATAATCTATTAGCGTGATCACCGTTTCCAAAGAGGACTACCTCAAGGCGATTCTCGAGGCTGAGAGCGAAGGCGAGCCCGTCATTTCAGCCACGCTCGCCCACTGGCTCAAAGTTTCGCCCCCTGCTGTAACCATGGCAGTGCGTCGATTGAAGAAGGACAGTCTGGTACGGGTGAATGCCGACGGGCGCGTTCGCCTGACTGCCACGGGACGAAAGATTGCCCGCAAGCTGACGGTTCGCCACCATTTGATCGAGCGCATGCTCGCAGAAATTTTCGGAATGGAATGGTACAAAGTCCACGACGAGGCGGAACGTCTGGAACACGCGGTCTCACCCAACTTCGAGGCCAGGCTGCTGGGCAAACTCGGCCGTGGAGTCGCATGCCCGCACGGTAATCTCACGGAACTGGAAAGCCCTGCGAGCCGCCGCCGTCGCGGCCTGGTGCTTCTCGCCCAGGCTGAACCGGGGCAGAATTTTCAGGTGAGCGGCATCTACGAACGTGATCGCCACCTGCTGGAATTTCTGGAACAACGCGGCATTCGCCCCGGAGCCAGGGTCCACGTCGCGCATCGCAATTACGACAACACGCTTACCCTGACCACCGGCGCCGGCCGGGTTTCGCTGGGCGTATCCGCGGCGGAAAGGGTCTGGGTTAAAGCGGTGGATGGAAAATCGCAAAAGTAATTAACCGTAGTTTATGTCCTGATGTATACTTACGCTAATCAATCAGCGTGCGCCGTCGCTTTTCCCCACGACCTTTCGCATTGCATCGCTTGAATGAAAAACCCAAAGACAGCATCGGAGCCGCGAGCGCTGACCGTAACCCAATCCGCCGCTCCGGGCCACGTCCCTGGCGACCGGCCAATATCTGGCGGCACCGTAGTCATCACCCACGAGGACATCGATCGAGCGCACGACCGCGAACGAGTTTCGGAAACGCGGGCTCGGCGCGGATTCCGGCCGCGGCTGCGATTGTTCTGGTTGCTCATTGGCCCCGGCATCCTGGTGATGCTCGGGGAAAACGATGGACCTAGCATGCTCTCGTATGCCGCAACCGGCGCCCGCTTCGGCATCGGTTTCTTCGTGCCCTTCATCATGCTCACCTTCGCCATGGCCTGTGTGGTGCAGGAAATGACGGTGCGCTTAGGAGCGGCCACTCATCGCGGACACGCCGAGTTGATCTTCGATCGCTTTGGCCCCTTCTGGGGATGGTTCTCGATGATCGACCTGATGGTGGGCAACTTTCTCACGCTGGTCACCGAGTTCATCGCCATCCGCGCGGGCCTGGGATTTTTCGGAGTGCCGCCCGCGGTTGCCGTGATGGGCGCGTTGCTGGTGCTCTCGGTCGCGCTCATGACGCACCGCTACTGGACGTGGGAGCGGATCATTTTAGGCGCCGCCCTGTTCAACCTGGTGTTCGTCCCGGTGGCGCTCATGACCCATCCGCACTGGGGCGCGGTGGGCCGCTCTTTGCTGACGTGGAGTCCTCTTCCGGGCGGGCTAACCCAGGAAACGGTTCTGATCCTACTGGCCAATATCGGAGCGACCGTCACTCCGTGGATGCTCTTCTTTCAGCAAAGCGCGATCGCGGACAAAGGTCTCACCACGCGCGACATCGGCATGGGGCGACTGGACACGATGCTGGGAGCGGCTTTGGCGACAGTCGCCGCCCTCGCGACCATGCTCGCGACGACCCCGCTGTTCTTGCACCACATGTCGACTGCAAACTTCGAGGCCGCAGAATTCGCCCAGGCGCTGGAGCCGTTTATCGGACACTGGGGAGCGGCGCTTTTCGCCTTGGGTATCTTCGAAGCCGGGATGGTCGCAGCCATTACGATTTCGACGTCATCAGCGTACGCCTTCGGAGAAGTCGCGCGCCGCCCGCACAGTTTGAATCTCCCGTTCAAGCAGGGGCGGTCGTTCTATCTCGTGCTGCTGGTCGAAGCCGTTGCCGCCGCAGGGCTGGTTCTGATCCCTGGAATTCCGCTGGTGTACATCGTGCTGCTGGTCAACGTGATCGCGGTTCTGGCCATGCCTCCGGCGCTTCTCTTCTTGTATATGCTGGTCAACGATCGCGAAATCATGGGCACTCTGGTAAGTCCGCGCTGGGCGAATGTGCTCGCCCTGGGAGTCGTCATCATCCTGGTCGGCGCGGGCCTTCTATTTGGCGTCAGTGTGATTGCGCCCAATGCACTGGCAATTATCGGAGGCAGGTAGATGGAAAAACAATTTGATTCTGCGCCCGATGACCACGCGAACGCTAAAGTCAGCAGCGAAGAAATCGCTTCAGTGATGACAGCGCTTGAGCCCGACCAGATCATTTCGACTAAGGAACATCACCATTGCCCGCGACGGCAACTCACGCGGACCGAGATGGTCCTTTTCTGGGCGCTCAGGATTTACCTGGTGTTCATGGTCGGCGTGGTCGTTTATCAGATTTGGACGGGCGTGCGGTAACGCCGATTACTTCATCAACGCGCGCGTCCTCCCCCACACTACCTTCCGAAACGAATTACACTATTGTGTTACCACTTCGCATTGCGCCCCGGTCCTGTACCGGAGCTGGTGAAGGAAGGCAGTCATGTCATCCAATAGTTTCGGCGCTCGCGCAACTTTCAAAGTCGGCAACAAAGAATACGAAATCTACCGCCTCGACGCTCTCGACAAGCAGGGAATCTCTACCCGGCACCTGCCGTTCTCACTGCGCATTCTGCTGGAGAACCTGCTGCGCACCGAAGACGGCCGCAACGTGACGAAGGACGAAATTCGCGCGCTGGCGGCGTGGAATAAGAATTCGAAGCCGGAAAAGGAGATCGCCTTCACCCCCAGCCGCGTTCTACTGCAGGATTTCACTGGCGTTCCTGCGGTCGTGGACCTCGCCGCGATGCGCGACGCCATGAAGCGCCTGGGCGGCGACGCCAAGCTCATCAATCCGCTACAACCCGCCGAGTTGGTGATTGACCACTCTGTGCAGGTCGACGAATTCGGCTCGTCCAACGCATTTGATGTAAACGCCCTGCTGGAATTTCAGCGCAATAAAGAGCGCTACGCCTTTCTGCGCTGGGGACAGACCGGCTTCCGCAATCTCGCCATCGTGCCGCCCGACACCGGCATCGTCCATCAGGTCAATCTCGAATATTTGGCGCGCGTGGTTTTCGTACATACAGACGACGCAGCGGAAAGCGCACCGCCTATCCCGACACGCTCGTCGGCACCGACTCCCACACCACCATGGTGAACGGACTCGGCGTGCTGGGCTGGGGCGTCGGCGGAATCGAAGCCGAGGCTGCCATGCTGGGACAGCCGGTTTCCATGCTGATCCCGCTGGTCGTCGGCGTGAAGCTGACCGGCCGTCTGCGCGAAGGCGCGACGGCCACCGATCTCGTTCTTACGATCACCGAGATGCTGCGCAAGCATGGAGTGGTCGGCAAGTTCGTCGAGTACTTTGGCCCCGGCCTGCAAGACCTGCCACTCGCCGATCGCGCCACGATTGCCAACATGGCTCCCGAATACGGTGCCACATGCGGAATTTTTCCGATCGACAAAGAAAGCGTGCGCTACCTGAAACTCACCGGCCGCAGCGACGAGCAGATCGCGCTCGTCGAAGCCTATGCGCGCGAGCAGGGCCTTTTCCACGATGCCAAAACGCCCGAGGCCGAATATTCCGAACTGCTGAGTCTTGATCTGGCCACCGTCGAATCGAGTCTCGCCGGACCGAAGCGCCCGCAGGATCGCGTGGTGTTGTCGAAGGCGGGCGAGTCGTTTGCGCAGGCTCTGCCATCGCTGATCAAGCCGAAAGCGAAGGCCGCGGCGGCGGCTCCCACCGATTCAACGCGCAAGCAAGTCAATCGCTGGGAGCAGGAAGGCGGAAGTCCGACCGCGGTCGGTGTAGAGGATCCAAACGTCCACGAACATGTTGCGACGAATGGCCACTCGCTGCGGCACGGCAGCGTCGTGATCGCCGCGATTACCAGCTGCACGAACACGTCAAATCCCTCGGTGATGTTGGCCGCCGGACTGCTGGCAAAGAAGGCGGTGGAGCGCGGTCTCGAAGTTCCGGCGACGGTCAAGACTTCGCTCGCTCCCGGATCGAAAGTCGTCCTCGACTATCTGGAAAAGGCCGGACTGATGCCGTATCTGGAGAAGTTAAAGTTCAACCTCGTCGGCTACGGCTGCACCACCTGCATCGGAAACTCCGGCCCACTGCCGGTTGAAGTTTCGAAAGAGATCGACGAAAAGAATCTGGTCGTCGCCTCGGTGCTCTCCGGCAATCGAAACTTTGAGGGTCGAATCAATTCTGAAGTCCGCGCCAACTATCTGATGTCGCCGCCGCTGGTCGTGGCCTTCGCTCTCGCCGGGCGCATCGACATTGACCTGCGCAAGGATCCCGTCGGAAAAGGCAAAGACGGCAAGCCCGTCTATCTCACCGACATCTGGCCATCGCAACAGGAAGTTGAGGAGGCCACGGCGACTGCGATTACGTCTGAAATGTTCCGCAAGAGCTATGCCGAGGTCTACTCGGGAGACGAGCGCTGGCGCGGCTTGCCCGTTCCAAAGGGCGAAACCTACGCGTGGGAAAAAGACTCGACCTATATCCGCCAGGCGCCGTACTTCGATGATATGGCGCTGAAGCCGTCAGCGATCGAAGACATCAAGGGCGCGCGCGTGCTGGCCGTGCTCGGCGACAGCGTCACCACCGATCATATTTCGCCCGCGGGCTCCATTAAGAAAGACGGCCCCGCCGGAAAATACCTGATCGCCCACGGCGTGCAGCCGGCGGATTTCAACTCTTACGGATCGCGCCGCGGCAATCACGAAGTCATGGTGCGCGGCACGTTCGCCAACGTCCGCCTGCGCAATAAAATGGTGAACACCGAAGGCGGATTCACCCGCCATCTGCCCGACGGCGCGGAAATGTCAATCTTCGACGCGTCCGAAAAATACCTTGCCGATAAAGTGCCGCTCGTAATTCTCGCGGGCAAAGAGTACGGTTCCGGATCTTCGCGTGACTGGGCGGCCAAGGGGCCGCTGCTGCTCGGCGTTCGCGCCGTGATTGCGGAGAGCTACGAGCGCATTCACCGCTCTAATCTCGTCGGCATGGGCATTCTGCCACTGCAATTTCTGCCCGGAGAAAATGCCGACACGCTGAAATTGACTGGCGAAGAAGTGTTTGAGATCGCCGGGATTCGCGACGTCGTCGAGAAATTTTCTTCCGGACGCAAGATCGCCGTGCGCGTGAACGGCGGCCAGACGGCGGAATTTCAGGCCGTGGTTCGTATTGACACTCCGCAAGAAGCTCTCTACTACGCCAATGGAGGCATACTGCAGTACGTCCTCCGACAATTACTCGCCGGAAAGTCGCAGCCGGAAACAGTCACGGTCTAGCCGGCCGACCTGTGTTCGTCTGATCGTGCTCGCTGCGTGCTAATCTCGAATTCCCATGCCCATCCCCGCCCCATACATCCCAGCCGCGTATAGCCTGACCGCTGTCGGCGTCTGGGGCGCGAGCGATTTTCTGGGTGGAGTAGGCGCGCGCCGCGCCAACGCATTTCTATTTACCTCCATCGTGCATATCAGCGGAATGGTCGTGATGAGCGCCATCGCGCTGTTGGTCGGTGCGTCATTCCCGGGTCGCATGCAGCGTGGAATGGTCACTCATGGCTGGCGCGCTCGGAGGCACTGCTCTCGCGTTTTTCTATCGTTCACTGGCCGCCGGCAACATGGCACTGATCGCTCCCGTCGCCGCCGTTCTAGGCGCGGCCATTCCCACCATCGTGACCGCGTTTGCGGGAGGCTTTCCCGGCCCTCGGCACGTGTTCGGCTTTATTCTGGCCGGCATCGGTGTCTGGCTGATCTCCCGCACCGAAGCTGGCGGAGGCCGCCCAAAAGGTTTGGGCATGGCGGTCGTGGCCGGAATCGGCTTCGCCGGTTTTTACCTCTGCATTCACCAGGCAGGCGACGCTTCACCTTTGTGGATTTCCGCTTGTTCGCGACTCGCGTCTTTATTGGTGACCGGTGCTTTCGTCCTCTTCGGACGACATTTGCGTGCAGTACCAGCTCCGGTGCTTGGCATAGCGATAGCAGCTGGAATCCTGGATATCACCGGCAGCGCCGTCTTCGTCCGCGCAAGTCAAATCGGGCGGCTCGATGATGCAGTCGTGCTTAGTTCGCTCTATCCTGCGGTTACGGTTCTGCTCGCTCGCATCTTTTTGAACGAGCATTTCAGCCGCGCCCGCACCATTGGCATGGTCGCGGCTCTGGCTGCGGTACCGATGATTGCAGGATGAGGATTGCGGGATGAGCAAAGCGCATTCCATATTCTGGGATATGGAATGTAGGTTCAACCGATGCTTTCGAGAAGGTGATCTGTGCCACTTGTCGAAGTTCGCAACCTGACGAAGATTTTCGGCCTCGCCGAATCTCCGTTCGGGAGCCAGCGCTCTGGCGAAGTGCGCGCCGTGGATGACGTTTCACTCGACATCCGCGAAGGCGAAACGCTGGGCCTGGTGGGTGAATCCGGCTCCGGCAAAAGCACGCTCGGACGCCTCATTCTCCGCCTCATCGAGCCAACCTCTGGCACTATCCTCTTCGACGGCCACGATCTGCTGAAAGCTGGCGGCTCCGAAATGCGCGGCGCGCGACGACACATGCAGATCATTTTCCAGGATCCGTTCGGTTCGCTCGACCCGCGCTACCGCGTCGAGGATGTGATTGCCGAGCCGCTCATCATTCATCAGGAAATCAGAGGAGAAAACCTGAGCCGCGCCGCCCGCCGCCAGCGCGTCGCGGAGCTATTGCGCTCCGTGGGCATGGACGAATCCGCCATGCCCCGCTATCCGCACGAATTCTCCGGAGGCCAGCGGCAGCGCATCGGCATAGCCCGCGCTCTCGCTCTACGCCCGAAGTTCATCGTCGCCGATGAGCCTGTCTCCGCTCTCGACGTGAGCGTAGGAGCACAGGTTGTGAACCTTCTACAGAAGCTCCAGCGCGATTTCGGCCTCACTTATTTGTTTATCTCCCACTCCATGCCGGTGGTGCGTTACCTTTCGATCCGCATCGCGGTGATGTATCAGGGCAAAATTGTCGAGATCGGAAGCACCGAGCAGATCACAACTCAGCCGCAACACGCCTACACCCGCAAACTGCTGGCGGCGACGCCGGAGATGGCGGCGTCGTAGAATTTCGTCGCTTCCTGTTGTCCTTCGGACGGAAGGAAACTACAATCCTCTACTGTTTGAGGAGAAGATATGGCGACCAACCCTTCGGTACCCTTGCAACCACCACTCCCGTCTCAGCCGCAATCGGCGGAACCGGCGCCGCTGTCGGAAGGACAGCGCCTCGTCGACACTTTTTTCGCGCCCAGCAAGACTTTCACCGATCTTCGGCGGAACGCCAGCTGGTGGGCGCCATTTCTGATCATTGCGATCATTTCTGTGATGTTCAGTTATGTTGTCGATCAGAAGGTCGGGTTTCGCAAGGTGGTGGATAATGTGATCCAGTTGCAGCCCAAGCAGGCCGATCGTCTTGAGAGCCTGCCCGCCGATCAGCGCGAGAAGAACATCGCGCTACAGACCACCATCACCAAGATAATCACCTACGCTTTTCCTGTTGTTGCGCTCGTGGTGTATGCAATCTTTGCCGCCGTTCTTTTCGCGACCCTCAAGTTTGGCGCGAGCGCCGAAGTGAAATACTCGACCATGTTTGCGCTGGTGGTTTATACACGGCTTCCGGCATTGCTTATGCCGTTATTGGCAATCTTGTCGCTGCTGGCAGGAGTCAGCGGCGATGGATTTAACATTCAGAATCCCGTGGCAACGAATCCCGGATATTTCATCGGCCCGGACGGCTCTGCGGTGCTGCGCGCCCTTCTTACGCCGTTGGATGTCTTAAACATCTGGACCTTGGTCCTCACCGCAATCGGCATCGCCTGCATCAGCAAGGTCAAGCGTGGCACCGCATTCGCTATCGTGTTCGGATGGTTCGCCGTCGTCGTCCTGGCCAGGGTCGGCCTCGCTGCATTAACTTCCTGACACGTCACGGAAACGTGCCATGCACACTGCAGACGTCGTCCTAATCGGCGGAGGAATCGTCGGCTCCAGCATCGCCTACCACCTGGTCGCGGCCGGTTGTAAGAACGTTCTCGTAATAGAGCGCGAGTCCGCGCAGGGCAAGGGATCCACGGGCAAAAGCATGGGCGGCGTCCG
The DNA here is from genome assembly GCA_963826845.1 of uncultured Acidobacteriaceae bacterium. GTDB lineage: Bacteria > Acidobacteriota > Terriglobia > Terriglobales > Acidobacteriaceae > Acidiflorens. Next base: position 42,236 of record CAWGYS010000013.1, read on the forward strand.
CGCTCAGTTTTCTACGCCGGTCAACATCCAGATGTCGCTGTACTCGATCCCGTTCTACGCGAGCTTCGAGGAGCGGCTTGGCCATCCCTGCGATTACCGTCCGCAAGGCTATCTTTTTTGTGCAACCGGCGAAAAGCACCTGGCCTACCTGCGCACCAACTATGAAAAACAGATCGCTATGGGACTGAAGAATGTGCGCCTCGTGGCTGGTGACGAAATTCGCAGCCTGTTTCCGCAGCTCCGCGCCGACGACATTGTAGGGGGCAGCTTCTGCTCCACCGATGGTTTCGTCGATCCTTACAGCGCCATGGTCGGATTCATGACCTGGGCAAGCGACCACGGCGCGACACTCTGGAAGAACACAAGCGTCACTGGAATCACACGCGCTGGGACTGGAAAATACAGCAGGTTCGAAGTCGCGACCACCCGCGACACCGTTTCCACGCGCACGGTGGTTGACTGCGCCGGACCGTGGGCCCCTTCTATCGCGAAGATGGTGGGCATTGATCTGCCTGTAGAACCATTGCGCCGCATGCTGGTCCCGACCGAGCCGTTTGACCAATTTCCGCACACCGCACCCATGATCGTTGACATGTCCACCGGCTTCCACTTCCGTCCCGAGGGCCGCGGATTCCTGCTGGCATGGAACGATCCCGAAGAAACGCCCGGCTACAAAACCGACTTCGACGCAAACTTCATCGAGAAAATCCTGACCCGCGCTGCGGATCGCGTCCCTGTGTTCGAAAATGTCGCAGTCAATCCAAAACGGGCCTGGGCCGGGCTTTACGAAATGACGCCGGACCATCACCCGATTCTCGGCGAATCTCCCGAAGTGCCCGGCTTCTTCTTCGCCAACGGCTTCAGCGGACACGGCGTGATGCACTCACCCGCCACCGGGAAAATTCTGAGCGACCTCATCTTGACGGGGAAGACCGGTCTGATTGACGCCTCTCTACTGAACTTCTCGCGCTTTGCCGAGGGGCGGACGATTCACGAGACGGCGGTGCTGTAGCTCATGACGCAATCGTTTATCATGGCGGCGAGAAAGAGCCTTAACCACAAGGGACGCAGAGGTGCAGAAGGGACGACGGGATTTTCCTCCGTGTTCCTCTGTGTTCCCTGTGGTTAAGATTTCGCCCACGACATGCCGCAGGAACTTAACTACTGGCTAACCACTGTTCAACTGCCGACCGCTCCGGCGCAGCCATTGCCGGAGAGCGCCGACGTGGCCATCATCGGAGCCGGATTCACCGGACTCTCCGCCGCACTTTCGCTTGCGAAACGCGGAGCGAAGGTGGTCGTGCTTGACACCGAAACCATAGGTTGGGGCGCGAGTTCACGCAACGGCGGCATGGTGCTCACCGGCCTCAAACTGGGTGTCAATCAGCTCATCTCGAGGTATGGGCGCGAGCTTACGCGCCGCATGTACGCCGCGTCGCTTGAGACCATCGACGCCGTCGAGCGCATCGTGAAAGATGAAAACATCGCCTGCGATTTCAATCGCACGGGACACCTCGAAGTCGCCTGCAAACAAGCGCATTTCGACGACTACGCTCGCCAGGCAGAAGTAATCGCCCGCGAGTTCAACCACCAGTTGCGCATCGTACCGCGAGATCAACTCCGCAGCGAAATCGGGTCCGACATTTATTACGGAGGCATGGTGGATGAAATTTCAGCGGGTCTAAATCCCGCGCGCTATGTGGCCGGACTCGCCATCGCCGCCATGCGGGCCGGGGCTCATATCTGCGAGCGCACGCGGCTGCAAAACATCCAGCGCCAATCGCGTGACGGCGCGCCCGGTTTCCGCCTGAACAGCTCTCAGGGCCCGATTTGGACGCGCAACGTCCTCGTTGGAACCAGCGGCTACACCGGCGCGGCGACTCCGGCATTGCGGAAGAAAATCATTCCCATCGGATCGTTTATTATCACGACCCAAGTGCTCTCCGAAGCGCTGGCCCGCGAGTTGAGCCCGCGCAACCGCCAGATCTACGATTCCAAGAACTATCTTTATTACTACCGGCTCACACCCGACAACCGCATGTTGTTCGGTGGCCGCGCTGCTTTCTTTCCAGAAACCGATCAGACCATCCGCAAAAGCGCCGAGATTTTGCGCCTCGGCATGATCGATGTCTATCCGCAATTGCGCGACACGAAAGTCGAACACGTCTGGGGCGGTACGCTCGATTTCTGCTTCGACATCATGCCGCACGCAGGGCAACTTGACGGCATTTACTTTGCTGTAGGATATGCCGGACACGGCGTTGCCATGGCAACGTATCAAGGCCAGAAAATGGCGGCGTGGATCGCCGAGGGGAAGACCGATAATCCTTTCGCGGAGATCCCGTTTCCCGGCGCGCCGCTAGGCCTGTACAACGGCAAGCCCTGGTTTCTGCCATTGGCCGGGGCATACTACAAAGTTCTAGACTGGGTGTCATGAGAAAAGCAGGTCTCAGATGCGAGGTGTCAGGTGTCGGGAACAGACCTGAGCGTTTTCGGTTTTCCTGACACCTGGCACCTGACACCTTCCTCGAGGAGAATTGAATGTCCATCTTTGGCCTTATCGAATACGCCGACGCCAGTCCCGAAGTGCGTGCCATCTATGACGACATCATGGCCACGCGCAAGACCGACTGGATCAATAATTTCTGGAAGTCGATCGCGCACGATCCCGTCCTGCTCAAACGGACTTGGGAAGACATCAAGCAGATCATGGCTCCCGGAGCGCTCGATGCGCTCACCAAAGAAATGATTTACGTAGCCGTGTCGGTCACGAACCAATGCGAATACTGCATCGCCTCGCACACGACCTCCGCGATACACAAAGGGATGACCGACGCGCAGTTCAAAGAATTGATGTCGGTCGTCGGCATGGCCAACGAAACCAATCGCCTGGTCGCGGGATACCAAGTGGAAGTCGATGACCGCTTCAAACCGCAGAGCGACAAATGACCGACAAATAACAGATCTCAGGCCGCACACTAGACCTGATATTTTTCCCAGTTGATAATGCGCTTCCCGCGGAGTTCTATAATCATTAGGCGCGATTCATTGTGCGCGAACCATTGGGACGGGGATCGTCATGCGCGCTCGAAAGAGGTAGTCAATGGCTGAAATGACGGTGACTCCGGTTGCAACCCACGGTTTTTTCCTCGACGGGAAGTGGCTGGAAGAGGGCGACATCATCGACGTACACGCGCCTTACGACGGCACCCTTATAGCGCACGTATATCAGGGACGCCGCGAGCACGCCGAAGCCGCTATCGCCGCCGCCGTCAAAGCTTTCGGAACCACCCGCCGCCTGCCCGCCTTTGAACGCCAACGAGTCCTGCGCCAGATTGCGACCGGCATTCACGATCGCAGAGAAGAATTTGCGCGCACGCTTGCGCTGGAAGCGGGCAAGCCCATCAAGAGCGCTCGCAACGAAGTTGATCGCGCTGTTTTTACCTTCAACGTCGCCGCTGAGGAGACAGTTCGCGGCTACGGTGAGTATTTACCGCTGGATTGGCAGCAGTCAACCGCCGGACGTTGGGGCATCGTAAAACGTTTCCCGCTCGGCCCCGTCGCCGGTATCACTCCCTTTAATTTTCCCTTGAATCTGGTAGCGCACAAAGTCGCACCCGCAATTGCCGCCGGCTGTTCCATGGTGCTCAAGCCCGCACCTCAGACTCCGCTCAGTTCCCTGCTGCTGGCTGAGGTTATTCAGCAAGCGGGATGGCCCGACGGTGGATTCAACGCCGTCCTTCTCTCCAACGAAGATTCCGGCCTGCTCGTCACCGACGAGCGTATCAAGCTCATCAGCTTTACCGGCAGCGCCGCCGTCGGCTGGGCCATCAAGAACAACGCCGGCAAGAAAAAAGTCGTTCTTGAGCTGGGAGGAAATTCGGGAGTCATCGTCCACAGCGATACCGACCTCGCTTACGCCGCCGACCGCTGCGTCACCGGAGGCTTCGCCTACGCCGGGCAGTCCTGCATTTCGGTGCAACGCATTCTGGTCGAACACTCGGTCTATGGGAAATTCACCGAACTATTGCTGGCGGCAGTCGCCAAACTGAAAGTCGGCGATCCGCTGGACGAATCAAGCGACCTCGGCCCGCTCATCCGCGAAAACGACGCTATCCGCGCCGCGGAGTGGGTGCAGGAGGCGGTTCGCGGCGGTGCGCGCCTGCTCTGCGGCGGCAATCGCAAGGGTTCCTTATTTGAGCCCACCGTGTTGACCAGCACCAAGCCCAACATGAAAGTCAATTGCCAGGAAATTTTTGCGCCGGTCGTGACTGTCGAACCTTACAACGATTTCGCGTCGGCGCTGAAGCAGATCAACAGTTCCGCCTTCGGGCTACAGGCCGGACTTTTCACGCGCGACGCCAAACTCATCTTTCAGGCATACGACGAACTCGAAGTCGGAGGCTTGATTGCGGGCGACGTGCCCACCTTCCGCATCGACCACATGCCCTACGGCGGAGTCAAAGATTCCGGACTCGGCCGCGAGGGTTTGCGCGATGCGATTCAGGAAATGACAGAACCCAAACTGCTGGTCATGAACCTGCGCTGACAATTTTTCGATCTCGATTCCCGAAAAACTCGCCGGCTCGCACGCCGCTTAGAATTAACTAAGCGCAACCAAGAAAGTTGCGTCCAAATGTTTCCAAAACACCTCTCAAGTGTATATACTCACCTGTTTAAGTATCGTGCGTCACAGGGCGAGTAACGTAATTTATACCGTCATATTCAGCCGGGAGCGGCGCAAGCCGGGCCCGCAGGCAATCGCGGTCTTCAATGCAAATCTTCCCGCGCAGCGCTAATGCAATTTCCCGGGCCTCGCTGTTTGGCCCGGTCTTTGTCGTCGCAGTGCTGTTCTGGGTGCTGGTGCAGGTGCAGCGCTCGCCTTACATTACCAATGCGGAAGTGAGAAAGTCGCAGCCCGTGCCCTTCAGCCACCAGCACCACGTGACCGGCCTCGGCATCGACTGCCGCTACTGCCACACTTCGGTCGAACAGTCGAGTTTCGCCGGTATTCCGCCCACCAAGACTTGCATGAACTGTCACTCCCAGATTTGGACGAACGCTCCCATGCTGGAGCCGGTTCGCGCCAGTTATCAATCCGGCGAGTCGCTCCAGTGGACGCGCGTCAACCAGTTGCCCGACTTTGTTTATTTCAACCACAGCATCCACGTCACCAAGGGTGTTGGCTGCAACGACTGCCACGGGCCGGTGGACCAGATGCCGCTCATGTACCAGCAGGCGTCGTTGCAGATGGAGTGGTGCCTTAACTGCCACCGCGCGCCGGAAAAAATTCTGCGCCCGCGCGACCAGGTGTTTAACATGCGCTACCAGCAGCCCACCGCATCGTTGCCGGTGCAGGTGGACGGCACGAGCTATACCGATCAGGGTTCGCTCGGTGCAGCGCTGGCTAAGAAATATCAGCTGCGTAGTGAGAAGGACATTACGAGCTGTAGCACTTGTCATCGCTGAGATTTTTGGAATTGAAGACCTAGGATCGAAGTTCAGGAAGATGGAAAACGGTAAATCAAAACGCGAAGACGTCTGTCCCGGCAAGGACACCGGCAAGAAGCTCGACCGCGCTGCTGTCGAGCTCCAGCTGAAAGAAACGCAGGGGCCGGAGTACTGGCGCAGTCTGGAAGAACTCGCCGGGTCGCCCGAATTTCAGGACATGCTGCACCGCGAATTTCCCAAGGGCGCGTCGGAGTGGCTCGATTCCGTCTCCCGCCGCGGCTTCCTCCAGTTGATGGGCGCTTCTCTCGCCATGGCGGGCATGAGCGGATGCACCAAGCTGCCCCTGCAGGAAATCGTCCCCTACGTCCGCCAGCCCGAGCAGGTCATTCCGGGCGTCGCAATGTATTACGCCACCGCGTTCACGCTTAGCGGATACGCGAATCCGCTGCTGGTCGAAAGCCATCTCGGCCGCCCAACGAAGATTGAAGGCAACAACCTGCATCCCGCGAGTCTCGGCGGCACCGACATTTTCGCACAGGCCTCGATACTCGGAATGTACGACCCCGACCGCTCCCAGTCCATCACTCACATCGGCGATGTCGAGCCCTGGGCGGAGTTCGTGAAAGAAATCAAAGGCCGCCTCGTCGTGCAGAAGGGATTGGGTGGCGCGGGCATTCGCATTCTCACCCAGACCATCTCTTCGCCAACATTGAAAGACCAGATGCGAGCTTTTCTGGCGATGTATCCCCAGGCGAAGTGGCATGTTTACGAGCCAACGAATCGCGACAATGTTCTGGAAGGCGCGAAGCTGGCGTTTGGCCAGCCGGTCGAGACGCGCTACGACTTCTCCAAAGCCGACGTGATCGTTTCGCTGGATGCCGACTTCCTGTCCGCCGGATTCCCCGGCAATGTGCGCTACATCCGCGATTTCGCGAAGAGACGCAATCCGGACACGGAAATGTGCCGGCTGTATGTTGTCGAGAGCAATCCATCCGCGACCGGGGCGAAAGCCGATCACCGGGTACCGATGCGCGCAGGCGAGATCGAAAATTACGCGCGAGAGCTAGCTTCCCAACTGGGGTTAACCGCCGTAAGGACCGCCCCATTTGACGGTTGGGACGTCGCCGCAGGGGATTTACTGAAGCATAAGGGCGCCAGCATCATCATCGCTGGCGACTATCAGCCACCGACCGTGCACGCCCTGGCGCACGCCATGAACGCCGCACTCGGCAACGTCGGCAAAACCGTCTTCTACACCGACCCCGTAGACGCCAACCCCGTCAACCAAACGGAATCCCTCCGCGAACTGGTCTCCGACATGCGCGCGGGGCAGGTGGATCTGCTCGTCGTCATGGGCGGTAACCCGGTTTACGATGCGCCCGCAGATCTTGGCTTTGCCGACTGCCTGAAAAATTCCAGAGTCGGCCTGCGCATTTACCACGGTCTCTACGAGAACGAAACCGCCGAACTCTGCCACTGGAACATCAACGAGTCGCACTACCTCGAGGCCTGGAGCGATGGCCGCGCCTACGACGGTACGCTCAGTATCGTTCAACCGCTGATCGCGCCGCTCTATGCCGGCAAGAGCGCTCACGAAATGTTGTCGACTCTGATTGGAGTATCCGATGCCTCGGGATACGACCTCGTACGTGCCTATTGGCAGAAACAACACGCCGGTACGGACTTCGAGGCATGGTGGCGCAAGACGCTCAACGACGGATTCATCGAGGGCTCGGCCTACACGCCGAAGGCGGTTTCCCTGAAGTCTCAGTCATTCCCCGCCGCAGCTGCCGCTAATGCTAATGCTGACGCGAACAGTCTCGAAATCAATTTGCGTCGCGATCCCTCCATCTATGACGGACAATTCGCCAACAACGGATGGCTTCAGGAGTTGCCCAAGCCCATGTCCAAGCTGACTTGGGACAACGCCGTCCTGATGGGCCCGAAAATGGCCGAGCGCGAGGACATAAAGACCATGGATGTGGTCACACTGGAATTGGGCGGACGAAAAGTCACCGGCCCGGTCTGGATCCAGGCCGGACATCCCGATCATTCCGTCACCGTGCATCTAGGCTACGGTCGCGTCAAGGCCGGACGCGCCGGCACTGGCGCCGGATTCGACGCCTACGCCCTGCGCACAACAAACGCGCTCTGGATCGCAACCGGCGGCAAGCTCACAAAAACCGGAGACCACTATCAACTCGCTTCCACCCAGGGCTACCAGACCATGGATACGGGCGACGGCGAAACGCGCCCGCTGGTAAGAGAAGCGACACTGGAGGAATACCGCAAGGAGCCGAAATTCGCCCAGGAAGACCAGCCGCCCGCAGCGCTCACGCTCTATCCCGGCTACGACTACAAGAAGTCGCCGGACGCCTGGGGAATGACGATTGATCTCAACGCCTGCGTCGGCTGCAACAACTGCATCATCGCCTGCCAGTCAGAGAACAACATCGCCGTGGTCGGCAAAGAGCAAGTAGTGCGCGGCCGCCACATGCACTGGATTCGCGTCGATGCCTACTATCAGGGCGACCGCGACGCACCCCGGGCCTACTTCCAGCCGGTGCCCTGCATGCAGTGCGAGAATGCGCCCTGCGAACTGGTATGTCCGGTGGGCGCGACCGTCCACAGCAGCGAAGGCCTGAACGATATGGTCTACAACCGCTGCATCGGCACGCGTTATTGCTCCAACAACTGTCCGTACAAAGTGCGCCGCTTCAACTTCCTGCTTTTCCAGGACTGGGAGACTCCGCAGTACAAATTAATGCGCAATCCCGACGTCACCGTGCGCAGCCGCGGCGTCATGGAAAAATGTACGTACTGCGTGCAGCGCATCACCGAGCACCGCATTAACGCTGAAACCGCGGCGGTGCGCGAGAATCGCGAATTCAAAATCGAAGATGGATCATTGCAGACGGCCTGCCAGCAATCCTGCCCGGCCGATGCCATCGTCTTCGGCAACATCAACGATCCCAACAGCCGGGTCGCGAAACTCAAGGCGCAGGACCGTAACTACGGTCTGCTGGCCGACTTGAATACCCGACCACGCACAACTTACCTGGCCGAGATTCGCAACCCCAACCCTGAACTGGAAACGTAAGCGGAGCGCAAGCAAGAGATGTCAGACGATCGGAACGAAGTCGGTGTGAGGAGCGAGGTCGCGAGCGACGCCGCGAACGAGCGGGCGCCTGTCATCGAGCCCGGCTACACGTTCGCCACCATCACCGACAAGATCAGCTCCATCGTGCTGACGCGGCCGGCCTCGATGGGGTGGGTGGTCGGCTTCGGAGCCGGCTTCCTGGTCACGATGATGTTGCTCTACGCGCTCGGCTACCTGTTTATGAAAGGCGTGGGCATTTGGGGCATTAACATCCCCATCGGTTGGGGATTCGCCATCGTCAACTTCGTGTGGTGGATCGGTATCGGACACGCTGGCACGCTCATCTCCGCTATCCTTCTGTTGCTGCGGCAGTCATGGCGCAATTCCATCAACCGGTTCGCGGAGGCCATGACCCTGTTTGCCGTGTCTTGCGCGGGCATCTTTCCGCTGGTGCATACCGGCCGTCCCTGGGTCGCTTACTGGATGTTCCCCTACCCGAACACCATGAACTACTGGCCGCAGTTCCGCAGCCCGCTGCTCTGGGACGTGTTCGCGGTCTCGACTTATTTCACCATCTCGCTCCTGTTCTGGTTCATCGGACTTATCCCGGATTTGGCCACTCTCCGCGACCGCGCCGAAAATAAGTATGCGCGCATGAGCTACGGCCTGCTCGCCATGGGATGGCGCGGTTCCGCCCGCCATTGGGCCCGATACGAGTCGGCTTACCTGCTGCTGGCAGGCCTCGCGACTCCGCTGGTGCTTTCCGTCCACACCGTGGTGAGCTTCGACTTCTCGGTGGCGATTGTGCCCGGCTGGCACACTACGATTTTCCCGCCCTACTTCGTAGCCGGCGCCATTTACTCCGGCTTCGCCATGGTGTTGATGCTGGCGATTCCCATCCGCAAGATTTACAGCCTTGAGGACTTCATCACCGATCGCCACCTCCAGAATTCCGCCAAGGTCATGCTCGCCACCGGCTGGATCGTGGCCTACGGCTACGCCATTGAAGCCTTCGACGGCTGGTACGGCGGCAATCGCTACGATCAGACTCTGCTTTGGAATCGTCTCCACGGCCCCTACGCCGGCTTGTACTACATGCTGCTGATCTGCAATATTTTCATCCCGCAGTTGCTCTGGTTCCGCAAGATGCGCACCAACCCGGTGTGGCTCTTCCTGATCTCGTTCGTCATCCTGATAGGCATGTGGCTGGAGCGCTTCGTCATCATCGTGATCAGCTTGTCGCGCGACTTCGTTACATCGTCGTGGGGAATGTACTACCCCACCCGCTGGGACTTTATAACCTTCTTCGGCACTATCGGCATGTTCCTGACCGCGATGTTCCTCTTCGTTCGAATATTGCCGATGATTTCCATCTTCGAAATGCGCACTCTGCTGCCTGAAGCGGAGGTGAAGCCCGAATGAAGCGCGTTCCAATTTACGGAATCATGGCAGAGTTCGCCTCGGCCCAGGATCTGGTCACGGCCGCCCGGCAAACCCATGAGGCTGGCTATCGGAAGATCGACGCCTTCAGCCCCTTCCCGGTGGAAGAACTGGCCGACGCCATCGGGTTTCACAAGAACAACGTGGCGCTGGTAACGCTGATCGGCGCCATCGTCGGAGGCCTCACCGGCTACCTGATGCAGTATTGGATGGCGGTCGTCAATTACCCGGTCAACGTGGGTGGGCGCCCCTATCACTCCTGGCCGTCGTTCATCATCATCACGTTCGAACTCACGATTCTGTTCGGCGGTATCTCGGCGGTCTTCGGCATGCTCGCGTTGAACGGTCTGCCCATGCCGTACCACCCGGTCTTCAACGTGCCGCGCTTTGTGCTCGCGAGCAAAGACCGCTTCTTCCTGATCGTGTTCGCCAGCGATCCCAAGTACGACGCGACCGGCACCCGCCAGTTTCTGGAAAGTCTGCACGCCCGCTCCATTTCGGAGGTCCCCAGCTAAATTCATGGTGAGCCTCCGCAAACTCGGGCGCAATTTTGGGCGAACTTCCGCGCCGCTGGTGATACTGGCCGTGATGGCTACCGTCGGCTGCCGTCTCGATATGCACGTGCAGCCGCGCTACAACCCGTTGGCAAAGAGTGATTTCTTTCCTGACCAGCGGTCGGCGCGTTCGCTGGTCGAAGGCACCGTGGCGCGCGGCGACGAGCGCGCCGACGCCTATTTCTATACCGGCAAAATCGGAAACAATGACGGCGACTACATGCCATTCCCGGTCACCCGCGAAGTGCTCGAGCGCGGACAACAACGCTACAACATCTACTGCGCGCCCTGCCATTCACGCGTTGGTGACGGAAACGGCATCGTCCCGTCGCGCGGGTTCGTGCGCAAGCCGCCTTCATATCACATCGAACGGCTGCAGAAAGCGCCTATCGGATATTTCTTCGATGTAACCACCAACGGCTTCGGCATCATGCTGAATTATTCTGAACAGATCCCGCCGCGCGATCGCTGGTGCATTGCCGCCTATATTCGGGCGTTGCAGTTGAGCCAGAACGCCACCGCGGCCGACGTTCCATCGGGACAGAGCATCCCCTCGAAGGCTCCAGAGTTCGCGCCACTGGGTACCGGAGCGACGTTGCCACAAATAGCGCCGAGCCCGGCGAAGGCGTCAAAGGCGGAGACGGAATGAGCACGATACCCGCATCTCAGCTCGATCTCACGACGCCTCCGATCATCAAGGTGATCCAGAGGCGATCGCTCGTCATCGGCGGCGTGGCAAGTGTGGTCGCGCTTTACCTGGCCTTTACCGACCCGACAGTCTTCTTCCGCGGATACCTGCTCTCCTACATGGACTGGCTGGGCATATGCCTTGGCTCAATGGCGATCGTCATGGTTCGCCACATGACCGGCGGCGGTTGGGGCACGGTGATCCGGCGCATCCTCGGGGCGTCGATGCGCACGATGCCGCTGCTGATCCTGCTCTTCATTCCTTATGCAATATTCGCGGTGCGCCGGCTCTATCCGTGGGCGATGCCACTCGATTCCATCGCCGACCCCGCCATTCGCGAGCATCTGGAAAAACACGCTTTCATCCTGCGCGATTACCTGAACTACCGCGGCTTTGTGATCCGCGCCGTGATCTACTTTGCCATCTGGTTCGCGTTGCAGTACTTCCTCAGCAAGTTTTCTTTCGAGCACGACCGACCGCCGTTCGCCGACACCAGCGCGCGCTTCAAGATGGTAAGCGCCCCCGGCATCATCCTCTACACCGTCACCATCTCGTTCGCAGCGATCGACTGGGTCATGTCGCTCGATCCGAGTTGGGTCTCGACCATCTACGGATTGCTCTTCGTGGCCGGAGAGTTGATCTCGGCCCTGTGCTTCGCCATTGTCATCGAACGCATTCTCTTCAACTATCAGCCCATGTCGACATCTGTTGAAGCCGAATTTTGTGCACGACCACGGCAACTTTTTGCTCGCGTTCACCATGGTGTGGGCCTACTTCTCATTCTCGCAGTGGCTCATCATCTGGGCCGGCAACTTGCCGGAAGAGATTACCTGGTACTACCGTCGTCTCCACGGCGGATGGCAGTACGTTGGGCTGTTTCTGGTGATCTTCCATTTCTTCGTTCCGTTTTTCCTGTTGCTCTCGCGCTCCTTCAAACGCGACGTTACCCGCCTGGTTTGGCTGGCCTCGTGGATGCTCGTCGCGCGCTACGTTGACCTGTTCTGGCACATCGAAGCCAGCTTCTCTGAGACTTTTACCGTCAACCTCGCGGAAATCGTGATCCCCTTCGCCATGGGCGGAATCTGGATTGCCTACTTCTGCCACAACCTGAGTGCGCGCCCGCTGGTTCCGGTTTACGACGCGACCGCACAGGACGTATTGGAGCCCGCCCATGAGTGACCCGAAGATCACGAATCAGCCGGCGCCCAATCAGCACCTGGTCAATCCACCGATGCCTGATAACGAGGGGTTCGAACAAGAGGACATGCGTTCGAACAGCGCCCTGTATTTTTTTGCAGGTCTCGTCGTGCTCTGCGTCGTCATCTTTCTGATCGTGTTCGGCATGTACCGCTTCCTCGACAGTTACGCCAGCACGCACCAGCCTCCCTTGAGTCCGATGGCTACGCCGGAGGCCGACACTCGCATCGTGACGCATGAGGACCCGCAAAGTTTTCCGCAGCCACGCCTCGAAGCCAGCGAGCGCAGCGAGCTCGGCCCCTTGATCGAGGATCAGGATCGGACGCTAGCCACTTATGACTGGGTGGATAAAAGCAAAGGCACAGTGCGGATTCCGATCGACCGCGCCATGGAGTTGATCGCGCAGCGCGGCTTGCCGGTTCGTCCCAAAGGCGCTTCGGGAAATTGATCTTGAGTACTGACGTAGCAGAAAGGATGTCTGCAGTGCGCAGCACAAAGAAGTTCGCGAACTCGATGGCAGTTGGCCTTTTCGGTCTGGTGCTCCTCGCCGGAGTCGCCTGGGCCCAGGGCAACTACATCATGTCGCCGCCGCCCAACGTGCGTCCGCCGGGATTGCAGAATGTAGGCATTCAGCAAAACCTGAACCAGCAGATTCCGCCGGATCTCACCTTCACCGACGATCTCGGCCGCCAGGTAAAGCTGGGAGATTACTTCGGCCAGAAGCCGCTGATCCTCAACTTCGTGTACTACGGCTGCCCCATGTTGTGCGGCGAAGAACTCAGCGGCCTGGAGAGCACTCTGCGCGTGCTCAAGTTCGATATCGGCAAGGAATTCGAAGTCATCACCATCAGCTTCGATCCAAAAAACACGCCCGAGATAGCGGCCAAGAAGAAAGAGCAGTTTCTGCGCCGCTACAACCGCCCCGGTGCCGAGCAGGGATGGCACTTCCTGGTCGGCCAGCCGGACGCGATCGCCGCGGTAACAAAAGCAGCCGGATTTCAGTACGAATACGATCCCAAGACCGAGCAGTTCGCCCACTCCACCGCGATCATGGTGCTGACGCCGCAAGGCAAGATCGCCCAGTACTACTACGGCATCGAGTATCCGCCCAAAGACGTGCGCTTGGCCCTGGTGGAAGCGTCACAGAACCGGATCGGCAACGTGGTCGACCAGGTGCTGCTCTACTGCTATCACTACGATCCGACGCAGGGTAAATACAGTGCCACCATCCTGCGCATTCTGCAATTGATGGCCGTGGCCACCATGGCGGGCCTCGGAGCGCTTTTCTTTGTGCTGATTCGCCGCGATCCGAACAACCGTCGTCCAGATAACTTTCAAGGAGCGGAGCAGGTCAGGTAATCATGTTTGGACACATTCCATTTTGGCCGGAGAGCGCCTCCACAAACGCAGGCAACGTGGATGCCCTGTTCATCTTTCTGCTGCTCGTCTCCGGCATCATGACCGCGATGATTTTCGCCGTACTCACGGCGTTCGCCGTCAGGTACCGCAAACAAAAAGGACGGCGCGCCGAACAGATCGAAGGTTCCACCCACCTCGAACTGACCTGGTCCATTATCCCCTTCTGCGTGATGCTGGTTTTCTACATCTGGGGCGCGGTTATCTTCTTCCAGGAACGCACGCCTCCACAGGACGCTGCCGAGGTGTACACCGTTGCTAAGCAATGGATGTGGAAGTTCGAGCACAAAGGCGGCCAGCGCGAAATCAACCAGCTCCATGTCCCCGTCGGCCGCGACGTCAAGCTGATCATGACCTCGCAGGACGTGATCCACAGCTTTTTCGTGCCGGCATTTCGCATCAAGCAGGACGTGCTCCCGGGTCGCTATACGACAATCTGGTTCCGCGCCACCAAGGCGGGCACCTATCATCTGTTCTGTTCCCAGTACTGCGGGACGCAGCACTCCGGCATGATCGGCTGGGTGGTGGCCATGGAACCGAGCGACTACGCAGCATGGCTGAGCGGCGGTGGCGGCAACCAGCCGCTGGCCGTGACCGGACAGAAACTGTTCTCCGAACTCGGCTGTGTTACCTGCCACCGCTCTGACACGCAGGGCCGCGGTCCGAATCTGGTCGGCGTCTTCGGCAAGCCTGTGCTCCTCGAAGATGGACGCACCGTGACCGCCGACGAGAATTACGTTCGCGAGTCGATCCTCGAACCCGGCGTAAAAATAGTCAAAGGCTTCAAGCCCGTGATGCCGACCTTTCAGGGACAGGTCAGTGACGAGCAACTGAATGCACTCGTGGATTACGTGAAGTCGCTGTCCGCGCCGCTCTCTGGAAGCTCCATCAACAGCAGCGGAGCGGCGATGGCAACTCCGCAACCTTAGATTCGAAAAGTGCTAGCAGGAAAAGTAGAAGACGAAAAAGTACAGGTGAGGTAAATGGCAACAGCTGACGGACCAGATTTCGGAGAGCGCGAGAACTACCTGAACGCGGGGCATGGGCTCAAGTCGTGGCTCCTGACCGTGGATCACAAGCGCATCGCGCTGCTCTACCTGATGTCGATTACCTTCTTCTTCTTTATCGGAGGCTTCTTCGCGCTGCTCATCCGCCTGGAGCTACTGACTCCGGCGGGCGACCTGGTCCAGTCCGACACCTACAACAAGCTCTTCACCATGCACGGCCAGATCATGGTCTTTTTCTTTCTGATTCCCGCCGTTCCCGCCGTGCTCGGCAATTTCCTCATCCCGCTCATGATCGGAGCCAGGGATCTAGCCTTCCCGCGCATCAACCTGCTGAGCTGGTACCTCTACATCATCGGCGGCGTTTTGATGATCTACACCATCCTCAATGGTGGCGTCGACACCGGTTGGACTTTCTACACTCCTCTCAGCACCGAGTTTGCCAAGACCAACGTTATTTCCGCCGCCCTTGGTATCTTCATCGCCGGCTTCTCCTCGATCCTCACCGGACTGAACTTCATCGTCACCATCCACCGCATGCGCGCTCCCGGAATGACCTGGAACCGCCTGCCGCTGTTCGTCTGGGCCCATTACGCCACCAGCATCATTCAGGTGCTGGGAACTCCCGTCGTGGCGATCACCCTGGTTCTGGTAGCGCTCGAGCGTCTGTTCCACCTCGGCATCTTCGATCCAAAACTTGGCGGAGACCCACTCCTGTTCCAGCATCTGTTCTGGTTTTACTCCCATCCTGCCGTCTACATCATGATCGTCCCCGGCATGGGCATCATCAGCGAAATCGTTTGCTGCTTTTCCCGCAAGCGCATCTTCGGATACAAAGCGATGGCGCTGGCCCTGCTCGGCATCGCCGTGATCGGATTCCTCGTCTGGGCGCACCACATGTTCGTCGCCGGCATCTCCGTTTACGCCGCGCTGATCTTTTCGCTGCTGAGTTATTTCGTGGCCGTCCCCTCGGCGATCAAAGTCTTTAACTGGACGGCCACCATGTACAAAGGTTCCATCACCTACCAGACCCCGATGCTCTACGCCTTCGGCTTCATCGGACTGTTCACCATCGGAGGTCTAACCGGCCTCTTCCTAGCCTGCCTGGGCGTCGACGTCCACGTGCACGACACTTATTTCATCATCGCCCACTTCCACTACATCATGGTCGGAGGCATGGTCATGGCCTACCTCGGCGGCATGCATTTCTGGTGGCCAAAAATTTCCGGACGCATGTATCCCGAAGGCTGGGGCAAACTCGCCGCGCTCATCGTTTTCATCGGATTCAACCTGACCTTCTTCCCGCAGTTCATCCTCGGCTACATGGGAATGCCGCGACGCTATCATTCTTATCCGCCCGAATTCCAGATCCTGAACGTGCTCTCGACCGCCGGCGCGACCATTCTCGCCGTCGGTTACCTGTTGCCCATGATCTATTTCCTGTGGTCCATGCGCTATGGCAAGATCGCCCCCGCAAATCCATGGAACGCCGCCGGCCTGGAGTGGCAAACCCACTCGCCGCCTCCAACCTTCAACTTCGACGAGCCGCCCGTCGTGACCTGGGAAGCTTATAACTACGAAGACATGGCCGAGGTTCCCGAGACGCAGGAGGCTCCCGTTGCCCACTAGTCAAGTCGTGGCCGAGCAACACGCGCACGAGAACCCGGCACTCCTGCACCACTTCGAGACCGAGGCACAGCAGAAAAATGCCGCCAGCCTGGGCATGTGGGTGTTCCTCGCCCAGGAAGTAATGTTCTTCGGCGGCATGTTCTGCGCCTACCTGGTCTACCGCTACAAGTATTTTGCCGACTTCGGCTCCGCCAGCCAGCAGTTGGACATCAGACTAGGCGCGATCAACACCGCCGTACTCATCTGCTCCAGCTTGACCGTGGTCCTGGGAGTTCGCGCCGCCCAGCTAGGCAAACGCATGGCGCTTGTCTTCTGGCTGCTCGCAACCATCGTTCTCGGCATAGTCTTTCTAGGCATCAAAGCCGACGAGTATGCCGAGAAATTCGAGAAGCATCACGTCCCCGGAGCCAGCTTCAGCTATCACGAGTTACTCCCCGGGCAGGAGAAGCTCCCAGCCGCCGAACGCCAGTATGCCAACCCTCATCACGCCGAGATGTATTTCTCGCTCTATTTCGCCATGACCGGAATGCATGCCCTGCACATGATCATCGGCATCGGCCTCTTCGGATTCCTCGCCTACATGGCGTGGCGCGGCAAATACACTCCCCAGTACTACACGCCCATAGAAAACGCGGGTCTGTACTGGCACTTTGTAGATATTGTCTGGATTTACCTGTTCCCGTTGCTATACCTGATCGACCGTCATAGGTGAGGTCAGCATAGGTGAGAAATATGCAGGATCACAATTCCGCACCCGACCAGACACCCGCCGAGCACATCTCTACGCTCGGTTCGTCCATCGCCATCTGGCTGGCGTTGCTCGTCTTCACCGGGCATCACCGTGGGTGCCGCCTTCATCGACCTCGGCCCATTCAACATCATCGTCGCCCTGGCCATCGCGACCATCAAAGCCACGCTAGTCGTGCTTTTCTTCATGCACGTGAAATACACGCACGAAAAGCTGACCGGTCTGGTCATAGTGAGCGCGATCTTCTTCCTCTTCATTCTGCTCAGCCTCAGCATGGCGGATTACACCACCCGGCTCTGGCGCTGACACTGCGCCGAGCTGTTCGAAGCAACGGTTTCCCCGCGCAAGTGCCATCCGTGGTTAAAGGGTTCGGAATCTGACCCCCGACTCCAGGGCCGCCCCATCTCACGAAGCCAAAATGATTGATATCATTGGAGTAATAGCAAGGAGTATGTTCCCCGCTCCAATCTCAGACACCCAGACGAGGATTGCATGAAAAACCCATTTGCCTTTTTTAGATCACTAGACCGCGAAGCAGCCATCGACTCGACCAAGAACGTCCTGGCCATTCTCGGAGTCGGCACCGTAATCGGCGACTTCGCCTCCAAGATGCCGATCTACTTCATGGCCCCAGCCGTAGTAATCCTGGCAGGAGTCTGGTACATGGATTACCTGCGACACGACTTCCAGCCCATGCAGACCGCTCTAAAAGCAGCCGACGCATTACATCACGACCTCAACAGCTAAGTTATCTCGGAGTGGCGGGTGACCCACTCCAGCCTGGATTCGGCTTGAACGGCCCACCTGTCCTTCGTATAGTGCCTGCATGCGCTTGATCGAGATGGTGCTTGGTCTAATCGCTCTCGTGTTCTGCGGAGCGGCCTATTGGGTCTTTCGGTCCTGGCGGCAGATGAGCGCTGGCAAACGGATTCTGGGTGTGCTGCTGCTGTCACCACTCTTTCTGGTTATCGTCAGTATTGCCGAGTCATTGCGCTGTGGCCATCCCCCGCCAGGATCGCCTTGTTTCAATACTCAGTTTATTTGCGGAGTTCTCCTGGTATTCATTCTGCCGGTTCCAGCTTTGGTAGGCACGATAGCGGCGCTAATAATATTCAGACGCCCTCGCACGCCTTCGTAGCGTTGATTGTGCGCCGGATGCGAATGACAATGCGCGCCCACGGAGCGCTCAGAAGGCACCTTGCAAAAGCCGCAGCCCACGATATAATTCAGCTCAAATGGCAACCGGGCCGGAAGTCGCAAAAGCGCCGGGGATGGTGCCCGACGAGCTGAAACAGGAGCCACGCTCGAAGGGCCTGACTACTCCCCGCAAGAAAAAACCGAAAGAACTTGCCGTCATCACCGAGTGCTGCACCGGTTGCGCCGGATCGCCCGCCTGCGTTGAGTATTGCCCGGTCGAAGATTGCATGTTCTGGATTACGGATGAAGATCATCCGCCATTCGGCCGCATCGAGGTAGATCCGATTCTCTGCATCGGGTGCAAGAAGTGTCTCAGCAAAGGCCCGGAAGGCTCGTTCCTCGACGGCTGCCCGTGGGACGCCATCGTCATGGTGGACATTGCGGAAGTGGAAAAAGAAGTCGGGCCGATGACTTACTAGTCTGAGCTGCTAATTCCGAGCCAGCATTTACTTGCTGGCGGCTCTCGCCTGAATCGCCCGTTCCGTCTCAATCGCCTGCTGGCGCAGCCGCTCCGGAACTTCAGGCAATTCTCTTTGATAGGGACGAATCGCAGGCAGGTCGTCCACCTGGCCAATCAGAAATAAGGCGCGAAGTGCCTCCCAGACCTGCTCTTCGCCGGGTTCGATGGTCGCAATCGCCGCTCCCGGAACCACGCTTGCGCCGGTCGCTGTCGAAAGTGTGCGCACGCGCCCAGTGATCGGCGAACGCAATTCGCGAGCTTCCTGGCCATCCTGCAGCTTCGCGATCAGTCCGCCTTGGTGGATCGCCGTCCCGACCGCAGCTGTATCCATGATTCGCCCGCCGCTCGGAGCGGTGATCTCGACTGGCTGCAATAGAGAAACAATCTGCGCTCTCCCCGAACTGTCGCCGAAGCTGACCAGCGACAGCGCAGCATTGCCGCGCACGATCATCGAGGGATCCTGCAACAACTTCAACAGCGCCTCGTGGAAACCAGGGCCTGTCGTGTCCTGTCCCATCACCCACGCATCGGTGCTCCGCACTTCCTCGCGCGGATTGGAGGCGAGCCGCACCAGATCGGGATACCACTGCGCCGCGCTCGCATCGTGCGCGCTCATGCGCTGTCCGAGTTGCACGATGGCGTGCTGGATGTGCCGCGGATGACTGCTGTCGTTGAGGTACTCGCTCATCTCTTTGGGATTGAGCGCGCGGCCAAACCATGTGGCCCACCAGAACATGAACGGCATCAGCACGACCAGCCACGCTGTCACGAAGAACAGAATCCGGTTGCGAGTGGACATGCGCGGACGCGGCGGCTTTTGGGCAGGGTTTTCCCCGAGGTTTGCGGACTGCGTCCGACGGAACGAGTGGGATGGGTTGCACAGCCATGCTTGGGTCGCCGCCCTAGCTCTCGCCCTCTTTGGGCTCGGCGTCTTTGGGTGTCGCTCTGGGCTTGCTTTCGGGCGTTGCTTTGGGCGCTGCCTGCGCCGCCGCTTTCTTCTTGTGGAGAAACGCGAGCGCTCCACGGTCACGCAGTTCCCAGAAAGCATTCAGGAAGAAGACGGCGGAGAGAGTCAGCAGGATCAGACTCATGAACAAGCCGTCGACCGTCGTGACCGTACCCGTGACGATAGTCCAGGCAATCCCCAGGAGAGGGATTACGCCCATGAGAATGGAGATCACCAGCATCATCGGAAGCAACAGCCCTCCTCGTTTCCTGCTCAACGCTGCTCGGCATGGTTCAAGATTGAAATGCGGGCCAACGATTCCGCCGGCCCGCTCTTCAGTTATTGCGCCTTGAACGTCGCATCGACGGTCTTGCTGTCTTTCGCCGCCACCGTGACCTTCTGCTCCTGCGTGCCCAGTTTTTCCTGCACGAAGGCTATGGTGTAGTCGCCCGGCGGAAGGCCTTTGATCTCGAACTTGCCGTCGGGCCCAGTGACCGCATAGAACGGGGTCTTGACCACGTTGACATACATCTTCATCCAGGGATGCTGGTTGCACTTCACCGGCAGCATGATTTCCTCGCGGGTGAAGGTCTTCTCCAACGGCGCGGACTGCGGGGGTTGCGACTCATTCCACTCGCGGTTGTTGGCCGGCGTGGGATGGATGTTGTGAGTGGTGGGATCGCTGTTGATGACCTTGAGCGTCTGTCCGGTCATGATTCCCAAAACATGGGGATGATACTTGCAGCCGCTTTGATCGATGGTCACGGCGTCTTTCGGGAGTGTCGAAACGTCCGGTTGTCCAAGCCTTCCTTCACATACACGAAGACGTTGTCCAACTTGCCGCCGTCCACAACCACAGTCTCGGCCATATTCATGCCCTTGCAGGCGGGATCCTGGCTCATGTCGATTTTCGCTTCCTTGGGCGCGGCACCATCAAGACTCACCGTGCCGCTGATGCTGGCGGCGGTCGCCGGATCGATCGGGGTCGCTGCCGGTGCCGGGGCGGACTGCATCGTACTCGGAGCGGCAGCCTGTTCTTCCGAAGGCTTCTTGCTGCATGCAGTCAGAACCAGGCCCACGACCACGAATAGGCCGAGCATGACTAATCCTCGTCTAACTAACCATTGTTTTCGGTTCATGATTTCTCTGCACCTTTCCTCAAATTGGAATGAGAGCTTTGTCCATATTCTAACGCCCGCCTGCCCGTTCCTCCGGATCCGCTGGGTCTCAACCGCAGGCGGTCCGGTACTGAGCGCTTCCACTGGCCTGCTTCGTAGTGGGAGAAGCACCGGCGGAGTTTCGTTCCTGCTCGTTTGCTTGTGCCCCATGGCTGCGGCCACGCGGCGCTGCTCTTCCGGAGTGAGCTGGAAAATATAATCCACCAGCAGCCGGGTGTGGTCCTTATCATAGCCCTCGAACGAGGACGGCGTCGGACCGGCGAATACCCAGTGGTTGTTGAGTCGCTTGAACAAACCGGAGGGCATCGCCGTGCCCGGACTGATGGCTTGTGGATCGATGATCCAGCGTTCCACCCAGTCGGGCTTCAGGCGATCGCGCGCCAGCAGAAAATTCGGCGCCGTGGCAAAGCGATCATGAGCCGCATCGCCGGTTGCATGACACTTCAGGCACGGTGCTGCTGTGCTGGAGAACAGGCCGCGTGCCATGTCCGTTTCCTTCGCCGTCAACGGCATGGTCTGATCCGGAATATACGGGAACGGCTGCCGCGAGAGCGCCGCAAAGAAGCGCACCAGCTTGCCCAGTTCGTTCTCTGAGAAGCTGAAGGTGGGCATTCGCACCTGGAGATACGAGCGCACGCCGTTGCGATCCATGTCGGCCTCGCTTGAGGACTGACTTAGCGACGGATTGGTGAGGAAGCGCAGCAGCCACTGCGGGTTGACTCGTGAGCCTTCGGTCAGCAGTTTGGGCGGAAGCTGCTCCTGCGCATCCTGATAGTGCTTCATTCCCATCAGCGCCGATGCCTGGCCGGGAATGAACTGGTGGCAGCCCATGCAGTTGTACTTCTTGACCACCCACCAGCCTTCCTGAATGTCGCGGCGGTAGTCGAGAGGCCGGTACTGATAGGAGGCCGGAAGCGCGCTCTCCTGGCTGCCCACCAGGAACGTGGTGAGGGCGCGAATTTGCTGCGGAGTCAGGTGCACGTTCGGCATGCGGAGTTTTTCCGTGTCCGACTTGATCTTCCCCTGGTCCCATATATTCGGCTCCGCCAGTTTGTGCTCGAAGAAGCCGAGATTTGAGTACCACGGTCCCTTCGCAGGTCCTTCGGGTAGACGCGCAAGATCCTCGGGATCTTTAATGGGCTCGCCGTCTCCCCGTTCCGCCATCTCTGTCAGCAGCGCGAAGTCGAGACGCTCGATGGGCTTGCTGCCTTCGAAGGTCAGCTCCGTCCCGATCCTGCCTTCATCTTCAAAACCGGAAATTTCGTGACATCCGGCGCAGCCGAAGTGGCGAATCCACTTCTTCCCTTCGTCTTTCAGGTTGGGGTCGTCCATGAAAGCGGCTTCGGGATAGGAACTGGGCTCCTTCTTCTTCAGCGTGACGAGGTAGGAGGCAATGTCCGACGCATCCTGCTGGGTCAGCCGCAGGCTGGGCATGACTGTCATGTTCTGAACTTGCAGTTCATGGCCGTCGTTCGGACACTTGCTGTGTTCGAGGTCGAACACGTAGGGCAAGCCCTTCTTGGCGTAGTCTTCGGGGCCGATATCTTTTTTCTCAGACGGACAATAGGGACGCGTGCGCTGACGCGCGTTGTGCACCCAGCGCACCAGGTAATCGTAGTTTGCTTTCTCGCCCTCGCGCGTCAGGTTGGCGGCGAATGTTCCGCCCTGCATCTGGTCGCCTTCGCCGACGGAGTGGCAACCCAGGCATCCGCGCGTTTCGAAGAGTTCCTTGCCGCGGCCGGCATTTCCCGGAGCGTGCTTCACCGGCGCGTCGGATAAACGCCGACTGCCACAGGTAGGCCGAGATCGCTTGAATCTGCCCGTCATTCAGCCGGAAATTCGGCATCCGCGTCGTGGGACGAAAATCGGTCGGCTTCTTCAGCCAGATTGGAATCCAGTTCTTGTTGAGCTTCAGCCGGACGTCCTTCAGGTTGGGTCCGACTTTTTTCATGTCCTGGAGCAGGCTCTTGGTGGTTCGGTCGAGCTGTACGATCCGCAAATCCAGTTTGCTGTTCGCTACCCGGAGCGCTACCGCCTGATCGTTCAGGTGATTGGCTTCCTCGTTTGTCTTGGCGGAATCGGCCTGCTTCATCAGGAACGCGGATTCCTTCAGGTTCTGCTTTTTCTCCTGCTCCATTTGCTTGATCTGCTGCGCCATGGAGTTCAGGTCTTCCGGTTCCTTGTCGTAGCCCTCGAAACGGTGGCAGCCGACGCACCCGCGCTGGCGATACAGGTCTTTGCCTTCGCTCAGAGTCCATCCCACGTCGCCGCTTACCAGCAACATGTCCGCGGCATGGCAGGTCTGGCAGCCAGCCTCGAAGTTTGGCTTCGGGAACAGGGGCCAGAGCCAATGCTCGTAATTTCCGTGTGCTTTCTCAACGCTGGTGGTGGCGCGTCCATTGCCCTGATGACAGGGAGAACAGCCGAACTTGTCGGGATCATGGATCTTGAGCAACTGCGGCTCAGGATGGCTGGTGAAGGCGCGGGCGTAGTCGTCCGGCTTTTTCCCTTTTGGCGCCATCGCTGCCGCGGTCAACTTGACGGGCTCGCGGATTCCCATGTGGCAGGATTCGCAGCGATCCACGATATTGGCGTCGGCCACGTTGATCTGCAGGATAGACGGGTCCAGCGCCTCGGTTTTGTCCTGCAAGCCGCGAATCTGCACCGGCGTCAGGTCAACCATGTTCTCTGACACGAAGGCATCGAGCTTGTTTTTCCGATCGCTGACTGGCTTGATTAACTCTCCCAGTTCTGCGCTCAGTTGGCCTCGTTCCGTCTTGAGTTCGTTGTAGGTTTCTTCGAGTTTTGGGTACGTGTAGCTCGCCTTACTGCCGTCGGGGTACTCGACTACCGCTGTCTCCTGCTCGTACTTCGCCAGGTCTTTGAGCTTGCTTTGCTTCGAGGACGCGCTGGTTGTGGTCTCGATATCGTAGGTCAGCGCGTTTACATAGGCGCGGCGGTCGGTGAAGACGTTCTGTACCGCCAGGATTTTCGCGCTCAGAGTGCGCAGCTGGTCGTTGATTTCTTTCGTGCGGGGCGCGGCCTGCTGGAATGCCTGCTCGTAATTCTGCTTCAGCTTCTGGTAATCGCTGTTGCTCTCGACTTCTTTTTCCGATTGCGCCGAGCTGGAACGGGCCGTCTTCAGAAACGTGGAGTAGCGGTCCTTCCACTCGTGCTGGAAGGCCTTCCAGGGACGCTGTCCGAAATCTTCGTCCCACAGGGCCCAGAACAGCGACACCGTCAGGATTACCATCGTCACTACATACCAAGTGGCCAGTGATTTCTGGACTAGCGGATCATCCTCGGGAACGGGCTTTTCGGGCACCACTTCCTCCTAAGCGTTGCGCAGCACTTATACGTTGGTCGTCCAAATCTTGGTCGTCTACACGTTGGTCGTCTTAAACGTTGGCCATCTAAACGTTGAACCAGGGCGTGATCCACACGTACTTGATATGAAACCCAAGCCGCAGCAGCATCTTGATCGGCAGGGCGAACATGGTGAGCACGAAGAACATCATGGTCGAATACTGCAAGAAGCTCATGCGCTTGTAATCTTTCGGGTTATTGCGCCGAAAGAAGCCGTGCAACACGAACCCGCCCACCACGTAAAAGCCGCCGACCACCACTGCTCCGAAGACCGCCTTCGCCCAGTTGGCGGTGATTCCGAACAGGTCGGGCAGATCGCGGTTGACCTCGTAAATTAGGCGGTTGTGGTCCCAGGTTTGTCCCGGCCAGAACCATTGCCAGCCTGGTCCCCGAATAAACGTCCCGATGATGATCATCGCGACCCACAGGACGATGAAACCGAAGAGGAACGTGCCGATGGAAAATCTGCGCTGCTTCCACGTGTAGTAGCCGCTGCCCAGCGGATTGGTATCTATATAAGGAATCACCATCAGCCCGATGATGATCAAGGTCGGCATCACGACGCCGGCAATCCAGGGATCGAAATAGACCAGCATTTCCTGGAGACCCAGAAAGTACCATGGGGCCTTGGCTGGATTCATGGTCAAGTTCGGATTCGCCGGCTCTTCCAGGGGAGCATTCAGCGTGATCGACCAGATCATCAGAATAATGGTGACGATGATGGCGGCCAGAAACTCCACCCGCAACAGAAATGGCCAGACGTGAATTTCTTTCTGCCATCCCGGCTTAAAGGGCCACGTCTTGCGATATTTGGTTTTGGCGAGCGCGGCGTCGCCTTCCAGTTCCGTGATCAACTGATCATTGGCGTGTGCCTGCTTCCAGGCCAGATAGATATAGAAGCCGAGTAGTGGAATCAGTGCCACGATGGGCACGTTGTCAGGCGCGGAGGCGATATCCCAGAGTTGCTTCCAGTCCATAGCTATTTGGGCGAACTATTTGCGTGAACTATTTGTGTGAACTATCGCCGCGCCTCCTTGATTTCGGATTCGAGCACGACCGGGGCCGGGCCCGAGATGCCGCCATCTTTTCGCACGCGCCAGAAGTGCACGATCATCAGCACCGAAGCGACGATCGGAATGCCGATGCAATGCCAGATGTAGGAACGCAGAAGCGCGTTTGCATCCACGATCGAGCCGCCGAGCAATCCGAAGCGAACGTCATTGTAGGGAGTCATGCCCAACATATGACCGAAGGGGCCCTCGTGTCCGAGGAGCGGCGTTGCACGCGCCATGTTGGTGCCGACCGTAACCGCCCAGAAACCGAGTTGATCGTCGGGTAGCAGGTATCCGGTGAATGAGAGCAGGAGCGTGAACACCAGCAGCAGCACTCCGATATTCCAGTTGAACTCGCGCGGCTTCTTGTAGGAGCCGGTCAGAAACACTCGAAACATGTGCAGCCAGACGGTGATCACCATCAAGTGGGCCGCCCAACGATGCATGTTGCGCAATAGCTTCCCGAAGGGGACGTCGTGCTCGAGGTAGAGCACATCGCGGAACGCCTGCACCTTCGTCGGGTGGTAATAGAACATCAGCAGCACGCCCGTGAAGGTGAGCACAATGAACAGGTAAAAGGTGATTCCTCCCATGCCCCAGGTGAAGCTGTAGCGCACAGCATCGCGGTTGATCTTGGCCGGATGCAAATGCAGGAAGACGTTCGACAGCACGCCCAAAGCGCGATTGCGCGGGGTGTCGTCGTGCTTGTGGCGAAAGATGGAGGTGTAAACCTGAGTCTTGGTCGGGTCCTTGAGAAGATCAACCTGCTCCTTGGCCTTGGCCGGCAAGTCGGTCTTGATCGACTGCACATCGGCCTTGACCTCGGTGGCTACTCGCCCCAGGATGCCGGTTGTCTTTTCGGTCTTTTCGGTCTTGTCGCTATTTCCGTTCTTCCCGTTCGAACCACTTTCTTCAGCCATTTCCGTCTCTTTCTTCTGGCGCATCTGGCGAGTCGCACCAAATCGGCCGTTCAGGCTTCAAGCGAGTTCAAGTCAGACTTATGTCGGCAAAAACGCTCCCGGATCATTGAAGGCGCTCGGCTGACCCTTAGGCCACTGATAAAGCCGGGACGTGTCCACGACAATTTCGCCATCGGGAGCCAATTGGACGAAGGCACGATCCATGGGCCGGGGCGCAGGCCCTTCGAAATTGATCCCTTCATCGTCGTAGCCGCTTCCGTGGCAGGGACATTTGAACTTGTTTTCGCTCGCCTTCCAGTCAGGAGTGCAGCCGAGGTGAGTGCAACGAGCGTAGATGACAAAGATGCGATCTGGTCTGCGATCGACCCAGATGCGATATTTCTGCTGCCATTTTGTATCGACTCCCAAACCGTAATCGGAGGGATAGCCGATCTTGAAGATGGTGGCGGGTTCGAAAAGAGTGCGGGGCAGAAAAAAACGGAAAAAAGCCAGAAACCATGCCGTCAGAAAAGCTGTAACCGATACCCACACCAGCCGGCGGCGGCCGCTGGTTGACCTTATTATCTTCCGGACCAACCGCGGCCACGCCTGCGGAGGCGGCCGCCTTCGACGTGCCCACAGCACCCGTCCCCACATAGGGAACAGAAGCGTGCTTCCTTAGCAGGCGGTGTTTTGGGCGCATCCGGGTTTTCTGCCATGATCCTCGTCCTCCTGAATCTGTCTCGTGAATCTATCCTCGTGCTTCAATCGGCGACCATGGAATGCACCGCCGGTTCCATCTCCTGATCCCGAATCTTCGCTTCCGGCTCGCCGATCGCTGCCAGCACTAATCCCGCAAGAGCCTGAATAAATGTTGGCGAGTCATTGAGACCTTGCGTCATCTCAAAGCGCTCGATGCCGAGCGACCTGGCCTCCTGCCGCGCGCAATGATCAATCTCTCCCAGGGTCTCGACATGGTCGGAGACAAATGAAATGGGGACGATGCATACTTCGCGCAGCTTCTCCGCCGCCAATTGCCGCAGGGTCTGGTGCAACGAAGGCTCCAACCAGCGACTGGCGCCTACTTTGCTCTGGTAGCACAGGCGATGGTCATTGGAGTTGGACCATCCTCCTTGTTCCATCACCAGGCTCACGGTCTCTTCTATTTGCCGCTGGTAGGGATCGCCTTTTTCGATCACCGATACCGGAACACCGTGCGCGCTGAAGACCAGGGGCACACTGGCGGGATCGCGGAAACGGGCTAGCGCCTCGTTAATTCTCTCCACCACGGCGGCGATATATAGCGGATCACGTATAAAAAGGAGGAACGCAGGAAGTCGGGACTGCGTCTGTCCACCGACGTTGCCACTCGTTCAAGCTGCTGCCGGTGGTCGTGCTCGAGTATTGCGGATAAAGAGGTAGCAACACGACCTGGTCCAATTCCGCTTCGATAAGTTGACGCGACCGCTTCGGCCGTGAATGGGTGCCAGTAGCGCATCGCCACTACGCAGCGCGCGTCGAGACCTTCGCGGATCAGGCGCGCTTCCAGAGCGTCGGCCTGCTGCTCGGTGAAGCGGCGAATGGGAGAACCACCGATAGCCGCGTAGTGCTGGGATGCTTTTTTCGCGCGCGTCTTGGAGATGAGCTTTGCCAGCGCACGCCGGCCCAGCCGCGAAAACGGGAAGTCAATGATGTCGGGATCGCAGAAAAGATTAAAAAGGAAAGGTTCGACTGCCTCCAGCGAATCGGGTCCACCGAGTTGGAAAAGGACTACACCAACACGTTTCGAATTCCCAGACATTCCCATCGATCCCCTGAGGTGAAACCGATGTTACTCAAAAACTGCCGCGTTCGTCAATGAAACACTGATCGAAGTTTGCGTCACATGAAAACAAGAAACGACAGATCACGGAAAAACGAAATTCGTGCATCGCAGCAGTATTCCTGGGAAGTCCGTTTTGTCTGCTAGGCGCGGTAGTAGCGGTCGTCGCGATGACTACGACCCTAAATTTCTTGGTGTGCCTGTTCACATTGTCGATGACGGGACGAATCGTCAAATTGGAATCAACGCACTGAACTGAATAGGACACTACGCATCGAACTCCCTTGCATAAATCACAATGAGCTGTGATACACTTCCGTTCGTTCACGGACGGTCGCATCGGTTTCTGCGTTCTCTCACGAGCGGGAAAGCCGATTTATTCGAGTGGGGCAGGGGGCTTGGTACATGGGGCTGGTTCTTCTCGCCGTCATCTGGCTGATTACCTTGGCCAGCACTTACTTCTTCGTTGCAAAAACCTGGTGGTTTCCTCACGGAGCGTCCGCTTCTACGGCCGCGCTCGATCACCAGTTCGCCGTGACCATCATCATCATGGGCGTTATCTTCGTGGCCGCCCAGATGACGCTGGGATATTTCGTGTGGAAATACGGCGACGACAAGAAGTCGGGCACCCGCGCTGACTATTCCCACGGCAACCTGACGCTGGAAATTGTCTGGACCACTCTCACCGCGATCTTATTCGTCGGGTTGAACTTGCTCGGGAGTCCCATCTGGGCGGCGGAACGTTTTCGCCCGGCGGTGGAAGGGGCGACGCAGGTGGAAGTCACGGCCATGCAGTTCGCCTGGTATTTCCGCTATCCCGGTCCCGACGGCAAATTTGGAATCGCCAAGCCGGAGTTGGAAGACCCGTCCGCCGGCGGCGAAGCGGCCTTGGGCCTGGACCCGGCGGACCCGGCGTCGAAGGACGACGTAGTGACCGGCATCATGGAAGTGCCCGTTGGCCGCGAGGTGGAAGTTATTTTGCGGGCGCATGACGTGATCCACAGTTTCTTTGTTCCTGCCATGCGCTTCAAGCAAGACGCCGTCCCCGGCCTTGCGATTCACATGCACTTCACTCCGATTGAAACCGGCAGCTATGAAATCGCTTGCGCGGAACTGTGCGGGCTTGGCCACTACAAGATGCACGGCATACTGAAGGTCGTCAGCCAGGACGAGTTTGACAAATGGCTGGCAGCTCGAGAGGCGGAGAAACAATAAATGGTTGCCCAGGATTCCCACCAACACGCGGCCCCTCAGGGCTTCATCCGCAAATGGGTTTTCAGCCTCGACCACAAGGTCATTGGCCTGCAATATTACTTTCTCGCGCTCAGCGCGGTTTTCGTCGGCATGTTTCTCTCCCTGCTGATGAGGATCCATCTCATCTGGCCGACGGCGATTTTGCCGCTGCATCGGCGAGATCAAACCCGAAACCTACCTCACCCTGGTCACCATGCACGGAACGATCATGGTGTTCTTCGTGCTGACGACCGCGCCCCAGGGCGGCTTCGGCAACTACTTCCTGCCCATCCAAATCGGCGCGCCCGACATGGCCTTCCCCGTCCTCAACATGCTCTCGTTCTGGACGACCTTCGTCGCTTATATCGTGATGCTGGCAGCTTTCTTTGTAGTGGGTGGAGCGCCTCTTCACGGCTGGACCGGCTACGCGCCTCTAAGCGCGCTGCAATCCGCCGGGCCGGGTGAGGGTCTGGGCGCGGACCTCTGGATCACCAGTATCGCGATTTTCTGTATCGCGTCGCTTATGGGCGCTCTCAACTTCATTACGACTACGCTCGACATGCGCGCCAAGGGTATGAGCATGATGCGCATGCCGCTGACCTGCTGGTCGTGGTTCATCACCGCCATCCTCGGCTTGCTGGCCTTCGGCGTTCTGCTCTCCGCCGGCATTCTTCTCCTCATGGATCGCAACATCGGCACCAGCTTCTTTCTGCCGCTGGGCACGATTAACGGCCAGCTCACCGGACATAAAGGTGGTTCGCCACTGCTCTGGCAGCATCTTTTCTGGTTCTTCGGTCATCCCGAGGTTTACATCGCGATCCTTCCCGGGATGGGCGTTGCCTCGCAGGTACTTTCGACGTTCTCGCGCAAACCGATCTTTGGTTACAAGGCGATGGTGTATGCCATGCTCTCGATCGGACTGCTCGGCTTCATGGTGTGGGGACACCACATGTTCATGAGCGGCATGAGTCCTTATACGGCTTTTGCCTTTTCCATCATGACCATGGCGATCGGAGTGCCCTCCGCCATCAAGACCTTTAACTGGCTGGGAACGCTTCATAAGGGGCGCATTCGATTCCAGTCGCCAATGCTGTTTGCCATCGGCTTTGTGTCGTTGTTCGTTTCCGGCGGATTGAGCGGCCCGTTTCTGGCGCAACCGGCGCTGGATATTCCGCTGCACGACACCGCTTTCGTGCCCGGCCATTTTCATCTGATCATGGGAGTAGCCGCCATCTTCGGCATCTTTGCCGCAACCTACTATTGGTTCCCCAAGATGTTTGGCCGGATGATGAACGAGAAGCTGGCGCGAATCCATTTCTTCCTGACCCTGATCGGCACCTATTGCGTCTTCATGCCGATGCACTATCTGGGACTGGCGGGCCAGCCCCGGCGCTACTCTCAGCTGACCGAACTCAACTATCTGCATCCCTTGATTGGCCTGAACACGTTTATGACCTATGCGGCGATCGTAACCGTCGCCGCTCAGCTGATTTTCGTCTTCAACCTATTCTGGAGCATGTTGAAGGGGCCGAAGGCGAGCGACAATCCATGGGAGGCAACCACGCTGGAGTGGACCACGGCTACTCCGCCTCCACACGACAATTTCGGCGGACGTACACCCGTAGTCCATAACGGTCCGTACGAGTACAGCGTGCCCGGAGCGCCACGTGACTTCGTAATGCAAACGGATCCGACAGCGGTCGTAGCGCACTAGCGAGGATCTAAGGGATTACCAGAGCAAGTATGGCGAGCTTCACTCCTACGATTCCGGCGCCGCGCCCCAACACCTCGCGGGGAAATCACGCCGATCTGCCGCCGGTGACAGGTGGCGGAGACGGCGATCGTCCCGATCCGGGCTCGCCTGACTACGGAGCACGTTTGCGCCGCGCACGCCTGGGATTGGCCGTAGCCCTGACGCCCATCTTGATGTTGTTCGTTTCCTTCACCAGCGCCTACATCGTGCGTCAGGGGCTGCCCACCTTCGACCCGAACACCAACACCGTGGTGCACGACTGGATCCCCGTCCCACTGCCGACGATGCTGTTTCTGATGAATACCTTTGTGTTGTTGTTAAGCAGCGTCACTATCGAGCTAGCGCGACGACAACTGGCGCGGCAAGTCGCGCTTGAACCCGTGAACTCCATTCCGGGAGTATCTCTGGGCAAGGAAAGCAAATTTCCCTGGCTGGCGCTCACTATTGTTCTTGGGCTGTGCTTCCTGGCTGGACAATGGCTGGCCTGGAGGGATCTGGCCTCGCGAGGCTTCTACGTTGCCACTGGCCCCGGTAGTTCCTTTATTTATCTGCTCACCGGCGCGCACGCTGCACATTTGCTCGGAGGAATCCTGGCCCTACTGGTGGCCGGAACCACCGTCATGTTGCACCGGCCTTTGGCCTCGCGTCGGATCGTCGTTGATGTCACCGCCTGGTATTGGCATTTCATGGCTTTGCTGTGGATTTACATTCTCGCTCTGCTGGTGTTCGCACACTAGTCAGACAGGCTAGTCAAAGAAGGAGACTGAACGCATGGCGGAAGCTGCTCTGCCGCACAACGTCGCGGAGATTTACGAGCCGTCGCTGTTTGGCACGTATTCGAAGAAAATCGGGATGTGGCTGTTCCTGCTGTCCGACTCGCTGACTTTCGGCGCGTTGCTGTATGCCTACAGCTATGGACGCATCTCCATCCCAAATTGGCCGACGCCGTTCCATTCCTCGAGCATCGTCAATGCCACCATCATGACCGGGTTCCTGTTGACCAGTTCGCTCACCATGGTGCTGGCCGTCAATGCGGCGGCGCGTGGAAACGACAAAGCCCGGGTCCTCTGGCTATTGGCCACCATGGCATGCGGATTAGGCTTTATCATTCTCCACGCCAAGGAATGGAGCAACCTGATCGCCGAAGGTCTCCGCCTGCCCATCTTCCCGGCCGTCCCGGGCCAGGAGACTGCGTCCGAATTCGCCAATGTATCCAAGACCGTGCCCCAGTTCGCGGCAACTTTTTTTGGACTGACCGGAATGCACATGCTGCACGTCACCCTGGGAGTGGTTTATCTCGGTGTCATCGCGCTGCGCCGTAAGTTCATCCCGATTCTTTTCGCGCTCTGGCTGGTGGCGTGGCTGGCAACGCCTGCTTATAGTCCGTTCCACTACGGGGCTCACGTGCTGCTGATTGCGGCCCTTGTGTGCTCCCTGATTTTGTGGCTGAAGCCGAAGGTTTATGACGCCGCCGATGTCGAAGTCGCCGGGCTGTATTGGCACTTTGTAGATCTGGTGTGGATGTTCATCTTCCCGCTCGTCTACATTATGTCCACCAAAATCGTCTAGGAGCCTAGCTAGTAGACTGGAAAGATAAAACTATGGAAGACGCTTTTCAGCAGGCAATTGAAGCACGCGTAGCCGAAGAGCAACGCCATCACAGTGTCACTCCTTTCTTTTGGGTTTGGGGAGTCCTGCTGGTTCTGACGGCCGTCGAAGTGTATCTCGGCTATCAGAACATGGAAGCCAAGCGCATGCTGGTGATCCTGATGGGTCTGTCGTTCGTCAAGGCCACGCTCATCATCGGCTATTTCATGCACATGAAGTACGAGGTCTCGCGCATGAAGTGGCTAACCATGTGCTCGCTGGTGTTCTGTCTGGCAATGATGATGGTCTTCTTTCCGGATGCGTTCCGCATTCTCTCGTTGGGGGTAAAGTGATATCTACCGCCAGACCTGCGAGGCAGACTGAAAGGGCCTGCGCGGCTCGACGTTGCGCTCTGCTGCTCGTCGGGCTTCTGTGCTTGTGGGCGGTGCCGGCATTCGCGCAAGGCTGCGCGATGTGCTACAGCACGGCTTCGGCAACTTCCAAAGATGGACAAAAGGCCATCACCAGAGGCGTTGCGATCCTGGTGGCTCCGCCTCTCGGAGTCATGACCGTGGGCGTGGGGCTGGCTTTTCGCTATGGCAGGAAGCGCGATCAGGAACAGAATCTCGGAAGACGATTCTCTTCCCTTATAGAGTCATTCCGCAGGCACTCCAAAAGGAAAACACTTCAGCGAGCCCGCGGCGCAGGCTCTTCCGGTGTCCGATTACAACCGCGATTGCCCTTGATTACGAGTGGGTAAAATACAGGCAAGCGTAATAAGCCAGTATCCCGAAAAACACAATCCCACAAATTGCGTACCCGGTGAAAATCCACGTATTGCGATCTTCGTGCCGAACAGGTTGTGGATTCCCAGATTTCGTCCCAGTGGCCGGTGCGTTCATGCAAGGCTCTCCTGAATGTCTGAATCTGATTTATGTGCAAAACGCCGACCCGTCCAAGCACGGGAAGGACGGGCTGAATTGTACTCCGGAAATGGGCTGGAAACAGACAAAAATTTGCGGGCTGGCCGGGTGGGTAAACCTGGCAATGGCTGGCTCAGCCGGGATAGCGCCCCGTAATGTACCCTTCCAGTTCCTGGATGGTTTGGGCCTGACCGGAGATGATCCAACTAACCAGGTCGCCAATCGACACCACACCGACCGCCACGCCGTCCTCGACGACGGGAAGATGACGAAAACGATGGTTCGTCATAATGGACATGCATTCGTCCACTGTGTTTTCACGGGTAACGAAGACCACGGGACTGGTCATGATCTCCCGCACCAGCGTGTCCTTCGAGGAGTGCCCCTGGAGGATCACTTTGCGGGCGTAGTCGCGCTCCGACAGGATGCCGATCAAGCGGCCCTGGGATACCACAAGCAGTGCGCCGATGCTCTCCACTGCCATCTTCTCAATGGCCTCGTACACGGACTGATCGGGCGTTACGGACAGGACCCGACTGTCGCCCTTGCTCTTCAACAGCAATTCGATTTTGTCAGTGATTTCCATGAGGCACCGGGTGATCGTGTCTTTCACAACTGCTATAAGCAGCATATGGTACTCCCATCAGGCGCTGATCCAAGAGTTTCTCTTGCAAGATTTCTCACGTATGCGCCGGGCGCCCGCGAAAGTCCTGACGTCCGTAATCTGCCCTCTGACCCTCCAAGTTACTTTCCGCCCTTGCGCCGAAGGCCCGCATCCTCGAAGATGGTTTGTACTTTATGCCGCAAGACGTCACTCCACCCCCGGTTCATTCGGCGCAACTCGATACCTCCGCGCTCGAAGCCGCTCTCCGCCGCCATCTTCGCGGAGAAGTTCGCTTCGACTCCGGTAGCCGCGCCCTCTACGCGACCGACGGCTCCAATTATCGCCAGGTCCCGATCGGCGTCGTACTTCCTCGCGACAAAGAAGATGTCCTCGCCGCCGTTGCCCTGTGCCGCGACCATCGCGCTCCGCTGCTCGCGCGCGGCGGAGGCACTTCGCTCGCCGGACAATGCTGTAACGCCGCCATCATTCTCGACTTCTCGAAATACATGGCGTCCATACTCGAAATCGATCCCGAGCGACGCATCGCCCGCGTCGAACCCGGAGTCGTGCTCGACACTCTGCGCGCTGCGGCCGAGAAGCATCACCTCACCTTCGCCCCCGATCCCGGCCACCCACGACCGTTGCACCCTCGGCGGCATGATCGGCAACAACTCCTGCGGCGTGCACTCGATCATGGCCGGCAAAACTGACGACAACATCGAGGCGCTCGAAGTCCTCACCTACGGCGGCCAGCGCCTGCATGTTGGCGCAACCAATGCCGACGATTTCGACCGCTTCATTCGCGAAGGCGGACGCCGCGCCGAAATCTACGCCGGCCTCAAGTCGCTCGCCGACCGCTACGGCGAGCACGTGCGCCGCCAGTTCCCGAATATTCCGCGACGCGTCTCTGGATACAACCTCAATCACCTGCTCCCGGAAAGTGGCTTTCATGTGGCGCGCGCGCTGGTCGGCTCCGAAGGCACTTGCGTCACAATTCTTGAAGCCACGTGCCGCCTCGTCGAGAGTCCGCCGGCGCGGGCGCTGCTGGTCATCGGATGGCCCGACATCTACATCTGTGCTGACCACGTGCCGCAGATCATGCAGCATCGCCCGATCGGCCTCGAAGGTTTCGACGACATCATGGTCAATGCCAGCCGTCGCAAGGGCGTCAACCTCGACGGCCTCGCGCTGTTGCCTGAAGGCGCTGGCTGGCTGATGGTCGAATTCGGCGCCAATACTTCCGCCGAAGCCGAAGCGCAGGCACACAGTCTGATGGCAGCGCTGGATCGCTCCGCAACTCCGCCCAACATGCGCCTGTTTACCGAGGCCAAGCAAGCCCGGCGCATCTGGGAGGTCCGCGAGTCCAGTCTGGGCGTGACTTCGCATGTGCCCGGAGAACCGCTGCGCTGGGAAGGGTTTGAAGATTCCGCGGTCGCTCCCGAAAAACTTGGCGCCTACCTGCGCGACCTGCGCAAGTTAATGCAAGCCTTCCATTACGAAGGATCGTTCTACGGGCATTTCGGCCACGCCTGCATTCACACACGCATGGACTACGATCTGGAGTCAACCGATGGCGTGCGCAAGTTTCGCCAGTTCATGGAAGAGGCCGCCGACCTCGTGATCCGCTACGGCGGCTCGCTCTCAGGCGAGCATGGAGACGGCCAAGCCCGCGGCGAGCTTCTGCCCAAGATGTTTGGCCCCGAGCTCATGCAGGCTTTCCGCGAGTTCAAAGCGCTCTGGGATCCCGATTGGAAGATGAACCCTGGGCAAGCTCATCGAGCCTTATCGCCTCGACGAAAATCTGCGCCTCGGCGCCGGCTATGATCCGTGGCGGCCCGAAACGCATTTCAAATTTCCCGACGACCAAGGCAGCCTGGCCGCCGCAACTTTGCGCTGCGTGGGAGTCGGCAAATGCCGCCGCGACGAAGGCGGGGTCATGTGTCCCAGCTTCCGCGTCACGCGCGATGAAGAGCACTCTACCCGCGGCCGCGCCCACCTGCTCTGGGAGATGACGAAAGGCGACGTCATCAAAGACGGCTGGCAGAACGAAGCGGTGAAGGATTCGCTCGACCTTTGCTTGGCCTGCAAGGGCTGCAAAAGCGATTGCCCCGTCGGCGTCGATGTTGCGACCTACAAAGCGGAATTCCTGTCGCATTATTACGAAACCAATCGGCGACCGCTGAACGCGCTGGCGTTTGCGAATATTGACTTGTGGGCGCGCGCCGCGTCGCACGCGCCGGGCCTGGTGAATCTTGCGACGCAACTCCCCGGCCTGCGCGACTTGGCGAAGCTCGTCGGCGGAATTCCCGCCCAGCGCCGCATTCCGGCGTTCGCGCCGCAAACATTCAAACAATGGTGGGAGCGGCAAACCCGTGCGACGACGCTTCAAGTCCCAGCGAGCGCGACGCCAGCGCTACCGTCCTACTCTGGGCCGACACGTTCAACAATCACTTCCTGCCTGCGACCGCCAAAGCCGCCGTCGAAGTCCTCGAAGCCGCGGGGTTCGAGGTCAGCGTCCCGCGCGCCCACCTGTGCTGCGGCCGCCCGCTCTACGACGTCGGCATGCTGGATCGCGCCAAGGGCTTGCTGCTCCAGATCATGGACGAGTTGCTCCCAGAAATCGAAGCGGCCACGCCCATCGTCGTTCTTGAACCGAGCTGCGCCGCCGTTTTCCGCGACGAACTGATTAATCTTTTCCCCAAAGACGAACGCGCGCAGGCGCTGTCGAAACAAGTCTTCCTGCTCAGTGAATTTCTCGAGCAGCGCGCGAAGGATTTCCCGCTTCCCAAAATGCCGCGCACGGGCGCTGATTCACGGCCATTGCCATCACAAGGCGATCATGAAGATGACGGCCGAGGAAGCGGTGCTGCAGACGCATGGGCGTCAATTTCACCGCTCCTGCTCCCGGTTGCTGCGGCATGGCGGGAGCGTTCGGCTTCGAAAAAGAGAAATACGAAATCTCGAAGGCTATCGGCGAGCTTGAACTTCTGCCCGCCGTGCGCCAGGCTCCGACCGACTGGCTGATTGTTGCGGACGGTTTTAGTTGCCGCGAACAGATCGCCCAGGAAACCGACCGCCATGCCTTGCATCTGGCTGAGGTTCTTCAGATGGCGCTGCGCGAGGCTACCGAAACTCCTGAAGGCTTCCCGATGTTCGATCCCGCGCCGCAACACTATCCGGAAGATGCGTGGGTGCGTCCGCATCAGGCTGCAATCGAAAGATCAATGAAGCGAACCGGGTTGGCGGTGGGGGCAATCGCTGCGGGAGCGGCGTTGCTGCTGGCGCTGGCCAGAAGACGCTAGTTATCGCGAGGCGCCCGCCGGCAGGATCTCTTCGACATCAATCTTGGTGGGATAAGTTCCGGTATAGCAGGCAGAGCAGTAGGTGGTCTTTTCTCCGTCCGCACAAGCCTTCTTAAGTCCGTCCAGCGAGAGATAGGCGAGCGAGTCGGCGACGATGAACTCCCGAATCTCCTCGACCGTCTTATTAGCGGCGATGAGTTCCTTTTTCGAAGGCGTATCCACTCCGTAGAAGCAGGGCGAAATCGTCGGCGGGCATGAAATCCGCATGTGGACTTCCTTCGCCCCGGCGTTGCGAATCATGCGGACAATCTTCTTGCTGGTAGTACCGCGGACAATCGAGTCGTCGACCAGAATTACTCGCTTGCCTTCGAGCAGGCTGTGAACCGCGTTCAGCTTCAGCTTCACGCCGAAGTCGCGGACCGACTGTTGCGGCTCGATGAACGTGCGTCCGATGTAATGGTTGCGAATGAGGGCCAAGCGAAAAGGGATGCCGCTTTCGGCAGCATATCCGATGGCCGCAGTGTTGCCCGAATCGGGGACGGGAACGACGATGTCGGCGTCCACCGGAGCTTCGCGCGCGAGCTGCCGTCCCATAGCGTCCCGGCTTTGATCGACCGAGCGGCCAAACACCAGGCTGTCGGGACGCGAAAAATAAACGTGTTCAAAAATGCAACTCGACTGCGCTGGCGACGGAGAGTAAAAACGCGAGCTGATCCCTTCTGGCCCAACAATAATCAGTTCGCCGGGTTTGACGTCGCGTTCGTAGGTGGCGCCGAGCAAATCAAAAGCGCAGGTTTCGGAGGCAAAGACGACCGTATCTTTTTTCTCGCTGGTCAGCGCCGGAATGCGGCCCATGGCCAGCGGCCGAAACCCGCGCGGATCGCGGGCGGCGAAAATGCGGTCGCGGCTGATCATGACTAGCGAAAACGCACCTTCCACGCGGCGCAAAGCGTCGGCGATGGCATCCGGCAGAGTTTGCTCCCGGGAAAGCGCAATCAGGTGAACCAGCACTTCCGTATCGCTGCTGGTTTGGAAGATCGAGCCCTGACCCTCGAGCTTCGCGCGAATCGCCTGCGCGTTTACGAGGTTGCCATTGTGAGCAATCGCGATCGTGCCCTTGTTGGATTGCACCATGATGGGCTGCGCATTCAGCAGAGCCGAATCGCCGGCCGTCGAATATCGCGTGTGGCCGATGGCGAGAACGCCACGCAGCGAAGCCAGCACCCCGTGGCTGAAAATATCGGCGACCAGTCCCATGGCCTTGTGCTGGCGCAGGTGCTCGCCGTCGGAGGTTACGATGCCCGCCGATTCCTGTCCGCGATGCTGGAGGGCATGGAGTCCGAGATAGGCGAGCTTCTCCGCCTCGGGATGCGCATGGATCGCTACCACCCCGCATTCATCGCGAAATTTGTCGGGAGTCAGCATTTAGCACTTAGCATTTAGCAAATAGCCAATTTTAGTTCGACGCGGCAACGCCGGGGTCCGTCCGCAGGGAGTGTTCCAGCGCGCCCTCATACGCTTCCCGCAACTCGCCTATGCCAGCCGAAATCACGGGTTGACCATTGACCGAAATTTCAACCCGATCCGACCCCGTTTCTCCCAAAACATCGGCAAAGACCCCATACTCTTCTGCTAGTTGTTTGATTCCCGGCAAGTGGATTGGGTCGCAGCTTAGTATCACGCGACTGGCGTCTTCTGCAAACAGCAGGAATTCAAGCCCTAGTTTCTGCATGGGCAAACTGACGCTCAGTCCCACTGCGGCCGGCAGCGCCGACTCCACCAGCGCCACGGCCAACCCTCCATCGGCGCAGTCGTGGGCCGACTCGACGAGGCCTGCCTGGATTATGGCCACCAGAGCACGCTGCAGCGTGGCTTCTTTCTCCAGGTCCAACTCCGGCGGATAGCCCCATACCGCTCCGAGAATCTCTTTCGCGTACTCGGACGAACCAAATTCCGCTTCGGCGTCAACGGCGTCGCCGGGTTGGTTGGCGCGCAGCAGGACGACTGTTCTACCGGCTTGCGCGAAGTGCATCTTCGCCGCTTTGTGTACATCTTCAAGAATTCCAACCACTCCGATCACCGGAGTCGGATAAATTCCCTCACCGAGAGTTTCGTTGTAGAAACTGACATTGCCACCGGTAATCGGCACATCCAATTCCTCACAGGCTTTGGTGATGCCGTCAATTACCTGCGAAAACTGCCACATGATGTGCGGTTTTTCGGGATTCCCGAAGTTGAGGCAATTGGTGGCGCCGATCGGAGTCGCGCCGGAGCAAGCCACTTTGCGCGATGCTTCCGCTACCGCGTGCATCGCGCCGAGACGCGGATCGAGATAGCACCAGCGGCTGTTGCCGTCGAGCGCCATGGCCAGTCCGCGATTCGAGCCTTTAATGCGGATGACGCCAGCATCGCCCGCTCCCGGCGCGTCAACAGTATTGGTCTGCACCATGTGGTCGTACTGCTGCCAGACCCAACGCTTCGAGCAAATATTGGGACTCGCCAGCAGACGCTTGAGTTTGCCCGATGAATCGGCGCTTTCGCCGAGGCGGATATGCCCCGGCATTTCGCGGTCAACCGGCGGTTCCCAGCGCGCGAGCGGACGTTTATACACCGGCGCATCGTCGGTGAGAGCGGCGTTCGGAATCTCCGCAACAACCTTGCCGTGTTCGAGTACACGCATCTTCGCATCGTTCGTTACGCGGCCGATTTCCACCGCATCCAGTCCCCACTTCTGGAAGACACGGAATACTTCATCTTCACGGCCTTTTTGCGCGACCAGTAACATGCGCTCCTGCGACTCGCTGAGCATGATCTCGTAAGGAGTCATGCCGGTCTCGCGTTGCGGCACGCGGTCCAGTTCAATTTCGACTCCAGTGCCGCCGCGGCCGCCCATCTCGCAGGTCGAACAGGTCAGTCCGGCCGCGCCCATATCTTGTATTCCCACAATCGCGCCGGTTTGCATGGCCTCAAGACAGGCTTCGAGCAGCAGCTTTTCGAGGAATGGGTCTCCGACTTGGACGTTGGGCCGCTTCGCTTCCGAGCCTTCGCTGAACTCCTCGCTCGCCATCGTGGCGCCGTGGATACCGTCGCGTCCAGTCTTGGAGCCCACATAAATTACCGGATTTCCTTCGCCCGATGCGCGTCCATAAAAGATATGGTCGCGGCGGACCAACCCTAGAGCGAACGCATTCACCAGCGGATTGCCGGAGTAACAAGGCTCGAACTTCACCTCGCCGCCAAGGTTGGGCACGCCGAAACAGTTGCCATAGGAAGCAACCCCAGAAACCACGCCCTCCATGACAGAATGGTTCTTGTGGATCTCCGCTTCTGTAGTCAAAGCTTGTGCGGCGCGCGATGCCCGCGGTGTCGGCAGCCTGAATCGGTCCAAAGCGCAGCGAATCCATCACCGCCACCGGCCTCGCTCCCATGGTAAAAATGTCGCGCAGAATTCCGCCGACGCCGGTGGCCGCTCCTTGAAATGGTTCGATAAATGACGGATGATTGTGCGACTCAATCTTGAACGCGCAGGCCCAGCCATCGCCGATGTCAACGATGCCTGCATTCTCGCCCGGTCCCTGCAACACCAACTTGCTGCGCGTGGGCAGACGCTTCAGGTGGATGCGCGACGACTTATAGGAGCAGTGTTCGCTCCACATCACGCTGAAAATGCCGAGTTCCGTCCGCGTGGGTTCGCGTCCGCCGAGCAGTTGCTTGATTTTTTCGAATTCTTCCGGAGTGAGCCCGTGTTCCCGGATCATCTCCGGCGTAATGGCAATGAGACTGATCGCAGAGGTGGTCATCGGAGAATCTTTATTGTCGCATCTCCACCAACTTTTCGCATCAAGGTTGTGTCGAAGCGGGCGCGTCTTGTCCGCCGCTTTGACGTTGAATCTGACTTGAAAAATCGGGTATCAGCGCGCGCGAGATCAAAATCAACCCCAAGATCAAGAGCCGCGGACAAGAGTGTCCGCCCTACCTGCCCGTCTATACTGTCGCAGATGAAGTCCGTCATCGTGGGCACCGCCGGACATATCGATCACGGCAAGACAGCGATGGTGAAAGCCCTGACTGGCATTGATGCCGACCGCCTGGAAGAAGAGAAGCGGCGGGGCATCACCATCGACATTGGATTCGCCCACCTCGAACTCCCCGCTCCCGATGGCAGCAGAATCCGATTCGGTTTCGTCGATGTCCCCGGCCACGAGCGCTTTGTGCGCAACATGCTCGCGGGGGTTGGCGGGCATCGACCTGGTGCTGCTGGTGATCGCCGCCGATGAAGGGATCATGCCACAGACTCGCGAACACTTCGATATCTGCCGCTTGCTTGCGATCCGCCGCGGCATCACCGTGCTCACAAAATCCGATGCCGTGGATGCGGAGACGCTCGAAGTCGTGCGCATGGAAGTCGAGGACTATGTGCGTGGATCTTTCCTCGATACGACGGTCGATCCAGCGCACTCGCCGATCGTCGCGGTGAGTTCATTGACGGGTGCAGGTCTGGACGAGTTGAAATCCGCACTCGCCCGCGTCGCGTCCGAAATTGCTGCGAAAGACTCGGCAGCGCTGGCTCGCCTTCCCATAGATCGCGTTTTCTCCATGAAAGGTTTCGGCACAGTCGTCACCGGTACTCTCGTTGCCGGAACAATTCGCAAAGAAGAAGAACTCGAGGTTTTCCCCGGCGGCAAGCGCGTGCGAGTTCGAGGAGTGCAAGTTCACGGCTCGCCGGCGGAAGCCGCCGTCGCCGGGCAGCGTACCGCACTGAATCTTGCCGGGCTCTCTACCGAAGATCTCGCGCGCGGCATGACTCTCGCGACCGCGGACACTTTTCGTTCCACGTCGCGAGTCGACACATTGCTTTCTCTTCTCCCATCAGCAAAGCCGCTTAAAGATGGGGCACGCGTCCACTTTCACGCCTACACGGCAGAAACTATCGCGGAAGTGCGCTGCGTCGATGAAAGAGAGTAACAAAGCAGATCAAGTCGGGACAGGAGGCCTATGCGCAACTGAGATTTATCGACCCCATCCTGCTTCTACCCGGAGATCGCTTCATCATGCGCCAGTTTTCGCCGGTCGTGACCATTGGCGGAGGCGTCGTGCTGGACGCTTCACCCCAACTCGCAGGCAACGCGCGGAAGATGCGACCGCATTTCTCAAAATCATGCGCGATGGCTCGCCGGCAAGAAGTGTTGGCAGCTCGCGTAGCGCGGCGTGGAGCGATCGGTCTTCGTCTGGATGACGTTCGCGGAGAAATGAACATGCAAAAGGGAGCCGCGATGAAACTGATTGACGCAGTCGGACTGGTGTACTGCAATCAGGTGCTGGTTGCCCCGGCGGCATTTGCGGAAATCAAGACCGATGTGCTTCGAACGCTCAAAACATTTCATGATGCCAATCCTCTTGTGGCTGGAATGAGCAAAGAAGAGCTGCGGGATCAGGCCAATCTCGGACCCGAAGTGTTCTACAGCGTCCTCGGAAAATTAGCGGCCGAAAAGAAATTGGAAGTGGCGAGCGAACTCGTCCACCTGCCCGGACGCGGCGTAGTGATGAAAAACGAAGAAGCCGAGTCCAAGAAGATCATTGAGCAGGCATTTGCTTCTGCGGGGTTGAAAGTTCCAGCGCTGAAAGAAGTGCTGGCCGGTCTGAAGGTAGATAAAATCCGCGCCCAGAAAATTGTCACTTTGCTCTTGCGCGACAAAGTTCTGATCAAGATCTCGGAGGAGCTCGTTTTCCACGAGAGTGCACTCACGGATCTTCGCCACAAGATCACCGCGCTCAAGACTAGCACTCCGAAGATTGATGTTGCCCGGTTCAAGGATATGACGGGAATCAGCCGCAAATATGCGATTCCGCTGCTCGAATATTTGGATCGCCAGCACGTGACGCGTCGAGTGGGAGACGAGCGAGTAATCCTCTGATTGAGGACGGGGCTTCCCTCGTCATCCGCGAGCTAGATTTTCTCCTCCAGAAATTCGACCTCCAGACCCAGGG
This sequence comes from uncultured Acidobacteriaceae bacterium, assembly GCA_963826845.1. Taxonomy (GTDB): domain Bacteria; phylum Acidobacteriota; class Terriglobia; order Terriglobales; family Acidobacteriaceae; genus Acidiflorens. The sequence goes on from CAWGYS010000013.1 coordinate 85,773, forward strand.
GCCCGGTGACGCGGTTGGTCAGGTTTGCCAGTCCTATGAGCATGTGTAGATCTACAATCTGCTCGTCGGAAAACTGTTGTTTGAGTTCCGCAAAATCCGCGTCTCTGGCGCCGTCCGGCGTGCGCGTTAGCTTCTCCGCGTACCGGAGCGCGGTTTGTTCCGGAGCGCTGAACCCCGAGTAGCTTCCCGCGTTTAGATCTTTCATCTGTTCCGGCGTGAGTCCGGCACGTTTGGCGCCTTGAATGTGGTGCTGCGAGCAGTAATAGCATCCGTTGATCAGTGAGACGCGCAGATACACGGCTTCGTAAAGCTTGCGGTCAAGCGAGCGCCCCACTCTCGCATAGAATTCCAGAAACTTTCCAAGCATCGCCGATCGATGCGCCAGCGCTTTTTGAATGTTGCCAGGCTTGCCTTTCAGCTTGCCATCATAAATTTCCTTCACTTCCGCGCTCGCGTGCGCTGATTCAACCAGACTTATCCTTGGCATTTGTCCTCCTCCTCTAATGTCGCTCTATAATAAATGCGGGATGACTTGCGTTCGACTCTCGACAAATGTCAACAATTCGTAAAGCCACGGTCGCCGATTCCAGCCTGATAAGAAGGATGATCTGGGAACTTGCCGAGTTTGAAAAAGCGCCGAACGAAGTTCTCGTAACCGACGACGACATCGCGCGCGACGGCTTCGGTGCGAATCCTCAGTTTCGCGCCCTGATTGCCGAATGCGATGGAGAACCCGCAGGCTTTGCGCTCTTCTTTAGCTATTACTCGACGTGGCGCGGCGCGGGTTTATATCTGGAAGATCTCTTCGTCCGCCCTCAGTTTCGCGGACGCGGGCTTGGCATCGCGCTTCTAGCCCGCGTGGCAAACATCGCGGGGCGAGAAGGTCGCGGCTTCATTAAGTGGTCAGTGTTGAATTGGAATCAGCCTGCCATTGATATGTATAAGGCATTGGGCGGGGAGTTTCTCGACGAGTGGCGAGACGTTCTTCTGATGGGAGAAGGCCTGCATAAACTGGCGGAGAAAGATCCCTGATGCGAGTACAAATCATCGGTGCAGGACTCGCGGGATCGGAAGCGGCGTGGCAGTGCGCGCGGCGCGGCGTCGCCGTCGAACTATTCGAAATGCGGCCGGTGCGCACGACTCCTGCTCACCAGACGGAAGACTTCGCGGAACTGGTCTGCTCCAACTCTCTGAAATCCGACAGTGAGAATACAGCGCCCTGGCTGCTGAAGGAGGAGATGCGGCGCGCCGGTTCTCTGCTGCTCGAGATCGCGCGGCAAACCGCTGTGCCCGCCGGACACGCTCTGGCTGTGGACCGCTCCGAGTTTTCACGCAAGGTGACGGAGGCGATTTCCCGCGAAGGTCTCATCACGGTTCGCCGCGAAGAGGCGACACAGGTCGAAGCTGGACAACTCACCATCATCGCAACCGGCCCGTTAACTTCGGATGCGCTTTCCCGCGAGATCGCGCGATTGTGCGCATCGAGTTCCGGCAAGACAGCCAGCTGTTTTTTTACGATTCGATCAGCCCCATCGTCGAGGCCGATTCCATCGACATGAGCAAGGTGTACCTGGCTGCCCGCTACGACAAAGGCTCGGCCGACTACATCAATTGTCCAATGTCGAAAGATGAGTACGACCGATTCTACGATGCACTACTCGCGGCGCAGTCGGTCGAGCAAAAGGACTGGGAGAATCTGAACTACTTTGAAAGCTGCCTGCCCATCGAAGAGATCGCCCGACGCGGGCGCGACACGCTGCGTTTCGGGCCGATGAAGCCGGTCGGACTCAAGGACCCTCGCACCGGCAGAATTCCCTATGCGGCAGTGCAACTGCGGCAGGAGAATCTGCGCGCCGATTCCTACAACCTCGTCGGCTTTCAGAATCATCTGAAGTTTGGCGAGCAGGCGCGCGTGCTGAGTTTGATCCCAGGGCTGGAAGACGCGCGCTTCCTGCGCTACGGACAGATTCACCGCAACACCTACATCAACGCGCCGATCGCTGCTCAGTCCGACATTACAGATGAAAGCGCACCCCCAGGTATGTTCGCCGGACAAATCTGCGGCGTCGAAGGCTACGTCGAATCGATCGCAACCGGCCTGATGGCGGGAATGAATGCGGCCGCTCTGGCAAGCGGCGGCGAGCCAGTGCCTCCGCCGCGAGCAACGGCGTTTGGCTCGCTCGTCCACTACATCACGCAAGGCGGAAAGCAAAAATTTTCAGCCCGCGAATATCACGTTCGACCTGTTGCCGGCGCTCGACCGAAACGTGCGCGACCGCAAGGAACGCCATCGACTGCAATGTGAACTGGCGTTGCAGGAGTTCGACGGATTGGCTCAGACGCAACGCCGTGCAACCGGTGTCTCGAAAGGTAAGTGATCGGGATTCCAGTTAGCCGCCGGCGCCTGTTTCACCGTTCATGTTGACAGTTTCACGCGATACCTTGGGGCTGATTAGTCTGAGGTGATCCCTTGCCCGTCTCTGCCGTTGATTGCGTACAACCCGCCCTACAGCGCACGCGGGAACAACTCTTCCACCCATTTCGCTTCGGACAATGGTCGCGGATTGCGCTGGTTGGGATTCTGGCCGCAGAACTGCACATTGGCGGATGCAATTTCAGTGGCTTCAATTTCCCGATCGGTCACCCACGCCGTGCCGCGCAAGAGTTTCTCGCGACTCCAGTCTGCCGTTGGGTTGGCCTTCGCTTAATTCCGCAAATGATTCTGCCCACATCGCCCAATTGGTCGGATTGATCGTGGTAGCAGTTCGCTTAGTGGTGCTGGCTTTTTTCGTCTTCCTGTATTTCAACAGTGTGTTCCGCTTCATTCTGTTCGACTCAGTTATGAGGAGGCACTGTTCGATCGGCGAGGGATGGTCGAGATGGCGTCGTGCCGGCCGCCGATATTTTTTCTGGCAGATCGTATTCCTGATCGCCGGATTTCTTCGCTGGGCGTTCTGATCGGCTGCCGCTGGCGTGTGCCGGGCCGCTGGGGTGGTTCAGGGACGCGGGAGAGCACCTCGCCGGCTCGATTATCGGAGTAGCTGCTGCTGGTTGGATTGTTTCGCGTCTTCGTGCTGCTGGCCGCGGCCGTTCAACTGCTGGCCAAGGATTTTCTGGTGCCCATCATGGCGCTCGAGGACGTCGATTTCGCCGATGGCTGGAGCCAACTGATGGCGTCGATCCGTCCCGAGCACGGAAAATACGCCGTCTATTTGCTATTGAAGATCGCGCTGGCCATGGCGGCTGCCATTCTGGTCGGCATCCTCACTCTGATTCCAATCCTGCCATCGTTGTGCCGGCGGTGGTCGCCGTGTTTGCGGGTTATAGCCGCGGGCATGGGATGGAACGTCACCACTGTCAGCCTGGCATATCATCGGTGGCGCCGTCCTGTTATCAGTCTTGCTGTATCTCGTTGCGTTGATGAGCGTGCCGGCCACGGTTTTCTTCCCGGCATACGCGATATATTTCTTTGCGTTCCGTTATCCGAAACTCGATGCGCTGTTGCATCCCGCCGCCTCCCGCGTACCGGAATTGCCACCAGTCCCGGAATCCCCGCCGCCGTTCGAGCCGCCTCCTCTGCCGCCGTCGCCCGAGCCCATCGGCTAACTCTCGTTTCAACTAGCCCGCGCAGTGCTGAAGGGGTAGGACCTGCTCTTGCAACGCCGTGGAACTCTCCTGACCACCGGGTGTCCAATGACTCAGGACACGCGCGTGCTGGAGAGGAAGTTCAGATGGCATTCTCCACGGCAGGCGGTGGTCCGTTTTCGACAGGCCCAAAGATGAACGTCACTCCACTGATTGACGTTCTGTTGGTGCTCATCATTGTCTTCATGATCGTTGTGGTCGAGCAGAAGCCAGTCGGCTTGCAGACCGAGATTCCGCAACCACCCAATCCAACAATTCACACGATCCCGCCGCCTCAGACAACGATCGTGATTCAGATTCATCGCGCGAAGGCGGGAGCAACGCGCTCACAGGAAGAGCATCCGCAAGTGATGGTGAATGAAGAAGCGGTGGAGTGGGATCATTTGCGCGAACGACTGCGGGATATTTTCGCTATTCGCGTAGAGCGGATCGCCTACGTCGAAGCCGATAACGACATTGATTTTCAGGACGTGGCGGACGTGATTGCGATTGCTCGGATCGCTGGAGTTGATCGCGTGGGTCTGCTTACTCCGGAAGGGAAGCATTTGCCGATGGCGGGCTAGAGTGCGTTGTGCGCCGCCTCCACGCCTTCTACTCTCGCGCCCGGTTCTTAATCCAAATAGGCGAGCCAATAAACCCAAACGCCGCCCGAATCTGGTTCTCCAAGAACCTCTGATAGGAAAAGTGGAGCTTCACCGCGCGGTCGGTAAAGAGCACGAACGTCGGCGGAGCGACTCCGGCCTGCGTCATGTACTTGATCTTCACGCGCTTGCTCACCGGAACCGAGGCGCGATCGAAGTCAACCGTCTTCAGAAAGCGATTCATCTCCCCCGTCGTGACGCGTTTGCGGCGCTCGGCAGCCACCTTCTCGATCAGCGGTAGAATTTTCTCCGTCCCCTTGCCGGTGTGCGCTGAAAGAAATAGCACCGGGGCGTAGCTCAGAAACTTGAGCCCGTAGCGCAGCCGCTCCTCGTAGAGAGCGCGATCGTGCGGACGCTTTGCATCTTGAATACGCGCCGTCTTCGACTGGCTCACAGCGCGCTTCTCGCCGCTCGCCACCAGATCCCATTTATTGACCAGGATAATTACCGAACGCCCGCTCTCATGGGCATAGCCGGCGATGTTCGCGTCAAGCCCGCTTGCGCCTTCGGTGGCGTCCACCATGAACAGCACGATATCGGCGTCTTCGATGTTCTTGCGCGCCATGACCACGGAAAGCTTCTCCGCCATCAGCTTCGTTTTGCCTTTGCGGCGAATGCCTGCCGTATCAATGAAGCGAATCTTGCGGCCTTTGTACTGGATGACTTCGTCGATCGAATCGCGCGTGGTGCCGGCGATGGGAGAGACGATGGCGCGGTCAGTCCCTGTAAGTTTATTGAGCAGCGTGGACTTGCCGACATTCGGGATGCCCGATGATGGCCACCTTGATTTCGTGCAGATCTTCATATGGTTTCTTCTGAGGTTTCCCCTGTGCCTTCCTCCGTGACCTCTGCGTGTTCTTCGGCGTGCTCTGCGGTTGCTTTCGCACTCGCCGGCAGCACCTTAAGGATGGCGTCGAGCAAATCGTCGACACCGCGTCCATGCTCAGCCGAGATCGGAAACATATTCCGCATGCCGAGCACATGAAACTCGTCAAGCAATCCATCCTGCTTGTCCGAGTCCATCTTGTTGACAGCGAGAAAAAGCGGCTTGCCGGTTCGAGCGAGCAGACGCGCCAATTCGCGATCGGGTCCGGCGATTTCAGTGCGAGCATCGACCACCATGACGATGGCCGCCGCTTCTTCGAATGCGACCCGAGCCTGCCGGAAAATCTCCGACGGAATGAAGTCCTTGTCATCAGGAACGATGCCGCCCGTATCCACCACGCGAAACTCGTGCCCACGCCATTCCACCTCGCCATAGAGACGGTCGCGCGTGATGCCGGGCTCGTCTCCGACAATGGCGCGCCGCGATCCGGTCAGATGGTTGAACAGCGTCGATTTCCCGACGTTGGGGCGTCCGACGATAGCGACGAGTGGCGAGTGACTTCTTTTTGCTCAAAATGATTGCTGCGCTGAGCCACGACTCGAGTGGGCAAACAGTTCGCTCGAAGCTCCGGCTCGAAGCTCGCGGCTCTAAGGCTATTATAGAGACTCCGTGCCTTCCTCATCCCATTCCGCGTCCCCTTCGGAAACTCGGCCCGCGGGATTCTCGCTCTATCAGTTCTTCTCGCCCGGAGGTCTGCTCTCGAAAACGCACCCCGCCTATGAGTTTCGGCGCGGGCAGTTGCAGATGGCCCAGGCGGTAGAAGAAGCGCTCGAAGAGAAACGCCACTTGATTGTCGAAGCCGGCACGGGAACCGGCAAAACCCTGGCGTATCTGTTGCCCGTGATCCGCTCCGGCAAACGCGTCATCATCTCCACCGGCACGAAGAATTTGCAGGAGCAGCTCTTCTTCAAAGATGTCCCCGCGCTCGAGCACGCTCTGTTCCCTGACGGAGATCGCAAGCTGAGCGTCTGCTACATGAAGGGACGCAACAATTATCTCTGCCGCAAGAAGCTCATCGACCTCACCGACCAGCCCGTGCTCAGCGGACTGGAAGAGATCGAACACTATCGTGCCATCGCCGCCTGGGAGAAAACGACGCAGACCGGAGATCGCGCCGAACTCGCCGAACTGCCCGAGGCGAGCGCCCTCTGGCACAAACTCGACGCCCGCGCCGACACCTGTCTCGGCCAAAAGTGCAAGGAATACGATCGCTGCTTCATCACCGAGATGCGGCGCCGCGGGGCCGAGAGCGACATCATCATCGTCAACCACCACCTGTTCTTCGCCGACCTCGCCATCAAACTCGAAGCTGAAGGCGCGCCCGACGCCGGCGTGCTTCCCGAATGCGGAGCGGTCATCTTCGACGAGGCCCACGAACTGGAAGACATCGCCGGCAACTACTTCGGAATTTCCGTCAGCAACTTGCGGATGGACGAACTGACACGCGACGTTGAACACCTGCTACAGCGCGAGAAACTTTACACACCACAGATATCCGGAGCGATTCAGTCAGTGCGCGAACGCTCGCAACTGTTTTTCTCGCTGTTGCCTTTAGGCGAGGGCCGTTTCGCTTTCGACTCACGCCGCGAGTTTCTGGAAGAAAACGGCGACGAATTTATTGCCCTCAATCAATCGCTGTACCGGCTGGGCGCGGAACTAGAGCAACTTCCGCAGAAGCCGGAAGAAGTTTTCACACTCATGCGCCGCGCTCAGCAATTGCAAATGCAGCTCAGCTTCGTGATGGAAAATGAAGATCCGAACACGGTCTTCTGGATCGAGCGGCGTGGTTTTCGGGGGCCGGGCGGCTCTCGCCGTAAAGCTTCCGCGCGAAGCGTCGGCGGGCGGCCGCACAAATGTTTTTCTGCAAGCCACTCCCATCGAAGTCGGCCAGATTCTACGAGAGTGCCTGTGGTCGAAGCTGGAAACGTCGGTCCTGACCTCCGCCACACTGGCGGTTGGCGGCGGGTTCGGCTATATACGACAGCGGCTCGGCCTTGATCACGCGCGCGAACTGATCGTCGCTTCGCACTTCGATTACGAAAGCCAGGCCATGCTTTACGTGCCGCCCGACTTGCCCGACCCGCGCACGCCACAATTTGCCGGCGAGGCAACCACAGTTATTAGGCGGTTGCTCGAGATCACTCGCGGACGCGCATTCGTACTTTTCACCAGCTACGCGCAGATGAACGAAATCTACGATCGGCTGCTCGGGCAGATGGATTTCCCGATGCTCAAGCAAGGCGATGCTCCGAAATCGGCACTGCTGGAGGAGTTCCGGCTCACGCCCCACGCCGTGCTGTTTGGGACATCTTCGTTCTGGCAGGGCGTGGATGTGCAGGGCGAACAGTTGAGCTGCGTGATTATCGACCGCTTGCCCTTCGCCGTGCCGAGCGATCCGGTGGTGGCGGCCCGGGTCAAGGCTATCGACGCGGGCGGCGGCAACGCGTTCTTCGAGTACCAGGTGCCGAGCGCGGTCATTACCTTGAAGCAGGGATTTGGAAGGCTGATTCGATCGCTGCACGATCGAGGACTGCTGGCCCTCCTCGATAACCGCATTTTGAAGAAGCAGTACGGGCGGGTATTCGTAGAAAGTCTGCCACGCTACAGCCGCACTACAGACTTGAGAAAAGTGAAAGAGTTCTTCGGGGCAGATTCCTAAGGATGTTGGTTGCGTGGCGGCGGAGCCGAACTCCGTCACCACACAGAATCAACAGTTACTCCGCTACCGCTTCTTTATCGACCACAACCTTCAGGTGAGTGGTCACATCCTTGTGCAGCTTGATTGGGATGATGAACTCGCCCATGGTCTTGAGCGGTTCATGCAACTGGATCTTCCGACGATCGATGTGGAAGCTCTTCTTCTCGAGCGCCTCTGCAATATCGCCGGCCGTGACCGATCCGAACAGCTGATCGCCTTCGCCGGACTTGCGCAGGAACTTCACTTCGAGCCCGTCAAACTGCTTGCCCAGCGCTTCTGCTTCCGTCTTTTCCTTCGCGGAGCGGCGCACCGAGGCTGCCTTCATCTGCTCGATGACAGTCTTGTTGGCTTCCGTGGCCTGGATCGCCAAGCTTCTTGGGCAACAGAAAATTCCGCCCATATCCCTCGGCGACTTTCACCACTTCGCCGCGGTTGCCCAGCTTGGGCACGTCTTCTTTCAGGATGACTTCCATGGATGACTCCTTAGTCGTTGGTCGTTAGTCGTTGGCAAATTCTCGAACCTGCCGCTGGCTGCGAACGACGAATAGCGAACAGCGACGTCTTGTAATTTACTGCGCGCGCCCAGCGAACGGCAGCAGGGCGATATTGCGCGCCTGCTTGATCGCCCGCGACAGACGGCGCTGGTGCGGCGTGCACACGCCCGTCAGGCGTCGCGGAGTGATCTTGCCGCTTTCCGCCACGAACTGCGCCAGCAGACGCACATCTTTGTAATTGACCGCTTCGATCTTCTCGACGCAGAACTTGCAAACCTTCTTGCGCCGGAAGAACTTGCGCCCGCCCTCGCGTGGACCGCCAGGACCTCCGCCCGGACGCGGTCCGCGCGGCGGACCGCTGCGCTCGGGTCGGTCGCCACCGCTACGCTCTGGACGACTTTCGCCGCCTGACGCGGCGGGTGCTTTCGTTTCTTCTGCCATAATGCTCCTGCTTTCTCAGAATTCGTCTGACTCTAATGACGGGGCAAAGCGCCCGTCTCTCCACTGCTTGTCACGCGGCTCGCACAGCGACTGCTAAACCGGCGTCGAGGCCGGTGTTTCCGTCGTTGCTTCCGGCGCTCGCCGGCGTTACAGGAGCAGCGACGGGAGCCGGTTGCGCACTCGCCTTCTTTTTCGAGTCGCGGATCTTCTTGATCTTGTCGAGCCGCTTCAGTTCTTCGTCCGTGCGCACGGTGAGAAATTTGATCACCGGCTCGGTCACCCGCAGGCGGCGCTCGACTTCGTGCACGACAGCGCCTGTGGCTTCAATCATCATCAGCACAAAGATGCCATCGTTGAACTTGCCTACCCTGTACGCAAGACGGCGCTTGCCCCAGACTTCGCTCTTGGCCGTCCCGCTCGCCGAGGTCACTGCAGACTCGAGCGTCGAAACCAACTTGCTCAGATCTTCTTCCACCATGTCGGGCCGGACGATAAACATCAATTCATAGTTACGATTCATTCGTTATCTCCAAAATCTCTAAGTACAGTCGCTGGTCGTTAGTCGATAGTCGCTCGCGATTCATCGTGGTGCGCTGTTGCGTTGCCAACGACTAACGACGATCGACCAACGACTGTTTACCAACGACTCACATCTCACTCCGCGAGCTTCGTTCTTGCGATTAAACCGGTTCATCGCCGCCGCCGGTCCTTCTTTCAAAATCACCTCTACCGCCTGCACTGCCGTGTCCAGGAGTTCGTCCACAACTTTCTCCTGCGCCTTGCGGAACGGCGTCAGCACATATTTCACGCCGTCCGCGACTTTGCGGTCGGGAGCAATCCCCAGCCGAATCCGCAAAATCTCATCGGTGTCCAGCGCGCCGAGGATGGATTCCATCCCGTTGTGCCCCGCCGAACTTCCCCGCTGCCGGATGCGAATCGCGCCCAGCGGCAGGTCGAGCTCGTCGTAAATCACGATCAGGTCCCGCCTCACATCGACCTGATGCTCGTCCACCAACTCCCGCACCGAAAGCCCACTCAGGTTCATGTAGGTTTCCGGTTTAGCCAGAACCGCCATCTCTCCGGCGACCGTTGCCCGCGCGGTCAGCGCGCGGCATTGGCGATTTCTGACTTCGATCCCAAGGCCGTTGGCGATTCGATCAATCGTCAAGAAACCGAGATTGTGCGGCGTGAACTGGTACTCGATTCCGGGGTTGCCCAAACCGACAATCAGTTTCACGCAAGTCAGCTCTTAGCTCTTAGCTGTTGGCCTTTAGCTAAAAGCTAGAAGCCAACAGCCAGCAGCTATTTCTTGTCTTTCTTCTCGGACTTCTCAGCCTTTTCCGGCTTTGCCTTACCCTTGGCATCGCCCTCGGCCTCGCCCTCACCCTCGGCATCCTGCTTACCCTTCTTAATGACTTCGGGCTCAGCTGGAGTCGCCGTCGCATCCGCCGCCACCGCTTCAGGAGTCGCAACCACTTCTTCCTTCACTGTGGTGATGTGCGCAATCATCTGGTTCTCTTCGGTCAGGAACTTCAGCTTCTCGCTGTGCGGCAGGTCCTTCACGCGCACTTCGACGCCGAACACAAGGTGGCTGATGTCCACTTCGAGGTTTTTCGGAATATCCGCCGGAAGGCACTCAATCTCGATCTCACGCAGCAACTGCTCAAGAATGCCGCCCTCCGTCTTCACGCCCAGGGCCTCGCCTTTGAGCACAACCGGAACCGTGACCGTCAGCCTCTTGTCCATCGCGATGCGCTGCAGGTCGACGTGGAGCAGCGTTCCCTTGATGGGCTCGAACTGCCAGTCCACGATCATGGCCTTCACGCGATCGCTGTCCAGCGCCAGATCAAAAATCGTGTTGTGTCCGCTCTCCGACTTCAGGATGCGCAGCACCTGCCGCGGATCCACCGCGACCGCAGCCGCGTCCTTGCCCGCGCCGTAGACAACCGCGGGAATCTTTCCGCCGACGCGCACGCGCCGGGCGGCGTTCTTGGTGCCTGGTTCGCGCTTCTGCGCTTCCAGAATGCTGACATCCGTTGCGGTAGCCATAATTCCGTTTCCGTCCTTGTTGAAATCGTCGATGGTCGATCGTCGTTAGTCGTTAGTCGTTGGCAAACCACTCCGCGCCGAAAAGAGTTTGCGAACGACTAACGACCAGCGACTAACGACCGTTCTAAATAAAAAGTCTGCTCACCGAAGTCTCTTCGTGAATCGACTGAATCGCCCGTCCAATCAGCCCCGCGATCGAAAGCACCTTGATCTTCGGAACCTGCTTTGCCGCTTCCGACAGCGGAATGGTGTTGGTCACGACCACTTCGGTGATCGGAGAATTCAACAAATTTTCCACCGCTGGCCCCGAAAGCACCGGATGCGAGCAGCACGCATAAACCGTGCCCGCTCCATTCTCGATCAGCGCCTGCGCCACTTTCACTAGCGTTCCCGCCGTGTCGATCAAGTCGTCAATGATGAGACAAGTCCGGCCGTTAACTTCGCCGATCACGTTCATCACTTCCGCCACGTTCATTTCGACGCGCCGTTTATCCACGATGGCCAGCGCCGCGTCCATCTTCTTCGCGAAGAAGCGCGCACGTTCCACGCCACCCGCATCCGGAGAAACCACCGTCAGGTCCGGCAGATTCAGCTTCCTGAAGTAATCCACCAGCACCGGTGACGCGAAAAGGTGGTCCACCGGAATATTAAAAAATCCCTGCAACTGCGGCGCGTGCAAATCGACAACCAGCGCGCGATCCGCGCCCGCAGTGGTCAGCAGATCGGCCACCAGCTTCGACGAAATCGGCACCCGCGGCTTGTCTTTACGATCCTGGCGCGCATAGCCGTAATACGGAATCACCGCCGTGATGCGCCGCGCCGACGCCCGCTTGAGCGCGTCCATCATCAACAGCAGTTCCATCAGGTGCATGTCCACCGGCTGGCAGGTGGGCTGCATCACGAACACGTCCGCTCCGCGCACGTTCTCCTGGATCTGCACATACGCTTCGCCATCTTTGAAGCGCGTCACCAGCGCCTGGCCGCGCGTCAGGCCAAGAAAATTGCAGACCTCGTCGCACAGCGCTTCGTTCGCGGTTCCACAGAAGACCTTGAATCGGTCGTCGACCCGGGCGCGTTGCGGCTTGCGTTCCGTTTTCTCGTCCGTGATCGGCTTTTTTTCCGCGGTCGTTTTTTCGGCGGTCGTCTTCTCAGCAGTCGTGGTGCAACTGTGGCCATAGGTTGAGTTCTCAGTGTGTTAGGTTTCAGGTCTCCAGGTGTTGGGGCTCCAGCTAAGACCTGAGAACTGGCAACTGAGAACTGGGTTATCTGGCTGGGCCGCTAGGATTCGAACCTAGACAAAGTGCTCCAAAGGCACTTGACCTACCATTAGTCGACGGCCCAGTGAAACTGATCGGCAGATTGCACTTCAATTGTCGTTCACAAAGATCGGGGTTTAACAAGCTTTTTAACTCGACAACTCTGAATCCTTGCAACCTGCCTCACACAATCCTTTTCCAATACTGTGGCGCGTCAATGTTCTGGTCGCCGACCGCCTTCACCCCCTGCCTCCGCAGACGGATTGCCGCCTTCGCAGCGTCGGTCGGCGACCGGAACAGCCCATACAGGCTCGACCCTGATCCGGAGAGCGAAGCGTATCTCGACCCCGCACGCTCCAGCGCACCTTTTATGTCACGCAATTCGGGATATTCAGGAAAGACGACTTTCTCGAAGTCGTTTTCAATCCCGGTACGGACAAGGTCGGAAAGCAATTTTCCGGCCCGGCTCCCGCCTTTTGCAGAAGCACCGGTGTTGGGTGAACCACTATTATTTGAACCAGACAGCCACGCCGAAAGCACGCAGCCAACCTCCAACAGTCTATCGGACCCTCCCGCCCGCGTCAATCGGTCCCAATCAGCAAATGCCTGCGGCGTGGAGACTCCGACTTCGGGCGTCACCACCACCATGGCCATCGACGGTAGATCGGGCAGCGGATAAACTTCTTCGCCGCGGCCCACTCCCAGCACCGTTCCGCCGAACAGAAACAGCGGCAGGTCCGAACCAACTTCAGCCGCAATGCGCAGACGCGACGGCGCCGGCAGCTTCTTCTTCAGCGCCAGTTCCAGGCCGAGCATCGTCGCGACGGCATTCGATGAAGCCGCGCCCAACCCTCCCTGCACCGGGAGACGCTTTTCAATCTCGATACTGACCCTGCCGGTCGCCCCGAGTTCGCTCATCACGAGCTCAGCCATGCGATAGCAAGTGTTCGACGAATCTAGCGGAACCCGCGGGTCGTTATTTCTGCACAGAATCTCAATCCCACGACCCCGCCCCGACTTTCGTTCAACGCGAACCCGAATCACGTCATGCAACGCAATCGTCTGATACACCGTGCGCAGATCGTGAAATCCGTCCGCGCGCGCGGCGCCAATGTACAGTCCGAGATTGATCTTCGCGAAAGAACGAACCGCAACCGTCATGATCAGGTAATCGCAGGAAGGGGAATTGTAAGCGATTTGAATTGGGAACGGCGGCTAAGAGCCGCGGAACCGCCGTTCCCGCTCATTGACTGGGAAGGTGTAGAACGGACTTGCTCGAGCACTATTTGCCGGTATTGACCATCGGAATCACAGTGGACAACTGCAAATTGATCAGGAGGTCGATTCGGCGGTCGATCTGGTACCACAACGCGGTCTTCTTCGCCGAGATGACCTTCTCAAACACCGGAACATACTTCATACGCAACGCGAGGAGTTGCTCGTCAACGGCGTTTGCTCTCCTGAGGTACTCCTGCGCCTGCGCATCGGTCATGGTGCCGTAGTTCGTCGCATAGTCCTTGATCACTGCCCAGCGTTCGTCATTGGGTTTGATCGCTTCTTTTCTGTACTGGTCAAAGAGAGGCCAGAACTTGGTGGCCTCGTCGGCAGTGAGGGTCATGTTTTGCGCCATGATCTGCTTCCGCTGTGTGCGCAAGTCTGCCCGTAGCATCTCGATGTCTTCGTTTGAAATGCTATTCGATTGTGCGTCTGCCCCCGAAGCACCCTGCGCCGCGGCGAACATCGACAAGTTGCACACGAACAGAACGCTGACGGCAACCAGGATTGCGTTGATACTCTTCTTCCGCATCGTCGTTTTCTCCGAACCTCTGTCTCTATCTATCTCGAAAAGACTGTCCGGCGATTGGCACTACGCCAGACTCCATGTCGCGAGTCGCCTGTTGCTCGTCCTCGCTCGTCGCGGGAGTTTAGGGAAATTCGCTTGGAATGCCCACTGGTAAAAGTGACAGCCCCGCTACTGATCGCCGCGGACTATCCACCAATCCAACTGTTCGAACTCGGCCATCTTTTCGGCCCCGTGTTGCGGCATACCAGTCTCGCCAAGCCGATGGATCGGCAGGCAGGGCTGGCGTCGGTGATCTCATGCAGCGCGAGGAATGTCCAGTTGCGCATTTGCGGGGTAGTTTGGGGATCGGCGGCTAGCTCTATCAGTTTGGGCACCATTCGCAGGCGCTGTTTGCGCTTGAAGTTGCCGCAGTCGGATACATTGCAGCCCGCGCGATCGCGGACTGCGTCGGAGGGGTCGTGCGTAAAGGAATCGAAGAGCTGGTCGAGAGCTTCATCGGTGCCGAGGTAGCGCATGCCTTCGACGGCCCATTGGCGGACCTGCGGGTTGGGGTCATTCTTGGCGTAGTCCACCAGGATGGGATAAATGCGATCGTAGCCCACACCGCGGCCGGCCAGCATTCCCATGGAGTACACGCTGTAGGCGCGATGCGCTGGGTCGGCTTGCGCCTGTGCGATAAGGGCGTCCGCCGAGGCTTCAGTTTTCGGCACTCCGTTGATTGCCAGGTTGAGATCTGCGTTGGCGTAGCGAACGCGCAGGTCGGTGGAGAATTGAGAACGCCTCTCCAAGTCGTCCATGTGTGCGGTGTGCTGGAGATCGTGCCAGGTGCCAATATTCTGCTCGAACAAATCGAGGGCGCGGGCATCGTGATGAATTGCCCGGTCCAGCAATTCTTCGGCCTGCGCCTGTTCCGGGAGCGTTTGCAGATGTTGCAGATCGACATCTGTGAGTGGCGAGTGAGCCACATGGGAGGGGAAGATTTGGCCGGTGCCGGGACCTTGACCTTGGATATGCGGTTGGGCCGGCCGTAATCCCGGGAGACAAAACGGTAGCCCACGAAACCCGTCCAGGCGAGGAAGAAGGCCATCCCCACCGCGATCGCGGCCGGAGAATTGCGGCGAAAGGATGGGAGGGATCTTGATGGCGCTTGTCCACGTTGCGGCGGCGGGCCGTAGCCGCCGAGAACAGCGTCGACAGCAACGTGTGTGTCCAGCTTAAGGCCGGCGAGCTTCTCCAGTTGGGCGGCGACCCAGCGCGCCTCCTGACGGTCATCGATCATGTCGACAAGCGTCGCCTTCTCTCCACTCTTCAGCTGCAAGCGAAGAGAGTAAGAGCCTTTTGCGCCTAGTTGTTGCGCCTGGGTTACGGGCAATATCTGAGCGATGTCGGGGAAGGGAAATTCGCGAGCCCCTCCAATGCCGAGCAGAGCCCGACGGCGGACAATCCTGCCGTTGCCCACCTGGATGCGGAATGAGACCAGCGTCGAACGAATCAGCCCGTAGATCAGCAGGAGTTCAGCTAGTCCGAACACCGCGGTAAAGAGCAATGGAGCTTTGGAATGTGCGAGGAAATAGACGACGGCCGTCCACACGGCGGTGAAGAAAATCAAACCCAGGATCTGGGACGGGTTGCGAAACGGCGGGAAATAGAATTCGGTGCTGCCGTCCATCCCGGCCGAGACTACAACTTTCGGATTCTGGGGGGCGGCCACGTCGGATGCATCGGATTGGAAGGCAGGGGCAGCGGTTGCGGTCTTCTCGTCGCTCAGAAAAATTGCCATCGGCTCTGCGGCTAAGGCTGAGGCCATCGATGACGACGGTGTCAGGCGGAAAACCGGAACCTCGAAATCATCGGAATAATCCACGCCGGGAACGTCGGCCTGGGCGTGCAAGAGCCAGAGGACCTGATCGTCGGGATCGTCGTGATTCGACTCGTAGGCGTCGCTCGGGATAGTGAATTCCACTGGGATTACGGCGTCACCCATGGGTCCGGGGGCGAGCGATGACTGCGGCACATTCTTGTCAGCTTGCCAGAGAACGCTCTGGAGGGTGGAACGATTTTTCCCCGAGCCAGTAATGACTTGGCGCACGCAGGAAAGACGCAGGTCGATGCCATGTCTGGCATCGGTGTTAAAGCGCAAATGAATCGTGCCCTTCAGCGTGCGGCCGGGAGAAAAGGGCAGCGAGGCGAACTCGAAATAGGTTTGGCCAAAGCGCTTCCGCCGGATGCTGGCCCGAATGGCCGCGCCCGCCAGAATGACTCCAACCACACAGAACACAAGCAGGAAGAATGACTTTGGGGTCGGAGGTGCGCCAGAGTTGAGGCACGACCGAGACCGCGATTGTGAACACAATCCCGTTCACAAAAATCGCCCCCGCCCAAAGGCCGAAGGCGCTGTTGCGGTTCCTGCTTTCCGCTCGGCTCGCGGCCCAGTCCTTCTGCCATAGCCATGGAGACTGGGGATTGGACATGCTCGGCATCGTTTGCTCATTTAATTTGCGGGTTCCGTAAATGGCGGCGTAGACAATCCCGCCGCCGACGAGAATGAAGATGGTCGAGACCAAAACTCCCACCCAGCGATTCCCCTGGACCTGCCCGGGAACACCGAATAAGAGAGCGCTGGCGAAAAAGAGCCCGGCGGCCGCAAAAATCAGTCCAAAAATAACGAGGAGAACCTCGCCGCCTTTGGATGGTCTGGTCACAGCGGAATTATAGAGTTGCCATAGATGGGAACAGAGCCAGATAACAACAGCTTTATTACCCCAGTCACCGGATCACGATTCCTTCCAAGAAAGGCCGGATGGCGGATAGCTGACAGCTTTCTTGCTACACTTCCAAATCATGCCCCAAACCACCTATCTCGAAGCCATTCGCCAGGGAATCTGGGAAGAAATGGAGCGCGACCCCAGCGTCTTCTGTCTGGGTGAAGACATCGGCATTTACGGCGGTGCTTTCAAAGTCACCGACGGTTTCATCGACCGCTTCGGCCCCGAGCGCGTCATCGACACGCCGATTGCGGAATCGGCCATCGTAGGCGCGGCCTTCGGCGCCGCGCTCACTGGATTACGTCCCGTGGCCGAGTTCCAGTTCATGGACTTCATCGGCTGCGCCTTCAATCAGATCACCAACATGGTCGCGTCGGCGCACTATCGCTGGGGAGCGCCGGCTCCGCTGGTGATCCGCGGCCCCAGCGGCGGCAACGTCCACGGCGGCCCATTTCACTCGCAGAATCCGGAAATGTGGTTCGTGCACACACCCGGCCTGAAAGTAGTTTGTCCGGCGACCGCCTACGATGCCAAGGGACTAATCAAAGCGTCAATTCGCGACCAGAATCCGGTGATTTTTTTCGAGCATAAATATCTGTATCGAAGAATCAAAGACGAAATTCCGGATGGCGACTACATAGTTCCGATCGGCAAAGCGCGAGTCGCACGAGAAGGGAACCATCTCAGTGTGATCACCTACGCAGCCATGCTCTACGTCGCGCTCGAAGCCGCGGAAATTCTGAGCCAAGAAGGAATCGAAATCGAGATCCTCGATCTGCGCACGGTCTCGCCGCTTGATCGCGAAGCGATTGCCGCCACCGTGAAAAAGACCAACAAGGTCATCATTCTGCATGAACACATGCGCACTGGAGGTCTAGCCGGAGAGATTTCCGCCATCATCAACGAAGAAGCCTTCGACGATCTCGATGGCCCCATCGTCCGACTGACCTCACCAGACACGCCCGTTCCGTTTTCTCCGCCGCAGGAGGAATTTTTCCTGCCGAAAGTTTCCGACCTAGTGCGTGAAGCTCGCCGCCTGCACGCCTACTGACTTCTGCTTCCAGTCATTCCACTACTGCAGTGCAGCACTCCTGTTATATAAAGAAAGCGGGAAGCACAATTTTCCGAGTCTTCGAGGGCCCGAAATGCGCAACTTCATTCTAGGGATGGTAGTCGCCGTTCTGGTTCTGCTGATCGGTGGTCTCGGCGTTGCCCTGCTCGGCTTTTTGCCAACTCAAGCCAACGTCGCTCCTCCAGAGATGGAAAGCCACATTGCCATGAGTGCGGTCGACAATTCGGTGGAGCGCCATGCCCCCCGAGTGAACAATCCCGTGCCTCCCACCGACGAGAACTTGATCGAGGGCCTGAAGATCTACACCATGAATTGCGCGGTATGCCATGGTGGCGTCGACCTCCAGCCATCAGCGACTGGGAAATCTTTCTACCCTCCAGCTCCGAACCTCATTCATGACCCGCCAGACGACCCGGAATGGCACGTTTTCTACGTGATTCACAATGGCGTCCGCTATTCCGGCATGCCAGCTTGGGACAAGACGCTCTCCGAGCCGGATATGTGGAAGGTGACCGCATTCCTCACCCGCATAAACAAGTTGCCGCCCGCGGTTCAGGACTACTGGAAGAAATCCAGCGGAGTAGCGCCTCCCACCGGCGGCGAGCAAGGACACGACGAGCACAAATAGGACTAGCTGGGCGGAGCGCTGAAATTAACTGTGATCACGGTTTGGGTTGCGGCTGCGTGCCCGTTGAGATTGTAAGGTTGGAACTGCCACTGCTTGACCGCGGCAATCGCCGCCCGGCACAGAACAAAATTTCCCCGGACAATTTTCAAATCTTCTACGGTGCCATCGCGCCCCACTCGCGCCTGGAGCACCACCGCTCCATGGAGTTTCTGGGCTAACGCTTCAGGCGGATACGAGGGATCCACGGTGTGAACGAGCAGAGCCCGCGCCGCTTCTTCACTCACCGCGACGGGTTCGCCCGATTGCTGGGTTAATTGCTGAACTGCGGGCTGCGATTGAGGCGCGGAAACGGGCATCATCTGCGCGGGACTCACCGTCACCACCACAGGCGGTGCAATCGGCGGCGAGTTTCTCATGCTCTCGGGAATTGCCGCTCGTTCCACTCGGATCGGCGCCGCTTCCCGACGTTCAAAGACTGGCACGGGAAGAGGAAGTTCCGGAGCCTTGGACAAAGGCGCGCGAGCTTCCGTTTCTGTGGACTCGGTTGCAACCACTCCCAGCGCCGGTGACTGCCCATTAGAGCTAGCGGCATCTCGGCTGAAGTACGCATCCTGCTGCGCATCGTTCCCGGCAGAACCGACTGGCAATGCTCCCGTCTCGGTCTTATAAAAAAGCGCCGCCACTGATTCCCGCAAAACTTGGACTCTTCCCTCCCGTGTCTGCGCCAAATACTCGATCACCTCGCGTGATCTCCACAGGCAGAAAGCTGCCGCCAGCACGAGCACCGCGGCAGAAGCTCTGCCGAAACCTGCCCCGTGGGTGCGCTGTCGAGGTTCTGCTTCGTCCGTCGCATTTTCGTCGGCACTGTCGCCCTCGGCATTCCCACCACCAAAACTGGCGGCCTCGCCCGGTTGACTGTGGTCCGCTCCGTTCGCGCCCCTGGAAGCTGCCGCGCTGCTCGCGTCTTCGGTTACCCCGGATGCATCCGCAATATCCGCTACGCTGGCCGGTTGCATCTTTTCACAAGCTTTCGCAAGCACCGCATCAGCTTCGTCGGCCGAAATTGGACGATAGATCAGAAAATCGAGACGGTTGTCGCGCATTTCCGCCGCTGTGGGTTCGTTATCGACGATGGCGACGGCCACGGTGTCCTGGTTCAGCGACGACTCGCGAGCGCGCTTCAGCAGGAAGCTCGCCTCCGGCTGGTCGGACCAGTCTGCGATCACGCAGGAAAAGGGTCGGGTCTTGCCTTTTTCGATGGCGTTAAAGATGTCGGAACAGACTTCTGTGAAAATCCCCAGGCTCTTGCAGGCTGCCGTCATGGCAGTGTTCGTCTCGGGGCTTTTTGAAAACAACAAGGCGCGGAATGCCATCGCGAGCAATAGCTTATCGGGATTTACTTGGTCGCAACAGGTAACCGGGGGGTAGTGCACGACTGGAATCCGGCCATTCCCAATGGGCGACGCCCACAATTTCCCAAGAAAGCAGTGGTGACCTTAGTAACCGAACGCCAAGGTCAGATCTCAGTCCACTCTCCCGCTAACTCGTGGCGCAGCTTTTGCTGCTGCCGCTTTCGCATTTCCTGCTGCCGGGAGTGCAATTCCTGCTGCTGGTTCTGCAGTTTCCGCTCCGATTTCTGCAGCGTCTTTTCAACATCTTTCCAGCACTGTTCCTGCTGTTGCCATTTCTCCGTGAAGGCCGGAGCCAGGAGGGCGAGCTCATCTCCGGCACGGTTGATTGCCTGCGAGGTCTGGGCTGTGAAATCGAGATCGTCGAAGCTTTCTTCCAAAAGACTGCCGGAATCCTTCTTTTCAGGAAGGGTCAGCGTAAACGTCTGCTCTCGCTTCTCGCGCATCACGGTCACGGTCGCCGTTCCGCTCGAACCTGACCGCAGAGCGTGGGTGAAATCGGACGTATCATGTACCGGTTGATTGTTTACCTTGACGACAACATCCCCGGCACGGAATCCGGCCTTTTCCCCGAGACTGCCTTTTTCCACCGAGCGCACCAGCACTCCTTTGCCGTCCTTGACTCCAAAGAAATCTCCCAGTTGCGGCGTCAGGTTTTCCACCATCAGCCCACTGCGAAACGATGAATGGACGATGACCACCGACACCGGCACATCGAAGTCCGGCATCGCGGGCATGGCTGGGATCGCCGGCATCGTCGGCATATCGGGCTCCCACGCCATCGACTTGCGGCGGTCGGCAAGCTGCACTTTGATTGTCTGCGGTTGACCGTCGCGGCTGATGCCGATATTCACCACTCGGCCCGGCGGAGTTTCCTTGATCATGCGGCGCAATTGGGCGGCACTCTCTATCGCCGTGCCGTTCAGGCTGATGATCACGTCGTGCTCGTGCAGGCCGGC
The DNA here is from genome assembly GCA_963826845.1 of uncultured Acidobacteriaceae bacterium. Lineage (GTDB taxonomy): Bacteria > Acidobacteriota > Terriglobia > Terriglobales > Acidobacteriaceae > Acidiflorens. The sequence continues at coordinate 106,520 of CAWGYS010000013.1, forward strand.
TTTTCCGGCGGGAGCGTCCTGATCAACCATCGTGATCTCCGCGCCGTGCTCTTCCTTGAGCTTCAATTCTCCCAGGCGTTCCGGAGAAACATCGGCGATGTCGACTCCGAGATACGAAGATCCGCCGCCCTCCTCGGAACTGTAAGTCCAGTCCCATGAAATTTCGCCCGTGCGATTGCGGTCCACTTCCGCCGGCTGCGCGCTAGCGGCCAGTGAAACGACCAGTGAACAAGGAACATGCACAGCAGCAAACGATGGATCATAGCCCCTCCCGGAAAAAAGATCGTCGTTCGGTCGATGGTCGTTGGTAAGCTCTCTCAGTCCACAGCGAATTGCGAACGACTAACGACTAAACGACCAACGACCAACGACCAACGACTAACCCCTAACGACCGACCCTACTGACTCACGCGACGGAAGTTCACATTCCCAGAATTCGTCCGCACCTTCAGCACCGGTCCGCCGCCGTTGAGTTGACCCTCTGCCGTCACCGTCTTCGGCCCCCACGCTCCGCCTTCACTGGACACCCGAATATCGGAGAAGTCGCTGCGAATCGTATGTCCATTGGCGATTTCGATCTGCGCCCGAACGGAGATCGCGAGATCATTCGCCAGATAGACGGTGATGTCGCCAGCCGAGGTTTCAAGCGTGGAATTGGTGCGGCCTCCCGCCGGAGCACCCGCCGACGAGAAGAGCTTCACAACGATTCCTCCAGCCGAAGTCTCTGCCTGCACCGACGTCGCACCGTCCAATTGGATACTGCCGCCGCCGGTCTGGGCCTGCACCCGCCCCTTTGCGGAAGCGAGCCGAATACTGCCTGCGCCGGTTTCAATTTGCGCCGAGCCCCCGATCTCGCCGAGGTCCACGCTGCCGCCGCCGGTCGTAGCTTTCACCGCACCGCCGCATTTCTCCACCCGGATGCTGCCCGCGCCCGTCTCCAGCACCGCGCCTTGAAGTCCGGAGAGAACGACTAAATTTCCCCCGCCGCTTTCTGCCTTGATCTCGCCCTTGACCGAACCAATCTTGATGCTTCCTCCGCCCGTCTCCAGAGTCGCGTCGCCTCCGACGCTGCCGATTTCAATTGTGCCCCCGCCAGTTTCGGCCCTCACGCTCTCCGCCAATATCGTCGGCGTGAAGATTTCCTCCGCCACTCTCGATCTCGACTCGCCCGGCGATCCCAGCGGCATTTACGCTGCCACCACCGGTCTCGATCTTTGCGGATTCCAGGCTCCGCGGCACCTTGATGACAAAATCATCGGAGCACTTACGATCTCCTCCGCCCGACTCGGCGACGATCCACGCTGTGTCTCCCTTGAGCGTAGTGCTGATTCTGTACGACTCAAATTCGCGGCGCGCCTGCTGTTCTGAAGATGTATAAGCGCGACGATGAATGACGTATGTGATCCCCGCTTGCGATCCACCCTGAACTTTTACCGAGCCCGAGGCCAGCTTCACCCGCAGGCTCTTGGCCGCACCCAGGTCTCCGGTCATTTCCTGGACCCAGCCGCTGCCATCCCGATACACCCGAGTTTCCTGGCACACAGCCAGCGATGCCAGCGCGATTACCGCGACTCGCGATGCTGGCGAGTTTTATTGCTTGCTTCAATGAATGTTCTCCTTTACTATCGTAGTCGATCGTCGTAGTTGGTCGTCAGTCGTTGGCAAACATTCGCGGTCGACAGCGAACTCCGAACGACCAACGACGAGCGGCCAGACGACGGTTCTCAATCCATCTCCGGCATCTGCGCCAGCATTGTACGAGCCTGCGAGCGAATCGACGGGTTCTGATCCGTCTGCGATAACTTGGTCAGCACCGATCGCACATTGCTGTCCGTCTTCATCGGTTCCACCAGCCGCAAAGCCTGCATGCGCACACCGGAACTTGCGTCGCCAATCAGCGCCCGTAAAACCACATCCCGTACTCGTGGATCCTGCCGTACAAAGCTGCTGAGCCCATCCAGCGCCTTCAAACGCACACCCGGATTGCTATCGTTCTGCAAGGCGTACATCAGCACTTCCCGCACCTTCGAATCGTCGGGCGCCTGCGTAAGCACATCCACCGAGTCCATTCGCACTCCCGAGTTGTAGTTGCTGCGCGCCGCAAACAACAGCAATTGCTGGATGCGCTGGTCGTTCAGCGAGCCCTGCGCTTCCTGAGTCGAAACCGTGTCGTACTTGATGCTCACCTGATTCGATCCCGGCTCCTGGCGTCACTGAACGAATGCCCGCAATCGAAGCGGCATCTACACCCGGGTCCCCGGGACCCTTCCCTCCGTCAGGAGGCCCCACGATCGGTGGACGTCCGGCCAGAAAGTTGTAGGTCGCGCCAATGCCGCCGCCAAATCCCACGATGAAAATTACCGCAGCCAACGCCGGCGCCATCCGAATCTGCCGCAGCCACATGGCCGGCTCAAGAATCAGCCGATGCCAGAAGGCTCCCTGCCGCGTCGTTTCCAGCGCTTCCTGCAGCCGCATCCGCGAGGCCGCCAGCAGGTTCGGAGTCGGCTCCGCCACCGTTTCCGAAAGCGTGGCGTGGAACTTGCGCGTCGCCTTCAACTCGGTGGCGCACTCCGGACACCGCGCCAGATGCTGCTCTACCTCGTAGCGAGCATCGTCTTCAAGCTCGTTGTACACGTAGAACAGAATATTTTGCCGCACCCAATCACATTTCATTTTCGTCTCCCTTCGCGGGAAGTAATTCGAAACTCGTTAATTCGAAGCTCATCGCATCTCCGCCAGCGCGGCCCGCAGTTTCTGCGTCGCGCGGAACAACGTATTCTTCGCCGTCTCTTCCGTCGTATTCAGCATCTCGCCCACGGTGCGCAACTTCAGCCCGTGATAATGCTTCAACTCGAATACCATGCGCTCGCGAGGAGTCAGTCTCGACAACGCCACGCCGATCTTTGTCCCCAGTTCCCGGCGCATCAGATCGCGCTCCGGATTCGCTCCCGACCGCACATCCGCAAACTGCTCCAGCCGGCTGTACTCTTCGCCCGAGGAGTCCACCGCCACCGGAGCATCTTCCTTGCGTACATTTCTTTTTCGCAGATGATCGAGGCAGAGGTTGGTAACGATGCGGTAAATCCAGGTGTAGAAGGAACACTCAAAACGGAAGCTGCCCAGATTCTTGTAGGCCTTCAGGAAGGCCTCCTGATAAACGTCCTGGGCGTCCGACTCCGATCCCGTCAGGTGCAAAGCCAGTCGCAAAACCGACTGATCGTAATGACGCACCAAGTACCTCGAAGGCCGCACGGTTGCCCTGCTGCGCCTCCCGGATCAGGCTGGTGTCGTCAATGCGGTTGCCCTGCGCTGCCAAGGAGCCCCTCATCCTGCTAATGGGGTTCTGGTTGCCGCTGCCCTCTGCCGCCCGCCTCGGACGGGAAATATCGCCAACCGGAATTGCTATTGCATAAGAATCGGCCGGCATTGTCTAGTCTCTGTCCCCTGCAAGTGATCCAATCCTTTTTCTTGCCTTGCACAGAAATAGACGGGGTAGCAACCTGAACGTTAGCAGATTATAAGGAGTTGGCCCTTGGTTTGCTTGACAGTGGGAAACAGAGGTTAGAACAACGCCTGTCAGTGGCCACTGAACCACAGCCGCATTTCGTTCGTAGGCTTAAATCCCAGCTTTTCGTACAAAAGCCGGCCTTCGTCGCTGGAATGCAAATTAACCGAGCGCAAGCCCCGCTCCTTGATCCAGGCCAGAATCGTCAGCATGACTTGCCGTGCAATTCCCCGCTTCCGAAACTCCGGCTCGGTGTACACATTCAGGATCACAGCCCGCTCGGTGCACGGGTCTTTGGGATTCGCCGGCCATGGACACAGCAGCACTCCTCCTCCGCCAGCGACGCGACCCGAGCCATCCAGGGCCAGCCAGTGACGATACGACCCGTCGGCTAGAGCCAGCGCCAGCCAGGAACTCGCCACTTCGACCATTCGGTCGAGCTCCTCACGCGTGCCTTCGCCCATATCGCGAAACATCGACCGCCGGTGATGAAGAATGATCGCCGACTCGCTCGGAATTGCTTCTCGAATCGTGATCTCAGTTTGCGTCATGCAGCGTCCCGGTGTTGCTCCCGCTCTCAACCAGGCTCTCAAAATGTACAATAAAACACAGTCGAGGCGAGCTGGAATTCATGTACGAAGTCACCGTCGAAGATACATTCGCCGCAGGACACTATCTGCGCAACTACAAAGGCAAGTGCGAGAACCCGCACGGCCACAATTACAAGATCCGTGTGACCCTCGCCGGAGCGGAACTCGACAAGGCAGGACTACTGCTCGATTTCAAAGACTTGAAAGACGTAATGAAACACGCCATCGATCGTCTCGACCACCAGATGATCAACGACATCGAGCCCTTCACCGTCTTAAATCCCTCCGCCGAAAACTTGGCGAAATATTTCTACGACGAAACCAACACTCGTCTGAGCAGCGTAACCAACGGCAGAGTGAGAGTGAAAGACGTCACTGTCTTCGAAACCGACACGACCACGGCTAAGTACGCGGAATAGCGCGCAGCGCGGTTTAACTGAAAGCTGACAACTGATAGCTGACAGCTGACTCCCCATGCAGATCACCGAAATCTATAAATCACTCCAGGGCGAATCAACCTACGCCGGCCTCCCTTGCGTTTTCGTCCGCCTGACCGGATGCAATCTGCGCTGCTCCTGGTGCGACAGCGAGTTCAGTTTTTACGGCGGCCAAAAGATCGCGCTGCAAGAAGTGCTCACCGAGGTTGCCCGTCTAAGTCCGTCCGGCGGACTGGTCGAGATCACTGGCGGCGAGCCTATGTTGCAGGAGCGCGAAGTCATTCCGTCTATGGAGCAACTTCTCGATGCTGACTACCAGGTGCTTCTCGAAACCAGCGGCGAACGCCCACTGGCGCGCGTCCCGAAACAAGTCATCAAGATCGTCGACGTAAAGTGTCCGCACTCCGGCGAGCCAGATACTTTCGCGCTCGATAATCTGAAGGCGCTCCTGCCTCATGATGAATAAAGTTCGTCCTGACCGACCGCACTGACTATGAATTCGCCCGCGACTTCGTTCTGCACGCACGGGCTGGCCAAGACGCGTTAACGCTATTTTATTTTCGCCCGCGTTTGAAAAAACTGCTTCCGGCGCGCGAGACACTTCGCATTGCCAACTCGATCCGCAAGAACTCGCCGCGTGGATCCTCGCCGACAACGTGCCGGCACGACTCAGTCTGCAAATCCACAAACTGATCTGGGATCCCGCCGCCAAAGGCGTGTAGCGTCACGCCCCGCAGGTTGCGATTTAGATCAAAGTTTGTCATCCTGAGCGAAGCGAAGGACCTGTGCACTTGCTCGCAGCGCCGAAAATGCATGCGCCTTCGCCCAGAATGACAAAATGATTCACGTCTGGGGCACGCTATGCCGTCTTCGCCGGCACCCGGTTCTCCGCCCGTAGATGAGCCACCACCAGTCGTATATCGTCGAAGCTGACATATGGCGGTACCGCTTCTTTAATATCTTTCAGCCTCTCGACTCCTTGCTTCAGGCAGGCCGCTTCAATCAACGGCTGCGCGTCGGGAGAAATCCACTTTGGGTCCAATTTCAGTTGTCTGGTTTCGATCAGAGTTGCCACTGTGCAGACCACAGTCGAAATCTGCCGCGCTCGAATGCGGCCAATCTCCTCAAAGGTGCGCCCTTCGTTCAAGAGCTTGAGTGTCTGTTCCGCCGGACTCGGCTCTTTGGCTACCATCTTCGCAGCGCGGGCTCCACCGTCGAAGTTCCGCAAAACCTGCAAAATCTCCGCGCCATATACATCAGCTTTTTTCTCCCCAATGCCCGGGATTTGTTTTAGCTCTGCGAAATTCGATGGCCGCTGCCGGCAGAGTTCCTCCAAGGTGCTGTCGTGCAAGACAACATACGCTGGCACCTTGTTTTCCCGAGCCATGGTTCGCCGCCATTCGCGCAGATACTCCGCCAACGCCGGATTCGCTTCCGCCGGGGCGGCATCCCGCGAGCGCGGTTTGTCCGACCTGAGCACCGGGGTATAGAAGGAACTAGCAGGCGAAGAAGACGACTTTCGCGCCGCAACTTCGGGCAACGCCGCCGCCACGATCTCCTTACTCAGCCACTCCGGCTTGGTTCCGCAGTTATCACAGATCCCGCACTTCTCCCATTGCGGACTCTCGCCAAAGTGCTTGCAAATCTGCCGGTGCCGGCACCCTGAAGAATCCGCGAAACGGCCGATCACGCGTTTCCGCTCGGACGCCCGCTCGCGTTCCGTGTCATCGGTGATCTTCCCGATGAAATATTGCAGCAGAATGTGGTCCCGCTTCTGCCAGAGCAGCACGCAATCCGCCGGACGCCCATCCCTTCCCGCGCGACCCGCTTCCTGGTAGTACTGCTCAATCGACTGCGGCAGCGACAGATGAATCACCGCCCGCACCGCTGGTTTGTTGATGCCAAGTCCGAATGCAATCGTTCCCACTAAAACCCGCACTTCGTCCGACATCCATCGTTCCTGATTCTGGCGGCGCATGGGCGCTTCCATCTTCGCGTGATACGGAATCGCCGCAATCCCGTTCTCCTCCAGATATTCGACCGTCTCTTCGACGCGCCGAATCGTGGGCGAATACACGATTACGCTTTCTCCCGCATAGTGCCGCAGCGCGCGGCTGAGCAATTCCATCTGCGTCCGCGCTTCGCACTCGTGGACGACATATCTCAAATTCTCGCGATGAAAACTCGCGATGTAGCAATCCGGCTGGCGCATCTGCAACTGCTTCAGAATGTCGTGTCGCACTTGCCGCGTCGCGCTGGCCGTGAATGCCGCAATTGGAAGCTTCGGAAAACTCGTACGCAGACGGCTCAGTTGCCGGTAATCGGGCCGAAATTCGTGCCCCCACTCGGAAATGCAATGCGCCTCATCGACGGCGAAGAAATGCACCGGCACTTTCGCGAGCCATTCAAAAGTATTTCCAGCGGCCAGTCGCTCCGGCGAAAGATAAAGCAGACGGTATTCTCCGCGCGCGGCCTTCTCCATCACCTGACGCCGCTCCGAGGAATTCTGATGACTGTTGATCACCGCCGCCGGAATGCCCATTTGCGCGAGGCTGGCCGCCTGGTCCTGCATCAGCGCGATCAGCGGAGAAACGACCACCGCCGTCTTTCCCGAAATCACCGCCGGAAGTTGGTAGCACAGCGACTTGCCTCCTCCAGTCGGCATCACCACGCAAGTATCGTGCGCGGCCAGCAGACTGCGGATAACATTCTCCTGCTTGGGGCGAAACTCGTGGTATCCCCAATAGCGCCGCAGCGCTTCTGCCAGATTTTGAACGTCGGACATTATTTTTCAGACCTTCTCGGCAGTATAGCCTTAGACCTGATTGTGAAGTCTGTGAGCACTCGGCGCCAGATTTGTGATGATTGCGGAGTGAGGGCTTTTCTTTGTTTCTGCACTCAGGCGCCAAGGAGATTTGTTCTTTCACTCGGGTTGCTCTGCGCTCTCTGCGTCCTCCGCGGTTAAGAGCTTCGCCCTGAGTCGGGCCGACACAATCGGCAAACAAAAAGGCCGGCACAAAAGGCCGACCTTTTCCTTAATTCCAACTTTTTGCGGACAGCAGTGTCCGCGCCAACTACACTATTTCTTCGGCGCGATCGCGTCCTTCGCGGCCTTCGCCACGCGGAACTTTACCACCGTCTTCGCCTTGATTGCGATCGGTTCGCCGGTCTGCGGATTGCGTCCCATGCGGGCCTTGCGATGCGCTTTCACCAACCGGCCGAGGCCGGGGATCACAAATACGCCGTTCTTCTTCGTCTCTTTAATCGCCGTGTCGGCGAGGTGCTCCAGAAAAGCCGCGGCAGTCTTGTTGTTCAGTTCTAGCTTTTCGGCCAGGTGGCGTGTGAGTTGAGTCTTGGTCATACCAGAAGCCATGAATTCCTCCTTCAGGAACTTACAAATTTGCTTGTCTCCAGCGCATACTAACGCACTGCTCTGTGGAAAAGTAACAAAATATGCAGATTTTATGCGGTTTCCAGTAAGGTACCCCCTCCAAAATAGGCATAAAACCGGGGTCGGACAGTCAAAACTGGCCAAAATAGCCCGTTTCGGAGAAAAAACTCGCTGCCCTGCAAAAATTTAGCTCGGGATTTTCGCTCCCGCTACCGCCCGCGAAACCAAGACTTCCCGCTGGCCTTGTGCACCATGCGTTGGTTACACTGGGGAACCATTTTCAAATTGTTACAGGAGAATTCCTTCATGTCCGATCCCGCTCTCAGTGGCTCCGAGTTTAAGAAACAGTTGCGCGCCGGCACTCCGAAATTAGGCTTGTTCGTCAATTCTCACAGCCCGACCGTCGCCGAACAACTGGCGCATAGCGGTTACGACTGGCTGCTCGTCGATACGCAGCATGGTCCCATGAACTACGAGAAGCTCTCCGCCATGCTCAGCGGCATCGCAAATGGCGGCGCAAAATCCCTGGTTCGGGTTGGCGGATACGACGACCGCCCCGGAATCCAGCAAGCTCTCGATCTCGGCGCCGATGGCGTGCTCGTCCCCTACATCAACACCGCCGAAGAGGCGCGCCAGGCCATCAGCTGCACCAAATACCCCACCGTCGGCACGCGTTCCGTGTATTTTCCGCAGCGCAGCATGGACAAGGCCGGACTACTCGGCTACGCCGGCAACTGGAACAACGAAGGCATCGTCGCCCTTCAGGTAGAGACCGCATCCTGCATCGAAAATATCGCCGAAATAGCCGCTATTCCCGGCGTCGACATCCTTTTCCTCGGACAAAACGATCTCTGCATGTCCATGGGTCTCTACAACAAATACGAGTTTCCGCACATGTACACTTCGCCCGAGTTGAACGCCGCTACCCAGAAACTGATCGAACACGCCAACAAGAACAAAGTGATTCTCGGCATCTTCCTCTTCGGAACATCCCGCGTCGGCGAGTTTCTGGAGAAAGGGTTTACCTTCATCAGCGTCGGCAACGACCTGCATCACGTCCTGACGCAAACTGGCGCCTACGTCAACGACGTCGAAAAAGTCTCGAAAGAAAAAGGCAGGGTTTGGATGAGAAGACCAACCGCGCTGTTCTAGGGGAAATCCGGCAGTAGTGATTAGAACTGAGAACTGAAGTTGGCTACGGATCGTACACCGCGCTGTGCATCCCGGCACGGCGCGCGGCTTCCTGCATCTGGTCGAGCTTTCTCTTCTGTTCCATGAGTTGCTGCTCGATTTGCTGCAATTGCCGCGTCTGGTAGCGGTTGGCCGGTTCCTCGGTGTGGACGTCCCCGTTCGTAGACTGAATCGACGCATGGATCCGGTCGATCCGCGCCTGCAGCGTTGCCACTTTATTTTCTTGTGCCTGGATCTGTCTCTTCCACTGGTCAGCCGCATGTTGTTCCGCCAGGCGTTGTTTGGCAAAATGCTGATCCGCAAGACGATCTGACGAATGACTCTCCGTGGCCTTGCCGCTGGCCGCCGCGCTCGCTCCCGGCTGCGTCTCGCTCGGCCCGGGGTTCGCGTCCGGATCTTTAGGAAGGTCCTTGTTAGTGATCACCTTCGGCTTCGCCGTCGAGGATGCATCCTGGGCGTTCTGGTTTTCACGGTTCTCGCGCGCAATGTCGCCCAGCGACTGCCCATAGGCGGCCAGGCTCATTAACAGCGCGATTGCCAAGACCCTCAAGAACATTCGCTGCATAACTCTCTCCCGTTCGCCATGCCGAACTGTTCTTTTCATGGTAGCTCCGTTCTCTGCGATCTTTAACACCCCAGGGTGCTTGTACCCGAAACGAAAGTGCCGCCCCATCATGGCCAACCGGCCATCTCCAGCACTTTCTCCGGTGTCATTCCGCTCTCCCGCAAATGCCGGATGCTCAGAGCATCGTGCCGTTTTGCCAGCCGCATTCCAGCAGCGTCGCGAACCAGTTCGCAATGAAAGTAATCGGGCGGCGCATACCCAAGACCGTCATGGTCCAGCGCACGCATCAACAGTAGCTGCCGCGCCGTTGACTTCAGCAAATCCGCTCCCCGCACGACTTCAGTGATCCGCATCGCCGCATCGTCAACCACGACCGCGAGCTGGTAAGCCGGGACATCGTCGCGCCGCCAGACGAGAAAATCGCCGAAGTCGAAATTCTTGCCCGCGACATAACGCTGTCGGCCAAGATTCAAATCCGTAAACTCAATCGCCTCGCCGTCCGGGACGCGGAACCGCCAGTTCACGCTCGCAGGCTCACTGAGCCCGCCTATATCCTCGCGATCACGACAAGTTCCCGGATACACGGGCTCATCATCTCCATCATTCGGAGCGCTCGCCGCCTGCGCCAGATCCTTGCGCGAGCAAGAACATGGATACACGAATCCGCCCTCCCGCAGCCGCCGCCAAGCCTCCAGATAGTGCACCCGGCGCTCAGTCTGGGAGTAGGGTCCATAAGCTCCGCCACAGTCCGGCCCCTCACTCCAACGAATTCCCAGCCAGCGCAGATCTTCGAGCATGGCGCGAGCAAATTCCTCCCGCGAACGCTGGGGATCCAGATTCTCATTCCGCAAAATTAAGGTTCCGTGACTAGCAATCGCGCGTTGCGCCGCGATCCAGAAAGTCCGCGCATGCCCAATGTGCAGCAGTCCCGTCGGCGACGGTGCCAGGCGTCCGCGATATGTGGAAGGGACCTTCACTCACAGAAACATTCTAGCGGTCGGCTCTTTGGCTCACACGCGTGTGTCGACCGCCACACGGCGTGTGCAGCCTCGCACACGGTTCCGCGCCAGGTTCATTCACAAGTCGCGCCGTATCAACACCGGCCGGTTTGGAGGTTCTCCTGCCATCATCACTTCCGACTGCGCCAGCCGCACAGGGGGTCACAAAATGAGTACTACTTGGAAGTCTGATCGCAAGACATCCGACCGCGACACAAACGACAAAGAGAACGCGAACCAGGCAACGAGCAATACATTCTCCGGGACGCCGCTTTCGTCCTGGTCGCGGCAGCAGAAGTTCGCAATGGCAACGATTGCAGGTTACGCGATTCTCGGGCTGTTACTCATCCTGAGCGCGTGCTCGAAGCAAGCTTCAAAACCGGCGTTGGTTGGCGCTTCCAGCCCGGCGGCAACATCGGCAACTCTCACAATCGCGCCAACACCGGCACCGGCGGCCACCATTGCGTCCGCACTCGCTAAGAAGGCACCCAGGAAACGTCCCGCGAACGTCACCTATACCGACGCCGACTCCGGTGTTTCGTTTCTTTATCCGCGGAAATTTGCGTTGGCCTCAGGCGACAAAGCGCAGCCACAACTCGCCGCCGTGGGTGACATGCCGATGAACTTTGTCCAGCCCGGCGGAATCGCGATCGCGATCGTTGCAGTGCCCGCGGATTCATATCCCGGCACCGATTTCTCATCCGCCTTCTTCTCAGTGAACGTCAATCGCAGCGTCTCCGAGCAGGAGTGCACGCACTTCGCTTTCGTCGACACACGCAATCCCGACGGCGAACCCGTCGATGCCGAGAGAGTCAAGATCGGAGCGACCGACATGGAGATGACTTCCGACTTTTCCGCCGGCGCGGCGACGCAAGCCGAAGCGCAGTACTATCACAGCTACGAAAACGGCGCTTGCTATGAATATGTCCTGGGCCTGGGCACCGCTGGATACGGCATCAAAGACGGCATTAAGCCGGTCGACCGCGACGAAGTTTTCGCCAAGCTGGAGAAGATCCTGGCCACGGTAACAATAAAGACCAACGTAGCCCAGTCCGAGCATGTGGCCGAACAAGTTGGCACCGGCATTGTCGGCGGCAAGGAATAATCCCAAAGTAAGAAAAAACATTCAGGCCACGCGAACCCCTGCGTGGCTTTGTTTTTCTTGCATCTTTGCTAAATCGGTCTACATCTGAAATCCTATCCAAGCGCCGAGTGATGCTGGTTACAAAAACTTACCCCGAGGATATTGGACCGTCATGCTAAAGATTGCTCACCGTATTAGCCCTAGCTTCCGCCGTCGTTCTCGCCAGTGTAACGGCGCTGGCGCAAACCGCAACCTGGAACATCGACCCCGCGCACTCAACCGCGCAATTCACTGTCCGTCACCTGGGAATATCGAATGTTACCGGGAGTTTTACGAAAGTGTCGGGAAGCGTCGTCCTGGACGACAAAGACATTACTCAGTCGCAAGTATCAGCCAGCATCGACGTCAATTCGGTAGATACGCGGGTCGAGGCTCGTGACAAAGACCTCAAGAGCGACCATTTCTTCGACGTCGAGAAGTACCCGACCATCGAGTTCAAGTCCAAAAAGATCACAAGCAGCGGGGGGAAGTTGCAGGTGATTGGCGATCTCACCATCCACGGAACGACCCACGAAGTCACGCTCGATGTTGATGGACCTACGCCTGAAATTATCCGACCCATGGGGCAATTCGCGCCGCGGAATTTCCGCCACCACGACAATCAACCGTCAAGATTTCAATCTGCTCTACAACAATCTTTTAAAGACCGGTGAAGCCGCGGTTGGAAACACTGTCAAGATCCAGATTGACGCGGAGATCGTGAAGAAGAAGTGAGTCGTCGCGTAATCGGCCGATTGGCAGGTGGTGGCCAGGGCCGATTGTCAGGGTATGATCGAACCGTGGTGACCAAGCACGTCACAAAGACCAAACTACAACTTTTGCGTTCCGGGAAGCTCGGCAAGCTGACGTGGCTGGTGCATGCCTTTTCCACCCGGGTGGGCGGGGTGTCGCGCGCCTACGCCGGTAATGCCTTGAATCTCGGCTTCACCCAGCAAGACTCACGCGCCAACGTCGAGCGCAACCGCCAGCTTTTCCTCAAGGAACTCGGCGTTGCTAATGGACGCAAAAGCTGGCCTCTGGTTTCGCTGCGGCAGATTCATTCCGATTTGATCTATCGAGTCGATGGCGTTCCAAAACAGCCTCTGGCCGGAGACGGCTTGGTCACAGATACGCCGGGGTTGATCTTGGCTGTGCTGACCGCCGATTGCCTTCCCGTCATATTGGCGGATCGCAAGCGACGTGCGGTTGGCGTTTTTCACGCCGGCTGGCGAGGCACGGTCCAGCGTATCGTCGAAAAAGGCGTGGGCGAGATGCGGAAGCACTTCGGGAGCGATCCCACGTAACCTGGTAGCCGCGATCGGGCCGGGTGTGCAGGCGTGCTGCTATGAAGTGGGCGAGCGAAGTGCGCACGAAATTTGAGGCACAGTTTGCCTACGCTGGCAGCTTTGTTCCGCGAGGTAAAAGAATCGGATCCGGTGCGGGAGAAATATCCGTTGCTCTTTCTGACGGCGCGCGCGCCAGGACACAGCGAACTGCCCTCGAAGCTTTTTCTCGATCTCGTGGCGGCCAACCGCCGGCAATTGCTGGATGCTGGCGTGCCGGCAAAAAACATCGATGTGGCGGCGCCGTGCACGGCGTGCCACACCAACCTGCTGTTCAGCTATCGCGCAGAAAAGGGAAACCGGAGAATGACGGTGGCGGACAGGCAGAATGGCAGACGGCACGGAATCAGGCTCAGAATTTGCGTTACGATGACCCGATCGCCAATACCCGATCTCCTCACGCCAGATCGAAAAGTAGAACTTCAGCGTTTTCCGTTGCTTTGATCGTCAGCTTTTTCTCGTCGCTTATCGCCGCACCGTCGCCCTGGTGCAGCTTCTGGCCATTCACCTCGACTTCACCCTTAGCAACCTGCAGCCACGCGTAGCGCTTAGGACCGAGCGATTGTGTGACCTCTTCTCCGGGTGCAAGCAAAGTGACAAACAGCTTCGCATCCTGATTGATCTTCACCGAGCCCTCGGCGCCGTCGTTCGAGGCAATCAGCCGAAACTTGCCACGCTTCTCAGCTTCAGGGAAACTTTTCTGCTCGTAGCCGGGTTCGTGCCCCTGCTTGTCGGGCATTATCCATATCTGCAGCAGATGCACGGGTTCGGTTGCGGACGGGTTCGCCTCGCTGTGGCGGATGCCGCGGCCAGCTGACATACGCTGTCCATCCCCCGGCAGGATCGCCGAGCCAGTACCCAGGCTGTCTTTGTGCTCGAGCTTGCCTGACAGGACGTAGGTGATGATCTCCATGTCGCGATGGGGATGAGTCGGGAAACCGCCGCTCGGGGCGACCCAATCTTCGTTAATCACGCGCAGCGAACGGAACCCCATCCACTTGGGATCGGAGTAATCATTAAAACTGAAAGTGTGGCGGGTCTTCAGCCAGCCATAGTCGCCGCCGCCTCGCTCCTGGGTCGGTCGAATGGTCATCATGGTGCACGCTCCTTTTAGTCGTTGTAACGACTATTATCTATTGTTTTAGATGTGCGGGGTGCGGGAAGGATTCAAAGGGCGGAATCGTCGCCAACCGCGATAGACTGCTATCGTCTTCTAGTGGAGCGACCGGCGCCCTGGCTCGTCCCGCGGACCCGAACTTCACCCTATGGCTTATCGCGTTGTTTCATTCACCATGGCGCAGGTGCGGCAGGGAGCGCTCGGATTCCAGCGCGATCTGAGCGCGGTCCTGCGCGGACATCCTGAGATCAAGGTGTATTCGGTAAGCCCGTTCGACCTCGACGAACGCCGCCGGTTCAAAGACCGCTTTGGGGGAGACATCGTGTATTTTCTCAACGACGCGGCGGCTCAGGAGTGTGAGCGGCTGGGCCTCAATCTGCAATTCCTCGCGGAAATCTCCGATGATGAACTGCCCCGGCGGCGAACCCTGTTTGTCGGCATACCAGAACGGAGCCTGAATTCCCGCACGCCCTAACGCCCTAAAGATGAGCGGAGATTAACGCCGAAAGCGTAAGTTTTTCTCGTCAGTCTTTCTCGTTAGTCTTTCTTCTGTTTTTTCGAAGAAGATTCGGACTTAGGCTTGTCGTCGGTCTTCGTGGGTTTTGTGTCTTTCGAGTCTTTCGATTCTTTGGCGTCTTTTGTCTCTTTGCTGCTGCTATCGCCTTCCGAAGATGAAGACGACGAGGACCCGGCCGAACCGGATCCCGACTTCTTGTAGTCGGTCTGGTAGAACCCCGATCCCTTGAACTGAACCGACGGAGCCGTCACCACTTGCTCGATGACGCCCCCGCATTCGGGGCACTTTCTCAATTGCTTGTCCGAGAATTTGCGGATCTTCTCAAAACGGTGTCCGCACTTCTTGCACAGGTATTCGTAGAGGGGCATGTGAGCTGATTCTAGAGGCGAGATTAATCGGCGTCAATTTGCGCGAGGACACCACATCACTCAGCGCTTCAACAAATCCACCGGCTCGTGCACGTCGTGCACCCGGAAATACCTCGCCAGCGCCGGATACTTCGCGGCAACGACTTCATACATGGCATAGGCCACGTTGCGATAAGAGGTATGTCCGGCGGGCGTAGTGCGCAATTCCGAAATGTAAACCGCCTCGGCGAAATCCATCTTGAACAGCGTCCGCTTGCGAAAGGCCAGTGGAATCGCATACTGCGCGTTTTGCGCGTCTTCCTCACCGCCGGCCTCGGAAAGCGTCTGCACCGCGGCCTCCGCGCGCTTCATCGCGGCTTCGTAGTCGGAGCCAACTCCGCGGCTTCGACTTCGGGCGGCGTGTCGAAGCCATGAAGGGTCGTGAAATCCTGCATGATCTGCACGCAGCGGCGATGCCGGTGCATGTCGCGGAAGCCGCCGATGTCCATGAGAATGTCGAAGCGGAATTGCTGTCCCGCGGAAAACGGACGCGGCATCTCGTCGTGCTTGCCGCGATGGCGCAGACCGACTTCGATGATCTCGCGGCGACGCGCCTCGCCCGCCGCTTCGATCGTCCGGCGAAGCTGCTGGTAAGAGTAATGACAGTGACCGTAAATGAGAGTGGTAGCGAGTTCGATCTCCAGCGCGTCGTCGTCAATCAGATCAACCAGCGGCGCCGGTTCGATCGCAGCGCCCCGCATCAGCTCAGCAGCGGCCTGCTGCAATTCGCGGCGCGTCTCGATTTCGTACAAATTCGGATCGGCGTACTTGACCAGCGTGGGCGCAACTCGCACCTCACGCAGAAGTTCGCGCTCGGCGCGATCCGCGATTTCAGGTGACACCGTGCGAATCTCCGCCACCAGCGCGCGCAACGATTCCTCGTTCGCGTTATAGGCAGGGGAAAGGGCGGCTTGTTTCAGCAGCACTCCAAGCTCACGGACTTCTTTATGCGGCTGCGCGAGCAGGTGGGCGACCTGGCTTTCCAGGGTGCGGGCGTTGACGATCTCTCCGAGCGAAGTGTTGGTCGAAAGCGGCAGCAGATAGCGCGAGATGTCGAAGGCGCGGGCGCGCAGCGTGCGCTCGTAGGCATCCGGCTTCATTTCGGCGGGACGGGCTGTGATGCCGATAAGATATTCGAAAGTTCCCTGCGAAACTTTCTCGTAGGTTGTAAACAGTGACTCGATGGTCTCCTGATAGAGCGCGCGTGCAGAAGGATTAGGCGCACCATCATCGCTCGTGAAACTGGGCGTATAGTATCCGCTCTTCCTGAAGTTCTGGTAACGCGTCGAGCGTTCCTGGCCATCCCAGCGCTGTTCGTCGGCAACGACGATAGCGGCGAGAATGGACAGGCGCTCGATGGCCAGCGCGATGTGCGCCAGGTCGGCGATGGAACGATGCCCGTACTGGAAGTAGAAAGTATTGAGAAACTTTTCTGCCTTCTGGAGCGTGATCTCCTTCAGCGACTCTTTCATCGAGAGCGCCGAGCGTGAATATTTGGCCATGGCGTAGGCCTGGATCTCGGGCTCAACCCCGTAAACCGCAAATACTTCGACGGAAGGTCCGGGGGCAGCGGTGGAGACGGAATGCGAATTCATGGGCTCTGTCAAAATAACTTCAGACATGGGAGTGCAGAAATCTTAGTCGTCGGCCGCGCCCTGCGCAATCGGATTAGCGGGCATAGAATCTGCGCAAGCATTAAGATAGAAGTAAAGGTTCTCCCCGTGACAACCTCGGCTGACGGCAAACACGATCGCATTCAGCGTGATCCTATTCGGAATGATCCTATTGATGGTGACCGGAGCAACCGACCTGCGAACCAAGTCGATTTGATCCAGGCCACACTCCCCGAACACATCGAACAAGCCCGCACTCTTTTCCTCGAATACGGCAGCTCGCTCGGTTTCAGCCTGTGTTTCCAGAATTTCGACGAAGAATTAAAAAGCCTTCCAGGCGCCTACTCTCCACCGCGCGGAAGATTGCTGCTTGCCCGATACAGCGGTCGAGACCAAGACCACGTCGCCGGTTGCATCGCGTTGCGCCCGCTCCAAGCGGGTATCTGCGAGATGAAGCGTCTCTACGTGCGGCCGAGCGATCGCGGCAAGGGCCTCGGCAAAATCCTGGTGGATCGCTTGATCGCCGGGGCGCGCGCGATCGGCTATCAGCGCATGCGTCTCGATACGATCGCATCGGCAATGAAGGACGCGATCGCCCTCTATCGCAGAATGGGGTTCCAGGAAATCGCTCCCTATTCCGCGATTCCCCTCGAAAGCGCGCTTTGGATGGAGTTATTGCTGTAGATGTCCGCTTCGAGCCCTCGCAGCCGTGGGCTTGACCGTCGCAGCCGGGACGGGCGTCGCGCTCGTGTTTTCGGCTGGAGCCTGAACCATCGTCTGGGTTTGGGCTTCGCCCTGAGCAATAGGAGCTGGCGTCACCGCATGGCCCAGAATCACAATATCCACGCGGCGGTTCATGCCGCGGCCTTCCGCAGTGAGATTGGGCGCAACCGGATGATATTCGGCGTACCCAGCCGCGCTCATACGATTCGGAGCGAACCCGTCGCGCACGATGAGGAGCCGTACAATTTCGGTTGACCGGGAGGTGGAAAGTTCCCAGTTCGAGGGAAACTGCGAAGTGTGGATGGGAACGTTATCGGTGTGGCCCTCGATCCTCAACCGATAGTCGCGCGGGCGGAGCAGGTTGGCAATGCGGTCGAATGCGGCCTGCGAAGCGGCTTTCATCCGTGCCGAGCCGCTTTCGAAAAAGCCGACTTCGCGCAAACTGATGACCAGACCGTCGGGCTCGCGGCGCAGTGCAATTTCCTTGCGCTTGATTTCCACGGCCAGCGTCTTTTGCAGTTCGACCTGCAATTGAGCGAGATCGCCATTTTCTACGCCGGTGGTGGGAGAGCCGTCGGGGCGAGACGCGATCTGTGCCAAGCCGGCGGTACGCTCCCGGTTTTCGACGGCTTGCACCGTGCTGAAGGGCATGGGGTCGGTGACATCGATGGGCGCTTCGGTGTTGGAAGCCTGGAACACTCCCATCTCCTGAAAAGCAACTTGGATGGCCAAAGCCAGCCGTCCAACTTTTCTTTTGTCAACTTGCGATGAGGCGTAAAGAACAACAAAGAAGGCGAACAGAAGAGTGATGAAGTCCGCATAGGAAACCAGCCAGCGCTCGTGATTGGCGTGAGCCGGGTGTCGCTTCTTGCGGCTCATACGTTGGACACCTCGGCGTTGACCGCTTCGGCGACAACGGCGGGTTCGCGGGCGTCCGAAAAATAGCCCAGCAGCTTGGTTTCCAGCATCCGAGGGTTCATCCCCTCGAGGATCGATACGACTCCCTCGAGCGTCATCTCGCGGATGATCTGTTCGTCGCGAATGCGAATCTTCAGTTTTCCAGCGGCCGGCAGCAGAATGAGATTGGCGGCGCCAACTCCATAGAGCGTGGCCACAAAGGCGACGGCAATCCCCCGTCCGACTTCGTCAATTTTGTCCAGGTGCTGCATGACCTGGATCAAACCGAGCACCGCCCCGATAATGCCGATGGTAGGAGAAAATCCGCCGGCCGATTCAAAGAGCTGCGGAATTTTCTCTTCCTGCTCTTCTTTGTTGTCCAGTTCCAGCTCCATCATTTTGCGGAGTTCCTGCGGCTCGGTGCCATCGACCGCTAACATGAGAGCGCGGCGCAAGAATGGCTCGTGAATGTTGGCCAGTTCTTTGTCGAGCGAGATGATGCCTTCCCGCCGCGCCTGATTCGCGTACTTGACCAGCAGTTCGACCGTCCCTTGCGGGTTTTGTGCAGGATCGACAAACACCTGCGCCAGCCGCCGGAACGCACGCAGCGCCACCGGCAGGGGATACATAATGAGAATCGCGCCCAGCGTGCCGCCGAACACAATCAGGCCCGCGGTCGGTTGGAGCACCTGACCGATGTTCCCGCCCTCCAGCACCAGGCCGAGAACGATGCCACCGATAGCCAGCACCAGACCACCGAGGGTTGCCTTATCCACAATCGCTCCTATTTCTCGCCGGCCGGGCAGCCCGGGCCCTCAGCGCTGCGATTGGCATCGCCACTAGCATTGCCATGGATGTTGTTATTGCCATGGTCATCAACGACGGGCAGGAGCGCGGCGCGGTTGTCCCACCAGAGCATGATTCCCTGCAGCACCGCGCGCCGAAACTGTACGACCTGTTCGAGGACGTCCTGGGCACTTTCGCGAACCACAATTTTTTCGCCGCTCACCAGCGTGATGACAGTATCGGGAGCCTGCTCAACGAACTTGATCAGGTCGGAGTTCACGACCAGCGGGTGCTTGTTGAGGCGGGTGAGTTGGATCATGTTCGGCTCCTGATACTCCACCGCTGCCGCCTGACCGCCTGACGGACATACGATTGCCCCTTATAAGGCTTCACCAGTAAGAGATCGGCAGAACGCCGCGCGCGGCGAGAGAAGCCCGCAAAAGAACCGCGTTACACAGGGACTATGCCGATTGGCACTTGTGGAAATAAAGCCCGGACGGGGTCAGCCGATGATCCACAGTGAAAGCAATTGGGTTCCGCAGGACAAACGGAACGAGCTCCGGGAAGGTTTCGGGGACGGATCCCAAAATCGGAACCAACTTAAGGAGCAATTCAATGGCACTTACCATCTTGAATAACATTGCTGCGATCGCTGCGGAAAACCAATTGAATATCACGAGCAACAATCTAACCTCCACCCTGGAGCAGCTGTCGTCAGGGTCGCGCATCAACAGCGGCGCTGACGATCCCGCCGGTCTGGCCATCGCCAACGGTCTCGAAGCGAATATCGCGGCGCTCACGCAATCGGCGAGCAACGCCACCGACGGCGTTGGCGAACTACAGGTAGCAGACGGAGCGCTCTCTCAGGTCACCACACTACTGGATCGTGCGGTTACGCTGGCCACTGAATCCGCCACCGGCACCGTATCCAATTCGCAACGTACCGCGCTGGACTCCGAATTTCAATCGATCAAGGCAGAAATTGACAGCATCGGATCCACCACCAACTTCAACGGTGGACAAGTCTTCACCGCGAATACTCTCAATGTCTTCTTGAGTGACGGCAGCACCGCCGGCAGCAGCACCATCGGCGTCACCACCGGCACGTTGTCCTCGGTCGGCCTCAACTTAGGTGGAGCAGTCGCCGCCAGCGGCACCCTGACTCAAGCAGCGGGCGCGCCCGCTGTTGCTGCCACTGACATCCTGACCGGGGCCGCCTTCACACAAGGCGTCGCCGCCAACACCACCCTCACC
This sequence comes from uncultured Acidobacteriaceae bacterium, assembly GCA_963826845.1. Lineage (GTDB taxonomy): Bacteria > Acidobacteriota > Terriglobia > Terriglobales > Acidobacteriaceae > Acidiflorens. The sequence goes on from CAWGYS010000013.1 coordinate 126,977, forward strand.
TTCACGCAGAATGCCACCGCCGCCGACACTGCATCGATCGGCGGTACGACCTACACTTTCGTGGCCACCCTCACCGGAGCCGCGGATCAGGTGCTCATTGGTGGTACCACCGCTCAAACCATCCTGAACCTGAAGGCTGCGGTCAACGCCGCGCCTGGTGGCGCCGGAGTTGCCTACGGAGCTGGCACGGTCGCCAATGCCAACGTCACCGCTCTGGTAGCTGCGGGAGTATCCCCGGCTGGCACGCTCACTTTCTCTGCCAACCTCAACGGAACCGCCGGCAATGCCACCACTTCGACCAGTGCAGGCACGGCCGGATTCGCCACCTTCACTGCCGGAACATTAGCCAACGGCGTCGCCGGCGCCACCGTATCGGTGGGTGGTCAAACCTACACCTTCGTGACCGCGCTCAGCTTGACGGAGACAGCGAATGAAGTGATCTCCTCCAGCGAAGCCACCGGCCTGACCAACCTCGTGGCCGCAGTCAACGGCACTGGTGGCGGAAACTATAGCGGCAATACCACCGCCAACACCCAAGTCACCGCGGGAACTTCCTCGGGAACTGCCGTCACTTTCACCGCCGATACCGCTGGCACCAGCGGCAACTTCATTACGACAGCGGCCGCAGGCACCGTGCACGGCACCTGGGCGAACGTGGATTTCACCGGAGGCACCGCTGCCGGAAGCGCGGCGTCGGCCGCTGCTGGCGACGCCGTAACCGTGGGAACGCAAACCTACAACTTCGTGGCTGCGCTCGGCAGCCCCGCAACCAATGCCATCCAGGTCCTGGTCGGCTCAACCGATGCCGCCAGCCTGCAGAATCTGGCCAATGCAATCAACGGCGGAAGCGGCGCCGGGGTTGACTATACCTATGGAGCCAGCGCAACTGCGAATACTTCAGCCACGGCGACGGCCAACCAATCGCAAGGTGGGCTGTCTTCAGTCTCCTTCACGGCGCTCAACAAAGGTACCGTCGGCAATAGTATTGCTCTGGCGCAAACCGGGTCGGGAGCTAACACCTTCGGTAGTGCGTTCCTCACCGGCGGCACGGCTGGATCGATCAACGACCTTCTGACCCAGTCCGACGCTCAAGACGCTCTGACGCTTATCGACGGCGCGGTCGCCACGGTTGCCGCTTTACGCGGCGCTATCGGCTCAACCGTCAACCGCCTGCAAAGCGCTTCCAACGTCATCACCAACCAGACGCAAAACCTGACGGCCGCGGAAAACGACGTCACCGCCGCCGATATCCCCACGGCCGTCGCCAACCTCACCCAGTATTCAATTCTGGAGCAGACCGGTATTTCCGCTCTGTCCCAGGCTAACCAGCAGCAGCAACTTGTTCTGAAACTATTGCAATAGCTAAGTCGCTTCGGCAAAGGGGGCAGGTGACTGCCTCCTTTGCGCAATTTCCGGAGTAGTGCGCGGAGTACCGCTATGAGCATCGCACCGGTAGCAGGCTTTCCACCCGCCAGCAGTGAACCGTCAGCGGACCAAAGTATTGGTTCGGCTCACCCTCAGGGACGTCCCGCGTCCGTCGGCGGCGACGGACCGACTGAGCCCGTTTCGGGAACTCCGCCAGAACAAGAAATTTCCGCTGTGAAAAATGTGGCCTCCACTTACCAATTGCCACAGGATGTTGTCGAAGTGCATCAGGATCCTGAGATTAAGGACCAGGTAATCATTCAGTATCTCGACCAGGCCAACAACGTGGTCCTGCAAGTGCCCAGCAACCAGGAACTTGGTGTGGAGCGTGGAATCGCCCAGGAATTTCAACAAGCCGCGAAATTGCGGGCCAGCGCCTCCGCACCCGTAACCGAAGGAGAAAAAACTCATGGGGATTAGCTTCAATACCGCCAGTCTGCTGAACGGGAACGGTATCGATGTGAATGCGGTTGTGTCCGAGATACAGGACGCGCAGAGCGGGCAATTGACCGCCTGGCAGGGAGATGTGACCAATCTGCAAACGCAGGCGACCGACCTGAGCGGCATCAACAGCGATTTGTCGAATCTGGCGAGCGCCGTGCAAGGGCTCACCGGAACCAACGGAGCCCTGACGGCGGTGACCGCCTCCTCTTCAGAATCTGAGATCGTGAGCGCCTCGGCGCAGACCGGGGCCACCGCAGCCATCTACAACGTGGTCGTGAACGGCTTGGCGACAACGGGCACGCTCTATACCGACTCCGTCGCGAGCGCGAGCACGTCGATTCTTCCGGCGGGGCAGTCCAGCGGGAACCTCACATTGCAGATCGGGGGCTCGGCGGGAACCACCGCCAGCATTGCCATCACGGCCGGGAGCAACGACACGCTCACTACGCTTGCCGCCTCCATCAATGCACAGAGCGCCACCAACAGCTGGGGCATCACGGCGAGCGTCGTGACCGATGCCAACGGGGCACGCCTCGCAATCTATAGCCAGTCGACAGGCAGCGAGGGAGCCCTGGCAGTCGCCAATAACACCACTAGTCTGACGTTTGAGCCGCCAGTCGGTGGCACGAACGCCGACATCACCATCAATGGCATCCCTTATGCCAGCACCACGAACAGCGTGACCGGGGCCATCCCCGACGTCACCCTGACCCTGACCAGCGCCGATCCGGCCACGCCCGTCACCATCACGGTTGGCCCGGACTCGACCTCCATCAATAATTCCATCGACAATTTCGTCACGGAATACAACACGGTAGTCGGCGACATCAATGCCCAGTTCGCCATCAATCCCTCGACCAGCCTGCAAGGCCCGCTCGGCCCCGACACCGACTTGCGCATCCTGCAATCCGGCCTGGCGTCGGACATAACCTACGCGACCACCGACGCGATTTCCGCGAGCAGCGGCTTCAACAACCTGGCATCGCTCGGCATCACCATGAACGACGATGGGACACTGACCGTGAACAGCGCCACGCTGGCGAGCGCGCTGACATCAAATCCCGGCGCGGTGCAGAATTTTTTCACCAACGCCAGCGCGACCGGCTTCGCCGACAACTTCAACTCCGACCTCACCCATCTGACCGACCCGTCTACCGGAATCCTGAATGAAGATCTGGCCTCGAACCAGAGCCAGCAGAGCGACCTTACGACCGAGATAACCAACTTTCAGGCTCAGCTGGCGTCGCAGAAAACTCAGTTAGACCAGGAGTTCAGCCAGGTCAACGCCAATCTCGAGGAGTATCCGTTCCTGCTCGATGAAGTTACCCAGGAGCTGGCATCGATCTCGTCCAGTTCAACGACTCCGGTCGCGGCCACAAGCACGAACACGGCCCCCGCAACCGGGGAAAGCACGAGCGGCAGCAGCAGCACCAGCGGCACGAGCAGCTAATCGAGACCTCGACGTCATGACGATCCAACAGTCGTATCGAGAAGCGGCGGTTCAAGGCGCAAGCCCGGTACAACTCGTGGTGCGGCTTTACGAGCAGTTGATCGAAGATCTGCGGCAAGCCGCAATCGCCATCGAGCAAAATGCCATCGAACGCCGGACCAGGCGCATCAACCACGCCATTCTCGTCATCGGCCATCTGCAGTCGCCCCTGGACTTTGCCGGCGGAGGCAAGGTCGCCCGTGATCTCAACTACTTTTATGACGGCCTCCGCCAGAGTGTGGTGCGGGTGCAATTTCAGCCTTCGAAACTCGCGCTCGCCCAGTTGATCACGGACTTGCTGGCAGTGCGCAAAGCCTGGATTGAAGTGGAGCGGGCTGAGATGGTATCGGTTGCGCCTCCAGCCAGTATGATACTTTCCGCCGCTGCCGGTACCGAATCCGATCCCCTGCGCGTCGATTGGAAGGGGTGACGTGCCGGACGCGCTCGAGACCCTGCAGCAGGTGAATGCGAGTCTGCGTTCGGCGCTGGTTCGTCTTCGTCCGGAACGAACACACTGTTCCACCATCAAGCCTCAGGACTTCTCCGACATCCTGAACGGGTTGCTGCGGGCCGCGCAGTGTCTGCGGCACCCGCCGCGACAAACCGAAGCCGCTGCGGCCCTACAAAAAGAAGCGCTCGAGTATCGCAGCAACCTGGAAAAATTGAAACACTTCCTGCTCGATGTCCACATGCGACTCCTGGCCGAGCGGTCGCGTCTTGAGACCGCGCGCGCCCACGTGATCTCTGCTGCCGACTGGGCTCGCGCTCGCAAGTAGGCGCGGCGAAACCCGAGCCCGCGTGGCGCGGGCTTACTCAAGCGAAACTCGCTACTCGGTGACCGTGAAGGTCAACGCTTTGCTGTCGCCGCCGCTGTTGCAATCAAGATGTCCGGAGAGGTTGGGAGGAGTATATACGACAATCTGGGCGGAGCCGGGAGCTGGCATCTGGGTCGTGGTAATCGTTGTCTGTAGCTGGGTACTGCTTACGACGACGGTAGACAATGACTCTCCGTTCCACTGGACGACCGATTCAGGATAAAAGTCGCTACCACTGACGGTCAACAGTAGCCCCTGCTGCACTTGAGCAAAGCTCGCAGGGTTCGGTAGGAGCGCAATCAAAACGGGTACCGGCCGCGCACTCCCGCAGAAGGGGTTGGGCACACCACAACCGGTGAGGAACATGCTTCCGAGCAACATAGCAAACAGCGACTTCTGTATTCGGTTGCGAGGCATTGATGCAAGTCTATGCCAGAAGGATGATTAAAGCTGGTTGAATAGCAGTCACAAGGTTACCGAGGGATATCACGACCATAACGGAATGCCTGCGGCGTTATCGAACTTATCAAATACGTCCACGAGACCCGATAACTCAATGGTCCAATTTCTTTCCTCTTACGTCAGGTAATCAAACAGATTATTCTGCGAGAACTTGCTGATGGCGGCCAGCGCCGCCTGGTTGTCGGTCTGCGGCCTGGGAGAGATTGGTGGCGGCCGCAGCCAGGTCCGCGCCGCCGAGCGTGTTCTGCTGCTGGCTGATCTGCAGTTTGGCGGTATTGAGGTAGGTGGTCTGCGACTGCGCTTGGTCCGTGGCATTGCCATAGAACACGGTCTGCGCCGAAAGATAGCTGGAAGCGCCGCTGATGCGCGGTAACCGCGGCCGAAATGCCGGTATTGGTCTGCACCGCCTGTATCAGATTGTTGATGCGAGAAAAACGTCGTTGCCCGGGCGCCGAAAACAGTTGCGACCCCGGCACGTTGACAGCGAGATTGTATCCGCTGCCGATCGATACCTCATTGACGTCGGTGTTGCCAACATAGTTCACTCCGGAAGGACGCAATCCCACGCTACAAACGGCGCCGCATTCGTAAGCGTGCCGGCAAATATGTAGTTGCCCTGGTAGGTAGTGTTGGCCAGCGATACAACCTGGCTCTGGATGCCCTGCAGCTGATTGGCAATGGCGGCCAGGTCGCTGGCGGAGAGCGTTCCGCCGCCCGCCTCAACTCCGAGGCTGAGGGCTTGTTGCAGCGCGCTGGTAATCGAACTCAGCGTCGAATCGGCAGTCGAGAGCTGGCCCTGCACCGCGCTAAGACTCTGCAAATAGCCGCTGTTGAAGGTCGCCTGATCATTATTCTCGACCAGCAGCGCAGCGGCGGTCGGATTGTCGGAGGGCTCGTTCACGCTCTTGCCGGTCGAAATCTGCAGCGACGCCTGTTGCTCTTCCAGTTCTGTCTGGTTGAGCGCCGCCAGCAGATCGGGCATGGGGTTCGGATTGACGCGCATGAATGTTCACCTCAAGAAACTTGTTATTCCTCTGCCTCGTCCATGCCCAGGTTTACGGCATCAAGCAGCAAGAGGTTGATGGTAGAGACGACCTGGGCCGCCGCCTGATAAGCGGTCTGATACTGGATAAGATTCGCCGCTTCTTCATTCAGCGATACGCCGGAAACGCTCCCGTTCTCGTCCTGCAGCTGTTGCAGAATCAAGCCGGAGGAGTCGGCGTCCGCCGAAGTGTTGGCCGTGGCGGTTCCGACTTGGACCACCAAGCTGGAATACAACTCGATCGGAGTCTGCGTCTGCGCGCCGCTCAGAGCCTGTGTGGCAACCGCGGAAAGACGGCCAGATTTCCGTTGCTGCCGGGAGTACCGTCCGAACTCGCGGCAATCAGCGACGGATCGGTCATAGCGACCGTCAACCCAGCCGCCGCGCCCACTCCGCCCGCCGGCGGAGGTACAAAAATGTTGCCGCCCGGGTTGCCATTCAGGTCGAAGCCCTGCGCATTGGCGGCGTTGAGGTTGGTGGCCAGACCTGCTGCCAGCTGATCGAGACTTGTCCCAATGCTGGGAATTTCCTGGTCGCGAATCTGGATCAGCCCGGCCAGACTTCCGCCCGTCAGTGAACTGGTGATGTCCTGGCTTCCGGAAAAAATGTGCTGCACGCCGTCGCGTGCCAGCTGGGTGGTGAGCGCGAAACTCTGCGATCCGGAGACCAGCGTCGTCCCGTTCGAAGTCGCCAGCGTGATGCCCTGGCCGGTCGGAATCACCTGCACATCGATCAGCCCGGAAAGCTGCTGGATGAGATTGTTCTGCTGTCCACCAGCGTGCCGGGAGCATTGGCTTGGCACTCTGCAGATCGCTGATCTGCTGATCGACACTGGCGATCTGCGCGGTCAGGCTGTTCACCTGACTGACTGATTGCACCACATTCTGGTCAACATTGCTGCGCTGCGTCTGGAGATTCCGGGCGGCGGTGTTGAAGTCGGTGGCCAGGGTGTTGGCCGCGGTCAGCACGCTCTGCCGCAACGTCAGATCCGAGGGATCGGGCGAAAGCTGCTGCAGGCTGTTAAAGAAATTGCTGATGTCGGCGCCGATGCCCGAATTGGAGCTCGCGAACTGGGTTTGAATCTGCTGCAGTTGCGTCAGCGAAGCGTTCAGCGAGCTGTTCTGTTGCGTCGCTTGATTGATTTGGATTTGCGAGCATGGGGTCGCGCAAGCTCTCGATTTTTTCGAGGACCACTCCCGTGCCAAGGCTGAGCGCCCCCACCTCCACCGGGTCGCCCGCGGCGGTGTCCGAAACCTCGCGCGTGTATCCGGGAGTATTCGCATTGGCCACGTTGTTGGAAGTGGTTGCCATCTCCTGCTGGCTGACCGAGAGCCCGCTCAGGGCAATCGAAAGAGACCCGAATAATCCCGACATGATTATTCTCCGACTTGCTCTCCGGCGTTATTCTCCAGCGCTTCTGCCTGATGCGACCGATCCGAGCCGCACTTCCGTACGAACAGAGCGGGATCGGGCGTGTAGGTGGGCGCACAACTGTCGACCACGCGATTCAGGACGGCCAGACTGCGCTGCAAGTGCCGCAGCAGCGACCAGTGCACGCGCGTGAGATAACGGATCCGGGCGCTGAGCGTCTCCCACTCGGCTTGCAACTGCACGGAATGCCGAGTTGGTCCGAGGAATTTGCCGGAACGCCAGCCGACCAGTGGCGGCGAACGCCGCCCAGCTTCGCGGCGCAAGTGTCGTTTTCAAGACGGCTCCATTGCCGGCAAAGTTCTGCCTGATGCGCCGCGCCGCGCGCGATCGCTTCCGCGTCGTTTCGTGCCAGCGCCAGGCTGCTCGACTCCAGACTCTCCGCCAGGCTGCGCAATAGCGCCAGCCGCTGCTCGATCAGTTTGCTGAGTTCGGGGAGCGAGGTGTCGAGATCGTGCATAGCAGGGCAGTTCTTCGTTTAGCGGGATTTTCACACGTACATTTCAGGCCACATCTTCATGACGATCAGGTCAAGCCCTCACGCCAAGTCATCTAGTGCGTGCTTCGGAGTGTCGGGATCCGGCTCCGGTTCAACTTGTCTCTGCTCTTCGACCGGGTTCTCGGGCAGAGCCGGACGCTTGCGCCGGCTCAGCTGGCGCCGTTCGTTGTCATTCCTTGCCCCGCCTTTCCAGAACGCCAGCAGCGCCGCATCGATCCTGTTCGTGATCAGCGGATCCATGTTTTAGTGCACTCCATGACTCGCTCCGCGTTCCCGCCTCGACCAATCCCCTAGCCGTCAGTTCCGGTCACGCAGTTCGCCCGCCAAGGCATCGGCCATCTGGCTGGTTGGAATCGAATATTCGCCACTGCCGATCGCCTGCTGCAGCGATTGCACCTTGGCCTCGCGAATCTCAGGCTGCGCCAGAACCTGCGCTTCGAGCGACTGCACCTGCGTCTGATCGAACGAGAAGCGGGCTCGGTCGCAAATCCGATCTACCGCCCGAAGTATTGCCCGATGCGCCGCGGTGTCGTCCCCGTGTCCCGAGCCCCGGTCCGTCCCGGCGCGGTCTGTCGTTCCCTTTTCCGGTGGCTCCGCTCCAGACGTTGATGAAATCAACTCTCATAAATTTCTCCAATCCCCTGCCTGCTCTTTATCGGCAGATTCTTAACAAATCTTAATGTCGGGCCAGCTCGTCCCGGCAGGACGCATCGCGGCTCAATCTAAGATCGGCAGAGTTTCGAAAAACTTTAGCGCTCGCAGTCGAACCCCCGTTCAGCTCCCGCCCGATACCTTTGGTGGCTGCAAATGGCGCAAGATGAGCTGCGCGATGCCAATCCCGCCCCGGGCCGCAATCGCCTGCGCCAGCGCCTGGCGTTCCCATCTGCCGATAATCGCTCGCCCCGGGCGTTTTGTCATCCTCGGCGTCGCCGGCAAACGTCTTCTGCAAAGAGTCGAGCACCGGTGTCAGCAGCATGGCTTCAAAGTCGCGCGCCGCCTTTTCGATTTTTTGCGGCGCTTTGGCAGCCGCGGTCAAGCCGTGGTCGCCGGATCGAAAGGCAGTCGACAAGTGCAACGTTCATGCAAAGCTCCAGTTGCCGTATCGATCGACGTTCGGCTCCAGTTAGGCGATGATGCGAAATCATTGGTCGATCGCGAACGAGCCATCGACGTCACACCGTCACTCAGATCACCTCCAGATCGGCGTCGAGCGCTCCCGCCGCCTTGATCGCCTGCAAAATCGAAATCACGTCGCGCGCGCGTCGCACCCATGTTTTGCAATCCGCCGACCAACTCCTCGATGCTTGCGCCCTTCGCCGATTTCGAGCCGCTTGCGCCGGACTGTCCTTGGCCTGCACTTCGGTTTGCGGCACAACTTCGGTCTTCCCCTGCGAGAGCGGAGCCGGCTGCGAAACCGAATACTCGGTCGAAATCTGCACCGAGAATCCGCCATGCAGAATCGACACCGCTCCCAGCCGCACGTCTTTGCCCATCACGATGGTTCCCGTACGTTCGTTGACCACGACGCGGGCGCGGCGGTGCACCGCAACCGTAAGATTCTCGATTCTCGCCAGAATCGCCGTCATGTTCGCCACGCCGGTGCCGTCGGATCGACTTCCACGCGTCCGCCGTCGCGCGCGCTCGCAACCGCGTGTCCGAATTCGCGATTGATGGCGTCGGAGATTTCTCCGGCCGTCGAAAAATCCGGCTCGCGCAACAGCAGCGAAACCGGAGTCAGCTGGTTGAAATCGAAGGCCAGACTGCGTTCCACCCGGCCTCCCGCCGGAATTCTGCCCATGGTCGGATGGTTCATCTGCTTGGTCGTGCCCGCGCCGCCGGCGGCAAATCCTCCCACCGCGATCGGCCCCTGGGCGGCGGCATACACCTGCCCGTCCGCGCCATAGAGCGGAGTCAGCAGCAGCAGTCCGCCTTCCAGGCTCTTGGCATCGCCGATCGAGGAGACCGTCACGTCGACTTGCGTGCCCGGGCCGCGCGAAGGCGGGCAGGCTGGCGGTCACAAACACCGCCGCCACATTGCTTGACCCGCGCCGTCAACGGCGGAATCTGCGCGCCCATGCGCTGCATGATGTTGGCCAGGGTCTGGGTCGTGAACATGGTCTGCTGGCTGTCGCCGGTGCGCGTCAGTCCGACCACCATGCCGTATCCAATCAGGGGATTTTCCCGCACCCCTTCGACGTTGGTCAGGTCGCGGATCTTGACGGGCGACCGGCTCGCTGGCGACAGACAAAGACGCGATCCGGAAAGATGCAGAGCGATGACGAAACGAAGACCGGCGGCAAAAGCGGCTTTCATAAGAGTCACTTCATGAGCTCGCTCAGAAATCCATCTAGAAATCCAGCAATCAGATGGTGCGCACTACCTGATGGGGCGGGCGCACGCCGTCCGAGACCACGCCCTTGCCCTTGATCTCCAGTTCGAGATCGCCGACGGCAGTCCGAGGCGACCATGTTGTTCGGTCCGATATCGCCCCGGCGCACCACCCCGCGCAACATGATGGTCTGCTTCTCGTGGTTCATGTTGATGACGCGTTCGGCCTCGACCACCAGGTTGCCGCTCGGCAGCACCGCGACCACCCGGCCCGACAGGTTGGTGGTCACGCTCGAGCCGTAGACAGCCGCGCCCTTGCCGGCCAACGTCTCCGCCGAGTTCAGCCCGAGCAGGTTCGTGATCCCTCCCGACTTGATTTTGCCGGGCAGGGAGTTGATCCCGGAACTGGCGTTGTAGCGTGCGCGCCGTCGCCACCGCGTTCGCATTCGACGAGGTCAGGCCATGCACCACCACGATCTTAATCAGGTCGCCGACAGTCGTGGCCTTGTAATCGGCGCTGAGCGAGGCCATCCGTCCCGAATCCACCCAGATGCTTCCCAGGGAGAACGTGGGCGCGGCCGGCTGCCCCATCTGGACGCGGGCAAGGTATTTTGCCAGGCTGTCCTCCTTGCGCGTCGCTTTTCGACGCGTTCAGCCAGCCGGCCGTCAGCAGCAGCAGGCAACACAGCAGCCGTCTTCACTTAGGCTCTCCTTCAGTCTCGACTGGTCGACGCGAGCTTCTGACCCACGTCATTCAGCACTTGCTTGACTTCACTTACCATGCTCACTGCGGCAAAGCCTCCAGCAGGGCCGGCCCGGAAACCCGCGCCCGGAAAACGTGCCCATCCTGGCCGCGCACGCGAATGATTTCGCCCTCGCGGCCGCGCTCCAGACAAGTCACACTCGCAGTCATGCGCAAACGGTCGCCGAGGAACACGGCCGTGGCCCGGTCTCCCGCGCGCACCGCGGATTTCAGCGCGCAGCTCCGAGGCGGTGGAATCGATAGACCGCCGAAGCTGCCACCGGCACGATCCGGCTCGCGCGCGTACGTGCCCCTACGTCACCGAGTCGTCGAAGATAGACCAGAAACGGCAGACACTGTCCCGGCTCGCCGCATTCCAGGCGAAACTGCGTGCGTCGAGGGCCTTCATCCCAGCAACGCGACGACGACTCGCAATTTCCGTCCGGCAAGCGCCGGGACAGCGACCGGCAACTCAAGATCGTCGGCCTGCGGCAGCTGTCGCTCCACCAGTTCTCGGTGGCCAAGATCGGCGTTGCCCAAGATCGGCCGTCACCGCCTGCCACACTTCCTGCCGTGTCACAGGGGTTGGACTCGCGCAATCCGGCAGCGCGCCCGCTACAACGCCGATGCCGGCAAACAGGAAGCTGACGAAAGGAAATCGGGCAAGCACGCATGTCCCCCCGTATTTGTCCAGCTACTTGGCTAGGCACTTTCTCAGGCTACTTTCCCAGGTTATTGACCAGTTGCAGCATTTCATCGGCGGCCTGCACCACGCGTGAACTGGCTTCGTAGGAGCGCTGTGCCACGATCATGTTGATGAACTCGTCCACTACGCTGACGTTCGACTGCTCCAGATACCCTTGCTCGATCTGCCCCAACCCGTCACTGCCGCCCGGGTGTGCCGACGGCGGCATCGCCCGAAGCGGTCGTGGCCAGGTACAGATTTTGGCCGACGCTATTGAGTCCACCCGGATTCGGAAACAGCGCCAGCTGCACCGTGCCCACCTGTTGCGCCGCGGTTTGTCCGGCCAGCGTCACCGACACCGTCCCGTCCGAAGCGATCGTGACCGAAGTCGCGCCCGCCGGTATGGTGATTGCCGGCTGCAGCGGATTTCCATCGGCGGTGACCACATTGCCCTGCGCGTCCTGGTGAAATTGCGCCGCTGCGCGTGTAGGCCGTCTGCGCCCGTCGGCAACAGCACCTGAAACAATCCCTGCCCTTCGATTGCCAGATCGAGCGGGTTGCCCGTCTGACTCAGGTCGCCCTGCATCTGCAGGATCTCCGACGCCGCGGAACGTGTGCCGAGACCTACCTGCAAGCCCGTGGCAACCGTAGTTTGCTGCGAAGCCGCGGCGCCCGGCATTACCAGGTTCTGGTAGATCAGGTCCTGAAACTGCATGCGGCGGCTCTGGAATCCGGCAGTGCTCGAGTTCGACAAATTGTTGGCGATAGTGTCGAGATTCGTTTGCTGGGCCTGCATTCCGGTGGCGGCCGTGTAGAGTGCTCGAAACATGGTGTTCTCCTGTGCTCCTGCCCCTAGACCTTCGCCAGTTCGGTGCTGGCAATATGGTTGAATTCGCTGTCAAAGACGGACATGGCGCGTTGCAGCATTTCCGCCTGTCGCTGCACTCCGATCAGAGTCACCACCGAACTGATGGAATTCACGTTCGAAGATTCGAGCGCCCGCTGACGGAGCGTCGACAGCTGTGCCGGCTGCGCACTGCCCTCCGGGGCGGAGAGCAATGTTTCCCCCTCGGACGTAAGCCGGGTCCCGGCAGCGAACTCCACCAGATGGATGCTGCCCGCGACCGCGCCGTTCACCGAGAGCGTTCCATCCGAAGCAATTGAAATCGCTCCCGCCGGAACCGTGATTCCGCCCTTGTCTTTGAGCGCCGGGTCGCCGAGCACCAGATCGCCCGCCGCTGTCACCAGTTGTCCGCTGCTCGAAACCTGGAAGCTTCCATTGCGCGTGTAGCGCGTCCCGCGTGCGGTCTGAACGGCAAAAAACCCGCTGCCTTCAATCCCCACGTCCAGCGGATTCCCCGTCGTTTCCAGGTTGCCCGCACTCATATCCAGGTGCGTTCCTTCAAGCACGCCAAAATTGTTCATTGCAGAATTAAGTCCGCTATTGAACGCATTCGAAACAGTCGGGCGCGCCACCGCGACCAGCGACTGGAAGGTAGTCTGCTGACCGCGAAACCCGGCGGTGTTCAGATTGGCAAGATTGTGCGCTGAAACTTCGAGCGCCTGGCTCTGCGCTCGCAATCCCGCGCATGCTGCATAAAGTCCGCTGTCCACGATGGCTCCTTGTGACTAGACACAATGCAAGCGAATAGCCACGAGGAGAGAAATAAATCTCTTCACAGAAGACCTTGTTCTGAAGCGCTTGGGAGCGGCGGAAGCAAAAGAAATGTTGGAAGCGTCTAAGAAATTGCAGAGTGGGAAAATGCTGCCCGGCAAAGTTTTCTGATCGGATGTCTTAGGTGTTAGGTGCCACAAAGATCGAGTACGAGTTTTCTCCTGAGACCTAAGACCTGACACCTTGCTCCCCGCCTCTTACTCACTTCTGCAGTTGCAGCCGAACCGCAATCGGCGCGCCCTCAAACAGCAAGACGGTTTCCAGCGAATTCCCCTCAGCCATCGAATGGAAGCTGTATTCCCCGCCGCTGATCACGCTGGGCACGCTCAGCATGCAACGTTCATCCGTCCCTGCCAGCTTGTTCTTGAAATTTCCAGCGATCATGTTACAGACTTCTCCCAGCGCGTCTGCTACCTCTGCTTCGGATTTGGCCTCCTCCCCCAACATGCTCTTGGCTAACTGGCCGGCGGTCTTCCGGTCGCAGCAGACCGTAAGGATTCCGCACAGAGCCCCGGCCAGGCCCACCATGGCGGTGAATTCCTCATTCGGCTTGTGTTCGGATTGCGCCGTCGGCTTCACCTTGCAATTCAGCATGATCGCGAAAACTTCTTCGACCGCAAGTTCGAGAACAGGAAGCCAGTTCTCCTCCTTGGACCGAATGGCAAATGAGGACCGCGTTGCAACCGAGGCATCGGTGCTCATACTTTTTTCCCCAGCACCGGCAACACGTGCTCTTTCACCTGGTCAGGAGTGAACGGCTTGCGGATGTATCCCCGGGCGCCCGCCGAAAGCGCCTGCACCACATGCGATTCGCTGCCTTCGGTAGTAATCATCACGATGGGGACGCCTTTGGCGCTTTCCACGTTGGCCGCCTGCCGGACGAACTCCAACCCGTCCATGACTGGCATATTGATGTCGCAGAGGATGAGATCAACCACATTGTTCTGCAATGCCGCCAGAGCTTCGGCCCCGTTCGCGGCTTCGACAACTTTTTCCAGCTCAATGCCCGCCTGCCGCAGCGAACGCTCCACGATTTTTCGCATCACTGAGGAATCGTCCACAATGAGCGCTCGTATCTTATCCATCGCTTCTCCACGCTTCTGAATTCTTAGGGGGTCAGTCCATGTAATCGCGGGCCCTCATTTTCTGGCTACCTTGACGTACATCGGCAGCCTAAGACGGTCCTTTAGGTCGGTCGTGGGCAGGGCCGCTGCGCTCAAAAAAGGGGATTTCAACCGCCCCGACTCGCGTATAATCAAGCAGTAAGCCATCCCCCGGCAGTTAACACATCTGACATCGACGGGCATCCAGGATGGGCGATAGTTCCGCGCGGCAGGCTTCCAGTCACCGCCTCGATTCATGGAAAGAGATCTCCGCCTTCTTCGGCCGCGACGAGCGCACCGTTCGCCGCTGGGAGAAGGAGCGGGCTCTCCCCATCCACCGTGTCCCCGGTGGGGGACGCGGAGGTGTGTTTGCCTACACAGACGAACTGAGAGAGTGGCTCAAAGGACGAGCTGGCGAATTTGAGCCCGACGAATTCGAAACCATTCGTGCCATCGCCGAGGGCGAAGAGAACAGTAGTGAAGAGAAGAGTAATGATGTTGGGAACCGGCCGGTTCTTGCTCCGGTTCTCGCCTTGCCGTCCGCTCCGCACAAAACATCAGTTGCCCGGATTATAGCTTGGCTCGCGCCCCTAGTTGCCGTGGCCGCTCTCATCGTCACGCTATCGTTCAGCCATCGCGAGCCCCGCTACAAAAATGCGCTGGCCGCTCCCCATCCGCCCAACGCCGAAGCCCAGGAGTTGTATCTCAAAGGCGAGTATCACTGGGCCAAACGCACTCCGGATGATCTGAACAAAGCGGTCGATTACTTCACTCAGTCGATCGTAAAAGATCCCAGCTACGCCCAGGCCTATGTAGGACTGGCCGACTGTTATAACCTGCTGCGCGAATTCAGCGTCATGGCGCCGGACGAAGCCTATCCTCGGGCGCTGGCCGCCGCCCAGAAAGCCGTTGAACTCGACCCCACTTCACCGGGAGCGCACAATTCCCTGGCGTTTTCCACCTACTACTGGAATTGGGACCCGGTCACCGCCGAACGCGAATACAAACGGGCGCTCGAACTCGACCCGAACTTCGTGCAGGCGCATCACTGGTATGCCACATTCCTGCTGACCTCCGGACGCTTTCCCGAAGCGCTCGACCAGATCGAGCAAGCTCGCAAACTCGATCCCTCGTCCACCACCATCCAGGCGGATAAGGGTCGGATACTCTACGATGCTGGCCGAAAGAACGAAGCCTTCGCGCTTCTCAAGCAGTTGGAATCAACCGACTCCACGCTGGCGACGACCCACAGCTACCTCGCGGTGATTTACTTCGACCGCAAGGACTACCAAAATTTCTTCGCCGAATCAAAGAAATCAGCGGAACTGCGACACGACGAAGCAGCCCTAGCCGTGGCCAACGCCGCCGAGCAGGGTTTCGCTGCCGGCGGGTTAGACGCCATGCGGGAACGCATGCTTCCCGTGCAGAAGGAAATGTTCGACCGCGATTTAGCGCCTGCTTATGATTTAGCTGCGACCTGTGCCCTGCTGGGCAAGAACGAAGAAGCCCTCCGCTATCTGCAGGCCGCCTACGAAAAGCGGGAGATCGGTCTGCTGTATCTGAGCCACAACCCTGACTTCAATTCGTTGCATGATGATCTGATCTACAAGGAAATCACCGAACGCGTCGGGGAAAAGTTGTCTAGACCCCAACAATAACAATCCCATTCTTCTCTCTCTGCCCGGAATCCGCTATGCTTGAGCCATGACCCTGCTCGACGCCCAGCCCTTCGACCCAGCGAAAGCACGGCGGCGCAGGATCAAGATTGCCGTCGCCGTAGTGGCTGTGATCGTCGTGGCCGCGCTTGCCTGGATGTACCGCAACTGGCCCGAAGAGCTCGTTGTCGACAAATTCTTCACCGCACTCCAGCATCAGGACTACGAAACGGCCTACGGCATCTACTTCAATGATCCCGGCTGGCGCCAGCATCAGCAGAAGTATTCTCAATACACCTACGCCGACTTTAATCGCGACTGGGGACTAGGTGGTGAGTGGGGCATCATCAAGTCACACCGTATCTATGGATCGGCCAACACCAAAGGCTTTGGCGGGGGAGGCGTTGTGGTTGAAGTCGTCATCAACGACCGCTCCGAACACGCCCGCATGTTCGTACAAAAGTCGGATAAGACGCTGACCCTATATCCGTACTAGCTTGGTCCACAGGCTCGGATGCCCTAAGCCGCCATCGCCGCAACCTGCGCCAGCGTCTTCTGTAAGGACGCTTCATCTCCCACGGTCAAGCAGGTCTTGGAGCGGTCGATCTGCCGCATCAGTCCCCACAGAACTTTCCCCGGCCCGACTTCAACAAATAGGTTGGCTCCCCTATCGATCAGCAGGCGCACCGAGGGTTCCCACTTTACCGTGCCAGTCACCTGGCGGATCAGGGCGTTGCGCGCAGCTTCTCCGGAAGTGACCATCGCCGCATCAACATTGCAGACGACCGGGAAAACGGGATTCTTAAAATTCAATGCGGCCAGGTCTTGCGCCAGACGATCCTGCGCCGGTTGCATCAGCGAACAATGGAAGGGCGCGCTGACCGGCAGGCTGACTGCCTTCTTCGCTCCGCGTTCGGTAGCGAGCTTCATGGCGCGCTCCACAGCGCCGGCGTTTCCAGAGATCACGATCTGCTCTGGAGAATTGATATTGGCCGCCTGGCAAACTTCTCCCTGGGCCGCCTCGGCAGCAATTTCGCTGACCTTGTCGACCGGCATCCCAAGAATCGCCGCCATCGCGCCCACACCCACCGGCACTGCTTCCTGCATATACTTGCCGCGATTGCGGACCGTCCGCACCGCGTCGGCAAACGTCAGCGTACCCGCGGCCACGTGCGCGGAATACTCTCCCAGGCTGTGTCCGGCAACAAAATCCGGTTTCAGTCCCTTTTCCTGCAACACGCGGAACGCCGCAATCGAAGCAGTGAGAATTGCAGGCTGGGTAATCTCAGTCAGCTTCAGTTTCTCTTCCGGACCTTCAAAACAAAGCTGCGACAGCTCGTAGCCAAGCGCCTCGTCCGCTTCTTTAAAGGTGTGACGCGCGACTTCGTAGTTGTCGGAGAGCTCTTTCCCCATGCCAACGGCTTGCGAACCCTGGCCGGGAAAGAGAAAAGCAATGGAGGGAGTTGAAATTGTCATTTGGATTTAGCCGATAACGGGGCTCGTTTGATTGTCGCGAACCAGGCCGGTGCGCCGTGATCATCATGGAATCTCGTTTGAATCCGATCCGGTTCTATGGCGGCTACATCCCATCCGTTGCTGGGGTTGAACGCCGCTCTTAACTCTCCCTGACGGACGGGGTGCGGGCCAGTATTGGGGCCATCGTCACTGAAGCACAACACGTACAAGATTCCATCACGCTCGGTCACCGACGCTAGACTCGTCGCGTATCCCGGTCGCTCGTCGGGGTCAAAGGTGTGGAACAATCCACAGTCCAGCACCGTCTTGAACCTGCGCCCCAAGCGCTCCAGATGGAAGGCGTCAGCCGCAGCGAACTGAACCTTGATCCCACGGTCGTTAATCCTCTCGCGAGTTCTCTCGCGGGCCTTCTCCCGGGCAATCGCCAGTGCCGTCTCAGCTACGTCAACGCCCAGAACCGACAGTCCCAGCGAGGCGACGTGAAGAGCGTTCTCGCCGGTCCCGCAGCCCGCATCGAGCACCGCTCCGGAGAATCCGCCTTCGGACGCCAAACGCACTATTGCTGGCTGGGGGTGGCCAATATCCCAAGGCGCTGGGCCGTCGTGATACGACGCATCCCAGGGCTGTCCCGCCACCCGTTCGTGACTGGTTGGATGGCGACCACCGAACGGATCGTTATCATTAGCGAGGGTTCCTGATCGCTCCGACAACTTCGCCCCCTCCCTTACGCCTGAAGGCGTGCCCTACCCAAAACCGATTTACGAGATAGCTTGTACAAAAATCACGTCGCAACCGCCGCGCTCAGTTGCGCTAATTCCCGTTCAATCGTCTCGTTTACTTTGCCCTCGGCAAATTCCGCCGCCACCCGTATCGCGTTCTTGATCGCATTGGTATTGGACGATCCGTGAGTGATGATGCACACGCCCTTTACACCCAGCAGCGGCGCGCCGCCGTATTCGGTATGATCCAGCCGCTTTTTGAAATCGGAAAACGCGTTGCGCGAAAGATAGGCGCCGACCTGCCGCGTGATTGTTGTCTTCAAAGTTTCTTTCAGGACTGCCCGCACCAGCCGCGCCACGCCTTCCGAAGTTTTCAGCGCAACGTTGCCGACAAATCCGTCGGCCACAATCACGTCCACATGCCCGTTATATAAATCGCGGCCTTCGACATTGCCAATAAAGTTGATCGGAAGCCGCTTGAGTAGTTGAAACGCCTCGCGCGTCAGGTCGTTGCCTTTGCCTTCTTCTTCTCCGATCGAGAGCAGCCCCACCCGCGGACGCTTCATACCAAAAATCGAACGGCAATAAATCTCTCCCATCACCGCAAACTGCTCCAGATTAATGGCACTGCAATCCACATTTGCGCCGACGTCGAGCAGAACCGCCGCCGTGTTCAGTACCGTGGGAAATGCCGCCGCCAGCGCCGGACGCTCCACCCCCGGCAGCGCGCCCAACACCACTTTAGCCGCCGCCATGGCGGCGCCGGTGTTGCCCGCCGTCACAAAACCCGTGGCGCGTCCTTCGCGCACCAGCCGCATTCCCACGCGGATCGACGAATCGCGCTTGCCGCGAACCGCGTCCACTTTGTCTTCCATGGTGATTACTTCGCTGGCGTGAACCACTTCAATGGGCAGCCGCCGCGCACCGGGATAGCGCGCAAGGTCAGCCCTCAGCCGCGCTTCTGGTCCGACCAACAGCACGCGTACGCCGTGATGGCGCGCCGCCTGCAATGCGCCTTCAATCTCCGGCTTCGGCGCCTTGTCGGACCCCATCGCATCGAGGGCGATTACGCTAGGCATGAATGGTGAGGAAAGACGAGAGCTAGGACTTTTCTTCGACCTCTAAAACTTCGCGGCCCTTATACGTTCCGCACTTTGGGCAAGCGCGGTGCGGCATCTTCCGCTCATGGCAGTTCGGACACTCCGACAGCGAGTGCTTGGAAAGCGAGTCATGCGCCCGCCGCGTGGCGGTGCGCTTCTGCGAATGTCGTCGTTTCGGATTAGGCATGATGTTCCTTTGTAGTTCTCAGTTGTCAGTTCTCAGTTTTTCAGTCGACCCGCCGTTACTGAAACTGACAACTGATAACTGACAACTTCTACTGATTCAACTTATCTCTAATTTCTTTCAGCGCCGACCATCGCGGATCTTCGACCTCGTCCACGCACGAGCACTGATCCTCGTTCAAATTCTTGCCGCAGTGCGGACACAAACCTTTGCAATCTTCACGGCAAATCGTCTTCAATGGCAACGCCAGCAGTACCTGCTCGCGCAAAGTGTCTTCCAGCAACAGCCCTTCGCCTTCGTAATATCCAATCTCGGCCTCGGCGTCGGTGACCGAAAGCTCTGCGTGGCCGGAGTCGATTCCAAGCGGCCGGTACAGAAGATCGAAACTGCGTTCCACCTGGTGCACCACCGGATCGAGACAGCGCGCACAAGCCACTTCCAGGCTCGTCTCCAGCTTGCCCTTCACCCGGATGTCCTGCACCACCTCGTGCTTGCCGTGATGCTCCTCGACCAAGTCCGCCCGGCCCACGCTGCGCAGCGGCGACCGCTGCCGCACGTCCGCACCCAGATCAATCGCACCCGGGCTGAACTCCTCCCGAAAATCGATCGGGTGAATCTCCAGATCCTTGAGTTCGATGAACATTGGTTCGGTGAACACTGGAACGTGGAACCTCCGCCGCCCCCACTCAAATTACCGCAAAGGCCCGCGGAAGTGCGCACAGAGACGAAAGTCTCTCAGGGAGCAATGTGTAAGAATAAAGCCCGAAAATAGCGGTGTCAAGCGAGCAGTCCGCATGCCGACCCTAGGGATATGCTAGACTGTCCCTATGCCCACCCTATACGTCGAAAACGTGCCCAAAGACCTCTACGAGGCCCTGCGCGCTCGGGCTCGCAAGAACCGCAGTTCCATTGCCGCCGAGGTCATCGAGATGCTCGAGCAGTTCGTTCCAACTCCCGCGGAGTTGCGGCGGCGGATGCGCGCGTATGAAGAGTTGAGAAAGATTCAAGCCTCGACTCCTCCTGGCCCGGGGCCGTTTCAAACTGCAGAGGAAATGATCCGCGAGGATCGGGAACGGTGACCGCCTGCGTGGTGGATGCCTGTGTCGCCGCCAAATGGCTTTTGCCGGCGGCTGGCGAAACGCTCCTGGACCAGGCAAATCATCTGATCGAGCGGCACGTGAGGCACGATTTGCAACTGCTGGCCCCGACTCTGATCGAGGCCGAGATTGGTAATGTCCTCTGGAAAGCCGTGCGGCGTAAACGCATCAGCCAGGCGAATGCCGAGAATTCCCTGCGACGTTTCACCGAACTCCGGATACAGGCTATCCCTACCTGCGACCTACTCGACCGGGCGTTGCAGATCGCGGTGGACTGCGATCGTAGCTTTTACGACAGCCTATACGTCGCATTGGCGCTCGCAACCAAGACGGAACTCATCACCGCCGACGAGCGGTTGGTAAATGCCCTCGGCAGCCGTTTTCCGGTGCGCTGGCTGGGAAGTTTCTAAACGTAGCCTCGCACCGGAGTAAGCTCCGAAGTCATCTCCGCCCGCGATGGCCTCTGCGCTATACTGATGCCTTGGCGATGGAGTTCGCCGTTAACCGCCCGTTCGGCTGATAACTCCTACAGAACTCTTGCAGGAGGACTCCGTCGTGAGCCATGACGCAAGCTTTGTCCCCAACCATCTAGCAAACTATCTCTCCAACTATCTCTGGATCGCGCTCGGCGCCGTTGTCGGAGCCAGCGCCCGCTACTTCCTCAGCACTCTCATCGCCCGCGATTTCTCATCCGCCTTCCCTTACGGGACGCTGCTGATCAATATCACCGGCAGCCTCGTCCTCGGGTTCTTTCTCGTCTTCTCGACCGAACGCGCCCTGCTCGACCCGCGCTGGCGTCTGCTGGTTGCGGTCGGCTTCTGCGGATCGTACACCACCTTCTCCAGCTATGCCTTCGAAAGCTTCGCGCTCATGGAGCAGGGGCAATGGCTCCTGACCGGCATCAACATCGTGGCCAGCAATGCACTCTGCCTCGCTGCTGTTTTGGCCGGTGCCGCGCTCGCAAGGGGGTTGTAGAATGGCAACCGGTGTCGTTGAGGTATCCAAGGCTATGGCTGTTCAGGTCACCATCTACCTCACTGAGGGCGACTCCTGGCAGCATCGTCCGCTGCATCTCGAAATCCTGAAGTATCTGCACCAGGAAAATGTCTTTGGAGCCGTGGCCTTCCACGCCGTCGCCGGCTTTCTCGGACGCGGCAAAGTTCAGACCGCGCACCTGGTCGAAGCTGGGGGCCAGTTGCCCGTCGTAATATCATTCGTTGATACCGACGAGCACGTCAGCCGCGCTTTGCCAAAGCTTCGTGAGATGGCCGCGCATCGGCTCATCGTGCGGGAGAACGTGGTGATTGAGCAGGGCAGTCTCGACTAGGACCGGAAGTCCCGTCCAGTTGCACAAACGGATAATCCCGAAGTACACCCCGATTCTGACAAACGGGCACTCTCGCGCATGCCCGCTGGAACATTTCGGAAACGCACTCCTGAGAGAGGTCACATCCGCCACTTCGCGATACTTTAATGCAGAGGCTCGAAGGGCTCCCCGCTGCCCGAGCCTCACTATCCAAGCAAAAGATCAACAACGCAGAGGATCACTATGCCCGCTTCCAACGGTCACGTCGTACGGCGCAGTTCGAGGGTCCCGGTCAAAGTCCCCGTCCGCGTCACTAGCCTCGAGCCTGACACCGACTTCTCCGAGATCTGTGAGACGCTGGTGGTCAATGCACACGGTTGTGCGCTCAGCTTCCCCATGCAGTTAGACACTGGAAGCGCCTTGCGGCTGCATGGCCGCGGAGGCCGGCAGGCCAAGGCGTACGTAGTTTTCTGCCAGCCCATGGGGCCCGACGGACACGGCTTCCGGCTGGGTGCGCGACTCGACCGGCCGGAAAACTTTTGGGGACTGGAATCCTATCCCGATGATTGGCAGGTGCTGGAAATGCCTGCGCCCGGCGCTCCGAAATCTCCTCGCAAACCGGCCGCCAGTTCTGCCGTTGTTCCGAAACCGCAAACCCCTTCCCGAGCCTCGCAAGAATTTATCGATAAGCTCGAAGAGCAACTCTCCGAAGACCGTTTGCGAGGCGTACTGGCTACGCTGGTTCGGCCCTTGCAGGCGGAAGTCACCGAGCTGCGCGAGAAGCTGGCCGCCAACGCCAGGCGCAACCGTTTTGAAGTATCGCTTGGCTATATTCCTCCTGAGTTGGAGGAGAAGCTGTGGGAACGTCTGCGGCAAGACCTGGGGACGCGCGTTCTACAGGAAACACGGGAACAATCGGCCCAGATGCTCGGGTCGGCGAAAGCGGCCATCGAGCAAAAGGTCAGCGCGGCCCTCACCGAGTTTCGGCACCGTCTTGCCGGTGAGTTGCACGCTGTCGAACTACGGGCGCAGGTACTGTCAAAGGAACTCACCACCACTACGCAACAGCACGTCCGGGCCGGAATCGAGAAACTGCAACGGCAGGCGTTGGACACAGGAGCCCATCTCAACGCCCAGGGAGAAAAGCTGTTGAGTTCTCTGCAGGGACAACTTGCGGAATCGCATGATGCTCACCGGCAGCAGATCGAGCGGATCCAGGCCGACGCCACAACTAAAGCATCACGACTTCAGCCGGAAGTGTCCGACCTTGGCCGGAGGATTGGAGCCTTGAACGAGTCCGTACGGCGCCTGGAGTCGGATCTCGACGCGCACCTCGAGGGCGTAGCCAACGAAATCGTATCCGAATCGCGTACGCAACTCGAGAACGCCATCGCTCTAGCCCTCAAAGACCTGCAAAAGCGGGGTTCGAATGAAGTCGAAACCAGGCTGAATGAGATATGCGGCCACTTGAGGACTATCCAGAACCGGATTGAAAGCTCCTTTGCTGGTTCTCTGAAAACTCAGGGCGAGGAAGCCGGCGATTTGATCGCGCAACAATTCGAGGAGCTTGCGAAACAATCCCTGGAGAAGTTGCGGATCTCGCTCGCCAACGACTTGAACTCGGTGGCGAAGACTCTGGGCAATCAACTTCGTCAGGAACTCGAACCCGAGGCGGGCAAGAAGTAGATTCCAACGGCAAAAAGCTTGGGTGGGCTCGTGGCAGATCTTTCCTAAGCAGAGCTGTCCCAAGCAGATCTGTCCCAAGCAGATCTGTCCAAACAAGTGCCTACTTCATCCCTAGCGCCCGCAGCACTCCGTCATCCGCCACGGCCTTTCCATCCTTCCTGGTGACTACTCCAAACGATCCCGAGTAGTCCCACATTGTCCAGCCGATCCCGTTGCGCTCCAGCGCGGTTCGCACATCGTGCAACCATGCCACACGGTCCCCGGGGTCGGCATATTCTCGATACACGCCAAACTCATCGCACATCAGCGGAACCCCGCGCCGCCGCGCCCAGTCCGCCGCCAGCTTCATCTCTGCGTCGATGCGAGCAGCGCCCCACTGCTCGTGGCCATAGCGGATCACCTGAAGCCGGTCCACTTCATCCGGGACCAGCGCCGCGGCCCGTTCGGCCGACTCCTGGCTCGAGGGATATCCCAAGCCGCGCAGCCAGTGCCAGTAATACGCTCCCCACGTCGCGCCCTGATGGGTGAAGATGTGCGGCTCATAAAAATGAAAGTTGTAAATGATGTTCGGATCATGCAGCGGCTCCTGAAAAACCAGGTCGTCGTCATCCGACCACCGCGCACCCGCGGCGATGATCGTGAGCGCAGGAGCGCCCTCCCGAATCGCCGCCGCCAGCTTCATTTGCACACCGAGCCAGCGATAGCGGTCGGTAAACTCGGGCTCATTCATAATTTCCAGAAACACGCGGTCGCCATCCCAAGTCGAATAGTGCGCTGCCAGCGCCCGCCAGAAGTCGGCAAAGCGCTCGACAAACTCGTCATCCTTCGCCAGGCGCGCTTTGAAATCACTCTCGGGATGAAGATCAATCACCACCGCCAGCCCGTGATCGAGAATCATCTTCACCGCCGCATCCACGTAGCCCAGATATTCCGCCGGAATCTTATTGGGCTCGCGCTCGTTGAACATCGGCTGCGGATTCACACTCAAACGCACGTGATCGAAGCCCATCGACTTGATCAGCGCAATGTCCTCAGCCGTCGTCCAAGCCTGGAAATGTTCCGGCGTGTAGCCGCGCTTGTCGTATACCTGCGCGAACCACCCGCTAGTATTGATTCCTCGCTTCAACTTTTGCGCACGGGCGAAAGGCGAATAATGGTTGGGATTAAAACCCGAGCCGCTTCCGCCCGGGCGGCCAGTTTGCGCCGCAGCGCAACTCGTGGCCAGGCCCGTCAATAATAGGAATGCGATCCGCAACTTCATTCGACCCGTCTCCATCGCCGGCACGCTTTTCCATCGTCACTGAAAACGATAAACTGAATGCCAACAACTAGCGACCAGCGACTAACGACCAACATCCAAAGACTAGCCCATGCTTCCCTGCCAGCGCCATCTCTTCGACATTCCTGACGACGTCGCGTACCTGAACTGTGCCTACATGTCGCCACTGATGAAGCCGGTGCTGGAAGCCGGAATCGCGGGACTCACCCGCAAAACCCACCCGTGGGAAATCACTCCTGACAAGTTCTTCACCGGTGCGGAGGAGTTTCGCGTGACCGCCGCGCAGTTAATCGGCTGCTCGCCCGGCTCTGTCGCCATCGTTTCCTCCGCCAGCTACGGCATCGCTACCGCGGCACGTAATCTACCGGTCAATAAGGGCCAGAGCATCCTCGTACTCGCGGAACAATTCCCGTCGAACTACTACGCGTGGCAGCGGCGCGCGGAAGAAACCGGCGCGGCGCTGAAAGTAGTTTCGTGGCCGGAAGATCATGACTGGACCGCCGCTGTCTTAGAATCCCTGACCGCCGACGTAGCCATCGCCGCGCTACCGAATGTGCAGTGGAGCAGCGGCGGCAGGCTCGACCTGGTGCGCATCGGCGAAACGTGCCGTAAGCTTGGCGCCGCGCTCGTTCTCGATCTGACGCAGTCGCTCGGCGCGTTGACTTTTGGCGTGCAAGACGTGCAGCCGGATTTCGCCGTCGCCGCCTGCTACAAGTGGCTGCTCGGACCCTATTCCGTCGGCCTTCTCTATGCCGCTCCAAAATGGCAGGGTGGAACACCGCTGGAGGAGAATTGGATTCAGCGCGCCAATGCCCAAGACTTCGCAAGCCTGGTCCTGTACAACGAGAATTACGACAGCGGCGCAAGGCGCTTCGACATGGGCGAACGTGCCAATTTCGCTCTGCTGCCGGCCGCCATTCGAGCGATGAAGCAGTTGCTGGACTGGGACGTCGCGCAGATATCGGAGACCTCCGGTGCTCTCAACCGCCAGCTCGCAGGCGCGGCGGCGGAACTCGGGTTCTCATCTCCACCGGACCATCTTCGCGCCCCTCATTACCTGTGCCTGCGAAAAAAGGACGGCATCCCGAGGGAGCTGCCGGAAATGCTCGCGCGCGAAAAACTCTTCGTCAGCGTGCGCGGCAGTTCCATGCGCGTGACGCCGCACGTGTATAACTCGGCTGGCGACGTCGAGCGGCTGACAGCATGCCTGAAACAGGCGGGCGGCGTCTCCCGCTGATTCTCTCACTGACCGTCTGAAACCGGCCGAAAACCGGATGCGCGGTTCGCCCCACGCCCGCCAGATGACCAAAGGTCTAGAACGCGCCGACGACCCTTTCGGCAGCTTTGCGCCACCGCCAAGCCTCGCTAGAGTGTTCCAATCCGGCCTCGACTACGCGCTTACAGGAGGACATTCCTGCGATGAACCTGCTGCAATGGTTCAACCAGCACGCCATCTCGTTCACTCTGATCCTGGCCTATATTCCGCTGATCGCGACCGTAGTGACCACCATTGTCAGCCTGATTCTGGTGCGCGCCACGTTGCGCTACTCGGAGGCCAGCGACCGCAGCCTGGCGCTCGCGCGCGAACAGTTCGAGCGCGAATGGGCGCCGGAGTTGCACGTCAAGCTGGAGCGGCTGTCCACTCACGACGCCCGAATCATGGCCACTAATCTTGCGAAAATCTCGGTCCTGATGCAGATGGTGCAGTTGCGTAAGTTGTCCATGGCCGTCCCCTCCTTGCGCTGCTTCCTCAACGAACCGCTCGTCGGTGGTACCACATGGAGTGACGATCTCGGAAAGCGTTTTTTTGCCTGCACCGGGGAGAACTACGAAGGTCAGGTCGCCGTATCCATCACCTTTTATGCCGCAGGCCGCATGTATCGCACCGACTGGTTCCGCTTTCAGGTCCAGGTGCGCAACAGTCAACTGCTTCGGCTCGATCCCGTGAATATTTCCGCGCGCCGCGTGCACGCAATCGTGCCTCGCGACGGATCGGGAAGCACGCGCCGTGAACTGGTGAGGGATGTAGTGCGCCACGCCGCCGAAAACGAAGGGGCCAAGGCTGGCGTGGCTGCCGGCTCCGGGGAGCGATGAAAACGAAGAAAGGAGGGCCGGATCTGCTAAAACCTAAGACCTAAGACCTGCTTTACTTAAGTGCCGTCGCCCGTCGCTGCGCAAGCGATGCCGCTTCCGTGGACGGATTTTCCTTCGCCACCTGATCGTAAAGTTTCTTCGCTTCGTCGAGCTTCTTCTGCGACTCGTAGAAGCCGGCGAGCTCCAGCTGGGCAGTAGCCTTACTAACGACAATCGTCGGCTTATCAATCAACTGTTTGTAAAGGTCGATCGCCTGCGCGTCTTTATTCTCTCCGCGATAAACCGAAGCCAGCGCGAACTTGCCGAGAGCCGCCAGATCGGCATTCGAAGAGCCCGCCGCCTCCTGCAAGCTGCGCTCTGCGGCCGCGTTGTCGCCCAACTGTTCCGACGTCAGTCCCACGAAATAGCGCGCCATGTCGGCCGTGTGCGTGCGTGGATACTTATCGACAATCTCCTGGAACTGCTTCCGCGCCGCTGTGGCTCGCTCCTGCGACGACGCAAAACTGTCGTATCCCGGTTGCGCCGGCACGCCCGCCGGACGCAGCGGAGTATCAAAGGTGCGGACCGCCGTCGAAAGCTCAGCGCTCGCCTTTTCGTCCTGCGAGTTGACGTAGTACCAGCCGCCAAACGCGATCGCGGCGATGACCACGACCGCAATCACAATGACGACGAGCTTGGTCTTGTGCTCCTCGCTCCAGTGGGCGGCGTTGCCCGCTGCCTCGAAAGTAACTCTGCTGAAGCGGTCTTGTTTCAGTTGATGCCGGGTTTCTGCGCGCACGGGCTTCCTTCTTCGCTTAACGGTAGGATGACAATTGTTCAGTTTAACAGGGGGATTTCCAGAGCGTCAAAGAGCCGACTTGCGATAGACGTCAAGACTACCCGAGGGGGACAGCCCGAATTTCGACACAATCGGCGGCGATCCGACGGTTACCGCCCGGCGCAAGCGCCAGAAGTAGACATCGGTTGCAGCAACGCAGTAGAAGGCCTTACCGGTTGAAGCGATCCCCTCGGGCAGATGTCCTCCGCGGAAACATCAAGCGGCTTCGCGCCCTCGGCCTTGAAATGTTGCAGCCAATTGACGATTCTGTTGGCCGATCGTGCGAACGGGTTCTCCCCGTCCGCGTCTGACATCACAACCCGCTGGATGTAGTCTTCACGCGGAACTTCGGCTACAAAAGTCTCCGCCCCTTTGCGCAGAATGTTCGGAGCAGAGGCGGCCAACTTCATAAATTCCCCGTCTGCAAGAAGCTTTTCCAACTGCTCCAGCTCGCTGGCCGACAGGGTTCCTTGCAGAAGCTCAGTATAAGGAGTTCCGGGAAGTAACTTGTCATCGGGACTTCCCTGGGGAGATTCGGCGCTAACTTTTACAGTCAGCCGACGCATCTCATAATGCCCATCGCGGTCCGCCGAGAAACAAATCTGCGGGGAGCTTCCAAGTCCTTGAGCGACCCAGGAGTTCGTGAACGACATACGAACCAGCAGAGGTGTGCGCTGATCATTTTGGGAGTGCTGCCCCCAAACAAGAGTTGGAGCTAAAAGCAACGATGCAGCCGCCACCGCAAAGTAACTCTTCGAAAATCGCATCGCGAACCTCCGCTACATCATCGCAAGTTTACGGCTAGGCATCGGTCGATGCAAACTCACCGAATATTGAAAAAAAACATTGTGTCCTCACGTCGGATCCGTCCGGTAGCTCCAGAACCCAGCCATCTTCTCCTGCAGAACATGAAACGAAGCCTCGCGAGCCTCGGGGGCCAGGCCAGTTACCGCGTCCTCGCGCACCGCATCCTCGATCAGATGGTGCAGTGGAGCAAGCTCGCAGACTGGATCGGTCGCCGCGGCGTCACCCGTCAGCAGAAACGCCTGGCAGCGGCATCCGCCAAAATCCAGTGTGCGGCGGTCGCAGGAGCGGCAGGGTTCAGGCATCCAGTCTTCGCCCCGAAATTTCTGAAATGCTTCGGACTTGGCCCAGATCCAATCAAGCGAACGTTCGCGCACGTTGTCAAAACACAGGCCAGGAATCACGCCCGCGGCATGACAAGGCAGCGCGCGTCCCGCGGGATCGATCAGCAGCAACTGCCGTCCCCAGCCTCCCATGCAAGCTTTCGGAAAGCGGGCATGATAGTCGGGAACGACCATGTCGATGCGGACTTTGCCGCGCAGCCGCTCCTCGGCCGCTGCAACCACAGTCACCGCGCGGGCAAGTTGCGCGCGCGTCGG
This sequence comes from uncultured Acidobacteriaceae bacterium, assembly GCA_963826845.1. Classification (GTDB taxonomy): domain Bacteria; phylum Acidobacteriota; class Terriglobia; order Terriglobales; family Acidobacteriaceae; genus Acidiflorens. The sequence goes on from CAWGYS010000013.1 coordinate 155,930, forward strand.
GAGCAATGCCGACCGGTTCTGGAGCGCCCAACCGTAATACTGCGCGTGCGCAATTTCCATGCGATCAGGATGAAGCGCTTCAAGCGCGGCAATCATTTCCTCAAGGTGGTCGATGTTCTGCCGGTGAACCACCAGATTGACGGTGAACGCGATGCGACGGGCGCCGATCCGATGCTCGCGAATCCAACCGGCCAGTTCGATCTTGTGCGCATGTGCGCGCGCACCGGCAATCCAGTTAGCATTGCCTTCGCTCGAATCCTGAAAACTGAGTTGGATATGGTCAAGCCCGGCGTCGACAAGTTGCGCCGAGGCGCTCGCGCGAAAGCCCGATGCCCGAGGTGATCAGGTTGGTATACAGACGCGACTGCCGCGCCCCGGCAATCATCTCGGTGAGATCCGGACGCGCCAGCGGCTCGCCTCCGGTGAGGTGAAGATGCAGAACGCCAAGCGCCGCAGCCTCGCTGAAAACGCGCAGCCAGTCGGCGGTTGCGAGCTCTTCGTTACGCGAAGTCATCTCCAGCGGATTCGAGCAATAGACGCAATGGAGCGGGCAGCGGTGCGTAATCTCGGCAATCAGGGCCAGCGGATTGGAATGTTGAGGCATTGGGTCATTGAATCATTGAGACTTTAAACATTGAGACATTTAAACACTGCGTTTGGCTTTTCATTACCTAATGATTCAATGACTCAATAATCAATGATGCGCTTGTCGTGCAGTTGCTCCAGAAAGGCCAGCACGTCGGCGCGGACCTTCCCCGCCGGAGCCAGCGTGAACTGGGCTTCCAGCTTCTGCACAATTTCCGCCAGTGAGAAATTGCCGTCGCAGAGTTCAAGAATAATGCGGCCGGTCCCTTCCACCCGGATCGCGCCTTCCGGAAAAAGCACGACCGGAGACCTCGGTGGTCCCGCCCCAGCGGCATCCGCGCGGCAAACTTCGGAATGCTCGCATCGGTTAGCTCGGCGCGGCATCCGTCGGCCGATTTCGGGACGCTCACATCGTGAAGCTCAGCCACGCTTCCCCTCGCTTTTCGCGCCATCCTGAATCCGAAACGCACCCGGCGGCGGCCATCCCGGCTCGACGTAGGCGAAATAGAGCGCGTCCAGCTGCGCCCAAAGAATGTCGCACTTGTCGCCCAGAGCCGCGATAGCGCGATCCTGTTCGGCACGCGTAGCCGCATGATCAAACACATACTGCAATGCAAACGCCGCGTCCTCCGGAGCCTCCGTAAGCCGCGCCTCAAAATAATCCAGCCCGGAAGCCAGCCACGGATAGTGCCGCCGCAGCTTTTCCATGCGCAGCGTGATCAGGTCGCGCGAAAAAAGTTCGGTCAGCGAAGAAGCGACGCTCTCTACGAAAGGCCGCGTCCGCACCAGGTTGAGATATTCATTTCCGATAAAGCGCGTCGCGGGCAGAACTTCGCGTCCACTCATCACCCGCTCCTTATCCAGCCCCGTCGCTTCCGCCAGCTTGATCCAGCGCAGGATTCCGCCGTTGCGCTTCTCGTCGCCGTCATGATCCACAATCCGTTTCCGCCACACGCGCCGAAATGACGGGTCGCTCGCCCGCGAAAGAATAATCGCGTCCTTCATCGGAATGATTGACTGGTAGTAATAGCGGTTCAGCGCCCAAGCCTGCAGCTGTCCACGGCTGAGCTTACCCTCGTGCATGAGCAAGTGGAAAGGATGCTTGTGGTGATAGCGTTCTTCACCAACCGAGCGCATCACCGCACGCAGTTCGTCGAACGTAAACTTGGCATTGTTCGGCGTCTTTTCGGAAGCTACAGTTCCAGTTGCCAATTGTCCTCCGCCACTTCCCAGCCAGCTTGGCGCACGGCCCGATGTTCAGCACTCAACTCGTTCAGCATCGGATTCGTATTGTTTAGGTGGATAAATATCTTGCGCCCAACTTTAATGTTCTTTAGCGCTAGCAGACTTTCTTCCACCGGAATGTGTCCCATCTGATGCGCCGTCTCGCCGCTACCCTGAACCCGTTGCAACTCGCCATCGCTCCAGAATGTACCGTCGAATAGAAGCAGGTCCACGCCCCCGATCTTTTCCAGCAGCGCGTCACTCAGGCTGCCAATGGCTGGAATATAAGCCACTCGTTTTCCGGAAGCTTCGAAGAACAGCGCCGCCGTCGCCTCATCGCAGCCCAGCTGCCCGACTTCAGTCTTAACATATTTTGGATAGCGGCCGGAAAGGTAGTGAACCGCACATCGCAGTCCCGAGTCTTTCCCATCAGCCGACAACAAGGGAAACGGCGCATCCGAAGCGATCGAAGTCCAAACCACCTGCGGCTCGACCCGGTTCAGCATACCGAACATGCTGTTCTCTTCCCGCAGAATCCGCAAGATCGAAGGCGCAGCATAAACCCTCAGAGGCTGAAGCTCGCGCAGCAGGAGCAATCCCACAACGTGGTCGAGATCGCAGCTTCCCAACACTGCGCCAGCGATTGGGGAATCGCGTGGAGTATTAGGCAAAGCGCCAGGATGCAATACAGGGGAGTTTTCGATTTGACGAGTCAGGTCGGGAGAGGCCCCGGCCAGAAACCAAGTGGCGCCGTCCGCGCTCAATGCCAGTTGAGCTTGGGTGCGCGCCTTGCCGGAGAATTTCTCAGCGCGCGGACCACGCACGGCAACACAGTTTCCGCAGCCGCAATTCCACTGCGGAAATCCGCCCCCGGCCGCAGAACCGAGGATCCGAATGCGCATCTTTAGATCTGTAGGTTTAGAGTTTTGCGCTAACGTAGGAATTGATTTCGCAGCACAGCACAACTTCTTCAAAAACGGGAGTGATCCAAGCCATGACTTCCACCTTTAGAATCTGAGATTTTTGCTCTGCCCGGCCCTGGGGGCCAAGCGTCAAGATTAGAGAAATCATACCATCACTCTGGTTGCTTTCGTTCGAGAAAATTCGGAAACCGCGTGGCCCGAAAGGGCCATTATCACCTTTCAGGTTGAGCAGCTGGGCACCTCTTCTAGCCATAGGAATCATGGGTTTAGGCCGATACTTCCGGTTCCGGCCAGCTCCAATACGGCAAGAAAAAACCACCCTCCGCCAGACGCTGCGGAGGGTGGGGCTACCGACGGAAGGCCGTTAGTCGGTGTTAATCACGCCGAAGATGCCGCTGAGGCCATTCTTGGGTCCGGCGGTATAGTACAGCTGGTTGGTGTTGCCGTTGGCGGAGGTGCCACCGCCAAACTCGATTCCCCACAGTTGGTTAATGTGGATAGGCTTGCCCGCCATCGTGCCCGATCCCCAGACCATAGTTCCGACGAAGGCGCCGGTCGTTGGGTTGAAGCCGTTGATCGTGCCGCTATTGGTGTTATTGCTGATCAGCAAGGTATTGCTGAGGTCGCCGAAGTTCGAAGGAGCCATGGCAAACCCCCACGGCTGGTTGAGAGGCTTACCGTGAATGAGTGTCTTCACGAAGGTCCCATCCTCGTTAAAGATGTCGATGTATCCGCCGGCTTTGCCGTTTTGCTGGGCAAAGGCGACGTAGACCTGGCCGCCAATGTCCTGGATGCCCAAAGGAGCGTAGCCGGCCGGCAGCGCCGTGTCGGTAAAGGACATGACGTACTTGAACTTGTTGTTGTACACGTCGACCTTATTGTTGGCGAAATCAGCGGCATAGAGCGAGTTGCCGGAAGGGTGGCTGGTGATCGCAAGGCCAGTGTAAACCGCACCCGGCATGGTCGCGCCAATCAGCGCGTTGTTGGGATCGAAGTGAGACCAGCCGGTAATCGCACCGTCAAGCGAGGCGAAGATGAAAGCTGATGTCCAGCTATCGATTTGGAATTCCGACGAGCCGTTATAGACGATGCCCGTAGGAGAACCGAGGCCACTTCCGGAAGCGGGGGGAATCGTGACCACCAGGCTCTGCTTCACGCCTGTGCCATCGTAGAGCGTTGACAGACCGCTACCCTCGTCGCTAAGCCAAAACGGTGCGCTCGGACCATAGGCAAGTCCCCAGGGATTGATGAGTTGTTTGTCGCCTTTCTTGCCGGTACTTTTCACTAGCGGGGTCGCCGAGTACTGCTGGCCACAAGCGGCCAATGCGAAGCTGGAGGCAACAGCCAGCGCGAGCACAAGCAGTGCGCCGACCAAGAGATTGTGACGGAGGGATCGAGACATAGCAGAATTCTCCTTGAAGCGAAACTTGATAGCGGCTTGGACGTTTGCCACGCCTACCCGCGCAGGGTGGAAAGCCAAAAAATTCCGAATCCTGCGGCGAAGGGAATGCTATCCGGGAGGCAGAAAGGACTTGTCAGGGGGAAGTCAGCGATTTGTAAAATTGTTGTCACTAGATCCCGTCACGCTGGCTCCAGTCACAAATGAGCCGCTGTATCGTATGCCGGGGTTGGCGTCGAGAGAAATGCCAGGCACTCTGAGATGACGTACAAGGAGGGTTGCGCCGCAATCAGCGCATCGAGTGAAAAGAAAGCTTCTGTCTTTTGTCTTTGAATTTCGATCACCCGATGACCCAATCGCCAGATGACCCGATTGCTGCTGCTTATTGCGCGGCCTCCAGCAGTCCCTTTTCTGCTTTCTCCTGGCACTCGATGCAATGCCGCGTCCAGGGCACCGCTTCAAGGCGCTTGGCGTTGATCTCTTTTCCGCAGGATACGCATTCTCCAAAGCTGCCTTCGCGCATGCGAGCTAGGGCGCCATCCACCATGTTGAGCAACTGGCGGTCGTTGTTGCTCTGGCTGAAAAGGAACTCCTTGTTATAAGAACTTGCGGCGCGGTCCGCGACGTCTTGCGTGGCCTCGTCGTCGGCGGTGCGGCCGTCCTGCTGATTACGGACCACCATGTGGCGCAGCTCGTTGCGCCGCGTTTCCAGTCTCTTTCTGAACGTCTCTAGTTTCTTCTTATCCATGATTGCTGCCTGCCGTGACGGAGAAGTAGCGCCCTACAGCGCTCCATCCCGCATGAAATACAAACATTTATCGTAAGCGCGAAAGAGATGGGGCGTCAAATGCCTGGTCCCCGTCCCAACTCACGGCTGCTTCGCCGCCTGGCTGAGCGCGGGCGCGGCGTATTCGGGAAGCTCCTTCTTCGTGGCTTGCGAGCGCTTGACCTCGAGCTCGTCGAACAGAAGAGCCGGGCTGACGACGCTGAACCAGACCGGTTCAGAGTGATCGTCAACTGCCGGCACGGTTCCGGCGGCGATGAGATCGCTACGCAGAGAGCGGATGTCCAGATCGCCGAACACCGCGCCCCGCACCAACTCTTCGCGGCCATCTGCCGCCCAGATACGATAGACCATTCGCGGCGCCAGTTTCTCGCTCATCGATTCCACATACAAACCGTATGGCAGCTCGCGCTGCTTGCACATCTCAATCAGCTTCTTCTTGAGATCGGCCTCGGGTTGGGGATCGGCTGACTCCAGTATGAGATTGCCCGCCTGGGGCGCGGGCCGGGCCGTGGCGGCGCCGCGACCATGACCGTTTGAAACCGGAAAGTCGCGTATGGGTTCGCGTCCCACCAGGTAGGCGACGAGTTCTCCCTTTTCGATCAGCGAAACGCGTTGCGCTTTTACTCCCTCGTCGTCGATCGGGTAGTTGCCGAAGAGGCGCTTGCCCGCGATGGTGGAGATCGTGGGATCGTCGAAGACATTCACGAACTCCGGCAGGACTCGGCTCTTGTAACTGCTCGACCATTTTCCCGTGGTCCGGGCATTCTCGCCGAGCTTGGGCCTTTTGCCGAGAACGTTCGGCTCAACCAGATCGCTGATCACTTTGGTGGCGGCGTTAGCGGCAAACAACACCGGCCCGCGGTATTCTTCGTCCATGACCGGAGCATCTCGCATCTGCTTCAGCGTTGCCATGAATTTGGCAGCGGAGTCGAGAAAGTGCTCGCGGTTGGGCAAATCCAAAAGATCGCGCCCCACGTCGCCGCGGGTGCGCACCAGCAGCATGCCATCGGAGGCCTGCGTCGCCGCCTCCACGTGGAGGCTGTAATGGGCATTCCCCGTGCGGGCCACCGTCCCCTCAGAATTCAGGAAGTATCGGTTCTCTACGGCAAAACGCAGTGACGCCTCGCACGATTCCAGTTGCGGGTCGCTGCGATACAGAGCGGAAGCCTCTTCGATCAGATTCAACCATGGAGTGAAATCTTCGGTGGACAACCGCACCACCGGCTCGACCACTTCCACCGCCGGGGCTTTGGCGAAGTCGTCCACCGGCTCATCGACTTTTAACTCCTTCAAGGCGGACTGCTTGGCAGACAATGCCTCGGTCGCCGCCTTGTACGCCCGATCCGTGGCCAGCCAGAGCCGATAGCGGATCGCGAAGACGTCGTCATCGTATGGCACCAGATCGGCGGCACCTTCTCCGATGCCGTAGAAGCTGTCCTGCTTGTAGTCGCCGACCCGGACGACGACACGTAACAGACGGCCGTGTTCACGTTGCTGGGTGCGCAGCGCGCCGAACACGGCACTGGCCTCGAACTGATCAACCTCGGTGACCCGATATTCGATGTAGTACGGCGCCGCCACGTTCTCCAGTTTCAGCTTGGCTTTGGAGCGCTCCATCTCCTCGCGAAGAGCGCGCAGGACCACATCGTCCGAAGCAGAAGCCGAATCAGCGGCGCGTGCAATGGTTGACAGTCCGCAGAGGACCGCGCACGCGAGCAATACAGATATTGCTTTTGGGTGGCGCAGCGCTTCAGCGCTGCGATTACCACACGCTTGTGAACGCGGCTTTAGCCGCTGCGGTCGCGCCCCCAAAATTATGCGTGTCATCAACCGGACGCGGCTAATCATTTCGCACCTCCCTTATCGTCTATCTTCGTCGCCCCCGGCGGAGGCGGAAGAATAGGAGGACGCGCGTCGCCGTACTTCCGTTTCTGGACTTCGATCGCAGAAAACAGCATAGCTGGAGCAGCTGCCGACACCGGAACACTGCCCGATTCGGCGCCGCAAATACCATTGAAGACGCTGGTCGTGTCTCCGGTAGCAGTAATCTGCGTCAACACCGTCAGCGGTGTGCCGACGATGTCAACGCCGCGCACGAGTTGATCAGGACGCCCGTCCGCATACACGCGCCACACCATAACCGGCAATACCTGGAAGGCCTGTGGCAGCTGGCGCGAGGTCACCGTGAACCCGCCCTGGATGTCCTCGAAATAGTAGCCATAGGGCTTCCCCTGCTTCTTGATTTCTTCGATAAAGCGCGAGCGTAACTGGGCGTCGGGAATCGCTTTCGAAGACGTGACAATCAGATTTCCCTGACGCCCGACCGCCAGTCGTCCCGCCTGCGCGCGGCCGTGCCCGTTCGAGTTGCTGAAGTTCTTCACCGGCAATCGTCCCATCAGGAAATTCTTCAGGATGCCGTCTTTTACCACCTCGACCCGCGCGGCCGGAACGCCTTCGTCGTCATAACGATAAAAGCCCGACAGCTCCGTGCCGCCGAGGGCTTGCAACGTGGGGTCATCGGTGACGCTGAGAAATTCGGGCAGAATTTTTTCATTCACCTTCTTAGTGAAGGTCTGACCTTCCTCGCGCCCCCTCTGGCGCTGTCCTTCGACGCGATGGCCGAGCACTTCATGAAAGAAAACAGCAGCCGCCCGGCCCGAGAGGAGCGCCGGACCGCTGTATGGTTCAGCCAGCGGAGCCGCGCGCAACGCGCTCAGGTCGTTCGCCATTTTCTGCACGCTCCTCCCCACTTCCGCCTCGGATGGAAGTCTTGTCGGGTCGGAAGACTGGAAAGTCTCAACACGCATCAGCTGCATGCCATCATCGGCACGAGTTTGCGCCTCGATCACCACCCGGAACACCGCGTCGGAGGTAACCACCTTCGTCCCTTCGGTGGAGACCAGGTAACTGCGGCCTTTCGTCGCGTACAGCAGAACCAGAGATTCTTCGACCTCTGGGAAACGGCGGAACGAAGCGGAATAGCGGCGCGCAAGTTCTTCCCAGGCTTTCTGCTCTGGGAACGCCGGCGGCGAAGTCTTCTCGATGTAAGTCGCGGGCTTCTCCTCCGAAAAGTCGGGCGAATCGTCATCGTCCTTGGCCCGAACCGCGGTCTTGGTCTTCACGTTGGTATAAGCCTGTCGCGCCTTGCGGTACTCCTCATAGGTCAGCCGCCAGAGCACGCGGGCAATGGCGTCAGGGTCGTCCTGCTGCGGAAGCTGCCCGGATGTAATGCCGGAGGAGCGGTCCTTGTTGTGCGTGTTATCGAGGTCGGGCGTACCGATCCTCATGCTGACGTCGGCGGCGCGGTGCCGGGTGAGAGTTGACGTGAGGATGGCGCCCTCGCCGCTCAGAATAATCAGCGATTCCCCGTCCGTCACTTTGTAACTGGAGAAGTAGGGGGCGGGATCCTGTTTGGCAAGCTCGGACTGGCCGCGATGCAGCTCTTTTTCCATAGTCGCGAGCAGCAGATCGTCAGGCGTGTTCGGGGGCTTTTGGCCGCCCACCGGTCCCTCCGCCATCAGCACAGTCAGCAATAGGAGGATGCCAAAAAAAGAACCTTTTTTGAAGTTCATCGGAGACGGTGAGTGTAACAGGAGCGCACGAGACAAAAAAAGCGGCCCCTTACGGGGCCACCCTTTTCAAAGAGGCTAAGTGGCGGGAATCAGAGGTAAGTCAAGTTGACGCCGCTCCGGGAGAGTGGAACGGACAGGATGATGTGTCGAGAACATCGAGAGTGAAGTTGTTCCAACGGTGCGGCCTCTTTATTAACAACAAGATGTGCACTTGCGGAACCAAAACAATAACCCGCAGCCGAGCCTTCTTCCCATTTTGGGAACCGATTCAAAATCAACACCTTAGGGTGAATCCCCTAGTGACCAAGCGACCATCTACCAGTCGCAGAATAGGAGGCCGGCTGCACAAAGCTGCACATTGACAGAAGCGGAAGTGAAAGACGCCTCTGGATACGACTGTCTTCTCGCAAAAAGGAAAGCCCCCTCGAGAGGGGGCATGGACAAATCGAAACAGATCTCTAACTGTCGCCCGCCACTGTCCGCACCTTCCCCGGCAAGAAATGGTAAGGAGGCCACGGCCCGGTCACGACCATCTGGCAATTCTTAAGTTGCTTGGCGGCCGTGCTGTAACGGTTCTGATATTTTTCGATGGACTTAGTATCGATGAGGTGGGCAATATCGAGCAGCATTCCGTCGGAGTCAACCTTCTTGCAGCTCACTTCTTCTTCCAGGGGATTGAAGAGTTTGTGTACCTGGACGGAGAGTGCGCGGGCCTTGGTCTGGCGCTCGCGCTCACGCGAGGCCTTCTCGCGAAGCTTGCTGAGGTATTCGCGGCCGACCGTATCCGGCAGGACAATCTCTTCCAGGTTGCCGCGAAGAGAACCGTCGCGAACCCTTAGCTTGATCCGCATCTCCGACTTGCCGCGAAGCCGGGCCACACTCTCGCAGAAAGTACGCCGGTTGGATCGAACCGCCTGGCGGATCGCGTCTTCGGTGTCGAAGATGGTCCCAAAGCGAAACGGCAGGACAGTCGCAGTGCGGAAGCTCTGGCTTACCACCCGAGCATGTTCAAGAACGGATTTTTCATCGAGTTTGGAGGTAGCGCGGTCATATTCGCTGACAATCACCGCGAATTCTCCGCTCGGGTAGCTCATCACGGGAGCGGAGTTCACACCCTGAATTCCTTCTAGAACAAAGGGACGACGGGCGCGAACACCATTAGCAAGGGTCGGGTGTTCCGTGAGGCAGTACGCGTACCACGACATGCATTCTCTCCGAATAGCACCGGGGCTTTGGGCACCCCTTTAGATTTTCGTGTCAAGCTAGGGCTGCGTTTCTACCTGGAAGTTTTGGTTTTTTGGGTTAAGGTGGACGCGAAATGCTGCGCCCAAAGTGATAGTACTGCCGGTCGGTCTTATTTGCAACCTTTGTTCATATAAATGCATCGTCGCTAGTCTCAATCTGCTACGAACACGATTTTGGCGTGCTAGCAAGGCGTTTGCGACACCTGCGGAGCTGCACGACAGGACCAGGAATTGTGGAAAAACGCCTTCCAATGTCTCCTTTGGTCATAATTGCGATCTGAATTACTGCAGCTTTGCGTACTCCGCTTTGGCTTCCTTCCAGGATAGGGATATCGGGGTCGGCGTCACCGAGCTTCTCGACGACGCGGTAATGCGAGATGGTTTCGCCAATCACGAGTTTGGCCGATCAACGCGGTCCAAATGCCGCTCATCTTAGGAGGCCACGGGCGACACGTCAATGCGTTGAACTCGTGCCGAGCGTCAGGATTTCTGCTGCTTCTGACTGGCCGCGCGTTCCTGTAGCGCGATCGTAACCGCGCGCAGCATATCGCCCGCGGGAGCGGGCTTGCCAGTCCAGATCTCAAACTGCCGCGCCGCCTGTTGCACAAACATCTCAACTCCGGGAATCACGGCAATTCCCTTGGCGCGCGCCACTTGAAGCAGATGAGTCTCGACCGGGTCATACACCATGTCGAAAACGACCCGCGCCTGAATCTCCTGGTCTTTAAGAGGACAGTCGCGTGTATTTCCCATCCCAACTGGAGTGGCGTTGATAATCACGTCGAATGCGACCTTGCGCAGGTCGGCGCGTTTGATGCTGTGTGCCTTAGCCTGGCGGGCGAGCTTCTGTCCCTTGGCGGCTGTGCGGTTGAGTACCCAGACTTCGGCGCCGCGCTCCTTGAGACCGAAGACTGCCGCCCGAGCGGCGCCGCCAGCGCCGAGCACCAGAACCTTTGCGTTCGCGATAGAGAGGCGCTGTTCGAGCGGGCGAATCACCCCGGCAATGTCGGTATTGAAACCGTAAAGCTTGCCTTCCTGTCCGCGAACCACCGTGTTGCACGCGCCGATCTTAGCCGTGTGCGCGTCGGTGTTGTCGAGATGCGAAATAATGGATTGCTTGTACGGCATGGTCACGCTGAGGCCGTGGAGTGGAATCTCGCGCACACAGTAGAGAAGCTCCTTGAGCGTTTTGGCATGGAGAGGAACATAAACGCTGTTGACGTTCTCGCGGCGCAATGCCGTGTTCATAATCACGGGCGAGAGCGAATGTTCGACGGGATCGCCCGCAACTCCATAGACGCGAGTGGCAGCGTCCACCTGATCGATACGGTAAATGCTACGCAGGTCCCGCGCACTGATCTGGCCCGGTGCCGTTTTAAGACCGGCATTGGCGTCAATGGCGCCAAAGGTGAACACGCTGCCGGCGCGCACACTAAGCACGCGGCTGATGATGCCTTGCTCTCCCATGCACAACCCGATCAGCGCATGTCGGTCGCTCTGCGTTTGCAGAAACTTCATCATGACCACGTTGTCGGAGAGCGTTGTGGCGGTCGTGACAATCTTGTAGAAGTCGGCCGGAATCTTCAGCATTTTTTCCAGCGTCTCCTCGAGGTGACGCGTGGCTCGGAAATCGTGGAAAGAGAGGATGAGTCCGGCGCGGCTGCGCAGGCGCGCGATCGCTTCCGGTCTGGACTTCAGTGCGCTCTGCAATTCGACGTCAATAATCTGGCAGCCCGCAGCGCTGGCTTTGCTCAGCACTTCCAATTGCGCGGCGAGCGATCCCTTGAACTTGCCGCCGTTGTCGGCGCGGCGGCAGGTACCAATCGCGGTGACGTATTGATGAGTTTCAAGAAAACGATGGATTTTGGGAATCGCGGCCAGGGGCTGTTTCAGGTAGTCCAACCGAAATTCAACGAATGGATTGTCCCGCGCCATGGACTCGCCGGTAGCGAGCATGTCTTCAATCGTGTCCCCGCTGAGTGCGAGGCAGACCCTCGGCAGACGCTGAGGAAGAAAACGGGGCGCGGCAGCAGACGAAGCCAAGGTCATTTGTTTTCAACGACGGCGCGATATTACAGGGGCGCAAGCCGAGATGCAACATCCGGATGCAATATAAGGACTGTCGAACCCCGAGAAAGCACTTTGGGACAAAGGGCTAAACACCCTCGTAACCTTGACCCCTCCCCACCCGCTTGTTACTTTTTGGCTGTAACCCTTGTATTCCGAGAGAGTTCCGGGAAAGACGGCTCGGACAGCCCCGAAGCGGCTTTGTAGTCGGAGGTAACATGAAGAAAACAGGATTGTTATTGCTGCTGACGATGGCCGCCACCTTGGCGGTAGCCCAGCAGTCAACGATGGCGGTCACCCCCGATACCGACGGTATCGTCCACACCTCGGTCAACGTGCCATTCGTGCGTTTCCAGACCCCCACCGCAGCCGACATTTACTGCGCCGGATTTATCACCAAGAACCGGATTCCCGACGCCAATTACGTGAACGGCGGCCTCCAGACTCCGACCTCCACCAAATTCGAGATCGGCGAACTGGTTTATCTCGCGGGGACCGGCTACCAGGCGGGACAACTATACTCGATCGTTCGCGAAGTACGCGACGTCAACGAGTACGAAATCTATCAGGGGCAGCGAAAAATACTGGCTGCTGCCGGGCGGCCTTACGCCGAAGTTGGCCGGGTAAGGGTTGTCGACACGCGCAGTCGCAGCGCGGTCGCCCAGGTGGAATTCAGTTGTGATCCCATCAACCCGGGAGATGTCGTCATGCCTTTCGTCGAAAAACCGCCGGTTGCCTTCCACGTACCCGGCCATTTCGACCGCTTCGCGCCCCCGAGTGGGAAACTGACCGGACGGATTGTGCTCGGTAAGGATTTCGACGCCGTCCTCGGCACCGGCATGAAACTCTATATGAATATGGGCTCGAACCAGGGCGTAAAAGTAGGAGATTATTTCCGTGTGGTGCGCTCCTATACAGCCACGTTGCACGATCCCGTGGACTCGCTCTCTTTCAAAGCTCAGACCTCAGAAGACACCCAGATGCGTCCGCCAACTTACGAGGCGAATCGCTTCACCAGAACCAAGGGCCCGAACATTCACGTGGCCGATCTGCCGCGCCGCGCCGTGGGAGAAGTGGTGGTCCTGAACGTAACTCCGACCGCGTCGTCAGCCATGGTTGTGTTCGCACTGGAAGATGTGTACGCGGGCGACACCGTGGAACTGGACGAGCAACCGTAGAACTTAAACCCACAAACTGATCGGAACCGGGGGGAGAGCAAATCTCCCCCTTTTCTTTTGCTCGGAGCGCGTCGGGCACTTCATTTTGCGGGAGCGTTTGCGGCTTCGTATCAGCGTGTCGCTTAAGTGATGCCGCAGGTTTTCGAAACCAGTTCCCTTTTGGGGGGCTTGGTTTCTCAACCTTTGGCCGTGCGGAGGACTACTGCTGCCTCGAGGCCAGGGGGCAGCTTAGCGGAAGTAACGTATTTTCGGATTCCCAGGAATCATCGCGCCAGCGATGAGCAGAACGATAATCACCACACCGAGTTCCATATAACCTCGCAATCGAACACTCGGCTCAGCTTACGTCGTCTTGCGGAGAAGACAAGAGTACTAAAGTGGGGAGCACCCGAGGAGATTCCAGGAAGCAGCTCACGGAACATCGACATCGACATCGCCAAAGACCTCGGCCGTGAAAGCCTCGATGGTTGTGCCGTTGCAGGTTGCGTCCTTGCGCCAGGAATCTGGTCGCAGGCCGGCCTTGCGGCAGGTTTGCTCCAGAAACGTCTCCCTGTCCCAACCATGTTCGACGGGAACCTGCGGCAGCAGCAGGCCGTGGCGAGCCCCTCGCGAGATGAGCAGTCCGTGGCGCCCGATCTCCACCGCTGCGGCGGAAATCGGGAACAGCCGGGAGAGCACGCTTAGAGAAATTTCCAGCCTCGGAGCTTGTTCTATGGTCACCGGCAAAAAACGGGAATCGTCGAACGCGGCAGCGCGGGCCGTTTCGGCGACCGCACGATAGAGGGGCGCGACGGCCGCAGCGTAACCGACGCACCCCCGCAGTTCACGGTCTACATAAAGCGTGGTAAAAACGCCGCGCGGTTCCGAAAGTTGGCCTGTCGAAGGTGGCATCTCCGGAGAAGACCGGCGCTCCAGAACGGAGAGAATCGCCTCGTGCGCGATGCGGAGCAGAATCCGGCGCTCCTCAAGAGAAAATTCCGAGGAAACGCGATCAGGTCGAACTGCTTTGCCCGCGGCGAAATTCTCAGACGGGTTTTCGGATGGTGTTGGAGACGGTCTGGACATCGCGTTTACCCCGCCGGTTAAGCACGAACGACCGGCGCCGCCGCTTTTCCGATGTGCGATCGATCCGCGACCAGAAAGCAACGAAGTAATCGAGCGCGGAGACCAGCGAAAGCAGAACCATAAACCAGATCGCGAGCCAGGCAATCCAGTACACCGGGAAAATGTAAACGCCGAACATCGGCCATTCATGCCAGCGCCGAGCCAGAATCACCGCCACGACAGATATGATCTGCACCAGCATTTTGAACTTGCCCAATTCACTCGCTTGAATCGTAAAACCTTCCGAAGCGGCAATGGATCGCAGTCCGCTCACCAGGAATTCGCGGCCAATGATGACCACCGCCACCCAAGCCGGCACCAGCGCCGGATTGAACTGCACCAGCGCAATAAAGGCGGCCGCGATCAATAACTTATCGGCCAGGGGATCGAGCAGCATTCCCATGGTCGTAATCTGCCCTCGCTTGCGCGCCAGATAACCATCAATGCCATCAGTGATCGAAGCCAGGATGAAAATGGCCGAGGCCAGGATTTCTCGTTCCCCAGTGTGCTCGCCCGAGAAGCGCGGAGTGCAAAGAATCCAGATAAGAAGCGGAATCGCCGCGATGCGAGTGAGCGTGATGGAGTTAGGAAGGTTCACGCGATGTGAGCCGACACCACAGGGGCGGTCACTGTGATTATCCTCTACATCTGTGACCAAGGCAACGGACCTGAAGTCATCGTCCCAAAGGGATTGCGGAGTTGCTGGGCGTCACGCGGAGAAAGAAAGTGGCGCACGTGTGACTCCACTGTGCGCCACCCGGATTCAAGACGCTTTCGTCTGAAAGTTCTTGAGCATACTGGACGCCATCTCCAGAACATTGCTGTGGTCGGGCACCGCTCCGTTCGGCGTGAGCTTGTCCACAAGTGTCGGCAGCAACTGAGCTATCGCAGCGCCCGCGACGTCGGGATTGATTCCCGCCTTGGCTGCCAGCGCTTTTACCTGATCACTGCCTAGAACCTGGTGAACCTGATCAGCGCTAATCGGAGGGTTTGGCCCCGTACTGACCCAGGAGGACACCAATCCGCCCATCCCTTTGTCGTGAAATGTCTGCACCAATCCCTGCAAACCACCGGGCTGATTTTGAATCATTTGCAAAAGGCCTGACGCCAGCGGATTCGAGCTGCCACCTGCCACATTGCCTAACGCCTGGTTTTCCAGATTGTCGAGCAAACCCATAACTGCCTCCTCAAATTCCACAGCGAAATGCGTTGATCTAGAGAAACGAACGGAGAAAACGTGAGGTTACAGAGATTGATTGTCTGATGACTCGGCGCACTCCGCGATCTCGGCGGTTAAATGCCTCTTACTTCTGCTTGGCGATGATCTTGTCCTTGATCTTGTTGTAGGTGGCTTGGGGAAGGATTTTCTTATTCACCAAGTCAGTCTTTTTCGCGTACGGCCGCCCGTCAATGATTTTCTGCGAGTAGACCGCTCCAATTCCCGGCAGAGCATCCAGTTGGTCCTTGGTCGCCGAGTTGATGTCCAGCAGATCGGCAGACGCGGTGGCAGTTGTGGCCTTGGCCGGTGTCTTGGCGGCGGTCTGTGCCACGGCCATTCCGCCAATCAGGCTCAGAGCAAAAAGTGCCACGAGAATCCTCGTCACAAAACTCCTCGTCATAGTTGTTTCTCCTTATTCCTTCTGGGCTGCTTTGTAACCCGCAGCCTTCGCCTCGGCTTCGGTCATGAATTTTCCTTGCTTGGTCTTGCCATACCATTCGCCGCCCTTGTGGTAGACGCCGGTTCCAGTGTTGACCCAAACCTTGCCGGCGGCTTGCGCAGCAGCGATTTCCGGAGTGGAAGCCGCTGGCGTCGCCGCCTTCGGCGCTGTCGTTTTGGCTGCGGGAGCCGCCATAGTGTTCGAGGAAGCATGGGCTGGGGCAGCCGCCGGCGCCGGAGTGGTGGTCGCTGCCGGAGCCTGAGCCGGTGTCATGGCGCTGGAGTCGGTTTTGCTCACCTGAGCCGCCGGAACTACGGGCGCGCCGGCGGGCGTGGCATCCGCTGCTGTTTTGGATTTCTTGCTCTTCGTCTTGGTCTTGCCCGCCGAGGCGGTCGTTGCCGGTGCATCTGGCGCCGCTTTGTCCGCAGGAGCCGCCTTCATGGCCGTGCCCTCCGCCGGCTCGGTCGTCTTGCTCTTACTCGACTTCTTCGTGGTCGCGGCCGTCGTATCGCTAGCCGCAGTCTTGTCCGCGGCAGCGGTCTTATCCGCGGCGGCGGCATCTTTCTTCGCTTTTTTCTTCGACTTCTTGGACGTAGTGTCCGCAGCGGTGGTATCTGAGCTGGAAGCGCTCGAACTCGCTTGCGCCTTCGCCAATATCGGCGCCATAGTAACCACGAGCATCACACAGAAAGCCAGCATCCACAGGGTGAGTTTGCGTTGGGAGTGTTTCATTTTTTCCTCGCGAGATTGAGAGGCACGAAGCCCCCGTTTTTGGACGAACCACTTCTTTAGGATTGACTAAGAAAACCCAGACGATCCCGAGACGCCCCACATGATTACACCGCGAGCAGCCGCGGTCAACCCAAAAGCTGGTGCAACGCCGGCATCCTCGCCCACCACAACCTAGGCGTAAATTCCGCGCTGGCGGATGGTGTACGCCACGCGGTCGATCGCCAGCATATACGCGGCAATCCGGTTATTCACGCCATGCGTTTCAGAGTACCGGACAACATCGTCGAACGCCGCAATCATGATCTCCGATAAATGCTCGTTGACCACCGATTCCTTCCAGAAGTAGCCCTGGCGATCCTGAACCCACTCGAAATAGGAAGTAGTCACGCCCCCGGCATTCGCAAGAATGTCGGGAATCACGAAGACTTTTTTCTCGGAAAGAATGTCGTCGGCCGCCGCAGTCGTCGGACCATTCGCGCCCTCCGCCAGGATCTTGCATTTCACGCGATCCGCATTCTGGCTGGTGATCACATTTTCCGTCGCCGCCGGAATCAGGATGTCGCAATCCATCAGCAACAGCTCCGCCGGATCGTAGGCCTCGGCTCCGGGGAAGCCGTGGACCGTGCCATTGCGCTGCCGGAATTCCCACAGCGCCTCCATGTCAATGCCGTCCTTCTTATACAGCCCGCCGCCCACCTCGAGAATGCCGATGACCTTGTATCCCGCCTCCGCCATCAGCCGGGCAGCGTTCGAGCCGACATTACCGAAACCCTGCACGATGACGCGCGTAGTGTCGCGATTCAGACGTAGCCTTTTAATGGCCTGTTCGCAGACCATAAGAACGCCACGCCCCGTAGCCTCGCGCCGGCCGCGCGAACCGCCAATGTTGACCGGCTTGCCGGTCACAACCGCCGTAACCGTCTGCCGCATGTGCATGGAGTACGTATCCATGATCCACGCCATGGTCTGCTCGTTAGTATTCACGTCGGGCGCGGGGACGTCCTTCTCCGGGCCTATGAACTCGAACAGTTCGGCTGTGTAGCGGCGCGTCATCCGCTCCAACTCGCCCTGCGACATTTTGTGCGGATCGCAAATGATGCCGCCCTTGGCGCCGCCAAACGGAATGTTCACCACCGCGCATTTCCAGGTCATCCAGCTCGCCAGCGCCCGCACTTCGTCGAGGTTCACGTCCGGCCCGTAACGCAATCCGCCCTTGGCCGGACCGCGCGCAATCGAGTGCTGCACCCGGTATCCGGTAAACACTTCTAGACGCCCGTTGTCCATCATGACCGGGATATGAACAATAATTTCGCGGCTCGGACTACTCAGGACCTTCCATATTCCAGCATCAAGATTCAGCTTCTTCGCGGCCAGGTCAAAGCGGGCGGCTTGCGCCTTCCAGGGATTAGTTTCCTGCTCAAGGTCCACAGCTGTCGTCATAAAACACTCCGCATAATAATTTATTGATATTGATTGCGATTGCCGCCGAAGTCCGCCAGCAAGCCTCGCAAAGTATATTGCTGGCCAGCAGGCTAGGCAAGCGCAGGGAGTGGGTTTCGTAACAGGTCATGGCTTCAGGCGAGGGCCGGAAGTCCAGTCTAGAGACGGGACTTGCCCCGTCTCCTTCCACCCCGCATACTTATTCGTGCGATCCAAGGCCCTGTCGCAATAACAAGTAGCAAACAGCAAATGATCCGTCCTGACTACAAAGAGTTCCTGCGTCTGTCGCGCGGCGCCACGCTGGTGCCGGTGGCAAAGTCCATCTCGGCCGACCTGCTGACTCCGGTCTCCGCTTTTCTAGCCGTGGCCGACGGCGAGCCCGACGCCTTCCTGCTCGAATCAGTCGAAGGTGGAGAAAAAATCGGACGCTATACGTTTCTAGGCGTGCGCCCGTTTCTGCGCCTCGAATCGCGCCGCGCCGAAATCACAATCCAACGCGGCCAAAAAATCGAACGTCGCACGGAAAACATTTTCGCCGTCATCAAAGAACTCCTCCAGCAGCATCGCCCCGCCGCGGTGGAGGGTTTGCCGCCATTCACCGCCGGAGCGGTGGGCTATTGCGCCTATGACATCGTGCGCCGCCTCGAAAACATAGGAGAGCACGCTGCCGACGACTTGGACGTTCCCGACTGTGTACTGATGTTCTTCGACCGCGTCCTCGCCTTCGATCATCTGCGACATCAGATCCACATAGTGGCGTCAGCGGACGTGACCCGGGAATCGCCCAAAGCCGCCTTCGAGCGCGCCGTGAAAGACATCGCGCGCATCGAGAAAAAACTAGCCGCCGGCTGGAAGCCCAAGCACTGGCGCAAAGCCGTCACCAAATCAAAGCTCAAAGTGAAAGCGCGCACTCCAAAGCAGAGGTTTCTGGAAAGCGTCCGCCGCGCCAAGGAGTACATCGCGGCCGGAGACATCTTCCAGGTAGTCCTCTCGCAGCGCTGGGATTTCGAGCCCGGAGTGGCTCCCCTCGACCTCTATCGCGCCCTGAGAACCGTGAATCCCTCCCCATACATGTATTTCCTGCGTTTCGGCGGAGGACGGAACGGAGGCAAAAAAAAATCCGCGGGAATGCACGTTCTAGGCTCGTCTCCCGAAATGCTGGTGCGCGCCGCGGCAACAGGACGAAAGCTGGAATATCGTCCCATTGCCGGAACCCATCCCCGTGGCCACGACGAAGCCGCGGACGCAGCTCTAGAAAAGAAAATGCTGGCCGACGAAAAAGAACGCGCCGAACACGTGATGCTGGTTGATCTGGGCCGTAATGACCTCGGCCGAGTCAGCGAGTACGGATCGGTGAAAGTTCGCAATCTCATGTACGTCGAGCGTTACTCGCACGTGATGCACCTCGTCTCCGCGCTCGAAGGGCGCCTCCGTCCAGAACTAAGTGCGATGGACGCCTTCGCCGCCTGCTTCCCCGCCGGAACCCTGAGCGGAGCGCCCAAAGTTCGCGCCATGCAAATCATCGAAGAACTGGAGCCCACGCGGCGAGGCGTATACGGCGGCTCGGTCCTCTACGCTGATTTCGCGGGCAATCTGGATTCCTGCATAGCCATCCGCACTCTGCTCATGAAAGGTAAGAAAGCCTACTTGCAAGCAGGCGCCGGAATCGTGGCCGATTCCGATCCGCAGCGCGAATTTGAAGAGACGGAAAACAAAGCCCGAGCCGTACTGCGGGCAGTGGAGATGGCCAGGGGCAGGGAATAGCGGACGCAGCGGATGGGTTCGGAGAAACCGGGGCGGCTTTCAACCGCCCCAGCCTCGACCGAGTGTTTCGCGACCGAAAGCAATAGCTAGTCGGCTGCGCCGATGGTATTCACGAGCTTCTTGATATCCATCAAAGGCAATGGGTTTGCCGGATCCTGAAGATTCGGATTCATATCGTTCGATGCTCCGCCGGGGAAACGCTTGATGTTCGGGAAATCGACGATGGACTTGTCAAACTCCATGACCGGAATCGAAATCAACGAAAGAACCCAGCCGTTGTCATAGCCGGCATAGCGTCCGGGCGAGGTAGTCGGTGTTCGCGTGCTCACCGCGCCGTTGAACGTCATGTCGTACTTTTCAAACGGGTCCATCGTGAGGTTGTAGGCTGAGCCAATGGCACCAAGATCCTGCTTGGGGCCGAGCCAGGTGTCCTTGGCGGTATACAGGTATTTCCAGGCGATTTTGATATCGGGGTTGTCGGGATCCCCGCCAATGTCGGCGCGAGCGCCGGCATAGGTCTCGCCGTCGATATAGATCCATCCGTCGCGCGCGGAATGCTTAGCCTTCCCCATGATGTACGCGCTGTTGTCGATGCTGTCGAAATAGATCGGCTTGCCGTCATTGTCCTTCCACGCGCCGTGAGGCGGCGGGGTGAGGCCAACCATCGCTGCCAGCGTTGACCAGCAGTCAATGTGCGACATCATTTCGCCATAGCGTGCTCCGGCCGGAATCTTGCCGGGCGCCCACATGATGCCGGGCACACGGAAACCGCCCTCGAACGGCGAACCCTTTTCTCCACGGAACGGAACGGTGCCCCCATCCGGCCACGCGTCCTGCCACGCGCCGTTGTCGGCAGTGATGATGACGATGGTGTTAGGAGCCTCGGCACGAATGGCATCCATAACGCGACCGATGTTGGAGTCGAGCTCCATCATGGAGTCGGAATAATTGCCAAGGTGCGATTTGCCAATGAACGCCCTGGCGGGAATATTCGGGTTGTGCATCTTCATGAAATTGACATCCATGAAGAACGGCTTGCCGCCTTTGGCGTGCGCGTGAATATATTCGACCGCCGAGTCGGCCTGACGGACGTCGAATTCATGCAGGTAGTCGTAGTCGATACGCGCAACCTTGGTCGCGGGTTTGCCGGCGACGCCTTCCCATTCGTATAGGTTTACGATCTTTTGATATTCCGCCCAGTACGCAGGGTTGTACTTCGGGAACCACGGATGTGCGAAGCTGTCGGTGTCGTCATAGGTATAGACGCCGGGATAGTAGGCGGCGAACTCTTTCATTTCGTCGAAGCCGTGTTCGATCGGGTAAAACTTGGGCTGATCACCCAGATGCCACTTGCCCGAGAAGTAGGTCGAATAGCCGTTCTTGTTAAAGAACTCAGCGATTGTCGGAGTGCTCTTTGTGAGTCCGTTCGGGTCGCCAGGTACAACCACGACTGAGAGGGCGGAGCGTATTGGAATGCGTCCGGTCATGAACGAGGCCCGGCCCGCGGTGCAACTCGCTTGGCCGTACCAACTGGTGAAGACAGCGCCTTCCTGGGCGACCCGATCGATGTTCGGGGTCGGATGGCCGAGGTTCGCGCCACCACCATAGGCCCCGAAGTCGTTCCACCCGGTGTCGTCGGTCATCAGCATCACGACATTGGGTCTTTGAGCGGTCTGTGCGTTTACAGTCGGAGCAGACATTGAGCCGAATAACGCGGCGACTCCGGCCAAGGCGACAGTGGTTTTTCCTCTGATCTTCATAGATATCCTCCTCTTTCGATCTCAGTTCTTGATTTCAATCCAGGATTTCGCTCGGGGAAGGGCGAAAAGCTTTACCGTAGTACAGGCTCGTGCCCGTCACGCTACCTGTATAGGCCGAGTGGCATGTTTCCGCGACTGTCAGAAATACCAAAGTTTGCGGATAGCGAATGGTGATCGCGACAGTCCGCGGCGCGACAGCAGCCGAGGTCGAGACGCTTCGTCAGAAGGAACGCCCGCGAGAGGAGAAGATATCGGGAACTCCACCAGATTCCAAGGACGAGAAGCAACAGTGAAGCAGGCGCTCCTCAACGTTAGACCTTTCGTATTCGCCAGCTGTTGTAACTCTGCGTATTTCCCGGGCCCCGCATCAGGACTGACCTTGGCAGAAATCTCGAGAATTTTCCCGGCCATTCCCAGATCTCCAGTGCAAGTTTGCGAAATGGCGGCTGAGCAGTGGTTTCCCACTTCATTGATGTGATATCGGCGATTCGCCTCACCCGGGCCCAATCAATTGCGACGCGCGCCTTGCGTAACAGTCTTTCTTGCGACGGGCTAAGCTGGCTGGCAATGTCGCTGCCCATTTCTGGCACCTGCGACGTCTTGTAGTTGCGCGGAACTGAGTAGGAAGTGTTTTCTCCGGCTCCAGTGCGATCGATCTCGCACGAAAAGTGCTCCCGAAGCCGGGAATTGTCGAGCCGGTTGTCGCCCTCTGGCACGCGTACTTTCACCGTAAGGTCGTTAGCCGCCCCCTGCCTGATTCGCACAATCACTCCCTGCTTCAGGAGTTCAAGCGTGTCAGTATCGAAAAAATATACGCGCGTCGTCGTCTCTTTTCTGAAACTGAGGGATGCGATCACGTTTTGGATGGTCGGCGGGGAAAGCAAGAGCTTGATCTCGACCGGACACGTTTCTTCCGCCAGCACTGCGGGACTTAGAAACAGTACCGCACAAGCAAAAGCGAATACGCGCTTCCAGTCGTTTTTCATGGAACTGATGGACCGATGGAATTATCGTTCGTCCATCGGATACTAGTTTCAAGCGCAGTTGCTGGCTCCTGTCACAAGTGACAGTTTCCCTCCGCTGCGGTCGCAGCGGACTCGGAGCGTGTGGCGATCCTGATCAGAGAAAAAGATCGGAGAGAAAAAGATCCGAGAGAGAAAGATCCGAGAGAGAAAGATCGGAGAAAAATTGTGGAAGGCAATTCACCGGCTCCGGTAGGTCGGCGTTTCGCGTCAGTCCAGCGGGTGTCGCTAGTCCTTCGGACCTCGCGATCGCCGATCGAGCGTGGCCAACCCGCTACCGACAAATTGCTTGCCGGCGAGCACGGCACGCGCTCCTGCCAGCAACTCCGGAAGCGCGTGGGCTTTCAAGACGTACCCGTGGCCCCCGGCCCCGAGGGCGGCTCGCACGACGTCCAGATCAGTGTTCAGGCTCAGGAAGAGAATTTTCGTTGTGGGGCAGAGGTCGTGGATCAGTCGAGCGGCGTCGATTCCATTCAAGCTGGGAAGATCAACATCCAGGACAATCAAATCTGGTTGCAGTTCTCGCGCCTGTCGAACGGCTTCCAGTCCGTCAGAAGCCATGCGCACTACCAGCAAATCGCGGGACTCCTCGAAAATCTCGCAGATCCTCAGCCGCCAGTCTTCGAAGTCATCCACCACCAGAACACGTGCCAAAGACATTAACTAAGAACCTTCACCTCTTGCGCGTTCAATTTCGAGGTCAGCGCAACGGCAGAGCTGAACCGAGTAGAGCAAGAGTTGTATCCATAACGACAATGCCATGTGCACTCAGCGTCGTCGTTGCGCCAGCGCAATGAGAGGACTAATAAAAAACGCGGCACTTAGGGCGAAGTCTTGGGGGACAAAGATAAAAGATGGAGAGAATGAGGAGGATTCTCAGGCGGCCTCGTGACAAAGCAAGTCGGCGGCCGTCGGCGCTTCTAGGTAATCATCAGGGACTCGGGAGCCAGTAGGGTGACCCGCCCGCGCTGTTTGCAAAGTTTCCCGTCCCGTTCCCACTTGGAGAGAAGCCGGCTGGCAGTAAAGGGGCTAATGTCAGAAAGGGAACTGAGCTGTTCGTTAGTGATATCTATTTCCACTCCCGACGGCTGCACTTCCCCCGCGTCCGTAGCCAGGTGCAGCAGGGCTTCGGCCAGCCTCAATTCCGCACTCTTGGTGACGACGCTGACGTGACGGTTCATATAAGCGTTGAGGTAATGCATCGCCATCCGCAAACCATTCTCGGTCAGCTGCGGATATACCTTGACCAAGCGGCGGAGCGTGGCGTGATCCCACACCAGGAATTCGCACTCGGAAACCGTTTTCGCACTCGCCATATACGCCGGAGGCTTGGCCAGCAGCGACACCAGTCCGACCACGTCCCCTGGGACCTTCCATAGCATGAGAACTTCCGCGCCAGATTCTGCCAGATTGTAAAACTTGGCCCGCCCCGCTTTCAGGAGAAACAGATGGTCGGGTCGTTCGCCGCCGATGGTGACATCTTTATTGGGCGCCATGCGGCGGACATGGGCCGCGTCCAAGATCTGGCGTAGTGCAGTCTCGTCCAGACCTGCAAGTAATTTCGATTTCACGAGTGGAGTCGAGCCCGGCGCGGAACTCATCATGTGGGAATCCTAACAACTCCAGTTTCGCCGGCTTACCTGCGACCACCCCAGCCTCCGCCACTCCGTCCGCCCCAGCCTCCGCCTCCACCGCCGCTTCCCCAGCCACGAGCACTGTCCGACCGGGAGCCCCAGCCCCCGCTGTCACCGCTGAAAGCCGACGACCGGCTGCTGAAATCCGATCCCCAGCCGCTCGAACTCCCACTCCTCTGACTCCAACCATTCCCCGTGTTGCTGTAAGTATTGCCGTTCGCAGCTGCGTACTTATTGCCGTTCGCGGTCTGACCAATCGCGGCGCTGTTTCCGTACTTGCCTGAAGCGCCATAAGCCGACGCGCCGTTCGTGGCCTGCATCGACGCCGTCGTTCCTTGTGAAGTCGTCTGATGCTGGGTGTATGCAGTAGTACCGTTTTTCGAAACCGTCGAGCTTCCCCAGCTCCCGTACGCATTGGAACCTTGCTCCGTCTGCCCATACGCCCCGGTTCTTGGGTTGTACGCCTGACCGACGCTTTGCGATCCATACCCATTCGACACCGTGCCCCCACGCGCGTAAGTCCCGGTGGATGGGTTGTAGCCATTGCTGTAATGAGCGGAGCCGTAGGGACCATACGCCGAATAGCTCGAACCATAGTAGCCGCCGTGCCAGGCGTTGTTTCCGTAGTAGGCCCCGCCGTGATACACCACAGTAGTGCTGCTCCAGCCGCAACCCCAGCTGCTATATCCCCAAGCACAACAACTGCTGCTCATCATCGCGCCCACCGCTATGCCGACTCCAAATGCGAGAACCGCGGTAGCCGCAACGTCCGCCGAGGTGTATCCGGGAGTTACGTAGGGATATCCATAAACCACCGTCGGGTTGTAAACCGGGACGTACACCACCTGCGGATTCGCGGGCTCAATCACGATGGTCTGTGCCGATGGCTGCGTTACCACAATCTGCGAGCCGGATTTCAGGTTTCCCGCAGCGAGTGCCTTCGCCCGCAAAAATTGGATAGCTGACATCACATCGGCCGCCTGAGTGTGGTAAGCCTCTCCGAGCGACGATGTCCAGCTAAGGTTCGACGCGAGGTTGTTGAGCACGGACGGAAATTGTGTCAGCGCTTTTACGCTCGGCTCCCATGTTTGTTGATTGACCGCCTCCATCAGCGCGGTCCCCGTCAGGCTCTTGTTTTGCCCCAGCCAGTACTCGGCAACGGCCACCTGGTCTGGAAAGGTCGAAGCTCCCAGAATCTGCGCTACCAGGGAGTCGGGATACAACGCGATCGGCGCCACCAGTTGTTGCAACTCTTCGGCTGTCAACGGCACGCCTTGTCCCGAATAAGCCGTCGAGCCCGTTTGCTGAGCTCCAGCTCCCAATGGCGTTGTGCCAATGACCAGCAGCAAGGATAGCGTCGTAGACAGCAGCTGTTTCGTAAAGGTTCTGATCATCTTCCCCTCCCCATTTCAGACAGACCTCACCCCGGGGCGTTCACCCGCCGCCGGTTATGACGAGTTTTGTCTCGACCGATAGCGTCCGACAACTGTCAGTTTTGACAGAATCGGAGCTGGGTCCGCCGCACTTCGAGGCTGAGGGCCACTCCCTTGCTCCCCGCTTTTGCGGTATATATTGGCAGGGAAAGGGTCTGCCGAATGCATCGACACAGCTTTGCGAACTGGATTCTGAGCTGCGTTCTCGTTTGCTGCACCTGTGTAGGTCAGCAACTCAGCACACAGGTCTCAAATCAGGGAACCCAAAATGCACCAGCCGTTACCCAAGGGTGGCTAGGCGCTTCCTCAGACGACAATCCCGTGATCCGACACGACGGAATTACCCTCTCACATGTGGTTGCGGGTGGACCAGCGGATCAAGCCGGCATGATGGCCGGAGATGTGGTTCTGGCCATAGACGGGCACTATCTTTACACAGGACAAGAAATGGGCGATGAGATCCTCCGCCACAAACCGGGGACGAAGATCACTATACGTTACCGACGCTATTCGGCAACTTATGAGGCGTTGGTCGTCATGGGTGCCGCGCAACAACTAACTCCTATCCCTACACAGACCGCGCCGCCGCCAGCCCATCCAGCGGCCGCTGTGGTCGGGGTTGGGCAAAAGCATGATAAGCCAACCGAATCCTCTCCGCCCAACGATGGGGTCTTCTACAAAAGCGCGAATGGATGGCAGCAGTTGGAAGTACTAACCGCTGCAGGGCAAAATATTCACGTAAACGTTTTTACCTTGCACGGCGGTGGGACCCAGGAGTATCGCGGGGCGGAAGCACCGATAAAACTGTCTGACCGTCGCCCTGTGTTCTACATCAAGAATCCTTTAGAACCATTGATGGCGAAGACGGGTGGGCCGAACGCTACCAGAAATGCAGTGATTGTTATCCTCAGCAAAAAGAAAGATCATCGCGAGTTGCAGTCGATCAAAAGTGGTCTGTCTGGAGTAAAGTCTGGGATCGACAAGAAGTTGCTGCCGGACGTTACGGTGCACTCAATCAACGATCTGACGTTTACTATCACGCCAAACCAAGATTTAGCACCTGGAGAATATCTGCTGACGTGGAAAGTATTGGGTACGGACGGCTACGACTTCGAAATCAGGTAAAGGAAAATACAGGGGCACGGAGTGGATCAACTTCGCAGGAAATTCGCCACCAGCTTCTTGCCTTCGTCCGTCAGCACGCTCTCAGGATGAAACTGCACGCCCTCGACCGCGAATTTCTTATGTCGCAAGCCCATGATGACGCGCGTGCCGTCGCGATCGCGAGTCCAGGCGCTGACTTCGAGGTCGCCAGGCAGCCCGTCCTCGGCGACGACCAGCGAGTGGTAGCGAGTCGCGGTCATCGGCGATGACAAGCCGCAAAAAATAGTCTTGCCATCATGCTCAATCTGGCTGGTCTTGCCGTGCATAAGGTTCCTGGCGCGAACCACCTGGCCGCCGAACGCCGCGCCGATAGCCTGGTGCCCAAGGCAGACGCCCAGCACCGGCACCTTGCCCGCAAAGTGCCGGATCACTTCGATGCTGATGCCGGCTTCCTGCGGAGTGCAGGGTCCCGGAGAAACCACGATGCGCTCAGGCCTCATCGCCTCAATCGCCTCGACCGTCACTTCGTCATTGCGGCGAACCTCAACCCTGGCGCCCAGTTCGCCAAGATACTGGACAAGGTTGTAAGTGAACGAATCGTAGTTATCGAGGACGAAGACCACGAATTCATTGTAGCTCCAAGGGCCAGAGTGGCTTTCTTGCTTCTTGACATGCTGGCCGCGAATTGCCATGCTTACAGTCGCTTTCCGACATGTCTTTGAAACCTTGAACTTTGACCTTGCTCTCGAGGAGGTCCCATGGCCGAGACGCAGCCAACAAATGACGCGGATGCTGACAATGACAAGCGATCCACCCGCCGGTTTGCGCTGCGTCTGCCGGTAAGCGTCCGTTACGGTGCCAATGAGAATGAGCAGGAGCACGCGGCGCAGACCCGTGACGTCAGCGCCCGTGGCATCTGCTTCTTTGTCGATTCCGCCATGCAAGCCGGTTCGAACATTGATTTCACCCTGACACTACCCCCCGAAATCACGCTGACGGAAAGCATCCGCGTGCGCTGCAAGGGTCGCGTCGTACGAGTCGAGGGTGGCAGCCCGGCCAGCAAAATTGCCGTGGCTGCCGTCATCGATGAGTACGAGTTCCTGGCCGACTCCTAGCCCGTCGGGCCCGCTCTTTCAGGTCTGTCTTCCACGCGCTTTTTCTCACCAACCCCTGAGTGGTATGTTTGCTGTAACAGTCGAGTGCATCAGTGAATAACTTCCCGCCGAGCCCTGCGTTCCGGCAAACGTACTTTCGCCGCCGTTTGCGGGCGGATTTGCGCGCGATTATAGCTGTGGGAATGTTCTTGTGCAAAGCATCGGGAGTTTTTTCCCAGGCGCCCTCCACTTCTGGGGTTCAGCCTCCCTCCAAGCCGCCGGCTTCCGCAAGCAAGATTGCCGCCATCAAGAGCTTCCGCATTGTCCAGGAAAAAGACGGTCAGGCTGTCGAGATTCTTTCGACCAAGCCATTAGTCCCTTCCATCCAGGCAATCACTGATCCCGATCGGCTGGTGATCGACCTGCCCAACGCTCGCCTGGACACGAAGGAGAAGCGCATCAGTGTCCAGGCCGACCAGATCAGCAGCTACGCGCCGACCAGTTTCAAGAGAATCCCCCGGTGGCGCGCGTCGTCGTCGATCTGCTCGCACCGCGCGCCTACACCTGGGACGCCGCCGGAAATCGTCTGGTCGTGCATCTCGGGAAAAGTCCCAGCCTCGCTCAGTCGAAGACTTCGCTCGTTCGAGTCACCCACAGTTGTCGCTCTGACGCGCGCGCCGCAACCAGTAGTGTCGGCCGTGCGCGCGCCCGGCCCGCTCGCTCTGGCTGCGGATAACGGAGGCTCGGGTTCTACAATCACAGCCGGACCCGACACCGCCATGCTCCGCCTCTCGAGCGGCGGCGAAGTGCACGTCTGCCCGGGGACAACCGTGTCGGTGACTCCTTCGCAGAACCGCCATAACGTGATGCTCAGCATGAACACCGGCGGACTCGAAGCGCACCTCGCTCTCGACTCCTCTTCGGATTCTGTGATGACCCCAGACTTCCGCATCCTGCTGCCAGGCCCGGGAGAATTTCACTATGCCATCAGCGCCGATAATAAAGGCGACACCTGCGTGCGCGCGCTTCCCGGCAACACAGCGTCGGCGATCGTTTCTGAATTGCTTGGCGATCGCACCTATCAAATCAAGGCCACCGACCAACTCGTGTTTCACTCCGGGCAACTCGATCGTGTGGATATGGCCGTACCGAACGAATGCGGGTGTCCGCCCCCGCGCGATCCTCCCCTGCGCGCGACCAACGATCTGCCCACGCAGATCGAAGTGCAAGAATCGCCAAGCGCGCCCTGCTGCCAGTGAACGCCAGCCCCGCGCCCGCAGCAGAGACAGCTCACGCGGCAAGCGCACCCGCGACCGGAATACCGGCCGCTCCCGAGACGCCTCCATCTCGTCGAACGAGCTTCATGTGCAAGTAGAGGCGCCGCTGGTATTCCACGCGACCGGCCCGCCGCCCGCGCCGGTCGAGGATGTGCGTGCCCTGCCTCTTGATTCGCGTCCGCAGACGGCCTCTGTCTCGGCCGCCGCGCTTCCTCCAGCAGCGAAAGAAACACCCAAGCCGGCCGTCACGGAAGCATCGGCGAAACCCGCGCCATCTCGCGGCTTCTTCAGAAAACTCGGCGGATTTTTCGCGTCGCTGTTCCGCTAACTTTCCCGTTGAATTACCCAAGTGTTTTCCATCGCCGAAGCAAATCTTTCCGCCCCAATTGCATCTATAGAGTGAAAGCAAAAATGAAAGTTAGATTGAAAGCTTTCTTCGCACCGCAGCGTCTCGAACCGCGCGCTCAAACCGCATGTTTCAGATCGCGCACTTAATTAAGGAGGACAAAATAATGCGAAGACTGTGGACTCTTGTCTTGTTATCAATGATGATCGCCAGCGCCGCTTCGGCGCAAATTCCGACGAAAGGCAACGTATTCTTCGGCTATTCCTACGACCGCACTTCGATCGTCTCCAACGACACCAGCAATCTAAATGGATGGGAGGCGACGCTGGAAGGGAAGTTTCTGCCCTGGATTGGCGCAGTGGTCGATGTCGATGGCCATTACGGCAGCCACACTTACAATTGCCCTGGTGTTGGATGTCCTCTGAACGTCAACGTTGCCGCACACAATGTCTTGTTCGGCCCGAGAGTATCGGTTCAAGTCAAGCGCTTCCGTCCATTCGGAGAGTTCCTCGTCGGCGTTGGCCACATCAGTCGCAGCAACGGAGTCTCCGACTCAGATACTTCGTTCGTCAACGGACTCGGTGGCGGACTCGATTACAGAATCGCCGGCCCAGTGACTTTCCGCGCACAGCTCGACTGGATCAACACTCGCTTCTATAACCAGGGCCAGAATGGCGTACGCTTCTCAACCGGAGTCGCGTTTCACTTCTAGCGCTAAACCGCCACGTGTGATTGAGTCACCGCCGTTGTATGCTCCGCGCATTGTTCCAGGATTTCCGGCACTTCGAACAGCGCACGATTGGAGTATTCCCTAACCTTCAAACGGAACTCATCAAAAATTGCGCTCTCGAGCAGTCGTTGAACGGCGGGCGCAATTTTCTTGAAGCTAGGCGCAACTATCCCATAGCCGTTCTCCGTTACCCATTCCGCGTTGTAGCGCTCCTGCGGCAGCGTCTTGGCATTGCATTCCACAATGACCGGCAAGTGAAGCTGCAATGCCTCGCTGATCGAGCCCGGCCCCGGCTTCCCAATAAAGAAGTCGGCCAGGGCCATGTAGTATTCGACATTCTGCGCAAATCCAACCACGGCCAGAGGCTTTCTGGTCTTCAGGTTCTTGAGCGCGGCAGCGAGCTTCTGGTTGTGGCCGCAGATCAAAATTAACTGGACCCCGCTATCGGCATCGTTGAGCTTCTTCGTAATGTCAACCATCACCCTCGATCCGTGCCCTCCGAACAACACGATGCCCGTTGGACAATCCGCCTCCAGTCCAAGCCGCCGCCTTTCGCCAACGCGATCGACGTTGGTCTTTTCATAGAACCGCGGCTTCAGAATCATTCCCGATGTTTTGAAAACGTGGTCGGCCGGATGTCCCACAGCTAAAGCTTGCTGGCGCGCGCGTTCAGTGCCGGCGATGACGTATTCCGATTCACGCTCGATCCAGAAGTGCGGCGGGTAATCTGCCAAATCCGTAATCAGCGTGACAAAAGGAGTCTTCGCGCCCCGTGTAAGAAGACTCTCGGCAATCTCGCGATTGAAGTGCGGAATCACCGAGAGCACCACGTCCGCCGGATGTCCGGCCCAGTAAGCGCGGAGCAGTTTCACGATCGGACCATGGTAGAGACGGATGGTCCCTTGCAGAACGAGCAGCAACTGCGGCGTGAAGCGCGTCCAGCCTTTGCGCAGGATCAGGTTGTAGGTGTCCTGAATGCGCAGCCCCGTACCGCGGCGAATCAGGTCGAGCGGATCGAGCAATTCCTGAATGTCGAGAAGACTGACATCCCAGGGATGCTCTTGCCTGGAGAGCGTGGCTTTCAGAGCCTCAGCGGCGCTGCGATGTCCTCCGCCGGCATGATGGAAAATGATGGTTAATTTGCGCAACGGTCACCTGAGCCGGTCGCATCGAACTCAGCGCC
This sequence comes from uncultured Acidobacteriaceae bacterium, assembly GCA_963826845.1. Classification (GTDB taxonomy): domain Bacteria; phylum Acidobacteriota; class Terriglobia; order Terriglobales; family Acidobacteriaceae; genus Acidiflorens. The sequence continues at coordinate 187,190 of CAWGYS010000013.1, forward strand.
CGACACCCTCATATTCGGCCTCGCCATCGCATTCGCCACCTTCGAGGATCTCCGCCTCGCCGTCGAACTCAGCGTCTTCGGAATCTGCCGAGCCTCGTTCTTCGCCAGCACGCTGCTCGTCAGCCCGATCGTCAGCGCGTTCAGCGTACTCATGGATTCGGACTCCATCTTCACCAACCGTGATGTAGGTAGGACGCGCATCAATCCAAGCCCCGCAATTGAAATAGTCGATTCCATGGACGCTGTCGTGTTTGTGCATGGCGGCATGGGTGTGGCCGCAGAAAATGCGCGCCGCCTGTTGGTGACGGGCATGCGCCAGCGCGCCCTCGGCGACTTTGGGTGACAAGCGCTGCCAACGCGTGCCCAGCCGGTCGAGGAAACGCGTCAGAACTTTGTTTTTCGAATCCCACTTCTGCAGTTGCAGATAGAACAGCGTCCCGATCAGATAGCTGACGCGGACTTTCCTCACCACGAACCCGTCGAACTGGTGCCCATGCACCGCGATGTGGCGCAGTCCCTGATATTCCCATTGATATTCCTGGTACACGCGGACGCCCACCAGATGCGACATGATCTCGGTCAGTCCGTGGTCGTGATTGCCTTCCACCCACACCACTTCAACTTTGCGCTTGGGGTTGGAGAGCTTGCGAATGAAGCCGAGGAATTTCCAGTGTTCTTTTTTCAGGCGTCCAAAATTTAGGTCGGCAAAAATGTCGCCCAGCAGAATAAGGCGGCGATATTGATTTTCCCGAAGAACGCTCAACGCCTCGCGAGCGCGGCTCATGTCCGCGCCGAGGTGCAGATCCGAGAGGATCAGCGTGTCGTATGACTGCGGCGCCACGTCTTCATTCTCGCCAGCGAGTGTTACGAGGTGATGAATTGGGATTCAATGGAGAGCGCGAAGGTAACTCATCAGTAACCACCCGCGAAACGCGCTCGCGGCAACTGACAGCGCCAGATGACATGCTCAGCAACGTTGCTGTGGCAGGGCTGCGCTCAGTGCGTGGGGGGAACGTATTCGGCTGGGCGCGCCGATCCTTCACCGAAGAAAAACTGCTCCATCTGTTTCACGATGACTTCCTGGTCCTGTTTGCGCGCCGGGTTCAGGCGATATTCATTCAGCAACATCTTGCAGTGTTCCATCCACTGGCCCCACGCCTGTTGCGAGACGTTCTCGTAGATCTTTTTTCCCAACTCGCTGTCGAACGGAGCCTCGGCGAGCCCCGGCAATTCCTGTTTCAATTTTGCGCAGAAGACTTTGTGATCTGACATAAATTTTCTTCTGAAATTATCGCACAGGCATCGTGCGTTCACTCCCCACCACCAAGAAGGCTCGGCTGCGATGTTGAGTCCTTGAACGAAACTGCACAAGCAAGTCACGCACGCGCTCCTCCAAAATCGCTCGTTGCCATGAGATTCTTGTTGACAAATTGCACACACATGGCAATATCTTGTGGTAGGACAGCTACTCATACAAGAAGTTGAGTAGCCTGGGCATCAAGGTGCCCTGTCGAGAACCTTGGGAGAACAAATCGTTCAAACGGAGGAAACACTTCATGGCAACCAAGAAGAAAGCCGCCAAAAAAAAGAAACACTAAGCGGATCCATGCTCGTTAAGAAATTCCCCAAAGCCTTTCAGGAGAAGCACCTCCTGAGAGGCTTTTCCGTTGCCGGTGCAGTGTTCGACTGGAGCGACTCTGTATAGCGACCCGACTGCCGCCGAAAGTGTTGTATGAGACCGTTCCTCAACAGCCGCGAAGCGGCGCAAGAATCCAGCCCACGGCGCAAGCCGTGGGTCGGAAGTAAGAAGCAGCCGAGCCCCAGCGGGGCGAAAGAGCAATTGCATCGGACTCCGCGACGAGCGGCGCTCCACCAACCGCTTCACTAACAATTGATACGATCAAGTCACCGTGACCACTTCCACCATCCCGCCAGAATCCGCCACGCATCACGCGCCTTCGCATCCATCTGCGCCGCGCTGCATTGCCCTGTGGCTTTTCGCCGCCTTCCAGTTCTTCTATCTGCTGACTTCAACCGGCCGCGTGCGCACGCCGGACGAATACAACACCCTCTACACCACCGAGAGCCTGGTGCTCCGCGCGTCCACGGCAGTGCCGCAAGCCGTGCAATTGCATAATTTCTACGGCAGGTACGATCTCCAAGGCCAGCCCCGAGCGGCCTACGCGCCCGGACAGGCCCTGCTCTGCACTCCGTGGTATGCCCTCGGGCAGTATGTGCTGGCCCGGCTGCCGGGCGTTCCCGCCGAAGATACGGACTTGGTCGTAGCGTTTTCTTCCTGCCTAAGCAGTGCGACTTTTTCGGCGCTCACCGTAACGTTTTTCTTTCTGCTGCTGACTGGGATCGGAATCCCTGCGCGCGCTGCTCTGTTTGCCGCAGCAATGGTTGGCCTGGGCACTCCGATCTTCGCTTATTCGGGATGGCTGTTCTCCGAACCGCTATCGGCTGCGGTTTTCGTGGGAGTTGCGCTGCTGCTCTTCGGCCACGGCGACAAGAACGCTCCGATCACTTTGCGCACCGCGTCGATAGCCGGCCTGATTCTAGGATTGGCAACCATCGTCCGCCCCACCAACGTGCTCGCCATCCCCGTGTTCGCCGTGGCCGTTCTGGTGCGTGACGGGAAGCCCGCGCTGCGAGCCGCGTTTCTCTTGTGCGCAGCATCGGCAATAGGAGTTGCGATTCTACTCGCCCACAACGCAGTGTTATTTGGAGGCCCGTTTCAGTTCGGATATCCCGCATCCGCGGAAGGCGCCAAGCGCCTGAATACGTTTGATACGCCGCTCTGGAAAGGCCTCTACGGATTCCTGCTGTCTCCGGGCAAGTCGATATTCATCTTCGCGCCTCCCGTGATCCTGGCGCTGGCCGGACTCCCGCGCCTTTGGAAACGCGACCGTGGCGTGGCGGCGCTAGCCATGTTGTTCCCGCTGGTTTATCTCTTTTTCTTTGCCCGCTACACCCAGTGGGAAGGCGGATATTGCGTCGGTCCAAGATACATGGTCCCATCCATCGTGCTGCTATGCCTGGCGTTGGGCCCAATGCTCGCCGAAGGCGCGGCGCGAACAAAAAAAATCGCTCTGTTGCTGCTGGTTCTGGGAGCGTTCGTGCAATGCATCTCGCTCGTCACAAGTTTCATGGAAGACCAGGTGCCACGCGGCCGCTACTACGATGCCACTTGGACCTACCGCCTCAGCTATTCGCTAAGCGGCCAGATTCATCTCTTTTGGAAGTATCTGGCAAGCAGCGAGCCCGCACGCCTCGGCCTGGGATGGGATCGCTGGTTCGTATTTCTCCACAAGGGCGGAATCTCCGCCGCAACACTATCGCTTCTGGGTCTGGCCATGTTAGCCGGCCTGGGAATCAGCCTGGCCGCGCTGGCAAGAAACATGCGTTCCGCAACCTAACCATTCCCACCGGCGGAAATTAGCGCAACCGCGAGCGGGCCACGAAAGCGCCCCTGGCGGCGTCCCACCCGCCCTTTTGGGGGTTGTCCCAAGGCGCGGCTCGTGCTAAAACGCGTATACAGGAGTACGCAAGCGGCCTCCATGAGCCTCCCCAGGAAAGCGTCCAAAAAAGCGTCCCGCAACGCCGAGATCATCATTCCGGACAAGCTCTACTTCCGCATCGGCGAAGTGGCCGCCTTGTGCCGTCTGCCCGCCTACGTTCTGCGCTTCTGGGAAACCGAATTTCCCCAGCTCAAGCCCGTAAAAAGCAGCACCGGCCAACGCATGTTTCGGAAGCGCGATGTGGAATCGGTCGTACGCATCAAGAAACTGCTTTATGAGGATGGATTCACCATCGCCGGCGCGCGAGTACAGTTGCGCGAAGAAACCAAGTCTGAGCGCAGCCAGACCGCCCTCGCGTTTCCCACAACCCCTCCCGTGAACGTGGCCCATTTACGGAATGAGTTGCAGCAGATCCTGCACATTCTTTCCGCGCGTCACTAGTTCCAACATCCGCCAAAAGAAAAACGCGGGCCAATAAGCCCGCGTTAATTCCCTACAAATCAACTGCGTCTTACGCGGATTCTCGCAGCCGCTCGGCCTCGACCAGCGGAGCACTAACCAGATGCTCGCTCAGAAACCACACCTGGAGCTCATTGGTGCGAAGCACATCGCTCACCACCAGATCGTTGGTGCCCGGGTCGCCCAGCTTGGTGGCCCGATCGGCGAGGTCACGGCAATAGGTAACGATCAACTGGTGCGCGTCCAACAGCCGCGACAGTTGCACCGGGACCTCTTCGCGGCCCTTGGGCGGCCGCGGAATACGGGTCGTCTCGGCAACGTCAGCCGCCATGGCGATACTGACTCCGCCCAGCAGCATGATTCGTTCCGCAATCGTGTCCACGATCTCACTCTGCTCCCCGTAGTGCTTGTCGAAGAGAAGATGCAGCTGATAGAACGTCGCTCCCGATACCTGCCAATGCGACTTCTTGTAGAGATCCCGCAGAGTCATGGTGTCGGCCAAAAGTTGGTTAAGTTGCTCGGTCATTTCCAGCCGGACCGGCGAGTCGAGTTGCAACGGCATCGTACTGGTCACGGTGCCAAACGCCTGGAGTTCGCGGGCCGATTGGTGGTAGCGCGGTTGGGCTGAAGCTTTCGGCGAATTGCTGGAGGCTGGTTTCTTGGCCATGAAGTTCTCCTGAGACTGCGAATTTTTGGTCGGGACGGCGAGATTTGAACTCGCGACCCCTTGCACCCCAAGTTGAGCCGGTTAGCGGGCGTGAGCGAAGCGGGAGCCCGCTGGCGAAATCCTGAGCGGAGCGAAGGATCCCTAAGGCAGTGGAAGGAAGTTGGTCGGGACGGCGAGATTTGAACTCGCGACCCCTTGCACCCCAAGCAAGTGCGCTACCAGGCTGCGCTACGTCCCGATCCTTACCTAACGATGATCCTGCCTACACATGAAATCCGCCGTCCAACCCAAAATGAAGGCAACAGCGTGGAGTTTGACCTCCAAATTCTACACTAGTCGGCACCAACTGACGCTGAGCACCCCAGCCCGCGAAGACTTCGCGGAAATCTTGTCAAGCCCCCGCCGCGGCGCTTTTCACCGTAAGTCAATGAAGAGGCGAGCAGAATAAAGTTGGAAACTTTGTCGGGCCGGTAGGTCGAAATTGATATAATAAAAGTATAGATAGGAAATCCAGATTCAAAAGGGTGCGGGATAACTCCCCACCCTTTTCAATTTGTGCCCGAAGCCAGCTAAGTCCTTATTCTGGAATATTTTGCCTCGAAGTCTTTTAGAACCAAAGATTTTGCCGGAATTTTTGTCTAAACCTATGATTCCAAACGGTCGCACATAAAAAAAATTCCGGGGGTCCCCCGCCATCGTCACAAACGCAGCGTGACGACTATCACCGCGCGGCAGCTCCGCCCAAGACACCATGGTCGCATGGCGATCCTAGTAACCGGCGGAGCAGGCTACATCGGCAGTCACGCGGCGCGAGCCCTGCGGCGTGCTGGGTACGAGGTCATCCTCTATGACAATCTCTCCACCGGCAACCGCCGCCTGGCGCAAGGCTTCGAATTGGTCGAGGGAGACATCGCCGACCCAGCCCGGCTTCGCCCCGCGCTCTCTCGCGTGGATGCAGTAATGCACTTCGCCGCCCACGCCTACGTCGGAGAGTCGGTAGAGAACCCGCGCAAGTATTTCAGCAACAATGTCCTCGGAGCGCTCAGCCTGCTGAACTCCGCGCTGGACGCCGGTATCCGACGCATCGTGTTCTCCTCTAGCTGCGCCGTGTACGGCATCCCCGAACACACCCCAATCGAGCAAGTTCAGATAACGGAGCAGACGCCGCGCCAGCCGGTCAACCCCTACGGTGCGTCGAAGTTATTTTTCGAGAACGCGCTCGAGGCCTACAACCACGCTTACGGCTTGCGCTCGATAAGCCTGCGATACTTCAACGCCGCCGGAGCCGACGAAAGTGGCGAAATTGGCGAGCTCCACGAGCCGGAAACACACCTGATTCCCTTGGCGCTAGCTGCCACCGCGGATGGGCCGGAATTGCAAATCCACGGCTCCGAGTATCCGACCCCCGACGGCACCTGCATCCGCGACTACATTCACGTAAACGATCTGGCCGCGGCCCACGTGCAAGCACTGCGATACCTCGAAAGAAGCGGAAAAAATCACGACGACGAAAGGGACGGATCGCTGGCCCTGAATCTGGGAACCGGCCGTGGACACTCCGTGCTCGAAGTCACCGGCGCGGTAGAAACAGCCACTGGACGCCGAGTTCGGAGCACGATGGGACCGCGCCGCCCCGGTGATCCTCCAATTCTGGTCGCCAATCCGGCCAAAGCTCAAGCAATACTGGGATGGACCGCCAAACGCAATCTCGCCGACATCGTCTCCAGTGCGTGGGCGTGGATGCAGAAAAATCGGCTACGGCGCGCCGCCTAAGCGATCCTCGCCCCCGTGATCCTTTGTGGCCCCCGTGGTTCAAGCCTTTTGCAAGCAGCAGCACGAAACCGAGCCACTACTCAAGATCGAAGTTAGTTGTCAATCCCGTCGAATTTCGCGTACTCTCCCCCGCATGGGAATTCGAACTCTCTCCGTCTTGTCATGTGTCTGCGTTTTGTTGCTGTCTCCGTTACTTTGTTCCGCGCAAACCACACCTCGCGCCTTCTCGCTGGAACAAGTACTGAGTTCGCCCTTTCCAACCGGCCTGGTCTCCGCCGGCCACTCGGGCCGAATCGCCTGGGTATTCGCCGCGAAGGGCGAGCGCAACGTATGGATCGCGGACGCTCCAAACTTTGACGTGCGCCAGGTCACCCACTACACCGGCGACGACGGCATGCCCATCGCCGCATTGCAGCTCACACCCGACGGAAAGACCGTCGTCTACGCACGAGGCAGCGAGGTCAACAGCGTCGGAGAAACCGCCGACCCCACCAGCAACGTGGAAAAGCCCGTGCAGCAGGTCTGGGCCGCAGACGCAGACAAGGGCGAACGAGGTTTTAGCGAACCACGTCTCCTCGGCGACATGGGATGCGACGAAGAAGACTGCGAGGACATCCAGATATCGCCGAACGGCGAATACGCCGTGTGGGCGGCGAAAAAGCAGATCTGGATCGCTCCGATCTACGGCAAGAGCGACGCCAAAGCCAAAGCGCTGACCTTCGCCCGGGGAAGCAACCAACAGCCGAAGTGGTCGCCCGACGGAAAGAAGATTGCCTTCATCAGCGATCGTGGTGATCACAGCTTTGTCGTCATTTACGAATTTGGCCGCAACACGCTGCGTTACGTCTCGCCCAGCGCCGACCGCGATCTATTTCCGCGCTGGTCGCCCGACGGCAGCCAGCTCGCCTTCGTGCGCCTCGTGGGCAAGCAGATGAAAGAACCCCTGATTCCGCAATTGCCGCTGCCCTGGGCGATCTGGGTTTATGACGTCGCCAGCGATTCGGCGCGCGAAATCTGGAAGAGCGGCCCCGCCCTCGACGATTCGCTGCCCGATCTAACCGAAGATAAGTCGTTCAAGTTTGCGGCAAAGAATCGCATCATTTTTTCTTCCGAACAGGACGGATGGAACCATCTCTATTCCGTCGCAACCTCCGGCGGGGCCGCAACGCTGCTGACTCCGGGAAAATTCGAAACCGAAGATGTGGCGCTGAGTGCGGACAAGACCACCATCATCTATTCCTCCAACCAGGTTGGCAGCGATCCTCTCGACATCGACCGCCGTCATCTCTGGCGAGTCAGCGTCGAAGGCGGCACGCCGCAAGCCTTGACCCACGGCGAGTCGATGGAGTGGACGCCGCTCGAAATCGCCGGGAAAGTAGTGTGCCTCGGCTCAACCGCCACAACTCCGGCCATGCCCTACGTAGTCACCGCGAGCGGACGCGAGATGATAGCAAAAGCCGCGCTGCCAGCCGACTTCCCCTCGTCCCAACTAGTCACGCCAAAACAAGTAATCTTCAAAGCCGCCGACGGATGGGAAATCCACGGGCAGCTGTTCGAACCGAAGACTGAGCCAAAGCAAGCCGGCCCCCGTCCCGCGCTGATCTTCATTCACGGCGGCTCCATGCGCCAAATGATGCTCGGCTTCCACTACATGGACTACTACCACAACGCCTACGCCATGAATCAATATCTGGCGAGTCGCGGCTACATAGTGCTCTCGGTCAACTATCGCACCGGCATCATGTACGGACGCCACTTCCGCCAACCGCCCGATGGAGGCCCGCGCGGCGGCGCCGAATACAAAGACATCGTCGCGGCTGGAAAATATCTCCAGAGCCTGCCCAATGTAGACGCGAAGAGAATCGGCCTGTGGGGCGGATCCTATGGCGGCTACCTGACCGCGATGGGCCTCGCGCACGACTCCGACATGTTTGCCGCCGGAGTCGATCTGCACGGCGTGCATGACTGGTCGGACTTCAAGGAAGAAATCCCGGCCGATGCGTCCGATCACGACGACGCCGTCAAACTGGCGTTCCAGTCATCACCAAACGCAGCGATTGCAACGTGGAGGTCGCCGGTGCTGCTAATCCAGGGAGACGATGACCGCAACGTCCCGTTTTCACAAACAGTCGATCTATTGCAGCGCCTGCGCGCGCAAAAAGTGCACGTCGAGGAACTGATCTTCCCCGATGAGATTCATGGCTTCCTGCTGTGGAAGAGCTGGATTCGAGCGTATGGTGCGACGGAGGAGTTCTTTGGCAGGGAAATGAAGTAGAGATAGGTAATCGGGTGCCAATTACCAATTACAAATCACCAATTTCAAATGCCTTCCGAATCCGCTCCCAAGTCACATCCAGTGTCTCGGGCAACACCCGAGTCTCCCCAATGACGCTGATGAAATTAGCGTCCGCGACCCACCGCGGCAGAACGTGCATGTGGATGTGTCCCGCCACGCCCGCGCCCGCGGCCTTTCCGATATTCATCCCGAGATTGATGCCATCTGGCCGATAAAGCGACCGCAGGACCGTCTCCATCCGCTGCGTCAGAGCCATCATCTCGTGGGCGGCGTCGGGCGGCAGTTTGTCCAGTTCGCCCAGATGCGCGTAGGGCACAACCATCACGTGCCCGTTCGTGTACGGATAGGTATTGAGAATGACGTAGCAATGCGTCCCGCGGTGGACAATGCGCGCCTGCTGGTCGCTTTCTTTGGGAGCATTGCAGAAGATGCAGCCCGATTCCCCACTGGCCCCAGTAACATAAGCGTAACGCCACGGAGTCCAAAGATAATCCATGGGGGGAGGGTAGCAGAAACCGGCTTCGAGCTGCGAGCTGACGAGCCTGGAAGCCATAAAAGATGGCCCGGTTCGCTCGAAGCTCGCGGCTCGCAGCTCGTAGCCCCCTGCCGTGTGACCAGTCTGTAAATTCTTGGCCATTGGCCGGAATCGCGTTTGACACTGTTCCAAACCCGTTGCTATAGTCGAAGAGTCCCTATTGGACGCGGTTTCGAACCAGCTGGAATTGTCCCAGGGTCGTCCGCCAGGTCGGCCTCAACGCAACCTAATGACCACGCCAGCAGTCCGCTATTCCACGTCCCGCACGAGTTGCGCACCAGCGCGCGCGACACAGAGGCTATGAACTTGTTCGACGACAGCAACGCCCGTAATCTTGATTCCACTCTCGAAACCATGACACCTACACACGACGCCCACACCGGCGGCCCGGCCGTATTAGACGCTCCCGAGCTCGCACAACCTTCTTCCGCGGAACCACTGGCTTTTGCCGGTTCTGAAAACGCCGCTCCTGAAAAGGACATTCGAGAAAACGACGCTCATGAAAGCGCGAGTCCTGACGCCGCTCCTGAAACTGCCGGCGCCGCCAGCGACGATTTCGCCGCCGCCCTCCACAACTTCGAGAACCAGACCGAAGAAGCGGTTAGCGACGACCACGTAATCAAAGGCCGCGTCGTGAAGCTGACCGCGACCCACGTCGTCGTCGACATCGGAGCGAAGTCCGAAGGCATGGCCCCGATTGCGGAGATCCTGGATCACGAGGGCAAGCCGCGATTTGCGCCCGGCGACGAAATCGACGTGATGCGCGACAAGGGCGAGACCGAAGAAGGCTACATCAACCTCTCGCACCTGAAAGCCCAGCGCCTTCGCTCCTGGGACGAGATTGAGCGCGCCTACAACGAAAAGAAGCCGATCAAGGGCGTCGTCGTCGAGCGCATCAAAGGCGGCCTGACTATCGATATTCAGGGTGCGCGTGCCTTCCTGCCCGGCTCGCAAGTCGACCTGCGTCCCATCCGTAATCTGGATGGCATGAAGGGCCAGACGATGGAAGTCGCCATCATCAAGCTGAACAAGAAACGCGGCAACATCGTGGTCTCCCGCAAACAGCTTCTGGAAGAAGAGCAGACTGAAAAGCGCGGCAAGACTCTCGAGCATCTTGAAGAGGGCAGCGTCCTAACCGGCATCGTCAAGAACCTGACCGAGTATGGGGCATTCGTCGATATGGGCGGACTTGACGGCCTGCTCCACATCACCGATATGTCGTGGGGACGTCTGACCCACCCGCGCGACTTGGTCAACGTCGGCGACCAGATTCAGGTAAAAGTCCTGAAGTATGACAAAGACAAGCAGCGCGTCTCGCTAGGCTTCAAGCAGCTCACGCCCGATCCCTGGCTGGATGCTGAGCATCGCTACCCGGTAGGCGCGCACGTCCACGGACGCGTAATCAGCGTCACCGATTACGGTGCATTCGTCGAACTCGAACAGGGCATCGAGGGCCTCGTTCACGTAAGCGAAATGACGTGGTCGAAGCGCATGAAGCATCCTTCAAAGCTGGTCAACGTCGGCGATGAAGTGGACTGCGTTGTCCTGAGCGTGAATCCGACCGAGCGCCGGATTTCGCTGGGCATGCGGCAACTCGCTTCCAATCCCTGGGATACGTTACACGACAAATATCCCGTCGGAGCGACGGTCGAAGGCCGGGTTCGCAATCTGACCGAGTTTGGCGCCTTCATCGAAATCGAAGATGGAATCGATGGCCTGGTCCACGTCAGCAACTTGAGCTGGACCACCCGCGTCAAGCATCCCTCCGAGGTCTTGAAGAAGGGCGACAAGGTGAAGGCGATCATCCTGGCCATTGAACCCGACAAGCGCCGTCTTTCGCTCGGTGTGAAACAGATGCAGCCCGATGTTTGGGATTCATTCTTCGTGCAGCATCGTGTCGGCGACATCGTTCACGGCAAGATCCTGCGCGTGGCAAACTTCGGCGCATTTGTCGAAATTGCCCAGGGCATCGAAGGCCTGTGTCACAACTCAGAAGCGGTCGATGGCAACGGACAGCCCATGCATCTGGAGCCGGGCGCTGAGTTCGACTTCAAGATCATCAAGATGAATCAGGAAGAGAAAAAAGTCGGCCTGAGCATCAAGGCGGTCGGCGAGGAAGCCTCGCGCCAGGAAGTCGAATCCTACAAGCAGCCGTCATCGTCGTCGTCTTCAAAGAGTACGACTATAGGCGACTTGATCTCGTGGAAACGGGCTGGCGGCGACAGCAACTAGCTTCCGCGCATATCAGGGAATTCAGGGCCACCGTCAGCGGTGGCCTTTTTCTTGCCACCTGAGTCCGAGTTCGACCCCGCCTCATCCAACCCAGCATGAACTTGGAATTGAATGGGAAGCGCGCCCTGGTCACGGGATCAACCGCCGGAATCGGATACGCGATCGCGGAAAGGCTGGCCCGAGAGGGCGCAGACGTAATCGTGAACGGGCGAACGGAAGACCGCGTCGAGCAAGCCATCCAGTCGATTCGAAAGTCCTATCCACAGGCCGGCGTTGAAGGTCTCGCCGCGGACCTCGGCAGCGCCGACGGAGTTCGTGCCGCCGTCGAGCGCTGTCCTGAGGTCGAGATTCTCGTAAACAACGTGGGCATTTTCGACCCCAAGCCTTTTGAGAAAATTCCCGACGAGGAGTGGTTTCGCTTTTTCGAAGTCAACGTCATGAGCGGCGTCCGCCTGTCCCGGAGCTATCTGCCGGGCATGAAGAAGCGAAACTGGGGACGCATCGTCTTCATTTCAAGTGAATCCGCGGTCCAGATTCCCGCCGAGATGATTCACTACGGCATGACAAAAACCGCGCAGCTGGCGATTTCCCGCGGCTTGGCGGAAACCACTGCCGGCACCGGAGTCACGGTAAATGCCGTGCTGCCCGGACCGACCGCTTCCGAAGGCGTCAATGAATTTGTCGATCGTATGGCTGCGGCCTCGAAGCAGACCAAGGCGGAACTGGAAGCGGACTTCTTTCGCAATATTCGCCCGAGTTCCTTGCTGAAGCGCTTCGCGCGTCCGGACGAAGTGGCCGATCTGGTGGCCTTCGTCTGCAGTCCGCTCTCCTCAGCCACGAACGGCGCAGCTCTCCGAGTCGATGGCGGCGTTGTGCGTTCGATTCTTTAAGAGGTCTGGCGGGAGCGAAGACGCTTACTTGCTGCCAGCTTTGACGTTGATTTTCAAATTGATGTCAACCTGCTTGCGGTCGTCAAATTGGCTGACCGTTTTGGTGCCGCTCTTGTGATCGTTGTACTGCGCATACACTTCGTAATCGATGGTCGGCTGAAGAGCTGGAAAACGGAAACTGCCGTCCGGACCCACAATATAGGTTTTCACCGAGCGCGTGTGAGTGTCCGTAAGATAAACCACCGCGTTCGGCAAAGGACTGTCACCGCTGTCGAGCACCTTGCCGGTGAGCAGTCGAGTCTTGTCTTCTTTTTTCGGTTCGCGACCGAACAACTGCGCTGGAGCCGCCAGCACCGGCGTCGAGAGGAACGGCGCCGAGAAGACCGACACTGACAAAATGACTAGCGAAGCCGCTTTCTTCATGAGTCTCCAGGCGCTGCCGACCCGACCATGTGGCCGCCGCTACCAGTCTAAATGAAGACCGATGTCGGAACGCTCGTCATCGTCGATGTGTACAGGCACTTCAGCACCCGGCTTGACCTTCTTTCCCGAAGGCAGCTTGAAGCTCTTCACGTCGGCCCAAACGATGTAGTCGGCCTTGCCGACGGGCACGCGCTGGGCAAACTCGCCGCTGTGGTCGGAATACAGTTCCCATCGTGCTTTCTTCTCGTCAGCGCGCCGGATCTTCACTTTGACCCCGTACACCGGCTGGCCATCGGGATCCCAGACGGTTCCGAAGATTAGAGCGTAAGGCTTCGGCTTCGCGGGGACGGCGCTCCAGGCGCTCGTGGGAGTGGCAAAGAATGCCACGCACAGCCCCGCCAAGATCATCACGACCACGCGCCGGGCTTCTACCTTAACCCTAACCTTGTTGAAATGTGCGGAATTCTTCAGGAAAGTCGTCCTCAGTCTTCTTCCTCATCCTCTTCGTCGTCGGCGTCGTCTTCGTCCTCATCCTCTTCGACCTCATCTTCGCCGACCTTTTTAAGCTCCACCGGATTGACGGTAATCACCTCGAAGTCTGCGCCGCACTCCGGGCACGAGACGACCGCTCCCTCATCGACCTCTTCTTCGTCGATGTCGAGGTCCGTCTCGCAGTCAGGACAGTACACCATGTTTTCCTCCACGTTCAGGGTACCCTGTTATATTTAGTTTCTTACTGAGGAAAAGGTCAAGTGCCTTGCCAAGAAAATTCTGCCATGGCTGGGTTTGCCGGCTTTCGTTGCCGCTCCACCAGTCTGACGATCGCTGCGATTGCATTTGCGCTGACGGTTTGCGCCCCGCTGTGCCTCGCCCAGGAAGCAGCGCAAGACCCGCCGCGCCTGGCATCGGACCACCACAAGGACTCACACATCGCACTGGCGATTCAACAAGTGTCTGCGGACCGCATCCAGCAGACCATCGACAAGCTGGTCAGCTTCAATAACCGGTCCACGATTTCCGCGCAGGACGATGCATCCATCAAAGCGGGCAAAGGAATCGGAGCGGCGCGCGAGTGGATCAAGGCGGAGTTCGAGCGCTACTCCAAAGAGTGCGGCGGCTGCCTCGAGGTTAAAACCGACTCCTTCACCGAGCAACCCGCCGACCGCATCCCGAAACCCACAGAAATCACCAATGTTTATGCGGTGCTTCGCGGCTCCGACCCGAAACAGGCGGATCGTATCGTCCTCGTAACCGGCCATTACGACTCGCGCAATAGCGATACCTTTGACATTACCGACCGCGCTCCTGGGGCCAACGACGACGGCAGCGGCACCGCCGTGAGCCTGGAATGTGCCCGCGTCTTAAGCCAAGCCGCCGCCAAACTCAAATTCCCAGCGACAATTATCTTTCTCACGGTCGCGGGAGAAGAGCAGGGTCTGAACGGCAGCAAGCACTTCGCCCAGATGGCCAAGCAGCAGGGTTGGAAAATCGAAGCCGTCCTGAACAATGACATCGTCGGAGGCAACCTCGGTCCCGGACAGGATGCGAGTCTCGTGCGTGTCTTTTCCGAAGGGATACCCGCGGCGGCAAGCGAAGCTGAAATCAAGCGAATTCGCGCGCTCGGCGGCGAGAGCGATTCGACTTCGCGGGAGCTTGCCCGCTACGTCGCCGACGTCGGACGCTCCTACGACGCCGGAGTCAAGCCGCTTCTGATCTTCCGGCTCGACCGCTTTCTGCGCGGAGGCGATCACTACTCTTTCAATCAGCAGGGCTTCGCCGCGGTGCGCTTCACCGAATTCCGCGAAGACTTCAACCGTCAGCATCAGACCCTTCGGACCGAGAACGGCATCGAATACGGAGATCTGCCGAAGTACGTTGACTTCGAGTATGTGTCACACGTGGCGCGGCTGAACGCCGCGACTCTGGCCTCACTCGCATCAGCCCCAGCGCCGCCGGCAAATGTGAAAATAGTGACCAAGAACCTCGACAACGACTCCACTCTGACGTGGGAACCTTCAGCCGGCGCGACTGCCTACGAGGTGGTCTGGCGCTCCACGAACGCAGCCGATTGGGAGTACGTCCAACCGGTAAGCGGCGGTACGGGTGCAACTCTGAAGGTTTCGAAGGATAATGTCATATTCGGTGTCCGCGCCCTAGATGCGGCGGGACACCGCAGTCTGCCGGTTGTGCCGGAACCAGAAAGCAAGAAATAGTGAGTCGAGGACAAACCATCTCGTTCAGCTTCCCTCCATTCGCAGGATGGGTGAAGCGCATCATCCTGACGTGCACCGGGATCTACCTGTTTCAGGCGGTGATGCGCATCTTCGCCCCAATCATTGTCGATTTCATGCAGGAATGGCTGGCGCTAATCCCGGTCGCGGTGACGCACGGTAGAGTGTGGCAATTGGTCACATACTCCTTGCTGCACGCCAACTTCGGTCACCTGTTTTTCAACATGCTCACGCTCTGGTTTATCGGCGCCTACCTTGAACGCGACTGGGGTCCGCGACGATTCATCGAGTGCTACACCTTCTGCGTTGTGGGCGCCGCTTTGGTGACGATTGCTGTTTCCTATACCCATTTCCTGGGAGCGAATCCGGCGATCGGAACGGTCGGCGCGTCGGGCGGAATTTTTGGATTGCTAATGGCGTTTGGCATTCTCTACGCCGATCAGGAAATGTTTCTGTTCCCACTGCCATTCAGGATCAAAGCTAAATATCTCGTCGGCATCTGGGTCGTGATCGCCATCGTCGCCGTTTTTGAACCGGCGAACGGAGTCGCGGTTTTCGCTCATATCGGCGGATTGCTCTTCGGCTTACTGTGGGTGAAGTTCCTGCCGTCGCGCGGAGTGAGCTATGCGGCGTCCGAACGTTATTTCAGTGCGCGGAACTCTTACTATCGCTGGAAGCGGCGGCGCGCTGCGAGAAAGTTTGAAGTCTACATGAAAGATCACGACCGCAAAGTCACCTTCGATGAGCACGGCAACTACATCCCGCCCAACGATAACGACAACGACAAACCCAATGGCGGATCGAAATCAGGCTGGGTGAACTAAGCCTAGGTGGCCGAACCAAATATCCCGCTAAACTTGGCGAAGACTGCTGCCGGAAGTTCCACCGCCTGTGCCTTCCCTTTGAATCCCAAGTCGTGCCCGACTCCTTCTATTGCCATTAATTCGGTTTTGGCCTGCACCAGCCGCAAAGCGCTCGTCATCTCTTCCACGCTCCCAAATGGATCGCGTGTTCCGTGCACGAACAAACTCGGAGTGTGCAGGTTAGGTAAATGTTGAATGCGGAGTTGTTCCGGCTTGCGCGGCGGATGCAAGGGATACGAAAGCAGCAGTAGTCCGGACACCAAGTCTGGTTCAGCTAACTCTCTTTCAGCAGCACACAACATCGTGGCCTGGCGTCCGCCATAAGAATGGCCGCCGAGAAAAATCCGTCCCGCCACTTTCTCACGCAAAACAGCAACCGCGTTCCGGAGTCCTTCGCGATCGCGCTCCGCATTGCCCGGAAACGGAGGCCCGAAGCGCCGCTCCTGACGAAAGGGCAAATCGCAGCGCAAAACAGCATAGCCATTTTCGGCAAAAGTTTCACTGATCGCCACCAGCAGAGGAGCAGTACAATCCGAGCCCGCGCCGTGACTCAGAATCAGCGCGTCTCCATTAGGATCTGCTGGACAGTGTAGAAAACCGCGAACGGCGGGGTTTACAGAATCATCGCGGAATTCTGCGAATGAGTTGGTTACGGCACTCACCGTCACCGAGCCGCCGTCTCCACCCGCGGAGACGGAACTTTTATTAGGCCGCGAGGAAAGAGCATGGCATTGAATTCGGCTCCAATCAGCACCACAAGCGATATCAGGTACATCCACAACAGCAGCGCAATGCCCACCCCGAGCGAACCATAGATCACGCTGTAGTCCGAATAGTGCTGTAAATACCATCCAAAAAGCGCCGTGGAGAGCAGCCACATGGCCGTGGCCAGAACCGCGCCCGGCAAAACGCTGTGCCAGGGTTGCGTGCGAGGAACCGCGTTGTGATAGATCAACTGGATCACCGCTATGCTCGTCAAAATCGCGATGGTCCAGCGGATCGCACCCCACAACAACAGAATCAGAGGTCCGAAATCATGCCCGAGGTAAAACAGAATTCGCGTTTCGATGCGGCTCCCGAATGCCACCAGTATGGTTGAAAACATCATCGGTATGCCTGCCATCAAAACCAGCGAAACCGCAATCACGCGTTCCTGCACGATTCCCCAGGTCTTGGGGAGCTGGTAAGCGCGGCGAAAACCATCCATCCATGAAACGATGACGCCGGAAGCGCTCCAAATCGTCAGCAAAGTTGTGGAGATGAGCAGGCCCACCGGCCGGTCCGTACTGCTTCTCAGATAGGCAAGCACCGTGGAGCTGCCCGCGGGCAAAATCGTGCCCAGTGCGTAGGAGATCTCGCGCAGGTAAACCTGGCCCCGGCTGAGCGTGGCGAGAACCGAGCCGAGCACAAGCAAGGCCGGGAAAAAAGTGAAGATCGAGGAATAGGCCGAAGCCTTGGCGGTCCCGAAAGCGTCATGCTCGAAGGCACGCCAGATTGACAGGCGGAACAGGCGCCAGAAGCGCCCCAGCGCCGGAGCCAAGATGAGTCCTCCGGGTATCGGTTCCGGCGTGGCGTTGCCACCCTGAGGCTGCCCGGTCAGGCGCTGTGGTTCGAGTGCTAAAGACATTTGGTCAACAAGGCCGTTTCAGAAAACGTTATTCAAGAAATGAGGGGCGACTCGCGTCGCCCCTGTCCTGAATTCGTCTCGTTTTACTCCGCGGCGAGTTCTTCGGTCTCGCCTTCGTGCCGCATGAGTTCCAGTGCGCGTTCCGCATCTTCGTAAGCCTGCGAAACTTCCTCCTGCACCTTGCTGGCGGCCTCTTCCATTTCTGGCGAGAGACGCACGTTGCGGTAGTACTCCATGCCGGTGCCGGCGGGAATCAAGCGGCCCACGATTACGTTCTCTTTCAGCCCGCGCAGGTGATCGACTGCTCCTTGAATCGAAGCTTCGGTCAGCACACGCGTTGTCTCCTGGAAGGAGGCTGCTGAGATAAACGAATCGGTCGACAGCGACGCCTTGGTGATACCAAGCAGCAACGGTCGCCCGGTGGCCGGTTTGCCGCCGTTCGCAATCGCACGCTCGTTCTCCTCGTGGAAGCGGAACTTATCCACTTGCTGTTCGAGAAGGAACTGGGTGTCGCCGACGTCCTCGACCTTCACCCAGCGCATCATCTGACGGACGATCACTTCGATGTGCTTGTCCGAAATGTTCACGCCCTGCAAGCGGTAGACTTCCTGGATTTCGTTCACCAGGTAAGACTGCAGTTCCTTTTCACCAAGGACGGCCAGAATGTCGTGCGGGTTGAGCGGGCCGTCCATCAGCGGTTCGCCCGCCTTGACGCGCTCGCCTTCCTGCACGTTGATGTGAACGCCGCGCGGTACGGAATATTCTTTCTCCGTGCCGTTATCGGCAGCCACGTAGAGTTTGCGTTGTCCCTTGGCCACTTCACCGAAGCGAACCACGCCATCGATTTCGCTGATGACGGCGGTCTCACGCGGTTTGCGTGCTTCGAACAATTCCACCACACGCGGCAGACCGCCCGTGATGTCCTTGGTCTTGGTCGTTTCGCGCGGGATCTTGGCCAGCACGTCGCCGGGGAATACCGTATCGCCGTCCTGCACCATGAGGTGAGCGCGCGAAGGCATTAGGTAGCGCTTGCTTGCCTTGCCCTTGATGACGATTGCCGGTTGCCGCTTCTCGTCGGGCGAATCCGCCACGACGTGACGCGACAGACCAGTGACTTCATCAACTTCTTCATGCAAGGTGATGCCTTCCTGCAAGTCTTTGAACTGCGCCGTGCCGCCGATTTCGGTGAGGATCGCGAAAGTGTACGGATCCCACTCAACTAGAGCCTGGCCGAGTTGCACCGGGCCGCCGTCCGTGACCTTGACCTTAGCGCCATACACAACCGCATAGCGCTCGCGTTCGCGGCCCTTTTCGTCCACCACCGCGATCGAGCCCTGGCGATTCATAACTACCAGATCGCCCGTCTTCGACTTCACGGTCTGCAGGTTGATGAAGCGCACCGTGCCGTTGCTCTTGGCATCGAGCCGCGACTGTTCCGAAACTCGCGACGCCGTGCCTCCGATGTGGAAAGTACGCATGGTGAGCTGCGTGCCAGGTTCGCCGATGGATTGCGCCGCAATCACGCCCGTAGCCTCGCCGAGTTCGACGAGACGCCCGGAAGCCAGATTGCGTCCGTAACACATCACGCAAACGCCGCGCTTCGACTCGCAAGTCAGCACCGAGCGAATCTTCACGCGTTCGATACCGGCAGCCTGAATCGCGCCCGCCAGATCTTCCGTGATCTCGTGGTTTACATCGACCACGACCTGACCCTCGTAGTCCTTGATCTTCTCAAGTGATACGCGGCCCACGATGCGGTCACGCAGCGGCTCGATAATCTCGCCCGCTTCGACGATGCCGGAGACGAAAATTCCGTCCACCGTACCGCAGTCGTATTCGCTGATGATCACGTCCTGCGCAACGTCAACCAGACGGCGCGTCAGATAACCCGAGTCAGCGGTCTTGAGGGCCGTATCGGCCAAGCCCTTGCGGGCGCCGTGCGTCGAGATGAAGTACTCGAGAACGGTTAGACCTTCACGGAAGTTTGCCGTGATCGGCGTCTCGATAATTTCACCCGTCGGCTTCGCCATCAGTCCGCGCATTCCGGAGAGCTGACGAATCTGCTGTTTCGATCCGCGAGCGCCGGAGTCGGCCATGACGTAAATCGGGTTCAGCACACCTTGTTTATCCCGCGTCTGCATCTGGCCGAACATTTCGTCGGCAACTTTCTCCGTGATCGCCGACCAGATTTCGATGACCTTGTTGTAGCGCTCGCCGTTGGTGATGGCGCCATCCAGATACTGTTGCTGGACCGCGATCACCAGCTTGTCGGCGTCTTTCACCAGGGTCTTCTTGTTATCCGGGATGACCATGTCATCGATGCCGATCGACAATCCAGAGCGTGTGGCGTACTTAAAGCCAAGCGACTTGATCTCGTCGAGCATCTTGACCGTGACTTCGAGGCCGAACCGCAGATAGCAATAATTGACCAGCTGACCGATACCCTTTTTCTTGAGCAGACCGTTGATATAGGGCATCGCCATGTTCACCCCAGGCACTGCCTTCGGCAGATGGTCGTTCAGAATGGCGCGGCCAACGGTCGTATTCAGATACTCGCGCACGACATGTATGGGCTCGGTGTGATTCACGTCCTGATCGTCGTAGGCCTGCGTCAGATCAATGACTTCACCGGTATAGCGCAGACGAATCGGGCTGAGCGTTTCCACTTCGCCCATTTCGAGTGCGATCACGACTTCGTCAATATTGGCAAACGACCGGCCTTCGCCCTTCGCGCCGGGCTTCGCCTTGGTCAGATAGTAAAGACCGAGCACCATGTCCTGCGTGGGCACGGTGATGGGCTGTCCTGACGCCGGCGACAGGATGTTGTGCGAAGACAGCATCAGAACGCTGGCTTCCACCTGCGCCTCGGGCGAGAGCGGAATATGGACCGCCATCTGGTCGCCGTCAAAGTCGGCGTTGAACGCCGTGCAAACCAGCGGATGGATCTTGATCGCCTTGCCTTCCACCAGCACCGGCTCGAACGCCTGAATGCCGAGGCGATGGAGCGTGGGCGCGCGGTTCAGCATCACTGGATGGTCTTTGATGACCTCTTCCAGAATGTCCCAAACGATCGGCTCCTGCTGCTCCACCATTTCTTTGGCTTGCTTGATGGTAGTGCAGTTTCCCGTCTGTTCGAGGCGGTGATAGATGAACGGCTTGAACAACTCGAGCGCCATCTTCTTCGGCAAGCCGCACTGGTGCAGCTTGAGTTCGGGACCAACCACGATCACCGAACGTCCCGAGTAATCCACGCGCTTGCCGAGCAGGTTCTGGCGGAAGCGTCCCTGCTTGCCCTTCAGCGTATCGGAGAGCGACTTCAGCGGACGATTGTTGGCGCCACGCAGAACACGACCGCGACGTCCGTTATCGAACAAAGCATCGACGGCTTCCTGCAGCATGCGCTTTTCGTTGCGCACGATGACTTCGGGAGCGTGCAGGTCCATCAGCTTCTTCAACCGGTTGTTGCGGTTGATGACGCGGCGGTAAAGATCGTTCAGATCGGAAGTGGCAAAACGTCCGCCGTCGAGTGGAACCAGTGGCCGGAGCTCGGGTGGAATCACCGGCAGCACGTCCAGAATCATCCACTGCGGCTTGTTGCCGCTCTTGCGGAAAGCTTCAACAACCTTCAGACGCTTGGCATACTTCAGCCGCTTTTGAAGAGAAGTTTCGTGCTTCATCTTCTCGCGTAGTTCGCCGGAGAGCGAATCGACTTCAATGCGCTTAAGAAGTTCCTTGATCGCTTCCGCGCCCATCATGGCCTTGAAGCCGGCGGGGCGATATTGCTGGTCGAGTTCGCGATACTTCGCCTCGTCCTTGATGACTTCGCGCTCTTTCACCGGAGAGTCGCCAGGATCGACGACCACATAGGCTTCGAAGTAGAGAATTGCTTCCAGATCGCGCAGCGAGATGTCGAGCAGATGCCCGATGCGACTGGGCAATCCCTTGAAGAACCACACGTGCGAACATGGCGACGCGAGCTCGATGTGGCCCAGGCGTTCGCGGCGGACTTTCGAGAGGGTGACTTCCACGCCGCACTTGTCGCAGATTACTCCGCGATGCTTCATGCGCTTGTACTTGCCGCAGAGGCATTCCCAGTCGGTGACCGGGCCAAAGATGCGCGCGCAAAACAATCCATCGCGCTCCGGCTTGAAGGTGCGGTAATTGATGGTTTCCGGCTTGGTCACTTCACCATGAGACCAACTCCGAATCTTTTCCGGGGACGCCAGGCTGATGCGAATGGCATCAAAATCAGCCACGGGATTTGCCATATCGAACGGGCTCGAACGAAACATGTTCCTCCGCTTTCCTGTGGATCTCACGCGTCCACCAGCGGCCCTCGACTGCAGTTCTCAGTTCCCGGTTCTCAGCTCTCGGTGAGTAACCGGATTGAGCTTTGCCGTATCGCGACGCTGAGAGCGAATGCCGCGGCGGCTAATTGTTCAAAACTTTCTTCCAAATTTCTTAAAGCATCTCCCGGCCCTGAGTTCTACTCGCCTCGACTACTGAAAACTGAGAACCGGGAACTGCCCTTAATCCGCTGCCACCGCCACCGGCTTCTTCTCCGTGGCCTTAACCAGTTCGACATCCAGGCAGAGTGCCTGCAATTCGCGAATCAGCACGTTGAACGATTCCGGAACACCCGGCTCCATCGCAGCTTCGCCTTTGACGATCGCTTCGTAGATTTTGGTGCGCCCGTAAACATCGTCCGACTTCGCGGTCAGCAGTTCCTGCAAGATGAACGCCGCGCCGTATGCTTCCAGTGCCCAGACTTCCATTTCTCCGAAGCGCTGGCCTCCGAACTGCGCCTTGCCACCCAGCGGTTGCTGTGTGATCAGCGAGTACGGCCCGATGGAACGCGCGTGAATCTTGTCGTCCACCAGATGCGACAGTTTCAACATGTAGATGTAACCGACCGTAACCGGCAGTTCGAACACCTCGCCCGTCATGCCGTCGCGCAGCGTGGTCTTGCCGGATGTCGGCAGTCCCGCGCTCGAAAGGAGTGCCTTGATTTCCGTCTCACGAGCACCGTCAAACACGGCCGATCCCATGAACACGCCCTTCTTCAGCGTCGGTGCCAGCGCTTCGAGTTCATCTTCACTCATGTCGGCGATGGTGTCCGCCAACACGGTGTCCTTGAACAAAGCCTTGAGATCGCGACGGATGGCATCGGCGCGAGTGTTCTGCTTCAGCAATTCGGCAATCTTCAGACCAAGTTCATGCCCGGCCCATCCGAGGTGGGTTTCAAGAATCTGCCCCACGTTCATACGGCTGGGGACGCCCAGTGGATTCAGAACGATCTCAACCGGCGTTCCATCTTCGAGGTACGGCATATCCTCTTCCGGCAGAATGCGCGCGATCACGCCCTTGTTCCCGTGACGTCCGGCCATCTTGTCGCCGACACTCAGCTTGCGCTTCATGGCGATGTAAACCTTGACGAGCTTGATCACGCCCGGAGGCAACTCATCGCCCTTCGTCAGCTTGTCCTTCTTTTCATTGACGATCTTCTTGAGCACGTCGATCTGACGCGAAGTCATTTCTTCGATCTCATCGATCTGCTCGTTCACCCGCGGATCCTTATCGGCGTACTTGATCCGCTTCAGGTTGCGGGTCGAGATGCGCTCGATCGTGTCGCGGTCCAGAATCGCGTCCTTGGTCAGCAAGCGCTTGTTGGTGCGCTCGTCGTGCAGATCGGCTTGCACTTCCTTGCCACCCAGCAGGCCTTCCAACCGCTTCAGACGCTCATCGGTAAGAATGCGAATCTCGTCTGACAAGTTCTTTTCGAGCTTCGCGATCTGATTGCCTTCGATCGTCTTGGCGCGCTCATCCTTTTCCTGGCCCTTGCGCGAGAAGATCTTCACGTCCACCACGATGCCTTCAATTCCCGGCGGGCAGTAGAGCGAAGCGTCGCGCACGTCGCCGGCTTTTTCTCCGAAGATCGCGCGCAGCAGCTTTTCTTCTGGCGTCAGCTGCGTCTCGCCCTTCGGCGTAACCTTGCCAACGATGATGTCTCCCTGCTTAATACCGGCGCCGATGCGGATCACGCCCGCCTCGTCCAGATTTCGCAGCGTAGATTCGCTCACGTTCGGAATGTCGCGCGTCACTTCTTCAGGACCAAGCTTCGTGTCGCGCGCTTCGAGTTCGAACTCTTCGATGTGGACGGAGGTGTAGTAATCCTCCTTCACCATCTTTTCCGAGACGAGGATCGCGTCCTCGAAGTTGTAGCCGCGCCACGGCATGAACGCGACCAGCACATTGCGTCCCAGAGCCAACTCGCCAAAGTCTGTGCACGGACCGTCGGCGATAACCTGCCCCTTCACCACCCTTTGGCCTTTCTTCACGATCGGCTTCTGGTTGATACAGGTGTTCTGGTTCGAGCGCTTGAACTTGGTGAGCTGATAAATGTCGCTGCCCACTTCACGCGAAAGCTGCATCGGATGATGCTCGCCCTCAACCCGAACAATGATGCGCTCGGAATCGACCGAATCGATGATTCCGTTGCGCTTCGCCAGAATCACCGCGCCCGAATCGCGCGCGGTAACGCCTTCCATACCGGTTCCAACAATCGGAGCCTGCGCCCGCAGCAGCGGTACCGACTGACGTTGCATGTTCGCGCCCATCAGTGCGCGGTTCGCGTCGTCGTGCTCGAGGAACGGCACCAGCGAAGCCGCGACTGACACAAGTTGCTTCGGGCTAACGTCGACATAATCCACTTCGTCGCGGTTTACGAGAACAAAGTTGCCCGCCTTACGAGCATTGACCAGCTCGCCGGCGATGCGTCCCTTGTCGTCCAGTTCGATGTTCGCCTGAGCGATAGTGTGACGGTCTTCTTCCCACGCCGAAAGATAGAAGGAGAACGGCTCGACTTCGACCGGCTTCTTGCGCCGCTCTTTCAAGATCTGCATTGACCTTCTCCATCTCACTCTTCTCGGCGTAGTCGCCGACTTTGTAGCTGCTGTCACCGGCATTGACGACGATGACGTAGTCCACCACACGCGCATTCTTCACCTTGCGGTACGGCGACTCGATGAAGCCGTAATCGTTGATGCGAGCAAAGCAACTCAACGACGAGATCAGTCCGATGTTCGGACCTTCCGGCGTTTCAATCGGACAAATACGCCCGTAGTGCGTCGGGTGGACGTCGCGTACTTCGAATCCAGCGCGCTCTCTCGACAAGCCGCCCGGCCCAAGGGCCGACAGACGACGCTTGTGCGTGATTTCCGATAGCGGATTCGTCTGATCCATGAACTGCGATAGCTGCGACGATCCGAAGAACTCGCGGATCGCGGCCATCACCGGCTTAGCGTTGACCAGGTCGTGCGGCATAGCCGTCGACATTTCCTGGTACACGCTCATCTTTTCCTTGATCGCGCGTTCCATGCGGACCAAGCCGATGCGGAACTGGTTCTCAAGCAACTCGCCAACCGCTCGCACGCGGCGATTGCCCAGGTGATCGATGTCATCGACCGCGCCGATGTTCTTGCGCAGCTTGAGCAGGTATTTGATGGTTGCGTAGAAATCGTTCGGATCAAGAGTGCGCTGCTCCAGGCTGGTTGCTTCCTGGTTCTCGAACAGCTTGATGTTGAACTTCAACCGGCCCACGCGCGAGAAGTCGTATTTGCGCGGATCGAAGAACATGCCCTGGAACAATGCCGTCGCGGTATCGAGCGTCGGCGGATCGCCGGGGCGCAGCTTGCGGTAGATTTCGATCAACGCTTCGGACGGAGTGGTGACCGAATCGCGCCGCAGGGTCTGGCTGATCACCGTACCTACGTCATCGCGCTCCGGGAAGAACACGCTCAGCTCGATCACGCCCGATTCCAGAATCTTCGAAACCTTGTCGGCCGTGATTTCCGTGTTCGCTTCGAGCAGACACCTCTCCGGTCGTGGTGTCGACGATGTCACTCGCCGCCCACGCGCCTTCGAGATCGCTCATGTCAATTTCGATTTCGCTGATCTTCGCCTTCTGAATGTCTTTCAGCGTTGCGGCACTGATCTTGCGGCCGGAATGCGCCACTTCATCGCCCGACTTCGACTTGATGCTGTGCGCCAGCTTCATGCCCAGCAGGTTCGTGGGCTTCTCGCTCGCCGGATCCAGCGTCCAGAACAGCTTCTTGTCTTTTACGATCAAACGATCGGTCGTATAGAAAGTCTTGAGAATGTCTTCGCCCGAACGCAGCCCAAGCGCGCGTAGAAAAATCGTGCCCAGGAACTTGCGCTTGCGGTCGATGCGCACGTAGAGAACGTTCTTCTGGTCGTATTCGAACTCAACCCACGATCCGCGGTAGGGAATGATCTTCCCCAAAAAGTACGTGCGGTTCGCAGCCGTCTCGAAGAACACGCCAGGCGAGCGGTGCAACTGGCTGACGATGACGCGCTCGGTACCATTGATAATGAAGGTCCCGTTCTGCGTCATCAGCGGAACGTCGCCGAAGAAAACTTCCTGCTCTTTAATGTCGCGGATGGAGCGATTCCCAGCTTCGTCCTTGTCCCAGATGGTCAGCCGCATCGTGACTTTAAGCGGCGCAGAATACGTCATGCCGCGCTCTTCGCATTCCGCCACGTCATACTTCAGCTGCAATCCAACCGGGTCGCCGCACTTGTTGCAGAAGTCCGGAGTATTCGCGTTGTACGTTCCGCACTTGTGGCAAAGAACTTCGCCAGGATGGAACGGATCCGTGATCACCGTCGATCCGCAGCTCTTACAAGTCGTGCGCAGGTGATGCAGCCCTTTCAGGTGGCCGCACTTGCACTCCCAGTTGCCGATTGCGAAGTCGACAAACTCCAACTGCGAAACATTGCGGAAGTCGGTAATCGGAAACACCGATTGAAAGACCGCCTGCAAGCCGCCGTCTTCGCGCTCGCTGGGCAGTTTGTCCATCTGCAGGAAGCGATCATAGGAGCGCTTCTGAACCTCGATCAGGTTCGGGATCTGGATGGTTGCTGGAATCTTGGAAAAATCGAAACGTTTGCGATGGATGTTGTGCTTTGCCATTCTCGGGAGCTCCTGCTTTCAGGCAGCCTGGGGCTGCGGTACAAGCACTGCGATACAGCGCGGAATGAGCGCGCGCAAAAGTCGCGCCAACAATACGGTTACGAAGTTCGAGCGGTGTACGCGGAAAAAAGGCAGCGGCCCCCGCAAGGACAAGTTCGTCCGCGGGCGCCGTGTGCGACGCTTACTCTTGAATAACTTTTAAAATTCCACGCCAGTTCTAAAGGCCTGTTCCATCCCGCCGCCCGCGGGACCGGCTGCCATACTTCATTCCAGCGACCCAATTCCGCTTCCTGGGATTATTTGGAGGATGCGGGTCGCCGTCGCCTCACAGTGAAGCCAGGGTAAGCGGGTTATTTATTAGATATTAACACCGCTTAAAGGATTCAGCTAGTGTTCGGTCAAATAATTGCAAGTGGCGCGGCGGGCGTCCGAGCCCGCCCCACCATCCCCAGCAAAGCGAAGGATCTTCTCGCCTCACCTATTTGACTTCGACAACTGCTCCGGCTTCGGTGAACTTCTTCTTGATGGTCTCGGCTTCGTCCTTCGAGACACCTTCCTTGATGCTCTTGGGAGCGCCATCAACCAGGTCCTTCGCCTCTTTCAGACCAAGGCTCGTGACCTCGCGTACCGCCTTGATTACGTTGATCTTATTGGCGCCGACTTCTTTCAGGACGACCGTGAACTCGGTCTTTTCCTCAGCCGGAGCTGCTCCGCCCGCCGCCGCACCGCCGGCAACCATCACCGGGGCCGCCGCCGCCGCCGAAACGCCGAGACGCGCTTCCAGTTTCTTCACCAAGTCTGCCGCTTCCAGCAACGACAGGCTAACGATCGACTCTTCCAACTGCTGTAGATCCGCCATGTGAATCTCTCCGCTTTATGTAAGATTTACGATTTTGCCATCGCTCGGCCAGGTTTCCAGTGCGACCAGGTCGTCCATTCCAGCGCCAGACAACGCCCGAATTTCAGACCGCGCCACCCCTGAATTTGCGATGACTAAATCTTTTTCGGTCAGCTCGCGCCGACCCGAACTTGTTTCGAGGCTTACGCCTCTTTGAACTTTTTCTGCTCCACACCCTGGCTGACCACCACTGCCAGGTTCCGTCCGACCGCATTCATCGCCGTAACCAGACGCTGCGACGGAGCGTTCAACAGGTAGAGCAACTTCGAATAAAGCTCTTCCTTCGACGGCATGGTTGCCAGTGATTCGATCTCCTTGACCGTAATCAACTTGCCTTCGACCACGCCAGACTTGAAGCTGAATTCCGGATTATCCTTAACGTACTTCGCCAGCGCCTTCGCCAGCGCCACCGGATCACCCTCGGTGTAAGCAATCGAGGTCACACCCACGAGGTTCTTCAGCGCCTCTTCGACCTTCGTGCCCTTGCCGGCGCGCTCCGCCAAAGTGTTCTTCACCACGCGATACTTCGCCCCGGTTGGACGCAGCGCCTTCCGCAACTCAAAATCCTGAGTAACCGTCAGCTTGGAGTACGTAGCCACGATCATGCTCGAGGCGTTCTTTAGTTCGCCACCCAGCTTCTCAACCGCCGCAACTTTCTTAGCTCGAGTAACCGCCATATAGAAACCCTTTCAGAAATCGTGTGGGGCTATCCCCATATAACCAGCTTGTCATCCTGAGCGGAGCGAAGGACCTCTCTGATCCCCCACGTCTCAGACCTATGCCTTGGACGCAACCTCAATCGAAGTCGTATCCAGCGAGATCCCAGGCCCCATGCTCGAACTCAGATAGCAGGCCTTAATGTATTTGCCCTTCGCGACCGAGGGTTTCGCCTTGATCACACTTGAAATCAGCGTGGTGGCATTGTCGATCAGCTTGTCGGCCGTAAACGAAATTTTACCCACCGGAACATGCACCAGCGCCGTCTTATCCGTGCGGAACTCGACCTTGCCGGCTTTGACTTCCTGCACCGCCTTCGCGACGTCCATGGTGACGGTTCCCGTTTTCGGATTCGGCATCAGCCCCTTCGGCCCCAGCACCTTACCCAGACGGCCAACCGATTTCATCATGTCGGGCGTGGCAATCAGCGCGTCGAAGTCGGTCCAGTTCTCTTTCGTGATCTTCTCGACCATATCTTCGCCACCCACGAAATCCGCCCCAGCCGCTTCGGCCTCACGAACCTTTTCTCCGCTCGCAATCACCAGAACCTTTTTCGACTTGCCCAGTCCATGGGGAAGTACGACCGTCCCGCGCACCATCTGGTCCGCATGCTTCGGATCGACGCCCAGCCGCAACGTCACTTCGACCGTCTCATCGAACTTTGCGAATTTAACTTTCTGCAGAAGTGGAACCGCTTCCTGCAGCGTGTAAGGCCGCGGCTCAACTGCCTTCCGCGACTTCTCGATATTCTTTCCTGACTTCTTCATTTCACCCTCAGTCTCCCACCGCTCATCGCTGTTCCGAAGAGCCGTGGTGTTTGTGACTAACACACGAAATCTATCCAACTACCTCAATGCCCATCGAACGCGCCGTACCGCGCACGCTCTTGATGGCGGCATCAACCGACGCAGCATTCAAGTCCGGCATCTTCTGTTTAGCGATCTCCTCAACCTGCTTCAGCGTCACCTTGCCAACCTTATCTTTATTAGGAGCGCCCGATCCCTTGGCGATGCCCGCCGCGCGCTTCAGCAACACCGATGCCGGCGGAGTCTTGGTAATAAACGTGAACGTGCGGTCGCTGTAGACCGTGATTACGACCGGAACAATCAGCCCTTCGAGTTCTTTTTGCGAAGTGCGGGCATTGAACTGCTTGCAGAACTCCATGATGTTGACCTGAGCCTGCCCCAGCGCCGGTCCCACCGGAGGCGCCGGCGTAGCCTTGCCCGCCGCAATCTGCAACTTTACTGATCCTGTAGCTTTCTTAGCCATGATGCCTTTCCAGTACCTTAATAATCTTCAACGCCAAGTCTAGGATTTTCGGCTCAGCGCTTTGTTGTCAGGGTTTCCCCTGTGCCTGTTCTGTTCCTCTGTGGTTCAAGCTCTTGCACTAAGCGACTTTTTCGACCTGCCCAAACTCCAACTCCACCGGAGTCGAACGCCCGAAAATCGTGACCATCACCTTCAACGTCTCGCGATCCTCATTCACATCGTCAACCACGCCCGTAAACGTAGCGAATGGACCTTCGCCAATCCGCACCGTTTCGCCCTTTTCAAATTTGACTTTGAGCTTCGGCTTCTCGCGGCTGTCGGCCACCTTATAAACGATGTGATTCACTTCTTCTTCCGACAACGGAGTCGGCTGCTGCCCGGTGCCCACAAATCCCGTCACCCGCGGTGTCGACTTCACCACGTGCCAGACGTGGTCGTCCATGTCCATCTCTACCAGCACGTAGCCGGGATAGAACATGCGCTCCGAGGTGTACTTCTTGCCGCCTCGGACTTCGGTGACCGACTCGGTCGGAATCAGCACCTTGCCGATCTTGTTCTGCAGTCCGAAAGCTTGCACCCGCGATTCAAGCGACTCTCTCACCTTGCGTTCGAATCCCGAATAGGCGTGGATGATGTACCACTTCATATTCGGATTGCGCGCGGGTTCGCCGCCCGGCGACTGCTTCCGCAGGCGATGGCGGCGTCTGCTGGCCCCCACCTTCTGAGCCAACGCTAACCGCTGCGCTTTCGATCTTTTCTTTATTCGTATCCGTGTCCGGCATTCAATCGCTTCTTTCGCTCGCCGTCTAATGGCGCGAGAAATAATGCAGCATCCGCTCCAGACTGTTGGTGATCGCCAGATCCACCACCCAGAAATAAAGCGCAAACAGGAACACAGTGATGATCACTACCGTCGTCGTTGCCTGAACTTCCTTGAGCGACGGAGACGTTACCTTCTTCATCTCCGTGCGAACGTCGCTGTAAAAGGTCTTGATCCGCTCCGGCCAGGACCTCAACGTTGTCGCAAGTGCGTTCTGCTCTACCGCTGTCGCCATACCTTCCCGCTTTCCTCGACTGCTCCCTCTCGGGCCTCAACCTTCTGCCCTAAACTCTGGCAGGGGCGGAGGGATTCGAACCCCCAAGTTCGGTTTTGGAGACCGACAGTTTAACCGTTGAGCTTACGCCCCTAAAAACAGTTCTCAGCTATCAGCTCTCAGTTGAAACAAACCACCGAAACTGACTAACTGGCGACCGACTACTTAACCTCTTTATGTGGCGTGTGCTTGCGGCACCGGCCGCAGAACTTCTTCAGTTCCAGACGATCCGGTGTCGTTTTGCGGTTCTTGGTCTTCGAATAGTTCCGCTCTTTGCAATCACCACACTGCAACGTAATAATCTCTCGGGGCATTGCTCACTCCCTAAACCCAGCCTTAGCCTTTAGCCACTAGCTTCTTGGCAAGCCACAAGCCGCTTTTTCGTTTTTACTTCTGCAATCTGACCTCTTACCTCTGACCTGCCTTACGTAACAATCTCCGCAATCGTACCCGCGCCTACCGTATGCCCGCCTTCGCGAATCGCGAATCGCAAGCCCTTCTCCATCGCCACCGGCGTGATCAACTCGATCACCAGGCTCACGTTGTCTCCCGGCATCACCATCTCTGTGCCCGCCGGCAGCTCCGCAATCCCCGTCACGTCCGTCGTCCTTAGATAAAACTGTGGACGATATCCCTTGAAGAACGGCGTATGCCTCCCGCCTTCTTCTTTCGTCAGAATGTAAACTTCCGCCTTGAACTTGGTGTGCGGAGTGATCGATCCACCCTTTGCCAGCACCATCCCGCGCTCGACATCTTCTTTCGCGATGCCGCGCAGCAGCAGGCCGGCGTTGTCGCCCGCCATGCCCTCGTCCAATTGCTTCTTGAACATTTCGACGCCGGTCACGACCGTCTTGCGCGTCTCGCGGAATCCGACAATTTCCGACTCCTCGCCAACTTTCACCTTGCCGCGCTCGATACGACCCGTCACCACCGTGCCGCGTCCCTGAATCGAAAAAATATCTTCAATCGGCATCAGGAACGGCTTGTCCAGTTCGCGCACCGGCTGCGGAACACTCTTGTCCACCGCCTCCATCAACGCGTCAATCTGCTTCTCCCACTTCTCTTCGCCATTCAACGCGCCCAGCGCGGAGAGTCGAACCACCGGCACGTCGTCGCCCGGAAACTGATACGCCTTCAGCAATTCGCGGACTTCCAACTCAACCAGATCCAGCAATTCGGGATCGTCAACTGCGTCACATTTATTCAGCGCCACAACAATGTATGGAACCCCGACCTGCCGCGCCAGCAGCACGTGCTCGCGCGTCTGCGGCATCGGACCATCGGTTGCCGCGACCACCAGAATCGCGCCATCCATCTGCGCCGCGCCCGTGATCATGTTCTTGATGTAGTCGGCGTGTCCCGGACAATCGACGTGCGCATAGTGCCGGTTCGGCGTCTCATACTCAACGTGCGCCGTGGCAATCGTAATTCCGCGCGCCTTTTCTTCCGGAGCGTTATCGATCGAATCAAACGACCGAAACGTATTCTTCGGGTTGTGCTTCGGCAATACCTTCGTGATCGCCGCCGTCAACGTCGTCTTCCCATGGTCAATGTGACCAATCGTCCCTACGTTGCAGTGCGGCTTATTCCGTTCAAATTTTTCTTTCGCCATTTTTCTTCCTTTGTAGCGCCGGCGTCTCGCCGGCTGGTTCGCAAATCAATGGTCGTCCTGAGATCCACTCAGTAGTACTGATAAAGCTTGTGAAACTTGGCCCGCAACGCGGGATCAACTTCCTCGATCTTCGAGAGATAAAACTCTCGCACCTGGGCCTGGTCCGAAACCGGCAGCGCCCCATACAAAGACCGCGCCGTTCCAGCCTTATCGCCTGCGCCCGCGTCGATCACATCCGCCGCGAGAACCGCATCCAGGTTACGGACGCGAATTTTGCGCCCATCGAGCGCCTTCAAATACTTTGTGACTCGATCTGCTGCGAACGCCTTTTCAATCGCCGCCTTCAGGTCGCCGAACTCGCGCTCTTTCTCGACCTTGATGACGCCCGGCTCGAAAATCACCGATCACCCTTCCATTCGCTATACCGCATCCAAAACGCTACGCTCAAACTCTGGAGCGGGAGACGGGGATCGAACCCGCGACCAACAGCTTGGAAGGCTGTGACTCTACCACTGAGTTACTCCCGCCCTCAAACGCAGCTGTCAGCTCTCAGCTGTCAGCTCTCAGTAAAAACCGCCGCCTCAATCTCTATGGAGCCGATGATCAGGATTGAACTGATGACCTCTCCCTTACCAAGGGAGTGCTCTACCAACTGAGCTACATCGGCCCACCAAAATCTTGCCATCCTGAGCTGAGCTTCGAAGGGGGAGGACCTGCTTTTCCCGCACCGCCCCAGACTCGCACTTCAATCCGTCAGCTTCGCGCGCTCTTGTTGTTCCTCGATCCGGGTACGCCAAAAATACAGCGCCGCTCGAAAAGCAAACAATCCCAGGATCACACAGCGTCCCGGTTCGCAGCCGGATATTCGCATTCAAAACCTGAATCGGCTCGTCCGACAGCGTCGTCCAAGCCAAAATGCCGAGCACCGCATACGCGATTAGAGCCAGCACGAACTTCTTCTTGATCGTCACACGAAAGCCATGTTTCAAAGTTTCAGGGTTTCAAGGAACCCAATCGCTCGGTCTTAACTTTGAAACCTTGCAACCTTGAAACTCTGAAACCTTGCTCTCCATCTGGTGCACAGGGGAGGATTCGAACCTCCGTACCTCCTGAGAGGGACAGATTTACAGTCTGTTGGCTTTAACCACTCACCCACCTGTGCAAATCCGAAAACCTGGCGCTCGACAGAGCTCGCCAAAAGCACACGCGCACAAAACAACACGGCACCGCTCAGCAATTCTCAGCTCGGCAAACGAAATGCGAGAACTCCCGCCTGAACTACACTCGCCGGAAAAAACTTCGATGAAGTGTCTTAAAAGTCCAGTGCCTTAAACCGCAACGCCAGCGCGCGTCGCCGCGCAAACCTCTTTGTTTCCGGAATCTTGTTTTTCTGGAGCTGGCGAAGGGATTTGAACCCCCGACCCCCTGATTACAAATCAGGTGCTCTACCGACTGAGCTACGCCAGCAGGTGGAAGCAAGTCCTTTCAGACGCAATACTTCCCCGATCCCTTCCTGATGTCCGGGACAATTATTTAAGTTATCACAAGGGCATTTCAGGTGCAACCGGACTCCGGCTCAAGTCCTCACGAAGCTCCGCTGCACCTCGCAGTCGATCTCTCCCCGCCAAATCCCGATCCAGATCGGGTGTTATCATTATCCCGCTCACCTCTGTCTAACAGC
This sequence comes from uncultured Acidobacteriaceae bacterium, assembly GCA_963826845.1. GTDB lineage: Bacteria > Acidobacteriota > Terriglobia > Terriglobales > Acidobacteriaceae > Acidiflorens. Next base: position 220,970 of record CAWGYS010000013.1, read on the forward strand.
GGATGAGCCCGGTACCCGCCGAAATCGATGCGCATTCGACGCCGCCTCCCCATCCCACTGGCCGTTTTGATGATTATCGCGGCCATAGCGCTGATCATCACCCTGCGCAAGCAAGCGGCGCCGGAACCCGCCCGCCTGCTCCCCGGCGCCGACGGTTTCTTCTACGTCAATCTGAAGTGGATTCGCACCTTCAATGCCACCGGACAGATTCCTCCGGTTTCTCACGATCCGGACTATCAGAAGTTCGTCGAGGAGACCGGCTTTCAGTTCGAGCGCGATCTGGACCAGGCTGCGTTCGCCATCCACTATCCCCAGAGTTGGGGAAGCGGCACCGCCGGATCGACGGATGAACCGCGCTTCTCCGAAGTCTTCGTCGGCAAGATCGACTCCAGCCGGCTGACTGCATACCTCAAGAAACTCTCGTCTTCTATCGAAGACTACCGCGGCTTTGACATCTATAACATCCCGTTCGAAGGACGCACGGTTCGCGTAGTCATTCTTTCTTACGATAGCGTCGCGGTTTCGAACCATCCGAACCCCGATGTGATTCGAGGAATCCTTGACCGCTCCCGCAAACTGGCCTCGCCTTTTGGCGGGCCCTGGTTGCTGCGCAAGTTCTATCGGCAGGTTCCACTGGCGAGTCTGTCTTTTGCGATTCTGCGCGTGCGCCCCGAAATGAGTTCCCTTGGCGGCCTGGGTAGCTGGAGCCTCCTATTCCCGAAGCCCGCCGTCGCCGTAATTTCCGCACGCTATCTCCGCGCACTTCACCTGCGGGCCGAAGCCTTCACCGACAGTCCGGAGGACGCGCGCGCCATCGCCGACAAGACCTCCGCCTTTCTCGCTCTCTTTCATGCCGCCGAAGGTAGCGTGGGCAGTCAGGGGACGGATCCGGATGTAAAGATGTTCTTCGACAGCCTCAAGGTCGAGCAGGCCGCAGATCACGCAATTCTCACTGCAACCGTGCCACCTGGATTCATCCGCAAAGCCTTTACCGAAGCACCCGCCGAGACCGTCGCGCCGCCCGCAAATTCAGCACCCGCGACGTCCAACACCAAGACGCCGCCTGGCCCGAATCCCTCGCAAAAGCCGCGATCGCGATAACCACAAGCCCCAACCTTCGTCGAATATATAGAGTGTTTCTGTCATTCTGACCCTGAGCTCGCCGAAGGGGAAGGACCTCTGCACTTGCTCCGGCGACCAAATGCTTCGCTACAATAGGGACATATGACGAGTCTGCCATTACCGCTCGCCGCCTTCGTCGCAGGACTGATCTCATTCCTGTCGCCCTGCGTCCTTCCGCTCGTCCCCGGATACGTCTCCCTGATCTCCGGCGCCGCGATCGACCAGTTGAAACTGAAGGAAGGCCAGCTCTTCCGCAAAGTGATGCTCAACTCCGCGGCATTCATCATCGGCTTCAGCATCGTCTTTATCACGTTGGGCGCGATCTCGACCGAAGTTGGCCAGGTGCTGGCGCAATACAAATCCCTGCTCGCTCGCATTGCCGGCGCAGTCATCATTCTCTTTGGACTCCACCTTACGGGACTCTTTCAAATCAAGTGGTTGCTCGCCGACACGCGACTGCATGGTCTCAAAGGCAGTTCTTCAGCCTGGGGAGCGTTTGTAATCGGATTTGCTTTCGCTTTTGGATGGACCCCGTGCGTGGGTCCAATTCTGGCGGTCGTGCTCGGATTCGCCGCCGCCCAGGACACAGTATGGAAAGGCATCTTTCTGCTGGCCATCTATTCCGCCGGATTGGCCGTCCCGTTCCTGCTGACTTCGCTAGGCATCGAGCGCTTTCTAAAGTTCTACAACCGCTTCAAGTTCCACATGCATGCCCTGGAAGTAGCAAGCGGAGGCTTGCTGATCGCATTGGGCATCCTACTGGTGATGGGCCGCTTCACGCTCATCTCCCGTTATTTCTCGTTCTTGAATCGTTTTGCGCTCTACAGGCACGAGGAAACCAGGGATTCGTATCGAGGCATCGCTTTAGCGATGCCGGAAGTTTTTCGAAATCGAGCGTCCCTTTAGGGGCCGGGCGCGGTCGAAGATTTGAGGTTAACCAGTGAAGAAAAATCCGTCTGATTCTGTTCTTCATCGCCGCCATCGTCGCGGTCATGTTATTCGTCGGCATTCGCACCGCCCGCAATAATCGCGCCAACGGACCCGCCAACGGGCAACTCATAGGCAACGTGGCACCCGACTTCGAACTGCCCGCGCTCGATGGCAAGAACCTCAAGCTCTCCGACCTCCGCGGCAAGGCCGTTCTGCTCAATTTCTGGGCGACATATTGCGAGCCCTGCAAGATCGAAATGCCTTGGTTTGTCGACCTGCAAAAAGAGTACGGCCCGCAAGGATTCCAGATCGTCGGCGTAGCCATGGATGACGCCAGCACCGAAGACATCGCCAAATTCGCCAAGCAAATGGGCGTCAACTACCCCATCCTGCTGGGCAAGGAATCGGTCGGAGACAGCTACGGCGGCGTCAACGTGCTGCCCACCACGTTTTTTCTGGATCGCGACGGCAAGGTGATAGCCCGCGAATTCGGCCTGCAGAGCCGCAGCGTCTTCGTGGACCACATCAAAAAGGCCATGAGCCAGGGCCAAGCGGTACAGGCTCAGAAGTAACTACGACCGGAACCATGGCCGGAGTATGCTCAAGGAACTCTGATAAAGTTTGTCCGGGATAGCCCGAGGACAGCCAATGAAACTTCTCCTGACGAGCGCGCTCCTGCTCTGCTCTGCCTGGTCCTGCGCGCAAGACGATCTCGGCCCGAAAGGTCCCGTCGTAAAGATGGCGCCTGCTCCAGTCGTGACCGCCGTCCAGGGCAAACCGGCCACCGTCCCGCTCTTGTTCCGCGTGGCCAGCGGATACCACATCAATTCCAACCAGCCGAAATCGGAGTTCCTGATCCCGACCGTGCTCAAGGTGGAGGCCACGACCGACATCGTCATCGGCAAAACCACCTACCCCGAAGGCAAGGACATGAGTTTTGCCTTCGATCCCGACGAAAAGCTCAATGTTTACACCGGGGACTTCAGCGTAGATGTGCTGGTTCGTCCCTTGCTCTCGGTGCAACCCGGCAAATACATCGTCCGTGGAACCCTGAAATATCAGGCCTGCGACAACGCCGCCTGTTATCCGCCCAAACAGTTGCCGGTCAGCTTCGATGTGAAAATCGCCAAGGCTCCCCGGGCGCCAGGCAAGAATCCGGCGCAAAGCCCGGACGTGCACCGGTAAGACGTGCACCGGTAAGGAACTATCACTTCTTTACTCCAAGTTCGTTCTTGAACACTTTGCCGTCCTTCATCACAAATCCGACATTTTCGAGAATCTTGACATCCGCCAAAGGATCGCCCGAAACCGCGACCACATCCGCATAGGCGCCCGGAGCAATCACGCCCAGCCGTCCTTTCATCTCCAGCAGTTCCGCCGCCCGCGAAGTCGCGCTCTGAATCGCCTGCATCGGAGTCATGCCGAATTCCACCATGCGCGGAAACTCCTGCGCGATCGGCTCCGTCCACGGAATTCCCCCCATGTCCGTGCCAAACGCAATCTTCACGCCCGCCTTCAACGCTTTGCGAAATGACACTTCGTGCTCGGACGCACGCTTGCGGTCGCGCTGTCCCGCCGGAGTATCCGCCGGCGCCCAATCCCCGTAATAAACACTCAAAGTCGGACACAGCCACGTTCCCTGCCGGAGCATCTGCGCGATCTGCGCATCGGTCAGCACCAGCCCGTGCTCGATCGAGTCGCAGCCGCCGTCGAGCGCGCGCTGCATGCCTTCTCCACTGTAAGAGTGGCAAGCCACTTTCTTCCCCCAGCCATGCGTCTCGTCCACGATCGCGCGCAGTTCCTCCACCGTCAGCGTCGGCTGCGATACCAGTTCGCCATTCTTCCCGACCCACGAACGATGCGTCATATACACCTTGATCCAGTCCGCGCCATGGTCAAGTTGCTCGCGCGCCGCCTTGCGCGCCTCGACTGGCCCATCAATAATCTGCACACCCTTCGGCACTTCGATCTCCGGCGCGTACCCCTCCAGCGGATATCCTCCAGTGGTCGAAATCGCGCGCGTCGAAACAAACAAACGCGGACCGGGAATATATCCGCCTTCGATGGCCATCTTGATCCCGACGTCGCCGTAGCCCGCACCTTCGGTTTCCATGTCGCGCAGCGTAGTGAATCCCTGTTCGAGCGCACGCCGCGCCGAAACCGTAGCCCGCGCCGCGCGGAACGCCAGCGGATACTTCAGCAACTGAATGTCGTATCCGCCCTCGGCCGGAACTTCGCCTTGCAGAAAAATATGAGTGTGCGCGTCAATCAGCCCCGGAAGCACCGTCGCCCCTGAAAGGTCGATCACGGTCGCGCCCGCAGGAAGGTTCGCCGAAGCGCCCGAAGATCCGCCATCGGCGACATCGGTAATTATGTTTCCGCGAATCGTGATGATTACATCGCGACGCGCGGAACTCGATACACCATCGATCAACACTCCCGCGCGGATCACCGTCACCGGCGCCACCACGGGCGCGTTTGTCTGAGCCCAGCTCGCGGAAACCAGCCCCAATAAACTCAACAGAAAAATCCAACGCTTCACGGGCAACCTCCGGAAAGGCTGGATTGTACTACTCAGCAGCCCACTGAAAAACTCTCAGTCCGTATTCTATTAGCCAACAGGATCACCAACCCGGCACGGAATACGAAGGACGAATCCAACCGGATCGGCTCGGGTCTGACCGCCGATAATCAACGACGCGCCCGCGCCTTCGAGCACACGACTGGCAATCGCCAGCCTGACCCTACGGAGCGTTGATGTGGCGCCCGCTAGATCGCGCATCATCAGAGGACTGCGTGGCCCATGTTCAAGATGGCAAGTATTCTTTTCGCCGGAAACGCGTTCGCCTTCCACCCGCAACACCGCTCCCGCCGGGCCTTCACCCAGCAGAAGCACAACTTGTCCGCCCACCGGTTGCTCTTCGATCACCGCCGTGAACAAGTACTGCAACGCCAGCCGCAGCCGCGACTCCGGTACTGGTAACGTCGCCGCACATGACCCAAGCAGTCGTAACCGGACACCGCGTACTACCGCAATCGATGACAACGCCTCGATCACACTTCGCAGAACCGGAGCGAACACAGACGAAGACAAAGAAGTCTCCGGCCGTTCCGTGTCCAGATACTCCCGCATCAACTGGATCATGCCAATAACCTTTTCCGTCTGTTGCAGAGCGATCGCGACACTCTCCTGCTGCCGTTCTGCGACCTCCTCGAAAGAGGGTTCGGTCGAGGGCTCAAGCGAGAGTTCCAGCGAACAACGCAGACTTGTCAGCGGCTGGCTCAGCGAGTGCAACAAATCGTCGAGCACGTTCGGCCCGCGCGACAGATTCGGAAAAGAATGCGAACGCGCGCTCATGCCAGCGCTCCGTCTGGACTCATCTCGTACCCGACCCCGCGAACCGTGTGAATCAAACAGGGCGAGAAGCCGTCGTCCACCTTGCGCCGCAGATAATTGATGTAAACATCCACCACGTTCGTGGTGGAATCAAAAGTCAGGTTCCAGACATGTTCGATGATCATCGCCCGCGTCAGCCGGCGCCCGGCATTGCGCATCAGGTATTCGAGCAACGCGAATTCTTTGGTCGTCAATTCGATGCGCCGCCCGGCGCGCGCCACCTTGCGTTCCACCCGATCCAAACAAAGATCGCGGACGGTGAGCACCGATTCCGACGGCAGATGGCTGCGCCGCAACAACGCCCGCGCCCGCGCCGACAGTTCGAGATAGGAAAAAGGCTTTACCAGATAGTCGTCAGCTCCCGAATCCAGGCACTGCACGCGGTCTTCAACCCGGCTGCGCGCGGTGAGAATCATCACCGGCAAATTCGCCTTGCACTGCCGCAAACTTTTCAGGACCGACAGCCCATCGATCCCCGGAAGGTTCAGGTCAAGCACCACCAAATCGTAGTCAAACTCAATCGCCATCGAACGACCCTGGTTCCCCTCGCTGGCAATATCCACGGCATGATGTTCCGCTTCAAGCCCCTTCCGAATAAAACTGGCAAGGGCCGCATCGTCTTCCACAATAAGAATTCTCATGAACTTCGTCAGGCTCGGCTGACTATGAACCGATTCTTATTCTCGGGGCACTCGCTTTGACGCACAAGATAACCAGCCCTTACGAACGGACGTACCGCCAGTTGAAAAAAAAGAAGTGTAATACGGGTAGGAATTACAAGACTTCTACGAGCCCAGTGCCGACCGAATCGCCTCGACGATCGACTCAGCCAGTCGATCCATCTGCTCCTTCGACTCCGCTTCAATCATCACCCGCGCCAGCGCCTCAGTGCCGGAGTACCGCACAACCACGCGGCCATTGCCTGCGAGTTCGCGCTCCGCGGCGGCAATCGCCGCCTGCACCGCCGGAATCTCCGCAAAGGGAGTCTTATTCCGCACCCGCACGTTCCGAATCGTTTGCGGAAACACTTTCAAATCGCCCACCAACTCGGCCAGCGGCTTGCCCGTCCGCACCATGATCTCCATCACCCGGAGCGCGCTTAGCAGCCCATCGCCAGTAGTCGCCTCTCCGTCGCGAAACAGGATGTGCCCGGATTGCTCACCGCCGAGCGTCGCGCCCACGCGCTGCATTTCTTCGAGCACGTACTTATCGCCGACATTGGCGCGCAGCATCTGAATGCCCGATCGCTTAAGCGCAAGCTCCAATCCCATATTCGACATCGTCGTCGCCACCACCGTGGCCTTGGCAAGTACGCCGCGCGACCGCATCTCACGCGCCGCCAGCAACAGAACCCCGTCCCCGTCGATCACCCGCCCCTGGGCATCGCAAAAAAACGCGCGGTCCGCATCACCATCAAAGGTGATCCCGAGATCGAAACTCCCTTGTTTGTCGGCAACAAACCGTGCCACCGTTGCCGGATGCAGCGCGCCGCAATTCTCGTTAATGTTCTCTCCATTCGGCGCGGCATTCAGAAACGTCGCAGCGATCTTGAGCGAGCGAAATAACTCCGGAGCTTCCGCCGTTGCCGCGCCATTCGCGCAATCGACCGCCACGCGCAACCGGCTCAAGTCGGTAGAAACACTGCCCGCGAGCCAGCGAACATAAGACTCGCGCAGGCCTTCCTCGCCAGGGACGCTCGAAACTTCGCTCGTCGCCTCCGCAGCAGAATCCGGCGCCGGCGCCGCGCCCGCCTGCAGCAGCGTGAAAATTTCTTTTTCAATCGCCAACTCGCGCGCGTCCGGCAGCTTGTAGCCATCGCCGGAAAAAATCTTGATCCCGTTATCGGTCCAGGGATTGTGCGAAGCGGAAATCACCACTCCGGCATCGAACCCCTGCGAACGCGCCAGGAACGCAACCCCGGGCGTGGTGATCACTCCCGCACTGCGCGTTTTCACGCCCACCGACGCCAGTCCCTGCAGAAATCTGTCCGCAATCCACTGGCTGGAGGCTCGCGTGTCCTGTCCAATCACCACCCGCGCCTTGGCATTCACGTGCGTTAGATCGTGCCCCAAAGCCCGCCCAATCCAATAAACGCTGTCGCGCGTCAGCGGAAATTCGCCCGCCACGCCGCGAATCCCGTCCGTACCGAAGAGTTGTCTGGTTTGCGTCATGAATCAGTCGTCGGTCGTTAGTCGCTAGTCGTTCGCACACCGTCGTTCATTCCAGATCCGCGAACGACCATCGACTATCAACCAACGACTCTCTTATTACGACTGTCTTATCTCTTTTCTCCCGACCCTTCCATAGTAACCGTCACCCGAATCGAAGTGGGGTGTGCCACCTGAATCAGAGGATCCGTGACGTAAGCGTGCGTCGCGAATGTAGCCCGAGTCATGACTCCGCTGGCGTCCACCGGATCGGTGATGGCCGCTTCCACCGCATCGACACGCCGGCGAGGTCCGCTAATCGTGACCTCCGGTGGATCAGCGTTCACCTGCGCCACACGCAAGCCGCTCGCAAAACTTCCAATCACGCGCGGGTGAACTTCGATCTTCCGCGTCGCGCGCTCATCGAACGAGAGGTGAAACTGGCCGGGGATGATCTGCACTACCTCCAGGTCTTGCGGCACATGGATCTGCGAATTGCTCAAATCGAAAGTCCGTTCCCCCGGCTGCACCTTGGACAGATTAATCTCGGCATGCACATCCGCCGCCTGCAATCGATGGATCACCCGCTCCGGGCCCCGTACACGAATCTGCACCTCGGTGGAGTTCGCGGAATCGATCTCCAGACTGTCGGGAAGATTCTGAAACTCGATCGGAACCCTCATTTCAACTTCCGCGACAGGATCGCGCGCCACTGCCAGCCACAAGCCGATCGCAAGCGACAGGGAAACAACCTTAAGCACGATGTTGTGAAGCACAATACGCTGGAACCAGCTGCGCTCGGCAAACCTCGGCATCGTCAGTCCTCCCTTCCGGCATCCTGCCGTCGGGAGAGTTGCGAACTCGGTTGCGAGCCATGCTGAGAAACATGCTGCGAACTAGGCGGCTCCTCTTCGATAAGACTTTCCTCCATCGCACTCGGGCGAGCGTGCGCCGGAGCGTAACGGCGCAGCAGATTGCTCAACCGTTCCCGCAGACGCTCCACCGTCAACTCGCGTTCAATGCCCCCCGCCACCGCGACGCTGATCGTGCCTGTCTCTTCTGAAATAATGACCGCGACCGCATCCGTCTCTTCCGTGATGCCAATGGCCGCGCGATGCCGCGTCCCCAACTGGGTTGAGAGCACCGGGTTCATCGACAGCGGCAGGAAGCAAGCCGCGGCCGCGATCCGGTCACGCTGCACGATCACGGCGCCATCATGCAACGGCGCGCTCGGACGAAATATAGTTGCCAGCAGGTCATACGATAGCCGGGCATCGAGCGCCACACCACTCTCGATGTAAGTGCGCAGCCCGATCTCACGCTCGATTACGATCAGCGCGCCCGTCTGATTTTGCGAAAAAAGATTGGCCGCCAGAACAATGTCGTCGTAAACGTCGGCCACCGAACTCGAAGACCGCATCAGCGAAATGCGGCTCCCAAGATTCGCCAGCGCGTGCCGGATTTCCGACTGGAAAACAACGATCAGCGCGAACACAACATACGGAAGCATGGTGCTGAGCAGCCAGTTCAGGGTGCGCAATTCCCCGAGATACGCGAAATAGAAAGCCAACCCCAGCGTCGCTACTCCAACCAGCATCGGCGCAGCCCGCGTGCCCCGCACCAGCACCAGGAACTGGTAGATCAGGAACGCGACCAGCAAAACATCGATGATCGAGATAACCGAGATGTGCGACCACACCACCGACGGTGTCACGCCAGCCTCACGTCAAGAGTTGGATTGGTCTTCATTCTAAATGCCGCGCCCCTGATGCAGTGTGTCTGTCTGGTGCCTGTCTAAGGAAGCGCGCCGGATTCCGGTCCGCCGCGTTACGGTTCAGTGCGTTCCGTCGCGGTGACGCGTGCTCGAACCCGTCCCCGAGCCAGTCGTGCCGACAACTCATCTCCAGCTTCGAAACGCGCCGCATCTTTCACCAGCTCGCCCTTCGCGTCGAACACCAGCGCGTATCCGCGATTCAGAATCGCCAGCGGCGAAAGCGCCTCCAGGCTCGCGGTCTGGCGATCAAGCGCCCCGCGACTCTCCAGCAATCGCCTGTGAGTTGCGGCAGCCAGGTTCGCAACTTGAGCCGCCAACTGCTGCCGGATCGCTGCCAGACGCCGTCGCGCGTCATAGTGCCGTACAGCGGCCGCAACATTCTCACAACGCCGATGACATCGTTCCAGCAGTTGCCGCTCCGCCTTTTCCAGCCGGAAGCGCTGTTCATCCACATTCTGCTGCCGCCGGTGGATGCCATCCATCATGCGCGCAAACGCCCCCTGCTGCGCCCGCTCGCTCAATTCCTGACGCGCCATCAGCAGCCGGTACCGCACCCCGTGCTCCAGCCGCCGATACAACTCCTCCGCCTGCGCTTCAATCTCCTGTCGCGACCGGATCACCAGTTCCGCCGCCGCCGAAGGCGTAGGCGCTCGCAGGTCGGCGACAAAATCCACGATGGTGAAATCCGTCTCGTGCCCAATCGCAGAAATCACCGGAATCTTCGAATCGGCAACCGCCCGCGCCAGCCCTTCATGATTGAAGCAGGCCAGGTCTTCAGCCGAGCCGCCGCCGCGAGCAATAATGATGACCTCAACTGCCGCGCCGCGCCGCACTTCCCCTTGAAAGTGTCGCAGCCCAGCCATCACCTCGCCCGGAGCCGCGTCTCCCTGCACCTGCGCCGGATAAATCAGCACATTCGCCGAGTGATGCCGCCGAGCGAGAATATTCAGGATGTCCCGCAGCGCCGCCCCCTGCGGTGAAGTGATAATTCCAATTCGCTGCGGCAATGGCGGAATCGGTTTTTTTCGCGAAGCCTCAAACAATCCTTCTGCCTGCAATCGCGCCTTCAGTTGTTCGAACGCCAACTGCAGCGCGCCCGCGCCCTTCGGCTCCATGAACTCCGCCGAAATCTGCAGTTCCCCGCGATCTTCATACACGGTGATGCGCCCGCGCACCGTGACCTGCAATCCATTCTCCGGACGAAACCGCAGCAGCTTAGCCGACGACCGGAACATCACCACGCGAATCTGCGCCGATTCTTCCTTCAGAGTGAAATACAAATGCCCGGAGTCGGGAATGCGAAGGTTGGAAATTTCGCCTTCCACCCAGCAATCCGAATACTCGCGCTCAATGTGCGATCGCACCGCCGAAACCAGCGCCCGCACCGTCCACACACGCCGCTCCGGAGGCCGAAAATGAAACCCGAGTTGGTCGGACATCTCCATGAGAGCTTCAGCCGTTGAGAATGTCTTCGGTGCGACAGTTTACTCTGTCGCGCGAGCAAGACACAGATGGGGACAGCCGAAAGAAGCTCGTCGGCAGAGGGTTACCGCTTCAGCCGCCCAATCAGAAAGAGAACAATGGAAAGCACGACACTAATCAGAATCGAACTAGCCAGCGGAAAATAGAAAGTGGTGTTCTTCCCGCGATACAGAACATCCCCTGGCAGCCGTCCAACCGGCAATCCCGTCCGCGCCAAAAGCAGGACGATGCCCCCAATCACCACCAGGGCCACGCCAAGCGCCACCAGCACCCGTCCCATCTCCACCATGCTTCGAGTTTAACCCGACGATTGCTAGACTGAGTTTGTTGCAACAGCTCGCCGCTAATGACGATTCTCCAAACCCCGCGCCTCCATCTGCGCGAGTTCACCGCGCAAGACGCCGACGCCCTGGCCCTGGTCCTCTCCGATCCCGAAACCATGCGCTATTACCCCGCACCGTACGATCGAGCCGGCGTCGAGCAATGGATTGAGCGCAACCGTCAACGCTACCGCGATGACGGCGTCGGCCTCTGGGCCATGGAGCTAAAGTCACGCGATACGCAGACGCAAGAACTGATCGGCGATTGCGGCATCATCCGTGCAGCAGGTCGAAGGTGAGAGCCTCTACGAAATCGGATACCACTTGCGCCGCGACTTCTGGGGCCAGGGCCTTGCAACCGAAGCCGCCGTGGCCTGCCGCGACTGGGCCTTCGCGCACCTGAAAACCGATCGCTTGATTTCCCTGATCCGCCCCGAGAATCTCCCCTCACGCCGAGTCGCCGAACGCGTCGGCATGACTATTTGGAAGGAAGTGAACTGGCGCGGATTTCAGCACCTCGTCTATTCCATCGAGGCCCGTGCGGTGCGCTAAACTCAAAGCAGAGTTCAGAACGAAGCTAGCCCGCGCATGCACAAAGCCACAATCCTGTTCAATCCCAACTCCGGACGCCGCGGCAAAAAGCGCGACGCGGAATTGAACCATGCCATCGGAATCATCCAGTCAGCCGGTGTCCGCACCGAACTTACGGTTTGCCGCTCCAGCCAGGAAGCGACCGACCACGCGCGCTGCGCCGTCGCCGACGGCAGTGACACCGTCTTTGCCTGCGGAGGCGACGGCACCATCCACGACATCATTCAAGCGTTGGCTGGAACTCCCGTAGCGCTCGCCATTCTTCCCTTCGGCACCGCCAACGCTCTCGCCCACGATCTGGCAATCCCGTTTCGCCCCAGCGCCGCGGCGAAGGCCGCCGTCACCGGAACAGTCCGCCGCATCCCTCTCGGCCGAATTGAGTACGAAGATTTCAGAGGCAACTCCGCCGCTCGCTACTTCACCGTCGCCGCCGGAATCGGAGTGGACGCCCACCTGTTCTACAAACTGACCGCCGAACTCAAGAACCGCGGAGGCATGGCCGCCTACTACTTCAAAGCCTGGAACCTGTGGGCAACTCATCGCATGAGGAAATTTGAAGTCGACTACGCCAACGGAAACGGCCTGCGCCAGCAAGCCGTCCTGACCGAACTCTTAGCCGTAAGAATCCGCTTCTTCGGAAACATTCTTCGCGAGCTGGTTCCCGGAGCCTCGCTCGACTGCGCCGACCTGCGCACCGTGATGTGCCGCACCGCCAGCCGCAATGCCTACATACAATACGTAGCCGGAGCGCTTCTCGGCCGCCAATGGAACATCAAGGGCATCGATCTGGTCAGCTGCTCCGAAGTCGTCTGTCAGTTGCCGCAGAAAAGCGACGGTCACAACGCCGTCCACAAAGACGACCACGTCTACGTCGAGGCCGACGGAGAACTCCTCGGCCGCTTGCCCGCGCGCATGACCATGCAGCCCGATGCCCTGTCGCTGGTAGTTCCTGCGTAATCGCTTGTCCGTCTCGGACACCTCGGGGCGGTATTATGAATGCGCGCAATGCCCACCGGTCGCCAAGGCTCAATTCGCCTCTTCCGATTCTCCGGAATCGATGTCTTCCTCCATTGGTCTTGGTTTTTGCTGGCGTTTTACGAGATCAACGCGCGCAAGGGAGACTATTCCTCGATCGGCTGGAACGTGCGGAATACCTTGCCCTGTTCCTGATCGTGATCCTCCACGAATTCGGCCACGCGCTGGCCTGCCGCCAAGTCGGTGGACAGGCAAATCAAATCGTCCTCTGGCCGCTTCGGCGGCGTGGCCTACGTGAATCCGCCGCTGCGCCCCGGCGCAACATTGTGGAGCATCGCCGCCGGCCCGCTCGTGAACGTGCCCTCATCCCACTCATAATCGGCGTTGGGCGCCTGAGCTACGTATCGGGCTGGTACACGACCGTCCCTGACCTGCATACTTGATCACACTATTTTTTATATCGACGTCGGGTTGCTGGTCTTCAACATTCTTCCTATTTATCCGCTCGATGGCGGCCAGATTCTGCGTGCCCTGCTGTGGTTTGTGTTCGGACGCGCTCGCAGTTTGATGGTAGCCACCATCCTCGGGTTCATTGGCATCGCCGCATTCATAGGTCTCGCGATCTGGTCGCGCGATACCTGGCTCGGCCTGATCGCCTTTATTTGCTCATGAATTGCTGGAGCGGACTCCAGCACGCGCGGGCCCTGTTGAAGTTCGCGAAACTGCCGCGGCGATTTGGATACTCCTGTCCATCCTGCCAGGCCAGCCCTCCGATCGGCGACTACTGGAAGTGTGGACGCTGCGGACAGCCCTTCGACAGTTTTCAAACTCAGGCTGTGTGCCCGCACTGCGCCATGCAATATGCCGGAACCAAGTGCCTCGACTGCAGCGCCACGCATCCCATGAGCGAATGGTCGAGTCCCGTGACCAGCGTAAGCTCGACGTTCGCAAGCGAGGTAGTGGATAAACGAAGTTAAAGGTGAGAGGTCAGATCGCGGAAGTATCACCTTTGAGATCTGACCTCTCACCTCTAACCTCTAATGGAACCCGTAACCCACTTCCTATTCGGCGCCACCATGGGCCGTGCTGGACTCAACCGCAAGACAGCGCTAGCCACTGCCACGCTAACTCTTGCCGCCGAAGCCGCCGACCTCGACGTCTTCAGCCGCTTCGGAGGATCCGCCTTCGGCCTGAACCATCACCGCGGCTTCACTCATTCTTTCCTCGGAGTGCCGCTGGTGGCCGCCGCGGTCGTCGGATTCGTCTATCTCCTCTGGCGCCTGCGCGGACGCAAGACCCGCAATCCCAACCTTCCCCCGCGCTGGGGATTGCTCTTCGCCTACGCCTGTCTCGCCGGCCTCAGCCACATTCTCCTCGACTTCACCAACAACTACGGAGTGCGCCCCTTCTGGCCCTTCTCCGAACGCTGGTATTCCTGGGACATCGTCTTCATAGTCGAGCCCGTCCTGCTGGTCATTCTCACCCTGGGCCTGGTTCTGCCCGCGTTGTTCGCACTCATCAACGAAGAGATCGGCGCCCGCAACAAAAACACCGCGCCTAGGGGGAGACTAGCTGCGACCGTAGCCCTGCTCGCCGTCGTCGCCTACTGGGGACTTCGCGCCTACGAGCACAATCGCGCCGTAGCCGCGCTCGAGTCGCGCAACTACCAGGGAGCCGATGCGCTCAGAGTTTCCGCCTATCCCTACATGATCAATCCGTTCGTGTGGTACGGAGTTGTAGAAACGCCCGCCTTCTTCGCCACCATGGATGTCGATTCGCTGAATTTCGCTTCGATGTCTCCCGAGGTCGATCCCGCAGCCCAAATGCAGATTCACTACAAGCCCGAAGAGACTCTCATCACCCTAGCCGCCAAGAAAACTTATCTAGGGCGCGTCTACCTCAGTTGGGCCCAATATCCCATCACCGAAACCGAACAGCTTCAGGACAATCCAATCGCAAGTAATCGCGCCGCCTACCTGGTCCGCTTCCGCGATCTCCGCTACAACTATCCCGGAAGCAACGCCCGCGCCACACTAGGTGCCAGTGTGCTCCTGACCCGCGATCTGCAAGTAGTAGAGGAACGATTCGGGATGCGAAGCGCGAATACAAAATAACGTGTTGTTGTGAAACCGGGTGTCCTCACCGGCAGCCATACAGCTGAACGGATGAAGCGAATGGTGTCGTGACCCACGCCGACAGAGTGGAATAGGATCGCCCGCAAGAGCCGCGAAGCGGCGCAAGAATGCAGCCCACGGCGCAAGCCGTGGGTAGGGAAGTGAAAGACCGCCAGCCCCAGCGGGGCGAAAGATCAATCGTGGGCCACTCTTGCTGTGCCATCCGTCATTAAATCGGCCCGCGCTTGACCCACGGCATCCCCTCGCGCAACAATCCTAACTAACACGTAACGAGGTGAATTAATGCTGGCCTATCTATTCGTAATTTTCGCGGTCGCGGCGCGGATGCCGTTCATGCCGCATCCCTGGAATTTCACCCCGGTGGCCGCCGCGCTTCTCTATTTTGGCGCGCGTGGTTCGAAACGCCAGCTCTGGGTGCCCTTCGCGTTGCTCGCCGTTTCCGACCTCATCCTCAATAAGTTCGTGTATGCCTACCCGTTCACCGCCGACCAACTCGTAGTCTGGGTCTGGTATGCCGCGATTCTCTGGCTGGGCACCGGGTTGAGAGAAAACTCCAACTGGCTGCGGATCGGCGGCGCAGCGCTAGCCAGTTCCGTATCTTTCTTCCTAGTCAGTAATTTCGCCGTCTGGGCGTGGGGGACCATGTATCCCAAAACCGTTTCTGGTCTGATGATCTGCTACGCCGCCGGCCTGCCGTTCTTCCGCAGCACGGCAGCCGGAGACATGCTCTTCACCGCAGTCATCTTCGGTTTGCCCGCAATCGCGGCTGCAATCGCCCGTTCCGGCAAGGCTCACGGCGCGGCAGCGGTATAGTTGGCCGAGGACCTACATGGCGGCTATGCTGCCGACGCGTCCAATCCGAATTCCACGGATTGTGTTGATCTTCCTGCTCTGCACGCTCTGCATAGCGTGGAACCCGGTAGAAGCCACAACTGTCGGGCTGCCGTTTGTCCTCACCATTAGTGTGGAGGACCCCGCGTCTCAAACCGGCACCGACAGTTACACCGTCAAGGCCGGCTCGGAAATATTCATCAAAGTGCAGTTGAAAAATACCTCCAAGCACAACCTTTCCTTGGATTACGACGCAGATCCGAGGACTGGCGTGGGTTTCTCCCACCAGTACGAAGTCCGCGACAGTAGCGGTAGCCCCGCCCAGAAGCGGCCCATCAGCCATCCAGAGACTGGATCGACGGGACACGGCTGGCCTGCGCGCATTCTCAAGCCCGGCGAAAGCATGGACATTAATGGTGACCGCATCAGCCGCTTGTATGACCTGAGTCAGCCGGGCAAATATACAATCCAGCTTTCGCGCATCGCTTCGGTCGACGCCAAAGACGATGTCGTGAAATCGAACACGATTACGGTGACGGTGATGCCGTAGTCGAGCTATTTTCTTTTCCGCGCTGCGCGGAATTTTTCCCCGCTGCATTTTTTATTTCCTGGTCAGTCCGCTCCGCTCGCCGCCACAACAGCCAAATCCCCACCAGCGCTCCCGCCCCCACCAGAATCCAAACGAAGTGGTGAGCCAATGCATTGCCCGTCAGCGTCACAATCTGCGGACCAAACCACAACGTCAGCAGCGCCTCAATCAGAAAGCGCACAAACCGTCCCGCAAATATCGCCAGCAGGAAATGCCCGAAATTCATCTCAAACGCGGCCGCTGCCAGCACCACAATCTTGAAAGGCGTGGGCGGAGGCAACATCGCCGGAAACATCAGCGCCCAGAATTCATGGCGATCGAACGATTTGTGAATCTTTTCGAACCGCTCCGGAGAAAGCCGCTTGCGCAATAGCACCTCGCCGCCCGCGTATCCGATACAGTAGAGAGCAACGCTGCCCAGCGCCGACCCCGCCGAGGCGAGGAGTACATACAGCAGAAATCGCGCGCGATCGTTGTAAACATAGCTCACGAAAATCGCATCCAGTGGCATGCCCAGGAACGACCCATCCACCGCCGCAAACGCCAGCATTCCCCACGGCCCCAGCGGAACAAGCAGGTGTTTGATCCAGTCGCTGTAAGCGTGGACAAAATGTTTGATCTTATTCAAGAAGATAAGTTTACGCGAGAAGAAGAAGAGCAGTCGTTAGTCGCTTGTTGGCGGGTTCAGACACTTCACGTGAGAATCGCTACGGGAGCGAATAATCGAATGTCCAGGTGTGTTTACCCTGAGCGTCGATATGGATCATGAGCGAGCCTGTGAGTCCGGTCAACTCTCCTGTGCCGGAATTGGGTACGACCGTTATGCTCAGTTCTCCCGCAGAGGCGGCGTCGCCTTTCATCATGCTGGCGCGGTGCGAGAACGTGAAGCTGCCCTGCCGGCCGTTAAGTTTGCCCGTCATACGCTCAATCGCAACGTAGGCCATGGAGCCGGTGCTCGCGGTCGAGCCGGTGATCATTTCTACGTGGCTGACGCCTTCGAAGTCACCGTGCCAGGTCTTGTCGGAGGTGAACCGTGCAATGTCGTTCGCCTTCTCGAAGTCAGTTTGTTCGGCGGGAATCATCTTGACGTCGAAAGAACCTTTGGCATGGACCATGTGCATCTCCTTCTGGGCTGCGACATTGAAGGCGAGGCTCATCACCGTCGCTGCCACTGCCAGTCTCGTTCCCATATCGCCTCCGAAATGCAACCTAGAAAATTCTCGATTGAGCGCGATCGTATGCTTTCCGGCCGCGCGGCCCGCAACGTCTACCAATGTTGCCCAACCAAACGACACTGGACTAACGACCCTCGTGGTCCGTTTTTCCCGCGATCAACTCCAATGCATGCGGCAGCAAATTCATCACCGCCTCCAGCGACTCGACCGCCCCCGCCGGACTGCCCGGCAAATTCAATATCAAGCTCGCCCCCCGCACCCCGCACACCGCGCGGCTTAGCGCAGCAAACCGCGTCTTCTGCATTCCCCGCAGTCGCATCTGCTCCGCGATCCCTTCCACCAGTCGATCGCACACCGCGGCGGTAGCTTCCGGCGTCACATCCCGCGGAGCAAGCCCGGTTCCGCCCGTGGTCACCACCAGTCGAGCCGACCGGCATAACTCAATCAGTTTTTCCTGAATCGAGGCGCGTTCATCGTCGACAATGCTGCGCACCACCACTTGAAATTTGTGCCGCTCTAGCGCTTTCGCTACCGCCGGGCCGGAGAGATCCACTCTTTCTCCGCGCGAACAAGAATCGCTGACCGTCAGCACCGCCGCCCGCGTCCCATGAAGTATTCGCAGCATCAGGTGTCGAGGAGGACATCTTCACCCTCAGCCGCCGCGTCCCGCTGCGCCTCATCCAGCAACCGCAGCCCTTCCATCAGCAGGCCCTGCGTGTTCAGCGTCGTCGTTTCCTTCGAAGACTTGCCGTTGAAATCAATCTGGAAGTTTCCTTCCGTCCAGCGCAGCACTTTGAAAACCGCTGCGTCTCCCGTAATCGGGCCATAAGCGGCGTGTTTGGCCTGCCCCTGGCTGAAATAGATTTCGCACTTGTCGTCACCCTTGGTCATCGTAAGCAGACAACTCTTGCGCCCCATCTCCAGCGATTGCACCAGGTCAATCACATTCATCTGCGACAAACTGCCGCGCAACACGCCATCAGTCGACGCTGCCTTACTCAGTTTTTCCAGCGCGATCCGGTCCACCACGCGTTTGATTTTGTGCGTCGCATCTTTGAGGAAGAAAGGTTTTTCCAGATAATCTTCGATCGGGTCCTGCACCGATAATCGTTCACTGATGTCAGCCTTGCTGGCCATCAGGATCACCGCGATCCCCGCCGTAGCCGGCCTGCTCTTCAATTTTTCCAGCAACTGCCGCCCATCCATCCCCGGCATGCGATAGTCACTGATCAGCACGTCCGGCACCTCTTCGACCGCCTTCAAGAGCGCATCGGCAGCGTCATTAGCGACGGTCACCTCCCCGAGCGCCGAGAGCGCCTGCTGCAGCATTCCCAGCACCATCGGGTTGTCATCCACCAGCAGGATTTTGACGTTGCTCGCCATAAATGAAAAACAATAAAAAGCTATTTGCGCTTGCCGCTTCTAACGTAGTCCCCACTCTTCCCGCCCGACTTCCGCTCCAGCACCACTTGCCGGATTTCGATCCCCTTGTCGAGCGCCTTGCACATGTCATACACCGTCAGCGCCGCCACGCTAGCCGCGACCAGCGCCTCCATCTCCACACCCGTCTCCGCCGTAGTTTTCACTTTTGTCGCGATAGAAACGCCATTCTCGCACACGCGTAGGGTCACAGCAATGTGCGACAATGGCACCGGATGGCACATCGGAATCAACTCCGCCGTCCGCTTCGCCGCCATAATTCCCGCCGTCCGCGCGACCTCCAGCGGATCACCCTTAGGATTCTGAGGCAACGCCCGCAGCACCTCCGGCGTCATCAGCACAAAAGCAGTAGCCTCCGCCTCGCGCGCCGTTCGCGCCTTCACCGACACATCCACCATGCGGGACTGCCCCTGCGCGTCGTAGTGCGAAAGTAGTTTCTTGGCCATCAGCAACAGCTTATCGTATGGCTTCGTATCAGGGCATCGCTTTAGACGAGGCCGAATTCGTCCTTATAGAATTGCGCGACCGTCACCGCATCAGCAGCGACACCCATTCCCCCGCTTCCATCCGCTCCCGCTCTGGAGGAATCACCACATAACAGTTCGCCCGAGCCAGCGCCGCAATGTCGCCCGATCCTTGCCATCGCGCGAGTTCCACCTCGGCATTCTCAAACTCTCCCGCCAGCACCGCCGGAAGAAATCTCTTCAATCCAGTCTTGGTCCGTATTTCCGATTTCAACCGCGCCCCAACAAAAATCAACGGCCTCGCCGTCATCCCCGCCAACGCCTCAATCATCGGCCGAGCAAACAATTCAAAAGTCACCATGGTAGATACCGGATTCCCCGGCAGCCCAAAGAAATATTTCCTTCCACACGAACCAAACACCACCGGCCGCCCCGGCTGAATCTCCGCTCCCGTAAAATAAAACTCCGCCTGCAACTCCCCAAGCACCTGCTCCACCAGATCGTACTTCCCCATGGAGACGCCGCCCGTCAGCAACAATAAATCGCACTCCAATCCTTCCTCAATCAAAGCCCGCAGCCGCCCCGGTCATCCGGAGCAATCGCCAGCCGCACCGCCTCGCCACCCGCGTTCAGAACCTGCGCCGCCAGCGAATACGAATTCGAATTCCGAATCTGCGCCGGCCCCGGCGTCGCGTCAATCTCCACCACTTCGTCGCCGGTCGAAAGCACCGCCACCCGCGGCTTCCGGAAAACCTGCACGCGACTCTTGCCGACCGATGCCGCAATCGCAACGCCAGCATGATCCAGCCGCCGTCCGCGATCCAGCAGCAGTTGTCCCGCCCGCGCCTCTGCCCCGCGCGGAACAAAATTTTCGCCACGCGTCGACGCGGCGACTGGATCTCCACAAATTTCCCGTGAAAACTTCCGTTGAGTACTGCGGATCTTCTCCACCGAGGGTGCCCCACTCTAACGCGGCGGTTTGTGCCGCGTTAGGGTGGGAACCACCGGCCAAAGCATCTCTTGCATCCCCCAGATCATCCACCGCCGAAGTATGCTCCACCATCACCACCGCATCCGCCCCCGCCGGCAGCGGAGCCCCAGTCATGATCCCCACTGCCTGCCCGCGCCCCACCGAGCACGACTTCGCCTCCGGCCAGTCGCCCGCCTTCACCTCGCCCACCACTTCCAGCCGTGCCGGAACCTCAGCCAAATCCGCCGCCCGCACCGCATATCCATCGCGAGTAGCCCGGGCAAAAGGAGGAAAATCGCGGTCCGCCACAATCCCCTCCGCCAGCACCCGCCCCAACCCAGCCAGCAGATCGACTGTCTCCGCTTCTTCCGGACACACGCCAGCCGCGTGCTTTTCCACCAGGTGCCGAGCGACTTCAAAGCTAACCACCCCAGCCGCAGTCCCGGCGGAAGGAGGAGAGAGGGGAAGAAGACATAGAGGAATAATACGCCGCCGAATTCTGCCAGGCAGAGAAAGGCAGAGCACGCAATGCTGTTCTGAGGAAGTGGCGGCTGGGTACTGGCAACCAGGTACTGGGTACTGTATTAACGCGCCAGTTCCTGTCCCAGCACCGTAGCGTTGCTGGCAAAAGCCAGCCCGGTTTCCAGATCCACCAACCCCGACCGGACAAGCTTCGCAATCTCGCTATCGAAGTGCTGCATGCCTTCGTTCCCGCTGGCCTTGATCGCGTCCAGCAGGGTGCGGCCCGGCCGCTCTCCCTGTTCGACGCAGTCGCGAGTGCGCGAGTTGGATTTCAGAATTTCCACGACCGCAACGCGATCCCCGCCATCCGTCCGTGGAATCAGCCTCTGCGCAATGATGTAGCGGAAAGTCTTGGCCAGACGTTCTCGCAGCGACTGCTGGTCTGTAGCCGGAAATGTGCCGAGGATGCGCTCCACCGTTTTCGAGGCATCGACGGTGTTCATGCTGGAAAGAACAAGATGGCCGTTTTCGGCGGCCTCAAGAAGAATCTCCAGCGTCTCCCGGTCGCGGATTTCGCCCACCATAATCACCCGCGGCGCCTGGCGGAGGGCCGCACGCAACGCCAGCGCGAAATTCGGAGCGTCGCTGTGCAACTCGCGCTGGTGCACAGTTGACTTCTTATGCCGATGCAGAAATTCGATGGGATCCTCAACCGTCAGCACGTGATAGCAATGCTGGCTGTTGATGCAATCAATCAATGCCGCCAGCGTCGAAGACTTGCCCGATCCCGTTCCGCCCGTCACCAGAATGATTCCATTGCGAACCTGCGCCGCCTCTTCCAATTGCGCCGGCAGACGCAGCGAACTGAAGGTCGGAATCACCGTCGGGATGACGCGCATCACAATCGCGCAGCTTCCGCGCTGAATAAACACATTAACGCGGAACCGCGCCATTCCCGGCAGGCCGTAGGACACATCGCACGAACCCTGCTCGCGAAGCGTATTGATGGCCTGCTTATTCGTGCCGATCAAGTCGGCCGCGATACGCCGCGTGTCATCCGCCGAAAGTATGCTGCTCCCGGCGATTTCGACCGCCGTCAGCTGACCGTGAATCTCAACTTGCGGCGGACGCCCCGGCGAAAACATCAGATCGCTGACCTTCTCCGAGGCACGCAACATCCCCGCCAGCAGAGCCGGCGTCGGGATCGAGCCCGTTCCCGTTCCACTGAAGCCCTCAAAGGCAATTGCGATCGGGGAATTCCCCGGAGCAGCCATTCCCTACACTCCTCGCTACATTCCTACATGCCTACATGCCAATGATCAGAATTGACGCCACAGGGGAGAAACGTCGGAGAGAAATCTATGTATTGAATGTAACCCGGATGTACGGAAGAGCGAAGGACAAGTAGGCCATAGACCTCGGTAACCAGAAACGGCTGCCAGTTCTCAGCTGAGACCGCGCCTTATGGTTTTCGAGAACCGGGAACTGAGTACTGTATTCAGCCTATTTCTTCACGGGCGGCTTTTTCTTGTTCCCGAAGCCGGTTTCCACGGTCGCGCCGATGCTTGCCAGCATGTCTTTGGCATCCTTGGCGTGCGGACCATCTGGCGCAAGCTCAAGATATTTCTGAAAGGCTTCCGCTGTACCTGCGAACGCCACTACCTTGCCGTCCGCCCCGACCGTCTCCTTGCCGAGCAAGTTCACGCCCTTCTGGTAGTACGCCTCAGCTTTAGTCGGATCGGCGGCAATTACTTTGTCCCACACCACGTTTGCCTGATCCGGGCGGCCTGCATTGGTCAGGACAGCCCCCACGTTGAACAGATACGAGCCGGCATGCGCCGGATCCAGTTCGGCCGCTTTGTTATAGTTCGTCACCGCATCATCGACTTTGTGGGACTTCGAATAAGCGTCGGCAAGGTTGTTATAGTAAGCGGCTAGATCCTTATTTCTGTTGGGATCTTTCTCTGGATTCGGTGCGGCGCTGCGCAGCTCAATCGCCTTCAGGTAGTCGGTCACGGCCTTCTCATACTGTTCCTGTTTTGCGGCCGAATCGGTCTGCTTGGTTGCCGATGCGCGGTAGGCGTCTCCGAGCAACGCCCAGATCTGGTCGCGGGTGCCGTCAATCTGGTTGGCTTCATTCAAGGTGGCGATTGCGGAATCGTAATCACCCGCAGCTGATGCCGCACTGGCAACCTTGAGTTTTTCGTTAAGCGTCCCGACGGTTTTCGTTTCGCTCGCAGCTTTGGCCGCCGCGTCCTGCTTGGCCTTGAGTTCTTCCGGAGTCATTCCCTGGGACAGGGCTTGGGTCGCGGCTTCTTTCTTCAAGTCAATGTCCTGGTCGGTTTCGTCTAGACTCACCGGAACACCATTCAGTTTAAACAGTTCCTTGCCGTCCTTGCTCAGCCTGATGTTGTACTTGCCAGGAGTGATCCCAAGCGAGAAATATTCGCCCTTGTTGTTGGTCTTGAGCGTGTAGGTGCGGCCGGTTTCGACCCCAATCCACTCCACTACGGCCTGGGCGATCGGTTTCCCCTCGGAGTCCCGGCACGTTCCCTTCACGCTCCCCGTGGTTTGCGCGTACGCCAGTGGAGCAGACAACCCCACGGCAAGAGCAAACACGAGCACTAGGGGAAGAATGAAATATTTCCTCATGATCTTGGCCTCCCGGCATTGCATCTCAAATCTGCGTCGACAGTCATCCCAAATCAGACGCCCCTTCAGGGCCTGGCGTACAGTCGCGAACTATGAACGCGCATCTAGCCCAATCTCACGTCAGTTTCGGCGTACGGAATCGGATCGACCGCTCCCGCCTCGCGAAACCCGCGCAACCGTAGCACGCAGCTGTCGCAGACACCGCAGGCCCGATCTTCGCGCTGATAGCATGACCACGTTAAATCGAACGGGGCATTTAGTTCAAGCCCAAGCCTGACAATTTCGGCCTTATGCATCGCAATCAGCGGCGTCACCACCACGATGGTTCCATCCTTGGTGCCCGCTTTCACCACTTCATTGAACGCTCGATAATACTCCGGCCGGCAATCAGGATAGCCGGAACTGTCCGGTTCCACCGCTCCGATATAAACTTTTTCAGCTCCCAGCACTTCCGCCCAACTGACGGCGACCGCAAGAAAATGAGCGTTGCGGAAAGGGACATACGTGACCGGAACGCAGGCTGATACGCTGGCTCCGCCTCCGTGCGTTTCGGGAACGGCAATCTCCGAATCGGTGAGGGCCGACCCACCAATCAAGCGCAGAGCTTCGTTGCGCACCAGCAATCGATCGCGAATCCCAAGCCGGTCGCAGATACTCTCAAACGAGCGCCGCTCACGCTCCTCCGTGCGCTGTCCGTAGCTGACGTGCACAGCCGCCGCCTGGTAGTCGCGTGCCGCGAGCGCCGCACAAACGCAGGAGTCCATGCCGCCGCTTAGCAGAACGACGGCGCAGCTCCGTCCGCTCATTGAATTCAATGCCATCAGTCAATCGCAAAGCGTCGTAATCGCTTCGTTCCAATTTTATGCCAGTTGACCCAGCCTCGAAGGGCGAACCAGCTTAGCCTCCCCTTCGGCACGGCTGATTTTTTATTTCCACATGTGATGCCCGTCACTGACAGCCCCGGCGCTCCACTGCGATAATCGCCATCTGATTGGAGCGGCCTACGAGCGGTTCGTCTCTCAAGACATGCTCGAACCTGCCCCAAACCAATTTTCAGCGTTCTTTGACAACCTAATAATTTGAGGGCTTTAGCAAAGCCGAAGAAGCGCGTTAACTGAAACGTTAACATTTCCCTTGTCACAATTTCTCGATCTTGCCGCGATATTGCGCCTGTAAGTCCTTGTTCCAGAATATTTTCCATATAAGTCCAGGCGAATCAATATTTTGCAGCCTGAATAACCTCTAACTCCTTGATTCCAGATCAAGAGGGGGAAAGGGGGTACCCCATATATAACCAGCCAACAAAACCACCGGGAAAGGTAGGGCCCTAACCGTATGAGTGTCGCCCGCAAAGCCGCAGGGAGAATAAACTCTGAGTCGGAGCGGACGGAGAAGCTTTTTCTGAGGAACAAAACGGAATTTATCGGCTTGTTGGTTCTGACCGCCATTGCACTGCAGATCCATGGCTATCATCCCTATGCCGAAGACGCGGAGATCTATCTTCCCGGGGTTATGCAGATCCTGAATCCCAGCCTGTTCCCGGTAAATTCTGAGTTCTTCGGCGAGCATGCCGGGCACACTTTGTATCCAAATCTGATTGTCTTTTCAGTTCGCGCCACGCATCTGCCGCTGCCTTGTGCCGCTTTTCTGTGGAATCTGATTTCTATTTTCTTACTGCTGGCAGCAAGCTGGCGGCTGGCGTCGGCCTTTTTCAACGGAGAACCGGCCCGATGGGCCGCAGTGGCTCTGATAACGGCCCTGCTGACGTTGCCCATCGCCGGAACGTTTCTCTATATCCTCGACCCGTTCTTGAACCCGAGGAACCTGGCAGCATTCGCGGCGCTATTTGCGGTAGCAGAACTGCTGCACCGAAAATACGGACGCGCCGCGCTCTGGCTGGCATTTGCCGCCGTCATGCATCCGTTCATGGCGAGCTTCGCAATTTTGTTTTGTGCATGGCTAATCGTGCTCGACCGGTTTCGTCCGCGAACGCTGGGATTCGCTGCCGCGCTTCCCTTCGGCATTACGCTCCAGCCTCCGCCCGCCGCTTATCATGAGGTCGCCTTGCGACAGCGTTCGCATTACGTCCTGCGCTGGGAGTGGTATGAGTGGCTGGGAGTGATCGGGCCTGTCCTGCTGTTTTGGTGGATGGGAAACTTCGCGCGCCGGCGCAGCATGAAGAACCTGGAACTAGTATCGCGGGCAATGGTCCCCTTTGTGCTGGTCGCGGCGGCAGCGGCCATCGTACTCGGAATTCCGGCCCGCTTCGAAGCTCTGGCAAGGCTTCAGCCCCTGCGCTGTCTGTCATTGTGCTACATGGTGCTGG
Source organism: uncultured Acidobacteriaceae bacterium (assembly GCA_963826845.1). Taxonomy (GTDB): domain Bacteria; phylum Acidobacteriota; class Terriglobia; order Terriglobales; family Acidobacteriaceae; genus Acidiflorens. The sequence goes on from CAWGYS010000013.1 coordinate 246,752, forward strand.
CGGTTGCGGGAGGAGGATTGCTGGGACAATACGTCCTGCAACGTCAGTTGTGGCGCTGGCTGGCGCTATTCGTTCCGCTAAGTTTGGGCATGTATTATGCCCAGCGGCAAGTCTTTCCTGCGAGCCAGCACATCGAGTGGCCAGGGGCGCAGCCGCGAAACCAGTGGGCCCAGGCCTTTGAGTGGATCCGCCGAAATACCCCGGTGGACGCGCTGTTCGCGCTCGATCCAGGCCACATGGAACTGCCCGGCGAAGACGAAAATGGATTTCGCGCCCGCGCCGAACGCGGTATGTTGGCCGACCTGGTCAAAGACAAAGGAGCAGCTTCGATGTTCCCCCTGCTTTCGGTAAAGTGGGCGGAACAGATCGCGGACGAACAGAACTGGAAGCAATTCGGCAAAGCCGATTTCGAGAGGCTGCGCCAGAAATACGGAGTGAGCTGGGTGGTAGTACAACAACCGGGCCCGGCAGGGCTGGAATGTCCCTACGAGAATTCGACAGTGCGAGTTTGCCGCCTGAACTGAAACACGAAATGTTACTTGTCCGTAAGAAATTAGGTTCCACCGACTCAAAACGTATGGCGAATCCGATCGTAATTCCCGTAACTCGCGCACTGTTTCCGTACGTGAGATGGTCCGCCCAGCTCCCCATCCTGCGGCGAAAGTTCCGCGAGGCTGAGCCCTATCCGCATGTGCATCTCAAAGAATTTCTGGACGCGGACGTAGCGGCCGAAATGGCTAGCGAATTTCCCGACATGGCGACCGACGCCTGGACCCGCTACAAGCACCCCAACGAAAACAAACTCGGGCTCGCGAAACGCGCCCTCTTCCCCCCGTCACTCGGTGAGGTAGTAGACGAACTGAATTCGAGATCCTTTGTGCATTGGCTTTCGCAGCTGACGGGAATTCCAAATCTGGTGTCAGACGAGATGCTCGAAGGTGGCGGCCTGCATCAGTCAGGGCCGGGCGGCTTCCTCAATGTGCATACAGACTTCAGCAATCACCACTACCACAAGCACTGGCGCCGGCAGGTGAATCTAATTCTCTATCTCAATCCCAACTGGCAGCAGCCATGGGGCGGCGCGCTCGAATTGTGGGACCAGAAAATGCGCCGATGCGTGGTCAAGGTGCCGCCACTTTTCAACGAGGCGCTGATATTCCGCACCAACGAAATTTCCCATCACGGGTTTCCCGACCCCTTGTGCTGTCCCGAGGGAACATCTCGCAAGAGCTTGGCCTTGTATTACTACACGATCGAGTCGAACGCCGAAATCAAGACGCGTTCCACGGACTATCGTCCGCGGCCGGAAGACGGGCCGCTGAAGTCCACCATGATCTGGCTGGACAAGAAAGCCGTGGACGTTTATTCGCGAGCCAAATCGCGCTTCGGCTTCACGGATGAGTTTGCCAGCAAGATTTTAGGCTTCATGTCGAGGAAGCTCTGATTCGCGACAATGCCCTCAGTAGGCGATGCGCTCAGTGCCGCGATGACGCCGTCGGCAGTCCACCCTCGTAGTAAGCCTCCGAGCCGGCCTCGAGCGTCTTTCCTTTTTCGCTGAAGATGGGGCTATGAATAATACCAGCACGTTGGAGCGCAAACTGAAGAGTGGTTTCGAGCACTCCAAGGCCGTACTGAACGCTACGACGAAAATTGATGGATGATGCCTCCTCGAAATATTTTGTCGGGCAGGAGACCTCGCCAATGCGGAAGCCAAAGTAAACGCACTGCGCGAGCATCTGGTTGTCGAAAACGAAATCGTCGCTATTTTCTCCCAGCGGCAAACGAGTAAGCACTTCGCGGCTGAAAGCGCGGTAGCCGGTGTGATATTCGGACAATTTGACGCCGAGAAACAGATTCTCAAAAGCGGTGAGCAGTCGATTGGCGACGTACTTGTAAAGCGGCATGCCCCCGCGCAGCGCGGTGCCGCCAATAATGCGGGAACCGAGCACCACGTCGTAGACGCCATAAGCAATCATGCTTGCCATCGCAGTCACCAGCAGCGGTGTGTACTGATAATCAGGGTGCACCATAATGACCACGTCCGCTCCCGCCGCCAGAGCTTCGCGGTAGCAGGTCTGCTGATTGCGGCCATAACCGTAGTTGCGATTGTGAACGAAGGACTGCAACCCAAGCCGATGCGCGACTTCGAGGGTACGATCCGAGCTGTGGTCGTCGACCAGAATGCGGATATCGACCAGGTCAGGCAATTCCCGCACCGTGTTTTCCAAGGTCTTTTCCGCGTTGTAAGCGGGTAACACCACGGCAACGCGCTTGCCGTTGAGCATGCAGTTTTTCCTCGATCGACTGCTTGAATCATACCGGAAACGGTTACGCGCTTGAACTATCGTCGAAGTATGGGAGAAACTGGTGATGTGCCGATTGAAGATATGCCTCCCCGCACTCTGTTCGAGAAAATCTGGGACGCGCATGTGGTCGCTGCTCCCGAAGGGCAGTCGGCGCTGCTCTATATCGATCTGCACCTGGTGCATGAAGTGACCTCGCCGCAGGCCTTCGACGGCCTGCGCGCGAATGGACGGCCCGTGCGCCAGCCTTTACGCACGGTCGCAACCGTTGACCACAATATCCCGACCACTCCGCGGGGCCTGCCGATCACCGATCCGATCGCGGCCAAGCAGATCGAAGCTCTGCAGAAAAACTGCCGCGAGTTCGGGGTCCCACTGTTCGACATGGATTCAGCCGACCAGGGTATCGTGCACATAATCGGCCCGGAACTAGGCATCACGTTGCCAGGAATGACGATTGTCTGCGGTGACAGCCACACTTCGACGCACGGCGCGTTCGGATCGCTAGCCTTTGGTATTGGAACCTCCGAAGTGGAGCACGTGCTGGCAACACAGTGTCTGCCGCAGAACAAACCGCAGACGATGCAGATCCACGTCCGCGGGATGCTGGCCGAAGGCGTAACCGCGAAGGATCTAGCCCTCGGAATCATCGGACGAATCGGTACCGACGGCGCCACCGGATACGTCGTCGAGTACGCCGGCGATGCCGTGCGTGCCCTGTCCATGGAAGGCCGCATGACGCTCTGCAACATGAGTATCGAGGCGGGCGCAAGAGCCGGAATGATCGCACCCGATGAGACGACTTTCGTCTATGTCAACGGCCGGCGTTTTGCCCCAAAAGGAAAAGCGTGGGAAGAATCGGTCACGTATTGGCGCAGTCTCGCGACCGACCCAGGAGCCGCATTCGATCGAGTGATTGAGATCGACGCAGCCGCGCTAGCACCGTTCGTAACCTGGGGGACGAATCCCGGCATGGTCGTTCCGGTGAACGCTCATGTTCCCGAGCTAAAGAGCTTCGCGCAGGACGCCGACCGCCGCGCGGCGGAACAGGCCCTTGCCTACATGGGCCTCGATCCCGGAACGCCCATCGAAACCATTGCCGTGGACCGCGTCTTCATTGGATCGTGCACCAACTCCCGGATCGAAGACTTGCGGGCGGCGGCACGAGTGGCAAAAGGACAGCACGTGAATCCGAAGGTTCGCGCCATGGTGGTGCCAGGTTCGCAGGCGATCAAGCGTGCCGCCGAGCAAGAAGGCCTGCACCGCATTTTTCTGGATGCCGGGTTTGAATGGCGTGAGTCGGGATGCTCGATGTGTCTCGGCATGAACCCCGACATCCTGCAGCCCGGGGAGCGCTGCGCCTCAACCAGCAACCGGAATTTCGAAGGCCGCCAAGGACGCGGCGGACGCACCCACTTGGTTAGCCCCATGATGGCAGCAGCGGCGGCGATTGCGGGGCACTTTACCGACATTAGGAAGTGGCAATTTAACTGAGCAGCAACCTATGCAACCATTTCGCAAGCACACCGGCCTAGTTGTCCCGCTCGACAAAGTCAACGTGGACACGGATCAGATCATCCCCAAGCAGTTTCTAAAGCGCATCGAGCGCACCGGCTTCGGCGAATTTCTGTTTTACGACTGGCGCTTTTCAGGAGACAAGAAAGAGCGCGCAAGGAACACCGGCGATTTCGTGCTCGACGCGCCCCGCTATGCCAGAGCCTCGATCCTCGTCGCGGGCAAAAACTTCGGCTGTGGTTCCTCGCGTGAACATGCCGTCTGGGCGCTGGCTGATTTCGGCTTCAAAGTGGTGATAGCGTCGTCCTTTGCCGACATCTTCGCCAACAACAGCCTGAAAAACGGACTGTTGACGGTACGGCTCAATGAAGACCAGGTGGCGGAGATCATGCGCCGCTCAAAAGAGGTCGAAAACTACCGGCTGACGGTCGATCTCGAAGCGTTGCGAGTGGAAGACGGCCAGGGATTTGCGGCGCCATTCGCGATGGATGAATTCTCACGGCATTGCCTGCTCGACGGATTGGACGACATCGGACTTACACTGCAACATGAATCGGAGATCGCGGCTTATGAAGCAACCCATCCAGTGCGCGTGGAGATGAAGACAATTCTGGTTGTTTGACCCGGCGGTGAGTAGCGCTGCGCAACTAATCGTTCTGACGCAAATCGCTTTCCCGTTGTACACTCTTGAGTTTTACTGCCAGCGCGGTTGGGCCACACCTCATGCAAAATCGGAGTCCGTTCGTGAAAAGAATTATCCCCGTTTTCATCCTCAACGTGCTGCTGCTGTCCGCAGCGAGCTCCCAAACTGCTGCGCCGTCCGCCGCGCCAAAGCAGCTCACGATCGAACAGATCTTCGCCGAGGGAGGAGTCACCGGACGCGCCCCGGAGACGATCGAATGGAGTCCCGACGGCTCCAAGGTCTCTTTCGTACAGCGCGATGACGAAGGCGAGCACGGCGAGCTCTGGTACGCGGACGCGATGACGGGCGAGAAGAAGTTATTAGCCAGTGAAAACAAGCTAGTGCAGCTTGCCCCTTCCACCAGCAAGATCAAAGACGAGCGCGAGAAAGAGCGCGTGATCCGGTACCACGTCGCTGCCTACATCTGGTCGCCGGACTCCAAACACCTGCTCTTCGATTCCCAGGGACAGCTCTGGTATTACAGCCTCGACACGGGAACTGCCGTGCAGCTCACCTCGTCCCCCGACCCGAGCGAAGACCCCAAGTTTTCCCCAGACGGCAAGCGACTCACCTACGTGCGCAAGCACAATCTCTACGTGCACCCGGTGTCGGGCGAAGAAGGCGAACGGCCGCTCACCCGCGAGGACAAAGAGAAAGACAAAGATAAAGACAGGGATAGAGACAGCGATAAGGAAAAAGACGACAACATCCTGAATGGCGAGGTGGACTGGGTTTACGCCGAAGAACTCGCCGTGCGCAGCAACTACTTCTGGTCGCCCGAGGGGCACGAAATTATCTTTCTGCAAATGGATGAAACTCGAGTACCGACCTATCCCATCACCGACTGGCTGCCCACGCATCCCCGGGTCGAGCAGGAAAGATATCCGAAGGCCGGAGACCCCAATCCCAACGTGCGCCTCGGAGTGGTGGGAAGCAACGGCGGCAAGGTGCGGTGGCTCAAACTCACCGACGATGACGACACCTACGTACCGCGCTTCGGCTGGATTCGCGAGGGCTGGGCCTGGGCGGAGATCCTGAATCGCAAGCAGGACGTGATGGATCTTTATTTTATTGATGCCAAGTCGGGCAAGTCTCGCAAAGTGCTGACCGAGTCAGCTCCGGACGCGTGGGTCAACGTCAACGACGATTTCCGCATCCTGAAATCCGGCGACCGCTTTCTGTGGACCAGTTGGCGCGACGGCCACACCCACATTTATCTTTACAGCTTCAACGCGGCCGATCCGCTCTCTGCCGACGCCAAACTCGAACGCCAACTCGAAAGCGGAGATTATGAAGTCATCGCGATTAGCGGCGTCGATGAAACATCGAGCACAGTTTTCTTTACCACCAACAAAGGAGATCCGAGGCAGGAGAAACTTTTCTCAGTCAAGCTCGATGGCTCCGGAATGCAGACTATTTCGGCGGACGACGGGAATTATGCCTCGAGCTTCTCAGCCGACGCCAAGCATTTTGTGGAAACTCACTCTGCGACGCTGGTACCGCCACGGATTTCGGTGTGCGCGGCGGCTGGCGCGTGCCAAAAGATTTGGGAGGGTCGCAGCATAGCCGATTATGACCCGATTGAGCCGAAGCCTCTGGAATTCAAGGCCGATGACGGCACGGTGTTGTACGGCTATGTGATTCTGCCGCGCACTACCGACGCCGCTCAGAAAATTCCGCTCCTTGTGCACATCTATGGCGGTCCCGCTGGGCAGATCGTGAAGGACGCGTGGGGTGGCACAAATGAGCTTTTCCATCAGATTCTGGCGAGTGAAGGGTACGCGATTTTTTCTGTCGATAATCGTGGAACTCCGAATCGCGGAAAGAAATTCTCAGCCGCGATCCGCGGACAGTCGGGTCCGATCGAACTGAAAGACCAGCTCACTGCGCTCGACCAGTTGTATGCCCAGTTTCCGCAGCTCGACCCCACGCGTACGGCAATGTGGGGATGGTCGAACGGCGGCTCGATGACGCTTTACGCGCTCACTCACTCCGATCGCTTCAAGGCGGGAATCTCGGTCGCTCCGGTAACCAGTTGGCGTAATTACGATTCGATTTACACCGAGCGCTACATGGGTCTGCTGAAGGATAACGCCAACGCCTACGACGATTCCATCGTCAGCGCCGCGAGCAGTCTCCATGGGTCGCTGCTTCTGGTGCACGGCACCAGCGACGATAATGTTCACTTCCAAAATACAGTCCAGATGACCGACGCATTGATCCGGTCAGGAAAACAATTCCGCCTGATGATCTATCCGGATAAAACGCACGGCATTGCGGGATCAGGCGCGCGCACCCAGTTGTTCCACATGATGGAAGATTTCTGGAACAAGGAGTTGAAATAGCAGTCAGCAGTCAGCACTCAGCATTCAGACAACAGAAATGACTGTACTGCAAGAGAAAATTGAGTGCTGACTGCTGAATGCTGAGTGCTTCTTTATGCATCGCACAACTCTCGGCGATTTCGAACTGACCGTAGTCTCCGACGGAACCTACTTCCTCGACGGCGGAGCCTTCTTCGGCGTCATCCCGAAAATCATGTGGTCGAAAAAGAGTGACGCCTGACGAACAGAACCGCCTCGACGTGGGACTGAATTCGTTGCTAGTTCGCACCGGCGACAAGAATATTCTGATCGAGACCGGAATCGGCGACAAACTGCCAGAGAAACTGGTGCAGATCTACAAACAGCCCGCCAAACTGCTCGACAATCTGCATGCCGCTGGCCTCGCGCCCGAAGACATCGACATTGTCATCAACACCCACCTGCATTTTGACCACTGCGGATGGAACACGGTGCGCCGCGATGCTGGCAAGGTGGTTCCAACTTTTCCGCGCGCGAAGTATTATGCGCCCGAAGGCGAATGGCAATACTCGCGCCATCCCAGTGAACGCGATGCCATTAGCTTCATGCCCGACAACTACGATCCGCTCGTGCAAAGCGGCCAGATGACGTTGCTCAAAGGCAGCGAGGAAATTGTCCCCGGCATCTCGGTGAAAGCCTTCCCCGGCCACACCGCCGACATGCAAGCCGTGATCGTCGAGAGTGGAGGCCGCACCGCCTGCTACATCTCCGACCTAATCCCCACCGCCGCCCACATCGCCATCACCTGGGGCATGAGTTTCGACCTCTATCCTCTGCAAACCATCGAGAGCCGCAAGAAGTACTACGCGCAAGCGATTCCGGAGAAGTGGCTGACCGTATTCACGCACGACGACCAGACACCGTGGGGCTATTTGGAACGCGACGAGCGGGGAAGGCTGGTTGTCGCAAAGCTCGCGCAGCCCTAGGCTGCACCAACATCTGTCATGAACTGGACGCGGACGAGTATCGGTGCTTTTCTTGTCATGGTCGCTGCCTTGAACGCGTCCCTCTGCCTTCGAGGTTTCCTGCAAGGTTGGTTTGGTGTGTCGTGGTGGCAATATTCCATATTTCTCGCCAGCATCGCGTTGTTGTTCGGAGGCCTGCTCACATTCTCCGAGTCTCGCTGGAGTGTTGCGAGCGTCGCGGTCGTACTACTGATCGCCCTAGGGTGGCTATTGTCGTGGGCGTTTGGCAACCACTTCTGGAATCGCTATCCAGCGGGCGGACTTGGTTTGTTGACGGTCGTCTTGGTCGGAGGACTCGCCTTTAGCTTTCCCAGACTAAATATCTTGCTGGCGGCGGCCGGAGGCATCGGATTGCTGATCATCGATGCCCGTGATTTGCTGGCCCTGTTCGCCGTTCGCACGTCGAAGAGTATGTCTCCCTTCGGAGTTGCCGACGTTAATCGAACTCTATTTTATTTATCAATGCTCTGGGTTCTTGATGTCTTGTGCCTGGTTTTTTGCATAGCTCTCGTCAAGAACCAAACGGCTGACAAACGTGTGCCTACGTCTGATCGGCATCCAGTTACTGGGTCGTGACAGCCACATCGCGCAGGCGCGTTTCAAAAAATCCTTCCACTCTCTCGAGAATTTGATCTCCACTCTTCGCTTCGTAGATTGCCTTCCGGAGCGCCGCGCCTCCCGGCACACAGTGCGTGAACCACGACGCGAATTGCTTCATTTTGCCTTCGGCTCCGGGCATTTCTTCTTCCAGCAGCATCTCGAAGTAAGTCCGGATCATCTGGTACCGGTCGGCTTCGGTGGGTTCGTCGTAGTTGCCACGGCTTACGTACTGTTCAATCTGCCGAAAGATCCACGGATTCGCCGGCGCCATGCGGCCGATCATCACCGCGTCGCAGCCGGTTTGGGCGACGATGGCGCAAGCATCTTCAGGCGAGCGGATGTCGCCATTGCCGATCACAGGAATCTTGACCGCCTGTTTGACCGACGCAATCCATTCCCAGCGCGCGTTGCCGCTGTACCCTTGTTCGCGCGTGCGGGCGTGCAGCGCAACCGCTCCCAGACCGCAGCTCTCAGCCATGCGCGCCAGTTCGACACATACGATTTCGTCGTCGTTCCACCCCGCGCGAAATTTCACAGTGAAGGGAATCTTCACCGCCGCGCGCACCGCTCCGAAAATTTGCCCGATGAGTGGCAGGTCGCGCAGCAGTCCCGACCCGCCGTTGCACTTCACCACTTTCTTCGCCGGACAGCCCAAGTTCAGGTCAACGATGTCGAAGCCGAGATCCTCCACCAGTCGCGCGGCATCGGCTAGAACTCTCGGACTGCTCCCGAAAAGCTGGGCCGAGATCGGATGCTCGTCTTCGTAGAAATGAAGGTAGCGTCCGCGGACGCGCTCGTCGCGCAGCACCCCGTCCGCCGAAGTGAACTCGGTCATTATCAGCCCGCATCCACCAAGATTCTTGATGAAGCGGCGAAAGACGGTGTCGGTGACGCCTGCCATGGGCGCGAGCACAGTAGCGGGAGCAATGTGGACACCGCCGATGGCGAAGGCACTGGGAAAGGCGCGCGAGACCGCTTGCCCAGCCTGTCCGAGGGCCGGAGCGTCAGCGCCGCGCGGATTGTCCCAGAACTTCTGCACGGTCTAATTTTACGTTGTTTTAGCGGCCAAGACTTGGTAAAGCTTGGCGGGGCCAAAAGTAAAGCCTCCCGCACGGGAGGCTTTCAAGAATGCCCGTTTCTCGGCAATTACTTCTTTGCAGCCTCTGCCTTTGCGGCTTCGGCTTTCCCGGCATCGCTTTTGGCGTATTTACGGCGGAAGCGCTCCACGCGGCCAGCCGTGTCCATAAGCTTCTGCTTGCCGGTAAAGAAAGGATGGCAGGCGGAGCATATTTCCACGCTGATGTCGCCCTTATGGGCGGAGCGGGTGACAAATGCGTTGCCGCAAGCGCAATGTACTCGAATCTCACTGTAGTTGGGATGGATAGCTGCTTTCATGTCGGTTCCTAAATCCTCGATTCAGACATTTGATTCTACCGGAGTTAGGAAGGATTCAGCAAGCCAGGTGCCAGGTTTCAGGTGTTAGGTCTCAGGAAAACCTTCGCTCCGAATGTTGAGCCCTGAGACCTGACACCTGAGACCTGAAAAGCAAAACGGCAGGACCGACCCCCTGCCGTCTCGCTCGTATCCAAGAATTCTGGGGCCCCTTACTTACCTTTATTGACCACTTTCTTCAGTTCGTTCCCGGGAGTGAATTTGGCGACTCTACGGGCAGCTATCTTGATGGTGGCACCCGTCTGAGGGTTTCGGCCGTTGCGGGCCTTGCGTTGTGAGACGGAGAACGTGCCGAATCCAATCAAAGCTACTCGGTCTCCTTTTCTAAGGGCAGCGGTAACACTGTCCACGGTGGTGTCGATCGCGGTCGTCGCCTGCGCCTTTGATATGTTGCAGGCTCCGGCGATCCGGTCAACCAGATCAGCTTTATTCATGCTCTCTCCTGACACTAGTCGTTTCGGTTCCCGCGCCATTCAGCCGGGGAGGAAAGCTCAAAGCGCGAGCACCGGCGATGGCCATTCTCGCCCATGTTAAGGGATTGTCAATGGGAAACACGTGCCAGTTGCCGGTTTTGACACCTTGCGTGCCCCGCTCTGTGTAGTGATTGGAGAATGAGTCGAAAGTGCTAAGTAACGTGCTAAGGGCTTCTTGGTCGCGAACGAGAAGGGTGTGAGTTGACTCGTGCCGTAAGCTGTCGAAAATGGTCCGCGCTTTAGCGCCCGAGGTAAGCCTTCTGCACCGTTCTCCACAACTAGCTCCTCCTCTCCACAGGATGTACACAGAGAGCAACCGCTTTCGAGTTGCAGCCCAAGCCGTTCAAGGTGCACAGTCTAATTACACGAGATTTATGAAGACAGCAGCTGAAGTTTGCCCCTTGTGCGCGGGCTCAGGATGGAAGCCGGTTCCCGAAGCGCCGGAGCGAGGCGTAACGCGTTGCGATTGTCAGTTGCGGGCGCGCGGCAGCGCCATGATCGCGGCGGCGCGTATTCCCAAGCGATACGAGCATTGCGAGCTGTCGAACTTCACCACCGATTTTCCCGGCGCCGATCGTTCGGTGGAGCTGGCCCAGATCAGCGCCGCGCGCTTCGTGCAGGAGTTTGACCCGCGAGACGGAGCCGGCCTGCTGCTGGTCGGAGGAATCGGCACCGGCAAGACCCATCTCGCTGTGGGCATTCTCAAGGAACTTATCGCCACCCGAGGCAGCGCCTGCCTTTTTTGCGATTATCGCGAGCTGCTGAAACAGATTCAGAACTCATACAACGATTCCGTCCAGGCGACCGAATTACAAGTGTTGCGGCCAGTGTTTGAAGCCGAAGTGCTGTTGCTCGATGAACTCGGCGCCGTGAAACCAAGCGAGTGGGTATGGGACACAGTCAGCCTCATCCTCAACACCCGCTACAACGACAATCGAACCACGATCATCACCACGAATTTTGCGGACGAGCCGGCTGCCAGCGTAACTCGATCGTTGTCGCCGGCTCGTGCCGCCGCGCGCGAAGAGACCCTTGGCGACCGCATCGGAGAACGCATGCGCTCCCGTCTGCAAGAGATGTGCCGCATTGTGAGGATGGACGGCCCCGACTTCCGCCAGAAATTCAAGAGCGCAAGCTTCGGATGAAGTCAGGGTTGTTCACCTCTACAATCTGACCTCTAACCTCTGACCTCTTCTACAATCGAACCGTGCTGACTGAGCGCATCGAGTTCCATCCGGAAGCCGACTCCAAAGTCTTCTCCGCTGTAGCCGACGCACCCGCCGTGTTCCTTCTGCGAGCTGAAGACGCGAACTCCGAACCGTACGTCAGCAAAACCGCCAACCTGCGGCGACGCCTGCAGCGTTTACTTTCCCCTCCCGAGGAGCGTACCAAGCGCCTCAACCTGCGCAATCGCGTCCACTGGATCGAATACACGCTGACCGGCTCCGACTTCGAATCGGGATTCATACTCTATCAAGTCCTGCGCACTGCCTTTCCCAGGACCTACGCGAATCGCCTGCGGTTGCGCTTCGCTCCGCTGGTCAAGTTGCATCTGGAAAACGAATTCCCTCGGGCGTCGATCACGACCCGGCTTGGACGAGCCTCCGGAAAGAACATTTACTACGGCCCGTTTGCCTCGCGCGTGTCAGCGGAAAAGTTCATGAACGACGTGCTCGACTTCTTCAAAATGCGCCGCTGCGTTAAAGACCTCCATCCCGATCCGAAATTTCCCGGCTGCGTTTATTCCGAGATGAAGATGTGTTTGGCCCCCTGCTTTCGCGGTTGCACCGATGACCAATATCGCGCCGAAGTCGTGCGCGTCGAGGATTTTCTCGACTCACGAGGCGAGTCGCTGAAACGGCAAATGTCGGCGGAGCGCGATGACGCTTCGGCGCGAATGGAATTTGAGACCGCTGCAGCCATCCACGCGCGACTCGACAAACTAACTCCCGTGCTGCAGCAACTGCCGGAATTCGTCCACCGGATTGATCAGTTGCACGCCGTAGTCGTTCAGAAGTCTATCCAAAAGTCAGAGCAGCCGGGAAGTGTTGCCTTATTCCGCGTTGACGGTGGCGCAATCGCGGGACCGCTGGAGTTTCCTATTTCCGACGCGGAGCACGCCAAATCTCAGTCAATGGAAGCCCGCATCCACGCCGCGCTGGCGGCGTTTCCCGCGGCCAAGCCTGCCAGCGCCATCGAGGGCATGGAGCACCTCGCAATCCTGAAGCGCTGGTGCTATCGCGGCTCCCGCAGCGGCGAAATCTTCTTCGCCGACACAAAAGGAGAGCTGCCAATGCGGCGCCTGGTGCGAGGAATCGGCCGAGTATACAAAGGCGAAGCGCCGGAAAGCGAGATCCCGAAGCCAATCAGTCCTTAAGCTCAGTGCGTTGGTTGTTCGCCAACGACCAACGACCAGCGACCAACGACATACAATGGAATCACCATGGCGAAGAAGACCAGAAAAACATCAACCAAGTCCAAATCGAGCAAGAAAGCGGCGGCGCGCCCGGCATCTTCCGATCAGCCTCTCCGCGACCACCTGCTCTACCTGCTGAAAGATGGTGGTGCACACGTCACCTTCGACGCCGCCCTGGGCGACTGGCCCGTGCAACTCGCCGGAGTCAAAGTCGCGAACTTCCCCCACACCGCCTGGATGCTGCTCGAACACATGCGCCTCGCCCAGTGGGACATCCTGGAATTCAGCCGCAACTCGAAGCACGTCTCACCGAAATGGCCCGAAGGATACTGGCCCGCATCGGAAGCGCCCCCGAACGAGAATGCGTGGATCGAAAGCATGGCCACCTTCAAAAAAGATCTGCGGACACTGGAGCGGCTCGTTGCCGACCCTAAAACCAACCTCTACGCTCGGATCCCATGGGGTGACGGGCAAACAATTTTGCGCGAAACATTGCTCGTGGCCGACCACAACGCATATCACCTCGGGCAACTCGTAATGCTGCGCAAGAGCATCGGGATTTAAGTTTTTTTCAAGAACCAAGAAAAGGTTTTTCTCGGCGCTTTCTGCGTCTCGGCGGTGAATAAAGTCTAAACCACCCGAGCCGGCGTCCGCGCCGGTCTCTTGCGAAACACAACCCGTATCTCTTCCCGCCAGCGCTCGTCGATTCCCAGCACTTCCCAATCGATCTCGGGCGAGAGATAGCGCAGGATCGTGTCGATCGTGGGATGCACATGCAGAGCAGGCGAGACCAGCATCAACAGAGGCTTCTGCACCGAGAGCTCGCGCCCGGGGAAATAACCGAACTGCGCAAACTCGCCGCGGCTCTGGTGCCAGGCCACGCGCGACCAGTAATCCACTCCTTGCAGCGGCAGGTGGATATCTTCGTCGGCTTTGAGTTCAATCACCGCCAGCCGCGCCTCGCGAGTTGTGGCCAGAATGTCGATCATCGCTCGATCTGCCGCAGCAAACGCGGGCACCTTTGCATACACCGGCTCCGGCCGCAGCCGCCCGTCAAGAGCCGCGACGTTCGTGACCACCAGCGACTCCAGCCAGCGTTCGGGATGCATTCGCCACAAAGCGTGGTTCTTCGGACCGTCCTTATGACGAACCGCTGCCGCCAGACGCACCAGATCGCCAAACTGCGTTTCGTTCTCCGAGTTTAGTACCCGCTCTTCCGGCCCCACGCCGAAAGCGATTTCCTCCCTGCTCTTGAAGTCCAGAGGATCATGGGCAATCCTCCCCTGTGCAAATTCGAGGCCATGCCGCCGAAACGAAATCAATGCCGGCGAAAGCACCACGACCTCAGCTTGCGGCAGAATGCCGTGAATGCGCGCGATCGACTCCGCAAAGCGATCACGCGCAGGACCTTCATCCACCACATGCACCAAGCCGGGTTGCCAGGTTGCCGCGATCGCCGATGTCTGCCGGTGCGAGCGCATCCTCCCGCTGGTCGAATTCGTACAAACTCCATTTCGACGCTGCTGGATTCAGATGGGCCATGCGCTGCCGCGTGAGCGTAGCCATTCCTTTCGGCAAAATCATCGCCAACCCCTCTACCAATCGGCGGTCCCGCTGGGCAAGCCGGCACGCCTCCAGCCAAAGAATTCCGCAGGTAAGCCCACCATCAACGGTCGATTGTGTCTCTTCATCATTCACCCCAACCACTGCCAAAGCGCGCTGTCCGTGTCGCAACCAGCCGCGCAGGTAAGACGGACCGAAAGAGTGTTCAAGGTCGATAGCAGTAGTGAGTCGAACCACCGTCCATTCGGGGAAATTTCTTTCTAGTGCCCGTCGCACCCGAGGCTCGTAAGCTACTCGTGCTTGCCGGCGCGCGGCGGGCGAGCGCTGGTCGCGATCCCGGCAGAAATCGAGGCGAGTCGGACGATTCTGCCCCATCCGCTGCACCTGCAGCCGCAGTGTAGTGGCCTTCACTTCCCCATCCAGCACACGCCGCACCACGTTTCGTTCGTGGGACCACAGATGCAGCAGACATTTGTTGTACTCGCCCGAAATTGAGTACTTCGACTCCGCCAAATCGAACGCGATGGCGCCATCTTCCACCACCACCGCCGCGCGAGCACCAGTGAGGAAGCCGGAGAGCATCTGGCCGAGCGAATCCGGGGTCATATCGGAATTATTCGCCCGGCCGGAGACGGTGTCAGTGATGGGTGAACCGCGCAATTGTTTGGTTTCGTCAGGCACAGCGCAGTCTAACTTCCGTAATCTTTCCCCTGAAACTGAAGAGGTTCCGCTCATGTGATAATGCAGTTAGCGGGCGGTACATTTTCCCGCGAGCGACAGCCCCTCGGAGGGTTCCATGGAGGTATCGGTTGCATCGTCGAAACCGGCGCGGGTCGTTATGACCTGCCTTTTGTTCTCATGTACAGTACTGTCAATGTGGAAGGGATTTCTTCGGTTTGAGTGGGTGTTTTTCTTCTGCTTTGGCTTGTACTACATGATGTATCTCCCAAAACAAAAGGGGGAGGCTTTCGCGGCATACCTCAAGAGACCACGAACTGTCGCCTCGGTGGCGCTGCTGGTCGCGGCGGTAGCCGGAGCAGGATATAACCTGCACGTTGCGTTTATGAAATAGGCCGAACGAGATGGCCGCAAGATACCGCATCTAATCGCTACGAGTCGTTTTTCCTACGAAGGCATCAAAATATGGTGACAGCCAATCAGGAACGTTTCTTCTTCGAGCACTACGGACTCACCAACCACGATCTCGAGATTTATCTCACCGCCGCCCTTTCCGCCGGCGGAGACTATGCCGACCTTTATTTCGAATACCTGACCTCGACCTCGCTGATGGTGGATGAGTCTTTGGTCAAATCCGCCTCGCAGGGAATTTCAGCGGGCTGCGGCGTGCGTGTCGTCTCCGGCGAGCGCACAGGCTACGCCTACACCGACGATCTTTCTCCACAGCGCATTCTGCATGCGGCCCGCACCGCGGCTCTGATCGCGAGCGCGCCGTCCAAGACGACAGTCGCCGGATTCCAGCAGAAGCCCGCCCGCAGCTTGTACCCCATAGCCTTGCCTTCGGTGGACGCCGACATCACCGCCAAAGTCGAACTCCTGATGCGCGCCGATCGAACCGCACGCGGTTACGATCCGCGAATCAAAGAAGTTCGCGCCAGCTATGCCGATGAATTAAGGACCATCCTGATAGTCGGCTCCGACGGCACCTTTGCGGAAGACTCGCAGCCCTTGGCGCGGATGAATGTTTCCTGCATCGCGAAAACGGATGCAACTTCCGGCCGCGGCACCTCCGGCGGCGGCGGTCGCGTCGCGCTCGATTTCTTCTTTGGTGGTCATGGCGAAAAGACTCCCGAGTTCTTTGCCAAAGAGGCGGCGCGCCAGGCAATCCTGCAACTCGACGCCCGCGAAGCTCCGGCGGGCGATATGGAAGTCGTGCTTGGTCCAGGATGGCCCGGCGTGCTTTTGCACGAGGCCGTAGGCCACGGACTGGAAGCCGACTTTAATCGCAAGAAGACTTCAGCGTTCGCCGGACTGATCGGCAAACGAGTCGCCAGCGAGAAGTGCACCGTGGTCGACAACGGCACCATGCCGTGGCGCCGCGGCTCCCTGAACGTGGACGACGAGGGCCAGCCCACGCAGGAAACCGTGCTGATCGAGAACGGAATTCTGAAGGGATATCTGAGCGACAAGCTTTCCTCGAAGCTCATGGGCCTCGCCGACACGGGCAACGGACGTCGCGAGAGCTACGAGCACATCCCTATGCCGCGCATGACCAACACCTACATGCTGGCCGGGCAGGATGATCCCGGCGACATCATTCGCTCAGTGAAAAATGGCGTCTATGCGGTGAACTTCGGCGGCGGACAGGTAGACATCACCAACGGCAAATTTGTCTTTTCGGCATCGGAAGCCTATCTCATCGAAAACGGCCAAATCACGGCCCCAATCAAGGGCGCAACCCTGATCGGCAACGGCCCCGATGTGCTGACCCGGGTTTCGATGGTCGGCAACGACCTGAAACTCGACGAAGGCGTCGGCACCTGCGGCAAAGATGGACAGGCCGTTCCCGTCGGCGTTGGCATCCCGACCATTAAGATTGATCGCATGACCGTCGGGGGCACCGCCAAGCGCGAAACCGGCGGATACATGCAGTAACACACGGAGACACAGAGACACGGAGAAAACCAAGATCTTTTCTTTCTTGTTTTGCTTTTCTCTGTGTCTCTGTGCCTCAGTGGTAAGATTCTGACCTTGAAATGACGACAACTCTGGAAACTCATACTCCTAAAGTCGAAACTGAATTGCGGGAACTCGCAACCGATGTCGTCCGCCGCGCCATGAAAGGCGGAGCGACCGCGGCCGAGTGCATCGTCCGCGAAGGCGACGAATTCTCCACCGTGGTGCGCCTCGGCCAGGTCGAAACTCTGAAAGAGTCCGGTTCGCGCGCCATCGGAGTCCGCGTCTTCTTCGGACAGCGCGCTGCCAGCACCTACTCCAGCGACTTCTCCGCCGCTGGTATCGAGCGCATGTTGAAGTCCGCCCTCGAACTCGCGAAGATCTGCTCTGAGGATCCGTACTCGGGCATTCCCGAAGCCGCTAAGCTCGGATCGCTCTCCGGCAACCTCGATCTCTATCACGAGGATGTCTACTCGCTCCCCGGCTCCGAGCGCATCGAGTACGCGCGCCGCGCCGAGAAGGCCGCGCTCGACGCCGATCCGCGCATCAAGAACTCCGAAGGCGGATCGTTCGACGCCGCCACCGGCAGAAAAGTGCTGGCAAATTCTCATGGTTTTGTCGGCGAATACAGGCGATCATACTGTTCCGTCGCCGCGGTGCCCATCGCGCAGGACGCGAACGGCCTGATGCAGCGCGATTACTGGTACTCAGTGGCCCGCAGCCTGGCGAAGCTCGACTCCGCGGAGCAAGTCGGCAAAGAAGCAGCGCGCCGTACCCTCCGACGCCTAGGCGCCCGGAAGGTGAAGACCGCCCACGTGCCGGTGGTGCTCGATCCCATGGTCGCCAGTTCGATGCTCGAACATATTTTCGAGGGCGTGAACGGCGACTCCGTCTATCGCGGAGCCTCGTTCCTGGCCGGCAAACTCGGCGAGAAAATTGCCGGACCGAACGTCACCGTCATTGACGACGGCACCATGCCCGGCGGTTTCGCCACCACGCCCTTCGACGGCGAAGGCATCCCCACGCGCCGCACGGTGGTAATTCAAGACGGAGTTCTAAAGTCGTATCTGCTGAACACCTACACCGCGAAGAAGTTAGGATTAGAGACTACTGCCAACGCATCCCGCGGCCTTGCCGGAACACCCGGAATCGGCCCCGGGAATTACTTCCTCGAACCAGGGACGAAGGCGCCAAAGCAAATCATTGCAGACATCAAAGACGGCTTGTATGTAACCGAGTTTCTAGGCCACGGCGCCAACCTGGTCACCGGCGATTATTCCCGCGGGGCCTCCGGCATGTGGATCGTCAACGGCGAACTGGCCTTTCCGGTCGAAGAGATCACCGTGGCCGGCAATCTCAAAGACATGTTTTGCAACATCTCCGAGATAGGAAGCGACTTGGAATTCCGCGGCAGCGTAGCCTCACCGACCATCCGCATCGACGGCCTAACCGTGGGTGGAGAGTAAAAGAGATCGGGGGACCGCAAATCGGTTGCAACCAGCCCGCGCTACCACGTCTTTCAAGCAAGCTCCCGCAACACCCTCAGCAACTCCTCAAGGTTCGGCAGTTGGTCAATCGGAAAACCTTATGCAAAAACAATCTTCCCCGCTTTATCCACAACGAACGCAGCCCGTTCACTGATGCCTGCGACCGGCGGCCCTTCCCGCAGGATGCCGAATTTCCGCGTCACCTCGGCATGTGGATAGAAATCGGAGCACAAAGGAACCTCGACCGGACCAAGTTCCTCCCGCCGCCACGCGATGTGGCTCGGAATCGAATCTACGCTGATGTCCATGACCTGGGCATTAAGCGCCGCGAACTCTTTTTTCCTGGCGTCGAGTTCCGGCACCTGCGCCGCTCAAGTCGGTGTCCAATCCAGCGGATGAAACGCCACGACCAGGTTCTGCCGGCCGAGATACTCGCGCGAGCGCATCATAATCTGGCGTTCGCCCGCAACCGCGGGAAGTTCGAACTCCGGCGCTCGGTCGCCAATTTTAAGGGCCATTGTCGTTTCCCATCCGAACAAAATTGTAATTGAGATTGCAGGCGGCCGTTCTTAACCCCGGAATTAACCTGCTTTTAACATTCGCCCTGTCATGAGCCGTTAACATTTCTCACATGCCCGATCAGCCGTTGAACATCGAAGATGCTACCCGGGTCGCGGGAGGGAATCCACATTCTGCGCCTTTCTGGGCCGCTGACGCTTTCCAACTTATTCGGTTTTCAATCCAAGGTACGGGCCGATAACGCACGCGCCCTCATCCTCGATTTCACGAATGTTCCCTTAGCGGATTCGGCGGGGATTGGAGCACTCGTCGGCGCCTACGTCACGCGACAGAAAGATGGACGCAGCCTGGGGCTTGGTAGGCGTCAATCAGCGAATCCACCACGCTCTGGAAGTCACACGAGTGGAAGGCTTTTTCCAGTTCTACGAAACCGTTGCGGAAGCCGAGCAAGCGGCAGGAGATGGGAGCCAAGCATAGTTCAGTGCGTAGTTAGGTCGCACTAAAAAGAAAAGCGGCCTTTGCGGGCCGCCCTTCTTGTTCCGAACTTTGATTGTGATCTAGACGCCTTTGACGTTCTCCGCCTGCCAGCCCTTCGGGCCTTTTACCACGTCGAACTGAACTTGTTGACCTTCCTGCAGGCTGCGAAACCCGTTTGCCTGGATGGCGGAGAAATGCACGAAAACGTCTTCACCATTCTGGCGGCTGATAAACCCATAGCCCTTGGCATCGTTAAACCACTTTACTGTTCCGGTTTCCATGATGTTGCTGTGTTCCTTTTGTGTTGAAGTAGCGCTGGAACTCGGAGGATAGTGCAGGGCAGGTCACGCTTTGGAGCGGTCTGCTGCTGACAACCGCAAAGCTCAAACGCACCTAAATTTTACATATTCGCGGCTGAATCGCCAGAGGATTTTGTGCTTACGGAGGTAACCTGCATGGGCTTACCCGCAAGTCAAATCCGGCCAATACAGCATTCACTGTACGAATACATTTCTCTGCCAGCCTCCCAAAAATTCCCGGCAGCGGTCGCGTCCCGCCGTCATATCAAACTGAAAAATAACCCCGTTGTCCTTTGGCAGGAACTTTGCATCCAAGGATGGCGAGTAACTAAGGGGTTGGAGGATTCTTATGCTAGCCATCCGCGCTGAAAACCTCGGTGACCTGGCTGTGATCGAATGTAAAGGCCGTATCTTGCACAGCGATTCCGTTTTTAAACTTCGCGATTTTGTGCAGTCGCAAGCCCCCGTCCGGATTATTGCGCTGGATCTTTCCGAAGTCGAAGCTATCGGCGGGGGCGGCCTGGGGATGCTCGCGTTCCTCGAGCGATGGGCGCGCGAGCACGATATTCAATTGAAACTGTTTTCGCCGTCCAAATCGGTGTTTGAAGGGTTAGTCCGCAACCGCTCCATCCTGAACTTCGAGATTGCGAGCTTCCACCAAATGATGGATATCCTGGCGCACTCTGCCAGCCAATACGCCGTCGCCGCCTGATCGCCCCAGTTGCAACTTCCCACGGCCTCATCCATCATCGAGGCATGAGCATTCAAGTGGGAAACTGGGGCCTCATCGTCGCGGGAACTCTGCTCTGCATTCCCTTTTTCGTCCTAACCCCGGTCCCAATGCTCGCCCAATCCGACCTCGTCAGCGATGTTCGCGCCCAATTAGCGCGGAACTCCGTTGCCACGGCTGAGTCAGAACTTCGTGCCTACAAGGCGCAGCATGGGGTCACCCCGGAGTACCTCGAAGCCTTGTCGTGGATGGCCCGCGCAGCGGCCGCCGCCAAACAATGGGACCAAGCCACGACCTACGCCACCGAGACGCGAACTCTTTGCGAACAGCAATTAACCCTAACGACGACCAAAGCGTAAACTGGACGCTGAACCTCATCTCGCAATCGCTCTCGGTGCAACCTACGAAGTTCTCGCTCAGGCGTTGGATGCAAAAGGTCAGCACGCAAAAGCTGTCAGCCTCCTGCGCTCGGCGCTGGCGCGCTACGGAAACACATCCATAAGGCCCCGGCTCCAGAAGAACCTCAACCTGTTGGCGTTAGTCGGCCAACCGGCACCGCCCTTGCAGGAAACTCAGTATCTTGGACCGAAACCACCAACTCTCGCGTCGCTGAAAGGCTCGCCCGTTCTGCTGTTCTTCTGGGCGCATTGGTGCGGAGACTGCAAAGCCGAAGTTCCCATCATTGCCCGCCTGCGGCAGGAATTCGCTCCCGAAGGCCTGGTAGTCATCGGTCCCACCCAACTCTACGGCTACGCCGCGCAAGGAGCCGACGCCTCACCCGAGCAGGAGCGGTCATACATAGAATCGGTTCGCGCGCGTTATTACGCCAGTCTGCAAGACATGCCGGTGCCGTTAAGCAAGCAGAACTTCAACGCTTACGGTGCGAGCACAACGCCAACTTTAGTTGTTCTGAATCGCGCCGGTCAGGTGGCTATGTATCATCCCGGCGCGCTCTCCTACGACGAACTGAGAGCCGCCGTGCAGAAGGCCGTAGCTCGCTAGTGTGGGGATGGGCGGCCACTTTTCAGCCGCCGCGGAAGATTACAGCACCGCAGCTTGTTCGCGCCTCCGGCCCTGAATCTCGATATAAACGTTGATCAGAGAAACCGCCGCCGGTGTCACCCCGGGAATACGCGAGGCTTGGCCGAGCGTCTGTGGCACGACATTTCCCAACTTCTCCTGCATTTCGCGTGACAAACCGCTAACCGCTCCATAATCGAACCAATCTGGAATGCGACGCTGCTCCGCCTTTTTCAGTCGATCGATGGCGCGCTGCTGCTGGTCCAAGTATCCGGCATACTTAATCTCAGTCTCGACTGATTTAAGCTCGTTGCGGATTTCAGACGAAAGATGGAGCGGAGAAGCATCAACCGCAGAGGACGCTGAGTTCGCCGAGGAATTTCTTTCGAAAAACCGCGGTGCCAGTCCCCGGAGGATCGCCGCCAGCCGCTCGATGGTGACCTCAGGCCGCTTAAGCAGTTGAGCCAAAGGCTGCCCGATCGCGGAAGACAGATCGATCGCGCCGGAATCCGCTGCCGCCACCGCCTGGCCCTGACCCGTCGAGCGCAACTCGACAGCGATCTTCTCGGCCATCGTCCCTGTCACTTTCGTCCGCTCCAGCCTCAGCTTTACGTCCTCCAGTCGCCGCTGCTTCGCCTCAAAATCCGACCAAGCCTCATCCGAGATCAACCCCACCCGCCGTCCATGCGGAGTAAGCCGCCGGTCAGCATTATCGATCCGCAGGTGCAAGCGGAATTCCGCCCGTGAAGTAAACATCCGATAAGGTTCGTTGGTCCCCTTGGAAATTAAGTCGTCGATCAGAATCGCCGTATAAGCTTCCGTGCGATCGAGCACCAGCGGAGCTTCTTCCTTCACCTTCAAAGCAGAGTTGATCCCGGCCATAATTCCCTGGCACGCCGCTTCTTCATACCCCGAAGTCCCATTGATCTGCCCGGCGAGAAACAGTCCCGCGATCTTTTTCGTTTCCAGCGTCCGCTTAAGTTCCGTGGGATCGATCGAGTCATACTCAATCGCATACCCTGGCCGCATCATCTCCGCGCTTTCGAGCCCCGGAATCGACTTGAGGATCGCCAGCTGCACATCAATCGGCAGCGAAGTGCTCATGCCGTTGACGTAGATCTCGTGCGTGTTCAGCCCCTCCGGCTCCAAAAAAAGCTGGTGCGTCAATTTGTCGGGGAACTTGACGATCTTGTCTTCAATCGACGGACAGTAGCGCGGCCCGGTCGATTGAATCTGTCCGCTATACATCGGCGAGCGATGCACGTTCTCGCGAATAATGCGGTGCGTCTCTTCGGTGGTAAAAGCGATGTAGCAAGGAACCTGCGAGTCGTGATGCGCAACCCGCCGCGTGCGAAAACTGAATGGCGTGGGATCCAAATCCCCCGGCTGCCGCTCAAATCGCGACCAGTCAATCGTGCGCCCGTCCAGCCGCGGAGGCGTCCCGGTCTTAAGCCGGCATCCGCGCAGTCCAAGCGTTTTGAGCGCCTCGCCCAGTAGAACCGCCGCCGGCTCTCCCGATCGCCCCGCCGGATACTGCTGCTCACCGCAGTGAATCAGCCCGTTAAGAAAAGTCCCGGTAGTAATGATGACCGCCGAAGCCGAAACGCGCCGCCCATCGCGCAGCAGGATGCCGCGAATGATGCGAAAAACGTCGTTAGTCGGTAGTCGTTGGTCGTTGGCAAATGCGCCGCCATCCTTATCGGAACTCGCGAGCGACCATCGACCGTCGACCATCGACTCCAGAATCACATCCGAAACTTCCGCCTGCTTGATGCTCAAATTCTGCTGCGTCTCCAGCACCTCGCGCATCTTCAGGCGGTAAGCCTGCTTGTCGCACTGCGCCCGGGGCGACCACACAGCCGGCCCACGTGAAGTATTAAGCAGGCGAAATTGGATTCCAACCGCATCCGTGATTTCGCCCATGATGCCGCCAAGCGCATCTACCTCGCGCACCAGATGCCCCTTAGCGATGCCCCCGATGGCCGGATTACAGGACATTTGCGCAATCAGATCGACATTCAGCGTAAACAGAGCAGTCTTCAGCCCCATGCGGGAGGCAGCCATAGCCGCTTCGCATCCGGCATGACCCGCTCCGACTACTACCACATCGAAATGTTCGTCAAACGTCAGCATGTGCGCTCTTATGAAGAACCCGCAATATCCGGAGAGAATGCTGCTTGTTCGATTGTAGCAACGTTGCTGGGTTCAAAGTCGCGCCCTTGCGATCCGCCGATCCCGACCGTATAGTGAACGGTTTACTTTGCAATCTCCATGGCAAGACCCATCCCCATCGGCGTCCGCGGCGAAGCGGCTGAAACTGTCGAGTTGAAACACACGCTCGCCGGGCACAATCCCGCGTTGCCTCCCGTCTATACGACGCCCGACATGATTCGGCTGATGGAAATCGCCGGCTTCCATGCGCTGCAACCATTTTGTGATGAACGAGAAATCACGGTAGGCATCTCCATCCATGTCGAACACCGCGCCGCCAGCGGGATTGGAGTTCGAATTCAAGCCGAGGCGAAACTCGAATCTTTCGACGGACGCTTCTATACCCTGCGGGTCCGCGCCCACGACGGCACCCAGGAAATCGGCAGCGGTACCGTGGGACGCGCCGTGGTGCACGTCCCCAGTTTCGTCAAACGCATGCAGGAGAAGGCAAAGCTCACCTAGGACCGCTGTGGCTCGTCACCGTACCTCACCCATTGAATTGCGCCCTTCGGCCTGCTTAGGCATCTTGTAGGAGAACACAGTTTTGAGTCGCCGCCATGAAAACACCACCGATTTGGTTTGAGCGAAAGTTTGACTTCACCTTTCCCGTGAAGCAGCATCCGAACCTGTGTGCGCGTTTGCGAGGCACACCGGGCCGACTGGAAGAAACCGTCCACGGCGTCGCTCACGATGTCCTGATTAGCAAGCCAGGCGAGAACAAGAAATGGTCAGCCCAGGAACACGGCGGACATCTGCTGGACCTCGAACCTCTATGGAAGGCGCGGGTAAATAATTATCTGGGAGATGACTACCTGACTGAGACATCGCAGCTTACCGCAGCTGATCTGAGCAATCGGAAGACGCACGAAGCGCAGCACAACCAGCGCCCGATCGACGAGATCCTGGCCGCATTCCGAAGCGCTCGCTCACAACTCGTGAGCCGAGTCGAGAACATCGACCCCGCAATCTTCGCCCGCGCTCTCCTTCATCCACGACTGAAATTACCCATGCGACTGGTCGACCATTTGTACTTCGTGGCAGAGCACGATGACCACCACCTGGCCCACATCTGGGAACTGATCAATCGCGGCCAGCCGGCAACGCGCAAATCAAGAATCAACGCGGATTAACGGTTTCGTGCGCGGCAAAACTTCGCCGATTTCGACCGCCGGAACCCCGGCGTCTCGCAGTGCTCGGGTCAGCGCGCCAACGCCTTCTGCAGAAACCGAGATCAGCAGCCCGCCGGCGGTCTGCGGATCGAACAAAAGCGTGCGGATATCGACCGGCACCGCCGCATCGTAGCCCACCATGCATTCGGCAAAGTCGCGATTTGCGTTGAGTCCGCCGGGAATGTACCCCTCGCGGATGCACTCGAGCGCGCCCTCAAGCACAGGAATGTTGGCGGACCGAAAAACCAGGCTCATGTCCGATGCCAGGGCCATCTCACGAGCATGGCCAATCAAACCGAAGCCGGTGACGTCAGTGAGCGCGTGCACCGACCACTTGGGCGGACTTTCCCCAAGCCCGCTGGTGATCACCTCTGCCGCGGTCCTGTTCAGAGTTGTCATTGACTTCACGGCAGCGTCGATCCACCCCTGCTTGGCAACGCCTTTCTTGATTGCCGTCGAAATCACTCCCGTGCCCAGCGCCTTGGTAAACAGCAACCGGTCGCCGGACTTCGCGCCCTGATTAGCCAGCACGCGCTTAGGATGAATCACTCCGGTAACGGAATAGCCGAATTTTGTTTCCTCATCGCGAATGCTATGACCACCAACCACCGTGCATCCCGCTTCCATCATTTTCGACAAGCCGCCGGCTAGAATCCGCTCCAGGATCTCGATATCACTTTTTTCTGGGAAACATACGAGTGCCAGCGAAGTCAGTGGCTTTCCGCCCATGGCATAAACGTCGCTGAGCGCGTTGGTGGCCGCGATCTGGCCGAAAGTGTAGGGATCGTCCACGATGGGCGTAAAAAAATCCACCGTCTGCACCAGCGCTGTCTCCGGCGTCAGCAGATACACTCCGGCGTCGTCGGCATGATCGAAGCCGACTAGAACATTTGGGTCCTGTTGCCGGGCTAATTTCCCAAGCACTGTGTCCAGCGCCGCCGGACTCAGCTTGGACGCTCAACCCGCAGCTTTAACGGACTCCGTGAGACGGAATGGTTTTGCCTTAGACACGAGGCCATTGTATCGGAGAGGGCAGAAGCCATTCGCGACTATAATGGCGCGAACGGATGGCCCTCTTTTCTACTTCATCAGAATTGCGCGCAAAAATGCGCAACCCACGATTCGCATCAGCCGTTGCATTTCTGATGCTCGTTCTCCTGATCGAGCTGCTCGTGCCCGCCTATCGTCAGTCCATGACATTTGATGAAGGCTGCCACATACTGGCGGGATACAGCTATTGGACAAGAAGTGATTTCGGCATCAACCCCGAGAACCCGCCACTGGTCAAACTGCTGGCGGCCGTCCCCTTGCTTCCCATGTCGCTGCACTATTCGCCTCCGCCGCAGACATTTTTCAAAGTGTCGTGCCTGGTGGGCGGGGGCCAGTTCCTCTATTCCAACAACGCCAATGCCATCTTGTTCCGGGCTCGCATGGCCGCAGCCGCGCTCACGATTCTGGCCGCTCTACTGGTCTTTGCCGCTGCCTCTGAGATGTTCGTACCCGCAGTTGGACTACTTGCACTCCTTCTCTTTGCGCTCGAACCGAACTTGGTCGCCCACGGATCCCTCGTCACCACGGATATGGGCATGACTCTGTTCTTGTTGGCGACGGTATATTCCTTTTATCGCTATGTGGGGAATCCGTCCGTGCCGCGGCTGCTCCTTACCGGACTAAGCGCCGGGTTCGCGCTCGCTTCCAAACATTCAGCAATACTGCTGTTGCCGGTTCTCTCCTTGCTCGCGCTCTCCGAAATTCTGCAACACCGCTCCGACGACAAACTCGCGATCGACGGAAGATTCAAACGCGGCCTTCGGTTGACAGCAGCATTGGCAGGTGTGGGTGTCCTGTCGGTCGGGATCTTGTGGGCCTTCTATGGTTTTCGTTTTCAGATGCGGCCAGGCGGTCCGCCGACGATCCCGGCTTTTAGCCAGTACCTACCGCACATGCATCAACCCCGCGCTGAAAAGATGCTAACGACTCTGGCCCGCTATCACTTGCTTCCAGAAGCTTATCTGTTTGGGTTTGCCGACGTGGCCATCACGCCACAACACTTTTCGTCCTACTTGTTCGGAAAGGTCTACCGTCACGGTCGCTGGTTCTACTTTCCGGGGGCCTTCCTCATCAAGTCCACGATCGGATTTCTTCTCCTGTTGCTATCAGTGCCGGTCGCGATCGCCGTCGAACGCACAAACCGCCGGCGGGAGTTGCTATTTCTCGCCGTTCCCGCCGCAGTCTATTTCCTGGCAGCCATGGGATCCGACTTCAACGTCGGCATACGTCACGTACTCCCGGCGTATCCATTTCTAGTGATTCTCGCCGCCTACGCCGCCTGGAGCCTCGGGCGTTCCCGTCGCAAAGTGTGGCTCTATCGCGGTGTCAGCCCTGGTGGTTTTTCATATGATTTCTTCGGCTCATGCGTTCCCGAATTATCTCCCCTATGCCAATGAAATCTGGGGCGGCCCGGCCAACACCTATAAGGTGCTGACTGATTCCAACGTGGACTGGGGACAGCAACTGAAACTCACCAAGAAATATCTGGACGAGCGCGGAATTCAGGATTGCTGGTTCGATTATTTTGGACGCATGGCGGCGGATCCCGGCTATTACCAGATCCCATGCAAGATTCTGCCCCAAAAATTAGGTGGGCCCGTCGAAAATATGCCGACGCGCATTACCGGAACGGTACTGATCAGCGCCACCGAACTTTCCCCGGCACTCTGGGGGCCCGGCGATCTGAATCCTTATTCCAGGTTCGCGCAGCTCAAGCCAGACGACGAAATCGCGGACGGAGTATTCGTTTTCCGGGGAGAATTCGACGTGCCTTTGCTCGCGGCCATGAGCCATGCGCGAGCCGCGGAGACCCTGTTGGGCAACGGCGAGTTAGGTGGAAGTCCAAACAATGCGCAGGCCACGCAGGCGTTGGCGGAAGCACAATTCGCCGTATCCTTGGCGCCCGACAATGTGGGGATTCAGGTCACTCTAGGCAACGTGCTGTCGGAGTTGCACCGCGCAGATGAGGCCAGAGCGGCCTACCAACGTGCGCTCACGTTGGCGCAGACCAACTATCCAGAATTTCAAAGTGATTGGCTACCAGGATTGAAGCGGATGTTGCGCTGATTTCTTCGCCAGCGCGGATGAATCGCTGGCTATCTTACAGTGACCTGCGTGATCTGCAGATCGGGATAGGCGCGGTTCCACTGTGCGGAAATGTTGTCAAAGGTCAGGCGGAAAGGCTTGCTCTGCCCGGGCGCAAGCGGCGAGAGGTTAAGGCCCACGGCTTCATCGTACGGTCCGCCGGTCCGCAGAACGCGGATCGGAAGTTCTTCGCGTTGCGCCGTCTGCCCCAATTCGTCCTTGAACGTCACCTGCGCTATTGCAAGGATGACGGTCTTATCGCCGGCATTGGTGACGGTGCCATCGAGATAGCTGACCGTGGCGCCCGCAAAATTCTCCGCCGCGCTCGCCTTTAGGTCAGAGAATTTCAAGTTCACGGCATATGCCGGGGGCACAGCCGGCTTGGTCTGTTTCGCCCGCAAAATCAGCGCGAGAACGCCGACCACAATCCCAACAATGACGATCCCAATAAGGATCGGGCGCAGGCTGGATTCCTGTCGTTCCGTCGTAGGATTAAAGCTCGGCTCGATCGGGCCATCCATGGCGGGATTGTACTACCGGAGGCGGCTCATGATTGTCATCTGACGACTGTCACATAAACGACTGTCGCCTAGCGGGCGTCACCGCCGTGAGAGGATGCTTTCGGAGTCTTCCCCATCGCCCCCGAATCAACGTCGCGGTAGTTATTGTATTCAATCGTCAGCGTGGCCCGCCCCCCGAGGCGGATGTAGCTGACCGACTCATTGCGGCGCGGAAGCCAGAAATCCTGCACCTTCATGTACTCATGATAAATCTCGCTCTTCTTCGTCCAAAACGACGGGTTCTGGGCCGGCTCCGCTTCAATCCGGGTGACGGCGAAGTCGGTTCCATCGACCCACACTTTGCCGCGATAGAGATACTTGCTTTTTGTTTTCGGGTAGACGGCAAGCACGTATTGGCCGGCTTTGTCCAAAGAATAGACGCCCGGTGCCTCGAAGCCGATCAGCGCGAAGTCGTAGTTGTCGCGGTTCAACAGGGTGTGGGCGTGCATTTCCGGGTCCGCAGCTTCCGTTTCGCTCTCCAGCAACCGCTTGAACACTCGGTCGATCACCAGCTTCGACCCGTTTTGGGAGATGACCTTAAAATTTTTCGTCGATGGACCGCCATAAGACGGACTGTCATAAATAGCCTCCACCGTCATTTCGGCGTCGCGATCACCCGGGAATCCCCGATAGGCAAGCCGATAGATGCGCGTGGATTCGTAGTGGTGAAGAGCTCGTGCGCGTTCCGCATCTTTGCGGACAAGATTGTTCACGACCTGCTCGACCGAGAGCGGTGCCGTCGTAATAGAAGGTGGGAGCGGGTTGGAATCGCCGCTGGCACCCGCCAGTGCAGAAGTCAGGATGAGGCAAACTCTGACCGCAGTCTGGACTGAACTCTGTATTGGGCTCAAAACACCGGCCATCCAACTTCCGATCGCAGAACCTAGGTTACCACCTTCGCCGGAACGCGCAGAGCCACGGGCGATCTGACCCTAAGAGTTGCGTGGCGACGATTTCTTCGGCGGTTTCGCTGCTCGATTTTGGTCGTCGATGCAGACCTAGGCGAGCACCAATTTCCCGGTGTATGGCGATTTGACCCCTCTTCAGGGAGCGCCCTCTAAGGTTGAGGGAATATTTTCAACCACTTGCGAAGGAGAACGAACGGTAAGATGATTGCTCCTGTACAGCTGTAAACGAGGAGCCTCCCCCATGTGGACTCGCGAAACGGAAAGTCGTGTTCATTGCAACTGGATTGCGATCTTCTCCTACGCCGCATCGATAGCTGTGAGTTTGGCGATTTGGAGAGGTCTGTTCTTGGCCGTGGAACACCTGGTGAAGTAACCGGAACCTAAAGACGATTGGAATTCGCCACTGCGGTGCCGCAGCTACATGCGGAGGCCGCCTCCTCCGAGTCGAGAGATAGCCGTCAGCGAATCACAGATCGAATTGCCCAGAACGGTTTATCGATCATAGTGCAGCAGTGAGAACACATCGTACTTTGCCAGCTTTTCGCGGCCTCTCAGGAAATCGAGCTCAACCACGAACGCCAATCCCGCAATCTGCGCGCCCAGGCCGCTGGCTAGTTCCGTCGTAGCCACCGCCGTTCCCCCGGTCGCCAGCAGGTCGTCTACAATTAGAACACGTTGGCCCTTCTCGATAGCGTCTTTATGGACCTCCAGCACGTTGCTCCCATATTCCAGTTCGTAACGCACCTTGACGATTTCGGCAGGCAACTTTCCCGGCTTGCGGACGGGGACAAATCCCGCGTTCAGCCGATAGGCAAGCGCTGGTCCAAAGATAAATCCGCGAGCCTCCATGCCCAGCACCAGATCAATCTCTTTGCCAATATAGTGTTCCGAGAGGGCGTCAATCAGCCGCGCGAAGCCGAGCTTGTCCTTAAGCAGAGTCGTGATGTCATAGAACAGAATGCCCTTTTTCGGGAAGTCGGGCACCTCCCGGATCAGCTCTTTCAATCCATCGCAATTTGCCGGTTTGCTCGGCGCTGGGGACATACTCTGCTCTGACATGCTTGCGTTATGCTCCTCGAACTTGAAAAGAACTGACTCCCGCGACCACATCGGCCTCGGATTCCTCTACGTCATCCACACGTGCCGCCCGCGGCCCTTCCTGCAACCGTTCCCGCAATCCGGCCAATTGCTCGCGCGTTCCCATGGCCAGAACTTCAACGCTGCCGTCATGATTGTTGCGCACCCATCCCGCAATTTGCAGGATGTGCGCCTCACGCTCGACAAACCAGCGGAAACCCACCCCCTGCACGCGGCCGCGCACGAGGAAGCGGCGAGCCTGGGCGAGCGAGATTGATCGTCAGCGGAAGCCATCGTTCGATTTAAGAGGTCAGAGGTCAGATTGCAGAAGTTAAAGACCCAAACGAAAAGGCTTTTACATCTGCAATCTGACCTCTAACCTCTGACCTTGCCTACTGCGCCCGCGAAAGATACGTGCCTTCCGCCGTGTCCACCTTGATTTTCTCGCCTTCGTTGATAAAGGGCGGCACCTGCACAATCAGGCCAGTTTCAGTCTTCGCTGGCTTCGTAACACTCGATGCCGTGGCACTCTTCAAGCCCGGCTCGACTTCCAACACGGTCAACACGACCGTCTGCGGCAGCTCGATGCCGACCGCCTTGCCATCAAAGAACTCCACTTTGATCTGGAGGTTCGGTGTCAGGTAATCCACGGCATCGCCCAGGGTGTCGCGCGTCAGATGCGTCTGCTCATAGTTCTCCGTGTTCATGAAGTAATAGTCGTCACCATCACTGTAGAGAAACTCCATGTTCTCTTCATCCACGTTGACCTTCTCGATAGGGTCGGGCGAGCGAAAGCGGTGCTCGAACATGGCGCCGGTGCGCAGGTTGCGTAGCTTAGCCTGGATAAAGGCCCGCAGGTTGCCCGGGGTGCGGTGTTCGACGCTGAACACGGAGTGCAAGTCATTGTTGTGCTTGATGATCATGCCGGGACGGAGTTGGGTCGCTGGAATCGACATTGCTGGTTTACATCTCCTTCACTCTGCTTGGAATTCGGACAGCGGGGCAGGTCCGGCTTCTCCCGCACGGCCGCTTTCGGCCTGCTGGAGTGGAACTCGCCGGGGCGTCCGCCGCACTTGGGGTCGACATTTTATTTTACACAGGGAGAAGGGTTCTGGGAACTTGGCGCATCGCTGCGACCGCTAAATCTGGGCCATGTTTTCAATTGCCAATTACAAATCCCAAATTACTGATTCAATGATTCGGGTACTAGAATAGAGTCAATCGGGAGGTTCATAATGCGCATTGGAAAATATGAGAGTTCTGACGGTACCACTGGCACCGCCTTCACGTTCTTGTTGATCGGACTTGGCGTCGGCGCCGCCCTCGGTCTGTTGCTCGCTCCGAAGACCGGGCGACAGCTGCGGAAAGATCTGCGGCGCTCCTATGATGACGCCTTGGACACTGTCTCCGACTGGACCGACGAAGCCAAAGATCGTTTTGAGGAAGCCGTCGAAAAGGGCGCCGATTTCGCCGATGAACTCCGCGCCAAAGCCGAGCCCTTAAGCGACTTGCTCCGCCGCCCGTAAATTGCGCTTGTTGATTCGCCGGTCTCCCGACAGTCGCCAGTCGCTAGCAGAACTCGGCAGCAAACCCCGGCTTACGGTCCCAGCTGGGTCTCGTCCTCGAGCGTGCGCTTCTTTTTGTGCACATTGCGGATGACTACGCCCACTGAAAACCGGAAGTTGTCCTGCTTCTGCTTGCCGACAGACGGGAAGTCCGTGGCGGTCTGAAAATAATCGGCCTTCAACCGCAATGCGAAACGCTCATTGATCTTGCGGTCGAGGCCGCCGCCGATAATAATCGCCCGGCCGGTGCCGATCTCCGTGAACGATTGCCCCTGGGCGCTCGCCTCGCCCCGCACGCCCTGATGTCCATACATGATTTCGCCAATCGGGGTCCACATCCCATACTTGCGGCGGGCAAATTGCACGCCAAAAAGAACGTTGTACTCGCGAGTTGACGCGTTGAACGTGTATGCCGACGACGGACAGAACGGCGGGCAAGTCGGAAATGGCGCTGGCACGGCCACCGGAATCTTCGAGTTCCCGAAGTATTGGCCGCCGTCCACTATGAACCCAATCCAATCGGTCATGTTCACATCCAAGGACGCATCCCAGCCCGCCAGCCCGGCCCAGTGTCCCGCGTTGAACAGACCGGCCTCGGCATACGTACCACCGCCAAAGAACTCGAAGCGAGGAAACTGTGGCGCGGGCGGCGCGGGTTTCGCTGCTGGAGTCGGAATCGTCGACGCCGGCTCGGCAGTGGGCGCCTGCGCCGGAGTCTGATCTGTAGTGGTGGGAGCCGGGGCTGGAGCTGGAGCCTGCGCCCACGACAGCACACACAGCGCGGCCACACCGGCCAAAACTCCCAGGCATTTCCTCACGATTCCCCCTTAGAAATGATTTGGAAAGGGTCCGGCTTCAGCCGCCGAGGGAACTGCTGTCCCTCCGAACCCCGTTTATAAACATAAGCTTTACTGCGCGCGCGCTACCGGTTTTCCGAAAGCCGTATTGTAGTGAAGCCGGATATCCCCGCATGTTCCCTGCTCGACCGAATAGACCATGCAGGTGTCAAAAGGACGCGAATACACGTGCAACGTCACCCCGCGCTGGTTCGCTTCCCGCGGATTCACCACCCGGTGCACCGGCTCCCGCGGATCGACCGCGCACGGATTGGCAACCGTCAACTCCACCGTGTTAGATGCCACCAACTGGCAAGTGCCCGCCTCTGCGTCCTGAAATCCAACGTGAAAATTTTCCACCAGCAGCTTTCCCATCGGAGCCGCCATCCAGCAATTCTGGTCGCGATGATTGTGCACCGAACTGCTCTGGCCAACCTCCCAGCAGATGGCCAGCAGTTCGTAGAGGTCCGTCTTATCGATCAGGTTACGCGTGTAATGCTGCCGGTCCCATGTCAAATAGGGAGCCAGACTGGCCTCTTCGACGGGCATCTTCCCGAGCAGCGAAAGTATCTGCTCCGTCCCATCGAAGGCGGATGCGGGAAACGCGTGCAGTTCCCGGACCAGTTCGTCAATGGACACCCGGGTGGTACGGCTAGCTCACTCATATGTACTCACCGTCAATATCAATATCGATGTGTTCGACAAACTATTGAGTATACCGTGCCCCGCCGGTGGAGCGGCGCGAACAATCGAACGGGGCCCGGTACCGGTGACTCGAAGTACAATGAATGAAATCCATGGATATTAAGCTCACCGAGAACGAAGTCCGCGTGCTGGGGTCGCTGATCGAAAAGGACATCACCACGCCGGAATACTATCCCTTGTCACTGAACGCGTTGCTGAATGCCTGCAACCAGAAGTCGAATCGCGATCCGGTCATGCAGTTGGACGAAAACGCTGTACGCGATGCGTTGGAGGGTTTGCAGCAGCAACGCATAGCCGGCCCGGCGCGTGGCGCCGACAGCCGCGTGACCAAATACGAGCAGCGTTTGCAGGAAGTATTCAACTTCACGCGCCCGGAGATTGCCGTCTTGTGCATCCTGCTGCTGCGCGGTCCGCAGACACCGGGCGAACTTCGCGGACGAGCCGAGCGCCTGCATCGCTTCGAAACCCTCGAAGACGTGCAGTCAGCCTTGCAAAAGTTGATGCAGCGCGAGCCGCCCTTGGCGAAGGTGCTGCCTCGGCAACCGGGAACAAAAGAATCTCGCCACGCACATTTGTTCGCTGGGGATGTAGTGGAAGTGGAAGCACTCGCGCGAGTTGGCGCAGCGATCGAGCGCAATTCGGCAGATGCAGACCGCATCGTGCGGTTGGAGGAAGAAGTGGCAGAGCTGCGCCGGGATGTTAGGGAAGTGAAGGATCAGTTGGAAAGATTCCGGAAACAATTTGAGTGAATACCGTCGCCGAGAGAAACCAAACTTCAAATTCCTCTCCCTTTTTTCTTCTAGGCGGTCAAAACTACAGCACCCGTTCCTGCGTATAACCTGCCGCACCCAGCGCCGAGATAATTTCGCCAATATGATCAGTCCCGCGGGTCTCCATCGTGATTTCGATCGCGGTCTCACCCAGGCCGACGCCGTGGTAAGCGCGGTCGTAGTCGGTCTCGACGATATTGGCACGATGCTGCGCCAGAATCGACGTCAGCCGATTGAGGGCCCCGGGATAATCAGGCAGATGCACGCGCAGACGCACCAGACGCCCGTCTTTCACCAGGCCGCGTTCGATGATTCGCGAGAGCAGCGTGACGTCGATATTTCCGCCGCATACCAGCACCGCAACTTTCTTCCCGGCCAAGGGCAATTTGCGATTGACCAGAGCCGCCAAGGCCGCCGCGCCTGCTCCTTCCGCCAGGGTCTTCTCCCGCTCCAGCAAGAGAAGGATGGCGTTGGCGATTTCTTCTTCCTCGACAGTAGCGATGTCGTCCACGTACTTCTGAACCAACGGTAAGGTGCGATCCCCGGCGCGTCGAACCGCGATGCCATCAGCAATGGTGGAGGCGGCCATCAGCGTCACTGGCCTGCCTTCGGCAACGGCAACTTTCATGGACGGCAACCGCGAGGGCTGAACTCCGAAAACTTGAATTTTCGAATTCGATTCTTTCAGTGCGCAGGCAATGCCGCCGATCAAGCCCCCGCCGCCAATCGGCACGACCACGGCTTCCAGGTCAGCGTGTTGCTGAATAAGTTCCAGGCCGATGGTACCCTGCCCGGCAATGACGGCGTCGTCATCGAAGGCGTGCACAAAAGTGAGGTGTTCAGCCTGACTGCGGCGGACGGCGTCTTCGTAAGCTTCGTCATAATTGGCGCCGTGCAACACCACATCGGCGCCGTAGCCGCGCGTCGCCGAGACCTTGATCAGCGGAGTTGTTAGAGGCATGCAAATCTGGGCTCGGATGCCGAGTTTCCCGGCGTGGTAGGCCACGCCCTGAGCGTGATTTCCCGCCGAGGCCGCGATCACCCCATGGGCCCGTTCTTCAGTGCCGAGCGCGAGCAACTTATTCAGCGCGCCCCGCTCTTTGAAGGCCCCGGTTCGCTGCAGGTTGTCGAGTTTCAAATAGACCTGGTTGCCGGTGGATTCAGAAAACGTCTCCGAACGCGCGCAGGGCGAAAGGTAGATGGAGCTGCGAATCCGGCGCAAGGCCGACTGGATGTCGTTGAGCGTGATCATTTTCTGATTGTCGCCACGATTGCAAAGATTGGAACATCTTACCTGAGGCAAACCAAAGGGAGCGCCCCTACCCCCTCCGGGTACAACCTCCGTAATGGCCCATTTGGACACCGGATAGGCCCTTTCGAAACCTATGCAACCGCCAGAAAGCCCGTCAGAATGGGCTTTTAGAGGAGTTCATCCCCTGGGACTCATGCCTAACTCGACCGCTAGTGCTCCCGCCCCCATTCCCGTCCATCGAAAGTCTGCTGCGCGCGTCGCCCTGTTTGACCTGCCAGAGACGTCAGCGCTCCTGATCACGGAGTGTTTCCGTCAATTTGGCATCGAAACGGTTCCGATTTCTCGCGAACAGGCAGATCGCCTGCAGCGCGAAAAGTTCGAGGCCTGTGTTTTGCCTCTGAAAGAAACCGCCGGCAGCATTATCGAACTTGCCCGAGCATCGGCGTCCAACAGCCGGATTATCATTTTCGGCCTGGGCGGCACCGCGCAGGATGCCATGCGTTATTCGAAGCTCTGCATCAACGCCATATTTCACGAGCCTCTGGAGCGGTCCGCCGCGATGAAGCTGGTGCGCTCCACGCGAATGTTGGTGCTGCACGAATTTCGCCGCTACGTCCGCATTCCGGTCATGACCGAGGTTGGGATCGTGCTGGCCGACGGTGGCCGCATGACCGCGACCAGCCAGGAGATCAGCTCGGGCGGGATGTCGCTCAAGGGCAATCACGTGCCCGAAATCGGGAATCAGGTGGAAGTCTCATTTTCGCTGCTGACGCTGCCCCGCGTCTGGGTGCGTGGGCAGGTCACGCTGGAAGAAGCCCAACAAGAGTTTTGGCGTCCGCTTTGATTCCAGCCGACGAGCGTCGGCAAAAGCTGAAAGAATGGATCGTGAAATACCTCGAAGCCTAAGCAACCGCGCTCTCAGCGTTC
Source organism: uncultured Acidobacteriaceae bacterium (assembly GCA_963826845.1). GTDB lineage: Bacteria > Acidobacteriota > Terriglobia > Terriglobales > Acidobacteriaceae > Acidiflorens. The sequence continues at coordinate 283,365 of CAWGYS010000013.1, forward strand.
AGCTTTCAGTGAAACCTTTCCCCTCCCGGCTACAATATCCGCGTGCGTTCTTCTTCTGCTGCGGTCGAGCCTGAGCAACCCCCCGTCTCGGAAGCGCAGCCGCTTCTCGTTGCGGCAACGAATTCTCTTGTGGCTCATCAGCTGGGCAAGCTATCTCGCTATTTCGCTGATCGGCCCGACTCTCCGCTATTCAATATCGTGGGAAGAACCGCCTTCCCCACCCGACGCGACCTACGAAAAGCCGGTGATCTATTCTTTCTGGCACCGCGCCGTCTTCGCCAGCGCTTGGCTGTGGAGGAAGATCGGCATCGCCGTGATGGTCAGCCGCAGCTTCGACGGAGAATACATCGCTCGGACCATCGAAAAACTCGGCTTCGTAGCGGTTCGCGGATCAAGCAGCCGCGGCGGCGCACAGGCCCTGCTCGGCCTAAGAACCCAGCTGGAACAAGGCAACCTGGTCGCCTTCACCATCGACGGCCCGCGCGGCCCGAAATACGTGGCCAAGCCGGGCCCGGTGCTGCTGTCGCGCGCCAGTGCGTTCCCGATGGCGGCATTCTACGTCGCGCTCAGCGATGCCTGGGTGCTGAACACCTGGGATGCTCTGATGATTCCCAAGCCATTTTCGAAGGCGCTGGTGCGCTTCAGCGCCAAAGTGCAAGTTCCCTCCGAAGCCATCCGCCGACGATGACGAAAAGATGGCGGAGTTTCACCGGCAATTGCAAGCTGCCCTGGAACGCGTGACCAGGTTCGCCGAAGAGCACGTAGCAGAAGTGGGATCGCCAGAGTTTCCCATAATCAATATCTAGCTGGTTGAGCGGTTGACTTTGCCGCACACGCCCCGGTAGATTTACCGGGCTGCTGTTTTTGTTCTTTCTCAAAATTAGGTTCGCGCATGATCGTAGGCCGGCGAAAGCTGGCGCTATGGGAAGCGGGTGCAAATCCCGCGCTGCCGCGCAACTGTAAGCGAGGACACCGCAACCGGTCACTGGGGATACCTGAAAAGGATTAACCCTGGGAAGGCCGGTTGTAGCAACCGGATGCTGGAGCGAAAGCCCACATCCTTACTCGCCAAGCCAGGAGACCGGCGTGAACCGTCCACCACAACCCCTTTCGCGTGATAAAGGAGACGTGCATGCCCATTTCCGTGCTTTCTTTGCTGCTCGCTTTTCTGTTGGCCATCTGCCTAACGTCCATCGCATCAGCCGAAATTAAAGTCAAAGTTGTCGATCCCCAAGATGCCGCCGTTGCCGGCGCGCAAGTGCAATTACTGAAACTGGGGAAGGCCGCGCCTGCGGACGTGTTAAGAACCTCCGCCGAAGGCTTGGTTATTTTTCGCGGGCAGGCATCCAAGGATAATCGGATCAAAGATAATCAAATCAAAGAGTATCGGATCCAGGTCTTGGCTCCCGGCTTCGCCGCAGAAGTTGTGCCCGTGGACCCTTCCTCAACCGCCGAAACCATCACCATCAAACTCCACCTGGCGACGGTAGCGGAGACCGTGGTAGTGACCGCAACCCGAACTCCGGTTCCGACCCAGGCCGCGGGCGCCGACGTTGCAACCCTGAGCGGCAGCCAGCTAGAAGTAATGCGTCCCATTGAAGCCGCCGACGCCATGCGCTTCCTGCCGGGCGCGGTCGTGAATAGTTACGGACAACCTGGCGGACTCTCGTCTCTATTTGTCCGCGGCGGCGAGTCCACCTACAACAAAGTGATTGTTGATGGGGTTGCCATTACCGAACCCGGCGAGACCTTTGACTTCGGCACGCTCCCCCTGGCGCAAGCCGATCGCCTCGAATTTGTGCGCGGCGCGCAGAGCACCTTATATGGCTCCGATGCCATGACCAGCGTTGTCCAAGTGTGGACCCGCAACGGAAGCACTCCCGTGCCCGAACTGCGCTTCGGCGCCGATGGAGGAAATTTCGGAACCGCCAACGGTTACGCGTCTCTGGCTGGCACCTACCAGCGCGTGGACTACAACTTTTTCGGCAACCAGTGCAACACCAACGGCGAGGGCATAAACAATCCTTACTCGGATTCGTTGGTGGGCGGGAACGTCGGCGTGGCTCTGAGCGATGACGTGTCCGTGCGGGCGCGCGTGCGCCACTCCAACAGTTATACCGGGCTTCCCGGCGCGTGGAGCTTCAATGGCGATCCGTTCGTCCCCCCGCTGACGATTGGGGATGCACACGCCAACACTCTGCTCGGAAGCGTCGAACTTGACGTCGCCGCTCCCTCGGGCTGGCAACACCGCTTCACTGGATCGGACTACCTCTACCACTACACCGACAACAGCCCGGAAGGAAATTTCTACAACTTTGCTTCCCTCTACGACTACGACATCAACCACGTGGCATTCGAATACCAGGGAGATTACTCGGAGCGCACTTCTGACCGAATCACGGCGCACTCGACCTTCGGATATCGCATCGAGAATGAAACAGCCACGTTTGAGTATCCCCAGTACCCTCCGGCAACCCGCGGGCAGCGGCTCAATCAGGATGCATATCTGCAACAGCAACTCACGCTCGGCAAACTCTCCATAATTGCGGGCGGCCGTTTCGTCCACAGCAGCGCATTTGGCAACACCGGCGTGCCCCGGGTTGCGCTGATGCTGCAAGCACTGAAAGGTGGAGAAATTTTTTCTGGAACACGACTGCGTTTCTCCTATGCGACCGCCTACATGGAACCCGATTTCACCGAGACTTTTGTCGGCCTGCCTTACTACGTTCCGAACAAGGGTCTGCTGCCGGTGCGGACTCGCGCCTTCGAAGCCGGCTTGCAGCAGAACTTTCTGGCCGGCCGCTGGGTCCTGAACGCAACCTACTTCAATAACCTCTTCCACGATCAAATTGAGTACGGAACAAACACGCAACAATATGGCACCTACCCGCCAGGCAGTCTCGGCCAGTTTTTCAATGTGCAGCAATCCTTCGCTCAAGGTGCCGAATTTCAAATCGACGGAAGGATATGGAAAAGATTGTCGCTGAACGCGGCCTACACCTACACTTCGACTGAGATACTCGAAAATCCACTCTGTACGCCGGCAGAATCCTTGCTTTTATCCCTATGCTCCTGGAGATCCTTTGCTCCGCCGTCCCAAGCACTCCGGGACCATGCTTCTCAACTACTTGGGAACGCGATGGAGCGCAAACCTAAGCGGAAGCTTCGTGGGACGACGTCCGGATTCCGATTTTGAAGACGACCGCGTCGACCATGCTGCCGGCTATGCCCGCATCGATCTCGGCGGATGGTACGCGATCACTTCGCGCGTCACCGCGTACGTGAACATCGGGAACGCATTTAACGCTCACTACAACGAAGTGGTGGGATATCCAGCGCTGACGGCGAACTTTCGCGCCGGACTGAGGTTTCGCATCGGAGGAGAATAAATCTAGCGTCGGCTGCCGGCGGTTTCTTGCGGCTCGTCATCCGATTGCAGATCATCTGATTGAAAATCAGCCGCTGCAACCGGCCTCCGGGGAGGAATCGGACTGGCTCCGCCGTTGTAGCGGTGCCGTACCTCGTGGAGTTTCTGCACTTCTTTTTCGCCCAGCGGCTGCTCGTTCCCGAGCAGATGCGTAACCAGCGCGATCTTCGCGAAGTGTTCCACCGTTTCCATCTTCATGTACGCGCTTTCGAGCGAGGACCCAAACGTCACCACCCCGTGATTCGCCATCAGGATGGCGTCATGGTGCGGAATCAGGGGCTCCAGACCGTCCGTCAGTTCGGGAGTGCCCGGCGTGCCGTAGCGGGCCAGCGGAATCGAGCCGAGTCCAACCACCACCTCGCACACCAGCGGCCGGTTCAGGTCGTAACCAGAGGCGGCAAACCCGGTAGCAGTCGGCGGGTGAGCGTGCACAATGCCATGAACGTCGGGGCGCAGGCGGTAAATCAGCAGGTGCATGCCAATTTCGCTCGAAACTCTGCGTTTGCCGGCAAGGCGCTTCCCGTCCATGTCCACAATCACCATGTCGGAAGCGCGCATCCTGCCCTTGCTTATGCAGGTAGGAGTCACCAACAGGCGTGTTTCGTCGAGACGGACCGACAGGTTCCCGTCCGTGGCCGCAACAAACCCGCTTTCGTGCAGCATGCGGCCGTACTGCACAATCGCAACCCGATGCTGGCGATCTCTGGCCATCAAAACCCTGCGCCGCCATGTTACAGCACGCCTCGCGACCCTTACAACCACTAGAAGGTCAAAATATGTAAACGCGGTGGACTCTCGGGGTATACCGCGCAGCGACAATGACCTCGCTCGTTGCCTGCAAACCCTATAATCTCCCCGATGCTCGTCTCGGACTTCAATTACGAACTGCCGCCCGAACGCATTGCGCAAGAGCCCCTGTCAGACCGCGCCGGATCGCGCCTGCTGCACCTGCGTCGCCAGTCTGGAGGCTGGCAGGACCGGAAGTTTCGCGAATTCCCCAACTTACTGCGGTCAGACGACCTGCTGGTCGTGAACAATACGAGGGTTTTTCCAGCCCGACTTTACGGTCGCCGAAGTGGACAACGAGCCCATCCCCTAAGGCCCCAGAATCCGGCCGCAGAAGATTTTCTGCGCGGGCGGATCGAAGTTTTGCTAACTCGTCAGGTCGCCGATAGCCCCAACGAAGATCCGAACGACTGGGAATGCCTGGTGCGTCCCGGAAAGAAGATCGGAATCGGCGAAAAGCTTTACTTTGGCGACCCGGCCCGAACTGGAAGCCGAAGTCATCGAACGCGGCAGTTTCGGCGAGCGACGCATCCGATTCGCCCCTGTCCCCGATTTTTTTGCCCGCATCGAGCGCATCGGACACGTCCCGCTTCCTCCTTACATCAGCCGCGACGACCGGGCATCCGATCGCGATCGTTACCAGACGGTTTACGCCCACCAGAGTGGGTCAGTCGCCGCGCCTACCGCCGGCCTGCACTTCACACTCGAGATCCTGGAACAGATTCGCGGACGGGGAATTGAAATCGCCGAGATCACGCTGCACGTCGGACTCGGCACTTTTCAGCCGGTGCGAGTAGAAAAAGTGGAAGATCACAAACTGCATCGCGAGTCTTACGAGATTCCCGAGGACGCCGCGCGGGCCATCAACCAGGCAAAAGCCCAAGGACGACGCGTCGTCGCCGTAGGCACAACCACCGTCCGCACATTAGAGTATGCAGCGGAGTACACAGCAAAGCACGCAGCAGAAAGCACCGCCGCGAATCTGATAGAAGCCGGACGAGGCGAGGCAGACGCGTTCATCTATCCCGGCTATAGCTTTCGCATCGTGGACGCGCTGCTGACAAATTTTCATCTGCCGCAATCGACCCTGCTGATGCTGGTATGCGCCCTCGGGGGAACCGATTTAGTGATGGCCGCATACCGGCACGCCGTCGAGTCCGAATACCGCTTCTACTCCTACGGAGATTGCATGTTCGTGGAGTAACGAGTGACAATTGTTCTCTCAATGAATTGTCATCGTGACGCTGAGCTTGCCGAAGGGGAAGAACCTGTTTCTTGCGGCGGTGCGATACTGGCCGTTCGCGATCGCCGTCTTTGTTCTCGCCCTGAACTTTGCAGCGCCAGCCCAAAACAAGCCCGCGCCCGTCCTTAAGCCGGCCGCCAAGCCCACCGCGACACCTAACGAAGACGCACAACTCTACCGCAACTGCACATTCGGATTCCGCTATCAGATTCCCTACGGCTGGGTCGATCGCACCAAGCAAATGCAAGAGGGAAATGAGGCCGGCAAATCAGAACTCTTGCTGGCGGTTTTCGAGCGTCCCCCCGAGGCCACCGGAGACACCATCAACTCCGCCGTCGTGTTCGCGGCCGAGAGTGCAGCCTCCTATCCCGGCCTCAAGAAACCCGAAGACTACCTCGGCCCGCTAACCGAACTCGCGATCGCCAAAGGCTTCAAGCCCGAAGGCGATCCATACCCGCTGGATGTTGAGTCGCGCCATCTGCTGCGAGCCGATTTCATCAAACCCCTGAGCGATAAAGTCACCATGCGCCAGTGCACGCTGGTTCTCCTCGCCAAAGGACAGATAGTCTCCTTCACCTTCATCGCCGGCAGCGAAGATGAACTCGACGACCTGATGGACGGGTTGCATTTCACCGCCGCCGTAGAGCGCCCGAAACCGCGTCCCTAAGAGCAACAAGAAACGCAGTTTATGCTCTCGATTCCAGCCTCAAAATGAGTCTTTTTTGTGCTAAAATAACAACAGCTCTGGTGCTAGCTAAATAGCAGAAAATTCAATAGGTTGAGCTCGCCCGAGCAGTCCCGGAATCGCCCCTCCAGTCAGGTGTCCGATCCGGTGTTTTCACGGAGCAGAATGGCCACGAAAGAATTGCAAGCCGAACTCGTCGCTGCCAGGAGCAACGAAACGAAGAACGACGACGCGAAGAACAAGAACGGCAAACCCAACAACGGAGACTACACCGCCGACTCCATCAAGGTCCTCGGCGGCATGGAAGCCGTACGCCTGCGTCCCGCCATGTACATCGGTTCGACCGGCGAACTCGGCCTCCATCACCTCGTCTACGAAGTCGTAGATAACTCGGTGGACGAAGCGCTGGCCGGCCACGCCGACAAGATCGAAGTCACCATCCATCTCGATAACTCCATCACCGTAGTCGACAACGGACGCGGCATTCCGGTCGACAACATGGACATCTGGAAAACGGCGAAAAACTTCCCGCCGCGCAAGTAGTCATGACCACCCTGCACGCCGGCGGCAAGTTCGACAGCAACTCCTACAAAGTTTCCGGAGGGCTCCACGGCGTAGGCGTAAGCTGCGTCAACGCCCTGAGCGAAGAGCTCGATCTTGAAATCTGGCGCGACGGTTTTACCTGGGAGCAGACTTACTCCAAAGGCGAGCCGACCAGCAAGCTAAGAAAAACTGGAGCCGCCAAAGTAAAAACCGGCACCAAGGTTCACTTCGTTCCCGACAAATCCATTTTCACCACCACTCTCGAATACAACTTCGACACGCTTTCGCAGCGCCTCCGCGAACTCGCCTTCCTCAATAAAGGTCTGATCATCACCCTGACCGACGAGCGCCAGACTGACTCCAAGACTAACGAAGCCAAGCGCAGCGAGTTCAAGTACAACGGCGGCATCGCCGAGTTCATCAAGCATCTCAACCGCGGCAAAGCAAACGCTCCACGACAAACCGATCTACATGGAAGCCGACAAAGATCAGGTGCACATCGAGATCGGCCTCCAGTACAACGATGCCTACTCCGAATCCGTTTTCAGCTTCGCCAACAACATCAACACCGTTGACGGCGGCACGCATCTCTCCGGCTTCCGTACCTCGCTGACCCGCACCATCAACTACGCCGGGCAACAGATGGGCCTGTTCAAAGACGTAAAAGAAAATCTCACCGGAGACGACGTCCGCGAAGGTCTCGTAGCCGTGATCAGCGTAAAGCTGCCGCAGCCGCAGTTCGAAGGCCAGACCAAGGGAAAATTAAATTCCGACATCGCCGGCATAGTGCAAGCCATTGTCAACGAAAAGCTCGGAGCATTCTTCGAGCAGAACACCGCCATAGCCAAAAAGATCATCAACAAAGCGATAGACGCCGCCCGCGCCCGAGAGGCCGCAAGAAAAGCCCGAGACCTGACCCGCCGCAAAGGCGCGCTAGATGGCGGAGGACTCCCCGGCAAACTAGCCGACTGCTCCGAGCGCGATCCCAACCGCTGCGAGCTGTTCTTAGTCGAGGGAGAATCCGCAGGCGGCACCGCCAAACAAGGCCGCGACCGCCGCTTTCAGGCCATTCTCCCACTCAAGGGAAAAATCTTGAACGTAGAAAAAGCGCGCTACGACAAGATGCTGGCCCACGAAGAAATTCGCGCCATGATCACGGCGCTAGGCACCGGCATTTCCAAAGAAGATTTCGATCCCACGAAAGTTCGCTACGGCAAAATCATTCTGATGACCGACGCCGACGTGGACGGATCGCACATCCGCACCTTGTTGCTCACGTTCTTCTTCCGCCACATGCAGGAGCTGATCAAGCGCAACAATGTCTACATCGCGCAGCCACCGCTCTTCGGCATCAAGAAGGGCAAGAGCCACCAGTACATAAAAAATGAACACGAATTCGTAAAAGTGATGGTAAAGCGCGCCTCCGAAGGCCTGATCATTCGCTACGGAGACGGCGCTGCCAAGTTGGAAGGCGCGGCCCTGACGAAGTTCATCACCGTGTTGAACGAGTATCTGGGATTCCTCGACAAACTGAACAAGCGCATCCGCGCCGAGGAAATCACCAGTCTGCTGCCGAAGCTCGACTTGGCGAAGCGCGCCGATTTCGAAGGCGACAAGAAGACTCCGCCTAAGAAAATCGAGAAACTCGAACGGGAACTAAAGCGTCTGCAAAAAGACCTGAAGCTAAAGAGTTTCGAAACGCGCTTCGACGAAGAGCACAATCTCTGGGAATTGCACTTCGTAAACGCGCAAGGCGCTGAACACGTCATCAACTGGGAGCTAGCGTCCTCCCCGGAATGCCGCCAGCTGATCACCAAGTTCAAGCAGATCGAGCAGTACCTCGAACCGCCCTTCATAGTCGAAAGCGTGCCGAGAGCGCTCAAAACAAAAGCTACGGCCGAAGACAAAGGCGCCAAAACCGAGGACGAAGGCGGCAACGACGACGACAGCAATAACAATAACGAAGACGAAAACCTGAGCGCCGCCGAAGGCGAAGAAGCCGAAAAAGCTGAAAAGAAATCCGGCAAGGCGCCTCTAAAAACGCGAGCCAAAGAGCCCGAGATCGTCGAGAAAAACACCGCCCGCGACCTTTTTGACTACGTATTAAACGAAGGCCGCAAAGAGTACATCGTCCAGCGCTACAAAGGCCTCGGAGAAATGACCGCCGAGCAGCTCTGGGAAACCACCATGGATCCCGAGCGCCGGACCCTACTGCAAGTAAGGCTCGAAGATATCGCCGAATGCGAAACCATCTTCACCACCCTGATGGGCGAAGACGTAGAAGCCCGCAGAAAATTCATAGAAGACAACGCGCTGGATGTAAAGAACCTGGATATCTAACGTAGCGCCGGCGTCCCGCCGGCAACACCGCGATCAGAATCCGCTAGTGTAGGGCGGACGCTCCTGTCCGCCGCCCGCTGCCATTGCTTACGTGGTGAAGGGTCAGAGATCAGCTTCCGATCTTTCGTCACAATCCCGGGTCTCCGCTACGAAGATGAAAGCGCCCGACTCGTCCCGTACTTCACCTCCGGATAAGCCCGATCAAACGAGACCCAAAGCGCCGCGATCACGACGAAGACGAGGTAGCTACCCTCCGGCCCTACCGAGCCGCCCGTAAGCCATACCGGACCATGCAAACTGGACTGAAGCAGGTGTCCAGGCACCATCGTTCCGCTGTCAGGAACGGAGTAAAGATAGCTCTCGCCCCAATCCCAAGCCATATGAAAGCCGACGGCCCACCACAAGTCGCCCGTCCGCCGCAGCGTGAGACATAAAAAAAAGCCGATCAATCCCGCCGCCACCAGGCCAGTTTTCGCTTCACCCGGATTCCCGCCGTGAATGGCGCCGAACACAAACGAGAGGAGCGCGGCCGCCGGCCAGAAATTCATTCCGCGTGAGAGCACCCACTGCGAGTAGCCCCGCATCAGAAAATCTTCAAAGAATCCGGTAATCAGAAAAAACGCGGCGTAATAAGCAGCAAATTTCCAGATGCGCGTACCGTGGAGAGATAGAGCGAGCGGACCGAAATCAAACGCGCCGAAGACGCGCAGCGCCAGCATCAGCACGCTCAGAGACGCAATGCCCCAAAAAGTTCCGACCCAGAAGTTTCGCCCAAAAGCGCGCCGCGCCGGAAGCCCAAAATCGCCGAACGGACGACTCTCAATCCGCGCCATGACGAAGGCAGGTAAGATCACGGCCAGCATCCTGCTCGCTTCGATCATCATCCGCCACCAGATGGCGTTCACATGCGACTCAAAAGAAACCAGCAGCCAGCTTTCGACTGCGAAAATGATCCAAGCCATTGCCAGGTAAATCAGCCATCGCGGGAGCGCGTAAATTCCGTCGGGCCCGACAAGAGCATTCCGCAGCGAAGACGACGCAGCCGCCTTAGCGTCATCCGCTGTCGCACGCGGTTCTGGCTCTCCCGAAGAAGGTGGTAACGGTTCGTTATCCATCTTTATTTATCCAACGCTGTCCCGGACATGGTAAAACACTCGGTCTGCCCGTTACGTAAATGTTGCGCCGATTTCTCCATTCCGACGCTTTCCGCGCTCCGCAGTTTGCCGCGGCTGCGCTGTTGCTGGTCTATCTTCTGCAATGCGTCTGGCTGGTCCGCGTACAAACCTTGCCGGACTCCGATCAGGTCTTGCGGATCTATCAAGGCCTCCAGCAGTGGCAGAACGGCGTCATCGCCGGAACTCCCAAATCGTTACGTTCCGAGGCCGCCACTGGCCTGCCTTCCGCCGGACGCGAAGGCCATCTTCGCGTGCGCGGCGGCTACGATCAGGACCGCTCGCCGCTCTACTACCTCATCGCCGGTGCTCCGTTTCTGGTGCGTCCTGGTTCATGGCTGCCGGAATCGCTCCATCCGCTGCTGGCCGCGTCGCCGTACCTCTTCTTTGGCGTCATGCTAGGAGCTTCGCTCTGGTACGTCGCGCGCCGTCTCTACGGCAATGCTGGTGGATACATCGCGCTCGCACTCTATTGCTTCTCGCCAGCCATGATTGTGAACGTTGCCGGTACACAAAACCTTGGTGAAATGGGCGCCGCGTGGGGAGCGTTCGGGACCATCTTCAACGCCATCGCCGTGGCGCATACGCTCTACGCTCCCCGCGAAGTTGTGCTCTGGAACTGGCGCCGCATTCTGCTCCTTGGCCTCTCTCTGGCGCTGGCGACAGGCAACCAGTTCTCGCTCGGAGTGCTGGCGCTGCTGATCTTGCCACTCATGTTCTGGGTAGCGCCAGTCCGGCCGCGCGCCGTGCTCGTGATCTGGGTCGCTGCTGTAGTAGTCGCCATAGTGCTGTTGTTTGCCGCTTACTTTTTCGAGCCCGCTTTGTTCTGGCAAGGGATGCTGCACGCCCGCTGGATCAACTTCGAACCCGCCGCGTTTGGCGCGTCCGTATCCTATCGCAGCGCAGTGCGAACGATTTTCATGGGCAGCCCGGCGTTGATGCTGGCCCTTCCGGTGGCGTTGATCGCATACTTCGCCTGGAAGCGCACTCGCTATTTCGGCAATACTGCGCCACTCCTGGTCGCTTTGCTGTTGCTCATTTTGGCGCTGGCCGCCCCCAATTTCCCGGGACACGGATTCTATCTTTCGGCGATCGTGTTCCTCTTCGTCTTCGTCGCCGGAGTGTTCGCCGACTTGCTGGAGACTCGGCAACATCTGGTGGTAGCGGCGGCCCTTTGCGGATTGTTGAGTGCCTCCGCCATCTGGAACTTGCTGCAGTTGTGGCGCGTTTGATTTCGTGTAGAGCGCGACGTGCAAATTCCCTACGGGGTAAAATAGTTGCTTACAACGTTGACAAGGATCAACCTTTGAAAGAATCGCCGAACTCAGTATCGAAGACCGTCTATGTAACCCGCACCGGCCTCCCGCTCAGCTTCACGCTCGACTGGCCATTTCGTCGCGCCACGTCGGGCGCCGACTTTGACGTCCTGCACACCACGATCACGCTGGAAAATTCCGACGGCTTGCGTGCGCTGGTGGCCGTGAATCTTTCCGCCACTCTCCGCGAAGTGCTGCCTTCGCTCGAGGCGAAAGACATGGAAAGTCCGGTCATTAATGCTCTTCGCAAAGAGGTCGACACGAAGCAGACGGAGTTCGTGAAGTCCGGCAAGCTGGTCCCGCTTCCCTTATCCAGCCGACACTACAGCTTCAAACTCAAGCAATGGGTCTTCGGCAAAGCGACCGACGAAGAAATCGCACGTATGATTGAGCGCAAGGTTTATTGGCAGACTCGACTGGTCGGCGGAGATGTATGGCTGGGTGATCCGACCGAGGCTCTGCACGTCGATACAACCTCCGACCACATCGCCGAGATCGCTGCGCAACTGGCGCGGCAGGGACTCTTCACCTTGGCCTCACGATACGCTACCGCCCTCCCCGCTCTGATTGATCAAGCCGACCGCTTCGAATTCGAGATGGCCGCGGCCCGCCAGCAGTTGGACGAAAAGCACGCTTTTGAGCGCGGCTAGATCAAAGCTTCCCCAGCCATACGACAATCGCATCGACACAAAGACATTCGTCCGATACCGTACCTTAGTACACCAGCGTTCGTACATCCCGAGTTAGTACCCGTCCTCCTACTTATGAAATCCTATTTGCTACAATTATTGACTTAAGAATTTGTCAGTCATACGATAAGTGAGTAATACGTCATATACCGTACTGATACAGGGAAAGGTCGTCAGCAATGATAGAAGTACAATCCTACGAAACACACGAAAACGAAGAAAGAAGCTTTGGGGAGTTCCGCCGTAAGGTCCGATCGGCGGAACTTCTCTCGGCCGCGATGCAGCGTCTGTTGCAGGCCATTCACTTTAGCGGGCGCCTGAGCGTAATTGTGCAGAACGGGAAGGTGCTCAAGTCCGGCTATGAGGAAGGTTACTTCCGGCAGCCGGAGTCTGGTGTATCCGCCAGGCTGCAATAGCTACTTCACCCCTAACTAGATAGCAATACAGGTCATCGTAAGAGAAACGAGCCCTGGGCCGAGAAATCGGCGCTAGGGCTTTTTTGTTTTGACGCTTTTTATGTTCTGAGGAGAGGCAATCATGAACTTCATAAGCAAGATCGAAGGCGAAGAAATCCAAATCGAGCTGAAGTATTGCGAGCGGTGCGGAGGATTGTGGCTGCGTCCGCAGGGAACAAATGGGGTGTATTGCGCGAGTTGCAGAGTATGGTTGGCGGCAATGCCAGACCCTGGGGAGGCACCACCGCGCAAGACGCGGCGTCGCAAAGCACGTTTGCCAAAGACGGAAGTTCCAAAGCATGAGCTTCAGAGCTCGGCCCGGATTGAATCTTTGCAGGGCGTCGCGGCGATGGAGGTGTCGGCATGACGAGCACGCAAACGATGAATGTAGAAGCACGGAGTCTAATGGGGCAAGCGGAACCACCGCCGTCGGTGCTTTACGGCGAGACGGAGATGGAACTGTGGCCTTACCGCAGGCGCACGGTGGCGCTACTCCGGCGGTATGCCCGGGCCTCAGTCGAGGTTGGGAGGCTACCGTCGCTGCTGGGGCGCGAGCTCTTCCGGTCGCGGGTCACGTCGTACACGATGAGGAACTTTGAGGACGTCGTGATTTTTGTGGCTGACATGGAGCAGGCGATCGAAAGGCTGAACACACTCGAAAAGAAATTGCTGGCGATGAATGTTCTGGAGGAATACACCATTCCCGAGGTCGCGCGCCTGCTCAGTCGTAACCAGAGAACGGTAGAGCGTCTCCTTCAGGATGCGCTCGACCGGCTCTCACGGATCCTGCTCGCGAGTGGTTTGATGGAAGAATTACCTATGGTGAGTGGGGGGCGGGAAAGTTGTCAAGGGGGTAAGAATTACAAATTCGGTGTAAGTGACACAAACGACGGCAAGAATAATTCTCGGAAATCTGTCGGTACACCCCCCTCTGATTTGATATCCTAAACTTAAGAGTGGAAAATAAACATTCTGAAGGGCGCGACATCATCGCGCCCTTTTTCTATTTTGGGTGGTCGGAATGGCGGAAGAAAAAGCGGACGGAGTCGAAGAGCAGGAATCGCTGGCCAGATCGCTGATTGAGAAGCTAGGGCTGTATGAGGACCTTCCGGCCGTTGAAGTTGGCGAGGGCGATGAGAGGGTTGAAGTAGAATCAGGGTAATTACAAGAACGCGGATTGCGTCAGGAAAGCGAACGAAGCGCAGCAATGGACATGACCTGGGTCACAGAACGAGTTGCGCTGGGCGGTGGCATCTGGAATGCGCGGAACATGGAAGAGCTCGCGCAAACGGGCGTAACCCACGTGCTCAACATGCAGATCGAGTTTGATGACCGGCCGCTCGCCGAGCCGTACGGGATACGCGTCCTGTGGAATCCGACCGACGACGACTTTTTGTTGAAGCCCCCGGAACTGCTGAAACGCGGAGTTGACTTTGCGCTGGACGCGCTGGGGAATCCGGAGGCGCGGCTTTATGTTCATTGCGCTGCCGGAGTGCACCGGGCTCCGATGATGACGCTGGCGGTGTTGTGTGCGATGGAGTGGGAGATCGAAGCCGCCATGGAGTTGATCGAAACCCGGAGACCGGTGGTTGACTTCGCGGACGTGTATGTAGAGAGCGTGCGGCGATTCTTGGAGTCGAGAGTTGAGAGCACGTCGCCGCGTTCAGACTGACACTCGGAAATGAGTTGGAGGGGATATGCGAAAGGGGCGCCGCTCAATAGAGCGGCTTTTTTATTGGCCTGAATCAGGGTCCTGTGCGCTCACAAGGAGAAAGCCAGAAATGCCGAGATCGTTCGCGGTCGATAACGGCTGTTTCCCGAAGGCCGCGGGCGTGGCGATTTCCGCCGTGCTCGTGCTGCTGATGGCGCTGGCATTATCGGCCACGTCGTGGGCTCAAGGCCCAGCGCTCACGACGGTGAGCGGCATCGTTTACCGCGCGGACGGAACAGCCGCGGCGGGCACGGTCCTGATTGCATGGCCGTCGTTCCAGTCTGCCGAGGGAGACGCGGTGGCTGCGGGCAATCTGGCAGTAACGATAGGATCAGAAGGTGCGTTTACCGCACAACTGGTTCCGAACGTGGGTGCATCTCCGGCGGGAACTTACTACGTGGTGATTTTCCAACTGGATGACGGAACCGTCCGAACGGAATATTGGGCGGTCCCGGCGACATCGCCGACGACAATTGCCGCCGTGTTGACGACGCCAGGTACCGGACTGGGGAATCTGGCCGCGACCCAGGAATACGTTAATGCAGCAATAGCACCCCTCGCGGTTGATGCCACGGTGGTACACCTCGCGGGAACGGAGACGATCACCGGCACAAAGACGTTCGCTGCGCCTCCATCGCTCCCGACGCCGACCGAACCAGATGACGCTGCGAATAAGGGCTATGTGGATGAGGCAGTTGAAAACGTAGGCTCGGGAGCGTACGTCCCCCTCGCCGGCGGCACCATGACCGGCCCGCTGACTTTGCCGGGGAGCCCCACCGCTCCGAACCAGGCTGCGGACCGAAGCTACGTGGACACCGGACTTGCGGTGAAAGCGGACCTCGTAGGCGGCACTGTTCCCACGGGCGAATTGGGAGCGGGCGTCGCCAGTTCGGCAACTTGCTTGACCGGCAACTCCACGTGGGGATCTTGTGGCGGTGGCGCTCCGGCCGGAATTACTTATGCGACGACAGCCCTGAATTGGACGCAGACGCTCTCCAGCGCGTTAACCGGCGGATCGCAGGCAACGGTTAGCCTGACTCCGTGCCCGGTTGGCATCGATACGACGAGCGCAGCCGGGTACCAGGTCCTTATTTCTGGAGGCGGAAACAGCGAAGCTGTCAGCGTCGTTACCGCCTCTGGTGGATGTACTTCGGGAGCATCGTCGGGAACGATCACCTTTGCTCCGTTCTACTCCTACGCGGCTGGATACACCATCGGGTCAGCCTCCTCTGGTATCCAGGAGACATTGAACGCGAGCTGCGGAGTTGATCCGACATCGTGGAAGGACAGCCAATGCAATGTCACGATTCCCGCGAACGGGCCTGGCTACCCCGTGCACTCCCTCAGTACGTACAACGTCTACGGCACGATTTATCTTCACTCTAACCAATCGATCCTGAGCGGCTACGGAACTTCGCTCAACTGCATGGGACGAGGCGCCTGCTTGCAGATTGGGGACCTGCGGAGTTCCAACGACTTCACGGACAATACCGTCTCCGGGTTGACTTTTCGCACGCCCGTGAGCCTGTCAGGCAACTTTGCATTTGCGGGAGTCGCGATCACCCAAACGCAAAGGACCTCCCAGGTCGTCACCATCACGACGGCGAGCGCGCACGGATTTCGCATCGGGGATATGGTCACGATCCTATTTACGGACAGCAGCGGCTACTGGGGCGACGCCACGATCACGGCCGTGCCCAGCTCAACTACGTTTCAATACGCGCACTCGGGCGCGGACATCGCCGCGCAAACGAGTCCGGGCGTCGTAGCGCTCGCTTATGTCGCAGTGCTCGACAACGCAATGAATACCCACCTCATCGACATTTCTTACGATAAGGTGGGCGATGGCGGAAACTTTAATAACTTCTTCGATTTCTGGGACGACGAGAATGCGACTGTCGATCATTTCAATAATCAGGCTCAATCGCTGAACAATAACGCGAACTGGACAGGATCGTTCGTATTCTCGGCAGGAAATCAGAGCACGCAGATCGCTCCGGTTATCACCGTACGGGATTCGACGATTACAGCAAATTTCTCGAACGGAGTTACTGATTACAACTCGAACGGACTTTATATCGAAAACACAGTACTGCAAGCGACGGGTCCGTGGCAGGTGTATTCGTCAAACTCTACCGGCAACTATCAGGGTGCTTATCTCAAGAACATATATTCCGAAAGCAGCAATGCCCTGAATCCACTCTCGCCGGCGCATTCTCCATTTCCCGGACTGGGGATCTCGGGGTTGATCATTGGATCATCGAGCGGAGCTGCCAGTGTCCAGATTGCAGGGAGCGGCGGCCCTATAGGAACGTTTGCGACTGGCGGCTCAGGCACCACCGCTTACTCGTACTATATCGTCGCCAATGACACGACAGCCGGTACGCAAACTTCTCCCCTGCAAGTTCTCAATTGGCAATCTACCGGCAGCGACACCATCCCGGTGCGCTGGCCGAGGGTAGCGAATGGAACGGACACGATCGCGTATGATGTGATTCGCATCGCGACGCCGCTGGGCATCGGGCAGAACGGACCCTATCCATACGCAGGAGGCTGCCTGGGCGGTTCCGACGGAACTTGCGGATATGTCGCGCAGGCGCTGCCGCAATGCTCGGGACTGGTCTGCACTTACACGGACAGCGGGTCATCGTCGACGGTTGGCCATTCCGGAACTGTCGCTAATTACCCATTGGTCGGAACTTATTCTGGTAACGTCATTTTCTGGCCGGGCGGGGTTGTATCTGTCAATAAGAGTGCCACGGTTGATATGGAAGTGGGGAATCCGGTAGGAGTTGGTTTGCATGGCAACGCAATCCAAGTTGCCCATGGATGCTCGGGTTATGGAGTTACGTCGCCAGGAGGCTTCACCACATGCCTCGCGAATGTCATAGCGTCGCCGGGTGGCGGGGTTGGGAACGCCACAGCCACAATTCTCACTGACAATAATCCGAACGGATCCGGTTCGTATCTCGGCAAAGGGCGCCTCAACTTTTCGCTCGCCGCGGCAAACATTTCTCCGCATCACATCATCACGCTAATCGATTCTCAGTCTGCACTCACGCAATCCACGTGGGGATATCGTCCGCCGGCGAGTGCGAATGATACATGGATCGGAACCGATGTGCCGACTGGCGGCGCGGCGCTGAGCGCGGGACAGCTGGCTTTTGGGTCTCCGGTATCGATTACGAATTACATCGCCCAGACCGGCAATGGCGTACAAGCGAATTGGCTGGAGAGGTTGACTGCGACGCTGAAAGAGTTCAACGTTCAAGCAAAGTTCGACCAGGGCGTCACGCTCGCCGGACTCTCCAATGGCTGCCTTAACATTGTTTCGGGAGTTATCGCATCCACCGGCAGCGCTTGCGGATCTGGAGGCGGTGGTGGAAGTGTCAGTTCGGTGTTTGGGCGCACGGGAGCGGTGGCAGCGGCCACCGGCGACTACACAGTCTCTCAAGTTACGGGGGCGGCCGTGGATGCGGCAGTCGTCCACCTTGCTAACGCCGAAACCGTCACTGGGGCGAAAACCTTTACCAGCAATGTAACGATGAGCGGCAATCTTGTGTTGCCTGAGGCTAGCGGCTTTGTTCCCGCAGTTGGCGGCATTGGGCTGGATACGGCGGCCGACTTGCCGGTAGTTAACATTGGCGGCACAACGCAGCAGATCGCGCTCACGAGTTCGAATATCAGTGGACAGGCGGGAACGGCTCTTGCCCTGGCAGGCGTTCCAACGCAGTGCACGGGATCGTTTGCCACCGGCATATCGGCGAACGGGAATGCGAATTGCGCAACTGCCGACGTGATCCAGTTGGAGGAAACCACGCCGCCGGCGGGGGTTCCTGGGTGGGGTGAGTTCTGGTTCGATTCGGCACACCACGCTCCATTTTTCATCGACAATGATGGGCAGGCTGTACAGCTTGGGCTCACTAACTTGTTTAACTCGGACCCAGGCGGCGACCCTGCAGACAATCTCGAGGAGCGGAATGGCGCCAACGTAGAGAATCTGCGAGTGTATTCCAGTTTCACAAATAACACGACGTGGGAGCGAACGTCGGTCGGTTTTGATACTGCGGATAACTATGCCGTGGTCCGCAGTGAAAATGCAACATCGGCATCTGCACCAGGGCTCGGCTTTTGGATTGGGAGTGGGCTGAAATGGGTAGTCGATGCTGCCGGCAATCTGAAGCCATGGACGGACAACACTTTCAACCTGGGTAGCGATAGCGGGAATGCCGCGAAGAGCATTTTCGCAAAGACTTCATTTAATACGATCCTGTACGGACGAAACGATTTCGAAATTCCTAATGACGGGTCGACGGGCACCGTGCTGAACGAGTTGGCGGTGTTCAATACGAATAGCCCGTCGCAGGCGGTGCTTGCGGGTACGGCGTCGAGCAACGGCGTGGTCGGGATAGTACAGGGCGCAGCTGGCAAGAGCGGAAATGCGGTGATCACGTGGCGCGGCTACGCTTATTGTATTTTCGACAGTACGACTACTGCGGGTGATGCGGTTATCGCCAGCGCGATCACGGCAGGCGATTGTCACGACAGTGGGTCGGGAGCGCAACCTGCGGCACAACTTATCGGCTACGTCGATGTCACTAACACAACGTCAGGACAGACGAACGGCATGCGCGTTGACTTACAACCTCCACAGGGCAGCAGCGGCGGGGGGAGCGTCTCTTCGGTATTCGGTCGCGCCGGGGCAGTAACAGCGGCGAGCGGCGACTATTCAGTGCCGCAGGTCACGGGGGCTGCCGTAGACTCCTCGGTCGTTCATTTGGCGGGCACCGAGACCATCACTGGAGAGAAGACTTTTTCCAGCACCGTGACGCTTAGCGGGAATCTAAACGTGGCGGGGAGCATCAACCAGACGGGCTCGGGACCGACGCAATGGTCAGGACTCGATTGGGCCGGCACGACGGTGACAGTACCGAGCGGGATGGCTTTCTCGCTGGGGGTTGGCTCAGACAATGTTTTTAGATGCCAGCTGACGAGCGGGACATCGTGTATGCCCGCGGGAGCAGTTCCGTCAGTTTTTGGACGTACGGGTAACGTCGTGGCCGCGAGCGGTGACTACTCGGTCGGTCAGATTACCGGAGCTGCACCATTGGCTTCGCCTGCTTTCACGGGAACGCCCACAGTTCCGGGCTATGTGACTACCGGTACTACGGTCAACGGGCACGCGCTTTCCTCGAATGTCACGGTGTCAGCGTCAGACCTTACAAGCGGGACGCTTCCCGCAGCTCAACTGCCAGCGCCTGCCTGCTCCTGGATCACCGTGCCCACGCAGAGCGGGTCGGGCAATGCATTCTCAGGGACCAACAAGGCTATCGTGTGGGGCATCTACAATCCGTATCCGTGCGTGAGTAACAATGCGGCGTACGTCGTAGGGACTGCGGATAACACGTCTAACAATTATGCTCTCGGGCTCTACTCGGGATCGTCCGGTGGCATGGGCACACTTATCGCCACCACTGTCTCGACTGCCGGAACCACTTTTGCATCCGCGACCGGCGTCAAGCACATTGCGTGGAATACTTCGAACGTCACTGTGCCCGCTGGGCGAATCTACGTCGCGCTCACGAGCAACTGCTCATCGGCGTGCGCCGCGCTGCTGGGAACTCCGGGCTCGGGCGTAACCTGGGCGGCAAACATCCAAGTCAGCGTCACTACAGGCGGGGCCGCGCTTCCTTCGACCGTCACCTTGCCGGCAGACAGCTTCAGTTCTGGCGCGTCGATTCCAGCGCTTATCGTGTATTGAGTCAAGGACATCATGATCAAGAAAGTGTTGTTGCTCCTGGTTTTAGGAGCACCGGTCGCGTGTGCCTCCAATTATTACGTGGACTGCAATTACGGGTCGAATGGGAACGTGGGCACGAGTCCACAACTCGCGTGGCGGACGTTGCTGGAGGTCGGAATCTCCAGCTTCTTACCCGGGCGACACGATCAACCTGCGGCGGGACTGTACCTGGAACGAGACGCTGACTCCGCCATCGAGCGGGAGCAGCAGCTCTTTGATCAAGATCGACAGTTATGGCAATGGACAACCTCCGCACTTGACTGGATATTTGCCGATCACGGCGCAGTGGTGGAGCCAGGTGGGGAGCACCAATGTCTGGGCGGCAACGCTTTATTCGGCCACGAGCGGACTGACGAATGTCGTGCAGTGCGGCATTCGCGGATTTTACTGTCTGACACAGCCGCCGACGCAGTTGGAGTATCTCAGGTTCGGCACGATCTGGGGCACGGCTCAAGCTAGCCAAGGGGCTCTCAGTCAGGACCGGGACTTCTGGTACGACTCAACTAACTACATTTTGTATGTGTACAGCGCTAGCGGTAATCCGGCGCCGCATTATTCGACGGTTGCGCCCATCGTGCTTAGCGGCGGCACGATTCTGAATCTTAACAATGTTTCATGGCTGGAGATTCAGCATTTGCAAATTGACTGGTTCGACGGCTATGGAGTGCAGGTGCAGGGAGGAAGCGACCATCTTTGGCTTGCGAACATGGCCGCGGACAGTGAAGTGGAGAACGGCGCGGTGCCGCTGGGCTTTTACGTGCATTCGAGCGGCACGCCGCAGGATATCCATCTTTACAACACCGACGCGAACATGAATTACGCCGGTTACCGCTTTGACGGATGCAGTGGCGGCGGGTGCGCGTTTGAGATCAAGAACTGCCGCGGCTATGCGAATCGCGCATACGGGATTGTTGACAACGTGCAGGGAGCCGTCAGTTATGACTACTGTCATCTTTACGCCAATAATCTGGCGACAGCGTTGACGGTGGATACTTCCGGCACTCCGGGGCCTACGGCGGGAATGCATAACATTGCCGCGGAGACGCCGCCGTGGGTCCGCGAGTGGCATCGGTGGCCTGCATACACGACGGTGAGTTATGACGATCCTGGGCTGGTGCTGTACAGCGACACTTATGTCAGTTCGTTGCTGCCGATGATGACTGCCAAGGCGATACCGCTGTCGATTGCGGTGGTGACTGGCGGGAGTTATTCGCAGTCGATCATCGGTGAAGTGCAGGGGTGGATCAATGCGGGATGGGACGTCAACACGCATTCGATATCGCATGAGTATTGGGATCCGCCAGCCGCCAGTTGCGGACCGGGCGGACCTTTTCCGGTTCCTTGCCACGCCTTTGAGAATTTGCAATACCTGGGGACCATCGCTTCGAGCGTGACTCTGAACATTACGCACCCTTCACCGGGGCATGCGACGCTGACCGTGACTACGAGCCCGAACGATCCGGCGGCGGATATTAGCTGGGATTTGACTCCGGCTGCGCCGGGGCAGACCTCCAACGGGCTCGACACGCTGGGCGGGATCTTGTACACGCTGCAACAGCGCGGCGTGTTTTCTGTGACTCTTGATCCGAACGCCAAGAGCACGGCGCGCAGCATTTCGCTGGCGAATGTTACGAGCATGAATATCGAGAGTTCCGCGCAGAACCTTGACCTTGACGAAACGCAGATGGAAACGGAAGAGATGAGCTGGGCGCAGGCATGGATGAATCTGAACCTCACCGGGCTTGCCCGCGACAGCGCGTGTATGTGATGCCGGGGAGTTATGAGGACCCGGTGACGGAGGAGATCGCCGCCGGACTGGGATATGTGGGGGTGCGAGGAACCGGCAGCCTGAAGCCGTGTTGCGGAGCGAATACGACGCTGGCTACGGGGTATGACGTGTTCAACATTCTGAGTCAGGGTGTGGTGCCGAACTACCAGGACCTGAGTTATCAGGCAGATGCGGAATCGGGTCAGTCAGGATTTATTCAAGAACGCGCTGTGGGGGCGGCCGATCGGATACTTCTGGCATGTGAACGAGTTGCGGCCGGATGAAGTGGCGAACTTTATGGACGCGCTGGTTCAGGGAGGCGCGACGCTGAAATCGAACACGCAGATGGTGAACTTTCTGCTGTCGTGCCACCAGAACGATGTGGTGCCAGCGGGCTATGTGGCCGGCAGTTATTACGTTTGTCCGTCGAGTGGCACGGAAGCAGATTTTCGGCCGACGGTGAATTCACCGGTGCGGGACGCCGGGTTGAATCTGGGTGCGGAGTATCAATACGACTTGCTGGGAATCAATCAGAACTCGTATGGATCGGGGTGGGAGATTGGGGCTTACGCGTATGTGCCGGAGAATTTCAGCGCCACGCATTGACGCAGGAATCTCAGGGCGATTGTGATACGAGAGTTTACGTTGGAGGATTTGGAGCAGTTGGGGCAGCACCTGGATGATTACCGGGCGGTGGAGGCGGGGAGGGGGCCGACCGAGCGAGACCATTTCATCGAAACGCTATCTCAAGATCCGGACGAAGACGACGAGCCAGACTGCTTTCAGAATGAACCGGGCGCAACAAGAGTATTCCCATTCGTGCGACAAGCAGAATGTGGTGCTGAAGGCGCGTCAGGTGGGCATCACGACGTACATCGCCGCGAGATTTTTTGTGCAGACGATCACGCAGCGGGGCACGATGAGCATGCAGGTGACGCAGGACCGGGAATCGGCGGAGGACATTTTTCGGATCGTCCGGCGGTTCTGGCAGAACTTACCGGATTACCTGCGGAAGGGTCCTCTGCGAACTTCGCATCGGAATGCACGACAGTTGGTGTTTCCGAATTTGGACAGCGAGTATTGTCTGGCCTCAGCGGCAGAGAATGCGGGACGAGGGCGGACGATCCAGAATCTGCATTGCTCGGAGGTTTCGCGATGGGGGCGAGAAGGCGATGAAGCGCTGGCGTCATTACGGGCGGCGGTAATGCCTGGAGGGGACATTGTGCTGGAGTCGACGCCGAACGGGGCGGGCGGACTTTTCTACGAAGAGTGGCAGCGGGCAGACGATACGGGATATAAGCGTCACTTTTTTCCCTGGTGGTTTGATTCATCCTACGCGATTGAACCCGGGACAAACTTTCCGCCGTTCACGGAAGAGGAAGTGGCCCTGGTGGCGATGCATGGTCTGAAGATCGAACAGATCGCGTGGCGGCGAAAACAGTGGGCGTCGTTGCGCGGACTGGCGGTGCAGGAATTTGCCGAGGACCCGGTGTCGTGTTTCCTGGCATCGGGAGAATGCTTTTTTGATTTGGAGTCGGTTGAGCAAGCGCGGCAAAATTCGAGCGGACCGCTGGAGACGCGTGACAATGACGCGGCTGGTGATCTGGCTGCCGCCACAGGCAACGCGGGCGTATGTGATTGGAGCTGATCCGGCGGGCGGCGGGATCGAGGGCGATTACTCGTGCGGGGAAGTGATTGATCGTGAATCAGGAATGCAGTGTGCGGAGTTGCATGGACATTGGCCTCCGCGGGAGTTTGCGCGGAAATTGGCGAAACTGGGGCTGGAATACAACACGGCGCTGCTGGCGGTGGAGAGGAACAATCACGGGAGTGGGGTGCTGGCGCGGTCTGCGGACGCTGAAGTATCCGCGAGTTTTTCAGCGCGAAGATGATGAGGATGGGTGGTTGACTTCGGTGGCGAGCCGTCCGCGGATGATCGAGAATCTGGCGATCGGCGCTGATCGTGGAGCCGGGGCTGTTCCGGGACTCGGCGTTTCTGAAAGAGTGCCGAACGTTTGTCAGGTATCCGAACGGGAGGCCCGCGGCGGCTGCGGGAGCTCATGACGATTGCGTGATCGCGTTGGCGATTGCGTGGGCGGTGCGGATGACAGGGGCGGGACGGGAAATCGAGCCTCCGATGGAATCCGGCAGCCTGGAAAACTGAACATTTTCGATGTGGCGGCGGTCACAGGCAGAGGGGCATTGCAGAAGGTAGATTGCTGAGTGGTGGCCGGGCGGAAGCTGTCACCGCACTAGACAATGCCGACTACGGCTGTCCAACACGTAAAGCGAATGCGGGGCGGAGCGCAGAGTCACTTGATGCGCTGCGATGATGGGCATTATTACGTGGTTAAGTTTCGGAATAATCCGCAGCATGAGCGGGTACTGGCGAATGAGTTCCTGGCTACGCGCCTGGCGGAGCGCGTGGGACTGCCGGTGCCGGCGGCGGAGGTGGTGGAGGTTCCGCCGTGGCTGGTGGAACACACCGCGGAATTGACGATTGTGTTGGGAAGCCATGCGATTCAGGTGGAGGCGGGACTGCAGTTCGGGTCGCGGTACGTGGTGAGTCCGGTGGAAGGGCAGGTGCTCGATTATCTGCCTCCGGAGATGCTGGACCGGGTGCGGAATCTGGATACGTTTGCGGGGATTCTGGCACTGGATAAATGGACTTGCAATGCCGATGGACGGCAGGCGGCGTTCTGGCGGAAGATGCGGGAGAAGAAAGTATTCGGCGGCGTTCATCGATCAGGGTTATTGCTTTAATGCGGGAGAGTGGACGTTTCCGGATTTTCCGCTGCGCGGAGTTTATCCGCGGAATGAAGTTTATGCGCGGGTCAACGGATGGGAGTCGTTCGAGCCCTGGTTGTCGCGGATCGAGAAGCTGGATGAAGATGCGATCTGGAGAGTGGCGGGAGAGATTCCTCCGGCGTGGTATGGCGGGTCATGGGATGAGTTAGAGGCGCTGGTGCAGCGGCTGATTGAGAGGAAGACGATTGTGCGGGAATTGATTCTGGCGTTTCGAGGATCGCCGCGCAGGCCGTTTCCGGAGTGGGAGAGCGAGGCTTGAGCGGGCGCTAGTTAGCCGCAGAGTACTTCTGAGATCGCAGAAGACAGCGCTTAAGATCAACAGGGACCATCGGTCAACGATCAAGATCGATGCTCAGAGGTTAAAGGGACGAAGAGCTGATGTCTAATGGCTGAGAAGCGACAACTCGAACTTTATCTGCTGCGATTCTTGCCGCATGCTTTGCGGGACGATTTCGTTACGGTCGGACTGTTGCTGCTGGAAAGCGATGGTGGGTTTGCCGAGGTGCGGTTTACGCGCGACTGGAGGATGCTGCAGTGCGTGGCTCCGGATGTGGAGTTGGAGTGGTTCGAGATCGTGGAGAGCGAGATCCGCGGAAAGCTGGGAAGTTTGCGTCGGCGCGAAGATCTGATGCAGCTGATGAATGAGCGATTCGGGACGATGCTCGATGTGGCGCCGACGAAGGCGGTGCTGACGGAGGATCCCGCGAAAGAGATGGAAGTGCTGACTTCGATGTACCTGGTTCCCATGGGACGAGGCGAGCGGGCCAGCCGCGTACGGGCCGGGTGGCGATTGTCGAGCACGATGAAAGAGGCCTTTGACGAAGCGGGCGTGTTGGAGCTGATGCAGAGAGATTTGGATGTGGTGAAGTACACGGGGCAGGGAGATCCCTTCCGGATCGATTTTGGATATCGGGTGGGGAGCGTGGTGAAAATGTTCCATGCGGTTTCGGTCGCGGCGAATGTGGATCAAGCGTTGGCGCTGGCATATCGTTACTCGCGGGTTGATGCCGGGATGCGGCGGGAGCAATTGCAGTCCTCGCTTACGGCGGTGGTGGACATTGCGATGTTCGACCAAAGGATGGCGTTGCAGGACGAGAGGACGCGGTTCGCGATTGGGATGCTGGAGCAGAACTCGGTGCGAGTGAGGACGGTTGGCGAGATGGCGGAGATCGCGGGCGAGGTGCGGCGGGAGTTGCGGGCGTGATGGACGAATTCCACTCCCAGAAACTGACACGCAAAAAACGGGTGAAGTGGTGGGGAGATCATCTTGTTCTTGCTTATGTCGCGGCGACGGGAATCGTCGCTCTCATCTATGTTGCTACTGCCTCGATTTACAAGCACCTTCCGGAGTGGCTTGCATCGCTTGGGGTGACGCCGTTGGGAGTGAAGTTGATTATGGGGACGCTTTCATGCGCACTCGGCTTGTGGGGCATTCGTAAAGACAAGGAGTTCGGCCACGGTTGGCTGTTTCTGGATGTCCTGTGCCTTCTTACTGGCTTCCTGCTGGTGGGACAGGCGTTCGCGATTTTCTAGTATTGATTATGAGCGGCTACCGGCACGGCGAAAGCTGTGCCGTTTTGTTTTGGCAAGTAACACTACCCCATAAACCTGAGCAGGAGACGACGAAAAGACGCTTATAGCGAGTCCAGGGTTATGTGACCGCAAGCGCTGCCCACCGAGACGAGGAGATCATGAACATTCGAGAGAGAGTGCGCGGCGCTATGCGCCGGGTGGGAGAAGTGTCTTTGCGGGAATGGCTTTCCACGAATTTGCTTGCCGGGCGCGATGGACGGCGGACGGCGGGAGCGGGGTCGAACCTGGCCCCGTTTTCTTCGCCGAGTTTTTCGCGGGCGGGCTCACCGGCTCCGCACACTCTGGTGCCGAAGCCTACGCCGGCGAATCTGCGGAGGTTTGCGGAGACTCCGGTGGCGCGGCGGGCGATCAACGTGATTAAGGATCGGATCGTGGGGATGCGATGGCGGATCCAGCCGCGGCGGGGGCGGGCGCTGGAGCAGATTCCCAATGGCGCGCAGCGGATACAGGTACTGACCGAAAATTTTGAGGCGCCGAATCCGGACGATTCGTTCCGCTCGCTGGTGGAGCAGGTTCTGGAGGACGTGATTGTCGGAGGATTTGGCGCGATCGAACTGGATCTAACTCAGGACTGGACGCTGGATTCCGCTGACAAGCTGCCTCTTCTGATGTGGCCGGTGGACGGGGCGACGATTCGGATCATGACGGATTGGGATGGGCGTCCGGACTCGCCACGCTATGCGCAGGTGACGGGATTGTATCGGGGCGGATGGACAGATCGTGCTGAACGATAACGAGCTGAGTTACATCCGGCTGAATCCGCGGACGCACACGCCTTTCGGGCTGGGGCGGCTGGAGGTGGCGTTCGAAACGATCAATGCATTCCTGGGCGCATACCGATATGCGGGGCGGCTGGCTTCGAATTCGGTGGTGCAGTATGCGCTGTGGCTGCAGGGTCTGACTCCGGCACATCATGAGCGGCTGATCCGATGGTGGCAGGACGAGATTGAAGGGACGGGGCGCGTGCCGATTATGTCGGCGGAGACGAAGCCGGAGGTGCTGCGGTTCGCGGCGGGAACGGATGCGGACCTCCGGCTGGCGTGGCAGGAATTTCTGGTGCGGATCATCGCCAATGCGTTCGATCTGCCGGCGCAGTTCCTGGGGCTCGAGCAGGACGTGAACCGGTCGACGGCCGGCGAGATGAGCGATTTGGGATTCCGGTCGGCGATTGTTCCGACGGCGCGCCTGGTGGCCGAGTATCTGACGCGCGATGCGATTGCGAAAAGGCTGGGGTGGACCGACCTGGAGTTTGTATTTACCGACGTCGATGCGCAGGACGAGATGGAGCAGGCACAGATTGACGAGATCCTGCTGCGCAATGGGGTGGTCACGGTGAACGAGGTCAGGCGAGCGAGAGGTTTGGCAGAGATCATTTGAATCAGGACAGCAGGATGAAACAAACGGCGCACGCTTGAGGAGATCAATAAATGGGATTGTCAGTGGAGTCGATGGCGATTGAGATGCCCGCGGTACATGGTCATCCGAACCGGTTGAGTTTTCGGGGAGTATTGACGATTGTCGATGTCGCATCGGACAAGTCACCGGCGGGCGCGCGCGGGCATCGAGTGCTGCTGACACGGCGGGCGGCGGAGGCGGCGATGCCGTCGCTGATGGGCATGGGGCTGGATTACTCTCCCGCGCTTGATCGCCACGATGCTCGGCGGAAGATCGGAGTAATCACTCGAGCTGAGATTGTGGGACGCGTCATTGAAGTTGGGGGATTCTTGTATGCGCGCGATTTCCCGGAGATCGTGAAAGAGATCGGCAGGCCGAGGCGTGCGGGGGCAGCGGTCTCCGCCGGACTGGAGAGCGCGGGGAAGAATGTCCGCACTACTCAGTCGGGGCTTGGGATGTCTTATGAGATCACAGATGCGCTGGTGGAAGACATTACGGCGAGTGTATGGGTACTAAATAAGGTGACGTTTACAGGTGCGGCGGTGCTGCGGCGGGACAAGGCGGCGTATCGCTCGACCTGGATCGAACTAGGGTAGAGCACCTCGTAAAGCAACTATTGATTTGACGTTTCACGGTATCGCGACCGCGATCCCCGATACGAAACAGACCATTAAAACAAACCAGGGAGGATCAGACGAAATGAACGAGGAGATGGTGCAACAGATGATGGCGGCGGCCGAGCGCTTGGCGGCAGCCACGGAAACTCTCGATCGGGTATTAGGAAAGCTGGACGCGCAGCAGGAGATGTTAAACGCGAAGGTCGACCGGATTGTCGCGGCGGTCGAGGAAAGCGTTACACAGACGACCGAGCGACGCGAAACGGAAGGAACTGGAACCGACTTACAGCAGCGCGTTGTGCAGTTGGAAAAGTCGAACGCCGATCTGAAGGCGCAGGCATCGAAGATTGGCGCGAAAGACGCTGTCCCCCGTGGTGTCGGCGCTGATCGGAAAGAACGAGATCGAAGGTGAACGGCTGGATCCCGGCGTACTTAACAAGACGCTGGCCGCACTGAGCGTGGAGCAGCGGATTGCGGTGAAGGCGGAGTTGGCGCGGGCGGGGATGATCGATTAAGTCGAGTTGGTTGCAAATCATTGGTCACGACTTACTGGTCGCACGGACGCGAATAGTTCGCGTCCTTTTTATTCTTGGACAACAAGGAGAAACCACCATGGCCAACAGCACAGAAGTCATCACCGATCTTCACACCCTGGCTGGATCCACTTTCACGGCAGCCAGCCTTGCCAAAGCGCACGCCACTGACGATATTGACCTCGCCGGCGTGGCTAGCGCGGCCGCGGCGTCCGGCGGCGATCTGAAGCGAGCGCTGCGGCTCATCGCCGCCAACCTCGACTCGGCGGATCCAGCGCTCACTCTCACCAACAACATCCTCGGCACGCTTTCTTAGAGTCGAGCAACGCAGCGACCCTGCGCGTCGCTCGCGACGACTATCTGAAACAAAATGCCAGCAAGAAATGGCAATCAAACTCACTTGAGGAGAAGACATGAAAGCGAAGTTTCTGGATTTGCATGCGGCGGCGGACTTTCTTGGGCCGGGCGCGATCGAAATCAACCGGTATCAGACCGAGATTACGGACATTGTGCGGCGGCGGGGCGTGTTTGGGCAGCGGATCAAGCAGGTGCCGGCAACGGGGCATCCGTCACGGTTTTTTGAGGAGACAGCGATTCCGTCGCCGACGGCGACGCAGGCGTTCGTCGATCCGCGAAATATGCAGCCGACATTCCAGACGCCGACGCGAGCTGGAGCGCACTGTCCCGCTGAAGGCGCTGGTCTCGCAGATCAACTACAACCTGTTTGACATGGAGGTGGGCGCGCAGCAAAGCCAGTTTGCATACCTGCAAGCAAAGGACCTGGCGGATTCCGTGGATGGCATCCTGCGCACGCACGATGTGGCGCTGTGGAACGGCAACGACACCTCGCTGAGCACTCCGACCACGCCGCAGTATTTCGGCGCGATCGGACAGATCGAGGCGGGCGGCAACACCGTCACCATCGCAACCACGGCCAGCATCGTGGACGGATTGAAGAGCACCATCGCGCAGATGGTCGCGAGTTCGTCGTTTGAAGTGCGGCCGACGGCGATCTATGCGAATCCGGTGCTGCTGGATTTGATCGACCGCGAAATGAAAGCGGAGTTCAACGTCGTGCTCTCGACGGCGGAGATCACAGGCGGGCTGACCGTGAAGACGTTGAGCACGCAAGCTGGTGAGTTCCCGCTGATTCCGGAGTGGGCGCTTCCTTACACGGGCACGCCGGGGACTGGCAACGCTGTGCTGCCGGCTTACATCGTGACCGAGGACATGATCGAGTATCACTGGCTGACGGATCCGAATCCGCGGGTATTCAGGCTGGGGCTGCCGAGCTCGCTGATGACGCAAAGCGTGGTGGTGAAATTTGGCGGCATCGTCGTGAAGGGCGCGAACTATGCGCACTACGAAGTGCTGGTAGACCGGTAAGAACAGTAACCAGTTGCCAGTGATCAGTTGCCAGTAAGTGCGACAACTGCACTGGCAACTGATATTCACCTACTTATGACCAGTTACTGGTGACCAAGGACTGAGAATCCATCATGAATTACTTGCAACCATCGGAATACGAGTTGTACGGGCTGGAAGCGACGACCAATGTGGCATGGGTGACAGCGGCATCGGCGATGATCGACGCGCATTGCCGAAGAATCACGCTGGCGGTCAACCAGTACACGGAGCGACTGCGAACCGAGAACGGACAGAGGCCGGTGCAACTTACCTTTCTGCCGCTGGCCACGGTGGCGCCGGCGACATCGCCCCTGGTTTCGGCGCGGGGACGATACGCGACTCCGCGGCGGGGTGAGATGGAATACGAGGCAGACCTGTGGGACATCGCGCTCGCATTCGGAATTCCGGGGACATGGGTGGACTTGAACGTGGCGGACCTAGATGTATTTCCGGAGACGGGAGAAGTCACGCTTCCGGTCAACGTAATGGGGTGGGCGTTCACCGAAATAGAGATTGTTTATACAGCCGGTTTTGAAACCTTTCCCGACAAGGTCAAGGTCGCGTGTGTCCAGTTGGTCAAAAATGCACAGGCGACGCCGGCGCTGAATGTGAAGAAAAACGTCGTCCCAGGCGGAACGCAACTCTGGTACTTCTCCGATTCCCTGCTGGATGCGACCGTGCAGGAACTGCTGGCGCCGTTCGTGGCGCAGAGAGTTGGATGACGATGACTGGGATTTCTGGAATGGCGGCAGCGCGCGCCGCGGATGCCATGCTGCGAACTCTCGGCGGCACCGAAGTGATCCTGCTCTTTGCTGCGGCGGACTGCCGGGCGATGCGGTCGCGGAACTCGGCCTGGTGGATCCGGGAGTTGTACAGGCGCTGATCGCGCCGGTGATTGTCGTCGAGCTTACGACCGAAACCAACGGTCCACGACGCCGGATCGAGTTACTCGCAGGACAGGAGGCGATGGCGCAGCAGGTAAGTCAGCGCAACGTGGCATCGGCCGAAATGTTGTTCGAAACAGCGCTGGGATTGTTGTACTGCGGCGAGATGTTCCACATCGAAGGATTTATCGCCGAACGGTTCGGCGGCGTGGCTTATCTGTATCGCGTCGCGGCGGTGTCGTAGAACAGCTATTAGCTATTAGCTCTTAGCGATCAGCTCTTAGCTCTTAGCGATTAGTCGTTTCAATTGCAGCTTACAACGATTTACACCGATTTACGGGAGACATATGCAAGCGGCGAAGGATAGTTTTTATATGGCGCTGCGGGAACGGCTGACAGCCTTGAATCCGGCGCGGACCATGATGATCGATGGCGTTACCGTGCCGGCGATCGTGGTCCGCGAAAATATGGAGCCGCGATTTGTGGAAGCGCAAGCCGGGGCATTCTATGTGGATTTCGGCGACATTCTGATTGCCGAAAGTACGCGGCCGATGCTCGGAGTGGACTGCCATATCTGGTACGCGAGCGAAGGCAGCGGCGGCACGGGAGTGGACCGAGGTCGCGTGCTGGCGGAGATGGATGACGAGTTACTCGGAATCTGCGATCCGCCACATACCGAAATGCTCGATTACAGCCAGAATCCGAGCGTGGATTTGGGATCTGGAATTTTCTGGACGGTGCCGGTGATGGGGAGTGCGCCGGGAGATGTTGCAATCCAAGAACAGCAGTGGAGCGCCAGTGCGGCGCGGGTGGACCGGTATGCGCAGCTGAGGATTTATTTTTTTCTGCCCGAGGTAGAAGCGTGACGCGGGCGGGATTGCGGCCAATAGCACGGCAGACGCGAGCATATTTCGCGCCCGTGGACAGAGTGAACGGACCGACGGCGATTTTTGATCCATCGCAAAACAGCGGTTTCCAGCTGGACGCCCCTCCAGCGCCGTGGATTGACCTGGGATGGATTGAAAACTTTCAGCGCACGAGCACATCGCAGATCGAAGCCTTGATCGGCGGCACTGCGGGCGCGGTATCGGCACAGGCCCGGCACGCGCTGGGCGCGCGCGTCGATTTCGAATTTCGAGATTGGGGAAAACTACAGATGGCGCTCGCGGGGGGTGCGGAGCACATGAATGTGGTGGCAACGGATCCGAGCGCGTCGCCCGAAGGATCGGGTGGGATTCCGCTGACGGCCGTGCCTTTGCTGGCCGGCTCGACGGCGGAAGAACTCGTATTAGGCGCGGGCGCCATCGCCGGGTTCCAGGTTGGCGATCTGGTGGCATGCGATGTGGATTATGCCGAGCAAGTTGGTTATGTGGGCACCGGCATCGCGGCCGCGTATGTGAGTAATCCAGCGGACGTGCAGAACGATGCCAACTATGTGCGGCGGGTCACGTTCAACGTCGGCCGCGTCGCGCTGGTGACGGCGACATCGCTGCTGCTGACGCAGGCATTGCCGGGAGGATCACCCGCCGCCGGGGCATCGGTGCAGCAGGTCATAGCTTTTGTGGATCGCGAGGGCGGCGCGTTTTTGCAGCAGTGGTCGGGCTTGTTCGTGGCGGAAGAGGAATCCGGCGGACGGGTTTGTTTCTTCTATCCGATTCTGAGTCCGTGCACGGTGAAGGCGGAATGGGCGCGGGAGAGTCTGGTCGAGATTCAAAAACCGATCGGCGAGTTAGCGCTGTTGGCGTCGTTTACGGCGCTGCCAACTGTGGACAGTAACGACGGAGCGGTGGTGCTTTGTTATCGGAGTTATTTCCCGGCGAGTGGTGCGGCAGTTTACTAGTGCAGCATGGGTTGAATACTTCGATCATAAACGACAGTGGGACCCAAAGACGAACTTTTCCGATAAGCCATGAAACTAACGATCGACAATCTCGACGGTCTTGGGGCGCTGGACTACACGGCGTTCGTGGATTCAAACAGGAGTCCGAGCCTGGTCCGCAAGCTGAACACTCCAGCTGAATTGAAATTCGGCCTGGTAGCCAGAACCGGAAGTCTGGCCGTTCCGGCGAGTGGCGGGCGGGTTACGCTGACCTTGAGCAACGGAAATGATCTGTTCACCGGTTATATCGTCCAGACGCCGACGTATCAATATCAGGGGTGGGCAGATCGCGGATTAATTTACCGGTATGAAATAGACGCACTCAGCGACGTGATGCTGATGGATCAGAAGGCCCCTCCGCCGCATCCTCCGTTTATCGACCGGAGCGCCGGCGGCGCGTTTGATCAGTTGACCACGGAGGCGCTGCCGGGATGGTTTGATATGAGCGGCGTTGATGCGGGCGATCCGATCCCGTACTACAGCGTTGACCCGGCAAAGAAGTGGACCGCATCGGCGGCAGAAATCGCAGTTTCAGCGCGTTGTTCTTACCGGGATGACGCCAGCAAGCTGTTCTTGGCGCCACTGGCGGCAAGTACATACGCGCTTGTAGAGGATTCAGCTGCGTTCTCGCCGGGCGACCTCCAGTTACAGAGCGTGAATCGTCTGGTTAATGACTTAACGGTCCTGGGGCCGCTGGAGCCGAGCGCGCATGTGACGGATTACTTCTGCGGCGACGGGTACACGACATATTTCTACATGTCGCAGGTGCCGTTCACGCGCAGCAGTCAGGTTGCGCTCTATAACCGCGTGATTCTTGATGAGACTTACACGGAGCTGGATCCGACTCAT
Organism: uncultured Acidobacteriaceae bacterium; assembly: GCA_963826845.1. GTDB lineage: Bacteria > Acidobacteriota > Terriglobia > Terriglobales > Acidobacteriaceae > Acidiflorens. The sequence continues at coordinate 317,265 of CAWGYS010000013.1, forward strand.
TGGATCCTGACCGATCCGCTGGGCGTGATCACGGTTAGCAGCGGTCAGTTGCAGGTTGCGGGAGGAACTGGAATCGATGGGCAAACGCTCCTGAACTTCATCGAGCGGGTCGAGTTGGGTGGAGCGACGATGCTGGAACACGGGGACGTCGTGTTCAATGCGCCCTCGAATGGAGTGATTGGTGGACTTTACGCCGGCGCGGTTTCGATCGCGGGTTGTCTTGCGGGATTTCGCATAACGCCTTCGGGCGGCAACAGCGATATTCAGGCACTGATCGCAGGCTCCGTCGCGGGGACATCACTTGCCACGACGCCGGGTCACCATTACGTGTTGACCACAACTCTGTATCCGACTGAGACATACCGAATGCAGCAGGTGTTTCATTCTTCGCTGCACCCGTCCGGGTCGCCACGCGGCGGAGGCGCGGTGGCCGGCGATCTACGCGTCGTTTTGGAAGTGCAGGACATTGACCCCGCGAATCCGGCGACACAGATCGCACCGGCCACGGTGCTGTACGACGGCATCATCGCCAACGCGCCCGGATTCTGCACCTACGCGCTGATCAACGCCGGCAGCATTCAGTGCTCGCTTGCTTTCACGTACATATGGTTACCGGTCGACGCCCTGGTGCGCGGCACTTTGCCGGGGGAATCTGCGGTGACGCTGCTTACGGGATCTTTGCTGGATGGCGCTGAATGTCAGGTCACGACCGCGCCGGCACTGGAATTTTATCCAGAGTACATACCCGCGGCCAATGAGTTGATCCAGGTCAGTTATCGCGGCCAGGGCCACGCCGCAGCACGAATTATCAATTCAGCAAGTATCGCGGCCCATCAGCACGGAGGAGATGACGGAGTGCGCGGAAGCGTGCTGGAGATCGGGCTGCCGGTTCCGCGCACTTCGGCGGATTGCGAAATCGCTGCACTGGCTTTGCTTGATGACGCCGGGCAGGGATGGAGCGGGGAATGCCAGGCGTGGAGCCAGTTCCTGCCGGGTGGAGCGGCGGATGTTTTTCCGGGAGATGGGCTTGCGGTGAATGTTCCATCGCGGATGGCGTCGTTCCTGGCGATTGTGCGCGAAGTGGATTTGCAGATTCTGGACATTGCCGGCGAAAACAGCCACTACACTCTGCGTTTTGCGGATGCGGGAGATCCCTCCCTGGACTTTGCCTTTGTTGCCGCGCAGATGAAACAGACCCAAGTGCTGACGCCGATCGATGTGACCGAAGTGGGGAATTACTATCTCGCCGATCTCACCGATGCCGAAGTCACGAATGTGACTTCGACGACGGTCACTATTGACGTCGGATTTACTCCCGTAGCGGGCGGCGGGATCGAGGTCAGGTATTCCGATCAAGGCTGGGGCGTCGGTTACAACGGCAATCTGATCGGGCGCTTCACGAGCGCCAGTTTCACGCTCACGCGGTATGCGCGGGCGCAAACCTATTTCTTGAGGAGCTACGACGGCAGCGAGCCGCCGAAGTATTCGCGGTATTCGGCAGCGCTGCACGTTGACTATCCGCTATGAGAATGTCGACTTAGAACTCGGGTGATCGGTGAGTCAGATCATCGGGTGATTGAAAGTCAAATGACTAAGCAACCGGGCCGGCGGTAAAAGATCGAGGAGACTGGCTGTGATATTCAAACACCCAAACGTTCATCGCGAATTCGTCGAATATTCCGAGGCTCAAAAGCTGCACATCGTCTCGGTGTATTCCAACCCGTACCGCTGGCAGCGCCGACGAGAGAATTTTCATAATTTTCGGTTTCACATGGAGGCCAGCCCGAATGTCGTGCTTCATGTCGTCGAAGTAGCTTTTGGAGATCGGCCGCATGAAGTCACGAGTCGCGATCATCCGCTCGATTTGCAGTTGCGGACCGACTCAAGCCTCTGGATCAAGGAATGCGCCATCAATGAAGGCGTGCGCCGCTTCGCGCCAGACTGGCAGTACGGCGGCTACGTGGACGGCGACTTCCACTTCACGCGCCACGACTGGGCGCTGGAGGCGATCCACATGCTCCAGCATCACAGCTTTGTTCAATTATTTTCAACTTATTGCGATTTGACCGGGGAGACAGCCACTAGCCATCTGGGTCATCGTCCTTATCGCATGAGCGGCAGCTTTGCTTGGAACTATTTGCATCCCGCTGAATTCTTGAATTCTCGGCGAGCGCGTCGCGGAGGAGCGGATACTTACTACGCTCCGCTTCAGGCGTCTGCGAGTTTCCCCTTTGGTCATGCGCCGGGAGCAACCGGCGGAGCGTGGTCGTGGCGCCGGGACGCTTTCGATGCGGTGGGTGGGATGTTGGACACCTGCATCCTGGGCAGTGCGGATTGGCATCAGGCTTTCGGACTGGTGCAGGCGACCAACGTAGCGGCCGAGATGAAGCGCTGCACGCAGCCCTACGTCGAATCGGTGCTGAACTGGCAAGCGCGCGCCGCGAAATTGAACCGCATCGAAGGCCGCTCCCCGGTCGGGTGTATCGACAACTTCGCAACTCATGCTTTCCACGGCAGCAAGTCGCTTCGCGCTTATGGGGAACGGTGGGCGCTATTGCAGAAGTGGGAGTTCAATCCGTCCACTGACATCGCGCGCGATTGCCAGGGCTTGTGGCGCTGGACAGGAAACAAACCGGGACTCAGGGACGACGTGGCACGCTACTTCATCGAACGCTCGGAAGATGGGCCGATGCTTCTGGGAGAAACGCCATTGGTCTAATCGTGGCTATCCGACTTCCTCGCTCCAGTTCTCGAGGGTCTTCTTCACCAGGGCCATGAACTGGTCGGCGACGGCGCCGTCGATGATGCGATGGTCGTAACCCAGCGTCAGATGAACGACAGAACGGATGGCGATGGAATCCGCGCCCTCTTTGTCGGTGATCACCATCGGTTGTTTGGTAATGCCGCCGACGCCCATGATGGCAACGTTCGGCTGATTGATGATGGGCAATCCAAACACGGCGCCGAACTGACCGGGATTGGTGATGGTGAATGTTGCCCCTTCGACATCCGCCGGCATGAGCTTCTTGGTGCGCGAGCGCTCGCCGAGGTCGGTGATGCCGCGCTGCAGTCCGAGGAAGTTGAGGTCGTCGGCGCTCTTGAGCACGGGGACGATGAGTCCCCAGTCGAGCGCAACTGCGATGCCCGCGTTGACGTGCTTGTGATAGCGGATGTTGTCGCCTTCAAGCGAGCTGTTGACGATTGGATATTGCTGCAAGGCGATGATGGCAGCGCGCACAAAGAACGGCATGAAAGTAAGCCGCGCTCGGTGGCGTTGCTCGAAACCGTTTTTGAGCTTGTTTCGTAAATTGACGATGCGGGTGAGGTCCACTTCGAACATGCAGTGGACGTGAGCGCTGGTGCGGCGCGATTCGATCATGCGCTGCGCAATGATTTTGCGCATGTTGGACATGGGCACCAGATCGCCCGGAATAACGGCCGGCGGAGGCGCTGAGACTGGGCGAGTTGCCGAAGCTGGAGTGGAAGTCGGAGCCGCAGTTCGAGCAGAAGCCCGGTGCTCCACGAAATCAAGCACGTCCTGCTTGGTGACGCGCCCGCCGGTGCCGGTGCCACTCACTTTTGCGAGATCCACATTGTTTTCGCGGGCGAGCTTCCGGACGAGCGGAGAGGAGCGGACGTCGGAACTCTCTTCATCGTCATTCTGCGGAGCGCTGGCGACCGGTACGGGCGGCGGAGCCGGAGCATCCTTAGCAGGTTCTCCCTTGGCAGATGCGGGAGCAGCGGGCGCAGGAGCAGCGGCCTTAGCGGACGCTGAAGCGGAGGCGCCGTTGCCGTCGCCGATCACTCCGACAACCGTGTTCACCTGAACGGTGCTGCCTTCTGAAACCTTGATTTCCTGAAGTATTCCGCTGGCGGGCGCGGGGATTTCAGCGTCAACCTTGTCGGTAGAAATCTCGAACAGGGGTTCGTCGCGCTGGACCTTTTCACCAGTCTTTTTGAGCCACTTGGTGATGGTTCCTTCGAAAATTGATTCGCCCATCTGGGGCATGACTACGTCAGTTGGCATTGTTCCCTTTCCATAAAGCCCCGCGCGGACGGCGGGAGGGCAAAAAACATTATAGCGAAGGCGGGAGCGGCAGTGCTCGCGCCGTCGTGAGTGCGCCGGAATCGCTTCGAGTTCACGGAGCAGCAAGGATAAGGGTTAAGGACTAAAGACCGATGAAGAAACTATTCTCAATTGTTTTTTTCTGCCAGCTTGCTTTCGGGCAAACGGGATATTCGGGTTCCTGGTTGTCCTCGGGATCAGCGGCGTATGGCGCATCGGCAGGAGCGCCCGCGTTCTTCGCTGCGCTGCCGATTTATTGGGTGGACAACACCGTCTGTAATCCGCCCGGCGGAGTCTACGACACCACCGTCATCCTGGGCACCACAAACAATATCGGACCCAACGATGCCGGCGGTCCGGTCGGCTCCGCTTACGCTTTGACGCCTGCCGGATTGCTGGATGCCATGAATAACTGGCGGGACAATGCGGACAATGCCAGTCAGACGCCTCATTTCGCCGACAAGTGGTGGTTGATCGAGGTTCCACCCGAGAGCACAGGAACGGTCCTCCACGGCTCTAGCTTCGACGCCAACGACGCGCTTATCAGCCTCCCCGGCAAACTGAACGGTAGCGCCGAGCCGGCAAAATGCCTGGTAATCGATTCCACCACCCCCTTGCCGGCAGGTCAGATGGCCTGTGGACGCGGGCTGCCCGGATTCGGAGGCACGCGCAATCCCGGCTGCGCATCTCCCAACGACAAGGCTTCAATGTGGGAAGTCGAGCTTGACGGTCCGCTCACCTTCGTTGGCCGAGTCGCCGTCTATGCGGGCACCGACTTGGCTACTCCGACGAATTGGGTCAACCACATTGTCCTGCGCAATGTAGAAGTCACGCTGGCTCCGGGTGCGGCTCAAAGCGCCTCGGGCGTCAGCGCCGCGCGACTGATTCAGCTTGACCACAATCCGCTCGGCACCATCCCGTGCATCGGCTGCCTGGCAGTCCACGTATTCGGACTGGATCGCTTCTACGTTCACGGCAACGATCCCGGTGACCCGGGCCAGCCCTCTGGTGCATGCTCCTCATGGACGAATGAAGGTTACGTGACGGTTGCCCCCGATGCCGGTGATCCTGGCACCAGTCTCGTGACCTGGAATTCCCAATACGCGAACGGCGTTAATACTTATTTCGGGATGACGGATGCGGTTGGCTCAACGTTCAACATCGGCGGCACCAATTACACCATTGCCAACACGGCGTACACGCAAGGTGTGTTGAACGGGACACAGAATACGCAACTCTCAATCACCGGCAGCGTGACTTACAGCTCCGCTACCCTCTACACACAGTCCAACCCGCCATCGCGATACGCTAACGGATGCGGAGATGACATACAAGACGCGGTGCAGTTCAATTGCGACGACTGCTGGATTCAGAACGGTTACATCGAGAAAGTTCACTGGTGGGGCAGCGAATCTCACGCCTCGACTTTTGGCTTCAGCAACGGTCCTTACAAGAACGTGAACAACTGGATGGAAGGTGGGTCGAACACCCTCTTTTCCGGCGGCGGCCCGGTTGATCAGAACGGAGGCCCAGGATCGGACAACGAGATCAGGCGAAACTACTTTGGGCGCAATCTGAACTACCGGCAACTGACAGGTGCGGCAGGAAACTCTCCCACCGCGCCGTGGGGCTGTGGAACCGCCGACGGCACTGCCTCGCACAATACGTGTCCGTTCAATTGGTCGGTCAAGAACTCCACCGAGTTGAAGTTAGGCCATCGCGATCTTCTGGACGGCAACATCATTGAGAATTCCTGGTCAGATGCGCAAACCGGCTACTGTCTGGCGATCAATGCCCGCACTTGCTCCGGCGGAGCGGCTTGCGGAATCTACGATTCCGTCACCGGCCTTCCCCGGACTTACGTTGACAACATCCGGGTGTCCAATAACTGGATTCGCAACTGCCCCCAACCCGTGGCGTTGTCGAACCGTTCCGGCAGTCCGGGTAATGGCGGCGGCGTTTCGCTTCCCGTGCAGGATAACGACTACATCAACAATCTGTTCAGCAATGTCTCCGATAGCAATCAGACCGGAACTCCGGGACATGTATGGCAGTGGGATGGAGGACAGAATTCCTTTACCTGCGCCATGTCATACACGGGAACGGGCCCGTACACGGTCACCGCAATGTGCGCCCCTTACCAGTCCGATATCAGCGCCAACGTCATCAAGATCTCCAGCGTCGCGAATGTAGTCACGGTGTACGACGGCCTGCGCATGGACCCGATCCTCTGCACCTCGGGGATCACGGCAACCTGCATTGCCAACGGCCAGACCGTAGTCATCGCCAACCAGTCCTATCTTGCGGGGTGGTCAGGAACGTTTGCCATGTCCGGGACCGCGAATAACTGGGCATCGGATGGCACGGGCGGCAATAACATCGTCTACGTCGACACGATCAACCGCCCCGGAACGGCGACTCTCTGCAACAACAGCGGCAGCCCGACCTGCAGCAGCCTGCTGAACGCAAAAGACGTCACGTTCGCATCCCTCGCCTTCAAGATGACCGATATTTCAGTCGGCGACGACGTTTATGCGTCGAACGTGGGCGGCGCCGACACGACCTGTAGCACAAACGGCTATGCGGTTGGCGCAACCTCAGCGACCTATGCGATTTCGGGAACCATCACCACCGGTCTGGAGGTGCAGTACCAGGTAGCCACGCAGCCCAGTGGCTCGAGCGCGAATTGCGTGATCAACAATGGAGCAGGCTTCCCCAAGTACACGACGTTACAGAACAATACTTTCCTCTCTCCGAACGTTTTCGACATTCAGGCCGCAGCGAACTGGTGGCTACCTATTAGCAACTACATGTTCAATAACGTGTTCGCCGACGACGACAGCGGGCATGGCTCCGACCTATACTGCGCGAATGCCGGACCCGAAGGCACTCCAGCCTTTGCCTGCTGGGACAGCAATACATTCGCGTTTTACCAGAACGTACTGACCACTGGAAACGCGGCGAACTGGAGCGTGGTGAACTGCCCGGGCGGAAGCTGCGTCAACGCCTTCCCGGCTTCGGTGAACTGCGCAGGATCCATCGCCGACCCGACCTGTCTGGGCTACGCCGGCTTTATGGGATCGAGCCCGACCGTAACCTATCCTTCTGGAGCCTGCGTCTACGACGGCTCTAACCCATTCAACTGTCCTTTGATGGCTCTGCCGTGGGCTAATAACTTCACCTACACGAACGTATCTTATGTCGGCTCCAGTTCCTACTCGACCCAGGGAGTCAACACGACGCAACTGAACAACGCCATGACCCAGACGGAGTATGTCTGCCCCGCTGGTGCTAACTGCGGAACACACGGGCCTTACCCGGATAACTAGCAGAGTAAGTCGCGCGGAAGCCTTGCCTGGAGCACACCCACATTGAACCTTACTCCGCACTTTACTCTCGAAGAGATGACATTTTCGGAAGCAGCCGCGCGCCTCGGTCTCGACAACACGCCAACTCCGGCCGCGATAGCGAACCTGGGTCTTGTCACGGCGCTCATGGAGAGAATAAGGACGCTGCTCGGCGACAGGCCCATCGCCGTGCACAGCGGTTACCGCTCGGCGGAGGTGAACCAGTCGCTGGGCGGGGTGAGCACGAGCGCCCACTGCCAAGGCCTAGCTTGTGACTTCGTTTGTCCCGACTTCGGCGGTCCGGCGGAAGTGGCGTTGGCCATCATGAAGTCGGACATCGAATACGACCAACTCATCCTCGAGTACGGATGGGTGCACTTTGGTCTGGCGCAAGGAGGATCGTTATCCCGCCACGAAGCCTTGACGAAGCGTTCTCCTAAGGCGGCCTACGAGCCCGGCATTAGAGTTTGACCACCTGCACCCCGCGGTTCCGATCGTCGTAACGCCATCATAAGGAGATAATATTTTGAAAAAATATGCTGCTTATCTGCCCACGGTTGTCTTACTGCTCACCGCGCTCGCAAACGCCGCTACGCCGGTGATTGCAGCATTTTGGATGACCCATGCTGCGGCTGCGGCGGTCTTTGCTCCGCTGGCCGTTATTGTCGCGCATTGGCTGCCTTCGCCCTACACCGGTGCGAAGTCGTGAAGACACTGGCACAGATCGCACCCACTTTTTGGACCAGCTATGGCGCAGCCACCATTGCCCTGGTCGGCTTTTTGCTCAACGGACTCCTGGCATTCGGAGCGGCGCAGAAATTGGCCGGCCAACGCGAGGAGCAGGGAATCGCCGATCAGGCGTGGAAGAAGGAGCACATAGCGCAGTCCAATGTGCGCGACATTGCCATCGCGGCGCTGCAGGCCATGGGAAACAGCAATGAGGCCACGGTAAAAGGCATTCAAGGGCAACTGCTGCTGATCCAGTCGGAGTTGCAGGAACTTCGCAACCGGTCAGGGTCGTCGCGCGACCGCAGGTAATTCAATTCCGAAAATAAAAAGGGGAGATCTGTTCATGAGGAAAGTTCTTGTCATTTCGTTGTCTCTGGCCATGCTCTGCACCGGATGTTCAACCGCGTGGGTATCAACGCTCGATTCCATTCTGGCCGCGGCAGCGCCGGCGCTCATCAACATTCTGCAAATCGTGGCCGTCGCCAACGACCAACCGGTGAACTCAGTCCTGGCAGCAAAGGTCAATGCAGACGCTACGATCACAAAAACGATGGCCGCTGACTTTGCGAAAGCGTCGGCGGCAGGAGCCCCGGGAGCTTGTGAACAGTTGCAAGCGGCCGTGAGCGCATACGAAGGCGATCAGCAACTCGTGCTTCAGGTGGCACAAGTCAGCGACCCAAATACGCAGACCAAGATTACTATGCTGGCCGACCTGGTGGCAGGCACGGTGGGTGCAATCACAGCCGTCATTCCATCTTGTGGGAATGCCGCTTCATTCCAAAACATGAAGGTCGCACCGCCTTATAGCCTCTCTACATTTGTTGCTCATTACAACCGCATCCTGATGGCGCCCACCGGGAACGCGGCGGTGGATGCGTCTACCAGGGCGCTGAAACTCCATCAACACTCGGCGGTCGTGCGAGCGGTGACTCTGGGGCGGCTCCAATAACAAGTCCTGCGTGTTGCATCCCCGGTTTTCTTGCGCCCATTTTGCGAGCGCCGAATCTAAGAGCCAAGGCAGGTACAAATGGCTCAAGCAAAAGAAACCGCGCATATGACAAAAATCTCAGACGATGCCCTGAACCAGATCTTTCTGCAGGCCCGCACCCATAATGCGTGGCTTCCCCGGCGCGTGCCCCTGGAGAAGTTGCGCGAAGTTTATGACCTTGCGCGCTGGGCACCGACCAGCGCGAATTCTAGTCCCGCGCGTTTCGTATTTCTCGAAAGCGAAGCGGCGAAAGCACGCCTTCTGCCCGCCCTTGCTCCCCTCAACGTCGAAAAGACAAAGGCGGCGCCAGTCACGGTCATCGTCGCCTGGGACGCCGAGTTCTACGAGAAACTCCCCAAGCTGTTTCCCCACGCCGACATGCGCGCCCATTTCGTCGGAAACCAGTCGCTGGCCGAAGAAACCGCCTTTCGCAACAGTTCGCTCCAGGGAGGCTACTTCGTTCTCGCCGCTCGAGCTGTAGGACTTGATTGCGGCCCGATGTCCGGCTTCGACAAGGGGAAGGTGAATGCGGAATTCTTTCCCGACGGCAAATGGAAAACCAACTTCCTCTGCAATCTCGGCTACGGCGACCACAGCAAGCTGTTTCCGCGCAGCCCGCGGCTGGAATTTGAGGAGGCTTGCCGGGTGCTGTGAGAGAAATGCGGGAAAAGCGGCAGGCCGCGTCTCCACCAGAAGTTTAGCGCAATTATTTTTTCTCGATCTTCTTCTCCACCTTGGCCCAGGTATCTTTAAGCGCCACGGTGCGGTTGAAAACCAGCTGTCCGGGCCTGGAATCCGGGTCCACACAGAAATACCCCAGCCGTTCGAATTGATACTGGCCGGCGACAGGCGCGTTCGCCAGCGATGGCTCCAGCTTGGCCTGGGTTATCACTTCGAGCGAGTTCGGATTCAAATTCGCCGTAAACTCCTGGCCTTCGTCCACCTGATTCGGATCTTCCTTGGTGAAGAGCTTGTCGTAGATGCGCACTTCGGCATCGATGGCATGCGCGGCTGAGACCCAGTGGATGGTCGACTTCACCTTGCGTCCATCCGGAGCGTTGCCGCCGCGCGTGGCCGGATCGTACGTACAATGCACCTCAACAACTTCTCCTTTGTCGTTCTTCACTGCCGACTTCGCGGTAACGAAGTAGCCGTAGCGCAATCGCACTTCGCGCCCCGGCGACAGGCGGTAATACTGCTTGGGAGGGTCTTCGCGAAAATCGTCCTGCTCGATGTAGAGCACCTTCGAAAACGGCACTTTGCGCTTCCCCGCGCTTTCATCCTCGGGATTATTGACCGCCTCGACTTCCTCAGCCTGACCTTCCGGATAGTTATCAATCACGATCTTCAATGGCCGCAGCACCGCCATCACCCGTGGCGCGCGTTTATTGAGATCTTCGCGGACGAAGTGTTCGAGCATCGCCAGTTCCAACGTGCCGTTCGTCTTTGAAACTCCAATGGCTGCGCAGAAATTGCGGATCGCCTCCGGCGTGTAGCCGCGCCGCCGGATGCCGGACAGCGTAGGCATGCGCGGATCGTCCCAACCGTCAACGCGTTTTTCCTGCACCAGGGTGAGCAGCTTGCGCTTGCTGAGCAGCGTGTAGGTGAGGCCGAGTCGATCGAACTCGATCTGCTGCGACGGGAAAATACCGAGCTGCTGAATGAACCAGTTGTAAAGCGGGCGATGATCTTCAAATTCCAGAGTGCAGATCGAATGCGTCACGTGTTCGATGGAATCAGACTCACCGTGCGCGAAATCGTACATGGGATAGATGCACCACTTGTTGCCAGTGCGGTGATGCTCAGCATGCAAGATGCGATACATGACCGGGTCGCGCATGTTCAGGTTCGGCGACGCCATGTCAACCTTGGCACGCAGCACGCGCGATCCGTCGGGAAACTCTCCCTCACGCATGCGCTCAAACAGATCAAGATTTTCTTTCGCTCCGCGATTGCGATGCGGACTTTCTTTGCCAGGCTCGGTGAGCGTGCCGCGATACTTGCGAATTTCTTCCGCGCTCAGATCGTCAACATACGCTTTGCCGTCGTTGATGAGCTTGACCGCCCAATCGTAAAGCCGATCAAAATAATCGGAGGCGTAGTAGAGACCGTCCCAGTGAAAGCCCAGCCAGCGGACGTCCTTCAGGATCGAGTCCACGTACTCCTGCTCTTCTTTCTCTGGGTTAGTATCGTCGAAGCGCAGGTTGGTCTTGCCGCCAAATTCTGAGGCCAATCCAAAGTTGAGGCAGATCGATTTGGCATGGCCGATGTGCAGGTAACCGTTCGGTTCGGGTGGAAAGCGCGTCTGGATGACGGCGTCGCCGAACTTCTTCGTCTTAATATCCTCAACAACGATGTCGCGGATAAAGTTCGAGGGGCGAGCCTCGGAAGGCGCGGTCCCAGCCTCGTTAGATGACGATGGATTGGTCACAATCATGCTCAATGTATTTTATATGGGAAGAGCGGATTCGCGGGCGCAGGCTGGATTCAGAGCTCTGGCGATGCGGTCAGAGAGGTAGCCCGCGTGATAATCTCCGAGGGGAGCCGACTCAATCCCCAGGTTAATGCTTGGGAGCCGTCCGCCTCAATCTTTCATGGCAAATTGCGTTCAATGCGGTCGTCAGCTTCCCGCTCTTACCTTTGGCAAGAAGATCTGCCCGTGGTGCAAGCAGCACGAAGCTGCGCAGCGCGGCGAGAATTCCCCGGTCCAGCGAGTCGAACCCGCGCCGTGGGTACAGCGCCAATCCAGTTCGATGGTGGTCACCCAGGCAATTTTCGGCATCAACGTCGCGGTGTTCGCTGCCATGCTGCTCGCTGGTGTGTCACCCGTGGATCCGACCGGCCAGCAACTGGTGGACTGGGGAGCAAATTTCGGCCCTTATACCATCGGAGGCCAGTGGTGGCGGCTGCTAACCTGCGTTTTCGTCCACATTGGCATCATGCACATCGCACTTAACATGTGGTGTCTGTGGGGCCTGGGCAGACTGGCCGAGTCGGTCTACGATCGCTGGACATTTGGCGCGATTTACCTGATCACCGGCTTGTCGGCAAGCGTGGCCAGCCTGATTTGGAATCCGATAGGCGTAAGTGCGGGAGCCTCAGGAGCAATCTTCGGAATCGCCGGAGCACTGATTGCCGCTTTTTATCTCGGCGAATTTTCCCTGCCAAAGGCCGTAGTGTCGGGACTTCTAACAAGTGTGTTGAAGTTTGCCGGCTACAACCTTGTACTCGGAGCGTTCTTGGGTCATACCGACAACGCGGCTCACGTTGGCGGACTGGTCTCGGGCTTCATTCTCGGCGCGCTTATTGCGAAGGTCGCTCCGCAACGGGACGAGTTTGGTCGGCGCCTGGCCGTCCTGTTATTCGGGATTCTGCTGATCTTCGTCGGAGCGGTCTGGTTGCGGCATGCGCATCCTCATTTTTGAAGCAGGTCGCTTAAAGCTGGTCGCCTAAAGCTTCCGAACGGCCTGTCCAATTCGCGCCAACGTAGCTTCCTTTCCCAAAACCTCCAGCGTCTCGAACAACGGCGGAGCATTCTTGCGTCCGCAAACCGCGACTCGAATCGGTTGAAACATCTGTCCCGCCTTGAGCCCCAGCTCCTGTGCCGCGGCACGGAGAGCTTGGTCCAGCGGATCATGTTTGAATTCGGTTTCCGCCAGGACTTCTCGGGCGCGGATCAAAACTTTGAGCGCCATAGCCACGTCGCCTTTTTGCGGAACGAGTTCGGCCGGGTCGTACGGCGGGAGCTCATTTACCAGGAAAAAATCGGCCGCGGTCAGAACGTCCCGCAGAAGTTTGATGCGCTCACGAATAAGTGGAGTAATAGCGAGCATTTTCTCCGGCGCAATCGGGAATCCAGCGGCGTGGACGATCGGGAGCAGCCGCGCGCTGAGTTCGTCGACGGAAAGCCCGCGGATGTGCTCAGCGTTCAGCCAGACGGCTTTGGGGTCAAACGTCTCGTCGGGTGTTGCCGCCGGCTCTTTGAAATTAATGACCGCGTTAGAGCGATTGATGCCTTCCAGAGAAAAGACGTCAATCAGTTCCTGCCGCGTCATGTTTTCACGATCATCTTTCGGCGACCAGCCCAGCAGGCACAGAAAATTGATGAAGGCTTCCGGCAGGAATCCGGCATCACGATAAGTGGTGACGCTGACCACCGGGCCATGCCGGCGCTTGGAGAGCTTCGATCCATCGGGCGCGACCAGCAGCGGAAGATGCGCGAACTGCGGCGGCTTGGCGCCCGCGCCTTCGAAAATCAGCACGTGCTTGTAGGTATTCGAAAGATGATCCTGGCCGCGAATGACATGGCTGATCCGCAGATCGATATCATCGGCGCAAGACGCGAGATGATAAGTGGGCATGCCGTCGGACTGCGCAGCAGCGCGAAGTCTTCGATATCGTCCGCCGATTTGATTTGCTCGCCATAGACCGCGTCATGGAAGCGGACCTGCTCGCCGGCGCCGCGGGGAACGCGGAAACGAAGGGCAAAAGACTCTCCGGCGGCGGCGCGGCGATCGCTTTCGGCGCGGGAAAGTTCCCGCATGCCCGGGTTAAAGAGCCAGGTTTGATTGGCACCGGACTTTTCACTGTCGCCCGTGTGGGCGGGCGTAAAGTCGCGATAAGCCAGGCCTTTTTGAAAGATGGCGTCGGCGATCTGGCGGTGCAGAGCCAGACGTTCGGACTGCTTGTACTCCTCGTCCCAGCCCAGATCGAGCCAGCGCAGCCCTTCGAAGATCGAATTGACGGAGGCGTCCTGTTGCGCTCGACATCGGTGTCATCCAGGCGCAGGACCATGGTTCCTCCATTGCGGCGGGCGTAGAGCCAGTTAAAAATGAAGGTCCGGGCACTGCCGACGTGCAGAAAACCGGTGGGAGACGGAGCAAATCGAACGCGAAGCATAACTGTTGAGTATAACGGGTTCGACGCGCCGCAGAGGTGGCGCAAGCCCTCTCCCCCCGCAAATGAAGGCTGGTTACCAAGCGATTACGAAGGTAACTCTCCGGCTGAAGATCGCTCTAGCGCCGTCGCATCACATAAGAAGATACTCTTTGAACGCCGTGCCCAGGGCGGAACCTGCCAGAAACACCTGTTGTTTCGATCTGTTTCGTGTGACAGGATTAGGCCAGCATCAGCCAGTATTCAGCCGACGAGAGTTCCGTCCGGGCGGCAAATCACGAGTGTTTAGCAACATGAATTAGGAATGTGAATCAATGAACAGCGTTGCCACAGGTCTGGTACTGATCCCCGGGGTCGTGGCCCTGCTGGTGCTCCTCGTCTTCACCTACCTGTACGAGCAAAACCGCCACAGCTATTTTCGCGCCTGGCAACTGGCCTGGGCGGCATATACGCTGCACTACGCGCTCAAGGCGGTCGAATATTTTCAAGGCCCTTCGCCGCTATTGTTTTTTCTGAGCTCTCTACTGCTGGTGGCGATGGCGATTTGCATTTTCGTCTCGACCCGGCTGATGAAGGAACCGTTTCAGCTGAAGTGGTATGACGTTGCGCTGACCGTAGCCGGCGGTTCTGCTGGCATATGTGAGCCTGCGGGCGCAAATGGTGAACGGGACGTATTCACCGAGAAGGCGGATCGCTGTACGCCAGTATATTTGCGGCTGGAAGTCGGGCTGGCGGCGGTGCTGCTCTATTGCTCTTTCCATTTTTACCGTTACGCTTTTCGCCGGAATTCCGTCGCCTTCCGCATGCTCGCGTTTTCGCTGGCGCTCTGGGCGGCGCTGATGGGTGCGGGCAGTTCCAGCAACCGTTCCTCGAATTCGTTGGCCAGCTCGGGCGGATTCCTGGGGCCGATTCCGCAGATGCTCCTGGCCATCTCCATGGTGATGGTGCTGTTTGAAAACGAGCGCAATGCGGTGCAGGAAAATGCCTTGGCGTTCTCGACCCTGGGCGTCGATCCGCGTCGCTTGCTCTCGGCGTCCGACCTGGTCCCCAGTTTGCAGGCCTTCGTGGACAGATTAGTCGCGCCGCTGCCCAAGCGCCGCGCCGTATTTTTTGTTTCCGAGCAATGGCGAGGGACCTTGCCCTCGGTGCAAAAGGGCTTTTCGGCGGAGTTCCTGGAAAAGCTGCACAAGACGCAGGCCGGGGACTACATCGCCGAACTGGCCTACCGGCGCGGCGGCGTGGTCACTTTCCGAAGTCTGCCCGAGCTCGAAGAGCCTTTGCCCGCGCTTTCAGGAGGAAAGTTCGAGGCCTGCAAGCAGGCGCTGCTGGCGGAGGGAATCACCGACCTGATGGCGGTGAGCCTGCAAACGCGCGAGCACAACTTCGGAGTTCTTCTGTTTCCCCACGCCGAGCGGCGGATGTTCGGCTCTTCGAATTTGCGGCTGCTCATCGGTCTGTCTCTGCAGATCGCGTTGACCCTCGAAAACTACGTCGTAATGCACGAAGCCCAGCGCCGAACCAAAGAATACGAACTGCTCACCGAGATCGGGCAGGCCATCAGTTCCCATCTCAACCAGGACGAAGTGCTGCGCACGGTGCAGGCGGAGCTCGGCCAGATTTTCGACACCACCAATTTCTACATCGCCTTCCAGGAAGAAGACGAGATTCATTTCGAGCTGGAGATCGAAGGCGGCGAAGTTCTTCCCAAGCGTTCGCGCAAACTCTGCAATGCACTGACTGAGTACATCATCCGAACCGGGCAGCCGCTGCTGATCGAGTCCGATCTCGAGCAGGTGCGATCAAGACTGGGCGTGGATTTTGTGCCGCCGCGGCCGGCCAAATCGTTCTGCGCCGCGCCTATTCTGCTGGGCGGAAGACCCATGGGCGTGATGGCGGCGCTGAGCACGGATCGGGAATCGCAGTTCCTGCCAAGAGACCTCGAGGTAATGCAAACCGCGGCCGGTCAACTGGGCGTGGCTGTCGAGAATGCGCGACTGTTCACCGAGGAGCAGCGCCGCGCCCGGCATCTCGCATTTCTTGAACAACATTTCAAAACTGGCAATCTCGAGCGAAGACGCCGAGCAGATGATGGCCAACATCGTGCGCGAAATCCAGAAGAACTTCCGCTACGACCACATCGGCATCGGCATCATGGACTACGCCACCAAGGATATCGAGATCAAAGCCGAAGCGGGAACGGCATCGCAAACTCTGGGGCGCCGGATCGCGTTGGGCAGCGGAGTTCTGGGCAAAGTCGCGCGCACCGGAGTGAGCGCCCTGGTGCAAAATGCCGGCCCCGGACAGCTCCCTGGCGTGCTTCCGGAATCGCGCGCCGTCCTCTGCCTGCCGATCAGCTACGGCGAATCGCTGCTCGGTGTGCTCAACGTGGAAAGTCGGGACGAAAATGCGTTCGCTCCGCAGGATGTTCTCATCCTGAATACGCTGGCCGATCTTCTGGCGACGGCGCTGCACAACTCCTTCGTCTTCCAAAAGCTGCAGCAGCAATCGATCACCGACGGTTTGACCGGCATCAAGACGAGACGCTTTTTCTGGGAGGCGCTGAGCTCGGAGTGGAAGCGCGCGTCGCGTTCCGGCCGGCCATTCTCGGTGGTGCTGGTCGATTTGGATAAATTTAAAGAGGTCAACGATACTCTCGGCCACCTGGAAGGCGATCTGGTGCTGGCCCGGGTCGGCCGGCTGCTCGAACAGAAGTGCCGCCAGTCGAACGTGGTTGCCCGCTACGGCGGAGACGAATTCATCATCCTCATGCCCGAGACCGGCATCGAGCAGTCGCAAGTGCTGGCGGAGAGATTGCGCTTGTGGCTGGCCACCGATCCGATGCTCGAAGAACACCATATCACCGGCAGTTTCGGCGTCGCCAGTTTCCCGGTTCACGGATTCTCCATGGAGGACCTGATTCGCGTGGCCGACGCCGGCATGTACGTGTCTAAGCACGCGGGCGGTAACCAGGTTTCCACTTCCGATGCGTTCGGCGAAAATTCGGCGGTGCAGCGGCAACTGATCTCCGGTTATATCGAAGGCTTTCTGCAGCGCGAGCATAATGGCCCGGAGCACCTCGAAGAACTGGTCAGCACTCTGCGCAAGCTATGCGGAAGCGAGGATCCGGCGGACCAGAAGGCGATCAAGGAGGCGGTTGAAGCCTTGTCGCACGCGGCCGAATTGAGGCAGCACAACGCCGCCGGACATGGCGAGCAGTGCCGTCACTATGCCGGCGTCATCGCGCGCGGGCTGAACCTCTCTGATCAGGAAGTCGAAGACGTCGCCTTCGCGGCGCGAGTGCATGACGTGGGCAAACTGTTTATCCCCGAGCGAATCCTCAATAAGCCGGGCGCACTCTCCGAAGATGAGTTCGTAGTGGTCAAGACCCATCCGCAAGTCGGGGCGGAGGTGGTGCGAGCCATTCCTGCCATCGAGCGCGTGGCTCACGCTATCGAATGCCATCACGAAGCGTTCGACGGTTCTGGCTATCCTTTTGGGCTGAAGGGCGAGAATATACCGCTCTATGGGCGCATCGTCGCCGTCGCCGACGCCTATGTCAACATGACCAGCGATCGTTCTTTCGCTCCTCCAAAGACCGACGAGCAAGCGATGGCGGAACTGGGAAAGCTGAGCGGCACGCGCTTCGACGGCATGATCGTCCGCCTATTTGCCCGCCTGCTCAAGATGGAAAGAGCCCCCCACTGAGGCGGATCCGCGGCTCTAGCTCAGCGTTAGCACCAGCTTTGCGTCTTTAGGCAGGTAGCTCTTGCGGCGAAACCAGTCTTCGATCGCATCCCGCAGCTGATCGAGCGGGACGTGCGTTCCAATTTCCAGGCACCCGTCGGCCACCGGCAGCGTATCGTCAAAAACCGGCGCGTTGGTGAAGTTGCGCATGCTGAAATTGTCCAGCCATTTCAAGCGGACAGAGATGGATCTGCCCGTCGTGCTCGTATTCCACGCGAACTTTGCGGGCGAACATGTCTTGATTTAAGCACAAGAGCCTGCTTCAGCGCCGACGGGAACGCCTCAAGAAACCCAAGTGCCCATCGCAAACCGGAGGACCATCAGCAAGACGCTGCCTGTCACGAAAGCGATTCGCGCCCGGCCTCGTCCAAAGAATGAGAGGATGACGCCGATGAACACAAGGGTGTATCCCCAATGCACCACGGGCGTACGTACATTGATAGCCAGTGGTGCCAAGGGTGCCGCATCAGCCATTTTATTTGGGACATTTCGAACAAGAAAACGGGCAGGGAAATTACGAGATAAACCGACGCGATCACCGCTATTAGCGCTCGCCAAGTTGTCTTTGGCGCGTGGTCATTTAGCAACAGGAGCCAGCCGCCAAGAATGGCCAAAGCCGCTAAGAGCAGTACTGCGGACTTCAAGATGTGTGATTGCGCAATGGTGCTCGAAGGATCAAAACCGCCACGATCGCGGCGCAGCCCGCAAGAAACACCGGGCGAACGCGGACTAGACGCGCTTGGCCCTCGACATCGGTCATCGAGTTCATTGCGTCTTCGCCGTCCGCAGCCGCTCTTCGAGTTCCGCAACTTCGCGGTTTAAAGCCTCCGGAAGATGGCTGCCGAACTTGGCAAAGTATGCCCGGATTAACGGCACTTCAGCGCGCCAGCCCTCCAGGTTCACGGTGAGTAACCTGGCGACCGCTGCCGCAGAAATATCAAGTCCCTTGATATCCAAGTCCGCGGGGTCGGGAAGTCGGCCAATCGGCGTATCGAGGGCGTGCACTTTGCTATCGCAGCGCTCGAAAATCCATTTCAGCACCCGGCTGTTCTCACCGTATCCGGGCCAGAGGAATTTGCCATCGTCGCCGGTCCGGAACCAGTTTACGTAAAAAATCCTGGGCATTTGCGCACCCGGCCTGGTGCCCATCTTGAGAAAGTGCGCGAAGTAATCGCCCATGTTATAGCCGCAGAACGGGAGCATGGCCATCGGGTCGCGGCGCAGTTCGCCAACTTTGCCGGCGGCGGCGGCAGTGGTTTCGCTGCTCACGATCGCGCCCAGAAACGTCCCGTGCTGCCAGCCAAACGACTCGGTCACCAGCGGAACCACGCCAGCCCGGCGGCCACCGAAAAGAATGGCGTCGATCGGCACTCCCTTGGGATCTTCCCACTCCGGAGCAATCGCCGGGCACTGACTTGCAGGCACCGTGAAGCGCGAATTGGGATGAGCCGCTTTAGTCGGAGACGCGGGACTCCAGGGACGACGCAACCAGTCGATCAATTCGGCGGGCTTTTCGCTGGTCATCTGTTCCCACCATATGTCGCCGCCGGGAGTCATCGCGCAATTAGTGAAGATGGCATTCTTTGTTGCCGTGAGCATGGCATTCGGGTTCGACTTCATGCTCGTTCCCGGAGCCACTCCAAAAAATCCGTGCTCGGGATTGATGGCGTAAAGCCGGCCGTCGGCTCCAAATTTCATCCAGGCGATGTCGTCGCCAATGGTTTCGACTTTCCACCCCGGAATGGTTGGGATCATCATCGAAAGATTCGTCTTGCCGCACGCCGAAGGAAACGCGCCCGCGATGTACTTGGCTTGGCCCCCGGGGCTGATCATCTTGAGGATGAGCATGTGCTCAGCCATCCAGCCTTCGTCCCGGGCTTGCACCGAAGCGATTCGCAGCGCATGACACTTCTTGCCGAGTAGCGCGTTGCCACCGTAGCCGGAACCGTACGACCAGATCTCACGCGTCTCCGGAAAGTGGCAGATGTATTTTTCCTGCGCGTTGTTGGGCCAGGTCGAATCCGCCTGGTTCGCAGCCAGCGGAGCGCCGACCGAGTGCAGGCCGCGCACAAAATCCCCGTCGCTTCCCAAGAACCTCGAGCACGCGACTGCCGACGCGGGCCATGATGTGCATGCTGGCCACAACGTAAGGAGAGTCGGTGACCTCGACGCCGATATTCGCAATGGGCGAGCCGATGGGGCCCATGCTATACGGGATCACATACATGACACGCCCAGTCATCGCGCCCGTGAACAGACCCTTCAGCTTCTGCTTCATCTTCGCCGGGTCTGCCCAGTTGTTCGTAGGGCCAGCTTCCTCCTGGGTCCGGGAGCAGATGAAAGTGCGGTCTTCGACCCGAGCGACGTCCCCCGGACTCGACCGCACGAGAATGCTGTTTGGCCGCTTGTTATCCGCCAGCGGGATCGCGGTTCCAGTCAGGATCATCAGCCGCAGCATGGCTTGATATTCTTCGGGTGATCCGTCGCACCATTGCACTCGATCCGGCTTGCAGAGCTGGGCCACTTCTTCCACCCACGCGGTCAGCCGCTTATTCTTCGTACCAGACTTCTCGGTCATGGTTTCCATATCGGATATCAGGCTAGCCATAAGAAAAGGTGACGGAGCGCTTCAGTAGCGGATCGCAGCATCCGCGGGAGCCACGTCCGCCACGACACCTTCCAAATGTTGGAGAGTCTCGTCGATGGTCAACGAGTACATTTCGCGACCTAAGCCTTCGCCCGACTCTAGCGCCGTTTTCAGAAAATGGCCGGCGATTTCTATTGCCAGGGAGTCGGTGATCAGCTTCTGCGTGCGCTTCTGGTATTCGACCCAGGCCGGGTGCGGCAGGGCGACCCAAACCGTGCGTCCGTCCACCAGAAACTTGATGTCCACCGCATCGGCATGGCGGGTGGCGATGGCCACCACCAGCGCCTGGTAGATGCAGTGCACTTGCTTTTTGGTCCAGCGGTCGGTGGCAATGAAATCGACGAACATATGAAACCAGACTATGAAACTTTAGACTATGAAGTACCAGCCAAATAGGGCCTCCGCAAATATATAGCCCGGCAGGGGTAGGGAGCAACGGGAGGGTGAACGAATGCCCGCCCTTGAAAAACAACTTGACTGCGATGCTAAATCCTCTGCTAGCCTATCCTTATGCCGCAGTCCGTCAAAGAGCGTGTTGGAAAGTTGCGAGACGAAATCGCAGAAATCAGTGAAGCCAACCGCCTTTACCTGCAAGGCGGCAAGAAAATGATCGGGGCCTCCGATCAGGAACGGCGCTTGCAGCGATTACAGGAAATCATGGACGAGCTGATGTCGCTGACGGACTGGAAAAAGCCGTAGTCTTAATTCCTTAAATTCAAATCTTAAATTCAAAGAGAAATTGTCAGTCGGTCGCCTGTACCTGCATGTTCTCGGTAATCCATAGCTGTGCCGGAGCGCCCTTGGTGGTGCGAGTGGCCGTTGCCCGAAAACTGCCAGTATTGATTTCGACATCGTAAATATAAGGAGGGCGCTCGCCCTTCATAGTGAGGTAGTTGCCCGCGGTCAGCTCTTCCAGCGAAGCATACTTCCCTTGCGATGCCAGGTACCCACGCTCGGCGTTCGCAATGCCGATCAGGTCATTCTTCACGCCCGTGATGAGGGCAACTTCTTCCGCATTGCCGGGTCCAGCGACTGGGGTCAGCGTCTTGACCTGCAACGAATAGATATACACGCCGATCGCCATGCTGATGACCATCGCCAATATTCCGAAAGCCCCTTTCATATATGTCATTGCATCGCGAAATCGGAGCGGCAGCAAGTAACCAGAGTGCAGCGCACTGGGGAGGATCGGGAGCGGTTTGTGCGGGTGTGCCAGCTTGCGAAATGGTGACCCCGGAGGGAGTCGAACCCCCAACCCTCAGCTCCGAAGGCTGATGCTCTATCCAGTTGAGCTACGGGGCCAGCCGTTCTTGATTTTACACCGCAGCCAGCACTGCCCGTGTAGCGCGGACACTCCTGTCCGCGTGCCTGCGCCAATTTTGCCGTGTGGGCGGAACAACTGCCCGTCCCCTTAAATCTTCTTCGCGTTGTAACATCAAAACGCATGCCGTTTTCGCCCAATCTCGTGCCCAGTCCGCTCACCCGCACCAGTTCGCGCCTGCTCGAGTTCGAGACTCTGCGCGACTTGCTGGCCGGCTACGCCTCTTCGCCTCCGGGCCAGCGCCGCGTCGCGGAATTGCAGCCCTCGCTCGACCACGCATGGATCGAGACCCAGCAGCAGCTCACCACGGAAATCCGCGAATACCGCCGTGTCGGCGGACGTTTCGAATTTGCCGGCCTTCCCGAAGTCAACACGCTCATTGAGAAATCCCGCATCGGCGGAGCCGCTCTTGAAACCACCGAAATCCGCGACATCGTCCTCGTCGCCGACCGCGCCTCCGAGTGGCGCGAGATTGTGCGTCAGCCTCCTGCTGCGATGCGCTCCGATTGGACCGCCGTCGTCGCACTCTCCGGCGGCATCCAGGATTTCACCGTCTTCCTGCGCGCGTTCCACAACAAGATTCTGCCCGACGGCACGCTCGACGATCGCGCTTCTCCCGAACTGAGCCGCATTCGCCGCGAGATCGAGAAGCAGAAACGCCAGATTCAGGAATCGCTGCGCGGCTACCTTCGCAAACTCGCCGAAGGTGGCACCGTGCAGGACGAACTGATCACCATCCGCGGCGAGCGTTTCGTGATCCCCATTAAAGTCGAGCAGAAACGCCGCGTGCAAGGCGTCGTCCACGGCGCCAGTTCCAGCGGACAGACCGTCTTTGTCGAGCCCCTCGAAACCATCGAGCAGAACAACGAACTCGTCCGCCTGCTGGATGACGAACAAGCCGAGATCCATCGCGTGCTCCTGGAGATGACGCGCCAAATCGGCGAGAACGCCGAAGCGATCTTGTCCGCTGCCGACATCCTCGCCGAACTCGAACTCCAGTTCGCCAAAGCCCGCTTCGCCGAAGATTACAACTGCGTGGCCGTCAGTCTTTCTGGAACAGGAACTTCGCACGAAGCTCGCCTGCTTCTCCATCGCGCGCGTCATCCGCTCCTCGAACGCAACCTGAAACTCAAGAACGCCAAGATCGTTCCCGTCACCATCGAGATGGAAGGCGACCATCGCCAGCTGGTCATCACCGGCCCCAACACCGGCGGCAAAACCGTCACCCTGAAAACGCTGGGCCTGCTCGCACTGATGGCGCAATCCGGCATTCCCGTCCCTGCCGACCGCGCCGACATGCCGGTCTTCGACGCTATTCTCGCCGACATCGGAGACTATCAATCGATCGAGCAGAATCTCTCGACGTTCTCGGCTCACGTCACGAATATCGATTTCATCTCGCGCACCGCAACTGCGGACTCGCTGGTCCTGCTCGATGAACTCGGCTCCGCGACCGATCCCGAAGAAGGCGCGGCGCTGGCGGTTGCCATCGCCGAGCACTTTCGCAACATCGGTTGCATGATCGTGATCTCAACCCACCACACTTCGCTCAAAGTTTATGGAGCAAATACTGCGGGAGTGATCAATGCGTCGGTCGGCTTCGACGAAGCCACTTTGCAGCCGACTTACGAACTGAAGATCGGAGTTCCCGGAGCCTCCGCCGGAATCAATATCGCGCAGCGGCTCGGATTGAATCCCGCCATCATCGCGTCCGCACGCTCGCGTCTGGGTTCGCAGACGCAGGATGTCGCGCGCTTTCTCGACCGCCTGCACTCCGATCTGCGCGAACTGGAAGCCGAACGCTCGCGCATGAAAACCCGCGAGCAGGAACTCGACCGCGAGAAGTCGCATCTTGCCAGCGAGGGCCGCAAAGAGCAACAGGCCAAGATTCGCGAGATGGAGGCGAAGCTCGAAGCGCTTTTCCGCGACTTCGAATATCACGCCCGCGAGACCGTGAATGCGGTGCAGGACCGTGCCGCCGCGCAGAAATTATCGAAAGATGCCGAACGCCGCATCTCCAAAATGCGCCGCGAATTTCGCGAGCAGTTCGATGTGACGCTCGTAGCTCACACCACCGGCGCCGATCGCGGAGACCCAAACGCCCAGCCCAGCCTGGTGAAAGCACGTCTCCGAAGGCGATACGGTCAAACTCAAATCCATGGGACGCGCGGCCGTCGTCAAAAAGAAAATCGGCGAGAATCATTTCGACGTTGAGATCGGCTCGATGAAAATGCGCATCGCCCGCGACGACATTGCCGAAGTGCTGACGAGTGCCCACGGAAGAACTCGGCGCAGTCGCAATCTTCGCCCGTCCAAGCCGCGCGCTCGCGGGGCATCACCGTAAAGCTGCAAAACGAATCGAGCACCCTCAACACGCCCTCCGAAATCAACGTCATCGGGCGCACCGTTGACGAAGCCACCAGCGAAGTAGAGAAATTCGTCGATCGCGCGTTTCTCGCCGGCATGCCGCGGGTGCGCATCGTCCACGGGAGCGGTATGGGCATTCTGCGCAAAGCGCTTGCGGCAGTATCTGCAGAAACATCCGCATGTGGAGTCGGTTGTCGAACCCCCGGCCAACGAGGGCGGCGGCGGGGCCACGGTGGTCGAGCTACGCGTGTAGTTGTTACTTCAATCCCTCGACCACATAGAGGTCGGTCAGCAAGCGGCGATACCCATAGACGTAGGTTTTTGTATCCGCAGTCATCAAGATGGGACCCAGAAATTCGACCCCGGCGGGATCAGACGGCCGTAGTTCTTTCCAGAGTGTTCGCCGGCCGGTGGCGAGTTCGATCCGATCGACTTTCGTTGGCAACTCCGCGGGGCGGTAGACAAAGATCGAACCTCCGTCCGCGCTCCAGGCGACCGGCAACTCGCCCTCCGCGAGACTTGGAATCGGACGTGGTGTTCCGCCGCTGATTGGGTAAAGATAACCCTTCTGATCCGGACCCACCGCGGCCACTTCCTTGCCGTCGGGTGAGATCAAGAAGGCGAGTCCGTAAGTTCCCTCCGGCGAAATAGGCACGGGTTTTCGGCCCGCTAAATCCTGGACATAAAGCCGCACTCCGTGGTCCGTCTCGTTGCCGGAGAAAAGAAAGCGCTTGCCATCGGGAAACCAGCGCGCGTCCACATAGTTGATGGGGTCTCCAGACAGCGCTTTGGGCTCTCCTGCGCGCGTAGGAAGCACGACTAACTTGCCGGCAGCATTACTCGCACTCGAAAGCACCCACCGGCCATCGGGCGACATTGCAAATGCTCTGCCTTCCGCCAGGCGCACTGCCGGCGAACCGTCGGTCTGGCGCAGGTAGCCGGTATATTGCAGGCCTCCGCCTTCGCCTTCCTCCCGAAAGAGCAGCGTTTTTCCATCGGACGACAGATCGGCCGGATACGACCAGTCAAGCCACGACAGATCGCGCTCTGAAGTTTCGCCGGCCGCGAGTCCGATCAGTCCGCGCCTGGTATTGTCACGCGCCAGCAGCACTCGCCCATCGCGCCAAATGTCCAGCAGTCTCAAGTCTCCGGGTACGCGCGCCACCAGACGCTGGTGCCCGGAAAGATCCACTGCATAGAGGACGCGATCAATTCCGTTGACGGTTGCGGTGAACCAGAGTTCCTTGCCATCTGGAGACCAGCACAGACCCTGAGCGGTGTAAAAGCCAGTGGATAGAACTGTCTTCTTGCCGGCAAGATCCACCACCGCGATCGAGCCGGCATCGTCGCCAATAACAGGATGGTCAACGAAGGCGACCACGTCCCCGGTGTGCGAGACTCGCGGATCACTGATCCAACCACCTGTCTGATACAGGACCTTGTCCACCGGGAACTCGATGCGGTTTTGCCCGCCTGCATCTCGAACAACGGCGAGGCTGTTCCCGTCGGGAGACCAATCGGCCCATTGCACCTCGTCCATAATTTCGCGCGGAGCGCCCCCGGCCAGCGGCATTCGCGCCAGCGTGCCGGTGTGGATGTAGGACCGAACCTGCTGGCTGTGGAGCAGGACCGCCAGTTCTCCGGTGGAAGAAATCGCCAGAATCTCGGCCCCGGGCAAATCCAGCGAGCGCGATTGCAGGCTCTCCGGACGCGCAACCATCACCTCCAGCGGACCGCCCTCCCAAGTCGCACTGTAGACCACGCTCTGTCCATCCGAAGCGAAGCGCGCCATGCGGACTGTGCCTCTGCGAAAGCTGATCTGGCGATAGGTAGCGGGCGGAGGGATCGGCCGGTGTCCTCCGATGTACATACCACCGGCGACAGCGGCTCCAAGAATCACAAGAGCGGCGACGGCAAACGCCGCAAGCCGCCCTGGCCGGCGAGGCTGCTCTGCATCTGCCTGACCGAGTTTTGCCTGAGCTTGCGTGCGAGTCTGAACTTCATTGGTATTGGCAGCTGGAGCGGCAACCGCCGACGTGCGTTTCGAATCGGTATCCCGTTTCAGGCGCTTCAAGTCAGCCCGGATTTCCGCTGCGCTCTGGCAGCGCAACTCCCGGTCTTTTTCCAGCGCCTTGTTCAGGATGACTTCCATTTGCGGCGGCAGTTCCGGATTCGACTGGATCGGCGGAGCCGGTACCTTGTTCAGAATCGCCTCAAAGATCACCGCCGACGTTGCACCCGAGAAGGGCTGCTTGCCGGTCGCCATTTCGTAAAGCACCACGCCGAAGGAAAACAGATCGCTGCGCTGATCGAGGGGCTCTCCCCGCGCCTGCTCCGGCGACATATAACCAATGGTTCCCATCGCCGTCCCCGGAGTAGTGAGCTGATCGGAACTGACTGCCGTAGGCGCGCCTACCGTAGCTACCGATCCGTCAACGACCTGGCTCGAGTGCTGGGTGAGCTTTGCCAGACCAAAGTCGAGCACCTTGGCCTGACCTCGCGGGGTGACAAAGATATTCGCAGGCTTGATGTCGCGGTGCACAATTCCACCGGAGTGTGCCGCATCGAGAGCGTCCGAGATCTGAATTCCCAGTTCGAGCAGTTGAGCAGTCTTGAGCGGACGCCCCTCGATCATGTGTTTCAGGGTCGTCCCGTCCAGATACTCCATGGCAATAAAAGCTTGCCCGTTTTCCTGACCGACGTCATAGATGGTGCAGATGTTGGGATGGTTCAGGGCGGAAGCGGCCTGCGCTTCACGCTGGAAACGGCTAAGAGCCTGCGGGTCCTTGGCGACGTCATCGGGCAAAAACTTGAGCGCGACAAAACGGTGCAGCCGGGTATCCTCGGCCTTATAGACAACCCCCATGCCGCCGCCGCCGAGCTTTTCGATAATGCGGTAGTGCGAGATGGTTTGGCCGATCATTCAGGCGATGCGTGGCTCCAGAGTCGCTTCATCTTACGGATGCGGCGGCAGCACGTCAACGAATGACGGCTGCACCATCCGCCTTTCCCGCCAGAAAGATAGCCAAACTCCTGCGGATTTACGATATGCTGTTGGTCCGTTTCTTAGTGGGGGTGGAGTTATGTCTCGCCTTTGCGTTCTTCCGGTTTGCCTGCTGCTGGCGCTAGCAGCGTCGGTTTCCGCACAGCCTGCGGCTTTGGACCAAGCCGTCGCCTTCCAGATCAATGCCGTTCACACGGGCGCTCACAACACCAAGGGCCTTACTCCTCCTCTTGCCATCAAGTGGACGGTCGATTTGCAAGCCCCCGTCTCCTATCCACTGATCGTCGGAGGCAGCGTCTTCGTTATCGCCGGGCCTTCAGGCAGCGGAGCTGTGAACTTGTACGCGCTCGATGCTCAAACGGGCAACACTCTGTGGGGGCCGGTGGACATTCCGGAGGGCGCCTACTGGTGGGCCGCAGCCGCTTACGATAACGGCACAATCTTCGTGACTCCGGATGCGACCTCTGGGTTTAGTTCGGGGGCGATGTTCGCTTACGATGCTGCGACCGGAAATCAGTTGTGGACCGCTACCCTCCCCGGCCAGTATCTCTTCAATTCGGCCCCGACCGCTCTCAATGGTGTCGTATATACGGCCGGCGCTGGGGGAGGAGGCACGGTGTACGCCGTGGACGAATCCAACGGCGACGTGCTGTGGACTGCTGGAGTGGAGAACGGGAACAATTCCTCTCCGGTAGTTACGAGCAGCGGCGTCTATGTTTCGTATGTCTGCCCGCAGGTGTACCGGTTCGTTCCGAAGACAGGCCAGACCAAGTGGCACTACAGCCCGGACTGCGACGGTGGTGGCGGCAACACGCCGGTTCTGTTCGGTGGGAACCTTTATGTCCGGGATGCCCAGGTCTTCGGCAGCTACAACGGCGGAGTATTTAAATCCTCCAACGGGGCTCTCCTGGGTTACTTCAATAGTGAATTTGCTCCTGCCTTCTCCGGCACTACTGGTCTCTACACTGAAACCAATTCGCTGACGGCGTTCAATGTGAAAACTGGTGTCACAGTCTGGACCGCCGCTCCCACCGGTGGCGACTCTTACTCCAGCGCGCCCATCATCGTGAATGGCGTTGTCTACGTTGGGACAAGCGCCGGCAACTTGATTGGATACTCGCTGAAAAAGGGCACTCAGTTGTTATCGATTCCGATGGGAGCATCGGTTCAGGCCGGCGATTATGATAACTACTCCTCTCCACAATCCGGGTTAGGGGCTGCGGACGGGCTGTTGGTGGTTCCAGCGAGTAATCTGGTGGTGGCACTGGCGCATACGCACAAATAAGAGATGGATTTCTCTGAAGGCGCGGTGGTCGAGTTACGGGTATAGCGGGCTCGCTAGCTCACTCGTCGAATGTTTACTGTTGTTACGATAGATTAGAGAGTCCAGGAAAAATTAAATCGTCCAACCTTTGAAATCATAGAGTTAGACAAGAAATCCTGCAAAATCTTTGGGTTTAAAGGACTTATATACAAAATATTGCAACATAAAGACTCAGCTGATTTCATAGCGTCTGGAAATGGCTTGGGGCAGCTTCGAGGGGTCACTCTTTCGACAGGCGCCCATCCGAGCTGCCACTATTGTTGCGACAGGCAAGTCTTAGGTCAAGAGCTTCCTGCGCGGGGTATTTGTCAAATCTCAATGAGTGTAAACGCCCCGTTATCTGGTTATTGTCCACACCACAAGCGACGAGGGATAACTTCCCCGGCTATTGTAGCTTCGCGTACTCCGCTTCGGCTTCTTTGAGGATAGGTATGTCGGGGTCGGCATCTTTCCAGAGCATGAGAAAATCCTGATAAGCAGCCCGGGCCCGCGTTGTATCTCCCTGCAGGGCGTAAGCACGAGCCAATCCTACGCGAGCTAAAGCGCCGAGAGGATAGTTCTGGACAACTCCCGGATGATCGATGAATTTCTGGAACTCGGCAGTGGCTTCGCGGCCCTGATGCATCGCCAGAAATGCCTGCCCGCGCAGATAAACCGGGAAGAGCGGCGCGGTGTAAAAATCCATTGTGTCGCCCATTTCATAACGCGAGGCGACTTCGAGTTCCTGCACGGCTTTCGCCGGATTATTGCGGCCGAGTTGAATCGCCGCGCGGATCGTCGGCAACCAGTACTGGTTGATCAGGGTGTTTAGCGGGTTCCGCTTCAGCAATTCGGCAGCCATGGACTCGGCGCGCTCGGTCTCTCCGCTTAGGGCCAGAGCTACTGCGGCGCCGGTCTGGGTCTCCTGGCCTTTCGAGATGCTCAAGGCAACCATCGCGTCATGTCTCGCCTGCTCGGGGTAACCGAGTACGGCATCGTGCAGCGCCCCCTGGAACTCGCAATCGGCGGCGAAGTCGGCTCCGCCCGTCTTGTCGCCAAGATACAGTTCCACAGCCCGGCGAGTGAGATCCCGGGCGCTCCGCAGTCGGCCGTGATAGGTCTCTGTATCCGATTCTGCAGCGAGAAAGAAATTCTCCCCCTCTTTGCCGCGCATCGAAGAAACTTGCCTCTGCATTTCTGTCGCATCGCCACGCAGAAACGCAATGGTGTATTGGTCCAGGTTACTGGCACCCAGGGAATCCTTCATTCCGCCCAAGGCAGCCTGCGCCTCGTCCAGACGGTTCAGGGTTACGAGACTGAAGACTAAATCCTGACGGTTGGTAGACGAGTCTGGCTCCAGCCGCGTTGCGTCTTCGGCCTCCTGAAGTGCATCTTCGTATCGCCCAAGAACTCTGTATTGCAGAGTAAGGCTGCGAGCCGGCGCCGCCTCTCGCGGATACACCTGCCTCCATTGTTCGAGCACCTGCGCAGTCTTTTCCACTTCACCGGTGACGATCTCGTAGTGGCCTGAGTCGATGTAAAACCGCTCCCGCTCGCTTACATGGTCGTGCAGTTTGAAAGCCTGATTGCTGTTCTCGATCGCGAGGTTTTCGACGCCGACGTTGGCATAGCACTGCCCTAGGTGCGCGTATGCCATGGCGAAGTTGGGATCCAGTTGGATGGCGCGCTGATAGAGCGGAATCGCAGCCAGATTGCCTTTGTCCTCCCATGCCTTTACGCCCGCGCTATAGGCCTGCAAGGCCGCCAGTGAGGGAGTGCTCGCCTGCTCCACGGGCGTGGCGTACTTCTCGATCGAACCCACAGATTCTCCAAGCTTGGCACGCAGGCTGGAGGCAGCTTTGTCCAGCGCCGGCAAGACCTGCTCCTTGCTCTCGGTGCGAACTTGTTCGGCGGCCAACGAGTCCCCCGTGGCACAATTCGTCACCTTGAGCACAAGCACGTATTGGCTGCCGAGATTGGCAATCGACCCCTCCAGCATGGCATTGCTATTCAACCGCCGGCAGAGTTCGCGCGCGATCTGTGCCGTAAGGCGCTGATCCGGAGTCCGGCCCATCAGCTTGAGAGTTTCGCTGATCTTCTGGTCGGCAACGACGTTCAGGTAAGGTGACTGTTCCAGGTCAACCGCCAGCGCCTGCTTGAGCGTATCGTCCAGAACCGGATCGCTGGTCTTGTTGTCGAAGTCGGCCAGCACGATGGTGTCCTTCTCGGCGAGCCTGGGAGTTGTGCGGTGGAAGAAGAAAAAATAGCCTGCCGCTGCCAGAGCGGTCACCACCACGACGACTGGCGCAATCCTCAGCCATAACCGTGCGCCGCGCCTGGGCGTCGAAACTTCCGCGGTTCCCGTCTTCAAACCCAGCGTCTTGACCGACTCGGTGTCACGCTTTAGACGTTGCAGGTCGGTGCGAATGTCGGAGGCATGTTGGTAGCGCAGCTCGCGATCTTTTTCCAGCGCCTTGCTAATGATGTCTTCCAGCTTCGCAGGCGTGTCCGGATTGATCCGCACCGACGGCACCGGCGGGCGCTCGAGAATTGCGTTGAAGATCAAGCCCGAGGTGTCGCCGCGAAATGGCAGAGTCCCCGTCGCCATCTCGTACAGGACTGCACCAAAGGAGAACAGGTCGGTACGGGCGTCGAGATCTTTCCCCCGCACTTGTTCCGGGGACATATAGGCGACGGTGCCGAGGGCCGCGCCGGGGCTCGTCAGATGCTCCTCGGTGTCGAGGGTCACAGCGGTAGGCTCGGCTTCGGTCCCCTGCTGAACAGCGAGCTTGGCCAAACCGAAATCGAGGACCTTGGCGCTACCGCGAGTGGTTACGAAAATGTTCGCCGGCTTGATGTCGCGATGCACGATGCCCTTGGCGTGGGCGGCATCGAGAGCGTCGGCGATTTCGATGGCCAGAGACAACAGAGTTTCCAGATCAACCGGACGTCCGGCAATGCGGTGGCGCAGCGTCGTGCCGTCCAGAAATTCCATGGCGATGAAGGCGCGTCCGTCTTGCTCTCCGATGTCGTGGATGGTGCAAATGTTGGGATGATTCAAGGCCGAAGCGGCCTGGGCCTCGCGCTGAAATCGGGCCAGCGCATGCGGGTCGCGGGCGACGTCGTCGGGCAGAAACTTGAGGGCCACGAAACGGTGCAAGCGCGTGTCTTCGGCCTTGTAAACCACGCCCATGCCGCCCCCGCCGAGGTGCTCGACGATGCGGTAGTGCGAGATGGTCTGGCCGATCATTGCGCTGAAATCTTAGGACTAGGGCTGAGGCAAGTCAATGAAGCACGGGACTTGGGGTGTCTCTGGGCGATCCATCGCGTAATGTCCCCATTACACGCAATGACCCCAAGCAGCAAGCCCACCTGCGCGGATGCCGTCGAGGGGTTGGGCGTCACCCCTTCGAGGCAAGAATTCAAAGGGACCCACTCTCTCGGCTCAGCGACATCAGCAGCAAGCAGCCGCTCGACAGGTTCTCTGCTGATTACCGATCCGCTTGAAAGCACTCCGAAAATAATTTATCTCCGGACTGCTTTTCCTGTGGTGCTCCTCATAAGTCCCCAGGCGGAAAAAGGTTGCGATCCAACGCACGATGCCGCGGCTACCCTGCCGCACGCAGGGAATCGTTTCTCGAACTGACAGGCACGCGAGCGTGGATCGCGGTACCACGCTTGGGCTGCGAATCGATTGAAAGCGTTCCCTTCACAAGCTTCAGCCGCTCCTCCATGCTGACAAGGCCAAGACCGGGGCTGGTCTTTGCCGCTTCGCGGTCAAATCCTGCGCCGGAATCCGTAACCGTGAGATGAATCTCATCCGAAGCCCCCCACAACCGCACTTCGAAACGACGTACCCCACTGTGTTTTGCCGAATTGTGGAGAGCCTCCTGCAGGACTCGGAAGAGGCAAAGAGAAATGTCCCCTGACAAAGGACTGGGTAAATCGCGGACGTCGAAGACGATCTCCGCATTCCGATGCTGGCCGAATTCTCTGCAGAAGCCCCTCATGGCGGCCGCTACACCCAGAAGTTCGAGCTTTGACGAGTGCAATTCGTGCGACAGGGATTGAATATCAGTCGCGATCTCGGAAGTTTGCGTCTGCAATTCGCCGATACGGCTGGGAAGTTCAGACAAATTGGGAGGGTTTTCTCGGACTTGTTCCAGATCGACGGCCAACATCGCGAGTCGTTGGCCGATGTCGTCATGAAGCTCTCTGCCGATCCGGGTGCGTTCGCGCTCTTGTGCTTCAATCAGCTTGCTGTTCACGCCTGCGACGGCCTCCTCGGCCCGCTTCCGCTCGGTAACATCGGCCACCATGCCGATTATCCGCAGCATGCGGGCTTGACCGTCGAAGAAGGCATGCCCGCTCTCCTCCAGCCAGACTAAAGCGCCATCGGGACGTAACACTCCGTAGCTGGTTTGATACGTGGGATTGCCGGGGGTAAGCGCAATTTCGACTGCGATATACGCCTCGCGGTCGTCTGGACGGACTCTGGCGATAAACTGCTTGCCGGTATCACGCACCGGGTCGTCCATCCAATTGAGGATATCCCTGCACTGTCCGGCTCGAACTATCACATCGCTGGCTATGTCCCACTCGAACGCATACATCTTTCCAGCTTGAACCGCCAAGCGTAAACGTTCTTCGCCTTCGCGCAGTTCTTCCTCCCCTTGCTTGCGCTCCTCAACAAGAGCTGCGAAAACCATGAAAGGCGCCGCAGCGAACAATAAGAAGAGCTGAAGCGACAACACGTTTTTAAGCGGCTCCGACTCCAGGAACGGGCCTCGGCCGTGGGTTGCGCCCCAAATCGATAGAAAGGCAATGACGATCATCGAAGTGCTGACACCCGTCGAACCGAAACGCAAAGCGGACCACAACAGAACCGGCACCAGAGAATAAAACAACGCGGGTGAGCTACTTCTCCCAGGAGCAACGAGAGTCAGATACCCGAAAAGAACCACTGCGACAAGAAGCGCGGCTGCTTCGAGGTAATACGCGCGTGACTTCTGGGCCCATGCCGATCTCTTGTCAACCCAACCTAATATGGCTGGTAAAAGGGTGAGGTATGCCAGCGCCTCCGAAAAAAAATAGATCCTCCAATTCGTCCAGTATCTATCGGAACCAGCAGCTGCCCCAACCAAGGCTCCGACGAAGGGTGCGAGGACCACGGCGAAGAATGAATATTTTGCCAGGGATCGCAAATTATTCAGCCGGGGAATGGCATCGAAGAAATAACTAAGACAAAATGCGGCGGTAATCACTTCCGCCGCGTCGGCCAGAATGATCAAGATGATCGAACGAATCGGCCAGCCTGTCTGCAGGTCGTGGAGAACAAATGGGGCAAGGCCTGCTGCGATGAGTATTGGCCAGTTCTTCCGTGGCGCGAACAACAACACTGACACCAGAAGCGCGCAGCCCGGCCAAAGCGGCGAGACCATGGAGGGATGTAGTAGCAGCGAGCCGCCGAGAATTGCAGTGAGGTAGCCTAGTGTGGCGACCAAACACACCAGGATTGCCGTGTGGAACGGGAAACCCGGATTCGCAATGCTCCGCGATACGCGACTGGGGCCCGCCGCAGAAGCACTTAAGGTAGAGTCGTGGTCAGAAGCCCCGTTACCGCCAATCTTCACGGCGGTGACCTCAGGGTCGGTCTTCTTCACGAGCCCATCCGCTCCACTCATAGCACCCCCATGAGGAGTGGCAAAAGTCTAGCATGCATAGGCAACCAGCTCGCGAACGTTGGCCCGCGGAGTCCTCACTCTCTTTGTCGGCACACGCTCAACTGTTCCCAGAAGATAAATTTGCTTTTTGTTCGCCTTGTGCCATACTGCGTTGCAGGTATAGCAGGGAAGGTGTCGCAGAGGAATGACGCCGTCCGAAAATAATTTTTTTTCGGACTGCTTTTGCTGCGGTCTTCCTCATACGTCCACAGGCGGAAAAAGGTTACGATGCAACGCACTCACCTCAACATCGTGGCGACTCTCGAAACTAGCATCGGACGCATGCCGTCGAACCTCGAAGCTGAGCGCTCCATTCTGGGCGCGGTGCTGCTGGATAACCACGCCTTCAACGATGCCGCCGAGCATCTTAAACCCGACGACTTTTCCATCGACTCGCACCGGCGGATTTATTCGCGCATGATGGATCTGGCCGAATCGTCGCGGCCCATTGACATCATTACGCTGGTCGAAGAACTGGAGCAGAAGAAGGACCTGCAAGCGGTCGGCGATGTGGGCTACATTTCCGGCTTGCTGGATGGCGTGCCGGACCGGCCTTCGATTGAGCACTATGTTCGCATCGTCCGCGACAAGGCCATTCTGCGCGGGCTCATCAGCGTGTCGAATACGGCCATCGCCAAGGCCAGCGAGCAGGCCGAGCCGGCCGACGAAATTCTCAACGACGCTGAAGCCGCCGTCTTCCAGCTTTCCGAGAAGCGCATTGGCAAGGGCTTTCAGGGGATCAAGGAGATTGTCCGCAATTCTTTTGGATCGGTTGACGCGCTGCTGCAACGCGGCCAGCGCATCACTGGACTCGCCACGCACTACACCGACCTTGACGAAAAGACTAGCGGCTTCCAGAAGGCCGATTTGGTGATTCTGGCGGCGCGGCCTTCCATGGGCAAGACCGCTTTCGCGATGAATATCGCCGAGAACGCTGCCATTGACGACGGCAAAGTCGTCGGCATCTTCTCGCTTGAAATGTCGAGTGAGGCGCTGCTGCAACGCTTGCTCTGTTCGCGCGCGATCGTCGACGCGCAAAAATTGCGCACTGGCTCGCTCTGGGGCGACGACATGAAGAAAATTGTCCGCGCCATGGAGGAACTTTCGAACGCGCTTCTGTTCATCGACGACTCGCCGGGCATTTCGCTGAGTGAAATGCGCGCCAAGGCTCGGCGACTGAAGCAATCGCAAGGACGCCTCGATCTGCTGGTCGTCGACTACCTCCAACTTATGTCGGGCGGCAGCAAGCGTTTCGAAAATCGTACCCAGGAAGTGTCTTCGATCTCACGCGGACTGAAAGCTATTGCCAAAGAGCTGCAGGTTCCCGTGCTCGCGTTGTCGCAGCTTAGCCGCGCTCCTGAAAGCCGGGGCGGCGATCACCGGCCGCAACTCTCTGATCTGCGCGAGTCGGGGTCGATCGAGCAGGATGCTGATGTTGTTATGTTTATTTTCCGCGAAGAGATCTACAAGCAGGACGACCCCGAGCTCAAGGGC
Organism: uncultured Acidobacteriaceae bacterium; assembly: GCA_963826845.1. Classification (GTDB taxonomy): domain Bacteria; phylum Acidobacteriota; class Terriglobia; order Terriglobales; family Acidobacteriaceae; genus Acidiflorens. Next base: position 352,894 of record CAWGYS010000013.1, read on the forward strand.
CGCGCCGAAATCATCATTGCCAAGCAGCGCAACGGGCCGATTGGCAGGTTCAATCTGGCATTCCTGCACAATTCCACGCGCTTCGCCAACCTGCTGGAAGGCAACAACGAGCCTGGGGAGTAGGCCAGGGTTCGGCATCCCCGAAAGACGCGCGAGGACGGCAGAAATCCGACCGTTAGGCATCTTTTCCCCTGTGGAAAAATTTGTGGATGAGAAGGCCGAATCCCGGTTGCGAGCGGTGCCGACCGACCGCCGAGGATGTTCGGAAGGCACACGAAACTTCCTAAAGCTATGTTTTTAAGTTGGTTAACCGTCGTTGGAACGGCAATTCGCGGAAACGCTTGCGAATCAGTACTTTCGTCACAAAATGTGAGATTTGCACATAATCCAAAAGGCTGTAGGCCGCATCCCTAGGGGCCGGAGCCCGGGTTGATCGCTGTGAGGGGTGTCTCGAGGCCCCGAAGAATCGAGCTTTTCTTGCGTTGGCGTCGAGGTCGGAATTCTACATTTCGAGCAGGGAACGACGACCTCCTTAATCACGGGCGATTCGGAATCGATGCCATACACTCCACGTGTCCACCTACTCCGTCGGCGGTTTTCTCGGTTGAGAAGTGAAATCCCAGTTGGCTCTGAACCTTAACTGGAGTTCCGTTGAGGAGGTAGGGGTGAAACCGGAAGGTTCGCAGGGCATCTTTACTGGCGGCGATCAGCAGAGGGTCGCCACCGGCCGCCACGCTGGATGTGATTTTCCCGGTCTCATCGACTTCGATCTTAAAGATTACGTTGCCTTGAATACCCTTCTTCATGGCTTCTTCGGGATAGACCGGCATGGTTTTGTGTTCGACCAGGCCAAGCATCACTCCGGTCGAAACGTGAACGGCCTGGGGCGGAGGGGGTTGAGTTTGAGATGGCGGGGCCTCTGCTGAAGGAGCTGCGCTATTTTGAGAGAACGCAATTGATGCGCAGCACGCGAGCAAAGCGATTATGGTTCTGATTGTTGACATACAACCTCCGTCTTCCGGCATCTTTGCGAAATGAATCAGCTGCTGCCTTCGCCGACCTTGAGCACCGCCAGAAACGCTTCCTGCGGAATATCGACGCGGCCGATGCGCTTCATGCGCTTCTTGCCTTCCTTCTGTTTCTCGAGCAGCTTGCGTTTGCGGGAAATGTCGCCGCCGTAGCACTTCGCGATTACGTTCTTGCGGATCGCCGGCACCGTCTCGCGCGCTATGATCTTGGCTCCGATCGCCGCCTGAATCGCTACTTCGAACATCTGCCGCGGGATCAGTTCTTTCATCTTCGCCGCGAGCAAGCGTCCGCGATCGTAGGCGAAGTCGCGATGGATGATGGTCGACAAGGCATCGACCGGCTCACCCGCCACCATGATGTCAAGCTTCGCCATCGGCGAGACCCAATTGCCGGAGAGGTGATAGTCGAGCGAAGCGTAGCCGCGGGATACCGACTTCAGACGATCGTAAAAATCGAGCACGATTTCGTTCAGCGGCAGCTCGTATTGCAGCATGACGCGCGAGGAGCTGACATATTCAAAACTTTTCTGCTTGCCGCGTTTTTCTTCGACCAGCTTCAGAATGCCGCCGACGTATTCTTCGTTGGTCAAAATCACCGCCAGGATCACCGGCTCTTCAACCTTTGCGATCTCGCTCACATCGGGCCAGCGCGACGGATTATCGACTTCGATCACGGTGCCGTCGGTCTTGGTGATCTGATAACGCACTCCCGGGGCGGTCGTGATCAGGTCGAGATTGTATTCGCGCTCCAGACGCTCCTGGATGATCTCCATATGCAGCAGGCCGAGAAAGCCGCAACGGAAGCCGAATCCGAGCGCTACCGAACTTTCCGGCTCAAAGAAGAATGAGGAGTCGTTCAGTTTCAATTTCTCCAGCGCCTCGCGCAGTTGCGTATGTTCGTGCGCGTCCACGGTGTACAGTCCGGCGAAAACCATGGGCTTGATTTCTTCAAAGCCCGGCAATGCCTGGAGCGACGGGCGGTCATCGTCGGTGATGGTGTCGCCGATCTTGGTGTCGGCTACGTTCTTGATGCCCGCGATGATGAATCCAACTTCACCGGCTACCAGCTCTTCGATCTCCGCCGGTTTTGGCGTGAGCACGCCCAGAGCTTCCACCTGGTAAACGTGCCCGTTCGACCATAGCCGGATGTGCTGACCCTTTCGCAGCCGGCCTTCGAAAACGCGGGCTAGTACCACGACTCCGCGATAGGGATCGAACCAGGAATCGAAGAGCAAGGCTTGAAGATGGCGCTCCGGCGAGCCTTTTGGCGGCGGCACGCGCTTGACGATCGCTTCGAGCACATCGGGCACGCCCAGCGCCGGTCTTTGCGCTGATCAGCAACGCATCGGAGGCGTCGAGGCCGACCGCGCTCTCGATCATCTCTTTGGTGCGGGGAATGTCTGCGCTTTGCAAATCAATCTTGTTGATGACCGGAATAATTTCGAGGCCGTGATTGATCGCGAGATAGGAGTTCGCGAGCGTCTGCGCTTCGACGCCTTGCGAGGCGTCGACTACCAGGAGCGCGCCTTCGCAGGCGGCCAGCGAGCGCGAAACTTCGTAGGAAAAATCGACGTGGCCTGGAGTGTCGATCAGGTTGAGCTGGTAAATCTGGCCATCCTGCGCCGGGTATAACATGCGGACGGCATGAGCCTTGATGGTGATGCCGCGCTCGCGCTCCAGATCCATCGAGTCGAGGACCTGCTCCTGCATTTCGCGCATGGCCAGCGACCCGGTCAGCTCCAGCAGGCGGTCGGCCAGCGTGGATTTTCCATGGTCAATATGCGCGATGATCGCAAAATTGCGGATGTGAGCTGCATCCATGAGGATAGGTCGATTCTAGCAGGGTGCGGCCGGTATGACATGAACAAGGATTGAACAAGGATGGAATCCTTGCTATACTGGATTCGTGGCTAAAGTCACGAGCAAACTGCAGTTGACGGTTCCGAAGGCGATTGCGGAACAGTACAAGATTCGCCCCGGGGATGAATTGGACTGGTTGCCGGCAGGGGAGACAATACGAGTAGTCAAGCGGTCGCGGCCCAAATCCCGCAAAGCGGACGCAGCCTCAATCGAGCAACGGCTGCGCCTTTTCGAGCAGGCAACGGCTCGCCAGGAAAAGAGAAACACCACCTTCCGTAAAAAGCACGGGCATGTAACTGAACCCTCAAACCGCGGTTGGACGAGAGAGGACCTTTACGATCGTGGCCTCCCTGATTGATACAAATGTGCTTGTCTACCGTTTTGATGCCCGTTATCCGGAGAAGCAGCGAATTGCTCGTGACGTTCTGCATCGGGGACTTAGAGATGATTCCGCCCGAATTCCCCACCAGGCGCTGATCGAGTTTGTGTCTGCAGCGACTCGCACAAGAGTTGGCTCTGATCCTCTGTTATCCGCGGATGAAGCGCGCCACGAAGTGGAAGAACTGATGACACAGTTCCCCATCCTTTATCCGAACGCCGCGATTGTCCATTCATCGCTGTTAGGTGCGGCGGCGTATAAGCTTTCATGGTTCGATGCGCACCTTTGGGCCTACGCCGAGTACTACGGCTTGGAAGAAATTGTCTCCGAGGATTTCCAGCACGGGCGTCTGTATGGGAGTGTGAGGGTGAGTAATCCGTTTGTGGGGGCGTAACCGCCAATTAAAAAAGGGCGCGATCGCTCGCGCCCCACTTCTGCAATCTGACCTCAAACCTCTGACCTAGTCTCTAACTCCATCCATAAACGCCCGCAGCTTTCGCGAGCGCGATGGATGCCGCAACTTCCTCAGCGCCTTAGCCTCAATCTGCCGGATACGTTCGCGAGTGACCGCAAACGACTGGCCGACTTCCTCAAGCGTGTGCTCCGAGCCATCTTCCAGCCCGAAGCGCATCTTGATGACCTTCTCTTCGCGCGGCGTCAGCGTGCGCAGCACCTGCGAAGTCTGGTCTTTGAGGTTGACGTTGATCACCGCTTCGGCCGGAGAAACCACCGCGCGATCTTCGATGAAGTCGCCCAAATGCGAATCTTCCTCTTCGCCGATTGGCGTTTCGAGGGAGATCGGCTCCTGCGCAATCTTCAGAACCTTGCGGACTTTCGCTACCGGAATGTCCATCCGCTTGGCGATTTCTTCTGACGTTGGTTCGCGTCCCAGTTCCTGCACCAGCTGCCGCGAGGTGCGGATCAGCTTGTTGATCGTTTCGATCATGTGCACGGGGATACGAATCGTACGCGCCTGATCAGCAATTGCACGAGTAATTGCCTGCCGAATCCACCACGTGGCATAAGTCGAAAACTTATACCCGCGGCGATATTCGAACTTGTCGACCGCCTTCATCAGGCCGATGTTGCCTTCCTGAATCAGGTCGAGGAACTGCAATCCGCGATTGGTGTACTTTTTCGCAATCGAGACCACCAGGCGCAAGTTGGCTTCGATGAGCTCGCGCTTGGCGTGCTCGGCGTCCATGTCGCCCTGGATGATCTCGCGCTGCGTGCGCTTGAGTTCCTGGAACAACAGGCCCGCTTCCACTTCGAGCTTTTCGAGCTCTCCGCGGACCGCGCGCGACTGCTTTTTGTATTCCTTCTTTTGCTCTTCGCTGCGCGTTGCTTCGGCCCGCTTCTCCAGGTTCTGGATCTGCCGGTCGAGCGAGCGCATGCCGTCAACCGTGCGGTTTACGCGGTCGATGAGGCGCTTGCGTTCGTTGTTGGTGAAGCCAAGTTTCCGTACCGCGATCGACGTGCGCACAATCGCGTGCGCCAGTCCAAAGCGGTAGCGGCGATGGTCGCGCGGCCGCTTCTTCAGGTTGACCGCCGCCAGTTTTTCCTGAAGCGGAGCCACCTTCTTGTAAAGCTTGTCGAGCGTGTTGATCTTGGCGAGAAATTCTTTCAGACGATTGTCGACGATCTCTTCCGTGATTTCCTCTTCGTCGAACGTCACCAGCTCCTTGATGGAGCGGACGCCCTTCTCGAGGTCCTCGCCCAGGGCGAGGAGTTCACGAATTACGATCGGCGAGCGCGAAAGCGCCTTCAGAACGCGGTTCTGGCCCCGCTCGATGCGCTTAGCGATTTCAACTTCGCCTTCGCGGGTGAGCAGGGGAACGGTTCCCATCTCGCGCAGATACATGCGGACGGGGTCATTGGTTTTTTCCAGAGCACCCGGGGTTAGGTCGAGTTCGACGTCCTCGGAGGCCTCATCAACTTCTTCGAATTTTTTTTCCAGATCGGTCGTCGGCCCTTTCGAGCTTTCGAGTACATCGATTCCTTGCGTCCCGATCGTGGTTAGCAGATCTTCCAGGTCTTCAGGAGAGTGCACATCGTGCGGGATAAGGTCGTTGACCTGATCATAGGTCAGATATCCCTTCTCTTTGCCTGCGTCGATCAGCTTTTTTATGTCGTCGTACTTGTCATCAAGTGCCAATGCAGATTATCCTCTAGACGTTCGCCGGTTAGCGGACGCCGAACTATTCAGCGGTGGGAGTCGTTACGGAGTTGTGCGCGTGGCGCACAAACTTCAGAAGTATAGCACGCCGACGAGTCTTCCCGCCCGCGCCATCAGAAGTCAGTAGCGTTTGCCGATTGCCTTCGTCCGCCCGTATCTCTTTCTCCCGCTAGATCATTTAGATGACGCAGGGAGCCGATTTCGTTCCAATCGTTTCGTTCCAACGTCTTGCAGCGCCTTAGGATGCCTTGCTGTCCGTCTCCGCCAGTCCCGGATCCATCAAAGCCCGCTTCAAACGCACCTTTTCCTGCAAAAGCGCCTGTCGTTCGCCCAGAGGGAGTCCGGGGCGCTGTAACGCACGCTGCACTTCCTCCAGCCGGCGCCGATAGTAAATCCGGCGCAAAGCTCGCACCGCGCCTTCTACCGTCTCGGGCGTCAATTCCTCCTCCTCGTGACATCAGGATCGAGGCCAACAGCCGCCGGTCTTCTTCCGTCTTCGGCAGCGCCATAACGTCCGCCGTCTCGGTGCCGGCCTCCAGCAGGGCCTCGATCAACGACTGCGACGCCAGGCCCTCGTAGAGATGTTCCGATTGCAGCGCATATTGCGCCTGCCGGGCGGGATCGAATTCCTCATCCGTTCCGTCTCTGGCCGAACGTCCGCGTTTCAGCGGATTGCATCTGCGTGGCCGACGCCAGCGCGCGGATCAGGACGCGTTCCGCGCCGGTGATCTGCGTTTCAGCCGTGGCTTTGACCTGGGTCGCGGAGCGATTCGTCGCCGCATGTTTCAATTCCTGGCGCAGCACGGCGGAATCGATTCCCAGCTTCTGCGAAATCTCCAGCGCCAGTTCGTCGCGCACAATGCGGCTCGGCACCCGCTGAATGTGCGGCAGAAGATGGTTGACGGCCTTGACCTTGCTCTCCGAGTTGCGCACCGGAAACATGCGCCCGCGCCCGATCGATCAGATAATCAAAATATTTCTGCGAGTATTCTGAGCGCCGCGCCATAAGCGTCCTTGCCTTTGCGCCGGATGAAGAGGTCGGGATCGAATCCCGTCTCCAGCGTCAGGACCTTGATGTTCGAATTCTTCTTCGACCAGCAAGCCGAGGGTGCGCTCGGTGGCGCGCGCTCCGGCGGTGTCGGGATCGAAGTTGACCACGACTTTCTTCGAGAATCGGCCAAGCAATTTCGCTTGCAGTTCGGTGAACGCCGTGCCCGAGCTGGCAATCACATTGTGGAAGCCCGCGGCGTAAACGGAAATGCAATCCATCTGGCCTTCGACCAGGATGGCGTAGTCGAGCTTGCGAATCGCTTCTTTCGCGTTGTCGAGATTGAAGAGCACGCGCGACTTCGAATAAATCGGCAGTCTCCGGAGAATTCAGATATTTCGGCCCGGCTTTTTCGTCGGTCGAAAGCGTGCGTCCGGTGAAGGCAATAACTTTGCCCTGCTCGTTCGCGATCGGGAACATCACGCGATTGCGGAATTTGGAGTAGATGGCTGCGGCCTTAGCTCTCGGCTCTCGGCTCTCGGCTCGAACGCCTCACGGTTCGCCGTTCGCTGTTCAGCTGCTCGCATCGGACCCCTCACCTGCTTGTCATCCTGAGCGGAGCGAAGAACCTGCTGTTGCTTTCCCTGAGAGCTACAGCTGAGAGCTGAGACCTGTCCTCTTCCTTCCACGAAAACAGCCCACTCTCGCGCAACAACTCTTCATCGAATTCGCGCCGCAGGGCGTCGCGCAGCAGAAAGCCGGAATCGGGCGCGTAGCCGATGCGAAAGCGGGCGATGGTCTCGTCGTCGAGGCCGCGCCGCTTGAGATAATCGCGGGCAATCGCGCCTTCGGGACGCCGCAGGCATTCCTGAAAAAACTGGGTCGCGCGCACATGAACATCGAGAAGCGCCATGCGCACTTGGGCATCGCGCGCTTCTGCTGGACTGGAAAAGCTCACCTTCGGCATGGGCACGCCCAGCTTTTGCGCGACCAGCCGGACGGCCTCGGGGAAGGTAATGTTCTCCGACCTTCTGGACGAAGGTGAAGACGTCGCCCGACTCGCCGCAGCCAAAGCAGTGAAAGAACTGCCGCGTGGCATGGACCGAGAACGACGGCGTCTTCTCGGCATGAAACGGACACAGTCCGGAGAAGTTTTGCGCCCCCGCCTTCTTCAGCTTGACGTAGTCGCCGACAATGCGGACGATGTCCGCCTGCTGCTTGAGCGTCTCTTTGAAGTTGTCTGAGGAGGGCGAGGTCATTAGGGGCGCACGCTGGTCCCGTAGTGATTATGAGGGCGGAAGGGTCTGGGGGGAATAGAGACCGGGCAGTGTTGCTGTGGGAAAGATGTGGAAGACAGAAATGATCGGTTGAAGACTTTCATGTTGGCACACATGTTCGGGAAATCCGCAGCAAAGCTGCGCGGTAGTGTCCGATGAATCTTGGCAGAGTTCACGCACTTGAAGCTCTCGGTCACATGCTCACCTCCGCCCCAATCACCCGGCAGCCTGTCGTTCCGGCCAGAGCGCGTCGGGATCCACGGCACGTCGTATCATCTGCACCAGTTCCTTCATGTGCATGGACGATACAACGCGCCGCTGGCGTTCGATCAGATTGCCTTTCGGAAGGACCTGAATGAAATGCGCTTTGAGATAAGAGACGCCGGGCAGACCAGATTCGCCGGGCGGGAACTCTGCCACAGTCGGCCCGGGTATTCCGTAACTTCCGAACGGAACGATCAGCACCGACGAAGCGCGGTCACTTAGGTTCCGGCTATCGAGCGACACAATGACCACCCAATGCCGTTGCGATTGGTCGTCGAGGTTAGCTGTCCAGATTTCGCCGCGACGCGGCCTAAGGTTCGCTGTCAAAGTCGATGCCTCGCGCTGCCTGCGAGAGTCGAGACGCCATTCGCTGCTCTTCGGCGCTTTCTTCGGGCGACATGTTATCGAAATAAGCGGCCGTGTCTCGCTCCAGCCGCTCGCGGTTCTCAAAAACTAAGAGCTTGTCGATCGCCAAGTCAATCGCTTGGGCGAGATTCTGAACCTCGCGGCGAGCGATGAGTCTCTCCAGATACGCAAGCGCCCTGGGTGAAATTGTGGTCGAGATCTTCTGACGGGTTAGGCGCGCAGACGTGCTCACAAAGTATCTCCCAATTTAGAGATATTGTATCACACAATCATCCCCAATTTGGTGGGATGATGCATCATCCATGTTATAACATTCATTATCAGCGTTTTACGCGGAATATCCTGAGCCACACTTTCCCAACGGCACGGCGAGCCGGATCCTCGCTGGATTAGTCGTTATGACAAAAAACAACGACTTGGCAGGATAGAAGTCCGGAAGAAAGAGGTTTACAAAGAACAAATGCGGCCCGGGCCAGCCACCCAAGCCGCATTGTTATCGCGGAGGTTCTGATTGCCATCTTTCACCGAGGCGAAAGATCATCGTGCAACTGCACTCCGAAGAGTGCCACGCATCGACGCTCACCTGAGGCTTGCGCTTCAGGGTCAGGATCCGGCGCTTCCATCCTTCTCGGAAGAAGGATTTCTGAGGAGGCCGCAAAGCCTGGGCACCAGCACACTGGACATGCGCCGAATTTCCCCCGGTGACTCACTCTCGAGAAATCACCGGCAACGCCAAACCCTGGTCAGGACAGGTTCAGAACATCTCACGCTCTTGACTGCAAGCACTCTGCGGCAGCGCAAAAATTAACGCAACGGCAAACTGGGCCTCCGTTGTGTAAAAACTGTGGAGGGGCGAAACTTCCTGTGGAAGTAGAAGGAAAAGTGCGGGTTTATTTGCGCGGCTTCACAGATTGCTGAAAGACTCGGTTCTCGGCGCTCAGCCCCTAAAGGGGGCACCTGAATTGAAAGCACTTACGGCATCGCTAAAGCGATGCCCTGATACAAACCAAGTTTCTCGGCAGCCTGCTCAGCCGGGGTGTTAGCCAACCTCTGCAATCTGACCTCTACCCTCCGTGTGTGCTGCCGTACAATACCTGCGATGATTGCGCATCTTCGAGGAACGCTGCTGGCGAAGCATCCCAACCAGGCAATCGTGGAAACACACGGCGTCGGCTATGACGTTACGATCAGCGTGCCTACGTTTACGGAAATGCCGGTGGCGGGTACTGAGGTCGCACTTCACATCCACACTCATGTTCGCGAGGATGCGCTCAGCCTCTACGGATTCTTGCGACTTGCCGAGAAACAACTTTTCGAGAAGCTGCTGACGGTCAGCGGAATTGGTCCGAAGCTGGCGATTACCATTCTGAGCGGCATGCCGGCCGACGAGATGATCGGAGCGATTCGCGGAGGCGACCTGGCGCGCCTCACTCGGATTCCTGGAATCGGAAAGAAAACCGCGGAGCGCATGGTGCTGGAGCTGCGCGACAAACTGCCGGCGCCTGTTGCTGCGTCCGACGCTTCAACAAGCGCGTTCGCGAGCCCGGTCGAGGAAGATGTTATTTCCGCGCTGGTAAATCTCGGCTATCAGCGCGCCGCCGCGGATAGGGCGCTGCTGGCGGCGAGGGGCGGCAGCGGCAAAGCTCCTCAGAGTTTTGACGTGCTGTTTCGCGAGGCGCTGGGATCACTGTCGAAGTAGCGCTATCGCGCTCCGGGATGCGGGATGCGGAGAAGTATAGGGCCCTGCCAGCAAGATTGTCACTATTACTCCATGATGACATTGTTGTACAATAGTGTCATGTTGCGAAAGGCATGACAATGGATACGGAAACCCGTCTGCGCGTCAACGAGAACGGCCGAGTCGTGATTCCCGCTTCCTTTCGTAAGGCACTGGGGATCAATGCCGGCGATGAGGTGGTGCTCCGAATCGAGGATGACGAATTGCGGATCACGACGCTGAAACGCCGCATCGAGCGGGCGCAGCGAAACCTACGGCGGTACGTCAAACCTGGAACATCGCTAGCCGACGAACTCATTGCCGACCGCCGTGAAGCAGCTAAACGTGAGTAGGATCGTGCTGGACGCTTCGGCGGTCCTCGCGTTGCTCCAAAACGAACCCGGGGCGGAGATGCTGACGCCAGAACTGTTGAGCGACGCTATCTGCAGCACAGTCAATCTTGCCGAGGTGCAAACCAAACTGGTAAGCCAAGGTGTCCGTCCCGATGAAGCATGGGAAGGCACGATCAGCCCCATACGGGAAGCGACGCCTTTTAACGATGAGCACGCGAGAATTGCGGGAAGCTTGGTCGCTCAAACCCGCGCCCTCGGACTGTCATTAGGAGACCGGGCCTGTTTAGCTCTTGGGCTCGCACTGAAAGCTCCTGTATATACGGCGGACAAATCGTGGAAGAACCTGAAAATAGGCCTCAAGATACATGTGATCCGGTGAGCTGAGCCCGGTGCAATACCCCGACACGAAGTCTTAGTTGCCCACGAAGCGCAGATAAAGATCGCGGTCGTCGCGGCAGGTTTCTGCCATCTGCTTTACTTTTTTCCACGCCTCTAACTCAGTATCATCGCGCACGCGATCTTTCGCGCGGTCCCACTCTTTGAGGAAGGCTTCCATCTGCAGGTGATTGAATACGGTCTTGCCGAAGGGATCGATGCCATTGAGCAAGAGAAAATCTCCATGACTGGCGGCGGGAATCACGCCGTGCAGCATGACCCATTCGCTGCGTTCGCCGAGATCGTCTTCCAGTTTCACTACCAGGGACATCGCTAGCCTCAATCAATGTACGGGTACTGGCAAGGGCACTGGCCGCAATGTAACAGCCGGGGAGGGTGTTGTCCAAGCCGAGCCGGTTATCGAAAGTAACTCGCGTTGATAACCAGCGGAAAGTGTGCAAGTTCGTGCCGTGGAGCTAGGCCTCGCCGACGTGGGTGCCATGCTGGAAGTGGTATTGGAGAATCTTCGCGGCCAAGGCCGGGGTCACGCCCTGCCCCCGGGATTCGACGGAACGGACCACTTCTCCGCGGCAGATGACTTCGGTGGCCGCGAGTCCGGCAATTTCCGCCGGCAATACCAGGCTGATCTCCAGCTGCGCATTCGGATGGAGCAGTTCTTGTGCCTGGAACAACAATCCTGAGCGGCTGATGTTTTCGGTGGTGCCCGGGCGCCAGCTCTTTTCGCCGAGCGGACGATAGCGCAGCGGCAGCTGGAGATTGAAACGGCGAGCTCGGAACGGTGGAACCTTCTTTTCAACAACACTAGCGCCGGTATGGGATGCCATTGCGACCTCCAGGGGAATCGGTTCGGAATCCAGCACCTCGCGTACACATTCTTTCAGCGCGGGAAGGCTGAATGGTTTTTGCAGCAAGGTGACGCCGACATCGAGCGTGCCGTCGTGACCAACCGCATTCTCGGTGTAACCCGACATGTAAAGCACGCGGACGCTCGGAAGTAAATTGGCAATTTGCGCGGCCAATTCGCGGCCATTCATGCCGGGCATAATGACGTCGGTGAGCAGGAGATCGATTTTTCCGCGGTAGCCGTCAACGATCTGCAGAGCAGCGCCGCCGTCTTCGGCTTCAAGAATCTTGTAACCCTGAGTCTCCAGATACTGGCGGGCGAGACGACGGAGATTGCCTTCATCTTCGACGAGGAGGATGGTCTCCTGCCCACGATCGGCGTGGGGAAGACCGAGAGAGTCCTGCGCCGCGGCGGCGTCTTCCCGGCCATCGACTCGCGGGAAATAGGCGCGGAAAGCTGTGCCGCGGTGCGGCTGGCTGTCCACGAAAATAAAGCCGCCGCTCTGTTTCACGATGCCGTACACGGTAGAAAGACCGAGCCCCGTGCCTTTGGCGCCCTTGGTGGTGAAGAACGGCTCGAAGATGCGCGACTGCGTTTCGACGTCCATGCCCACGCCGGTGTCGCTGATGGCCAGCATGACGTAGTCGCCGGCAGTGAGCGGCGAGTGAGTACGCACGAAGTTTTCGTCGAGCGCGACGTTGGCGGTCTCGATGGTCAGCTTGCCGCCTTGCGGCATGGCGTCGCGAGCGTTGACGGCAAGGTTCATGATGACCTGATCGATCTGGCCCGGGATCGGCTCGGACGGCGCCGAGTACGGGGCCTGGAACCATGACCAGGTCGATGTCCTCTCCGATCATGCGGGTAAGCATTTTCAGGTTCTCGGCCACGACCTCATTCAGGTCGAGAACTTTGGGGGCGAGCATTTGCTTGCGGCTGAAGGCGAGCAATTGCCGGGTCAGCGAGGTCGCGCGTTGCGTGGCATTGGAAATTTCCTGCGCCGGTCCGCGCAGTCGTGGATCCGGTCCCAGACGCTCCAGCAGAAATTCGGAGTAGCCGGAAATCACCATCAGCAGATTGTTGAAGTCGTGCGCGATGCCGCCGGCAAGGCGGCCGATGGCTTCCATCTTTTGCGCCTGGCGAAGCTGCAGCTCCAGGGTGCGGGTTTCTGTAACGTCTTCGATAAAAATTTCGTAGCTGTCTCCGGATTTGCCGTTCGGAATCGACCGTCCGGAAATGCGCGCCACGATCGGAGCGCCGTCCTTGCGCACGCACTCCGTGGTCAGATTGTTGAATTCCTTGCGGGCGTGAAAATAATCGGCAGTTTGGAACCATTGCTGGGCGTCGGCGTAGAGGCCTCCCAAATGCCTGCCCCTGAGTTCGGCGGCGTTGTCATAGCCAAACATGGCCACCAGCGCAGGGTTAGCGTCCTGCAGAATTCCGAGAGCGTCGCAGCGACAGATGCCGTAAGGCGCATTCATTACCAGAGAGCGGAAGTTGCTCTCGGAGCGGCGCAGGTTCTCCTGCGCGGCGCGGAGGGCGGCATTGAACCAGCAGATCAGCAGGGCCACGGCAAAAAACAAGGCCAGGTGCGCGATCGCTTTGCGATACTCGCTGGGAGTCAGATCTCCGGCGAACGAATAGTAGGCACTGACGGTTAGCGCAAAAGATGTGGCCACAAGGCCGGGCTTCCATCCTCCGTACCAGGCGCTGACCATTACGGCGACGGCGAACACGACCAGACGGCTTTCCGCGACATCGGAAAAAAACAAGGTCGGGATCAGCGCGAGGACCGTGCTGAGCAGAGCGACTCCGTAGCGCAGGATGGGAGCCCGCGCCGGAGCGACGACAAGATTGCGGATGAGGGGGAGATTCATTCGCATGGCCTTATGCTATGCGCCGACCGCTCGCAGAGCGAGTTACGGCAGTCCACCGCAGTTTCCTGGCGGCACAGTGGCCAGAGGTACACCGACCAGGCCCACAACCTGGGGGAACGTCTGAAGGGAAAGTAAAAGCCTTGCCCACAGCCTAATCCCATACGATGCTTTCTGCAAAACTCGCTGGTACAAAAAGAACGCGGCGAACATAATCCGGCAACAGGACTTGCACCCGTGACCGCCGAAGACGAAACTAACGGGGCGGCGCAGGAAACGTTGCGCGCTACATCAGCGGTAAAATTGCAGGTAAAACTGGCATGAATATCGGCCTTTTCGGCGGCAGCTTCGACCCCATTCACCGCGGCCACCTGGCGCTGGCACAAACGGCTGCCGCTCGCTACTCACTGCGGCAGGTGCTGTTTGTGCCGGCGAACGTTCCTCCGCACAAACAGAAACATCCGCTCACAGCATTCATTCACCGTTATGCCATGGCGGCGCTCGCCACGCAGGACGAACGCGGATTCGTGCCATCGCTGCTGGAAGCGCCGGAGATTCGCTCCGAGGGACAGCCGAAGGCAGCCGCGCCTGGCGGCGCAAATTATTCGATTGATACGGTTCGACGCCTGAAAAAAATTCTCAAGAAATCGGACCGGCTTTTCTTCCTGATCGGGATTGACGCTTTTCGCGATATTGCCAAATGGCGTGAAGCGCGTGCTTTGCTGGCGGAATGCGATTTCATCGTCGCCAGCCGTCCCGGATACTCGTTGCGCGACGTAGCCGAGTCATTGCCGGAAGAATTGCGGCCTCCGGCGGCGGTGACTCGTCCATTTCAGAAACAACCGGCGACGGGCGACCTGGTTCTTCCCGGCGTGACATTGCATTTGCTGGAACGCGTTCACCAAAGCATTTCCGCAACCGCGATTCGAGAGGCGGCAGCGGACGGAAAGCCGCTCGGACGATGGCTGGACCCGCGAGTGGCGGATTACATACGGAAGCACGGACTGTATCGCGCCACATTTGCGCCTTTTGTGCGGCCGTGACCAACAGCGGAATCCACTTCTGGAAATAAAAAGTACTATACTGGGCGGAGACCGATTCCGATGCACGGAGGGACCCGACCATGGCAGACCGGCAGCAATTCTCGAACCGTCGAGCCCGATCCAGAATTGAAAAAGATACTGGAGGCCTCGCGGAACATACCCGTTACAGAAGAAGAGTTGCACGAACAACGAATAAGCTTCGCGTTCGGAAATGCTCCACGGGCTTCGGAGGCATTCATAACCAAGGACAGCGTCACGCTGGCCTCAAAGAACATTAAGCTGCTGCCCTAGCGGTAGCAGCTTGTTCTTGAAATTTATGTCGGTGCGAGAAAAAGACGACCCTTCGCTGTTTACCAAAATCCAAGAACAAAATCTCTTGCGCCAGTACGATTTGTTATCGAATTGCGTTGAGATTGGACTCAAGAAGGGGATCGAGGCTTTCGACAAATACACTTTGTGGGCGCTGAACTATGCGGCCGTTTCCAACATCTGCCAATTCGGAGGACGTTACCGAGAAGAACCTATCCGCGTCGGAACTCACATTCCTCCGCATTTCAAGAACGTTCCGAATGAAATGGATCGCTTCTTTTCACTCATCCATGAAAATTGGACGATTCAGGGACACCCAACACTCCTTCCAGCCTATGCATTGTGGAGGCTGAACTGGATTCATCCCTTCATTGAGGGGAACGGGAGGACAGCTAGAGCTGCGTGCTACTACCTCATATGCATGAAGCAAGGCAGGTTGCTTGGTGGTAAGAAAACCGTGCCCGAACGCATCCGTGAAAATAGGGAGCCGTACTACGCTGGTCTAAAGGCAGCCGACCTGGCATGGGAGAACGGGGATTACGACGTCACTGACTTGACTGTGTACCTAGAGTCATTGTTAAAGGGGCAATTGACCGATCCTCCCTAGCCCCATGTGTCCCTCATGTGGAGTGCGTGCAACGGCCTCTTCAATGCGGGGCGGGTTACAATCAATAATCCCGTATGACGAAAAAGAACGACCTCAAACTCCAGGTAAATGAAGCCATCCTCGCCTGCCAGGACAAACAAGCCGACAACGTCGCAGTTCTCGAACTGGAAAAAGATTCGGGAGCTTTCACCGACTACTTTGTGATGTGCAGCGGGACCAATCCTCGGCAGATTCAGGCCATTGCCGACGCGGTAGAAGATCGCCTGGAAGGGCTGGGCCTCCGCGTAACTCACGCCGAGGGCTACCGGCAGGCGGAGTGGGTGCTGCTCGACTATGTGGATTTCGTCGTCCACATTTTCTCCGAAAAGGCGCGCCAGTTCTATGATCTCGAACGTCTTTGGAAGTCGGCCAAGCGGCTGGAGCCAGCTGAATTGATGGCGAAACCGAAAACGCGAAAGGCGCCGGCTGTCGAAACCCCCATCGCCCGGACCGCATCCGCTGCACCCAAGAAGACGCGTAAGAAGCAGGCCTGAAGTTTCCGTTTTCGTCGTTCCGCAAATTCATGAAGATCAAAGTGGCATGGATCGGAAAGACGAAAGAGCCGGCGATTCAGACTCTGACGGACGAGTATTTGAAACGGATCTCGCACTATGCCGAGGTTGCGGGCCTGGCATTGAAGGACGAGGCCGCAATTTTGTCGCTGGCCAACGGTGAGCGGCAGAAGCAGAAAGAGCGGCACAAGCTGGTTTTGCTCGATTCGCGGGGCAAACAGTTTTCATCCGAAGAGCTGGCCGAGTTTCTGCGAGCGCGAGCAGGTGAACGCGATGCCGCTTGTGTTCGCGATTGGCGGCAGCGACGGCTTCAGCGACGAAGCGCGGCGACAGGCGGCCTTTACACTATCCCTGGGAAAGATGACGCTGCCTCACGAACTGGCGCGCGTGGTGCTGGTGGAACAGCTCTATCGTGCTTTCACTATTCTCAAGCGTCATCCCTATCATTTGGGACATTAACTTTATAGTAACGGGGCAGCGGCCGGTGAGCCCATGCGCGCGAGCACTCAGCCCGTATTTCCAGTGCACCTCTGGCAGCTTCACAGCGGCGCGAAACTGGCTTACTGTATTCCTTGACAGACACAGTACGACAGACAAGACAAGTCTGAATTTGTAGTGAGGCCCTCCCCCAATGAAAAACCCGTACGACGTACTACGAATGAAAGAGCAGGAGTTGCTGCGGGTCCGCAAAGAGATGGACGCTCTGCGGATCTCAGCCCGCCTGCTCGGCGCCGAAGACCCGGACAAAGCGAAAGGCGACGGTCAGCCCAAGCTGCAACGAGTGGTTGAAATGCCGTAGATCTACTTCACCTGTGACATCTTCCCCTGTTTACCTCGAGGCGGACGGAAACCAAAACCGTCCGCCTTGTTGTTTGTGCCGGTGGCACGGACATTCCCTGCCGCGTACAATCAGGAATTCGGTTTATGCCCGATCTTCGTAATGTCAGATCTGCGCCGTGGTCTGATCATCGTGAATACCGGTCCGGGCAAGGGCAAGACCACCGCGGCCATGGGGACGGCGTTGCGGGCCGTCGGCCAGGGAATGCGGGTGCTGATGCTGCAATTTCTGAAGGGCTCGTGGCATTACGGCGAACTCGACGCGGTGAAGGCTTTCGGCGACAAGTTCGTCATGAAGCAGATGGGACGCGGCTTCGTGAAAGTCGGCGCCGAAAAGCCCGACCCCGAAGATGTGCGCATGGTCGAAGAAGCCTGGGCCGAGGCTGAGAAGGCGATCCAGTCCGGCGAATGGGACCTGGTGATGCTCGATGAAATCAACTATGCCATCAGCTACGGGATGCTGGACGCGGCGAAAGTGGCGGAGTCTCTGAAAAAGAGGCCGGAGATGGTGCATGTCATCCTGACCGGAAGAAATGCGCATCCGGCAATCGTCGAGGTGGCCGACACAGTGACCGAAATGCGCCAGGTAAAACACGCCTACGAAAAAGGCGTGATGGCGCAGAGAGGAATTGAGTACTGAAATTGCGTCAGCGGTCCTTAGTATCCAAGACCCGCGAGGGTCGATTTGGCCAACGACCAATTACGAACTGACCAACTAGACCTGTTCTTATGACTTGGTTTAAACGACAATCCGGCGAGCTCGACACTTCGGGCGAGAAGAAAGTCCGCACCGAAGGACTGTGGGTGAAGTGTGACGGCTGCCGCCAGATTATCTGGAAAAAAGATCTCGAAGAGAATCTCAACGTCTGCCCCAAGTGCGGCAAGCATTTCCGCATCGACGCCCGCACCCGGCTGGCGCAGCTTCTCGACGACAATCAATACGAAGTTTTCGACAGCAACCTCGTCTCCACCGACCCGCTGAAGTTTGTGGACCTGAAGGCCTACTCCTCGCGGTTGAAGCAGGCGAAGTCCGACACTGGCCTGAAGGATGCCATCATCAATGCCCACGGCAAACTGAACGGCCGCCCGGTGATCGTGAGCTCGATGGAATACTCGTTCATCGGCGGGAGCATGGGAGCGGTGGTTGGCGAAGCCATTACACGCGCGATTGAGAAGGCGATTGCAACGCGGAATCCGATCGTCATCGTTTCCGCATCCGGCGGCGCGCGCATGATGGAAGGCGTGATCAGCCTGATGCAACTGGCAAAGATCTCCGCCGCGCTGGCGCGCTTGGATGCAGCGCGGGTCCCGTACATTTCAGTCTTGACCGATCCCACTACCGGCGGCGTGACCGCATCGTTTGCCATGCTGGGCGATCTGAACATCGCCGAACCGGGCGCACTGATTGGCTTCGCCGGCCCGCGAGTGATTGAGCAGACCATCCGCCAGAAGCTGCCGCCAGGTTTCCAGCGCTCCGAGTTTCTGCTGGAGCACGGAATGCTTGATGCCGTGGTCCCGCGCAAGGATTTGAAGCCGTACATCGCGCGGGCGCTGGATTTTATGGTGCAGGCGGCGTAGAGCAGCCGTCAGCGCTCAGCCATCAGCTCTCAGTTCTTGGGCGATCAGGGTAGTGAAAGCCGCGCTTACCCATACAATAAGAATGCCTGTCAGGTTGCCCTATTCCCTGCTCAGTGCAAGGTTTGGCCCTTGAGTGCGGTTTTCTGGATCGCTTCGGTATAAAGATTGAAACTAGTAGCTGATGGCTGACAGCTGAGAGCTGCCCTTGTCCTACGAAACCGCAGTCGCGCAGATGTACGCGCTGGGCCACGAGTTGGCGCAGACGCCGTCGCACAAGTTCGATCTGGCGCACATGCGCGTGCTGCTGGCGGCGCTGGGTAATCCGGAGAATAGATTTCATGCCGTGCTGGTTGCCGGAACCAATGGCAAGGGATCGACGGCCGCTACTCTGGCATCCATTCTGCAGGCTTCCGGGCTGAAGACGGGGCTCTACACTTCGCCGCATCTTGGTGCGCATCAACGAGCGCATTCGGCTCAACGGCACAGCCGATCGCTGACGACGATTTCGCGACGCTCCACGACGTGGTCGACCGAACCGCCGAGCGATTAGTCGGGGAAGGCGATCTGCCATGGCATCCCAGCTTTTTTGAGATGCTGACTGCGATGGCGTTTGAGTATTTTGCCCGCAGCCATCCGACATGGTGGTGCTTGAGGTCGGCATGGGCGGGCGTCTGGATGCGACCAACGTAGTCGAGCCGCGCCTCAGCATCATCACCGACATCGCGCTCGATCATCAGAAGTATCTCGGCGAAACTGTCGCCGAGATTGCGCGCGAGAAAGCAGGGATTATCCGTCCGGGCGGGGTTGTGGTCACGTTGCCGCAGATGCCCGAGGCGAACGACGTGATCGGAAACACAATTTTGGATGCCGGCGCGCGCGCCGTGAATGCCGTCCCCTACGTGCCGCCGGTGTCGCCAGGAAGTGGCCAGTATCTGGTACCCAGTACCCAGCAGACGGCGTCGGGCAGCGCGTGTCAGCGATATCCGCTCGCGTATGGGAAAGAAATCATGGTCGAGTCCCCGCTGGTCGGCCGTCATCAGCTGCGCAACCTCGCGCTGGCGATTGCGGCGGCGGCAGAACTGCACGATCAGGGAATAATTCAGATCACGCCCGAGACGATTGCGCAGGGCATCCGCGAAACGCACTGGCCGGGACGCTTCCAGGTGGTGCCGGCTGCGGGAGACAATCCCGAATATGTGCTCGACGTCGCGCATAATCCTGCCGGGGCGTGGGCGTTGCGTTCGACGCTTTCGGCGGCGTATCAAGAAGGCCGCGAGATCACGATGGTGTTTGGCGTGATGCGCGACAAGGCGATGCGGGAAATTGCCGAGATCCTGTTTCCGATCGCGGGACATGTGATTGTGACCCACGCCAACAACCCGCGCTCGGCGAGTCCAGATGAGATTCGGCAGGCGGCGGCGCGTGTGGCCGAGGGCATGGACATCGAGGACGCCGAGGATGTAGCGTCAGCCCTGGAGCGGGCGCGCAAAGTGGCCGGACCCAGGTGGTCTGGTCGTTGTTACCGGTTCGATTTACATTGTAGGAGAAGCGATGCGAGTGCTGGGCATTCGCATCTAAGCTTGTATTGAGAATGTGTAGCGTGGGGCTCTCTTGCCCGCGAAGAGTTTGCAGATAGGCAACCGTGAATAAAGATCGCGACAACTGCGGAGCCGGAAAAAGAGACGCCGATCTGCGCTCGGCCGGACAACCCGAAGCGGCTAACTCGGCGTGGTCTGAGACTCGACCCGCACCTCAACATAAAGTGCGCCACGGCTGGCCGAGCCGTCTGCGTTCGTATTTCATTCTTGCTCCGCTGATCTGGGCTTACACCGTCATCCTGGGCACGATTTCTCTGCTCTGCTCGGTCTTCGACCGCAACGGGCGCATCCAGCACAAATTCGCGCGCTTCTGGTCGGGGCTGGTCATGAAGACGATCCTGTCGCCGGTGAAGGTTATCGGGATGGACAAAGTGAGCACCGGCGACTCGAAGCCCCGTGTTTATGCGGTCACGCACGCCTCGGCGCTCGATATTCCGATCCTCTACGTTTATTTGCCATTTCAATTCCGCATCATCTTCAAAAGTGAATTGCTCGCGTATCCATTCGTGGGATGGCATTTGCAGCGTTCGGGACAAGTCTGCATCAACCAGCAGAACCCGGCCGCGTCGATCGGCGCCCTCAAGTCGGCGCTGAGAAGTCTGCGAAGTGGCATGCCGCTGGTGATATTTCCGGAAGGCGGCCGCACGCGCGATGGCAAAATGCAACCTTTTCTGCCGGGCGCATTTTTTCTCGCCATCAAGGCCCAGGCCGACATCGTCCCGATCGCGCTCGTCGACACCTTCGACCTGCTGCCGATGGACACCTACCACATCAAGTGCCAGCCGCTGGAGATGCGAGTGGGCGAGCCGGTCTCCACGACCGGGCTAACCTTGCGAGATACAGAGGACGTTTCTGCAAGGGTGAAATCTGCAATCGAAGCTCTGCAATCCGCTCCCCGAAGCGCGTAGGGACAGTCCCTCCGGCTGTCGAGGCGAGTGCTTCTCGCCGGCTCCCCTGAACAATAATCCCCTGCTCATCCGTCATAATCTTCGGTTGTTCGGAGGTGTCATGAGGTCGATAGCTCTCGTATTCCTATTCTCTAGCCATGAATGCACACGCTCAAACCGCCGCGCCTACAGCCGCTGACGCCCAGGACTTCATGAACAAGGCGGAGGCTCAGCTCGCCGACTTGAGCGTCAAGGTGAAACGCGCCTCCTGGGTCCAGGAGAATTTCATCACCGACGACACGCAGGCCATGGCCGCCGACGCGATTGATGAAGTCACTGCCGTCACCACGGAGTTGGTGGAACAGGCCAAGCGCTTTGACGGTCTCACCCTGCCGCCCGACCTCGCACGAAAATTCATTGCTGCTGAAGCTATCGCTGACCGCGCCCGCGCCGAAGGATCCGAAGCTGCGCCGTGAGATGACCGAGATCGGAGTATCGCTCGAGGCCGACTATGGCAAAGGCAAATACTGCCCGCAAGAACGGGGATTGTCTGGACATCACGGCGATCGAGAAGCTCATGTCCACCAGCCGCAACCCGGAGGAACTCAAAGAAGTGTGGGCGGGATGGCACGCGATTGGGCCGCCAATGCGGCCGCGCTACGCGCGCTTCGTCGATCTCTCGAATCAGGGCGCGCGAGAAATGGGATTCAAAGACACTGGCGCCCTGTGGCGCGCCGGCTACGACATGACTCCGGAAGAATTTTCCGCCGACCTCGAGCGCCTGTGGAATCAGGTCAGGCCGCTTTATATTTCCCTGCACACATATGTGCGCTGGAAGCTGGCGGAAAAATATGGCCCGAACGTAGTTCCGCCCGACGGTCCGATCCCCGCGCATTTGCTGGGCAATCCCTGGGCGCAGGAGTGGGGCAACATCTACGACCTGCTCGGAGTGCAGGAAGACAAACAAGGCGGCGTCAACGTAACCGAACTGCTGAAGAAGAAAAATCTCGACCCCAAGGGCATGGTGAAATACGGCGAAGGCTTCTTCACCTCGATGGGCTTCGCGCCGCTGCCGCCGACTTTCTGGGAGCGGTCGCTCTTCACCAAGCCCGCCGATCGCGATGTCGTCTGCCACGCCAGCGCCTGGGATGTGGACAACTTCGACGATCTCCGCGTGAAGATGTGCATCCAGGTGCGCGGCGAGGATTTCGTCACCATCCACCACGAACTGGGGCACAACTTCTATCAGCGTGCCTACAAGGATCAGCCGTTCCTGTTCAAGAACGGAGCCAATGATGGCTTCCACGAAGCTATCGGCGATGCCATCGCGCTCGCGATCACTCCCGAATACTTGCGCAAGGTCGGATTGCTGGAGAACGTCCCGCAGGCGAGCAACGATATTCCGGAACTGCTCAAGCAGGCGCTCGATCGCGTCGCCTTCCTTCCTTTTGGATTAATGATCGACCAGTGGCGCTGGAAAGTATTCTCCGGAGAGATCAACCTGCCGATTACAACAAAGCGTGGTGGGCTCTGCGGCTGAAATATCAGGGCGTGGCGCCGCCTATGGCGCGCAGCGAAGCCGATTTCGATCCGGGCGCGAAATATCACGTTGCTGCCAACGTGCCCTACACACGCTATTTCCTGGCACACATCCTGGAGTTCCAGTTCTACCGCGCCCTCTGCCGCGAGTCCGGCTACAAGGGCCCGCTCAATCGCTGCACCTTCTACGGCTCGAAAGAAGCCGGAGCGAAGTTCAACAAGATGCTAGCCATGGGCCAGAGCAAACCCTGGCCCGACGCGCTCCAAGTGCTGACCGGGGAACGGCAGACCGACGCCGGGGCGCTGCTGGAATACTTCGCTCCGCTGCAGAAATGGCTGGACGAGCAGAACAAAGGCCATAAGGTCGGCTGGCAGTAGAACCGGCTCTACCCGAGCAAATGATAAACTCAAGATTCAGCAGAATACAAGGCCTATCCATGTCTGACAGCATTCATCTCAAGCTCCCCGACGGGAGCACCAAAGAAGTCCCGAAAGGCACCACTGCGCTCGATGTCGCCAAGTCCATCAGCCCGCGTCTGGCCGACGCCGCTCTCGCCGCTAAAACGAATGGCGATCTGATCGACCTCACCCGTCCGCTCGAAAAAGATACCGACCTCCGCATCCTGACCGACCGCGACCCGGAGGCGCTCGAAGTCTACCGGCATTCTTCCGCGCATTTGCTGGCTGCCGCCGTGCTCGAACTTTTCCCCGAGACCAAGCTCGGCCATGGTCCCGCAACCGAGAATGGATTCTTCTACGACTTCTATCGTCCGACCCCGTTTACTCCCGAAGATCTCGAGAAGATCGAGAAGAAGATGCAGGAGCTCGTTCAGCAGAACCTGCCCTACGCGCGCGAATTTGTGGATCGGACCGAAGGACTCGCAAGGTTCAAGGGTGAAGGCGACTTCATGAAGTGCCATTTCATCGAGCAATTCACGAAGCCCGATGAAAAGATTTCAATTTATAAGACCGGCAAAGTTTCTCGACTTCTGCCGCGGTCCTCATCTTCCTTCAACCGGAAAAATCAAAGCTTTCAAGTTGTTCAACATCGCCGGCGCGTACTGGCTTGGCGACGAGAAGAATCCGCAACTGCAACGCATCTACGGCACTTCATTTTTCTCGAAGAAAGACCTCGACGCTTACCTGAACGGCATCGAAGAAGCCAAGAAGCGCGACCATCGCGTGCTCGGCAAACAGCTCGACCTGTTTTCGATTCAGGAACTCGCCGGCCCCGGCCTCATCTTCTGGCATCCGAAGGGTGGGATTGTCCGCAAAGAGATGGAAGACTGGATGCGCGACCAGTACCTGAAGCGCGGGTATTCGCTGGTCTACACTCCGCACGTCATGCGCAAGCAGTTATGGCAGACCTCTGGCCACGAAGGCTACTACGCGCAAAACATGTTCGATGCCATGGAGCTCGACGACGCCGAGTACCGTCTCAAGCCGATGAACTGCCCCGGCCACATCCTTATATACAAGGATTCCCTCCGCTCCTACCGCGACCTTCCCGTCCGCCTCGGCGAGCTCGGTACGGTCTATCGCTACGAGCGCTCCGGCGTGATGCACGGCCTGCTGCGCGTCCGCGGATTCACCCAGGACGATGCCCACATCTTCTGCACTCCCGAGCAGATCGAAAAAGAAATCGCCGATTGCGTCGAGTTCGCGCGCGATGTGCTCAAAGATTTCGGCTTCGACAAATTTCAAACCGAGCTCTCCACCTGGGATCCCAGCGACCGCAAGAATTTCGTCGGCAGCGAAGAGCAGTGGAACCACGCCACCCATTCGCTGGAAAAAGTCTTGAAAGAGTTGAACATCGAGTACAAAGTCATTCCCGGCGAGGCAGCCTTCTACGGCCCGAAAATTGACATCAAGCTGGTCGATGCCATTGGCCGCCTCTGGCAGCTCTCCACCGTGCAGTTCGACTTCAACCTGCCGCAGCGCTTCAATCTCGAATACGTAGCCGAAGACGGGACCCGCAAACAACCCGTCATGGTCCACCGCGCGCTCTACGGATCGATCGAGCGTTTCTTTGGCGTGCTCATCGAGCACTACGCCGGAGCTTTCCCGGTGTGGCTCTCGCCGGTGCAGGTAGCGATGATCCCAATCGCCGAACGCCATACCGAATACGCAGAAAAAGTCGCCTCGCAACTGCGGGCGGCAGGCGTGCGCGTTGAAGTCGATTCGCGCAACGAAAAAATGAATGCAAAAATCCGCGAACACGCGATGCAGAAAGTCCCGTTCTTACTCGTCGTCGGAGACAAAGAAGCCGAGGCCAACAAAGTGAACGTGCGAACCCGCGGCAAAGACAAAGAAAAGACCGAGGACATGGGCACGGCCGAGTTCGTGGAGAAAATCAAGAAGCTGATCGCGGAAAAGACCGCGACTTTGTAGTCAGCCCCTCGTTTTCGTACCAATGATTGCAAAATCGATGGAAAAGATCGCGGTCAACTCGCACTCCTCCAATAATCGGCCGTTAATCGTCCAGCAGACTGCGAATCTTGCGCGCTAGCGTGTCTAGCGGAAAGGGTTTCTGCAGGACAGCCGCTGTCTCATCGACCAGTTCGCTGCTCCAGGTGGCGTGGTCGGGATAGCCCGACATGAACAGCACCTTCATCTGCGGCCGCGCCTGGGTGAGGCGTTGGGCCAGTTCTCGTCCGCCCAGGTTGGGCATTACGACGTCGGTCAGCAACAAGTGAATCTGGCTATCGTGCTGATCCGCCAGCTGCAGGGCTTCGTTGCCGTCTTCCGCATTGAGGACGGAATAACCCTTCTTCTGCAGGAACTCCCCAACCAGATCGCGAATTCCGTCCTGGTCTTCCACCAACAGAATGGTCTCAGTTCCACGGGCAGCGGACGCGGGAAGTGTTTTCATTTTGGAGAGAACCTTTGCCCCTGTCTCTCCGCTGGCGTCTTCTACTTGCGCCTGGGGGAAATAGATGTCGAAAGTGGTGCCGCGTCCCAACTCGCTGTGGGCCGTGATCCAACCGCCGGTCTGCTTGACCACTCCGTAGACGATGGCCAGGCCCAAGCCGGTTCCCTTGCCGGGTTTCTTCGTGGTGAAAAAAGGTTCAAAAATCTTGGCCTGAACCTCGCGGTGCATTCCAACACCGCTGTCACCGACGCTGAGAACTATGTATTTGCCCGGCGGGATTCGAGCATGGCTTCCGGCATAGGTTTCGCGAAGGTCCGCGTTTCGCGTTTCGATGGTGAGCCGGCCGCCCTGTGGCATGGCATCGCGCGCATTGACCGCGAGGTTCAAAATCACCTGTTCGATCTGTCCGGGATCGGCCTTGATACGATTGGGCGAAGCGGCGAGCAAGAGTTGCAAGTCGATGTTCGCCGGAATCAGGCGATCCAGCATTTTTGTCACGTCGGTCAACACGGTATTCAAATCGAACGCCTTAAGCTGCAGAACCTGCCTGCGGCTAAAAGCGAGAAGCTGCTGGGTAAGGGCGGTAGCGCGGGTGATGGCTCGCTCGATTTCAAGCGCATCCTTGTGCGCGGGATCGCTCGCAGCCAACCGGCCGCGGAGGCGGTCATTGTGAGCCTGGATCAGCATCAGCAGGTTATTGAAGTCGTGCGCTACGCCGCCCGCCAACTGTCCCACCGCCTCCAGCTTCTGCGAGTGCCGGAGCTGCTCCTCCAGACGCTTGTGCTCGGTGATGTCATACAGCACACCCTGCATTAAGAGTTCGCCTTCGCCGGCCTGCAGCATGACGCCCTCGTCGCGAAACCACAGGACTCTGCCGTCGCGGGCAAACATGCGGTACTCCGCCTGGAACATCTCCCGCGTTTCCTGAAAGCGCTTCTCCGCCGCGATGGCAATTTCGCGGTCCTCAGAGTGGATGTGGTTCAGCCAGTTCCACGGATCC
Organism: uncultured Acidobacteriaceae bacterium; assembly: GCA_963826845.1. Lineage (GTDB taxonomy): Bacteria > Acidobacteriota > Terriglobia > Terriglobales > Acidobacteriaceae > Acidiflorens. The sequence continues at coordinate 379,234 of CAWGYS010000013.1, forward strand.
GAGAGCCACTCCGCTGCTGAGAAGCCAAGAATGGACTCGATTTGCGGGCTCACATAGTGCCATGGTCCGTCTGCGCCGAGTTCGGCGACATAGGTGATCGCAGGCAGGCGTTCCACCAGCGTGCGATAGCGATCCTCTGCCGCGCGCAGTTCGGTTTTGTCGCGATCCCGCTCGATGGCGAGAGCAGCGAGGTGGGTAGCGTGGGCGATGAGCTGGAGATGTTGGGCGTCGGGCGTGCGCGGCTCGCGGTAGTAGACGGCAAAGGTACCAAGCATTCTGCCGTCCTGCGCCGGGATGGGATTTGACCAGCAGGCCCGCAGCCCGTGAGCCAGTGCAAGGTCACGGTAGTCCGCCCACAGTGGGTCGATGTCGATATCGGAGACGACGACCTGCAGCTTACGGTAGATGGCGGTGCCGCACGATCCCGCGCAGGGTCCGATCTTTAACCCGTCAATGGCTTGACAGTATTCTTGCGCCAGACTGGGCGCTGCTGCATTTCGCAAAATTGTGCCTTCGGCCTCAAGAAGAAGAACGGAACACAGCATTCCGCAATACCGCCGTTCGATGTCAGAGCACAAAGCGCTCAATATTTGCGGCAGCGGACACTGGCCCATGATCATGGCCAGGACCCGGTCATCCAGCAGCGACAGAGCTTGCGAAGGTCCCATCTGTTCCGCGGTTAGCGCTTTTTGAAGTCCTGTGGACATGACGACTCGTATCATCTTCATTGCGCGTGACCGCGACCACCAAGTTACGTGGGTAACGGAAGATACATCGCATTTTCCCATGCAAGGCTGAGGTGCGTTGTAAAATTCGCGCTCCTGCGCGCGGTTGCAAATGAGGCGTGACACGCGTGTGCACTTTGTTGCAATAAGGCTGACTTATTTTTGACTTCAAAATTGCAGGACGGTCTATCTTGATTGACAGTGCAGGAGCCATATCACATACTCTGCTCCGGCGAAGCTACTCTCGGAGTCATCTGTCAGCTTCGTATCCCAGGAGGATGGTAATGACAAAATCTCGTATGTTTCAGGGTTTCACTTCAATTGCTATTGTTGTCTTCTTCGTTTGCGGGCAACAAGCCGTAGCACAACATCACTTGCAGTTTCGCGTCGTTCCCGGAGTGCACGCGGATAAAGCTGATCCGCTAAAAGCGAAGGAGAAAGCGGTTATGGAGCAGCTGTCCTCGGGGTTTGGCTTCCTGCCACCAGTGGATGGTGGCGGCAACGATGAGTGGCCCTGCTTCCCCAACCAAAACGCGAATGGTGCGGATTGCTCTACCATCTCGGCCGGTGGAGTGGTCATTGGTCAGCCAGCCTTCACCCAATCGCTCTCCGCCTGCGACGCCAATACTGGCACGAGCACAAATTGCGGTCAGTTCTTTTCGTTCTATGAAGACGACACGGGCGATAATACGGATGACCTCGTCGTCTCCATCGTAGTGAAGCAAGGAAAGAACTACATCTTGGACACGGGCATCGTTAACCTCGGCATCAACCCCTTCCCCGCAGGCTCGATTGTCGTCATTTATGACGACGCGGCTTTCGGAACTCTGGCGCAAACCGGACCGGGCAATGGATATTGCGCCGGAAGCACTGAAACGTGCATAAACGCCGTCGCCGGCAAAGCCACCGCTACTTTTACGATTACGGTTGGCACGTCCACCATCAAGACCACTATCAACATGTTCCTCGAGTAGCCGGCAGCCACACTGTACCGTCACCCGAGGCCCCATTCTTCGCATTGTTCATCCTCGCGAAGGGTGGGGCTTTCCCTCTGGATCCAATCAACCAGCCATCGCATTCTTGTGGACGGATCGCTCCCCACTCGTCCAGAATCGTCAAGTCGGCCGCCCGCCGGTTATCCCAGGGAGGACGCTCTTCATGACGAACCACAATGACAACGATCAATCCCGACGTCGGCTGAACATGAGCGAGTTCTGGTCCGCCCACCTCGGCCTTACTCTCGTCACCATCTCATTGACCATTCTCATTTTCGTGGTAACGCCCCTTCGTGAAGCGGGCCTTCCCGGCCGCCTTTTCTGCGACCTGGTTGTGTTCGCACTGATGATCTCCGCAGCCCTGGTCATAGACCAAAGCCGTATGGCTAAGGCGTTCACGATCGCCATTGTCCTGGTCTCCGCGACTGTGCTGGGGATCGGACGCGTTCGTCCGTCGCTGTCTCTTCATCTGCTGGGCAGCGCTTTCGCCACTATCACGCTTCTTATTTATGTCCGCATTGTGTTGCTCGTGATGTTCAGGAAGGGCCCTATCACCTGGGGCCGCATCCAGGGCGGCTTATGCGCCTATCTTCTGATTGGGATGGCTTGGGCTTCAGCCTTTGAGTTCGTTGAGCAACTACGCCCGGGCTCGTTCAACTTCGTTATTGCGCCGGCGGACCTCGACCAACTTACGTCGAAGCTTACCTATTTCAGCTTCGCCACGCTCACCACAGTCGGCAGCACGATCACTCCACTGGACTCGTTCGCGCGCTCGCTCACCATCGCGGAGGCCGTCGTCGGCCAGCTTTTTCCCGCGACGCTCATCGGCGCGCTCGTGGCCATGGCCATGCAATCTCGCACCAAACCCTGAACCTCACGCATTCGATGCGTCATATACGGGCAGGCTGTCACTTCTGCAGATAGACGTTGGTGAGGCGAAACGGTTTCTGACCGTAGTTTTCGATTTCCAGCTCGTTCTTCTTGTTAAATTTTACCTTGCAGAGAGGCGAAAACGTCCCCGTCCCTTTACCGTCCTTGTCCACGTCGAGCACGACGATGCCGATCTTATAGTCTCTGGAGCGTGTGCCAATGTAGAGTTCGGGAAACGAAATCGGACGATTCGTCGCCAACACGATGTGCTGTCCGCCGTCCTTGGTGGCATGAATCCGCACAAAGCGGGCACCGGTGCCGACCGAGCCTGTCGGTGCTATGCGTCCCTTGTCCTTGATGTCCTCCAGAGCACTCACCAACCCATCTTGGCCTTTGCTCCTGAGCGTTGCCGCTAGTTCTTCGACGTCCCCATCACTGGTTAATCCCTCCAATGAAACAGTGAGGCCGAAGGTTTTGCCCGCCGCCGAGCCGCTCTGGCCGACGGCGGTCGCCGCATACTGCGCCGGCAGCTTGGGCTGGGTCGCAGCCATCTGTGCGGCACGCGTATGACATTGCTGATGCAGAAAAATAATGCTGCAGACGCAAGGACTCGTAGTTTCGTCATCTCATTCTCCCCGGTAATCGTTTCAGCAATAGCAGCCTGAAGGCGGTCGGCTACCACTATTCACCCTACTACTAATCTTCTATTCAGTTGTCATCTACTTTCTATGACAATGAACTTCGCATTCGCCGTGTCGCACATCCCGTAAATCGCCCCTGAACGGCAAGCTCCGGCGGAATATTTGAAGCATCCCGTCCTCTTTGCCACGACTGAAACAGAGCGGTCGGAACCACCGATGATGGCTCCCGGCGGGTCAAACGGAGAGGAAGTGCCAACATCGACGACGAAGCCATTGTCCTTCTCCGTGCTCTTCCACGTGACCGTCGTGCCAACTTTCACGCAGAAAAGCGCGTTCCCCTTAGCGCCCGGAATGCTGGGAGTGGCGGACGCCGCAGCCGCCGTCCGTTTCACATCCACGCTGCAGGCTGCGAACCGGAGCCGCAAGTGTTGGCGGCAGTACAGAGTTGCGCCGGCTTTGGTTCGGAGCAGGCATACTTGCTCGGCTTTGACTGAGCCGCAGCGTTGCTGAGCAACTGAAGGCAACGCCAAAAACAGCGCAGCACCCGTAATTGCGAAGCATCGATAAATCTTCATGATCCACCTCTCGATTCGGCGTTCTCAGGCCACTCCACCGGAGGCCCATGACGTCGATCAGAATGTTTTTCGAGCAGCGTTGTAATGCCAAAACTGCCGGACTAGTTGACGCCCGGCGTTCCCTTCCAATCGATCAGGTCAGAAAGTCTCCAGGGGTTCTGCGTCAAATCCCACTGCAATTCGCCCTGTTTGTTGAGGACAAGCTGGGCCGCGGGATACAGGGTGCCTGTGCTCTTGCTCTTGTCCTGATCGTTGAGTTCGAGAATGCCGGCGGTGAGATTGAAGGATTGGGATTGAGTGTCAAAGAACGCCTCCCCGAAATCTGATCTGGCGATTCGTCACAAAGACAATCTTTCGTCCTGTCGGCGTCGGGGTCATCTTGATATAGGAGCAGTCATAGCCGAGCGTGCCCGTGATCTCGACGTGACCTACCGCCTTCATCCGTTGCAGCGCGTTCACCAGCCCCTGGTTCTGGCCCTTGTCGTAGGCCTGGACAAGAATTTGTCTGTCCGCTGGAGTCGAGAACTCGTAAATATTCAAAGTCACGCCGATATTCTGCCCCATCTGGGTGCCCGTGCCGAAGGCCGTGGCGTCGATTGTTTCATTCTTGTCTCGCGCGAAACCGGGGACACTCCCTAGCATGAGCAGTCCCAACAGAAGCGCGGTAGCAGTGACTACGTTTCTTGCTTGTTTATGCATGTGACCTCCTAAAATTAGTGAATGTAAGTTGCCTCGGATCAACCGGAGGCTATTTGTCTCCGGCTCCATGTCGCCGTTCAGGCCTCGCCCGCCAAACGCAGGATCTGTCCTGCTTCCTAATCAGCTGGGCAGACCCACGTTAACGACTGTGCTTGCGCTTTGTGATCACCGGGTAAGCGGGCGGCTGCTCAGCGAAAGCCCAAAAGCATTTCGCGTTTCGTCGGCAGTGAACCACTAATGTGGAGCAACACCAACTGTCATTTGTGACAGGCGGATCGAACTGTTCTTCGCGTGGGCATCCGGCGGGCGAGGACCCTGTCAACACTGACAGGCGACAAAATAGGTGCAGACGATTTCAATCGAACTGCAACCTTCTCTCTTGTCTCTACTCTGCGGCTGTCGAAATGCGCGTTTTCGACAGCCTTTTTTACTCTGTCGATTCGCAGGGCTAGCCTTCACAGCGACCGGGTAGCCTTGCCTTCCATCACGGTGGCCCATGTACCAGCTGCTGTAAGCGTTTCGTATTTGAAGGTGTAGACCATGGCGGAGACGACCGTGACCGTGTAGCGTCCTTTCGCAATCACGCCATTCTGCTTCGCCTCGGAAATCCACGTCCAGGTATCGCCCACGACGTGGCCAGTCGCCATCTGATGCTCCCCGAGGCTGTTGTAAGCGTTGAAGGTATAGACCTTATCATCGGAGTTGTACTCCATCATCCTCACACCGCGAGCGTCGCCCATGACCGAGTGCATCGAGGAGTGGGTCTGAAGGAAAAAATTGCCCGAGATCCACTCGCTGTGTTCGGTCGAGGTGAAATCTCCGCCCGGAACATTGGGGCTGAGTTTCATGGTGCCTTGCAGCTTCCAGTCGCCGGCAAAATAATCCATCTTCTGGTGTTGCGGGCTGGGGAAAAGTGTTTGGCCGGCGCTGAACGACGCCCAAGCCACGACGGCCAGCGCAAGAACTACGAATCTGGACTTGAATTGGAGAGCCATATACTGGGGGGCCATATATATGGATATCCGTATCAATGCCGCGGCGAATCCATAACTGGCAAAACTGCTAGTCGGTCGAGGAAGTCGGTCTGAGCACCACAGAATCGGTCACGAGCCAGTGGCGACTCAAACCATCGCCGATCAAGGCCTTTTTGAGCCTGTCACTTGTGACAGGTGCCTGCGCCCGCGCTCGCAAGTAGCATTCCTCTGGCAAACTGTTCTTCTCGGGAGGCATCCGATTGATCCCACTAATCCGCAGCCTGGTTCGACCCTACCGCGGCACCCTTGCTCATCATTCTGACGGCCATGCTTGTCGAGACCACGATGAGCGTGGCCGGACCTTGGCCACTCAAAGTCATCCTCGACAACGTGGTTGGTTCTCATAAACTCGCTCCTTGGATGGACGATCTCCTCCGTCCAATTTTGAGCGGCAGCAGCAAAATGCAGATTGCGATCGCGGCGGCGCTCGCGGCCTTGATCATCGCGGTGTTCGGCGCCATCGCCTCGTATATCGCGAACTACTACACCACCAGCGTGGGCCAGTGGGTGGCCAACGATTTACGCCAGCGGACTTATCACCACCTCCAGCAACTGTCGCTTAGCTATTACGACAGCCCACGAAACCGGGACGCTCTTAAGCACGATCACTTCCGACGTCCAGACCATCCAGAGTTTCGCCTCTTCCTCGACGCTCGGCATCGTTGTGGATCTGCTCACCATCATCGTGATGCTCTTCATCATGTTCGCCCTCAACTGGGACTTCACGCTGATCGCCGTAGCCGTGACCCCCTTCATGCTGCTTCTGGTGTCAAGATTCAAGAAAGCGGTGAAGAAGGCGACGCACGAGGTGCGCAAAGAGCAGAGCAAGATGGTCTCGGTCGTGGAGCAGGGACTGCAGTCCATGCGCGTGGTGAAAGCATTCGGACGGGAGGATCTGGCCGAACAGGAACTTGCCGACGTCAGCCACGCGACGGTCGAGGCGTCGTTGAAGGCGCGCCGCGTGAAGGCGATGCTGTCTCCTATTGTTTCGGTTACGGTCGCGCTCTGCACGGCCGTCGTGCTCTGGCGAGGTTCGGCGCTGATTCTTGCTGGCGCCATGACCGCAGGCGCATTAACCGTGTTTCTCTCCTATCTGAACAAGTTCTTCAAACCCGTGCAGGATCTGGCCACGATGACCAACTCCATCGCCCAGGCAGCAGTCGGCGTGGAACGCATCCGCGGAATTCTTGACGCCGACGCCGTCATCCCCGAGCATCCCAACGCGCGCGAACCGGAAAAGCTCACCGGCGACATCGAATTCGAACATGTCGCGTTCGCCTATGACGCCGAGTCTCCTGTACTTACAGATGTCAATTTTCACATCAAGGCAGGGCAACTGGTGGGAGTCGTGGGCCCGACCGGTGGCGGAAAGTCCACCATCGTAAGTCTGATCCCGCGGTTCTACGATCCGACCGCCGGCACGGTTAAAATCGATGGCTCGGATATCCGTGAATACAAGTACAAAGGTCTGCGTGACCAGATCGGCTACGTGCTTCAGGAAACCGTGCTCTTTGCCGGGTCTGTCCGCGACAACATCGCTTACGGCCACCCCGGCGTCACCGATGAGCAAATCATCGAAGCCGCCAAATTAGCGAACGCCGATGAGTTCATTTCGCGGATGGCTCACGGCTACGACACCATGGTCGGCGAGCGCGGCGATACATTATCTGGCGGCCAGCGGCAGCGTATTGGGATTGCCCGCGCGATCATTCGCAACAACCCGATCCTTATTTTGGACGAGCCGACGGCCGCGCTCGACACGGAGTCAGAGCGGCTGGTGATCGAAGCTCTCGAGCGACTGATGAAAGGACGCACGGTGATAACCATCGCTCACCGGCTCAGCACAATTCGCGATGCCGATAAGATCATCGTTCTCAAGGGAGGCGTGGTCGCGGAAGAAGGCAGTCACGACGAATTGATAGCCCGCGATGGCGTTTATGCTGAACTCTATCGCATCCAGTTCAACTCGACCCAGGCGACACCGGCGGCTCCGCCGCGGCATGGGTGTCAGATTTTGCGCGCACGATCACTTGAACGCGATGATACTTAAGCACGATGATCCGAAGGAGGATACATGTCACGTTCCCTGATTGTGATGCCCGATGATTCGGCCAAGCCGATTCTCGATGCGATAAACGGCGCGATCAAAATCGCTGCGCGTCAAGATGTTTCATTTTCTCGGATCCATCACTTTTGAAGGCGGTCATTGCCGCTAAGAGGCGCGGCTTAAAAGTGCGGATCATGCTGAATCCCTCGCGCCGCGACGGCGAATCGGAAAACCACGAGTCCCGCAAACAGCTTGAGGCGGGTGGAGTCGAGGTCATCGACAGCAACCCCGAGTATGACGTCACCCATGAGAAGTCAATGGTCGTCGATGACCGATGGCATTCGTAAAATCCCTGAATTGGGAAACGAAAAATCTGACTGAAACTCGCGATTACGCCATCGTTACTTCACATCGCTCACGAAGTAGCCGAGGTCATCGAATGCTTCGAAGCTGACTGGCATCGAAAGCCCTTCCAGGGAGACGAACATTCCCATCTCATCTGGTGCTGCGGTAACGGCCGAGATCGCATCGCGCAGTTTATTGATGACGCCAGGAGTTCCATCTTCCTTCAGAATGAGCGCTACCAGGACCCGGTAATCATCGAGCGACTGGTCCGCGCCGCCCGCCGTGGAGTGAAGATTCACGTCATGGCCCGCCCTCCGCACAAGCTCAAGAAGGAGAAACTCGTTGAGGCCGTCGGCGGCATGCGCATCATGGAAGACGTCGGCATCAAGATTCACAAATTGAAGCATCTCAAGCTGCATGCCAAAATGCTCCTCAGTGATCATGTGCGCGCCATCGTTGGATCCATCAATCTCGCGCCCGGCAGCTTTGACAGTCGCAGGGAATTGGCGATAGAGGTGCGCGACGACGAGGTGCTCGAACGCCTGACGGCCATTGCTCACCATGACTGGGAAAACTCGCATCGTCTGGATTTGACGGATGAAGGGCTGCTCGCAGAGTTCGAAGATCACAAAATGAAGGGAACAGAATCGTTGGCGCTCCACAACAAACATGAAAAGCATAAGAAAAAGGCCTAGGCACTAAAAAAACAAGGTTTGGGAAAAGAAGGTTCGTATTCAGGGCAAATTCTCTGGACTGGTCTTCAATTGAAGGAGCACAACATGAAAAATCTGAGACGACCTTCGCAAATCTGCCGCAGCACCGCCCTCGTATTGTCTTTTCTCGCGGTTGGAGTGGCCGGCGCTTACGCCCGCGATCCCCTGCCCTCCTGGAATGACGGCCCCGCCAAGAAAGCCATCCTTTCTTTCGTCAAGGAGACGACGGAGAAATCTAGTCCCAAATACGTCGAACCCAACGACCGCATCGCGACGTTCGATCAGGATGGCACCCTTTGGACTGAGCACCCGCTGTACGGACAAGCGATGTTCGCCCTGTGGCGCTTGGCTAAGATGGCGCCACAGCACCCCGAGTGGAAAGAGAAGGAACCGTTCAAGTCCGTCCTCACTGGCGACAAAGAAGCGATGAGCAAGTTCAGCGAGCAGGACTGGCTGGAGATTGTCGCCGTCACCCATGCCGGAATGAGCACGGAAGAGTTTCAAGCTCTCGTCAAGGAATGGATCACGACCGCGAAGGCTCCCCGCTTCAATCGTCTATACACCGATATGGTCTACCAGCCCATGCTGGAAGTGTTGAGGTATCTCCGCGAAAACGGTTACAGGACGTACATCGTGACCGGCGGCGGACAGGAATTCGTGCGCGTCTACAGCGAGCAGGTATATGGCGTCCCGCCGGAACAGGTCGTGGGTTCGAGCATCGTGACCACCTACAAAAAGATGACAATGGCAAGCCCGTGCTCATGCGGGAAGCGAAAGCCATTTTTTATTGACGATGGCGCCGGCAAGGCCATCGGGATCAACCTGTTCATCGCCAAGCGGCCGCAGGCAGCGTTCGGCAACTCCGGCATGTTCCGATTTTAAATCGGGCGATGCCCAGATGCTGGAGTGGACTCAGGCGGGCGATGGCGCGCGGCTGATGATGCTGGTGCACCACGACGACGGGGAGCGCGAGTACGCCTACGGCCCCGCCGGCGGTCTTCCTGATACCCACGTTGGAACTTTTTCTGACGACCTGATGGCCGAGGCCAACAAGAGTGGCTGGATTGTGATCAGCATGAAGAACGACTGGAAGACAATCTTTCCGCCAGAAAAAAAGTGAGCTGCGGTTGAGTCGCTAGACCACCGCGCATAAACTTGGTGGGCCGGACCGCGAGCCGTTTTGGCGAAAATGAATTTTCGCGGTCCGTGCTACCGCACATGAAAAAAACCGGCGCCGGCCCGCTTAAGAATCTCGGACGTTCAATTTTTATATTGGCAGTTCTATTCAGCGTCAGCCTGTCGGGTTTAGCTACCGGCAGTACCGCGCAGACACCTCCGCAAAATTCCGCTCCAGCCGCTGAGGCCACGGCCGCGATTCAAGGGGATAAACTTCGTCTCGCGAACAACGCCATCGAAGTAGATTGGCGATTCCAGGAAAATGGCCTCGTAGCAAACTCTCTCACCGATCGCTTGACCAATCGAACCATCTCCCTGTCATCCAACACGTTCGTCATCACCCTGCAGGACGGCGAGATTCTGAAGTCATCGGAGATGCGCGTAACTGCTCCGCCCCGCATAGAGAAGCTCCCGCCCGATCCAAACGCATCACAGCTTGCCGCAAGGTTTGGCGGCTGGCAGATTGAAGTGGGTCTGAGTGACTCCGCCAACCGTTTGCAAGTCGTATGGCGCGCGCATTTTGCGCGATGGTTCCACCTACGTTCGCCAGGAAGTGAAGCTAAACGCCATCGGAAAAGATCTCCTCATCAGCAACGTTCGGCTGGTTGACTTGACCATCTCCGGGCGTTCGCGTGTGCGGTGCCGTCAAGGGATCTCCCATCGTTGCTGGAGAATCTTTTCTTCGGATTCGAGCATCCGCTCTCTGAAAGCCGGGCCTCGGGTGATCGTGCTTTCGCCGAAATCGGGCGCGAGTTGCCGCTTAAAGCCGGACAATCGGTCACGTATTCCTCCGTGGCTGGAGTCACCGCTCCCGGGCAACTGCGCCGCGGGTTCCTCGCTTACGTCGAACGTGAACGCGCGCATCCCTATAGAACTTTTCTCCATTACAACTCCTGGTATGACATCGGCTACTTTTCCAAATACGACGAAGCCGACACGCTGGGAGCGATCAACGCTTTCGGCAACGAGCTGGTAAAAAAGCGCGGCGTCACAATGGACTCTTTTCTATTTGACGACGGCTGGGACGATCCGCAAAATCTTTGGCATTTTCATTCCGGCTTTCCCGATGGTTTTGCTCCGTTGAAAGAAACCGCTTCAAAATTTGGCGCCGCGCCGGGAATCTGGCTTTCTCCCTGGGGCGGATACGACGGGCCGCGAGCGGAGCGGCTAAAGTATGGCAAGGCCCAGGGTTTTGAAGCCAATGAAGGTGGCTTTGCACTGTCCGCGCCCAAGTATTACGCGCTATTTCGTGAAACCACGCTGGACTTCATTCGAAAGTTTGGCGTCAATCAGTTCAAGATCGACGGCACCGGAAACGCTGACACTGCCTTTCCCGGCGCCGCTTTTGACAGTGACTTTCAGGCCGCCATCAGCTTGATCCATGAATGGCGAACCGTGAAGCCCGACATTTATATCAATCTGACAACGGGCACTTATCCCTCGCCGTTTTGGCTGCAGTATGCGGACTCCATCTGGCGCGGCGGCGAAGATCACAGTTTTCTAGGCGTCGGTTCGTGGCGGCAGCGCTGGATTACCTATCGTGATGCCGACACTTATTCGCGCGTAGTCATGTCCGGTCCGTTGTTTCCCCTCAACTCCGTTATGTTGCACGGCCTGATCTACGCGCGACATGCCATTCACCTCGACTCAGATCCCAACGGCGACTTCGCCGACGAAGTCCACGATTATTTCGGCACCGGCACGCAGTTGCAGGAGATGTACATTACTCACTCGTTGTTAACAGAAAAGGACTGGGACATTCTGGCGGAAGCCGCAAAGTGGTCGCGCGCGAACGCAGACACGTTGGTGGATACGCACTGGATAGGAGGCGATCCCAGTTTGCTCGAGGTTTACGGGTGGGCTTCGTGGTCGCCCCGCAAAGGCATCCTGGTCATGCGCAACCCCAGTGACAAATCGCAAGACTTTGTCGTGGACATAAATCAGGCATTCGAATTGCCGCCCCACGCGCCTAGGGCCTACGACGCCCGCAGTCCTTGGCGCGACGAACTGCGAGAGAGTCGGCAGCAACGCCTCAATCACCCTGTCCGCCAACGCGCCCTACACATTTCATTTACGACCCTTCGAAGTGTTAACGCTTGAGGCAATACCAAAGGACTAGTTGGGCCAGTCGGTCTTTCTTAGCTCTGAATTCAGCGTCGTTGTGAATGATCGCGCGGGCCGGTGGCGCGTCCAGGCTGACATTGACCTCGACCGGCCAATTCTACGAGCGGGTCGCACCCTTCCTTTGTTACGAATTATTAACAGGTGTGAGCTTCTTTTCACCACAAGTTCATCTGCGCGTCACTCACCCTTAACTTCCGGCCACTAGCTTCGCATTAGTTTCCCGTTGAGGTCAGAAGTTCCACAATTTGGGTTCTCACTTCCACCAATCCAGGAGAAAATTCATGTCTTCGTCGAACGTTCTGACGAAAGTCAGGCAGCACTTCACCGTTGGCACGAGCTTATTGGCTCTGCTCGTCAACATGGGAGCGCCGACTACGGTCGCCGCTCAGCAGCATGCACCCGCAGCCGCAACTCCGATTACCCATGTGATCGTTATCATCGGGGAAAATCGCAGTTTCGATCACGTCTATGGAACCTATCAGCCGAAAACTGGGCAGACCGTGTCCAATCTACTGTCCAAAGGCATTGTCACCGGAGCCGGGAAACCAGGCCCCAATTTCTACCTGTCCGCGCAAAATAGCGCGCTCGACAACACGACTTTTTCCGTTAGTCCCGCTGGCAAGCAGGTTTATGCGCCACTCCCGCCGGCGTTGGCTGGAGGCAACGAATACGCCAGCGATAGCAGCCCCGCTCCATTTGTGACTCTGGCTGTCGCCGAACTCGCCGAACCCGGGCTTTTTGGCAAGTACAACAAGTATTTGACAACCGGAGCCACCGGCCTGGCTCATGGCGTGCTCGATACGCGCATCAAGAACGCCGGCAATCTCAAGTCCGGCGTGTTTCGTCTGACCCCGATCAAGTATGACGATTATGCCGCCAGCCCCGTGCACCGCTTCTATCAGATGTGGCAGCAGGAAGACTGCTCCGCATCGTATGCCACGGCCGCCAATCCGAGCGGCTGTCTAGCCGACCTGTTTCCCTATGTGGAAGTAACCATTGGAGCGGGCAGCAACGGGAATCCTCAACCGCAGCCGTTCAGCTACTACACGACCGGCGAGGGCTCGACCGCCATGGGGATGTATGACATACAGACGGGCGATGCCAAGTACATGAAGTACCTCGCCGATAACTACACGCTGAGCGACAACATGCACCAATCGGTAATGGGCGGCACCGGAGCCAATCACATCATGTTTGGATACGCCGATGGCCTCTGGTACAGTGACGGCAACGGCAATATCGCGACTCCTCCCACCAATCAGATTGAAAATCCCAACCCGCAGACGGGCACCAACAACTGGTACGACCAGGACGGGTACTCGGGAGGCAGCTACAGCAATTGTTCCGACTTCGACCCAGCCTGGCGTAGCCGCAGTCAACAACTACCTGGAGTCCTTGACTCCCGCCATCAGTCCGCGCTGCGCGACCGGCGCGTACTACCTGCTGAATAACTACAACCCCGGATTTGTAGGCGATGGAACACTGGATAGCCAGTACACTCAGTTCAACATTCCGCCGACATCGCAGCCCCACATCGGCGATGTATTGAACACCGCTGGCCTGTCGTATACCTACTTCGGCGAAGGCTGGAACCTCTATTCGTCCGATCCTACCGGCGCCAACCCTTACGACAAGTACTGCAATATCTGCAACCCCTTCCAATACGCGACCGACATCATGACCGTCCCGGCTCAGCGCGAAGCCCACATTCAGGACACCACCAGTCTGTATGAGGACATCGACACCGGCAAACTGCCTGCGGTTTCGATCGTGAAGCCGAGCGGCTTTACGGATGGTCACCCTGCTTCTTCGAAACTCGACCTGTTCGAAGGTTTCGTGAATAAAATCGTCAATCAGGTGCAGGCTTCTTCACTGTGGTCGAGCACCGCCATCTTCATCACCTTCGACGAAGGCGGCGGCTACTACGACTCGGGCTACGTTCAGCCGGTTGACTTCTTCGGCGATGGCACGCGCATTCCGCTGCTCATCGTTTCGCCCTACTCCACCGGTGGCGTGATCAACCACGGCTATGCCGATCACGTTTCCATCATCAAGTTCATCGAGCGGAACTGGAGTTTGCCGACCATCACCGCAACCTCACGTGACAACATGCCCAACCCGATCGTGGGATCGAACCCGTACGTGCCGACCAATAGTCCTGCTTTGGACGACTTGTTTGACGCGTTCAATTTCACCCAAGTCGTGGCGAAGAAGTAGGTCTCGTGGACAACGTAGAACACCTAACAGTAAAGAATAGCGGTTTCTCAGCCGGGCTGACGACTTTTCCTCCAGCCCGGCTGAGATCTTTATCTCTGGTTAATATTTTGTCGCTAGTATTCGGGTTACCGATAGATTTCCGATAGAGGAGTGGCTCGTGATTCGGCGTTCCTGCTTTAGAAAATGTGCTGTTTTGTTTTGTACCGCTATATTTGCCGCAACTTCCCTTGCTTCGGCGGAGCAATCGCAGGCCGCTTCAACGCAGAAGGATGCAGTTGAAAACAAGACATCGAATGCAACGTCCCACGGACAACCTGCCGATCTCTCCGGTGACTGGCAGGTCTCATGGGAGGTTCGCCTGGGCACCGACTCTGGCACGCTGCATTTGCAGCAGAATGGCACAAAGCTGACCGGTACCCTCAAGGACCTGCACGGGCTCTCCCCGGTTTCCGGGACAGTCGACGAAACCCGGATTTCTTTCGATGTGCAGTTTCAGGGGAAGTATCCCTTCACCACCAGATTTACCGGGCGCTTAAACAACGGCAAGCTCGAAGGCACGTCTGAGGCAATCGGCGTCACTGGCGGCGGTGGTGCATTCTTAGGTCATGGTGGAGAAGTCGTGCACCCGGAGCATCCCTGGACCGCAACCCGGGTCGTGAACGGGCCCGCCCATGCCGGCGAAGCTAGCTCTACGCCGAACCCTTCTGTGAGAAAGTGATCGCAACCCTTCATAATTCATGATCAACCGACGCGATTTATTGCGAATGGGGCTCGGTGCGGGTGCGGGGCTCCTCGCCGTTCCACGAAACGTGTTCGCGCAAGCAGCGCCCATGCCCGGCATGAACATGCCCGGTGCCACCCCACAAGTTTCTCCTGGTCCATCCGCGCATCCGGCGCCTCCACCCATCGCGCTAGCCAGTTATGTAACTCCGTTGTCGGTTCCGCCTGTCATTCGAGCGTCGGCTGGCGCGGGGCCGGTTCAGATTCACATGCGCCCGTTCCATCACCGGGCTCACCGCGATCTGCCAGCCACTCCAATGTGGGGATATAACGGCCTGTGGCCCGGACCGACCCTCGAAGTACGCAAGGGCGAGGCGGTCTCGGTCAAATGGGTGAATCAACTTCCCACCAGACATTTTCTTCCGCTCGACTACACCATCCACGGCGAGGGGCAGGATGTGCCCCAAGTCCGAACCGTCACTCATGTCCACGGCGCACGAGTTATGCCCGACAGCGACGGTTACCCCGACGCCTGGGTAACTTCGGACGGCCGCTCTGGACCCGTACGAGGCGCTAATCCCTGCCATTACCCGAATGATCAGCAGGCCACCACCCTCTGGTATCACGATCACGCTATCGGCATAACTCGACTGAACATCTACGCCGGACTCGCCGGCTTCTATCTGATCCGAGATCCGGAAGAAGACGGCCTGAACCTTCCGAGCGGCGCTTATGAAATTCCGCTCATGATCCAGGATCGCAGCTTTAATGGCGACGGCTCACTCTCGTATCCGCCCGCGCCGGAAGGCACTCATCCCGCATGGATGCAGGAATTCTTCGGCAACGCCATCTGCGTAAATGGAAAAGCGATGCCGTTTCTCGAAGTCGAGCCCCGCAAGTATCGCTTCCGTATGGTCAACGGATCCAACTCGCGCTTCTACCACTTAACGATGGTGCCAGCCGATGCCGCTGGCAAACCGGTTGGCAAGTCGAGCGACGCGCCTCCGTTTATACAAATCGGCAGCGACGGCGGCCTGCTCCCCGCGCCCTTGCGAACGCACTACATGATCCTCTCCCCGGGCGAGCGCTTCGACATCGTCATTGATTTCTCGGAGCACAAAGGCGCAAACCTGGCGATCACGAACGACGCTCCCGCACCCTACGCTCGGGGTGGGCAAATCGTTCCAACCGACGTAATGCAGTTCAAAGTAATTAAGCCGCTCGCCGGGTCCGATACCAGTTCGGTTCCTGAAACGCTAATCCCATTTACGCGGCTGGCTGCGGCCGATGCCGTTCGCGAAAGAATCTTGACTCTCACCGAAATGGATCGTCCCTCCGACGGCTATACCATGATCGGCCTGCTCGACCAGAAGCACTGGGACGATCCCATCAGTGAAGATCCGAAAGCGGGCTCGACGGAAATCTGGTCCTTCGCCAACACCACCGGCGATGTCCATCCCATGCATATGCATCTGGTGCAGTTCCAGGTGCTCAATCGCCAGCCTTTCGACACGAAGACTTACCTGCAAACCGGGAAACTGGTTTTCACGAACATCCCGATTCCGCCGGAATCGAGCGAGCGCCCAGCCTGGAAGGATACGATCAAGACATATTCCGGCTATGTCACGCGTGTAATCGCGCGCTTCGATCTGCCCGCTGGAATCGTCCCGAAGCCTGGGGAAGAGTTCCGCTACGTCTGGCATTGTCACGTCCTCGAACATGAAGACAACGAGATGATGCGGCCGTATAAGATTGTCGGTTAGGTGCCCAGGCAGAAAGAAATTGCGCGTACAAATCAGATGATTTTGGACGCGAGAACCACTTACGAAACCCCTCGCAAATTTTCCGAGGCGCCGCCGCCTTGGAAAGCGTGGCCTCAATCAGGCCGATCATTTGGTTTCATTATCAACAAGAACCGCTACTCGGTACGCCGCGAGGTCAACTGCAGACGCTTCTTTGTCTTCCAGAACCAGTTTCATCGGGCCGGGCAGCGTGACATGCTGCGTCTCTCGCGTGTGGTTGATCATTATGAGATCTCCACACAAACCTCAAACGTCAGCGCGACTGCCATGCGGCCGCCAAGCGGCGAAGACCTTCTCGCGCCGGGACATTGTTGCGATCGAGCCTTAGAACAAGTCCGTATTCATAGCGCGCCAGACGATAATCGCCGCGTGCGGTTGAGGAATCGGCCTGACGAAGCAGATCCGGGATATCCTGTCGGCTGAAACCGTCTACTGTTGATGCCGATTCCGCCGCGCGCTTTCGGGCAAACGGCTTGGGGGTGGCTGGCGGTGTAGTTGGCTTGTCGTCATCTTTATCGTGGGAGGCAGAAGACGTGGCGAGTGAGTCGCGGACAGTTGTGTTGTCGACTGCAGGTTGATTGTGGTCGCTCGATTCAACCGCCTTAGGTGAAGCGCTCTGGGATGGATCGACAGGCTTCTCGGAGGTCTCCGCGGATAGAGACGAGGCCGCTGCTCCTGAGGCCGCGCTTTCACTTATCGGATGATCGCTTGACGTCTGCGCCACGACCGGCTGCAAGGTTGGTAAGGCTGCGGGACTTGAAGCTGCCGGAATTGCGGACGTTTGCGACACGGCCGACGGAGCATCCGCCGTCTGTGGATTCTGAGGGCGGGCGGGCGCGATGCTGTGGTCGTCAGCGGCACTGCTATGAACCTGCGTGGAGTGCTCACTGAGCGTTCCGGCTCCTGAGGTCCGGGCTGTGATCTTACTTTCGAGTTCGTTCTCGAGTTTCGCAACGAGCGGAGGAAACGCTCCTGTTTGCGAATGAATGTAAAGAGCCCAACCCACTGCCGCAATGAGCAGGAGGGCGGAAATCAGGATCAGACTTGGCCATGTTCTCGGTGGAGTCGCTTCGAGCTGACGCCGAGCGCCTGCTGGGGTTGGCGGCCGGTTGGCGCCTATCTTTTCAGCCGCTAGGGTTGCGGGCGCAGGCAGCGATGCGCGAACAGATTGCTCCACGAAGGCCTGCCGCATTTCCTCGCAAGTCTGGAATCGATCCCTGGGATCTTTGGCGAGGGCTTTGCGAATGACGGCATCGATCCCGCCGGGAATCGCCGGGTTAATGAGCGCTGGCGCGACGGGATCTTCATTCACGATCTTGTAGAGCACAGTCGCGATATCGCCAGCAAAGGGCCTTTCGCGGGTCAGCAATTCATAGAAGACAGCGCCCAGGGAGAAGATGTCGGCGCGATGATCCACTTTCTTGCCGGTGATCTGCTCGGGAGACATGTAGCCAGGCGTGCCTATGACCAGCCCGGTTAGCGTGAGGGACGTGTTCTCGATTTTCGCGATTCCGAAGTCCAGGACTTTGATGGCGCCTTCTTCGGTCACCATGAGGTTGGCCGGTTTCAGGTCGCGGTGAATTACGCCGCGGGCGTGCGCAAAGCCGACCGCGGCTAAAATCTGGTCAGCCCAGGAGAGGAGCGTGTGGAGAGGGGGCGCGCCCACATCAGCCAATAGCTCGGCCAGGGTGGTTCCTTTGACGAACTGCATGCTTAGGTAGATGGCGCCGTTTTCCTCGCCAACATCGTAGATGGTGATGATGTTGGGATGATCCAGACCGCCGGCGGCTTTGGCTTCCTGTTTTAGCCTCTCGATCATCTGGGCGCGATCCGGAGCGTTACTGTCGATCAGAATGGTCTTCAGCGCGACGGTGCGGGCGATTACGGGATCGAATGCCTTGTAGACAGCTCCCATGGCGCCGCGTCCCAACTCTTCCTGAATCTGGTAGCGGCTCAACGCCGTGAGGTGCGCCTGGCTCGCCGGACGCGAGGGCCCAGAGACGGCTTCGTCAGCAAATTTTGTCCGCTCAACTGTGTCGTTGGGTGGTTTCGCCGATTCCATGAGATATCTCTAACAGGCTGTCGTCGCAAATATGCGCAAACGCACAAGTTATCGAAACTATGTGCGCCATCTTCAATCATAGCCTCGGTGAGTTTCGCTTCCCACTTACTTTAGTTTTGCCCGGAGCTATCTATCTTCTTTCACCCGTTCCTTAGCGAGGGAAAATGGATGCTTGCGCACTTTTATGAAGTCGTGGAAGCCCATTTCTTTCTCCTGCCCTTCGAAACGGCCGAGCGAGAGCCCCTGTCTCGAACGCTGTGCGGTCGCGCTTGTTCTCGTCGTTGTTCTTATGGGGGCAGCACCGATCGCGGCTTACGCCAAAGATGCCTCCCTGACCGCGGTGGTTTTGTTCGACGGCCCCCAAGGCGCGGCGTATGTACAGATCACCGAAGCAACCCTCAATGGAAAGATCGAAGTTCGCAGCTGTGACGGGGTTTCGAAACTCGATAAGAATATTTATAACGGGCTTCCGCGCGAGTCCCTGGCAGGCGCTAGCTCGCTTCAGCGCGGCGCAGACGGCGTACTCACGCTAGCGGCAAACGGCAAGTCCGTCTGCGTTCTCCCCAGCAATCTGAAATTCGAACGGAGCGTTGAACTCACGCCAGCCGCGGCAGCTGAACAAGCCATGATTCGCGGCACGATTGTTCATTCGTCGCCTCGCGATACAACGACAACGATCCCAGAATTCAAGCCAGGTGTGCAGTTGGTGTTTATCGCTGCCCCGGACGTTGAACTTGCTGACTTCCTGCGTGCGCAACGAGCGAACACGATAAAAGACTGGCAGGATTTCTCAACACGTTATCCGTCTTCCCCCCGCCGAGCTTCCGCTCAAAATGCCATCGCAGGATTTCATCAGCAGGCAGCTGAAGCGGCCTTTGCGCAGTATCACAGCTCGAGCGGCGCTAAGAAACGAGACTTCGCCCTGCTGCGACAGGCATGCTTGGAGGCACAAACCGCCAGCCAGTCGTCTCCCGACTACAAACCCGCTGCGCAGTTAATGGACGACATAGGGCGGGAATTGGACAACTTGGCGCGACCTGATCAGGCACGTCTCCAGGCGTACCGAAAAGCCCTGCAAGACCATACACCTGGGTATTCGGAACTGTCGGCTGCCAACCTGCACGTCGAACGCCTGCTGGAAGTCCGGCCAGACTATGCTCCTCTGCTTAGTCTTCAGCGCGAGATCGCCGCCGAGCAGCGAAAACTGGAAACGACCATCGTGAATGCGCAGGTGTTGATAGCAGAGTCGCATTACGACCAGGCCGTTAACTCGCTGGGCCCCTATGTCGCATTCGCTTCCGAAATGCCCCGCGTAGATGCCCTGCTCGACGCGGCATTCAAACACCACTACGAACACGGACGAAAACTGGCGGTTGATCAGGACTGGGAAAAAGCAATCATGGAGTTTGGCAAAGCGTCGGCCATCCGGCCCGACCGCAAGGATGTCCAGACAGCCGCCGACAACGCTGCCGCCCAAATCGAAATCCAGCGCAACCAGCGGGCAGCAGACGCCGCTGTTCAAGAAAGCGACGAGTACGCGCGGAAGAACCAGTTTGTCGAAGCCTATAACGTACTCGCCGACTTACCTGAGAAACAGCGCGCACTGGTGACGTCGCAGCTCGCAGCGTTGTCGCACAACTACATCGGCGCCGCCGTGCTACACGCTCAGAAAATCCAGGAGTCGCACGTTCCGATAAAAAACCCGGATGACGAAAATGCAGCGCTGGAGGCCTTTGTTCTGTGGGATCGCGCCAGTTCTCTGGGGGATGATCCGGCGATCACCCTCAAACGCGATTTCCTTTCCGCGCAAGATCAGTGCTTACTACCTCGACCAAGCCAATCGATATCTGCAGAAGGCTTCGGGATCTGGAGCCTGTGTTGGATGGCTTTATCTGAAACAAGCGGCGCGTTACGGGATTACTAATCTCGACAGTCTGAAAGATGAGATGGCCCGTTACGAACCGATTTATCAACAGCGAGCCCAACTCTCGGTCGGCATCGTGTTTCGCGATCAAACTTCACGTCGGCGACAGCCATGGTTTCGCCGACCAGCTTGCGGACGCGATCACCAGCGGGCTCGATTCCTCCGGGATGCCGATCGCGGTCGTGCGTAATCCCTCGGAAGTTGAGGAAGCGCAACAGCCCAATTTCATGCTCGTGGGACAGGTGCTGGAACATCGCGTGGTAAAGAACGCGAACCTGGAGGCTCCGGAATCGAAATACCGGGCGGGCGCGCACGAGACGAAAAATCCGGCTTGGCTGCAAATCGAAAGTGACTATGAATCCGCCCAACAGCAGCTCAGCTCGGCGCAACATTCGCTGGCCGACGCCCAGGCGCAACACAAGAAGAAGCAAGTGATCGCCGATGCCACTGACGCGGTGCAGCAGGCACAGAAGAGCGTCGACGAGTTGCGGCATAAGTTGGAGACGACGGAGCAGAGCCGCGTGGAGACCGTGGTTGAGTCTTATCACTACACAAAGAAGACCATTGATCTGACAGCGTCGGCGGAGATCGAATTCCAGTTTCGGGACCGGGCGGGTAATTTTATCGGGCAGCCTGCCGATGTGCGTAAGGAAAAACACACCACGACCGTCGTTTTGCAAGACGTCAAAGCGGAAGATACCGAAGGAATCACCAACCAGGGCGTGGAACCGGACGGGGCGCAGTTTCTGACAGATCTGGAAATTGATTCCCGGAATGCCTTGGTCAAAGCCGTGCGAGAAAAAGCGGCGGAGCTGCCGGCGGCAGTGCTGCAGGCAGCGAGAACACTGGCGCAACAAGGCGACACTGACGGAGCCGCGGAATTGTATGTGCTGTACTTGAATGCAACTCCTCAGGGTGCATCTCCAGGGCGAGACGAGGCAGTCAAGTTTCTGCGCGATCAGTTCAATATAGCCGTGTCGGCGGATACTAAGCTGTGATCAGTGGATCGATAGCATTTTGTCAAAGGAATTCAGAACCATGGCGGACAGTCCAAAGAATGATCCGAGCTTTCGTCTCGTCTAATGAAGACCAACGAAGAGCTGAAGAACCTGCAAAACTCGGTAAAGACCGGAATGATCAATGTGAAGGTGCTCATGGATTTCCGGACCGCTACCGAGCGAGCTCGCCAGGCAAGCGCAGCCGTACAGCAATGGCTCGATGCGCAAGGAAAAGGAAGCGATCCTTACAAGCTGATGGAGCAGGTAGTAAGACAGCGTGTTGAAATGGCCACCCAGCTGATCAAGGACGTCACGGTTGACCTCGAAAGCCTCGACGTAGACTTCGACACCCCCGGCCTTCCTGCGCTCAACGAGGCCGTGCGCAAGCTTGCCGAGCGATTAAAAAAACTGTTTCCCCAGTGATCCTCAGATCACGCTGGCCGCGCGAATCGGTTGCCGTCGGGTACCTTAGTACTCTTCCCTTCCGTGTTTTCGGGCGCAGAATAGAAGTGATCGTCAGTGGTAACGCGGAAAACTTTCTCTGCCTGCCACAATTGCTTTCGCAGATCACGCATTTTGGAGCCGTGCCATGGCCGAGCTGTTTCTCAAATTTGAAGACCGGTTTTTACAAGAGCTCTTGCTTTCCGGCGGCACAGTCACAATTGGCCGTCAGCCAGACAACGACTTTCGCATCGACAATCCTGCCGTCTCCGGACATCACGCCAAGGTCTACGCGGAAGGCGATCACTATGTGATCGAGGACATTGAGAGCTTTAATGGCACGTACGTCAATGGTCAACGCATCAGCAAGGCGGTACTGAAGGACGGAGACAACGCTACCATCGGCAAGCACACGATCGAATTTCGTGACGAGGTACGTCCGGTCGCCGCGCCGTATGGAACTGTCGATGTCACCGTTGACGGGCAACTACCGAAGGCCGCCACAGCTCGATCGCACCATGGTCTTGGACACGGCAAAAGCGAAAGAAATGCTCACTCAAGCAGCCGCAGCAGCATCTTCCGCCGGCTCGGTTGTGGTCCGGAGAGAGTCGGCATGGCTCAAAGCCAGTCGCCAGTCAATGACCACGCCCGTGGTACATCAAACCATTGGCACGCTGACCATCGTCAAAGGCCGAACTGACCAGCAGCGCTACGTTCTGACCAGCAAACTGACTCTGATCGGAAAATCGAAGATGGCTGGCATTCGGCTAAAGCGCTGGTTCGCTCCCCGCGTCGCGGCCTTGATTTACCGAGCCGAGGATGGCTACTTCATCGCTGCTTCCGAAAACAAGGTAACAGATCAGAGTGAATGATATCGTGGTCGAGGGCGGCCAAAAACAACTCGAAGCAGGTGACGTAATCGAAGTCGCGGATATCAAGGCTGTTTTTGCTACATAACTGGGACGCTCGGACGCAACCCTCCAATCCCCGACTGGCCCGGAGCGGCAGTTGCGCTATGAAATTGTTCTGTGCCGGGGGTGCGAAAACGGACAGGCTTTGAACCTGTACTTACGAGTTCCGCAGGCAGTCCACACCAGAGGTAAGATTTCCTGGCAGGAGGCCTCCCCGTGAGTCACTCTATTCGCTTCCGAAGCGCAGTAACCATTCTCGCGTTACTTTTGACCATCTCCCTATCAGTATCTGGACCGACGATAGCGGTTGCCTCCAACAATCAGCCAGGGGCAGGCGCCGTACCTCGCGTCGTTGCTGCAAGCTCCAGCTTTAGCTCGTCACAGACAGCGCCGCCCCGCGCCCCTGAGCAGAAGAGTACGTCCCTCGCTACGCACGCAAAGCCTCTCGCGAGCAAAGCTGTCACTATCACGATTGACGCTCTGACGAACCGGCACACTATCAGCCCTATGTCTATGGGGGTGCCTATCCTCAGGATGCGGCGACCATCACGGATAGCGGCTTGTCGGTGGTGCGCTGGGGCGGCGATGCGACCTCGACCTATAACTGGCAGCTGCAGACTTACAACGCCGCCAACGACTACTACTTCGAAGACTATGCCGCCGACGGATTCAGCAACGGCAGCGACGGCGACTCCGCGCAGTTCATCACGGATGTAATAGCGGCTGGCAGCAATCCGTTGATGACGATGGTGATGCTGCCCTGGGTGGCGCAGAGCCCGGAGACGTCGGTTTCGCAGGGCGAGCGCGGACAACTATCACTGGAGCTTTTCGGTTGCGACAGTATGGGGCGCAGTGCAGCACCGATCAATACAACACCGATGCGGGAGACGGGCATTGTATTCCGCGACCTGCGAGCAACCCACTCACCTTACGGCAAATCCGAACTGATGCATATTTCCCGCTGCTCGATCAGCCGTGGCGACGACGATCCGTCGGAACAGCGTGTATCGCGGCCAGTGGGCAGGCGACCTTGCGCAGCCGTGCTTTCGGCAGCGCTCCGCCATTTTTACGATATGGACAACGAGATCGAGATCTGGGGCAGCACGCATCGTCGATGTTCACCCCAACCCTTCGGCATATGACGAACTGCGCGATACGTCTATTGCCGAGGCGCCGAGCGTTAAAGGGCTGGGATCCCGCGGCCGATGCGCTTCGGGCCGATTACCTGCTGCTGGTGGTTTTACTGGAACGGCGCCAACAACGACGACAAAGCCGCTGCATGCCGGAAACGACTTTCTGCCTTGGTGGCTGAATGAGGTTTACTGGCAGGATCAGATTGCCGGGAGCGCGGTCGCTGGACGTTTTCGATCTGCATGCCTATCCTGATACGCCCGACGACTTCGAGCTACACGTGGCGCAGAAGCAGGCATTGGCTTTGCGGATATTCCGCGACTACTGGGACCCGACTTACGTCAGCGAGGTGAGCGATATCGACCAGAAGTGGACCACATTTATTCAGCCGAAGAAGACGATTCCGTTCCGCATTCCACGCATGCGGGCGATCGCGAACATGATCTATCCGGGCACTCCGCTAAGCGTCACGGAGTGGAATGCCGCTATCGCGGGTGAGTCGGATTATCTCGACGGCGCTGTCGCGATGCCGACGCTTATGGCATCCTGGGGCGCGAACGCGCATACTTGGCATCGCGTTGGGTGGCGCCGGTTCCGGGGAATCCGAATTACCTTGGGCTGAAGCTTTATACCAATTATGACGGGGCAGCATCATGGCTTCGCGCACAACATCGGTTTCGGCGACGAACAACGGGAATCCGAATCTGGTCAGCAGCTATGCGGCGACTGAACCCTGCGGGCACAACCTTAACCGTGATCGTGCTGAACAAGGCTCCTGCAACCACCCTAGCCGCGCAGTTTGCGATCAACGGGTTTACCCCCTCGCAAGTTACGACTTACACGCTGGGTCCGAAAGATCCTACGCAGATCGTGGCTACGTCACCGCAGGCGTGGCCATCGTAGCATGACGCTTGCTCCCTACACGGCAACCTTGCTGGTGATCACAGGTTCCTCCACGCTGCCGAGCGCGGAGTGGGATCTGAATCCCGACACGGTTATGGTGGCCGCGGGCGGGATGGTAACGCTTTCTCCGAAGATTGTTTCGGGAACCGGGACGGTCACGCTGGGAACTCCACAGGCGGCTACAGGAATTACTTTGGCGGTGACGCAGGGCACGGTGACTCCCGCGCAGAACGGGGCGATTACGGTGACAGCGGGCAAGGCTCCCGGGTTCTATCACTACAGCGTCCCCTCCACAGATAATGCCGGGGTGGCGCAACAACAGGAGGGATATATTGTTGTTGGCAATCCTCCAGCATCGTTTAGCCAACAAGGCAATAATCAAAGCGGGGCGCCCGGAACGAATCTCAACCTGTCTGTTACTCTTGGCTCCGAAGAAGTCGGGCGGCACCTCGGGCACGGGAGCTGACATTCTGTTCACTGCCGATTCAGGAACGCTCTCCAGTCGACTGGTGACCACGGATTCATCAGGAAACGCAGCCGTGGTGCTAACGTTGCCCGCCAGTGCGGGAACCGTGCATGTGACCGCGGAAGGGCCTTACGGTTTGGGGCATCCTGTGGCTATTTTTACGGAAACGACGCAATAGGCAATTGATGAATACCGCAGGTCGTCTAAGTTGCGGACATGGGAGCGAGGCCGAGCTGCGCTTGTCTCGGAAATCATCAGCACCAGCACGCGCCTTATTTGGAAATTCTCCGTCATCCTCGATCGCGGCCGGCCGGTAGCTTTGGAGACTCAGCAGGCCACGCTGCAAGCTGCACAACGCGGCCTTTGGAAATACCCCAGGCTTATCGCATTTGGCAAGATGTTGTGAACAACATTGGACTGGGCGCATTGAACCTCCGCTTCGCGCCTTACCGCCTCGAAAACAGCAAGTGTTGGAGCAAACCCGGACAATACTTGTAGGCGACGGGGGAACCTTTACTTTCCCTTCCAGTTCGTGTGCCCTCACGAGTGCCAAATCTCTCCAATTGTAGCGATATTCGTCCCCCCATCAGAGAAAGTACCCACACGAATGATAGTTTCGTCCCCCCGCTTACGCCTATTTAGGTGTACGGGCAGATTGACAAGTTCCCAAAGTCTTTTCGCGTGTTTGCGGAAAACTACATTCAGAGGAGAAAGCTATGACGACACGAATCACGAGTCTCATCCAGACATCAACCTCGAGTATCCTTTCACCCCCAGCAGTTACTACGGACAAGAGTCCAACGAAGCCTTGGATTGTTCTGGTGGTTCTCGTCTGCTGGGCCGCGCTCGTCGTCCCAGCGTCAGCACAGCATTTTCAGCAGGTTAAAGGCACTCTCGCCAGCGTTTCGGCCGGCCGAAACGAGGTTTTTGGCGTCGATAGCCATTCCATGGTCTGGCGATTCAATCCCAAAACGAACGCCTTCGCCAAAGTAAAGAAGGCGTCGCTTGTCGAGGTAGCAGTGGGCGGCGGCACCCTCTCACAGCTTGACGAGGTCTGGGGATTAAACGCCAAGACCGAAATTTTACAGGTTCGACTACACCTCCAAAACCTTCGTTCAAATCACGGGCGAACTCACACAAATCGCGGTCGGGCCTGGCAGCCAGGACAACTGCCATCCTTATGAAGTCTGGGGCGTCAACCCCAATGACTGGATTTTCCGGTACAACTACTGCACAGACGCGTTCGACCAAGTCAGCTGGTTTCTCTGAGCTCAGGTCGCAACCGGCGGCGGCGATGTATGGGGGGTCAACAGCTCGGGCAGATCTTCCACTTCAACTTTGCCACGAGATCGTTCGTCGCAGGTTAGCGGCATCCTGACACAGATCGCCGTGGGAGTGAATGACGTGTGGGGGGTCAACAGCTTAATAATGTCGTTTCGCTACGATCCCGCCACCGGCGCGTTCAACAGCGTAGGGAGCGATACTGCTCAAGTCTCGGCCGGCGGGGATGGCGTCTGGATCATCGACACATCCACCCATATCTGGCGCTTTGACTCCGGCAGCGAATCATTTGTCCAAGTTGCAGGTAATCTCAATGAGTATTTCCGTCGGATCCGGAGCCGGCGTCTTTGGAGTCAATGCTTCCGGTGATGTCTTCACATTCGTCCGACCGTAGAAGATGCGAGTTCCACAATCCGGGTGCTCACTCACAGGATCACGCGAGCCGCTCCCCCCCAGAACGCCGTTCAGTGGCGTCTGGGGGGTCGGCTTGCCCTGCCAATCGCGTCTCCGCCGTGCGCCGACTCCCTAAAGCCTGTGGGGCATCCGGATGTTCCCCATCAGCGCCAGTTCGTGCGGGTTCCCGGTCGCTAACAAGAGGAAGATACATCATCGGGCATCATTACCTCTTCAACGACTTTTTCGATCGGCAAAGCCCAACCTTCTGACCAGGCCGCTGAGCCTGCCGTGTTGGTCAATGCCTGCCGTGACGCGTGCAAACTCGTTTCTAATTTGGCTTGTTCCACGGCCGTGAGTGGGGCGCCAATATTTTGGCGCAGCGCAGCCGCTGCGCCTGCCAGCCGCAGCGAACGCTCTGCTTCGCACTGAGCGGCCGCTGAGCAAGCGAAACACTCCAGCAGGCGCGCAATCCCTCGTTTATGGTCCAGTTCCCGGAAAATTCTTATGCTTTCCCGGTACAGAGAGTGCGCTGCGGGATATTGCCCCTGTTCTCTGGACAAGCTCCCCAGATCAGCGAGCGTGCCAGCAATGCCCCAGTGGTCATCGAGTTTCTGAAACATCGCCAAACCCTGTTCATATAATGTCCGTGCGGCTGATGAGTCACCTTGATCGCGAGCGACATCTCCTTGGTAGTTCGTGGACCATGCGACGCCTGTCCAATCTCCGATTTCTCGGAAGATTGAGAGACTCTCCGCGCATAGGGCGCGCGCACGCGCATTGTCACCCTGCAATTTAACGATGTTCGCCAGGTTACTGAGAGAACGAGCGACAGCCTTCTGGTCGCCCAATTCTCTCCACAGCACCAGGCTTTCTTCAAATAGAGAGTGCGCCAATGGGGCGTCACCCCGGTCTCGAGCAATGACCGCCAGCGCGTTTAGTGAGATGGCGACACTCTGCTTGTCATCCAGAAGGCGCGCGATGTCCAGATTTTCCCTGAGGAGCACATCTGCCGAGGCGTAATCTCCCTGCTCGAGCGCGAGCACGCCTGCTGCAAAAAGAGCCCGGCCTCGCGCCTTTGTGGGAGCCGCTGCACTCGCGAGCTTAAGCAATTTTCCCAGCCTGTCCCGGCCTTCGGCGAGATACTCGCGCGCCTCCCAAAAGCGAAACAGGGCTGCGCCGAGACGCAGCCCCCACTCGGCGTCTCCGGTTTCTGTCAGCCACTCAAGACTCGCGCGAAAATTGTTATGTTCCCAGGAAAAGCGTTCAACCCATTCCTTCCTCTCCGCGCCTCTCTGCTCCGTAGCCTCTTCTTCCGCCAGTACCAGGCAATAGGCGGCGTGGGCGCGCTTCGTCGAGGCCTCCTCTCCGCTGGCCTCCAGCTTTTCGACAGCGTATTCGCGAATCGTTTCCAGCATCGCAAACCGCGATTCGCCCTGCGCTCGCTCGACCTGCTGTACCAGGCTTTTGTCCACCATCGATCCCATACCGGTGAGCAGATCGAGATCGAGGTCGCCTCTGGTGTCACAGACGGCTTCCGCGCCCTCCAAATCGCACCCGCCCGCAAACGCTGATAATCTTCGGAAGAGCTTCTGTTCGGCGGCGCTCAGCAAATCGTAGCTCCAATCCATGGCGGCGCGAAGGGTTTGCTGCCGTTGCGGCAGGTCACGCGCGCCGCCCGTCAATAGCTGCAACCGGCTAGCCAGACGTGTCCGCATGGAAGAAGGCGAAAGAACTTTGACTCGGGCGGCTGCGAGCTCGATCGCGAGAGGAATACCATCCAACCGGGCGCAAATCTCGGTGACGGCGGACGCATTTTCCTCGATTAAGTTCAAAATCTGGCTTGGCGGCGACGGCTCGTTGTACAAACAGCGCGACCGCGGGGCATTGTGACAGGACTTCCACTGAAGGTTGCGGACCGCGAATCCGGCACGCTAACGGCGGCACCGGAAATTCATGTTCTCCGTACACATGCAGCGCTGCGCGACTCGTTACCAGGACTTTGAGATTGGGACCCGCGGCCAGGAGCTCCGCCACGGTGGGAGCGGCTTGAATCAACTGCTCGAAATTGTCCAGCAAGAGCAGCATTGGTGACCGCAATGAATCTTTTAGATTCCTTTTGAGTATTTCGATCGGCGACTGTCCTCCTTCCGCGCGGATCCCCAGCGTTTGAACAATCACGGAAGCGATCAAGTCCGGATCGCTTAGCGTGGAGAGCGAAACAAAGTGAGTGCCCCCGGGAAAGCTCTCGACCAGGCCACTCGCCACCTGAACCGCGAGGCGCGTTTTTCCGATCCCGCCCGGACCGGTCACTGTGACCAGACGCACATCTTCACGCAGCAATAGTTCTTTGGCGGCGCTTACTTCCTTCTCCCGTCCCACGAACCCGGTCCGCTGCGACAGGGAGATTCGTCGGGCGGGTCTCCACCGGCTCAACTGGCTTCTCTGAGAAGCGGTCGCCTATCGATGCAAATTCTCGCGCGTGACTTCGGTTAAAGCCGTAGCCCGCGGGATGGGCATTCGTCGCTGCAGGCGCGGCGGTAACAACAGCCATCGGCGCTGCTTGCGTTTTCGCCTTGAGTCGCCTCAAGTCCGAGCAAATATCGGCGGCTTGCTGGAAGCGTTGCGCGCGATCTTTTTCCAGTGCCCTCGCAATGATGCGGTCCGAGAGCGGCGGGTACGCGACGGATTCACCTTACTGGCGGCGACTGGCCGCGCATTTAGGATCGCATCCATCACCAGTACAGAATTCTCGCCAACGAATGGTCGATGGCCGGTGGCCATCTCGTAAAGCACCACACCCAGGGAAAACAGATCACTCCGAGAGTCAATCTCTTCGCGGCGCACCTGCTCAGGAGACATATAAGGAGTTGTGCCCATAATGGTGCCGTCCAGGGTAAGCGATTGGTCCATGGGCTGGTTTCCGGCAACCGGAGCAAGACGCACCTTGGCCAATCCGAAATCCAGGATCTTCACCCGCGTGCCGCCAATGATAAAAATATTTTCCGGCTTTATATCCCGGTGGATGATCCCCTTAGCATGGGCAGCCTTCAGGGCGTCGGAGGCCTGAATCCCAAAGTCCAAAATCTCGTCGGTTGAGATTGGCCCTTTGCGGATTCGCTGCATCAAGCTCTCCCCTTCAAGCAACTCCATGACGATCACCGGCTGATGATCATGCTCTTCCACTTCGTAAATGGTGCAGATGTTCGGGTGATTCAAGGAAGAAGCGACGCGGGCTTCGCGCTCAAACCGTCGCAGGATACACTCGTCATGCGCCAGATCCTCGGCCAGAAATTTCAAAGCGACGCGGCGTCCCAACCGGATATCTTCCGCTTCGTACACCACGCCCATTCCGCCGCTGCCCAGTTTTCCCACGACGCGATAGTGTGAAATGGTCTGGCCGAGCACTGAATCGTCTGCTTTTCCCGCCGCAGCTTTGCCATCGTCTGCGCCGCAACCCTGATCGCGGGACGTTCCAGAAAACCGCCAAGGTTCCGGTGTGAGGTGAGGAGGGACTTTACTTCCCGTTCCAGTTCGGGCATCGCCCGCACACGCCTGTCGCAAGAATTCGTCGCGCCGGTCGGAGGGCAGTTCCAGCGCTGAGTGCAGCAATTCATCGACTCGCTTCCATCGTTCAGCATCCATCACCGGCTCCGCCGCCCATTTCCCGGTAAAGCCAGGTCCGAGCGGTGCTCCAGTCGCGCATCACGGTTACCGGCGACACCTTGAGCACTTCAGCTGTTTCCTCCACGCTCAAGCCGCCAAAAAAACGCAGCTCAACCACTTGCGCCTTTCGAGGATCCATGTGGGCAAGAGCTTGCAAAGCATCGTCGAGCACAACCAGATTTTCATCGCGACCGCCGCCGAGGATCGCTGTGTCTTCCAAAGCAACGTGCTGGACGCCGCCCCCGCGTTTCAGGTTGCGGCGCCGCGCGTGATCAACCAGAATTCGTCGCATGAGTTGCGCCGACACGGCGAAGAAATGGGCGCGGTTCTCCCAGCGCATGCGCTTGTAATCCACCAGCCGCAGGTAAGCCTCGTTGACCAGGGCAGTGGCCTGCAAACTGTGGCCAGTGCGTTCCCCCCGCAAGTAGTGCCCGGCGAGCCGGCGCAATTCGTCATATACGATCGGTGTCAGCTGATCGAGGGCGTTCTGATCTCCGTCGCTCCAGGCGCGGAGCAATATGCTCACGTCACTGTGGGGTGACGTTGTTACCGGATCGCTCATGCCCCGTACCCTCCCAGCTGCGCCCAAATCTCGCCAATTATAGCGATATTACTTGCCCCCATTAAAGAAAGCACCTACGAATGATAGTTTCGTCGCCCCGTTTACGCCTATTTAGGTGTAAGGGCAGATTGACAGCTCCCTAAATACCTTTTCGCGCACGGTGCGGAAAACTACATTCCGAGGAGAAAGCAATGACGACACGAATCACGAGTGTTATCCACAGATCAACCATCAGCATCCTACGTATGGCGTTGCTAACTAGTCTGGTCACGGCGGCGCCGCTTTTCGCAGCTGACAGTGCTGCGACTCGGCCATTCCGCTCACGAACAAGCCACGCCGTCCTAGCTCGTTAAACTCGTTCGCGCTGGCACGAAGCAGTACATTGACGTTAATGTTGCCACGGCAGCCGGCTACGGACCATTTCTAGGGTGCGTCACCGGTAACGACCACGGGGCGATGGGCGTGCACTACGTCAACGGCACGCTGCTCGGCAATCTCACCCTCGACCCCTCGCAACCGCAGGCACTCATCTACGAGCCCTCAATGGCAAGATGAGACTGGTAGGCGTCGAGTTCATTCTGGACTCGGCGAGTTGGCTCGCCGCCAATAACAACACTCCTCCGGTGCTCGACGGCCAGGTCTTCACATTTCGTCGACGCTCCAAATCGCTTCAACATCCCTTCATTCTTCGAACTCCACGTCTGGGCCTGGCGGGAAAACCCCCAGGGTGCGTTCGTGGACTGGAACAATCAGGTCACTTGCGAAGGTCAGTAGATCAACCGGTGACGTTGCTTATGATCTGGCAGGTCTCTTGTAGCAAGTAGAGTGGCTAGAGGGGTAGTGTGACGCTTCGTCGGAATTTTGTCCGTCCTAGCGCCTGAGGGCGTGGGGATGTGGGAACTGCGATGCGCTTTCCATATCTCCATGCCAACTGGCCCATCTTTGGCCCCTGTTGCGAGTATGCGAGGCTAGATCTGATTAATCAAATTCTTCGCCAGTGAATAACTAAAAAACGAGGCATCACCATGCCGAAGTTCGTTATCGAGAGAGAGATTCCGGAAGCGGGCGAGATGTCGTTGGAGCAACTGCAGGCGATGTCGCAGAAGTCGTGTGGAGTTTTACTAGAGATGGGCGCTCAGATTCAGTGGGTTCAGAGCTATGTCTCGGACGGCAAAATCTACTGCATATACGTTGCGCCCGATGAAGACGCGGTGCGCCAGCACGCCAGGCAGGGCGGTTTTCCGGTCGATCGAATCTCCCGAATCCATTCGGTCATCGATCCGACAACCGCTGAGTAGCAGCGAGAAGTGGTGTCGATGTGAAAACTGCTCGAAATCCGCGTTTCATGACTGAGCTGGTTTGAAGTTCACGGGCAAGCCTGAAGTCATCGATTCGCCCGCCGGATTGGTGCCGACAAACGCGCTTCTGTCCCCGGACGCCACTCTACTTTCCGATGCAGAAGGTGCCGAAGATCAGGTTCAGGATGTCGTCGGTGGTGGTCGCGCCGGTGATTTCGTCGAGCGGGCGCAAGCGCCGTAGAGATCGAGCAGCAACATTTCATGGGGCACGCGCGCGCCGACAGCAGGCGCGGCGGCATCGAGCGCGGCGAGCGAGTCGGTGACGAGCTTCTGGTGGCGCACGTTGGTGAGGAACCCGGCTTCGTGCTGTGGCGGAGTCTCCCGCTCGTGGCGGAGGATGGCGTGCGCGCAATTCGGGGATGCCCTCGCCGGTGAGCGGCGGAGGTGTTGAGGTGGTGCAGATTAGAATGCGAAGGCTCGGCGTCTCCGGATCGGGTGAGGCGGCGGTCCTCAAACGATATTGGCAGATCGCACTTGTTTTCAACGATGATCGCGGGCGGCCTTCCACATGAGTTAGTAAGTCGCGGTCTTCGTCTGCGTGTGGCTGGGATGCGTCGACGACTACGAGGACGAAGTCGGCATCGGCCAGGGCTTCCATGGATTTCTGGATGCCGATGCTTTCGGCTTCGTCGAGTGGCGCGGCGGATGCCGGCGGTATCCACGAGGCCACAGGAATTCCGCCGATGGCGACGGTTTCGCTGACGAGGTCGCGAGTGGTGCCGGGCTGCGCGGTGACGATGGCGCGTTCGCGTTCCACCAGGCGATTGAAGAGGCTCGACTTGCCGACGTTCGGGCGGCCGACAATGGCGAGCGTAAGGCCTTCGTGCACGAGCTTGCCGTAGGCGAAGCTGGCGGCTGAGCTGCTCGAGCGGGGCGCTGACCTCGGCGATGCGATTCAGGATGCGTGGCGTCTGGGGCGATGGAGATGTCGTCTTCGGCGAAGTCGATGCCGGCTTCGAGGAGGGCGATGAGTTCGATCAGTTTTTGCTTGATGGGTTTCAGGCGATTGGAGAGCGAGCCATCGAGTTGCTGGGCGGCGACTTTGGCCTGAAATAAAGTTTGCGAGTCGATCAGGTCGCGGACGGCTTCGGCCTGGGCCAGATCGAGGCGGCCGTTGAGGAAGGCGCGCATGGTGAATTCTCCGGGCTCGGCGAGGCGGGCGCCGCGGGCGAGGGCGAGTTCGACGATGTGGCGGAGGACGACGGGCGAGCCGTGGGCGGAGATTTCGATGATGTCGTCGGTGGTGTAGGAGTGGGGCTTTGGCGAAATAGGTGACGACGACTTCGTCGATACGGGGTTGATCAGGGCTGGCTCCGCGTGCGTCCGCCTCTGCGCGAGTTGTCGCGGCGCTGGCAGTTTCGCGGACAGGAGTGTCCGCGCCACACGGGCTTGTGTCGATTAGATCGCAATGGATAGCGCGACCAGGCTCCAGCTCGCGAGTTTAGTCGTAACATGGGCTCGGCGATGGCGCGGGCTTCGGGTCCGGCCAGGCGAACGACGCCGATGCCTCCGCGGCCGGGCGGGGTAGCGATGGCGACGATGGTGTCATCGAGATTCAGGGCGCTGACATGCTCGCTAGCTGTTCGCGATGGCATTGTCAGGCTAGAGCGGTTCGCTCGTATTACCAGCGGCTGCGCGGTCAGATCAACATCGGACGTGCAGCTTAGCTATGGCACGGCTAGTTGCAAGCTGCGGCGATACCTGGTGCTAGTCGACAATGAAGAGCTTGGCTCCGGTTTTTGTTGACGAACGATGCGCAGGATTCCCCATCCGCAGCCTGATAGCTCTTGCCGGGTCAGGGTGAAGCGTTTGCCGTTGGCAAGCGTCGTTTCCAGTTCGCCCTCCAGACAAAGCACTACGTGTCCCTTGGAACACCAGTGATCTGCAGAATAGCCGGGAGAGTATTCCACCATGCGAACGCGAATCTCGCCGAAATTTTGGGTTCGCCAGAATAGCTACACCTGTCTCTCCGGGATGTTCGGCAGGCTACCAGATGTGCCCAATCCGTTGTGGTAAGAGGGAATCCGATCATTTTCACGAGTCGAGTATAGTCAGAATCCATCTCGATAAAGAAGCGGATTGACAAGGTGCTTACTCCCATTCGTAAACATTGCGCTCTCGCTTATCGCTGACTTGGTGGATTGACGAACGTGCAGGTTTCGAACTTTCCTTTCGAATTCTGGCAATAGCAGAAGGGGCCGTTTGCCGCACTGGGCGCGTCATTTATACTTACTGTTTGCCTTAAGCCAGTCGATTCAATCAGGAGCAAGGGATTTTCAATGCCGAAACGTACATTTCAACCCAACCGGCGCAAGCGCTCGAAAAAGCACGGGTTCCGGACTCGCATGAAGACGAAGAGCGGGGCCGCGGTGCTGTCGCGCCGCCGGGCCAAGGGACGCAAGCGCGTCTCCGTGAAGCCGGGTTTCCGCGAGTAGATTTCCCCCGAGGCGGGCAGCGAGGCCGTCATTATTCATTAACCGTCGCTATAAGTAACGGGCAGGATTGTGAAGTTGTGAGCGCCGACGCTCCGAAGCACAGTGTTAAGCAACGTGTCGAACAGCGGGAGGATCAGCCGCGCCGAAAGCGGGAGCAAGCTTTCCGCGCGCGGCGCGGTTGCTGAAGCACTCCGATTTCGAGCGCGTGTACAAGCAGGGGCGGCGGCACTTTTCTCCGCACATGACCGTGTTTTATCTGCGCCAGGGAAGGCGCTGAGGGAGCGGCTTCACCGGAAAACGCTCTGCCCGAAACACTTGCCCGCGTCGGGTTCACCGTGGGACGCGTGCTGGGCGGCGCGGTTGTACGTAATCGCATCAAGCGCCGTCTGCGCGAAGCGGTGCGGCTGCGGCGCGCGGTGCTAAGAGCGCGGGTCCGTTGATATGGTGATCAATCCGAAGAAGTCGGTTCTGACTATGGATTTTCGGTGGTGCTCGAAGAAGTGGGCCGGGCGTTCGATGCGATTGCGAAGAAGCTAGGTAGAGAAAGAGAAATAATGAGGACTTCGGCGCTGGCTGCTGCGCTTTTACAAACGTTGGATTTCGCCGGCGTTTCTCCCGTCATGCCGCTATGTGCCGACGTGTTCCGAATACGCCATGGAAGCGATTGACCGCTATGGCGTGGTTCGCGGCGGAGCGATGGCGGCATGGCGCTTGTTGCGCTGCCATCCTTTTGTAAGGGCGGCGGATACGGTGGTGAAGAACCCGGTTGGCAAAAGCCAGCGACTGTCCTTATGTGTAACTCGGCGTGGAACGCCAGCGCTATAACGTCGCAAGAAATGATGAGCGACTGATTTGGCCGAATTTCAAAATCCTCAGCAAGAACCCGGCATGGAGCGCAGGCTGTTGCTGGTCTTTGCGCTGACCTTCCTGGTCATCATGCTCTTTCAGCCGATGCTGAAGAAATATGGGCCGCAGCCGCGCCCCGGCAAGACACGGCAGACGCGTCGCCAGCTCCCCAGCCGACGCCACAGGCTGTTACAGCAGCCGCCGGCGCGAAGGCGGCCACAAGCGCATCTCTGCAAGACACAACTGGCTGCGTTCAAGTTTACAGGCAGGCTTCCAGCGAATCGGAAACGGTAATTGAAAACGGGCTCTACCGAATCGTGTTCACCAATCGCGGCGGCCAGGTCAAGTCGTGGGTGCTGAAGAAGTAGACCGACGACAAAGGCGGTCCGCTGGAACTGGTGAATACAGCGGCCGCGGCGAAGTATGGCTATCCGCTGTCGCTGTGGACCTAC
Source organism: uncultured Acidobacteriaceae bacterium (assembly GCA_963826845.1). GTDB lineage: Bacteria > Acidobacteriota > Terriglobia > Terriglobales > Acidobacteriaceae > Acidiflorens. The sequence continues at coordinate 415,746 of CAWGYS010000013.1, forward strand.
GATGAAGCGCTGCGGAACAAGCTGAATTCGGCGCTTTATGTCATTGGTCCGACGGTCCCGCCAAAGTGGAGAGAGTTGGAGCTTCCCTGTCTGCGCCCGCCGAAATCACGTTTGAGTACACCGACGGCGACGTATCGGTCGAAAAGAAGTTCACATTCGATCACAGCTATGTGGTTGGCGTGAAGACGGCGGTCCAGCAGAAAGGCGCGCACGTCACCGCCTTGCCGATGTGGCCGTCGGGGTTTGGCGGGGAGACGACCGGTGCCCCATACGCGCTCGGCCAGATCGCCTACCAGTACGATAACAAGGTTGAGCGGCTGGCGATCAAGAAGATCAGCGGCGGCGGCACGCTCCCGGGCCCATTTCAACTGGGCGGGAGTGTCGGACCAATATTTCGCGGCGGTGTTCATGCCGCAGGATCCGCGGAACGTGGCGATGGTGACGCTGCGCAACCAGGTTGAGATTCCGCACGGCGGCTCCGACCCCAATCAGATCGATCGCGTTGACGTGCTCGGCGCGGCTGTCGGCAGCCTGCAGCGGCCCGACCAATGACCGGCTCTATGTGGGCCCGAAGGCGCTTGCCGACTTGGAAGCCGTTTCCGTGCCCGGCATTGCCGGCGCGGAACCTGATCTGCGCGCTGTCGTCGATTTCGGATGGCTGGGCATGATCGCGCGGCCGCTGTTCCTGTGGCTGAAGTGGACTTACAACCACATCGTCCCCAACTGGGGATGGGCCATCCTGCTCCAGACGCTGATCATCAATCTGGCGATTCTGCCGCTGCGGCTTTCGCAGATGAAGTCGATGCTGAAGATGCAGCGCGTGGCGCCGCAGATCAAGTCGATCCAGGAGAAATATAAGAAGTACAGCCTGCGCGATCCGCAGAAAGCGGAGATGAACACGGAGATTTCGGCGCTATATAAGAAGGAAGGCGTGAATCCCGCCGGTGGATGTCTGCCGCTGGTGATCCAGATGCCGTTTCTGTTCGCCTATTATCGCATGCTGAACGTCGCCATGGATCTGCGGCACGCGCCCTGGCTGTGGATTCACGATCTTTCGGCGCCCGATCCGTTGCATATTCTCCCGATCGCAATCGTCATCACCATGTTTGTGATGCAGCGCATGACGCCGCAGGCTGGCATGGATCCGGCGCAGCAGAAAATGATGAACATCATGATGCCCGGCATGCTGGGCTTGATGAGCTGGAATCTCCCGGCGGGCTTGGGCTTGTACTGGTCTGCCGGACAGCTGATCGGGATCGTGCAGCAGTCGGTAATGAACCGCACGTCGCTCGGCCGCGAAATGCGCGAGATGATGGAGAAGCGCGCAAGAAAGAAAGAGAAATAGTGTCTCAGTTGTCAGTTGTCGGTTAAATCCGAACGTGGATTTGACGGAGCCGACAACTGACAACTGACAACTGAGAACCGAGAACTGACCTATGCCGATTACAGATAAAGTCGCCGCTGCCAAACAAATCGGCGAATTCCTGCAAGCCGTAATCTCGAACGGCGGCTTCAAACTGAAGTACCGCATCACGGTGGATCCGCCGATCGCGCAGAATCGCGAGTGGGAGCATCCCGAAATCCTGGTGGAGTTTGCCGGACCGGATTCGGCTCTGTTGCTGGAGCGCGCTGGCGAATTGCTCCGGTCATTCGAGTTGCTGGCATCCGAGATTCTTCACTTGCAGGGCAACGAGCACGAGAAGATCTGGTTCGACTGCAAGAATTTCCGCTCGCTGCGGATCGACGAGCTGCAGATGGCGGCGCGAGTCGCTGCCGAGCAGGTGCGCCGGACGGGCGAACCTTACCGCTTCGGGCCTATGTCGTCGCGCGAGCGCCGCATCGTGCATCTCGCGCTGCGTGAAGAAAAGGATTTGCGCACCGAGAGCGATGGCGAAGGCGGCCGCCGCTCGGTCGTAGTCTATCCCGGGAGCTACAAGACGACCGCGCCAGCAAGGCGCGAGCGCCGGCCAGTCTGATGTGAGGACAGAGGTCTGAGGTCAGATTGCAGAGGTGAAGCCCTTGCAACTTTTGGGTTCTAACCTCTGCAATCTGACTCTCTAACCTCTGACCCTAATAAGTTTGCACCCTTTGCGCGGCAGTTAGTTTCTCGATACTTGACAGCAAAAGAAAATCGCGATTCGATAAAGCGCGCGCGCGGAATTTTTTTCTTGCAACCGACCGACGCGGCAATTTTTTTGTGCTAGTATGCCGTTCGTCCCGTAATAAATTTTCACCGACAATCGGTACTGCAAAACAGAAGCTGCTCTGCAGGAAACGACGACTCATTTTTCAAGTTTGGCTTTCTTCCCGGAACGTTTTATTCCGGCGCTTTCAATATTCTGGTAAAAAATGTCTCTCTCCAGTTCCAACATCATCCCGAATCCCTGGGCGCGCGTCCTCGACGCCCTGGAAAAGAAAGTCAACCGGCACTCCTACGACACCTGGCTCAAGCCGACGCGCTACAGCCACGCCAGCAATAAGATTTTGTTCGTCCGCATTCCAACCGCCGAGTTCCGCCAAGTTGGCGACAAATATGCCGACCTGATTCAGGAAGCGGTCGACAATCTCGGCCTCGGCTACAAGGACGTGAAGTTCGTCACCGCCGAAGACGACCCCTCGAGCACTCCCATCCGTCATAACGGCGGCCTGTCGGTTCATACTTCGAGCGGCTCGACTGCGGATTCGGGTCGAGGTTACAGCGGTAGCCCGAGTGGAACCTCAAGCAGCAGTCCGGGCAGCGGCCAGAATTTGGGTCAGCAGGGTGGCCCCGGCTTGCACCCGTCACAAGCTCGCTTCGACTGGGACAGCGCCGCGCAACTGAATCCCCGCTACACCTTTGACGCCTTCGTCATCGGCAGCGGAAACCAGTTCGCCCACGCCGCCTGTCAGGCGGTGGCTGAGCGTCCCTCCAAAGCCTACAATCCGCTGTTCCTGTACGGCGGCGTTGGCATGGGCAAGACGCATCTGATGCAGGCCATCGGCCACGAGATCAAGCGCCGGACGCCGCAAGCGGCCATCTGCTACGTGTCGAGCGAGAAGTTCACCAACGAGATGATCAACTCGCTCCGCTACGACAAGATGATCAGCTTCCGCGATAAATTCCGCACGGTCGACGTGCTGCTGGTGGACGACATCCAGTTCCTCGCGCAGAAAGAGCGCACCCAGGAAGAGTTTTTCCACACCTTCAACGCGCTGCACGAGTCGATGAAGCAGATCGTGATTGCCAGCGACCGTCCGCCCAAGGAACTAGCCGAGTTCGAGGATCGCCTGCGCAGCCGCTTCGAATGGGGCCTGATTGCCGATATTCAACCACCCGACCTGGAAACGAAAGTTGCCATCCTGCAAAAAAAGGCGGAGCAGGAGCGCGTAACGTTGCCGACGGAAGTGGCGTTATTCATAGCCCAGAACATCCGTTCCAACGTGCGTGAACTGGAGGGCGCGCTGATCCGCTTAGTGGCCCACTCTTCGCTGATTGGGGCGGAGATCACGCTTCCGTACACCCAGCAGGTGCTGAAGAATTTCATAGATTCGCAGGCGCGCAAGGTCACGATTGAATCCATTCAGAAGGCGGTCGCCGAGCAGTTTGGGCTGCGTCTGGTGGAAATCAAGGCCAAGAACAATTCGCGCTCCATCGTCTATCCGCGGCAGATCGCCATGTACCTGGCCAAGCATCTTACGGAAGCTTCCTTGCCCGAAATTGGACGCCAGTTCGGCGGCAAGCACCACACGACGGTCCTGCATTCGGTGGACAAGATTGAACGCTTGCGCAAAGACGACAAAGATTTAAACAGGTTGCTCAATAAACTGACCGAGCAATTAGGCGCGTAAACCTCGGTTTCTACAGCCTTTTCCACTGTTCCAGCCGGTCTTCCTGCCCGCCGGCTGTGGAGTGGTTGTGGAAGCTGTGCGAGACAGGACGGAAGTTGGAACTGGACCCCAGAGATGCAATGGCCTCCGCCAAGTCGGGACATGATTCTCCACACAAAGGGTCGATCTCGAAGCAACTGAACCGCAAGCACCTGGACCGGTTTTCCACTTCTCCGAACCGCCTACGGTTACTACTAGTTTTATTGCTTTTGCATTTGATATAAGAAGAGAACAGAAGTACAGTCGGGAGACCCAATATGCCGGTGGAAGCCGCCCCTGCCGTTGCCACATCGACCACGACCATGGAAATCACGGTCAGCAAATTCGAACTTCTCCGCGAACTGACAGCCACGCAGGGAGTAGTTGAGCGCAAGACCACGATTCCCATCCTCTCCAACTATCTCTTCGAGGCTGCGGGAGATAAATTGTCGCTGACTGCGACCGACCTCGACCTGAGCCTGCGCACGTCCTGTGCCGCCAAAGTCAAGAAGGAAGGCGCATGCACGATTCCGGCGCGCAAGCTTTACGACTACGTAAAGCTGCTGCCAGACGCCGACATCACCATCAAATTGCTGGACAACCACTGGGTCAGCATTCGCTGCGGACGATCGAACACAAAAATGGTCGGCATGGCGAAGGCAAATTTTCCCGGCCTGCCAGTGTTTCCCTCAGCGGGAGCGATTAAGATCCCAGCCGCAGTGCTGCGCTCAATGATCGCCAAGACCGGCTTTGCCATCGCCAGCGAAGAGTCGCGCTACACCCTCAACGGCGCGTTGATGGTCCTAAAGCCGGAGTCGATCACCATGGTAGCCACCGACGGCCATCGCCTGGCCCACGTGGAGCGCGCCGGAGAAAAATTTGAAGGCGTTTCCGGCGAAATGAAAACCCTGATTCCAAAGAAGGCAATGGACGAGTTGAAATCGCTGCTCGATTCCGGGATTGAGAAGGACGTCGAGACCATCGATTTTGCGAAAGACGAATCCACGCTATTCTTCCGCGTAGGTCCGCGTCTGCTGACCTCCCGCCAACTTACCGGACAGTTCCCCAACTACGAGGCGGTGCTGCCGAAAGATATTTCCAAGTCAATCGCGCTGCACGGCGAAGAACTGGGAGCCTCCATAGCCCGTGTGGCCCAGTTCGCCGACGAGCGCTCGCGCGCCGTACGCCTGCGTCTGGAAAAAGGCGAGTTGAAGATTTCCGCATCCTCGACCGAAACCGGAGAATCCGAAGATTCCATCGAAGTAGCCTATGACGGCGAGGCGATGGCGATCGGCTTCAACGCGCAATATCTGATGGACTTCATCAAAGCCACCGGCTCCGGCGACGTGAAACTGGAGCTGAAAGATGCCCAGTCTGCGGGCCAGCTACGTCCCGCCGAAGCCGAAGATTACAAGTACCGGTATATAGTAATGCCGATGCGGATCTGAGAAGACTGCGTTGCACGAAGCAAACGTAGAAGCTAAGTTCCAGCCTTTCTACTCCTCGACCTCAACGAGCCCGCTGCGCCCATCATAAGTGAGACTCCATCGCTCTAGGACATCGCGGCCTAGCAGACACGATACGTCCTGCTCTGGCAACGGGCACGCGACGAGGCTAGCTGGATCGAAACCGCTCAGTTCTTGGCCCGGAAAATGAATGGAGCCAACGAACTCCTGCCTTTCGGTGATGTGGCCCGCGCTGGAAATGCGAGCTAGGCCTGTTTGCTGAAGTCCGCAGGTGGCGGCAACTTGCGGGTTGATTACAGTTCGGGATGCACCGGTGTCAATGAGAGCTTCAACCCTAAGAGGCTTCTCGAGTTCAATACCTTTTTTCTGAGCAAGCGCGCGCGTCGCCTTCGGATGGCCGATCGTAACCGTGATCTTTGGGCCGGTTCTCCGCAGATCAACCCGTGAGTACGAACGGGAGTACTTTGCTCCGTCCATGAACTAGTAGATCACGAACACGGGTTCGTGTTCCGCGACCTGCTTGATAAGGAAGTCGGTGCCGATGCCAAACTCTTCGAGTCCAGCCTCAAACGCAGCTTCGTAGGTGGGATAAAAGCCGACGGCTCCCTTCTTTCCTACTAGGGCGAATTCGCCGAGATGAGTGTTCAACCACTCCGCTTTGTTCGACTCATACCAGCCGAGCTCCTGTTGCAAAGCCGCTTTGGGTTTCTCAGCCATTCCGCTCACCCATAATTTAGATCGTTAGCGCCGCGCTGTCGATAGCAGCCGACCAAGTACTACATCTTGTGGTCCTTTGCGATTGGCGGCACATTTTGTAGAAGCATGGTAACACAAAATGTGTGAGACTCACACAAAAAGTGTGTGTATGAACTATGCTTTTTCAGAAACGATGCGGCAAAAGATGGAGGCCAAGAATCTCGACGTCGCCGGCCTCGCGAAACAATTGGGCTGGAGCTTTGAGCACCTGCGCAAGCTCTACAACAGTGCAGCATTTCCCTCCCGCTCCTTGCGCGAGAAGATCGCCGACGCCCTTGAGATAGACCAGACCAAATTCGAAGATCAGGTAAATGCAGATCGTTGGCGCTCCAAGTACAAGAAGCGCCCTTCGGCTGCGGAGGCGCAGCATCCTATCTATTCTGTCTGGAACGCATTGACCCGTGACCAGCAGACATCGCTATTGTGTGTTGCGCGGTGCCTGGCTAAGCAAAGGAAGCGCAAGAAGCCTGCTGCTGCCGCCTAGTTGACGCGGTAACAGCCACGGGGTACCCTTGCGGACGCCTCTTAAATCTCTGGAGGATTCATTTCATGCTCTCCGGTTTCAAGCAATTCGTCCTGCGCGGCAACGTAGTGGACCTGGCAGTCGGCGTAGTCATCGGTGCCGCCTTCGGCACCGTGGTCACGGCTCTGGTCAAGGACCTCATCAATCCCCTGATCGCTCTCGTCGCGGGCAAGCCTGACTTTACTGGAATCTCTTTCACCATCGGGAGCACCGTCTTTCCCATCGGAGATTTCATCACCGCACTGGTCAGCTTCATCCTGGTCGCGGCGGCGGTTTACTTCTTCGTCGTCACCCCGATCAATGCCCTGATCGCGCGCAGCCGCAAGGATCCCGCCCCCGCCGATCCGACGACCAAGAAGTGCCCGGAATGCCTGAGCGAGATTCCCATCGACGCCCGCCGCTGCAGCCACTGCGCGCAGCCGGTGATGGGCAAGGCCGCATAGCAGTTCACTCGGAGGACACGATGCGCAGGCACGAGCTCAATCGCGACACTGGCTATGCCTTGATCGTCTTGTCTGCGGTTGCTTTGCTCACCGTCCTGACCGGATACTTTCAGCCGCCGCAACCCGACGAAGGCTGGGCTGCACACATTTTTCAGCTGACCATCGTTCTGCTGGGTCCGACCATCGTAGTTTTTCTCGCAACCGCGGATTGGAAGCAGCCCAGACGAATCGCCCGCCCATTGTCCATTCCCGCCTCCGCCCTGGTCCTGGCCTTCGCAGCGCTATATTACCTGGAACACTATCGCTAAGAACACTCGCTAAACCTTTTACCAGCACTTGGCCTGAACCATCCCCTTGGCCAAATCCACACAATTCCTGTAAAATCGTAGTTTCAGTAAGCTTTCGGCAACAGCCTTGGAAGGATTTAAGAGTTATGGCACGAGTCTGTGATATCTGCGGCAAGGGGCCGCAGTTCGGCAACACTATCAGCCACGCCCACAACGTCAGCAAACGACGCTGGAACGTCAACCTGCGCCCGGTTCACGCCAAAGTGGGAGCGGCAAACAAGCATATGCGCGTCTGCACGTCCTGCCTGCGCAGCGGCAAAGTCGTCAAGGCGTAGCTCCAGATTCGACAAAATCCATTTTGTCATCCTGAGCGGAGCAGAAACTTCACGAAGTGAAGTCCCTGCGGAGTCGAAGGACCCCTACTCCATCGGAGCGCGGCGCATCCAGAGATTTCTGCGGAACCGGGACGATTCTCCCGCGCGCAGGTTCCCATTTATTTCACGTCCACCAATCGCACGTCGAAGATCAGAGTCGAGTTGGGCGGGATCAGAGTCGTATACCCACTCGCCCCGTAAGCCAGATCCGGAGGAATGCGCAGCTGCCGCTTGCCCCCTACCTTCATGCCGACGATGCCCTCGTCCCATCCCTTGATCACCTGGCCCGCGCCCAGCATAAGAGAAAACGGATGGCCCGTACCGACCGAGCTGTCAAACTTCTTGCCGTTCGTCAGCCAGCCGGTGTAATCGACTTTAATGTGCATTCCGCTCTGAGCCACCGCGCCCGTGCCAACTTTGATGTCCCAATATTCCAGGCCGCTGGCCGTCTTGGTCGGCTCGCCAGTGACCTTCGTGGGACCGCTGGCGGTCGCAGCCTTGTGAGCGGGAGCTGTCTGCGCGACGAGACTGGTGAGTGCGATCACCGTGATAACAAGAATGACAACAACAATAAGAATTTTCATAAACACCTCTTTCTGATGTGTAAATCTGCTGTGTAAATGTGAAGTCAACTCAGCGCAATCACATCGATTTCCACCAGCACATCTTTCGGAAGCCGCGCCACCTCAACCGTGGACCGCGCCGGCGGCGCCTGCTTGAAATAACGCCCGTAAACGTCGTTCATCGCAGCGAAATCTCCCATGTTCTTGAGGAAGACGGTGCATCGCACAACCTTCTCCAGCCCACTGCCCGACGCCTGCAGAATCGCGGCGAGGTTCTTGAGCACACGGTCAGTCTGTGCGCTCACATCGCCGCCGATGATCTGCGAGGTGGCAGGATCGATGGCGATCTGCCCGGAAGTAAAGATCAACCCCGCCGCTCGAATAGCCTGCGAATAAGGCCCGATAGCTTGCGGAGCCTGGGCGGTAGCAATCACGTCGCGCATTACAAAGTCCTCCGTGCACCCCTGTGCAGCCTGTGGTTTAGGCTTTTCGCAGACACCAAAATCAGAGTTCTCTCAAAACAGCGAACTCTGCCGCCGGTTAGGAACAATCCCAAAATGTTCATAAGCAAGCTGGGTAGCAACCCGTCCCCGCGGAGTGCGATTCAAAAACCCAATCTGAATCAGAAACGGCTCGTAGATTTCTTCGATAGCGTCCGGCTCCTCAGCCAAAGCCGCGCCTAAAGTATTCAGGCCCACCGGCCCGCCCTGATATTTCTCGATGATGGTGAGCAGCAGTTTGCGATCGACTTCATCAAAGCCGTGACGGTCCACTTCCAGCATGGAGAGTGCCGACTGCGCGGTAGGCAGATCGATCGACCCCGCTGCCCGCACCTGAGCATAATCACGCACCCGCCGCAGCAGCCGATTGGCGATCCGCGGAGTTCCCCGCGATCGGCTGGCAATTTCAGCCGCGCCCGCACGATCAATGCGCACGCCCAGAATCTCAGCCGACCGCTCGACGATGACGCGCAGGTCGTCATGCGAGTAAAACTCAAGCCGCAGCAGCAGTCCAAAACGTGACCGCAGCGGAGCCGACAGCAATCCCGCCCGCGTGGTAGCGCCGATAAAAGTGAACGGCTTCACGTCCATCGTATGCGTGCGCGCCGACGGCCCCTGCCCGATCATGATGTCAAGTTTGTAATCTTCCAGCGCGGAGTACAGGATTTCCTCCAGCGCCGGCTGCAAGCGATGCACTTCATCAATGAACAGTACCTGCCGGTCGCGCAGATTGGTAAGGATCGCCGTCAGGTCGCCCTTAATCTGCAGCGTCGGCCCAGAGGTCTGTTGAAAGGCCGCGCCCAATTCATTGGCAATAATATTGGCGAGCGTAGTCTTGCCGAGGCCAGGAGGCCCGTAGAGCAGCACATGATCCAGTGCCTCGCCGCGAGACTTCGCCGCCTGAATAGCGACATCAAGATTCTCTTTGACTTTGTTCTGCCCGATGAACTCCTTCAGCCGCTGCGGCCGAAGCTTCAGCTCAAAAGAGGAATCGTCCTCAACCGGCGCCGCCGAAACCAGCCGGTCTTTGGACGGCACGTGGGACGGCAGGTGCGGCGCGGGATTATCTTTAGCAGCAGACACTGCAAGCGATGTTAGCAGTTCTGAAGTTCAACGTGTAGAGCGGACACTCCTGTCCGCTGCCGTTGTACTTGATTTTGAAGTTGATTTTGAACTTGATCTTCACTTTGACCTTGATTGTGAACTTGCCTTTGGGTGGCGCAGCGGTTTACCGCTGCGATTTGGCCGCTCATTTACGCCCGCTTTAGCCGTGCCGGTCAGCCACGATCTACTGCCCAATAACCCCCAGCCGCACGCCCTTAAGCTTACCCGCGTCAAACCAAGCCACCTTCTGCCCAAACCAGGTCTTTGCGCCGGAGAGTTTGTACTTCTTGCTAGCCGCAGCAAAGTCGCGCGTGCCCAATAAGTAAGCCACCGGACTCTCCCCAAACTTGCCAATCTTGTCCGCGAGCCAGCCTCCGCCGGAAGGCGCCGCCAGAATCACGGGCTCTCCGGGAAAGTACGCGAGCTTGCCAAAATCTTTCTGCGTCTCGATGAGGGGCTCAGCCCAGCCATAGGCCTTGCGGAACAAGGCAATCGAAGCATCCAGGTTGGTGACCCCGAGCACCACGTTCTCCACGCCATAAACCGGAGCTCCCTGCACGCTGGCCGAAGTCTGGACGCGCCACGCCCGCGGCGTCTGGTCTTCGATGATGAACGGCATCGTCGAACCGGGCGTGCCCGACCCCACATCAGCCGTCATCCACTCGATCGACATGCCATCAGGCCGCTTGCGGCTGCCATGCTCCGGAGTCTTGACCGGAATCCCAGCCTTCTTCAGCCGATCCACTTCCTGAAGCAGAACGTTCGTCCCCACCGCCCACGCGCAACTCACCGCATCCCCGGACATAAACTTCGACCACTCCGATCCCGCACTTTCACCTGGCTTGATCGGCGCAATCAATTCAATGTAAGACGCGTCATCGAAACCGATGATCGCCATCTGCGTAATACCGTTGCCATGAGGACCGCCCAGGTCCGGAGTCATGCCCACATCCGTAAAGTCCTGGCGCAGCGCATCAAGGCTCGATCCGCAGACGGACACGTGGTCGACTTCGAGCGCCAGACTCTTGCTCTCCTGGGTCATTGCAGGTTTAGGCGTCAGCATCAATAAAAGTAACAGCGTCGCGAAGGACAAGCGGCAGAACATCGGGGAATTCCGCTCGGACATGCGTCCCTCCTGGGTAAGGACGAAAGACGAATGGTACGCCAGAATGCGGAATCAGGGAATAGTTTTTGGGCAGGTACCGGCCGGGGCCCATCCCTCACATCGAGATGCTAGATGCACTGCCCAGCGGGGGCCTGTCATTCTGAGCGGAGCAGAACGTTGAGCGCATCGCGTTCGCGAAACTTTGTCACCCTCCGGCGCGTACCGTGTAGCATCCCGGAAGTGAGGAGGCACCCATGACACCGCTCCAGTTCAAGAAGACCGCGCGCATCGCAGGCCTTTGGTATCTGACGTTCGCCCTCGGGCCGTTCTATCTGCTGTACGTTCCGTCGCAGACCATCGTGCGCAACGACGCGGCCGCCACTTCAGCCCGGGTCCTTTCCCACGAGACGCTGTTCCGCTTCGGATTACTCGCCGAGACTCTGGGAGCAGTAGTGTTCATCGGCCTGGCGCTGGCGCTCTATCGTCTCTTCGAAAACGTGGACCGCCACCGCGCCCGCCAGATGGTTGCGCTGGTTCTGGTCTCGGCCGCGCTGATTCTCGTCGGCGTAGTCTTCAATGCGACCGCGCTCACCGTGTTCCGTGGAGGAGATGCCTTCGCCGCGTTCGATCAGCATACCCGCGAAGCGATCGGCATGCTCCTGATCCGGTTGCATGGCCAGTCGAACGGAGTCAACGAAATGTTCTGGGGACTTTGGCTGCTCCCGTTTGGTTGGTTAGTAGCGCGCTCGCGCTTTTTGCCACGCTGGCTAGGATACTGGCTGGTGCTCGACGGAATCTGCTGGGTCGTGGTTGCCGTCGCCGGCTTCCTAGCACCCGCGTATAACGACATCCTGTTCCGCGCGTTTCAGCCAGCGTTCCTGGCCGAACTCGCCATCATGCTGTGGCTGCTGATCGTCGGCGCAAAAGAAAACGCGCCGGCGGCCGACGCGGCCGGAAGCTAACGCCGCCTGCCCCATCTCACATCGAGATGCAAGATGTACCGCCCAACGAGCCCTGTCATCCTGAAGCGCAGCAGAACGATCCGCGAAGCGATCGTTCTGCGAAGTCGAAGGACCCCTACACCCTTTACACCATCCGACCGCTCCACGGAGTTCCGGCCACAAATGTCGTGGGGCCCCACTCCTCAAGGTTGTCATCCTGAGCAAAGCGAAGGACCTGCTTTTTCGCCTGCGCCGCATAACAGAACCATGGAAGCTGCCGCATGATCGGCGCGCGATCCAACCCGACGGACTCTTGCCCCTCAAGAAGTGGACGTTGGAAAGCGAGATCGAATTGAGTGGCGAGAGTAAAAATAGATGAGATCGCGAAGCTCTACTCTTCGTCTTCCTTAACCTCGCCCCGCTCCGCCTTAGCCTTCTCAATAATCTTGTCCTGCAATTGCTGCGGCACCGTGTCGTAGTGATGCATCTCCATCGAAAAGCTGCCGCGCCCCTGCGTCATCGAAGTGAGGTCAGCGCCGTAAGTGAGCATCTCAGCCATGGGAGCCTCGGCCTTCACGATCGTGTTCCCCGACTTGTTATCCATCCCCTGAATGCGCCCGCGCCGGCTGTTAAGGTCGCCCATGATCGTGCCGGCAAATTCATCCGGGATCGTGATCTCGACGTGCATGATAGGCTCGAGCAGCGTCGGCTTGGCCATCTCCATCGCTTTGCGGAAAGCGATCCGTCCCGCCATCTGGAACGAGAGGTCGTTCGAATCCACGTCGTGATAAGAGCCGTCATAAAGGCTCACGCGAAAATTCACCACCGGATACCCCGCCAGGTAGCCCCGGGCAGCCGCATCCTTAATTCCCTTTTCGACAGCCGGAATATAGTTGCGCGGAATCGCGCCGCCAAAAATATCGTTGACGAACTCGAATTCGACTTCAGCTCCGCGCGGCAAAGGCTCCATCTTGATCTTGCAATCGCCATACTGCCCGTGGCCGCCGGTCTGCTTCTTGTGCCGTCCCTGCACGTCGGCCTTCCCGCGAATCGTCTCGCGATAAGGAACCTTGGGCGCCTTCAGCACCACTTCAGCGTGATAACGCTTCTTCATCTTTGAAACCACGACTTCAATGTGCTGCTGTCCCGTGCCCGCAATCAGAAATTCCTTGGTCTGCGGATCGCGAAAAAATCGCAGCATGGCGTCTTCTTCCATCAGCTTGTGCAAGCCAACCCCCAGCTTGTCTTCATCCGCGCGACTCTTAGGCTCGATGGCAAAAGTAATCGCCGGCTCCGGCAGCTGCACCGCCGGATACCGTATCGGCGATGCCTTATCCCCCAAAGTGTCGCCCGTAAGAGTCTCCCGCAACTTGGCAACCGCGCCAATATCCCCGGCATGTAGCTCGTGGATCGGAACCGCCTGCTTGCCCTGAATCAGCGAAATATGCGCGAACTTTTCCTGAATATTGCGATTGTAGTTTTGCAGCGAAGCATCATTCTTCAGCACACCAGAAAAAACCTTGAAGTAAGAAATGCGCCCGGCAAAAGCGTCCGACATAGTCTTAAAGACGAAGACAGAAGCCGGCTCGCTATCAGTGCCCTTGCGGACCGCAGGCTCGCCGTTCCCACCCGCAGGCTGCCCCGTGATGGCGTGATGCTCGCTCGCGGCCGGCGTGTAGTCCACGATGAAATCCATCAACTCATCAACCCCGACGTTGCCGAGGCCAGAGGTGAACAGCACCGGAAAAAGTTTGTCCTCGCGAATCGCCTCATGCAGCGCAGGAACCAGATCCTCCTCCGGAATCGTCCCCTTCTCGAAATATTCTTCCATCAACTCATCTTTACCCTCGGCCACCAGCTCCACCAATTTCTCGTGCGCTTCCTTGGCAACGTCGGCCATGTTCGCCGGAATCGGCCCTTCTTTGCCCTTGCCGTTTCCGCCCATCTCGTACGTGTAAGCCTTCATGCGGACGAGATCAATCACGCCGCTAAGACTCTTCTCGCTGCCAATCGGCAGTTGCAGAGGAGTCACCGCGCGCCCAAAAGCATTAGTCAGCGATTCCAGCACCCGATTAGCATCGGCACGATCACGGTCCATGCGATTGACGACAATCATCCGCGGCAAATCAATGTCGTTGCAATAATTCCAAACACGCTGCGTCACCACCTCAACCCCGGACACGCCGTCCACCACAACCAGCGCCGCGTCCACCACCGGCAGCACCATCTTCGCCTCGTGCACAAACATGTTGAAGCCAGGAGTATCCAGCAGATTAATCTTGACCTTCGCCTCTGTCTTGCCCCACTCGACAAACGCCAGCCCGGTAGCGATCGACATCTTGCGCGCGATTTCTTCTTCGTCGTAGTCGGTAACGGACGAGCCGTCATCCACGCGTCCCAGGCGCGGCGCAGCTCCAGCGGTATAGAGCATGGCGGACACCAGCGTAGTCTTGCCAGCATGTCCATGTCCGATCAAGGCAAGGTTGCGGAGATTGGCTCCTTCGTAAGCTTTCACAGGTTGTCTCCTTCGGCAGGCTTACGGGAAGAGTGATAAGGCCCGGAGTGAGTATGAGTACAGGGAACAGGCCAGCCCAACATCACCTGCGAAACTCCCGATGCTAACACAGGGCATGTGGAGGCTCAAGAAGCCGGCCCGAAGAGGAAATTTGGAACCCATGTCATCCAGAGCGCAGCCGGATCTTTCGCGCCCCGTGTAGAGCGGACACTCCTGTCCGCTGCCTTTGACTCTGTTTTTGACTTTGCTTTCCGTGGAACGCCGCCGCGGGGAGTTCTCAGGATGAATCGTCCCCCTAAGGACGTCGCGACGGAACAAATCAACACGAGCACCGAGCAATCCGCCGGCAAAAGCGGCAATCTCGTCCCACTTGTTACTCCAATGATTCTCCCCGTGCGGTGACGAGCAAGCCCAGCCACGAAGCCGCGCGAGAACGCAGCGACGGCGAAGCCGTGGTACGCACCCTGGAACCCCCAACTCCTGCCATTTAATCCCTTGTCATCCTGAGCGGAGCGAAGGACCTATGCATTTGCCGTCACGATGCCCAGTTCTTTCGTCGCTCCAGATGATGGCTCAACTGCCGTCGCGAATATACAGCCACCACAGACAACTCACTCCGCCTTCTCCACCACCTGCTTCACCACCTTCGACGTGCTGCCCGCAAAGTTCGGGTCGCCGACGTACACCGCCTTGACAGAGGTTGTACCCACCTTAGGCGTCGAAGTCGTAAAGCTAGCCGAGCCGCCACTCAACGTTCCCGTCCCCAGCACCGTTTTGCCCTTCATGAACGAGACGGTTTCGCCATCGGGCGGCCCACCAAGGCCCGAGGCGACCACTGCGGTAAAGGTCACCGGCTGTCCCTGGCTCGAGGGATTTGGCGAAGACGTGAGAGTGGTCGTGGTTGGCACGGTCAGGTGCATCTTAGATATGAAGGCGTCGCCTTGGTGCCCGCTGCATTGGCCGCCGACAACGCAGCTTTGCTGGAAGGCACCAGGCGTAACGGGAAAATTGTTTGAGACTGTGTTTCCCGTGACATACGCGTTGCCCGCAGTATCTAGTGCGATGGCGTAGCCGAAATCCTTCCCGCTGCCGCCCAGATAGGTGGAGCAACCCAGCTCTGATCCGGCGGGATTGATTATGGCGACGAAAGCGTCGATAGGGCCTCCGCCGTAGTGGCTCTGCAAACAATCCACTATTGGAAAATGTGACCCGGTAAGGCCTGTGACGTAGGCGTCCCCCAGACTGTCCACGGCAATGCCGGAGCCAAGGGCTTGCAAGGTCCCGCCCAGATAGGTGGAGTAAGCTAGCGCCGACCCGGTGGGGTTGATCTTGGCCACAAAGGCATTGGCATCGCCGCCCCCGTAGGTCGTCTGGAAGGCACCCGGCGTAATTGGAAAATCGCCGCCCGTCGAGCCAACGACGTAAGCGTTGCCGACGCTGTCCACAGCGATGCCAGAACCCGCACTGTCCCCGGCGCCCCCCAGATATGTCGAGTAAACCAAAGCCGATCCCGCAGGATTGATCTCGGCCACAAAGGCGTCATCGGGGCCGACCAAATTCGTCTGGAAGGCACCCGGCGTGGTGGGAAAGTCGGATGAGTCGGTTACGCCAGCGATGTAGGCGTCGCCCGCGCTGTCTACGGCGATGCCGTCGCTATAGTCGTTGCGGCTGCCCCCTAGGTAGGTGGAGTAGACCAAGGCGGAGCCATCTGGGCTCATTTTGGTGATGAACGCGTTCGTGGCGCAAGAACCGCCGCAAACTGTCTGAAAGGCGTCGGGCGTCGTCGGGAAATAGAGGCCAGCCCACCCGGTGACGTAAGCGCTGTATTCGCTGTCCAAGGCGATGCCAGAACCGCTGCTGCCGCCGGTGCCGCCAAGGTACGTCGAGTAAACTAACGCACGCCCCGAGGAGCTAATCTTGGTTACGACTGCGCTCCCACACCCGGGGTAGTTGCCAATGTTGCAGGCTGTTTGGAAAGCACCGGGCGTTGTCGGAAAATCGGTTGAACTGGTCTCACCAGTGACGTAAGCGTTGCCGGCATTGTCCACGGCGATACCGTGAGCGAAGTTGAAGCCATAGCCTCCGTCCCCTTCGCTACCTCCCAGGTATGTGGAATAGACCAATCCCGACCCGGTGGGATTGATTTTGGTCACAAACGCCATATCGCAGTAGCCGTCGCAGCTATTGCTCCTCTCAAAGGCACCAAGCGTGGTCGGGAAACTGGTCGACCACGTAAGACCGGTGACATAGGCGTCGCCCGCGCTGTCCACCGCGATGCCGTAGCCAACAGTATCGTCTCCACCCAAATACGTCGAGTAAATGAGCGGATCAATGTACAGCGGCCTGTTCGGGTCATATTTCGCGACTGCGAATCCAATCCGATTCCCATCCGTTACGACATACCGCGCAGCAACCACCTGCCGCGCTCCATCCTTCTCCTGATACACCACCGGCCTGTGCCAGCGAACCTCGCCGTCACCCACCTTGAACACTAACTCGCCATGCGCATCCCGAAAAATCCGCGAAGCCCCGCGCACATCGAACGCAATCCGCCGCGGGTCCGCTCCCGGAGCCACAATAAAGTCATACTCAAGCTGACGCTGGTTGCCGTAATAAAGCAGATCAATGCCCGAATAAATCCCCGCATACTTCACCTTCGCGTAAGTCGGAACCCCCGTCCGCCACTTAGCCGGATCATTCCCGATAAAATAGTTGCTAGTCCCCGCCAGCTCATCCACACCCGTAACCGAGGCCGCAGGATTGGCCCCGAGCAACTTCATCCGCAACACACCACCGGCCGGCCGATCCGAAGAGGATGCGACCGAGGAATTCGGTGCGACCGAAGGGTTCGTATCAGGGTATCGCTTCAGCGATACCGGAATCGTCTTGACCCTCGACGCCCCTTTAGGGGCCGCGGGCTTAGATTTCCCGCGCAACGCAATCACCGCCTCATCCGCCGTAAGAAAAAGCGAATACCCGCCCGCCCGCGAAAAAAACTTCACCTGCGAATCAGTCTGCCCGTGATTAGCCTCAAAGCTAAGCGGCAACTTGCCATAACTGTCGAGAACGCGAGCCTGAGCCTTCGGATCGGACGCACCGCTCGCGCTCCGATTAACCAAAGGAACAGGGTTCGACTGCGCCAACAAGAATGGAGTGATCAAACACGGAAGCAGCCAGCAGAACGAGATGCGCCTCATAGGTTCCTCGCATGTAACCGGAAAATCGACTCGGGAATATCAACCAGAAAAAGAAACGGCTCAGCCGCCGATCAGGGGGAGGAACTCTCGCGGCAGTCCGAGAAACGAGAGAATTGTCCTACTAAGCAACCAAGTAGTCAACGCCCAACGGCCGATAATCAGAAAGTTTACAGCCGCACCACTTCCGGCCAGGCGCCCCTGCGAAATGACGCAGTCGAAGCAGTAATCCCAAAGAAAACCGTCGACCGATCCCACTTATTACTCGGAAGATTCCCCGCCGCAGACCAGCGGACGCTCAGCCGCGAAGCGGCGTAAGAATGCAGCCCACGGCGAAGCCGTGGGTTTACGAACCACCAACCAGCAAGCCCCGAAGGGGCGAAAGAAAAATCAGATGAAATACCCTCAATCCCGCCACTTTGAGCCCGTCTTCGAGGGAAATGAGCCGCCGCAAGGAGTATCCGAGAGAAAAGCAGCAAGCCATTCCCACTTATTACTCCGAAGATGCCCCCACCACGCGAACTGGGTACTGGGTACTGGCAACTGAGCACTGTTCTACTTCCCTTTAAGCATTTTCACGACCCGCTCAAAGTCATCAATAGTCGCATACTCAATCAGAATCTTCCCTCGCCCCCGCCGGTCCCGAATCCGCACCTTCATGCCCAGCACTTCCTCGAGCGTTCGCTGCGCCGCCTTCACATTCGGATCCACCCACCGCGCCCCGCCGCCCTTATTCGTCGGACTTCCGATGGGCATATTCACGCCCAGCACCAGCTCCTCCAGCTTCGCCACAGACATCTTCTCTGCCATCGCCTTTTGCGCGTATCTCCACATCTGGACTTGGTCCCCGAGCTTCAACAGCACCCGCGCGTGGCTGTAGGTTAACTTTCCCTGCTGCAACGCCCACATCACGCCGTGCTCCAGCGTCAGCAGCCGCAGGTAGTTCGACACCGTTTCCCGGGATATGCCCGCCCGCTTCCCAATTTCCTCCTGCGTCATATTGAAATTCTTGCTCAGGTTCGAAAACGCTTCCGCCTGCTCGATGCAATTCAGGTCCTGACGCTGAAGGTTCTCGACCAGCGTCATCTCCGCCGCCTGCTGCTGCGAAACCCGCCGCACAATCACCGGGATGTGCGTCTTCTCCGCCAGTCGCGACGCCCGCAACCGCCGCTCACCCAGAATCAGGATGAACCGTCCCTCAACCCCCGGACGCACCACGATCGGCTGCAACACCCCCTGCACCCGGATCGAATTCGCCAGTTCCGCGAGCGCGGTCTGATCGAATTCTCGCCGCGTCTGATAAGGGTTCTGGCCAATCTGATCAAGCGGCAAAAGAAACACCGTCTCCCCATCCGGAGTCTGACCCGAAGCCACCGCCTGCAACGAGTCCAGAACCGCCGTTTCTGGTGGAGCGACGGGAGCAGACGAGGAGAGAGCTTCCCGGAGACCCGCTCTCGAGGTCGGGTGGCCCATCCTTCCGCGCACTTTGCGGAAGGGTGGGTGCCACCGGCACGGGGCGCGGCCCAGGCAGAAGTGACTCCAGTCCCCGCCCCAAAGCCCGCCGCTTCTCGGCGAGTTTCTCGTGAGCCTTCTCCGCCCCAGCCTTCAAAGTCGTATCAACCGCCGCATTCGATGTAGTCATCAAGTACTCTCCCGATCTGCTAGTACTCCCTTAAAACTTGTCATCCTGAGCGCAGCCAAGACATGCGCGAAAGCGCATGTCTTGGCGGAGTCGAAGGACCCCTACACATCCTCCCGACTCCAGTCGCCGCAGGGAATTCTCACGAT
>CAWGYS010000014.1:0-7890 GCA_963826845.1 uncultured Acidobacteriaceae bacterium
ACCGGCGCGATCACAGGAACGGTCCGCGACAACAGCGCAGCCGTGATCAAGGGAGCTGACGTCAGAATCAGCGGCACTGCGGGCGGCATCGAGCGTGCGACCACTACCAACTCCGATGGCGATTATCTGGCCGCTGGTTTGCCGGGCGGTACCTACAACCTGACCATCACTGCGAAGGGCTTCAAGACTTATAAGGGTAACGGCGTGGTATTGCGCGTCGGCCAGAAGGCTAGAGTGGACGCTACCCTCCAGGTCGGAGACGTCGCCACCGAGATCGTGGTGCAGGGCGATCAGTTGAATCAGGTCGAGACCCAATCTTCCGAACTTTCGGGAACCGTAACCGCAAGACAGATCACTCAGCTTCAGCTCAACGGACGCAACTTCACGCAGTTGCTGGCGCTGACTCCCGGAGCGACGAACCAATCCGGTGCAGATGAACCGGGTGAAGTGGCTGGCGACGGTCGCGTATAGCGTGAATGGCGGACGCACGGAGTACAACAACTGGGAGATTGATGGCGGCAACAACATGGATGACGGCAGCAACACTACTCTGCTGACATATCCGAGTATCGACGCCATCGGCGAAGTGAAGCTTCTCACCTCCAATTACGGCGCGCAGTATGGCCGCAACGGGTCCGGGACGGTTGAAATCGAGACCAAGTCGGGAACCCAGTCGTTCCACGGCGACGTTTACGAGTTTGTGCGCAACGACGCGTTCAATGCGCGCAATTACTTTTCGCCGACCGTGCCCCCGTACAAAAGGAACGACTTCGGTTACACGATTGGCGGGCCAGTCTACATTCCGGGTGTTTACAACGAGAGCAAACAGAAGACATTTTTCTTCTTTTCGCAGGAGTGGCGACGGCAGATCGACCCCACAACCTTTAACGTTGCGGTGCCGTCTTGCGCGGAGCGCGGCTTAGTGGCTGGTTCGGGCGGCGTCGGTTGCACCGGGACGCAGGCCGCTTTCGGCGATTTCAGCGAGCCCTGCAATCTTGCGCCACCCAACGGGCCGGTGGATTGCCCAACCTACCAATTCTTTCCAACGCCTGGTGGCCCGCCGGTAGTTCAGGGGTTCACGAATAATCTGGTCCCCATCGATCCCAATGCCGTGCCGCTTCTGGCTATGTTTCCCTTCCCTAATGCGCATGACCCAAGCAGCGCGTCATGGACTTTCAACCAATCGTTATCACTGCCCACAAATTGGAGCGAGGAGTTGTTTCGCATCGACCAGAACATCAACTCCAACTGGCATGCTACTGTTCGGTATATCCACGATTCGTGGAGTTCGGTTTCTCCGGTTCCCTTGTGGACGAACGGAGGTAGTTATCCGACGATCCAGAATCCATACTCACAGCCTTCCACGGGCATCGTAGCTCATCTCACAACCACGATAACTCCGACATTGCTCAACGAGTTTATAGCCAGTTACTCGGTTAACCACCTCTACTTCTCGAATCAAGGAGCATGGCAGCGGCCGCCGGGGTATGACCTGGGTCTTATTCAGAATGGTTTTGGGGGAAAGCTGCCTGGAGTTTCATTGGCTGGCGGCACGCTTTTCAACGGGATTGTCCAGGATGCCGGCTGGGTGCCCAACGGGTTGTTGAATTCGAATCCCGTCTATACCTATCGCGACAACCTGACCAAAATTATAGGTAAACATAATCTGCAATTCGGTGGCTACTTCGTCGCTTCCCAGAAGAATGAACTGCCGCAGTTGGAACCGTCCGTGAACGGTTACATCCAGTTCGACACGGGCTTTTCTGGATCAACCCTCAACCCCTTCGCGGACCTGTTGACGGGAAACATCGAGAGCTTTGCGCAATCCAGCGGCCAGCCTAAGTACTACTTGCGATACAAGATTTTCGAACCCTATTTCCAGGACGACTGGCATGTTACGCCTCGCATCACGCTGAACTTAGGATTACGTGTCAGCTTGTATGGAACGGTTTACGACAACAAAAAACAAGCCTATAACTTCGATCCCTCGAAATACGTTCCTGGTGGAACCATTATCAATCAGGACGGCACTGTTGGCGGACCCATAGGCCTGTTCAACGGAATGGTGCAGTGCGGTGTTGGCGGGGTGCCAAGCGGTTGCGCGCAGGGACATCTCTTCAATCCCGGCCCACGCATCGGGTTTGCCTGGGATCCCCGGGGTGATGGCAAGATGGCGGTCCGCGGTGGTTATGGCATTTTCTTCGAGCACACCAACGGCCAGGAGGCGGTCGCGACTGCTCTCGAAGGCTCTCCGCCGCTGGTCCAGAACCCGGTGCAGTCCAACATCCCAACGGTTTTCGATCAGTACGGGAACATTACGCAGTCAGGGTACTCGCAAGTGGGCGGATCGGTCGGCGCCCAGTACCCGCAGTCTGTGGTCGCGCTCCCGCAGAAGCAGGTCTGGCCTTATGTGCAGCAGTGGCACTTGGATATACAAAGAGAATTCCCGAAACACGTTGTGGGAATAATTTCCTACGTAGGCAGCAAGGGAACCCACTTGGGGCAACGAATAGACTTGAATCAGCTGCAACCGGTGCCTGCGGGCCAGAATCCCTATAAGCCGGGCGAGCCTATCGGCGTGAACGACTGCTCCAGCGGCATGACACCGAGCGGCGTTACCATCCCTGGCTATAACCCTGACGGCAATTGGTATGACCAAACTCCCGGCACGCCCGGCGTAAACATGTATGTGGCGTGTGGAAATGCGGCCGATCCTTTCCGTCCGTATCTCGGATATTCGGATATTCGGTTGCAAGAGAACGCGGCGTCGTCCAACTACAACGCGCTGCAGCTTTCGGCGCGAAAAACGATGGGAGCTCTACAGCTCAGCGCGGCTTACACCTACTCCCACTCGCTCGATAATGCTTCCTCCGCGGCAGATACGAGTTTTCTGAATTCTTACAACACGGGCTACAACTATGCCAGTTCCAACTTTGATCAACGGCAGGTTTTCACTCTCAGCTACATCTACGATCTGCCTTTCTTCAAAAGCGCAGGGTTGACGCATGCTGCTCTCGGAGGATGGGAATGGTCCGGCATCACTGCGATTCAGACCGGAGCTCCCTTTACCATTACCAACGCGGGCTTTAACGCCAGCAGCGATAACGCCGGCGTGGGTAACGGAGTCGGGACCGGGTCGAGACCCGACCTGGTCGCCAATCCCAATGCGAATTCAGGCGCGGCCAATCTCAATGGGAGTATCTACGGGCCCTTGCTGGTCAATCCTGCGGCATTTGCCGCGCCACAGGGACTGACCTTTGGCGATGAGGGCAGAAATGTCGTGCGCAATCCCAGACAAACCAACTTCGATATGGCGCTTTACAAGCACATTCCCGTGCATGAATCGGTTTCGCTCGAATTCCGCGCCGAGGCCTTCAACGTCTTTAATCACACCGAGTTTGGATACATTGGCGGGGATGCCGGTTCGGCTGCGAATAATTCCAACCTCACCAGCGGCGCCAACTCCGCAGGTTGTTATGCGGGACCGGGCAATACCACCAACGACCCAAGCTGCCTGGGCGGAGGCCTCTACCGTCCCGCCGCTGCCCACAACCCACGCATACTGCAACTGGCTTTGAAGCTCTTCTTCTAGCAAAACGCGTTATGCAAATAAGAATCCTGGCTCGCGGACGAGCCAGGATTTTATTTTTTCCGAAACTCAACCTCGACGCACGGATCTGCGTCGCTTAATCGGCCACCACGGCCCGCTTCCGCTCCGGGGCCAGCACGGCGAGGCCTTTTTCGAGATCGGCGATCAGGTCCTCGACGTGTTCAACGCCGACGGACAGGCGGATCATCTGTTCGGTCACGCCCATCTTTTTCCGCAACTCCGGAGCGATCATGGCGTGCGATGTCAGCACCGGGATGGTCACCAGCGAGTCCACTCCGCCGAGGCTGGGGGCCAATGTAAATAGATTCAACGCCTCGGCCACGCGGCAGGCGTCGGCGCCGCTGCCTTCCACTTCGAAGCTCAGGACGCCGCCCGCGCCCGTCATTTGCTTCTTCGCGATCGCGTAGTCCGGATGCTCCTTCAGCAAGGGATAGTGCACCCGCGCTACCTGGGGATGGCGGCTCAGGAACTCGGCAATCCGCAGCGCGCTTTCGTTTTGGCGCTCGACCCGGACAGCCAGCGTCTTGATGCCGCGCAGCAGCAGAAATGCGGCGTGGGGATCCATGCAGCAGCCAAGCGTGTTGCGCGTTTGATGGATTTGCTCGATCAGATCGCGTCGCCCGGCCGCGATGCCGCAGATCAGGTCGGCATGTCCGCCAAAATATTTTGTGCCCGAATGCAGCACCAGATCGATGCCCCACTCCGCCGGACGGCAGTTGATCGGTGTGGCGAAGGTCGAGTCAATAGTTGAGATCAGACGGTGCTTGCGCGCCAGCGTCGCAATCTTCTCCAGATCAACGACCCGCACGTTTGGATTGGTTGGCGACTCAATGTGCAGGATCTTGGTGTTGGGCCGGATCGCCTGCTCGTGCTGCTCGATGTCGTTGGTGTCAACGAACGTCGTTTCGATGCCCAGTTTCGGGAGCCATTGCGAAAGAAACTTGATCACGCCGCCATAAATATCGCGCTGCGCCACGATGTGGTCGCCCGCCTTGACCAGTGAAAGAATCGAAGTCGTAATTGCCGCCATGCCCGAAGAGAACAGCAGGGCCGCATCCGTGCCTTCAAGTTCTGCGATCGCATTTTCGGCGACCGTATGCGTGGGATTGCCGTAGCGCGTGTAGAAGCGGTCGGTAGGAGTGGCGCGCACCTGCTCCTGCATATCTGTGACCTCGAACGTCGAGGTCTGATAGATCGGCGTAGCGAGCGGACCGTTCTTCTTGTGCTGGCCGGTGCCGCCGCGAACTGCCTCGGTTTCCTGACGGAATCGATGTTTCTTCATACTTCTTCTCCCCGCAGTTCTAAGCCGCTAGTCTCGCACAGCTGCCGCATTCAGAGCGCGCACTGGCGCCAGCCACTCTGCCGACCGCGCGTGCTTACCGGTCACTACTTTTTCGAACTCGTGCTGCAGCGCGCCTGTTACCGGACCAGTCTTGCCGTCGCCGATGACGCGAAAATCAATCTCGCGCAGCGCCACCACTTCTGCCGCGGTGCCGCACACAAAAACTTCGTCGGCAATGTAAAGCTGGTCGCGTGAAATGGGCTCCTCGACCACGGAGTAGCCCAAATCGCGAGCCAGGGTGATCAGAGTATCGCGGGTGATTCCCTCCAGAATCCCAGCGCGCGGCGGGGTGGAAATGACTTTATTGCCTGCATTACCGCGAACATTGTTACGAACAATGAATAGATTTTCGCCAGTGCACTCGGCTACATATCCGTCGGGGCCTAGCATGATTGCTTCATCGAATCCGGCGCGCTGCGATTCGGTTTTAGCCAGGATCGAACTCACATAATTTCCCGCAACCTTCGCCTTGGTCATCATGATGTTCGGATGCAGACGTGTGAACGACGCAATGTTCGCTCGGATGCCACGCTTCTTGGCCTCGTCCCCCAGGAAGGCGTTCCACTCCCACACCGCGACCACGAAGCGTGGCTGGCCAGCTTCGACAGTCAGACTCATCCCGCCGTCGAGGTAAATCATCGGACGGATGTAGCACGCCGAAAACTCATTCGCCGCAATTGTCTGATGGATAGCCGTTTTTACTTGCTCGGCGGTAACCGGCAACTCGCGAAAGCCGACTATGTGAGCGGAATCTAACAGGCGCTCCACATGTTCGTTCATCCGAAACACGGCCGGCCCTTTATCGGTCGCGTAACAGCGGATGCCTTCGAACACGCTAAAGCCGTACTGCACGGCGGCGCTCACAAACGGAACCACGCCTTCGCTCGCGGGCCTCAAAGAATCGTTGATCCATATGTAACGAGCGGCGCCCATGTTCTCCGTGAGAAAAGCTTTCGACAACAAAGCTGAATCTATTAAGATTACCTGCACCGTCCAGTCGCGGCAAGATGCGCCCCTTGTCCCAGTGAAAGTAATATTCTTATCGAGTCACCCTTTATGAAGAAGAAGAAGAAACTGAAAACGACCGCTCGAAAACGACCCGTCCGAAGAACATCCGCTGCCAGGAAAGCGACGACAACTGCGCGGCCGGCGAGTAGGGTCGCCCTCAAAGCCACGGTCCTGAAAGGGCCGCCACCGAAAGCCGAGTTGCGCCACATCGCGTGGAGTTCGGTCGAAGTCGAAGCCCTGAATCCCTTGCTTGGCCGGCACTTTGTTGTCGGGCAAAGCGTGATGCTGGCTCGCGTCCTGCTCAAGAAGGGATGCATTGTTCCCGAACACAGCCACCACAATGAGCAGGTCACGTACGTTCTCGAAGGCGCGCTGAAATTCTGGATCGACGGCCAGGTAATTGTGGTTAATGCGGGCGAAGTTCTGACCATCCCTCCCAACATGCCGCACCGCGTCGAGGCGCTTGCGGATACTATCGATCTCGATATTTTTCATCCGCCTCGCGCCGACTGGATGAATAAAACCGACGCGTACTTGCGGTAGAGCCTATGTTTTAAAATGTAAGGTTGGGGCATACACGCTGCCTGTGCTAACATCTCCGTCCGTAACTCAGGAGATGTCCTATGCCGCGCCTGTCTTGCCTTGTCCAACTCTTGGTGATTGGTTTGATGATGGGCGCGCTCGCGCTCTCGCAAGAAGCAGCAGTCGTAACTCGCCATATTTCCGGAGCTGTTCCGGTCGATTCGGCTCGGCGCCAGCTTTCCGCAGAGCGTCTGAAGACGCAACATGGTGCGATCGTGCAGCCAGGTGTTGCCGGTCTCGCAGCCCAGGGGAATACCTGGAATTTACTCGCCACTTTGCCAGGAATTATTATTCACGACATTTCTTTCCCCACCGATAAGATTGGCTATGCCGTGGGTGAACTGGGTCAGGTTTGGAAGACGACCGACGGCGGAAATAGCTGGGTGCAACAAGTGCTGAGCGGCGGGGAGAGCGATTATTTCTATGGCGTCGACGCTGTCACTACGAAGAAGGTCATTATCTCGGGTTTCTACGATTCTCAGCTCCAGCCTACGGCGTTTTTCGCTGGACTGAAGACGGTGGTAATACGTGGAGTAGCGACATGAGCCCCGGTCCCGAGTGGTTGCAACAAGTGCGCTTTGTGAAAAAGCAGAATGCCATCATATTGACTTTGGGCCCCGTTGCCGGTGATCCTGATACACTCGCCGAGTACACGACCGATGGAGGCGCCGGCCTTTCCGATTGGGGCAGCGCTGATGCCAATCCCGATGGCGGCTGGTTCGGCCCGCAATTTTCTTTCCTCAACAACCTGCACGCCCGCGCATCCGGGATCAATTTCTGCACCAGCCTCACCGGAGGCTCTGCGTGGACCTGCGGCCCTTCGGTCGATTCCGTCTTCGATGGTCCCGTTTTTTCCTCAATGACAAAAAGGGTTGGGTTGGCGGCGGGGAGATTTCTCCGAACGTTGAGGGCTGGATGCACGTGACCACCAACGGCGGCGAGACCTGGAGCGGCCGCACTCTGGACGGGCCGTGGCCGATCCGCTCGGTCTTATCCTGACCACAAATCGGCTGGGCTGGCGGCGGCAACGTTTATACCGACGTGGGTGGCATGTACTTTTCCACTGATGGCGGGAATACGTGGTCGGTCTATGTCACCACCAACTCTGAGATGGGTTCGTGCGCCGAACATTCGATCGGCGGAGCCATCACCAGATCTGGTGCGCCGGCTTCAGCTATAACGGCTCCTTCTCCAGCGACATATACAGCATGAAGTATCAGCCTGTGTAGCGCGGACCCCCTCGTCCGCGTTGCACCCCTGAAAACTCAAGGGCAACTCGGATTTAGCGGGTTGGCCAGACGAGAGTGCCGTATGATGTCCGTGGCGTGTTTTTGTTCGCCACCTTCCA
>CAWGYS010000015.1:0-18496 GCA_963826845.1 uncultured Acidobacteriaceae bacterium
ACCGCAGACAACGGCACAATCGTTTCACTGGACGTCGGTGCGCTTTCTGCAAGTAGTGAGCTATTCTGCACAGCGCCGATCGCTGCGAGTGAGCGAATCTATACATTGTTCCACGGTCAGAAATACCTCTCTCCCCGGATTCACTTTGGATCCGATCAAAGGAAGAATATGAAAACGTTCAAACTGTCTCTTACCACATTGTTCCTCGCCGCCGGGTTGATGGTCGGATGCTCAACCACCTCCTCTAAATCGCCAGATGTTTCCGACAACATTCGCAAAGCGCTCGACCAGGCCGGGTTCAAGGACGTCTCCGTCACTCAGGACCGCGACAAAGGCGTTGTCACCCTCGGCGGACAAGTTGCCAGCCAGAACGCCAAGTCGGATGCCGAATCCCTCGCTAAGTCCCTCGCTGGCCCGCAGGTTGTCGCGGACCAGATTGCCGTGATTCCCGTAGGCACAGAGAAAGAAGCAAAGGCAGTGAGCTCCGACCTGGACAAAGGTATTGAGGAAAATCTGGATGCTGCGCTGATCCAGAACAAAATGCACAGCAACGTGGCATACGCGGTGAAGAACGGCGTAGTCACCCTCACCGGAGAAGTAAACTCGGAAGACAAACGCGCTCGCGCTGGGCAAATCGCTACCGGTGTGCCAAACGTTCAGCAAGTGGTAAACGATCTCCAGGTTAAGGATCAGAAAGCCAGTTCATCACCGTCACTGTAGCGCGAGAAGTGGCTTGCCGACCGGGGGCTGTTCCCAAGCTCACAACTTGTCGATTCGTCGCGCTCGATACGCATACACCACCGCAAGCAGTGGAGGCGCCAGCACAAATCCCCAGAACGGAATCAAGAAGCCAAGCACGAGTGGGACGAGAATCGAAGCCCACATAGGCACCCGCGCCATCCGCCGCATAATGTAAGGCTGCAGCAGCAAGCCATCCACCAAGACAATCACCGCATAAAGAATCACAACATAGAGCGGATGCTGCCAGTCCCGCCAGCGAAGTGCAGCCGCCAGCACCGGCCCAAGCAGTCCAAGGACGGGCCCGAAGTGCGGAATAATCTGCAATACGGCAGCGATCAGCGCCCACAGCGGAGCCCAAGGCACTCCGATGACCCACAGGCCAACCCACCAGAGCAGCCCAACGGCGAGCGAGTCCTGCAGTTGCGCGATGGCCCAGCGCTTGAGCGCGGAGGCGGTAATACGAAAATGATCGGTGGCTGACACTGATCGTTCTGTCTCTCGTCTTTCGTCTGTCGTCCCTCTATGTCTTTATCCGATGCCCAGTTGCTGCTGGATTTGCTCCAGCGGCACGCCCTTCGTCTCCGGCACCATGGTCTTCACCCAGATCAGTTGCAGCACCATCATGCCGGCGAAGAACGAGAACACATAACCGGGCGGGAAATGCCGAAACCATCTTCGGGAAAAAAGTCGTAAGCAACGCGGCGAAGATCCAGTGCGTGAAGCTGCCCAGGGCCTGCCCTTCCGCGCGATGACGGTTGGGAAATATCTCGGAAATAAAAACCCAGATGACCGCTCCCTGCCCGATGGCATGTGCGGCGATGAAGGCAAAAATGCAAACCGGCACGATCGACAAATGCTGAGTAAAGAAAGCCCAGGCCACCAGTCCAAGCGAGCCGATGTAGCCGAACGAGCCGATAAAGAGCAGCGTGCGCCGCCCCAGCCGGTCAATCAGCCAGAGGCCAACAAAGGTGAAAATGAGATTGGTCACGCCGATGCCCACCGATTGCAGCAGAGCGGCTTTCGCCCCCAGCCCGGTCAGTTCAAAAATGCGCGGCGCGAAATAGAGAATCGCATTGATGCCGGAAAGTTGGTTGAAAAATGCAATGAGAATCGCCAGCAGGATCGGTTTGCGCAGACGGCGCGTCCAGAAATGTGCCGACGACGCTTTGGTCGAAGACGCGGCGATGATCTCATCGGCCTCGGCTTCGATCTCGCGATCGAGGCTTCGCGGTTGAATCAGCCGCAAAACTTTCAGCCCACCCTCGCGATCGCCCCTCCTGCCCAGAAGCCAACGCGGGCTTTCGGGAAGACCGAAACAGAGCAGCGCATAGAGCAGCGAAGGAAACGCGGCCACACCCAGCATCCAGCGCCAGGCATTCTCGCCGACGCCTGCCAGCAGCGCGTTGGAGACGAAAGCGATCAGAATGCCGAAAACAATGTTGAACTGAAACATGCCGGCCAGGCGCCCACGATATTTAGGCGGCGCAATTTCCGAAATGTACAGCGGAGCCGACCACGGTGGAAATGCCAATGCCCAGGCCGCCGATGACACGGGCGACAATGAAGACAGATACATTCGTTGCCAAGCCGGATCCAACTGCGCCGACAAAGTACAAAACGCCGATCCAAAGCAGCGTAGCTTTGCGTCCGAACCGGTCCGCGGGCCAGCCGCCGATCAGCGAACCCACGACCGTGCCGTAGAGCGCCGAAGCCATGGCAACTCCGTGCAGTCCGGGACTCAGCCCCCAGAGCGCCTGAATTGTCTTTTCCGCGCCGGAGATGACGACCGTGTCAAACCCGAAAAGAAATCCGGCGAGCGCGGAGGTGAGCGACCAGAAAAAGACGCGAGCATTCATAGGGGGATAGAGTCGAGAGCGCACCTCACGATAAATGCATCGTGGACGACGCGCAAACGTTCGTGCCACGAACCTGCGAACTTGCGCCTCGCTTGAACCGCCGCGTTTGACCGTGTATAAAGACTAAGGAGCGCAACGACGGGCAGATAACGGATAAAGAACTGAGACGGGGACTTGCCCCGTGTGCCGAGCAGACTAAGTTTCCCTCAAACGGCCTGCAAACTATTGGTTTTAAAGCGGAAGTGGTGGAACTGGCAGACACACCATCTTGAGGGGGTGGCGCCGAAAGGCGTGGGGGTTCAAATCCCCCCTTCCGCACCATCGTCAATAATTCTCGCGCACATACTGGCAAGCTACGGAATTTAATTGGAGTTTTGTGTAGGAGTTTGTGGATTACGATTTTCATCACAATCGTTCACGTCCTGGTTTGCTTTTTCCTGATTGCGGTAGTGTTGCTGCAGAGCGGAAAGAGCGGCGACCTGGCCGCGGCGTTCGGAGGTCAAGGCAGCCAGACAGCTTTTGGCCCGCGCGGAGCGGCATCGGTTCTTTCCCGAGCGACAACCTGGTCGGCAATCATTTTCATGCTCACCTCAATCACGCTCTCGATCTTTGCGGCGCGCCGAACTGGGCCCACATCCGTCCTTTCGGGAACAAAACCGTCGCAGACGACATCGCAACCGGCGCCTTCCGCGCCGCCGACCGTTCCGCAGAATCAGGCGCCGACACAGAAATAATTAGCTGGTCGAGAGCCTGGCGTATTCACGCCACCAGGAAAGGGATTCTCTTCCCTCTCCTCGCCGATGGTGGTTCGCCGGCCATGCCCCGGAATCACTACCGTCTCATCAGGCAGAGTCATGACCCGCTCATGCAGCGAGCGCATGATCTTTTCGAACGATCCTCCCGGAAGATCGGTGCGTCCAATGCTGCGGGCAAAAAGCGTGTCGCCGGCAATCAATAATTTTTCTGCCGGAAAATAAAGGCACACGCTACCCTCGGTATGGCCGGGAGTGTGGAGAACGTTCGCCTTGAGATTCCCCGTCTGCAGCGATTCCCCATCTCCAATGCTCGCCTCGATGGACACTTCGCCAGGCGCCGCCATGCCAAGCCAGGAAGCCTGCACGTCAAGCATTTTCAGCAACGCATAGTCACTCTGATTGAGCAGGATTGGCGCGCCCGTTGCCGCCCGCAGCTTCATGGCTCCGCCGACGTGGTCAATGTGGGCGTGAGTGATGACAATCTGTTTCACATCGAGCTTGTTCTCGCGGATGATGGCGAGAACATCTTCAATGTCGTCTCCCGGATCGATGACCATCGCTTCGCGCGTGGTCTCATCGCCGATAATGGAGCAATTACAGTGCAGCGGGCCGACGGGAAGTATTTTGTGGATCATCAGCTCATTTTCGCTCAGGCCGCGGGAATACACCACTTCGTTTCGACCCAGGGGCAGTACGATACTGCGTTTTACTTCTGTAGATACACGTCGTCGAACTCCATCTTTACAGTCCAGTAGTTAGCCTCACCCGCTTTGACCAGCACACGCCTACATCGGGGCACCGAGCTTGAATCGCTTACAAACACGTCATATAGACCGGGTTGCAGCGAAGCTTCGTATCGACCGTCTTGGGAGGCCTTCAAGAGACTTGATGCCCGCGGAGGAGATTTGAGCCCGTGAGTGTAACCGTGTGCCTCGACGAATACATTACTGGCCGGCATATTGTCGATGTCACCCCAAGTCACGATCACAACGAGTCTTCCATCTTTCTCCAAAGGCCGATCTTCACACACCGTCATTCCAGTCGGCAAGAGCGCAAGAAGGAGTACGAGAACGGTCGAATATCTGAGACCCAGAATGTCCATGATGATCCTTATCTCCAGCGATTCGACGCCCAAGTTCTTCCGCATTGAAGACGACGCCGCGATCTCTGCGCTCCCCTGATATTGAGACGCTGGTACTCGGAGCTTTACGTTCCAGTTCTCGCCCGGAGATTTCCACGAAACTCACTAGCAATGGCAGGCGCGCTGCGAACGCAATCGCGCGCCCGTCGCACTGACTGGCGCACCGCCTCAACTTGCCGGCCAGTGATGGCGGCAATTTCGTCGAGCGAAAAACCCTCGATCGCGTAGAGAAGAAATACTTCGCGATCGGTTCGCTCGGCGCCACGCAGCGCCGCTTGCACCAGTGCAATCACTTCGTCCGAATACGCAGCTTGTTCAGGCGTAGAAACGCGGCGATCGGGAATGGCACTCTCGCGGGTCCAGCCTTCGTCGGGCTGGTGGAATTGCAGCCCGGGTTCGTCGGAGGCTAGCACATTTTGCCGGCGCCGGCTGGCTTCGAGATGCAAGTGGACCGGAGACTCCAGCTCCCGAAGGCGACTGGTCATCTCATTCATAGCTTGCAAGGCGAGATGATAGAGCCAAGGCTCAAGCGTCAGTTTTTCGGGACGGTCGTGGTTGCCGAGAGCCCGAGCGATGACCTCATTCACCACCTCGGGAGTGGAGAGACCGTCATCAGAACTGAGGATCTCCTCATCGGCGCGCCGAAAGAAAAGTTCCCGATCCACGAAACGCTCAAGCCGCGAAAGATTCGCATTCACATAAGAGCCGATGTCATCCGCAGAAATGGTAGGCGGTAGCACCGCTGCCAGCGTTTGCTCGAACGGCACGCCAAGTTCGGGAGAATCCTGCGATCCACCGCGCCAGTGTCGCCATTTGTGGCTCGACCGGAGCAGCTCCTTATGCCGCCCAATCTGGTGAACCAGTTCGTCAAAGGCCGTCTTGATGGCCGCCATAGAGCTGGGAGCTTTCGCCTGGGCGGCCAGTTGGCCGGACGGCAGCCGCAGGTTCAGCGAGACGATCGTTCCCTGACCCTGGCGCGCCGATTTCTGATCGATCACGGCTTTCAGATGCACCAGTTCGGGCCGGAAGACTTGAAGCCGCTTCTGGATTTTCTCAATCTGGTGGCTGACTTCTTTTTCGATGTCGGGAGTCTTGCGGACCTTGTAGCTGACGTGGACGTTCATTTTCGCGCCTCGAACGCGGGACGATGAGCCCCGTGAAGCTGCGGTTCCTGTCCAGAAATTGTACACCCGCCAGAAACGAAGAAACGGGTGAAAGCGACGTTTCCAGTGGCCTATGTCTTCCTATTTGTAGCTCCTATTTGTAGTAAACCGAATCTTTCGTCAATTCCTCCGGCAGCGCAATCGGGAAGGGCGGGAATTCATCTGAAATCCCCTTTAACAGCGCGACTGTCTCCTCCGAACGTTTCGTGCCGTCGTGAACGGCGATATGGTGTTTCGTAGTTCGGCGAAGAACCCTCCCACAGCGAAACGCCGGCGTAAGCGCCATCCTTGCGCAGTACGTAATAAGTCATGTCGATGAACTTCAGTTTGTTCATGTCGCCGTTGTAGTTGTGGACAATGCGCTGCAGCGCATCCAGCCCCGCATCGACCGGCAACATACCGTGCCGCATGTTCTCAATAATTGTGTGCGCTCCCGCAACTTTGATATTCTCTTCCCCGCTCCCAGTCGCGCCGGCTGAGCCCACGTCCTGATCGGTGTAACAGCCGGCACCGATGATCGGCGAATCTCCCACCCGCCCGGGGAGTTTGTAGGCCAGTCCGCTGGTCGTCGTGCAGCCGGACATTTCCCCCTTGTCGTTGAGCGCGGAGCAGTGGATAGTCCCGGTCGGTGGAAACAGCACCCGACGGACCGCCGCCAGACGGAATTCCGGTTCGATTCCCAATGCGACGGCGCGCTCTTCAAGGCGATGGATACGCTGTTTCCAAAGTTCAGCCTGCGGTGCCGTCGGAGGCAGGGAAGGTGGCTTCCATTGCGGGTCGGATATTCCCGGCCCCCACCAGTCGTCCGTCGAGTGATACTCCTTCCACAGAAACCAGATTTTGCGCGAGCGATCCGTGAGCAGATTTTCACGCGGAAAACCCACGTCAACGGCGAACCGTTCCGCGCCTTCGCCCACCAGCATGACGTGGGCGGTGTGCTCCATGACAGCTTTTGCAACCAGCGAAACATTCTTGATGTTCCGGACGCTGCCCACCGATCCGGCGCGGCGGCTAGGCCCATGCATGCAGCAAGCATCGAGTTCGACCACGCCTTCTTCGTTCGGAATCCCGCCGAGTCCCACGGTGTCGTCGTTCGGATCGTCTTCAGGCCCCTTCACAACGCGGAGAGCAGCGTCCAGCGTGTCGCCGCCCATTCTTCAGAAAGACGAAGGCGTCGTCGAGGTACTTCACGCCATTGTTGGCACAGATAATGATCGGACGTTTGCCGGTGCCAAACGTCGTGGCGCGCTGAGAGGCATCATTTTTCTTGTCCTGCGCGTGCAAGCCGCTGGCCAGCGAGGCAGCAAGAGCGGAACCCAGAAATCCACGACGGTTTATCGACATGCATTCTCCAGACTTGGGAAACGGCGAGAAGGATAACACGAAGGCGGTTTCAATGGCCGTCCAGGAACCGCGCGCATGCCGAGCTAGCGCAAGGCACTTCGAAGGGCTGATTCTTGACGTATTACGTGGCTGAACCCGACTACCGCAAATACTCGTTTCCCTGACCGCACTTCGCGGGTCAGCAAGCTCGCCATGTACTCGTCGCGATACAAATTGTCTTGGACCGCAATCTCGTTCAAGAACGTCCCTGACTTTCTCGGATCAAACCAAGAAGCTGGGACGTCCTTATAATTCCCCTCATTTGGAAAAAAGATTGAGTACGCCGTGTCAAGCTCCCGAATAGAGGTGGGCGCTACGTCCAGACCGGGGACAGACGCCAAGTTTGACATGGTAATTTGTACTTGGTCATCGAGCGTGCGGACTGCCTGGTTCGCGTGTCCGTACTCACTTACTTGGCGCAGGAGAAAGAACAGCTTTACCTGTTCTGGCTTGAACTTCTTCAGCAGCTCAGCGGTTTCACTTGCCCGAGATGGATCAATGCTAGACACTCGAACCCCGTCACGCCTAGCCAGGAAACGTATGAGACCAGCCTCCCCATACTTGGCCACTGCTTCATCGCGGGTCTCGGCGGTGGGCGGATCGCCACCTTCGTTAAAAGCGACGTTCGAGCGAGACTTCGACCACAACCTTTCGATCTCAGAAATCTGAGGGTCAGCCGGATCGTTCGTGTGGCGGACGCCAAAGTACAACAAGTGTCCATCTTGCAGCGGGATGTCTAGGACGTACGGTGCGCTGTAAAGATGGCGATCGTACTTTTTCCACGACATGATGCGTGCTCGGCGTGCGCAGCTTGTCGCTGCCATTAAAACGCACAACCATAGGACAACCGACAAGCACTTGGACATAGCGCCGCTCGATAAGGGATCCCCACTCCCTCAGCCTAATGTACGTTCAACACACTCCAGCAGACGGCCGATGCCTTCTCGAAAGGCCATCGGCTCCGTGATTAGACTCAGCACGAGATAGCCTTCGCTCGGAAAATCGTAGAAGTGGCCAGGATGAACGCTCACACTCGCCTGACGCAACAAGCGAATGGCTAGATCTTCGTCGGTCCCAAGCACCGGAACTCGCAGCACCGCATACCATCCGCCCTCGACTAAAAGTCGCGTACATGAGGGATGTTCTGCCAGCAAGCGATCGAGTTCAGCAAGATTTGAGCGCAAACGATCAAGCAGAAGCGGCTGGATTTGTCTGCGCTGATCGAGCAGCACCGCGGCGGCAAGCTGCACCGGAGTGTTCATCGAAAGAAAAGTATCGGCGATGATTTCGAGGCGCGCTCCCGCTTCTGCGACCGTTTTCTCCGGACCGCTGGCAACCATCCAGGCAAGCTTCATCTGAGGGAGGGCAGAAATCTTGGACACGCCGCTGAGTGTGAAGGTAAGCGCATCGGCATTGCTGACAAAACTGCGACGCAGCGCGCCATCGTGCGCATAGTCCAGAAAAACCTCATCCACAATAAGCGCCAACCCGTAGTCATGACAGAAAACGTTGAGCGCCGAAGTCTCCGCAAGCGACACGTAGGACCCAGTCGGATTGTTGGGATGAACGAGGATCATGGCCCGCGATTGAGCAGTCGCTGCCTTGTACAGCGAATCGAAGTCGATTTGCCAACCATGATCGTAGAGCAGCGGATACGGGACCAGCTTAACGTCGGCAAGATCGGCAAGAAACTCAAAC
The DNA here is from genome assembly GCA_963826845.1 of uncultured Acidobacteriaceae bacterium. Classification (GTDB taxonomy): domain Bacteria; phylum Acidobacteriota; class Terriglobia; order Terriglobales; family Acidobacteriaceae; genus Acidiflorens. The sequence continues at coordinate 8,738 of CAWGYS010000015.1, forward strand.
AGCGGATAGCTCGGTTTGGGCACAAGGATCTCGTCGCCGGAGTTACAGAGCAAACGAAAAACGTACGAATAAGCTTCGCTGGTGCTGGTAGTCAGAATCAAGCGCTCGGGATCGAGATCGAACACCTCGTGCGACTCGCGATAATAGCGGCACACCGCCTGGCGCGCCCCGAGAAGACCCCGAGGCTGCGGATCGTAATGCATCGCCTCCGGGTTCGCCAGCGCAGCCAGCACGGTTTCAGCATCCGGACGAATTCCGGCTTCGGTCGGATTCGAAATCGTCAGATCCAGAATCGGCCGTCCTGAAGTGCGGGCTTCTTCGAGCGCAAGGCTGAGAGCGTTCGGACGGAGTCGCCAGTTTGTGCGTTCTGAGAACATGGCCTTCCAGACTGATGACGACGATCGTTATTTCGAAAAAGCTATTTCCGGGAAAAACCCCAGCCCCTCGGGCGAAGGCAAGGTTTTAGTACTCCAATATTGCCGCTGGGCCGCTTGAACGGCCACGATCTTCGCCTGCGCTTCCAACGCCAGGTTGTCGTAGCGAACGAGAACGTTGTCCAGCCAGTAAGGACGGTTCTCTCTCGCCCAGGCTGCCGCATACATCTTGCGCATCTCGGTGATCGCGTCCCGCAGGCTCTCTAATCTCCCGTTGATGTCAACAATCTCGTCGAGGTCAGTCTGCGTGCGCACCTCGTCCGTCTGATTCTGATAAGCGTCCCAGTAGTAATGGCTGATCTCGAATGTGAGCTGGATCTTCAATCCCAGAGTATCCAGCCGCCGCGCGGCAAAGAGCATGTCGTCGAGCGTCTCGGCGTGGAGGTGTGCTTTCGCTCGATTGCGCAGAAGCGATTCAATAGCGTGTTCCGCGCTGATGCGCAGATCATGGGCAACCGGCAGCGCCTTGGCGTCTGTGTTCGCGCCCGCCTCGCTGAACGGATCAGACCAGAAAAGCTCGTTGCTCGCGTTGTCCAGTTTCACTCCGGCAAGGAGCCTATTTGGGCGATCAAGATTTTCGATCACGTCGGCAAAAGTGCCGTCTTCATTGCGGTAAAAGGCCCAGTCATAGCTCTTCTTGAAGTCCTCGATACTGGATTCACCCGGCTGCCAGCCGGCGGCTGCGCCAAAAACCAGCGCGGGCCAGGTCATATCGACGAGCGATTCACCATCGTCGTTCCACGTGGTGTTGAGGACGCCCATGGCCTGATGCTTTTGCCCGTCGCGAACAAAGTTTCGGATGTTCACGAACGCGCTGCCGAGATCGGGCCAGATCGCGCGCCAGTTACCAGCTCCCGGTGCAACAACGACGCGAAGGCCGGCGTTGGTGTATGGCGAAATGATGCTTTCATAGCTCGGTTTCGGGTCGTAATCCCAGGGCACAGCAATCATGTCCTTTGGAAGAATTGTTAGCAGTTCGGGATATTTGACTGCGATATCTCCCCAGAACATGAGCTGCTTGTGGTAAGGCTGCATGATCTCAAAGACTTTTTGCAGGTGTTCGAGATAAACCCGGCCGAGCCCCTGCTGCGCAGCGAGAGTCTTAGTCTGACCGAGCCCAAGTTCAGCAGTTTCGTCAGCGCCGATATGGAAGAACGGTCCAGGAAACAAGGGGACAATCTCGCCGTAAACCTGACGAACAAAATCGTAGGTCCCGGGATTGGTGGGAGTGAGCACCGTACCGTGCGGCCTTTCGGCAAGGTCCGAATAAATTTCATAATTTAGAAATTGACGAAGATGCCCGAAGCCCTGCTGCTCGGGCACGATCGTGATGTAGTACTTGCTGGCGTAATCGACGATTTCCTTGATCTCGTCCGCAGTCAACGCCGCTTCCTTGGGCGGGACCAACAGCTGAGTCTGGAAGCCGAAGACGTGCTCCATGTTGAACCCGAGCAGGTTGATCTTGTATTCGGCGAGCGTGCGAATCTGCCTCTTCAAATAATCAATCGTAGGGATCGGCCCGCGGCTGATGTCGTCGCTAACCCCGCGCCATTCCATACTCGGCCAGTCGCGAATGGTGAGTGCAGGAATGACGAGGGCCGGGATGACCAGTTCCCCGTGTAGCGCGGGCACTCTTGCCCGCGAAGCAAGGACGGCGGTGTTGGCACTCGCTCCAGCTTCGTCTCGGAGCAACTGGCGCAGGGTTTGCACGCCATAGAAGAGTCCTTGCGCGGTGCGTCCAGCAACGATCACGCCAGACTCAGTCACGCGAATCACATAGCCTTGTTTGACCAGATCAGCGCTGCCGAGTTCATCGCCAGTATTCACTCCGTGCGATTCCAGATACCCTCGCAGGCCGTGGTCGGTCAGACGTCCGAGCGAAATGTGCCCTGTCGTTTTAGGAGCAGCGGTCACGAGTTCGATGGCGAGCTTCATGCCCGTTCGGTCGTGAATCTCTTCTTGCAGCATCTCTGCGGCCACGCGGTCTTCCGTGTTGCTGATGAGGATCGTAGTCGAAGCCTTGATCGCGAGTTTGCCTTCACTGAGGCGAACTTCCTTAGGAGCTGGCAAAACCTTGAGAGGTCGAACGGCATCGTCGACCTGGGCATTGCAGGCGAGCGGCAGAAAAAGGAGGATGGCGAAAATCCATTTAATAATCGTCATGATCGAGTGAATGGCGAGAGTAGCAGGTGAGATCGGGCGGCGACAAGCTTCAAGGGACCGGAGCAAACAAGCTTTGCCCCTCAGTCACGGAGCATAAATGGCGTATTTAATCGGGATGTTACGTCAACTACCACCGATCACTTCGACTCGCGTGAGTCAGTCGCGATCAGGATGAACATTTTGGATTGCGGTGCTCCCCGAAGAATCACTTTCAGGGTATTGTCTTGCGCTACTTTCACAGCCGCCTGCGCATTTCTAGCTTTACCGGTCGGAAGCACTCGCTGGCCGTTGAGAAACACTTCATAGCTGCTAACTTCGTCCGTGCCCTGCCCGTCGCCGTTTGTGACGGTTAACACACAGCAACCTTTTGGCACTGAATCGACGCGAAAGTTCTCTGTTCGGGCACACGGTTTGTCGCCGGGACAGGCGAGGAAGGGGTGCATGTACAAAGCGGGAGGGTAGCCGGTAAAGGTTTGCTTCGGACTATCCGTTTTGGCCTCCTGTGCGCGCAGAGGCGGCGTGCTGACCAGGGTGGCGAAGACACCTAGCGTGAATCCAAGGATGCGCTTCGATAAGTCAAAATACATTCGCCCACGATAGCATAGGAGTGATTAAGCAGCTGTCTCAGCCGTTCCGGTTGCAACGTCCACGGCGGCTATCGCGAAACACCTACTTTGCGAACTCCCCTACTTCGCAAACGCTTCCTTGTTCACCACGTACGGCATCTTCGTAATATCGCCGCCGTAGTTCCCTTCCAGCACGTCCATCAGTCCCTGCACGCAGCGTCCGGCCATGCCCTTATTAGGATCGGCAGACAAGCGCGTAATGCGCGCGGCACTGGCAAAGTGAGGCAGCAGCCGGCAGCGGTCGGCGATTGCGGGATCCCGCAGTGGCGAATCGGGGGGCAGAGGTTCTTTTTCATAAACATCGAGTGCGGCGCCGCCGATCCAATTCTCGCGCAAAGCGCGCGCCAGGGCCGCTTCGTCAATCACCGGGCCACGCGACGTGTTGACGATCATGGCCGTCGGCTTCATCGTGCGCAGCGTGGTTTCGTTAATCAGATGATAAGTCGGCGTGGCGCTCTCGCCCTCGCGCAGCAGCGGAACGTGCAGGCTGATGAAATCCGCGCCGCTCAACGCCTCGTGCAAAGTGGTATAGCGAATTGAAGTTTTCTCCTGCGAGATCCCGCGCTGGAAGCGCAGATCCATCGTCTCCTGAATCGCCCGGATGTAATCGTGGTTCTCGTACGCCGGATCGAAGCACAGAATGTTCATATCAAATCCCGCGCACTTTTTGATCATGGCCAGCCCGATGCGTCCGGTGCCGATGACAGCCACCGTTTTGCCGGTCACTTCGTCTCCCAGAAACGGCAAGTACGGATGCCAGTATCCCCAGCGATTTTCGCGCGTCAGGTGTTCGGCGGGCCAGAGTTTGCGAGCCAGTTCGCCCATAAGGAAGAAGGCAAACTCAGCCGTCGCTTCCGTCAGTACATCGGCGGTATTGGTGAACGGAATCTTGTACTTGTTGGCATCAGCGCGGTTGATGTTGTCAAATCCGACGGCGTATTGCGCGACGACTTTGAGCGTGCCGACTCCGGCGGCAAAAACCTCAGCGTCGATGGGATCGCGCAGCGTAGTGATCAGGCCATCCACGCCCGACTTCACCTTTTCAACAATCAAGCTTTTCGGCGGAGCTTCGGGCTTAGGATAGACTTCCACCTCGTATCCCTTATCGCGAAGAATATTGAGGGCATCTCCGATGTCGCAGGTGGCAAAGACGCGGATTTTCTGGCTCATGGGCTGGAACAGTGTATCGCAGGGAGAATCTATCGCTCGACTATGCTTCGCTTCTCTCCGGCCTTTGTGCGGCGGACGCCGCCTGCGCATGATGGCGAACGTCGGCGCCCAGCACCCAGAAAATCACATCCTCTGAAATGTTGGTGGCGTGGTCGGCAACGCGCTCCAGATTGCGCGCCACCAGAAGAGCATCTAGAGCCTGCTGAGTAACTTGCGGCTCTTCGTTCATCTTCCGCACGAGCATAATAAAAGCCTCGTCGCGCATCCGGTCGACGACGTGATCCATTTCCAGCACAGCCTGGGCAAGCTCGGCTTTGCCTTCCACAAACGACTCCAGTGCGCGCCGCACCATGGCGCTGACCGCCGTGGCCATGCGCGCGATATCAACCGGCAACTCTGCTGCGGGCAACTCGATCATGTCCATGACGCGCTCGGCAATATTCACCGCCTGATCGCCGACGCGCTCCAGGTCCGCATTGATCTTGGTCACGGCAAGAATGAAGCGCAGGTCCATGGCCGCCGGCTGCTGCGTGGCAAGAATATCGAACGCCAGTTCGTCAATCTCGCGCTCTGCGGCATTGATCAGGCTCTCGTTTTCGAGGACCAGCTGGCAGCGCGTGAGATCGCGCTCGGTGTACGCCTGGCGTGGCGCGATCCACCGCCAGTTCCGCGAGGCCGCCCATGCGGAGCAGTTTCTCCCGGAGGTCCTCCATCTGCTGCTGAAAGCGAGTGCGCATCATCCACAACCTCATTCCTATCCGAATCGTCCCGTCACATAATCTTCCGTCCGTTTGTCGGATGGATTAGTGAATATCTTTTCCGTCTTATCGAACTCGATCATCTTGCCCAGCAGGAAAAATCCCGTGAACTCCGCCACCCGGGCTGCCTGCTGCATATTATGCGTCACAATCACGATCGTGTATTGCTCTTTTAATTGAAAGATCAGCTCCTCGATCTTGCCGGTGGAGATCGGATCGAGCGCCGAGCAAGGTTCGTCCATGAGCAAAACTTCCGGCTGGACGGCCAAAGCCCGCGCGATGCACAACCGCTGCTGCTGTCCGCCGGAAAGGCTGGCGCCAGATTTCTTGTGCAGAGAATCCTTCACTTCGTCCCACAGCGCGGAACTTTGCAGAGATTTATGGACGACCTCATCCAGCTGTTTGCGGTTGCGAAATCCGTTCAGCTTGAGCCCCGCCGCCACGTTGTCATAAATAGACATGGTCGGGAACGGATTCGGCTTCTGAAACACCATGCCAACGCGCCGGCGCAGTTGAGTCGCCGAGGTTCCGTTATAAACACTGAGATCGCCGATGCGCACCTTGCCCTCGACCCGCGCCTCGGGAATAGTTTCGTGCATGCGGTTCAGGCAGCGAATGAACGTGGATTTCCCGCACCCCGAAGGCCCGATCAGCGCGGTCGCGTGGTTCGCCTGCACGGTAATGTTGACGTCGAACAATGCCTGCGTCTTGCCGTAAAACGCATTCAAGTGCTCGACAGTAATTCCAACGCCCATAAATCCCTGAACTCCCGCCTATGCTACTGCCTACGCTCCCGCTAAAGTCCCGTGCCGCACCGCAATGCGAACCGCCGCCACCGCGCCCACGATCAGGACAATCAACACCAGCGCTCCCGCCCATGCCTGCCGGTGCCATTCATCGAACGGCGAAATCGCATAGGTAAAAATCTGCAATGACAGAGCCGCGGTCGGCTGGTCCGTCTTCCAATTCCAGTACTGGTTTCCAAATGCGGTAAAGAGCAGCGGAGCGGTTTCTCCGGCAACGCGCGCAAACGCCAGCATGACGCCGGTGATGACTCCTGAAGTCGCCGTGCGCAGCGTAATCGAGAGCGTGGTGCGCCAGCGCGAAACGCCCAGCCCATAAGCCGCCTCCCGGATCGCCTGCGGCACCAGCAGCAGCATCTGCTCCGTGGTTCGCGCGATCGTCGGAATCATCATGATCGCCAGCGCCACGCCGCCCGCCAGCGCCGAGAAATGTTTCTGGCGCAGCACCACCAATCCATAAGCCACAATGCCGATCACGATCGAGGGTACGCCATTCAGCACGTCGGAGACAAAGCGCACGATATCGCCATAGCGGTTGCGTCCGTACTCGGAAAGAAAAATGCCCGCGCCGATTCCAAGCGGCACGCCGAGCAGACTCGCAATGCCAAGAATGACCATCGAGCCGGCGATAGCGTTAGCCATGCCGCCGCCGGGCTCGCCCACCGGCTTCGGAGTCTGCGTCAAAAAAACAAGATTGATCGAGCCGATGCCCTTATAAACCAGATACGCAAAAATCGCGAACAGCGGCAAAAGCACGAGCGCAACCGTCAGCACGGCAACGCCCGTCATCGCGTGGTCGGTCACCCGCCGCCGCAAGCTGATCGGCGGCATCAGAGCTGCTACCGAATTGGAGTTCGTCTCAGCCATGCAATATCGATACAAATCTCAGGCAATGCTTCTAGCCGGCTGTCCTCGAGTAACGCTCCACACCATAAGCCGCGCCAGCGCGTTCACCACGATAGTCACAAAGAACAGAGCCAGACCAATTTCGATCAAAGCCGAAAGATACAGATCGCCCGTCGCTTCCGTAAATTCATTCGCGAGCACGCTTGCCATGGTGTATCCCGGAGCAAACAGCGACTTGGCAATTTCCGGACGATTGCCGATCACCATAGTGACCGCCATGGTCTCGCCAAGCGCGCGGCCCAGGCCCAAAATGACGGCACCTACGATTCCGGCCCGCGCGTTGCGCAGCACGCCCATGCGGATCATTTCCCAGCGCGTAGCCCCCAGCGCCAGGACCGCTTCCCGCTGGTGTTGAGGAACCACCGTAAGCACTTCGCGCGTGATCGACGAAATAATCGGAATGATCATGATCGCCAGAATCACGCCCGCGGCCAGCATTCCAATACCGTACGGAGGTCCGCTGAACAAGCCCGTCCAGCCCAGCGTCTTGCCAAGAAATGGCTGCACATATGCGCGAAGTATCGGCACCAGAACGAAGATTGCCCAAAGTCCATAAACCACGCTGGGGATTGCCGCCAAAAGTTCGGTAGTAAAAGAAAGCATTCCCCGCAGACCGGTCGGACACATTTCCGTAATGAACACCGCCACTCCCAGCGACAGCGGAACCGCGATCACCAGCGAAAGCAGCGAAGACACGATCGTGCCGTACATGAACGGCAGCGCCCCGTAGTGGTCCTCCACCGGATTCCAGTCCGATTGCCCAAAGAACTTCCAGCCAAACGCGTGCCAGGAGAGCTGCGACCCCACCACCAGTTGGTAAACGATCAGCCCCAGCAGCGCCACCACCGCCAAACCGCAGAGGCGCATCGCCCAGCCAAAAACCACGTCGGGGATCTCGCTGACTTTCCCCTGCAACAGCGGCGTCGTTCTGGTTTCGAGTTTCAGGGTGGCCCTTGGTCCTTGCTGCGATCTGCCCGGCTCCGGTTCGGGAGCGTTAAAACGCGGCCGGGGCAGGGCTTGATTAGACATTCCGTTCTGAGGCTAGCAGACGGTTGTTACAAATCGGTTAAAAAGTTTGCGCAACGCGGCCTGGTTGTGAGACTACTGATCCTCACGATTGAATCGTCACTCCATGCCAACCTTTGCCGCCATCGACATCGGATCAAACTCAGTCCGCCTGAAAATCTCGCGCCTGCAAGCCGGACGGCTGAAAGAAATCCACGAAGACCGCGAGGTCACTCGCCTCGGTGAAGGCGTCTTCAGTGGCGGACTGCTCTCGCCCGAGGCGATGTCCGAAACCGTGCGCGTCTTGCGGCGTTTTCATCGTGCCATGCAGGAATGCGGCACTGATTCAGTGCGAGTGGTAGCCACCGCGGCCTTGCGCGATGCCCGCAATTCGCGCGCATTTCTGGAGTGGGTGCGCTCCACCACCGGCTGGACCATCGAAATCATTTCCGGACTGGAAGAGGCCCGCCTCATTCACCTCGGCATCATCTCCGCCAGCCGCTTGGGCTCCCGCAGCGTTCTGCTGGTTGACCTCGGTGGCGGCAGTTGCGAGCTCACGCTGTCGCGAGCAGGCCATCTCCGCGATACGGTGAGCTTGCCGCTCGGGGCGGTGCGCCTGACCGGAGAATTCCTTAAACACGATCCACCGCGCAAGAGCGAACTGAAGCGTCTTCAGGGATTTGTGACGCGAGAGATTACCCGCATCCAAAATCGAATCAAGTCCGCACGCGTGGGCGCAGTGATCGCAACTTCCGGCACCGCCGCAGCGCTGGTAGGCATCGCCAGCCACCTGGCGCGGCCAAAGACAAAAAGTAAGAGGTCGCGCCCCGCGACCTACGCGACCCGCGAGATGGTGCGCCGCATCGCCAAACAAATCGCGCGTCAAACCTTGGAGCAGCGCCAAAAAGTCCCCGGAATCGGCCCTCGCCGCGCAGAAATCATTTGCGCCGGCGCAGCGGCCTACGCGGAGTTGCTGGAGCGCTTCCACCTTCCCGGCTTTCGCTACTCAGCGCTCGGATTGCGCGACGGCATCCTCGCCCAGATGGCTGCCGACTACGATCGCAGCACCAGATCGGGCCGCGCGATTGAATCGGAACGCTGGGAGTCGATCAAGCGCGCCGTCGAACATTATCGCGTCGATTTGCATCATGCGTTGCATGTGCGCGACTCGGCCCAGCTCTTGTTTTCATCGTTGAAATCGGTTCACCAGCTTCCGCCGGAGTATCGCGAATGGCTTTCGGCCGCCGCCATGCTCTATGAGGTCGGCGACTACGTCAACCGCAACGGACACCATCGCCACACTTACTACATCATCGCCAACTCGGAAATCCTCGGCTACACGCCGCAGCAACGCCGCATCATCGGCTCCATCGCACGCTACCTGGGAAAATCGCGCCCCACTCCCGGCGACGGCCCCATGAACGCCCTGAGCCCCGAGGAGCAGCAGAACGTAGCCAAGGCGTCGGTCCTGCTCCGCGTTGCGCGCGCCTTAAATATGGGAAGAAGCCAGTCTGTCGGAAAGGTTGGAGTCTCATCGCGAAATGGCAGGGTCGCGATGAAACTGACTCCGCGCGGCAAAGCCAGCGTAGATCTTGAAGTGTGGGCGATTGAAAAAGATCGATCCTATTTCCGCGAGGTCTTCGGACGCGAACTCTCTGTAGCTGCCGCATGAAGCGTCCGCAGGATACGAGGCGTGACACACCAGCTCAGCGATCCAGAATTGCGCCGCATTTCAACTTTGGCCACGGCGCCTTTTTTCAGATCGATCACCGCTTCGCATCCACTGTCGCTGATCACGCGTCCGAGAAATTCGCTCAAGTTGGGATTGTGCCCCACCACCATCATCGAATCCTGGCGCGCGTACTTTTCCAGCATCTTCTGAAAGTCCGAAAAG
>CAWGYS010000016.1:0-131523 GCA_963826845.1 uncultured Acidobacteriaceae bacterium
ACCAGTCGTTCGCCAAAGTGCAGGCGCAATTTCATAATCCATGGATGATCGCCTTTTATGTGGTCGGCATCATCGCCGCGTCCTGGCATTTCAGCTATGGCCTGTGGTTGTTCGCAGCGAAGTGGGGGATCACCACCGGCGAAAGGGCACGCCGCCGTTTCGGTTATGTCTGTCTCGCGCTCGCTCTCGGATTGGTTTCGATCGGCGCGCTCAGCATGTACGGATTCCTGAGCAGACCGACGCAGCCTTTGGATTCAAGTTCAAGTTCAGCGAATATCGTAATGCGATAGAGATTGAACAGATCGGACTCATACCGCATGGCAGCACCGAAAATAATCGTAGTCGGAGGCGGCCTGGCAGGCCTCGCCGCCGTCATCAAGATCGCCGAGATGGGCGGCCACGTTGACCTGTTCTCGATCGTCCCCGTAAAGCGCTCGCACTCAGTGTGCGCGCAGGGAGGCATCAACGCCGCCAAGAACCTGAAGGGCGAAGGCGATTCGACCTACAAGCATTTCGACGACACCATCTACGGGGGCGATTTCCTCGCCAACCAGCCGCCGGTCAAGGCCATGTGCGAGGCTGCTCCCGGCATCATCGATCTGCTCGACCGCATGGGCGTTCCCTTCAATCGCACCCCCGAAGGTCTGCTCGATTTCCGCCGCTTCGGAGGCACGCTCTATAACCGCACCGCTTTCGCCGGAGCCACCACCGGCCAGCAACTGCTCTACGCGCTCGACGAGCAGGTCCGCCGCTACGAATCCGAAGGCAAAGTAAAGAAGTTCGAGCACTGGGAGTTTCTCTCCGCCGTGCTCGACGGACAACGCGTCGCTCGCGGCATCTGCGCCATGGATTTGCGCACCATGGAAATTCGCACTTTCCCCTCCGACGCCATCATCATCGCCACCGGCGGCTGCGGCGCCATTTTCGGCAAGTCCACCAACTCGGTCGTCTGCACGGGATCGGCGCAATCCGCGCTCTATCAGCAAGGCTGCTACTACGCGAACGGAGAATTCATCCAAGTGCATCCCACCTGCATCCCCGGAGAAGACAAGCTGCGCCTGATGTCGGAATCGGCCCGCGGCGAAGGTGGACGCGTCTGGGTTCCCAAAACTGCTGGCGACAAGCGCGATCCCAAATCCATCCCGGAAAAAGAAAGCTGGTACTTCCTCGAAGAGTGGTATCCGAAATACGGCAATCTCGTCCCGCGCGACGTGGCCACGCGCGCAATTTTCAAGGTCGTGTTCGAGCTCAACCTCGGCATAGACGGCAAGCCGATGGTCTATCTCGACCTGACACACATTGACCGCAAGATTCTCGACCGCAAACTCGAAGGCATCCTGGAAATCTACGAGAAGTTTGTAGGCGACGATCCCCGCGTCACGCCCATGAAGATTTTCCCCGGCATGCACTACACCATGGGTGGCCTCTGGATCGATTACAAGCAAGCCACCAACATCCCCGGCATCTACGCCGCGGGCGAGGCCGAATACCAATACCACGGCGCCAATCGCCTGGGCGCGAATTCGCTGGTCTCCTGCATCTTCGGAGGCTTCGTAGCTGGCCCGAACGCCGTGCAGTACGCCAAGAATCTGCAAGCCGCTCCCAGCAACGGACATTTCGAGGCGGAGCGTAAACGGCAACAGGACATCAACGCCGGCCTGATGAAAGCCGACGGCAGTGAGAATCCGTTCCTGCTCTGGCGTGAACTCGGCCAACTGATGACCGAGAACTGCACCGTCATCCGCTACAACAAGAAGATCGAGGCGGCCGACGCCAAGCTGGTAGACCTGCTGAATCGTTTCCAGAAAATCAACCTGAGCGATCGCTCGCAGTGGGCGAATACGACCATCGCGTTCGCACGCCAGCTCTACAACATGCTGCAATTGTCACGAGTGATCGCGCAGGGAGCAGCCATGCGCGACGAGTCTCGCGGCTCGCACTACAAACCAGATTTCCCCGAGCGCGACGACAAGAACTGGATGAAGACCACGAAAGCCACTTTCGCGCCCGATTTAGACGAGCCGAAGTTTGAGTTCGAAGCGGTAGATGCAAGTCTGATTCCGCCGCGGCCGAGGAAGTACTGATGAGGCGAGATAGAGGCGAAATAGTCGTCCGATGACCTTAATTGCTTGTCATCCTGAGCGAAGCGAAGGACCTGGATTTTGCGCGCCCAGAGAATCAGAGGTCCTTCGCTCTACTCAGATGACAGGGTTTAAGCTAACAGCTAAAGGCTAAGAGCTAAATGCCAAACGATAAATCCGTAATCATCAAAATCAAACGCCAAGCCACCCCCGACGCGCAAGCCGTCGTGGGAAGAGTTCGAAATTCCCTACAAGCCGAACATGAACATCACCTCGGCGCTAATGGAGATCGCGGCCAACCCCGTAACCCGCGACGGCAAGCAGACCACGCCCATCACCTACGACTCGAACTGTCTCGAAGAAATCTGCGGCTCCTGCGCCATGCTCATCAACGGACGCGCCCGCATGGCTTGCTCCGCCCTGCTCGACCACCTCGATCAGCCGATTAAGCTCGAGCCGTTTTCGAAATTTCCCGTTGTCCGTGATCTCGCCGTCGATCGCAGCGTGCTCTTTGAGAATTTGCAAAAAGTAAAAGCCTGGATACCGATCGATGGCACCTACGACCTCGGCCCCGGCCCGCGCGTGACCATGGAGGCGCAGGAAAAAGCCTATCCGCTGTCGAATTGCATTTCGTGCTGCTGCTGCATGGAAGCCTGTCCGCAATTCAACGACGACACCGGATTCGTCGGCGCGGCCGCCATCTCGCAAGTGCGCCTGTTCAACGAGCATCCCACCGGAGAGGCCCTGAAGCGTGAGCGGCTGTCCGCGCTCATGGGCGACGGCGGAATCCAGGAATGCGGCTACGCGCAAAACTGCGTCGAAATTTGTCCCAAAGACATTCCGCTTACCACGTCGATTGCCGAAGTCGGTGGCCAAGTCATGAAGCAAGCGCTCACCGACCTACTGCGCAAGTGATAATGAGGACGCTGCCGCCAGCAAGACGCGGCAACCCGCGTTTCTACTGGGTTTTCATGGATTCCGCTCGTCCCGCGACTCCCAAACACGAGCCTCTGAAATCAGCAAATTACCCAGGGGTAACCACCCGTAACTCCCTTAAGTAAGCGGCGTTTAGGCGGAATTGCCTCACAAAATCGTTCATCTGTGGTTTACTATTACCACTCCTCTATGGAAATGGGCGCTTTCGGCCGTTCCTGGGGTAAGTTCTAGATTGCAATGATGCGAACCTCAAACCCGACGCGATGTCTGGCATCACCCGGGTCACGCTCGCAACGGTTGCCATTGTTGGTGTCCTTGCCCTGGCGACGCCGCAACGCGCATTTGCACTGAAGTCCGTTCACCACCACCGCATCCTGCACTCTTATCATTTCCAACTGCGTAGCTTGCTCTGGCACCCATTGTTCCGTCCATCGCACGATTCCCTGCTCCGGCAAAACGAAGAAATCGACCGCCTCGATCTGCCCCGCATTCAAGACGACGCGGAACTCGAAGCACTCAAGTCGACGGGTGAACTGGTACCGATCGCAGCCAGCGAATCTCTGAAGATAGAGCCCAGCCTAGATCCCTCGCGCCGCTATTGCCGTCCCTGGACGCGCGATTTCGTGGACGATCTTTCCGAGGCCTATTACCGCCAGTTCCATGCGCAAATCCAGTTGAACTCCGCCGTCCGCACCGTGAAGATGCAGAAAAAGCTTCGCCGTCGCAATCGCAACGCGGCTCCGGCCGAAGGCGACACCGCATCCTCCCATCTGGCCGGCATCACGGTCGATCTGCAGCGCCGCGGCATGACGGTCGAGCAGATGCGCTTCGTCGAGCACTACCTGTTTTATCTGAACGCGCTTGGTCTGGTCGAGCCCGAAGAAGAACGCCGCCACTGGTGCTTCCACATCATGGTCTCCGAGCAATACAGCGACTGGCGCCAGACCCAGACGATCTTCCCGGTCCAACACCCGCTGGAACAGCCAGGTACGACGATGACCGCAGCCAACTAAAAGCCCGCCTCCGCAACGATCTCCGCACAATGATTGCTCTCGTCGCTCATCGATTCGACGCCGAGTGATTCAACGCGATCGACTGTCGTACAATAAAAGATTGCAAACTACTTTCTAGGAGCATCCATGCGAACTTTGATGCAGACGTTTGTCCTGATAATCTCCGCCTCTTTGCTCGGCGCCGCGCAGTCGGCTTCAACTCCACCAGCGAATACTATGTCACCCGTCCACAAGCCTGCTCCCGCCGCCAGCACCGATCCCATCGCCATCATCCACACCACGGTCGGAGACCTGCATTGCACGCTGTTTCCGAAAATAGCGCCGTTGTCGGTCGCGAATTTCATCGGCCTCGCCACCGGCACCAAAGATTGGACGAACCCCGTCTCTCACGCCAAAAAGCACGGCGTCCCGCTTTACGACGGCACTATTTTTCATCGCGTGATTCCCGACTTCATGATTCAGGGTGGAGACCCAGCCGGCACCGGCGAGGGCGATCCCGGCTACAAATTCAAGAATGAAACCTCCCCTGCTCTTACCTTCGATCGCCCCGGTCGCCTCGCCTACGCCAACTCCGGCCCCGACACCAACGGCTCGCAGTTCTTCATCACCGAGGACGTTGCCCACAGTCAACACTTGAGCGGCAGCTACAGTATCTTCGGCCAGTGCGACGATGCCGCGGTTGAACTGGTTAAGCAAATCGCTCGCATGTCGCGCGATCCGAGTAATGACCGCCCGTTCCATCCCGTCAAGATCACGCATATCGAAATCCATGGCGCCGGTGCCTCCGCCAAGCGCGCAGCCGCACCTAAACCAGCCGCTGGTACGAAGACCCCAGCGCAGTAGGCAATAGCAGAGATCAGCAGCAGCAAAGATCAAGATCAATCGAACTCTTCGAGGAGACTATGACCCGTACACCCGGAACCTATGCCGTATTCGAAACCAGCGAGGGCAACATTGTTTGCCGCCTGTTTGAGAAGGATGCCCCCAAGACCGTCGCCAACTTCGTCGAACTGAGTGAAGGCAAGCGCGAGTGGACGCACCCCACCACCCGCAAAAAAACCACCGATCCCCTTTACCACGGAACAGTTTTTCATCGCGTGATTCCCGATTTCATGATCCAGGGTGGAGACCCGATGGGCACCGGTTTCGGCGGTCCCGGCTACCAGTTCGAAGACGAAACCAAAGGTTCGCCGCACCGTTTCGACAAAGCAGGAAAGCTGGCGATGGCCAACGCCGGCCCCAACACCAACGGATCGCAGTTCTTCATCACCGTCGGCAACACCGATTGGCTCACCGGCAAACACACCATCTTCGGCGAGGTGGTCGAAGGATACGATGTCGTGGAAAAGATCTCGAAAGCAGGGCGCAATCGCCAGGACCGTCCCAACAAAGACGTAGTGGTGAAATCGGTAAAGATCGAACGCTAGTGAAATCGTCCCAGCTTCCGGAGGCAAGTAGCATGGTGTCGTTCAACGGAGTCCCCGTCCCACCCAACGGGCAGAAGATCGAATACAGCAACGGCAAGTACCGCGTTCCCGATCGCCCGATCATCCCTTTCATCGAGGGAGACGGCACCGGCCGCGACATCTGGAAAGCCTCCGTCCGCGTCTTCGACGCCGCCGTCGAAAAGGCATACCGCGGTAAGCGCTCCGTAGCCTGGTACGAAGTCTTTGCCGGAGAGAAAGCCAAGGCTCGTTTCCAGAACTGGCTCCCCGACGACACCATCAGCGCCATCCGCGAATTCCGCGTAGCCATCAAAGGCCCGCTGACAACCCCCGTCGGAGGCGGCATCCGCTCCCTCAACGTAGCCCTGCGTCAGATTCTCGATCTCTACTCCTGCGTGCGTCCGGTAAAGTATTACGCTGGCGTGCCTTCGCCGGTGAAGCATCCCGAGCGCATGAACATCGTCATCTTCCGCGAAAATACAGAAGACGTTTACATGGGCATCGAATGGGAAGAAGGCACGCCCGACGCCAAACGTCTGATTGAATTTCTCAACAAAGACATGCTGAAAGGCGGCAAAAAACAAATCCGCCTCGATTCTGGCATCGGCATCAAACCCATTTCCGTAACCGGCACCAAACGTCTGGTCCGCATGGCCGTCCAGCATGCTCTCGACAACAAGCGGAAGTCGGTAACCCTCGTCCACAAGGGCAACATTCAGAAATTCACCGAAGGCGCGTTCCGCAAGTGGGGATACGAACTAGCCACCGAGGAATTCCGCAATCAAGTCGTTACCGAGCGCGAGAGCTGGATCCTGGACAACAAAGACAAGAACCCGAATCTCACCGTCGCGCAAAACGCGGAGCTGGTCGAGCCCGGCATGGAATTCGCTCCCCCTGAATTTCGACAGGCCGTTGAAAAAGAAGTGCAGCAGGTTCTCGATTCGATTTATGCCTCGCACGGCAAGGGCGCGTGGAAGAAAAAGCTAACGATCAACGATCGCATAGCCGACTCTATCTTCCAGCAAATCGTCATCCGCCCCGAGGACTATAGCGTGCTCGCCACGCCCAATCTGAACGGCGATTACATTTCCGACGCCGCTGCCGCGCAGGTCGGTGGCCTCGGCATTGCTCCCGGAGCGAACATCGGCGACGGCTATGCCATTTTCGAAGCCACGCACGGCACCGCGCCGAAATATGCCGACAAAGACGTAATCAATCCCGGCTCCGTGATCTTGTCAGGTGTCATGATGTTTCGCCACCTGGGATGGTCCGAAGCCGCTGGTCTGATTGAGCAAAGCATGGAGCGCACCATCGAACAGAAAAAAGTGACCTACGATTTCGAGCGCATGCTCGAAGGCGCGTCCAAGGTAAAGACCAGCGAGTTCGCCACCTGCATGATCGAAAACATGAACGTGGCCGTCGCCGCGGACTGATTCGTATCAGGGTATGCCTTCAGGCATACCGTAGGGTTTTGGGAAGGGCGCGACTTTAGTCGTGCCGATTCAGAGTCGCAACAATACGGGGCTTTAGCCCCTGAGGGAAGACGTCATGCGCAATAAAGTAACCATAGTAGGCTCCGGAAACGTAGGCGCGACCGCCGCTCATTGGATCGCTTCGAAAGAGCTCGCCGATGTAGTCCTGATCGACATCGTCGAAGGAGTCCCGCAAGGGAAAGGTCTCGACCTGTTGGAGGCCATGCCGATCGAAAAGCGCGACTCCACAATCATCGGCACCAATGACTACGCCGACACCGCCAACTCCGACATCGTAGTCATCACCGCCGGAATCCCCCGTAAGCCCGGCATGAGCCGCGATGACCTGCTGAATACCAACCACAAAATCATGAACGATGTAGTCGGCAAAATAGTCCAGCATTCGCCAAACTGCATCCTCATCATCGTCTCCAACCCGCTGGACGCCATGGCCCAAGCCGCCTACAAGATGAGCGGCTTTCCGCGCGAGCGCGTCATCGGCATGGCCGGCATCCTCGATTCCGCCCGCTTCCGCACTTTCATCGCGCTCGAACTCAACGTCAGCGTAGAGAACGTGACCGCCTTCGTCCTCGGCGGACACGGCGACACCATGGTCCCGCTGCCCCGCTATTCCACCGTCGCCGGCATTCCGATCACTGAACTGATACCCAAAGACCGACTCGATGCTATAGTCCAGCGCACCCGCGACGGTGGCGCCGAGATCGTCAAGCATCTCAAGACCGGATCGGCCTACTACGCCCCATCGGCCGCCGCCACCGAGATGGTCGAGGCCATCCTCAAAGACAAGAAAAAGATTCTCCCCTGCGCCGCCTACCTCAACGGAGAGTACGGCATCCACGGCCTCTTTGTAGGCGTCCCGGTAAAACTCGGAGCCAAGGGGATCGAGCAGATCATCGAAATCAAACTCACTGCGGAAGAAAAAACAGCCCTCGACAAGAGTGCGGCCGCTGTCAAAGAACTGATAGCGGTGATCAACGTCTAACTCTGGACGAAGCCTCCGCAGCGACGTCTACGACATCGCGGAGTCGGTCGGAATGAGCATGGGAAGTCCGATTATCACTTTCGGCGCACTCATCGCGCTCTCATTGGCCCCATTTGCAACTGCGCAGACTGTGACCCCTCCCACTCCCTCCTCTCCTATCTTTACGGCACACTCGTCCTTGGTTCTTGTTCCAGCCCTCGTTAGAACCAAAACCGGAGAACTTGTCTTCACACTCACCGCCGACGACTTCGCGATTACCGACGATGGTGTCGAGCAGAAGGTTACGCTTGAGCAAGACACAGACAGTGAACCGCTGGCGCTGGTCATTGCCATTGAGACGGGCGGCGCTGGCGCTGACCAACTCGACAAGTATCGGCACCTGGCAACGGCCATCGAGTCCCTTGTGGGTGGCGTCCCGCACAAGGTTGCGGTCGTAGCCTTTGAGAACAGACCGAGGCTACTTCAGGACTTCACCTCCAGCCAGAATGTGGTGAACTACACAATTCGTGGTCTAAACGAGGGAAGCCGGGCCCACGGGGGCGCGATCCTGGATGCTCTTGCGTTTTCGGTTGATCTGCTGCGCCAGCAGCCTCCCGAATATCGTCGCGCGATTCTTTTGCTCAGCGAGACGATCGACCATGGAAGCCACATCAAAATGGTTGACGCGCTGCGCGCTATCAGTGACACCAACACGACCATATACAGCGCAGGCTTTTCCTCGGCTAAGTCTGACGTGCGACATTACACGTCAGAAGAGCTTCCGACCGAAAGGCACGGCACCACGCTCACAAATCCAAATCCTCAGCATCCCGGCGGTTGCATGGCAAAGGATCCTAACGCCGACCCCGACGCACCTCAAAATAAGCTCTCTCAGGCATACGATTGCCTCGGGCAGCTCGCGCCTCCTCTGGCCGTCATAAAAATAGCCGCCATCGCGGCCGAGGAGGGTATGCAGCGCAACGCCCCTGAGACCGTGGCGCATCTTACCGGAGGCGAATACTTTCCTTTCAGCAGCACTCGCAATTTGGAAAGCGCTTTGCTCACGATCTCGAATCACATTCCGAACCGATACGTCCTGAGCTTTCAGCCCAAGTCTCCGCATCCCGGCCTGCACTCGATCGAGTTACGACTGAAAGAACATCCAGATCTTGTCGTGATGGCCCGACGCAGTTATTGGGTGGATGAAACGAACGGGGACACTGGGCCTTCACCTCACCCGTAGCACATAGGCGACAGCGAAGATTGACAGCAGGAAGATCGACCTGGCGATTTCTGATTTCGCTTCCGTGAAAGCCGCAGCCTCGCTATAGTGTTGACACCAGCAGTCGAAAAACCACCGAGCATGGACTTCGATCAGCTAGAAATTTTCCTCGAAGTAGCGCGACTCTCCAGCTTCTCCCGCGCAGCGGAGAAGCGCTTCCGCACGCAGCCCGCCATCTCCTCCCAGATTCGCGCCCTCGAAGAAGAAGTGGGCGCGCGTCTCCTCGACCGCTCTGGAGGCCGTGTCTCACTCACCGCCTCCGGCAAGTTTTTTTTCAAATATGCCGAGGAAACGCTGGAGCGCCGCAAGATCATCCTCAACGAGATCGCCGAAACCGAGCACGTGCCCCGCGGCGAAATTGTCGTAGGAGCCAATGAAGGCACCTGCCTCCACATCCTGCCCGAGGTATTCGCGCAGTTCAAGCGCGACTATCCCAACGTCTCCGTGAACATCAAGCGTTCCGACTACGCCCGGATTCTCGATTCGGTGCTCGAGAACGTCGTGGACTTCGGCGTCGTCTCGCTGCCCGTGACCGACAACCGGCTCGAAGCGCAGATGATCCACCGCGACGAACTCGTCGTGATCACGGCTCCAAATCATGCGCTCGCGTCGAAGAAGACGGTCACCGTGGCCGAGGTCTCGATTTTTCCGCTAGTCTTGCCAAAACTGGGCCACACTCGCGACGCCCTCGATGCCCTGTTCTATGATCATCACGTAAAACCAAAACTCGCCATGGAGCTCGATTCCAGCGAACTGCTGAAGCGCTTTGTGGCAGCCGATGTCGGAGTGGGATTCATCGCACGCTCCAATATCGAGGAAGATATCCGCGCCAAGGCCCTGGTTGCGATAACTCTCGCCGACGCCCAAATTCGCCGCGATCTCGCCCTCGTGTTTCGCAAAGATAAGTCCCTCAGCCGCGCCGCCAAGGCCTTCATGGAAATCGCGGTAAAGGAAAAGAATTTTCCCGCGGGCGGAACCGGGAAGCGATCCAAATGAGCCGGGTTGTGCGGTTCATCTTGTTGGGCTCGCTCTTTCTTTCGGCGGCCGCAGCCCAGAAGCAATCCACCCGCAGCCAACCTGCCGCGAACGACGCCTACAAACTCATCGCGCTGAAAGTCAAGGGAACGTCGCGCTACACCGACCAGGAAATTCTTGCCGCCAGCGGCCTGCAAATGGGGCAGCCCGCCGCTGACGGCGACTTCAAGGAAGCTGTCAGGCGCTTGGGCGACTCCGGCATGTTCAGCGAGGTTCTCTATTCCTATACCGCCTCCGGCACCGGCGTGAAAATCGAACTGCAGCTCGCCGATACCGACCAGAGCAAGCTGGTTCCGGCGCTCTTCGAGAACTTCGTCTGGTTTTCCGACAGCGAACTCCTGAAAGAGTTGCAAAGTCGCGTTCCGCTCTTCAAACAATTGCTGCCGCTTTCAGGCAATCTACTGGACCGAGTGTCCGAGGCGCTGCAAGCCCTCCTCACCGAGAAGCATTTTCCAGGGCGCGTAGATTTTTTGCGCGTGGAAGACGATCCTGCCGATATCCAGAGCGCTCTCGTCTACCGGCTCGAAGAAGTCAGCATCCGGATTCAAGGTATCGAATTTCCTGGAGCCTCACCCGACCTCACACCTCTGCTCACAGCCGCAGCGCGCCGCCTCATCGGAGCGGAATACACTCGCTCCGCCCTGGCCACGGCTGTGAAGTTCGACTTGCTGCCCGTATACCTGCAGCGAGGATATTTGAAGGCTGCGTTTGCCCCGTCCGATGCGCGCGTACTGCCGGCCGAGACAACCGGTGAGCAAAGCTCAACCGATGTAGAGGTCGATGCCATCGTCCCGGTAACGCCAGGCAAGGTGTATTCAACCACCAGCGTCGACTGGAAGGGCGCCTCTGCCATATCCACTGCTGAACTCGCGCCCCTGCTCCATCTACCACCCGGCCAACCCGCCGACGCAGTACGGCTTCACCGGGACCTGGAGAGTCTGAGCAGGCTTTACCGCAGCCGCGGTTACATGACGGTTCAGGTCAAGTCCGAAGCCCAATTTGACGACGAGAAAAGTACCGTGCACTACGATGTCAACGTCGTCGAAGGCGACCTCTACAAGATGGGCGAGTTGGAGATCACAGGCATCGACACCCAGGCCAAGGCTCGATTGGAGGCAGCGTGGACGCTGCACCAAGGCCAGCCTTTCAACGCCGATTACCCCAAGAAGTTTCAGGAAGACACGGGATCGCTTCTTCCCCGCGGCTTACGCTGGGGCGTTACCATTCACGAGTCGTTGGACGCGAAGGACAAGACTGTCGACGTGGAGATCCATTACAAGCAGCAGTAGCAAGCCTGCGGTATGCACAAATGTTTATCACCGAAGGTTGCGCGGGAATCCATATATTGGCATCATGGGTACAAACACACCCGTCTCACAGGAGAAGAAGCAAGATGAAGGCTAATCGAATTGCAGCTGCGGTTCTTGGGATGCAGATGTTGGTTGGGATGGCGGCAGTTCCGGCGCTCGCCGCCGGCAAAAGCCAAACCCTGACTGGCGAAGTGAGCGATGCCATGTGCGGCGCAAAACATGAAATGCCCGGCAGCGCCGCCGAATGCACCCGCGGATGCATGAAGCATGGATCAAAATACGCGCTCGTCGTGGGAGACAAGGTTTATACCCTGGAAACTTCGGACAAGACAGCTCTCGATAAGCTGAACGATCTCGCAGGAGCGAAGGCAAAAGTGACCGGAGAAGTCGACGGCACCACCATCAACGTAAAATCAGTAGCCGCCGGATCGTAAGATCAGCGGTTGCTAGGACCAGATGGACAACAAAAAACCGGCGGAGATTCCGCCGGTTTCGTATTCTCGTCGCAAATCCTCGCTACTGTTGCTGCGGCGGCGGCTGAGTCTGGGTCTGATCCGAACTGTCGTCCCGGCGCTTCAGCGTCGGACGATCGTCATCAGTGCTACTGGTGCTGGTGCCACTGCCACCGGTCGTGTCGCTGGTCGAAGTACGGCGCAAGCTGGGCTTGCTGCCATCCTTTTCTTCGACGACTTTGTGCCGGTTCTCGATCGTAGCCAGCCGCGATTTAATGTCGTCAAACTCTGAAGTGGTAACAATGTACTGCGCCTTCGCCGGAAGAATAGTCGCGATTTCCTTTTGCGACGCCTCAATCCGATCCGGCGTCTGCGGATGCGAAGCGAAGGCCTTGGCGATCGTGCCCGGCTTCTTTTTCTCTTTCGCCTGAATCTTTTCAAAGAAACTGATGAAAGCCTGCGGATCGTATCCCGTCTTATACATATATTGCAGGCCGAGGTAATCCGCTTCCGCTTCAAAATTTCGCTGGAACTTCATGAACGTCAGCGGCAAGGCCAGGCCAGTGGCTTCGTAGATTCCGTAACCCAGCCCACCTCCGATAAAGATCAACGGAATGGTCCCGATTTGCGCCCAATTCGCTCGCGTCATCTGACGCATCCCGTGGCGCGCGGCCACGTGCGAGATCTCATGCGCCATCACACCCGCTAATTCGGCTTCTTCGTCCGCCGCCAGAATCAAGCCCGAGTTCACATAGAAAAATCCGCCAGGAAGCGCGAACGCGTTCACCTCGTCGGAATCGATGACCTTGATGGTGAACGGCACCTTCGCGTCGGAATTCCGCACCAGATTCTGGCCGATGCGGTTGACGTACTCGTTGATCACCGGATCCTGGACCAGCTTCACGCTATTTTCGACCTGCATCGAATATTGCTTGCCCATCCTGATTTCGGTTTCGAGCGAATACCAGTCGCCCAAGCCGCGCCCGCCGACGTTGCGGTTGCCGATAGCGTCAACATCGTCCTCCTTGCCATCATGCTTAACCTTGCTGTCAGGCGGCTCCTGAACCGGAGGCGGCCCGCTAGGAGCCGGGGCATTGCTCGAAGAAGCGTCCGCCGGCGGAGCCTGACCGTCGCTCGCTGGGGGATTGGGCGCTGGCGGCGTCGAGTCTGTCGTTGGCTGCGAGGGCTGCGTGGGCTGCGTGCTTTGCGGCTGCGACGCCTGTGGCTGGGCGTTGGGCGTCTGGGAAGTTTGATTCTGCGCCAGCACTGGAACCACCATCAGAGCTAGCAAACTCAAGGAGATCAGTACTTTACGGAACGGCATTTGGACACCCCGCAGAAACCCGGTCGGTTGACAACATTATACCCCCGATGGCAAGTCGGGCCGACAGACTTCTCCTTGCTAGTTGGACGCAGCCTTCGCCCGGAAAGATACCCGTGATTTTTCAGGAACGTAGCGATTAAGGCTCTTTTGAGCCGCCTTTGCCTTCCGCCGCCCGACTTCCCTTTTCGTTTTACGGGCCGCCGGTGTACTATGGCGCGATTTTGAAAGCGATCCCGGAAAGAGGACCCATAAATGCTGAACCGTCGCAGCTTCTTGTCGTCATCTTTCGCGTCCTCCCTGGCCGTTGGCGCCGGCCTGACCTGGCGCGGAAATCTATGGGCGCAGCTCGAGTCCATGCCCTCCAAGCTCCCCGACCGCTCCCTTTTCGACCAGAACGAAGACGCCTACTGGCGCGAACTGCGCCAACAGTTCCTGATTCCCGCCGACGAGATCTACCTGAACAACGGCACCGTAGGATCAAGCCCCGCGCCAGTTCTGCGTGCCGTATTTGACGGTTATGAGAAATGCGAAAAGCTCAACGAGACCGATCCCGAAGACTATCCCATCTGGGGATACGCGTCGTGGAACGAGTTTCGCGATCCGCTGGCGACGTTTGTCGGCTGCAACCGCGACGAAATCGCTCTTCTCAGAAATGCCACCGAAGCCAACAACTACATCGCCAACGGCGTCGATCTCAAGCCGGGCGACGAAGTCTTGATGACCGACCAGGAGCATCCCGGAGGCGAGCATCCCTTTAACCTCCGCGCCAAGCGCTACGGCATCGTGGTGAAGAAAATCACCTTGCCGAGGCCGGTCGTAAATCCTGCGCAGGTGTTGGATCTCTTCAGCGCCGCCATAACGCCGCGCACCCGAGTTTTATTCTTCAGCCACATCACCACTTTCTCCGGAGTGGTGCTCCCCGCCAAAGACCTCTGCGCGCTGGCCCGAAGCAAGGGGATCATCTCCGCAGTAGATGGAGCCCACGTTCCGGGAATGATGCGCCTGAACCTGCACGATATGGGTTGCGACATGTACTCCGCCAGCCCGCACAAGTGGCTCCAGTCGCCCAAGGGCTCAGGATTTCTCTACGTGCGCGACGAAATGATCGACCGTCTGTGGAACACAATCGCAACCGAAGGTTGGGACGACCCCAAGCTCCGCGCCGAACGCTTCCAGCGCATCGGCAGCTCCAACGTGCCCGCTCTCTGGGGATTGCGCGCCTCGATTCAACTAGCCAACGACATTGGAATGGAACGAATCGAACGCCGGCAACGCCAGCTCTGCGACTACATTCTGGCGGCCATGATCAACCGAGGCGCAGTTTCGTGGACGTCTCCAGACGCCTCGATGCGCTGCGCGATCGCCACGGTGAATGTGCCGCCCATCATTCGTATGAACCTCGAAAATTGGCTGTGGAAACAAAAGAAAATTCGCATCCGCGGAGCCGAACCGCACAAGCTGCGCCTCTCCACCCCTTACTATCTGTCGAAGCAAGATATTGACCACTTTCTGGATGCCTTCGACGAGTATAAGAAGTCAAAGGCATAGCCCATGACTCACAAAATACTTGTCGTCGACGTCGGTGGAACTCACATAAAAATCCTGGCAAGTGGGCAAAAGACCCCACGGAAAGTCGTGTCGGGACCAAAGATGACGGCCCGGGTGATGTGCGATTGGGTCAAGAAAGCGGCCAGCGACTGGCCTCATGACGTGGCCTCGATCGGATACCCCGGCCCGGTTGTGCACGGAACGCCGATCCGCGAACCATACAATTTAGGCAAGGGCTGGGTCGCTTTTGATTACGCGAAGGCGTTGGGGTGTCCGGTGAAAATAATTAACGACGCGGCCATGCAGGCCGTCGGTTCTTACCAGGGTGGCCGAATGCTTTTTCTCGGACTCGGCACCGGCCTGGGCTCGGCAATGATTGTGGACGGCGTCGTCGAGCCCATGGAACTCGCACATCTCCCTTACAAGAACGGAAAGACCTACGAAGACTACCTCGGCTTGAGAGGTCTCAATCGCCTGGGAAAAAAGAAATGGCGCTATTACGTCACGCTCATCGTCGGAGAACTCCAAACCGCTCTGAGTGCCGATTACGTCGTGCTGGGGGGAGGCAACGCAGAGAAAATCAAGAAGCTGCCCACGAAGACACGTTTGGGCGCAAATGAAAATGCATTCATCGGCGGCTACCGTTTGTGGTCGGCAAAGGAAGTTAAAGCGGGCCACAATAAGTCTCGCAAGGTTTGAAAAACGCGGGCAATACTGCAGTTGACACCAGAAACCCGAAGAGCGTATCTTCCCTTATTAAATGGTTTTAATACGGGTCGTCCCCCGGCCCGAGAAAGCCACCGCCATGGCGCCCTCCGGTTCCCGCCTCAGCTCGCGACTCGTTCCGATACTGACGCTGATACTAACAACGTCCGCCCAGATTCTTCTCGCCATGTTGGCATGCGCCCCGAATCTCCAAGCCGAGTCCGCTTACGTGCGCGTGAATCAAGTCGGCTACGAAGCGGGCAACATGCCGTTTCGCGCCTACGTGATGTCCAAGGCCACGCTGACCGGCGCAACCTTCCAGGTAGTCAACTCGAAAGGTGTCCCCGCCGATTCAGGCCATCTCGGTGCCAAACTCGGCAGGTGGGGCCATAGCAAGACCGTGACCTTCAACGTATACGCCGTGGATTTCAATGTTCCCGGCGGAGACCTATACACCATTAAAGTATCGGGACCAGCAACCGCTACGTCACCAACTTTCGCAGTCGACTCCGCAGACACGCTCTATTCCGGCCCGTTGCTGAACACTTTGTTTTTCTACCAGACCCAGCGCGACGGCAGAAATTTCATCCCCAACGCACTGCGCACCGCGCCGGGACACCTGAAAGACGAGAACGCGCACGTCTACAACACGCCGCCGCTCGACGACAACGACTTCATCGACAACGTGCCGCCCGCGCCGCCACTGGTATCGTGCAGCTCTCCCGAACATCAATGCCGACGGCGGATGGTGGGATGCCGGCGACTACGAGAAATACGTCGAAACCGTCAGCTACACGGCAGCCCTGATGGAGATCGGGATTCGCGACTTCCCCAATCAGATGGGAGCGAGCGCTCCACCGAATCCTCCCGCGCCGCCCGCTTCGATCTCGTATGCCGGCAACAGCGGACCCGGCGCGCCCGCCTCGTCCGACTTTACCGGCGAAGCCAGATTCGGAGTCGACTGGCTGCTGAAAATGTGGGACGACAAAACCAAGACGCTCTACTACCAGGTCGACAACACGCAAGACTGGGATTATTACGGCGAGGGCGATCCCAGTTCTGCCGGCGGCTACTGCGGTGGCACCTACGACAGTCCGTACTGCCTGATCACCGAGTACGATATCTGGACCCTCCCACAGGCGGCCGATCACTTCCAGCAGCCGGGTGATCCGCGCCCCTGCGATCCCCTGACCACGTATTACATCTGCAATCGTCCCGTGTATTTGGCAGGTCCCGCAGGCTCGCCAGTGAGCCCAAATCTGGCTGGACGTCTGGCCGCCGACTTTGCCTTGTGTTACCAACTGCAGCGCACTTTGCATCCTGCCCTCGCCAATCAATGCCTCCAGGACGCGGAAGATGTTTTCGCGCTGGCCGATACCTCTTATCCCGACCCGGCTCCGGCGCAGTACGGTGGAACTTGCGGTAACTGCCTGCTGACCATCGCTCCCTTCGACGGCTATCCCGAAAATGTATGGGATGACGACATGGAACTCGGCGCCACCGAACTATATTTTGCGTTGCAGTCCGCCGGCGAAGCGAAAAATCTGCCCGCAGGATTGCCGCATACCAATGCGCTGGACTACCTGGCACAGGCGGCGACATTCGCCCGCAACTACATCACCCGAATTTACGATCAAGGGTTCACCGACACTTTGAACCTCTACGACGTAAGTGGCCTGGCGCATTTCGAGCTATATCGAGCGCTGGCAATGGCGGGAAATCCACCAGGCCTTGCAGTTTCCGAATCGCGTATTCGTGCCCAACTCCTGCGGCAAGTAGCCGACGCAATTACGCAAGCGGCCGCAGACGCCTGGGGCTTCGGATACGTCTGGAGCTACGGCGACACCACCTCGCACGGCGCTGGCATGTCGGTAATGGCGAGCGAGGCCGCCTACCTTACCAATTCCAAGCGCTACGATACCTATGCCCAGCGCTGGCTGGCGAACGTTCTAGGTGCAAATCCCTGGGGGTCATCATTCATCGTAGGCGACGGTAGCACCTTCCCAAACTGCATTCAGCATCAGGTGGCAAACCTGGCCGGAGCGCTGAATGGGACTTCCGGAGGCACGCCAGTACTGTGGGGTGCGGCGACCGAGGGCCCAAGCAGTTCAGCGACGTCGGGAGTTCTCGAGGGCATGATTCTGTGTCCGGCAAATGGAGTGGACACCTGACCTGCCCCCAGTTTTCGTTCACGTAAGAATACGACAACTTTCTGCTGCTCCATCGCCGGTTTGAGCCGGGATGGGGGAGCGCGAGGGGCAAGGGACGGCGTTTGAGTCCCTTGCCTCTCGCTCAGCTGTGTAGAAGTCTGCTGCTTGCGCCTCGGCAAACTCTTTCGGGGTTTTGTATCCCAAGCTGCTGTGTGGACGCTCTTCGTTGTAATCGATCCGCCACGCCGCGATCTTCCGCCGCGCGTCGAACAAGTTCTGAAACCAGCTCACTGTCAAGCACTCATCTCGCAGCCGTCCGTGGAAACTTTCGACGCGCGCGTTCTGCGTCGGCTTTCCCGGTTGAATGTGCAGCAACTCGATCTTTCGTTCCACGCACCACGCCAGAAAATGCCGGCTCGTCAGTTCCGGCCCGTTGTCGCAGCGAATTGCTTTCGGCTGTCCGCGCTCGGCCACGATTCCGTCCAGCACCCGCGTGACTCTCCGGCTGGCAAAGCTCGTATCCACTTCCAAGGCTAAACACTCTCGCGTGTACGCATCCACTACGCTCAGCACCCGGATCGTTCGTCCACACTCCACCGCATCGTGCACAAAATCCAGCGCCCACTCCTGGTTCGCCGCAGTCCGCACCAGCAGCGGCTTGCCCTCGCGGACGCAATGCTTCCGCTTCTTCCGCCGAATCATCAACCCGGCCTCCCGATACACCCGATGCACCCGCTTATGGTTCACATGCTCTCCCGAGCGTCCCAACAACACATGCAGTCGCCGATACCCGAAGCGCGGCTTCTCCCGCGCCAACTCCACCAGTTGCGTTCGCAGCGGTTCATCGCTGCGCCTTCTCTGATAGCGATAGCTCGACACTGCCATCGTCATCACACGGCACGCTCGCCGTTCACTGAAGGCGTACTTCTCTCGCACCTGCTCGACGGTCGCCTTCAGCTCCGCGAGCTCCACCCGTTTTTTTCAATCACCCACTGCAGCGCGTCCTTGTCCAGACTCAGATCCGCCACCAACTTCCGCAATCGCGTGTTCTCATCCCGCAACTGCTTCGCTTCCTGCGCCTGGCTCACATCCATCCCACCGTACTTCGCCTTCCAGGCGTAGATCGTGTGTTTCGATACTCCCACTTCTCTGGCTACGTCTTCCGCCTTGCGGCCCGCCTCCAACTGCTTCAGCGCCCCGATCATCTGCGCCTCCGTGTGCCTGCTCTTCGACATACCCCTTCCCCTTTCCTTCGTCCGAAATCATACTCGGACTTGTTTGGATTGCGGGGAGCAGGTCACACCTTCAGACAATTCAACGGCAACAATGGCGCATTTGATCGTTCGCAAGTCGCCGTCTATCAGGACAACATGCAGTCCTACACCACCACCGAACCGGCCATCGACCTCACCGCGACATCGTTTCTGATGTGGTCGTGGAGGATGGCGGGGCACCCAAGCTTCTAAGTTTTTAGCGTATCGTCTACGTCCATCGAAACCAGCGCAGCGCAAGAATGAACGACACCCCACCCCAGATGGCGAGTACCAGCACCCGCCCCGATTGAGATCCCAGCGAAGCGCCTTCAATGATCGTGGCTCGCAGCGCGTCGTTAAGCGCCGTCAGCGGCAGCGCTTTGATAAAGGGCTGAGCCATCGCAGGAAACTTTTGATAGGAAAAGAAAACGCCGGAAAATATCCACATCGGCATCATGACCAGGTTGATCAGCCCGGAGACGCTTTCGATCTTCTGCGCCCGGCATGCGGTCAGCAGGCCGACCCCTCCGAAACTTATCGCTCCCAGCGAGGCGAGCGCCAAAACCGACAGGATCGATCTATATCCCTGCAACCGCATGTGAAAGACGAGCACGCCGAAACCGAGGAGCAGTCCCACTTCAATCACCATCAGCACCAGGCGGCTGCTGGTTAAGGCAAGAAGAAAATCGCTGCGGCGCATCGGCGTAGCTACAAAGCGTTTCAGCAGTTTGCGCTGCCGCATTTCCACTATTGCGAACCCCACGCCCCACATGCCGGAGTTCATCAGGTTCATCCCCAGCAGTCCCGGGATGAGAAAGTCGATGTAGCGTGACCCCGGCTCGCTGGAAGATTGCGAAGAAGTTGCAAGCGCATCTTTGCGTCCAGCCGCAGTTTGGAGCGCAGAGTCAATTTCAGCGCGAGAAAGCACGCTCTCCGGCCGCGCCGGATCGTAGTAATAAGTGTAGGTCCCGTCTGGCTTCGCCTCAATCGCGAGATCGAACTTCCCGAAGTGAAAGCCATCGAGCGCCGCCGCACGATCAAGGACGGCCGCTCGTATACCCGAGCGCGCAGGCGAGCTTTGCAGCATGCCCAAAGTTTTCTGCGCGCCGGCGCCATCAATCACCACCACCGATGTCACATCCGCCGGCTTATCGCGAAACGCTATGCCCAGCCCCGCCGCCAGCAGCAGAGGAAAGATAAAAACCCAGAACACGACTTCAGGTTCGCGTCTGAGTTCGATGATGCGCACCCGGAGCAGTTGACGATAGCCAGCCCAACGCCCATTGTGCCGGATGGGAGCGCCCGCAAGCGATGGTTCCAGCTCACCTTTCTCTGCGCTCATCTAATTCACCGCCCCGCTATTTAGCGGCACTCGCTCTTCCCTGGCCCCCGGTTTACCGTAGCGCTTTACGGCCCGGGAACCCGCTGGCAAACGGTACTTCGCGAGAACTGGCAGCGCAACGTCGAATAGCTTATTAGCACTCGGACCGTAGGCATACATCGTGAATGTCTTTTC
Source organism: uncultured Acidobacteriaceae bacterium (assembly GCA_963826845.1). Taxonomy (GTDB): domain Bacteria; phylum Acidobacteriota; class Terriglobia; order Terriglobales; family Acidobacteriaceae; genus Acidiflorens. The sequence goes on from CAWGYS010000016.1 coordinate 20,505, forward strand.
GCTGATCTCGTTTCCGTCATATTCGCCTGCATGAGAATGTTCGATTGCGTTTATCAATTCGGCTTCCATTTTGTACAAACGCTCAACTTCTTCATTGCTCCCCGACTTCCCATCGAATGGAATCGTGATGATGAGGGCCTGCTCAACCGAGCTATTGGACGCCTCAACATTCGGACTTCTCGTAAAGCACACCTCAAAGACCAGGCACAACACCAACAGACGGATAACCAGACTCCTTCGACTTCCGAGCGGATGGATCGACGAATTCGTCATTTGATCAATCTTCCCTCAGATGGCGGCCCGTGAGTTGCACAAACACGTCTTCGAGACTGGCCTGCCGAGTGCTCAGATGTTGAAGTTGCCGCCCCTGTTCGCCTATCGCTGCCAGCAGCGCAGGGATAGTGAGATGAGGCTCGCGGACGTTAAGGCAGACCATGTCGTCCTCGTTGCGCACGGACTCAACACTGGGAAGCGATCGCCAGTGACCCATCCCATCGCCCTTGCCGTCTTCACTCACTTGGAATTCGACCACATGATGCCCGCCCAGCCGGTCAATCAAGTCCGACGGGGTGCCCTCAGCGATGATCTGGCCGTGGTCAACAATCGCCAGCCGGTCGCAGAGCCGCTCAGCCTCGTCCATGTAGTGAGTGGTGAGCAGCACAGTGCCACCTTTCTTCTGGAAGACGCGGATGATATCCCAGAGTTGGCGACGGCTTTGCGGATCAAGTCCTGTAGTGGGCTCGTCGAGAAACAGAATGCGTGGATTACCAACCAGAGCCGTGGCCACCGCCAGCCGCTGTTTCTGGCCGCCGGAAAGCTTTCCCACCCATGCGTCGGATTTCTCCGTGAGCTGAAGATCTTCGAGAATTTCGGAGGTCGCGCGAGGCTCACGATAGAAGCTGGCAAAAAGTTCGATGGTTTCGCGGACGTTGAGTTTTTCCGACAGCCGCGTCTCCTGCAGCGAGATGCCGATCCACTCGCGCAACTGTCGAGGGTTGTCGTCCCAGGTATGTCCCAGAATGCGGACCTCGCCTGATGTAGGCGCAAGCAGGCCCTCCAGGATTTCAATAGTAGTAGTCTTCCCTGCTCCGTTCGGACCAAGGAGTCCGAAGCACTGCCCGGCTTCGATTCGCAGGCTGAGGCCGCGCACGGCTTCAACTTTTCCGTCGTAAGTCTTGCGCAGGTCGGTGCATTCAATCGGAGAACTCACGAGCAAATTGTAGCGTAGCTTGCCCGGGGACGGACGCGAGCGTGTCGTGGTTCAGGGACGATGGCCGCCGGTCGGCGATGGTGCATCGCCTTTCGCATCCTGCCACAGGATCGCATTCAGCCTCTTCGCGTCGACGGCGTCCGGCTTGGAGAAATCCATCAGCGAAGACTCTTTCGCGCCCGGAGCGTTTTTCGAGTTCACTCGATAGATAAGCCCATTACGCAGATTCTTGTCGTCAACCTGATACGCAGGCTGCGTTCCCGGCCCCGAGAACAGCGGCGCCATAAGCGGCGCGTGCGCGTCAAACAGGTTCATTGGAGGCAGGCCAAGCAGAGCCTCCATAGTGTGGACCATGTTGACCGTCGTATAGAAATGATGATCCACAAACGCGGCCGGCGTGTGCGGCGAATACTTGCTGATGGCCAGAGCAGTCGACCGATGCGCGTCGACGTGATCGGCGCCATCCTGCGCGTCGTCTTCGATCACGAAAATGGCGGTGTCGTCCCAGTAAGGACTATGCGAAACGGCATCCACGACGCGGCCGACCGCGAGATCGTTGTCGGCGACGGAAGCATTCGGCGTAGGCTTCCCCGGACGGGTCCCTCCAGTGTGATCGTCAGGCAGATAGAGCAGCGTGAACTGCGGAAGCTCCTTGGCGCTACCCTTGGCCTTCACGAACTCATCAAACTCGCGCAGAAATTCGTCGGCCCGGAGCTGATCAGGATAATCGGTTTCGAAGTCCGGAAAAAGCGGGTCGTAGTGATCGCGCAGCGCCGCTTTCGTCGGACGCATGCGCTTCATCTGCGGAATCGCCCAGGGCCACGGGCTAGGCCCGCCCGGCGGATTGCCCACGTTCGGCGGCAGAGGTTCCCCGTGCTTGATCGCAGCCACCGGACAAGTCGCAGACGACGGCGACGGCGTTCCCTCCTTCGGCGATTTCGCTCTCTCGCTTGTGCACCACACCGCAGCAATAAATTCCCCGTAGATGCGATAGCTGAGTGCGCGGCGCGCGAGGTTATCCCAGATAAAACCCGTGCCGGGATCGTCCACGTCGGGGATTCCCTGCTCCAGCGGAAACTCCTCAGCCACGCTGCCGCCGGAATCATACGTCCGCTCTTTGCTGCGATAGCCGATGGGCCACGTCTTCTCGTTGTAGTCACTGGTGGTAGCGGCGGTGGACCAAATGTGGCCGTCGCCCGAAACTTCTCCGCTGTCATAGAAGTTGTCGAGCACTCCAAACTGCAGGGCGAGCTTGTGTTGGTTGGGAGTGATTTCCGCGCCGTACATAGTCAAGGACGGATCGCCATCGCCAACCGGCAGGTCGCCGAAGACCTGATCGTAGGTGCGGTTTTCCTTCAACACGTAGATCACATGGCGGATGGGATTCTTCCCGCCAGCGAATTCGAATTTGCCGCCGTCAGAGCGCAGCAGATTATCTTCTTCGACCTGGCGCGTGTAGGCCGCCAGGTTTTTCTCGATGTTGGCCAGGCTGATGCGCTGGATGGAACCGCCGATCAGGGTCGGAATGTAAGGATGCTCTTTCCTTTTGCGTTCGCCCTTGAGCGTACCCAGCATGTTGTCGGGACCGCTGCCTTCGCCCTTGGCGGTGGTGATGAGCAAATCGTTGCCAGCGATAGCGAGCGCGCTGGGATACCACTCGGTGGGGATGAAACCGGTAGGATTGTCAAGTGGCAAGTTGCCTGGAGCAATGTAAAGGCCGCTTGGAGCCAATTTTGGAGGATCCTTGACGTTGAAGACAGCAATCGCATCGAGCGACCCAGAAGCGGCAAAAAGATACCTTCCGCTGGGTGAGAGAGCAATGGCTTGCAGGCCTGATCCGGGGTTATTGATTCCTGTGCGATAAAGAGGAAAAGCGAACCCGGATTTCAGATCGACAGCTGACACCATATCGGCGTTGGCCAGCGCCACGTAGAGCGTCTCCTCGTTCGGGCTTAAGAGCATCGCTGTCGCATGCGAACTTGGAGCATTGGGGTCTTCGTGTTTCTGTAAATTGTCGATCCACCGCGCGACCGTGCCCCTTTCAAGATCCAATTCCGCAACCGACGAACTATTCCACAAGCTCACCCAAGCTTTAGTCCCGGCTTTATTGGCGATGACCGTATACGGGTACGCTTCCGGAACGTAGCGGCTTCTGCTCAAATCGAACGCTTGCAGAATTTTGCCGTCTCTCGTGTCAAGAACGATGGCATTATCCGAAAGATTATTGGCGATCAGCAGCCGGTCGCCCTTCGCTCCGGGCAATACCACGAATCCCGCAGGATAAGGTGGCGCGGTCCCGGCCGGAGTGGTGCGCACGCCGAATGCGACTTCCTTTCCCTCTGCAAGACGCTGCGGCGGAATCTTGATGAATCGCTCCCGAGCAACCTGCCCCGCCGCGAACTTGTACACCGCAATTCCATTCCCCGTGCTCTTCGGCTTCTCCCCGGTAGGGTCGGTGATCGAACCCATCGAGGCATAGAGATGCTTCTCATCCGTCGAAAACGCTAAGCCGATGAAGTAGCTCTGGCGCGTGGAGTAATCGTCGCTCAGACGGTCGTCCGGAAAATCGCGCAGTTGATTATTGCTGAGATCCAGAACGGCAATTGACTGCCGCGCGCCCGTTTCCTGCGTGCCGTATCCCTGATTAAGCAGCGCCGCGTATCGCCCGTCAGGACTAAGCGCAATGGTCGAAGGGAAGCTGTTGGTCCGGGCGAGGTATCCGGGGACAGGGAGGGTCAAAGTCTTGCTTGTCGGCAGATTGATGCGGCGTGCACGGTCGGCAGCCCGCACGACGACGAACACGACCAGCAGCGAGAAAAGTGCGAGGACGCAGACAATGGCAATTTGTTTTGTGAACTTTTTCACAAGCAGGTCTCAGGAGGGTTGTAACATCCGGCCGCAGAGTCATGCAAACGACCAGGCAAACGGTCGCGATCGCAAGGAGTGCACGTCATCTCTGACGACTCTCAACCCACGATGCGATATGATAAACGGCGCGCCAGCGCCAGTATTTATTCTCTCTGAGGCCTCCATGGTTCGAAAATGTCACGCAGTTGCCCTTCTTCTGATCATCTCCGTCGCGTCGCTCGCGGCGCAGGCTCCAAACACCTCACCCACTCCCGCAAGCCTCAAACCGCCGCCGGCCAAAGCTGTGGACGTGGTCACGGACTACTTCGGGACAAAGGTGTCTGACCCCTACCGTTGGATGGAATCAGGAACCGACGATGCGCAGCTGCTCGAAGTTCTAAAAGCACAAAATGCTTACACCCGCTCAATCTTGAGTTCACTCAAGGGACGCGATGCAATGTTGGCGCGCATCGAAGCGCTCGACAACGCCGTTCCCACCGTGCGTTCCTGGCAGCGCGGCGGCAACTCTCTCTTCTACCTGGAAACCGCTCCCGGCGCGAAAACGGCATCCCTCCTGGTCCGCGACGCCGACGGCAAATCGCACAAGTTACTCGATCCCGTTTCGATGGAACAAGGCGATTCCCATGCCGCCATCGATTACTACACCCCCTCGTGGGATGGCCGCTATGTGATCGCCGGAGTCTCGCTCGGTGGATCGGAGAACAGCACCATCCACGTCATCGAGACCGCCACCGGGCGCTTGCTGCCCGACGCCATCACGCGCACCCAATACGCCGGTCCCTCGTGGCAGACGGATTCGCAATCCTTCTACTACGCGCGCCTTCAAAAGCTGCCGCCGGACGCTCCCGCCTCAGCAATTTACGAGAACGAGCGCGTCTTCCTTCACGTCATCGGCTCAGATCCAGAGAAAGACCCCGCAGTGTTTGGTCCGGGCGTCTCTGAATCGGTGACGATCCCGAAGGCAGGCTTCGTGGGCACAGCCGTCACGCCGGGATCCAACCTTGCAGTTTCTTTTTATTCCGCAGGCACAACCGATCCGACCAGCCTGTATATCGCGCCTGTTGCCAAGGCTCAGAGCAACAGCGCGCCATGGACATGGACGAAGATCGCTTCATCCGAAGATCTGATCTCTCCGGGAGCCGACAGCCCGGTTGCGATCCACGGATCGACCATGTACCTGCTCGTCGATAAAGGAGCGCCCAACCGCAAACTCTTATCGCTTGATCTCGACCATCCCGACATCGCCCAAGCCGCCGAGGTCGTTCCCGCCAGCGACGCCGTTCTAGTCGGCGTTTACGCTGCCCAGGACGGCTTGTATCTGGAGTCCAAGCGCGGCGTGAGTTTCCGCCTGCAGCGCGCAGCTTATGGCCCGCAGCTAAAGTGGGAGGACGTCGCTCTGCCTTATCAGGGCTCGATTTCCAACGTAGATGCCAACATAATGTTGCCCGGAGTTCTCTTTCGCCTCGAGTCCTGGACGCAGTCCGACCAGGCGTTTGCGTACGATCCCTCTTCCGGTCGAGTATCGAACATCGCGTTGATCCAGAAGCATCCCGCCGATTTCTCCCAAGTCGAAGCCCGCGAAGTGGAAGCCACGAGCACCGATGGAACGAAAGTCCCGCTTTCGATTCTATGCAGGAAGGGATTGCCGCTCGACAGCTCGCATCCCACTCTCTTCGAGGGCTACGGCGCCTACGGTGACTCGTTTGATCCCTACTTCGATCCTCGCGTTCTGGCGTGGGTCGAACGTGGAGGCGTATTTGCCATCGCCCACGTCCGCGGCGGTGGAGAGTTCGGCGAAGCCTGGCACAACGCCGGCCGAAAAGAGACCAAGCAGCACACCATCGACGACATGGTCGCGGCGGCGCAATATCTGATTAAAGAGCGTTACACTTCGCCGGCCCATCTCGCCGTGCGCGGTACCAGCGCCGGCGGAATCGCAGTCGGCGGCGCGATCGTGCAGCATCCCGAATTATTTGCCGCCGCTATCGATAACGTCGGAATGACTGACATGCTGCGATTCCAAATCTCGCAAGGAGGCGCAGCGAACGTCCCGGAATTCGGCGACGTCACCGATGCGCAGCAATTCCTGTATCTCTATGCGGTCAGCCCCTATCATCACATCGTCGCCGGAACCCGCTATCCCGCCGTCCTCGGCATCACCGGCACCAACGATCCGCGAGTTCCCACCTGGATGGTAGCCAAGATGATCACGCGCCTTCAGGCAGCCACAGCCAGTGGAAAACCAATCCTGTTGCGTGTGGATTTCGACGAAGGCCATGGCCTCGGTTCTAGTCGCCCGCAGCGCGAACATCTGACGGCCGACACCTACAGTTTCATCTTATGGCAGTCGGGCGACCCAGACTTCCAACCGGCAGACACAACCAAGCACTGACTCGGAAAATCACAGTGGGCCAACGCCCTTATCAGCGCGCCGATTTGAAGATCGCGAACACCGCGCCCTGTGGATCGGCGACCACCGACAAGCGGCCGACTCCCGCCATCGACATCGGCGGAAGATATAGCTTGGCGCCCATGTCCTTGGCCTTTTCTGCGGAAGCATCCACATCGTCCACCAGGAAATAGGCCAGCCAGTGCGGCGGCACTCCGGGCTGGCGGTAGGCCGAAGGCGGAACGCCTCCGATAAAATGCTCGCCGTTCTTGATATGCAGGTAGCCCGAAGTATCTTTCGGATCGGCCGCAACCTGCCATCCGAAAAGACCGGAGTAAAAGTCGGAGGCGCGTTTCACATCGGGCGTGCTCAGATCGGCCCAGCAGAGCGTGCCCGCGACTTCGGCGATACCAATTCCAGCGTTCTTCTTTGCTTGCCAGACGCAGAAAACTGCTCCCGTCGGATCCTGAATAACCGCCATGCGGCCCGCGTCCATGACATCGAACGCCGGTGCAAGAACTTTGCCGCCCAGTTGCGCCGCCTTCGTAGCGGCGGCATCGGCGCTCGCGACCGTTATGTAAATCAACCAGTGCGGCGGAACACCCTGCGAACGCTCTTCAGGACGCAAGGTGCATCCGGCCGCAGCTTCACGGCCCTGAAGTTTGAATTCAGTATAAAAATCGTTAGGCCCCATCGGATTATCATGGGACTCCCATCCGAACAGAGAACCATAAAACTTCTTGGCGGCAGGCTGGTCGGTAGTGTGAAGTTCAATCCAGCAAAAAGAACCGGCGGGATGCTTATCAATATTTGTCATAGCGGTTTGCCACAGCGGCCAAAGTTTACACCAACTCGGGCTGGCGGTTGTCGCGGGAGGTGAGTGCAAAAGCATCAACCGCAGAGATCGCGGAGGTGCAGAGGTTCTGGAGTTCTCAGTTCACCGCAGGTTCGTCCCCACCCAATCCTCGATCCGCGCTAACGCCTTGGTCAAATTCTCCAGCGAATTAGCGACGCTAAACCGCAAATACCCTTCTCCATATTCGCCGAACGCCGTCCCCGAGAGGCAGGCGACGCCAGCCTGTTCAAGCAGCGCGTCAGCCAGTTTCTTCGACGGCCAGCCAGTCTTGGTTATATTCGGAAACGCGTAGAACGCCCCCTTCGGCATGCGGCACGAAAACCCCTTAATCTTGTTCAGTCCAGCGACGAAAACATCGCGACGCCGCTGGAACTCCGCGCTCATCTTATCCACCGACGACTGGTCCCCGCGCAGCGCCTCGACTCCAGCGATCTGCGTGAAGCTAGCCGTGCAGGAGTTCGAGTTGGTGACCAGGCGCGTGATTGGCCCAGCCAGATCAGGACGCATCACGCCATAGCCCAGCCGCCATCCCGTCATGGCGTACGTTTTGGAGAAGCCGTCAAGCAGAATAGTCCGCTCTTTAAAACCAGGCACGCTCATGATGGAGAAATGCTCGCCCTCATAAATAAGGCGGCTGTAGATTTCGTCCGAAAGAATGAGAATGTTGCGGTCGCCAATCGCCTCGGCAATTTCGAAAATATCCTTCTTGGTAAGCACACCGCCGGTAGGATTGTGCGGCGAATTCAGAATGATCAACCGAGTGTGGTCGTTAATCAGCGAGGCCAGTTCTTTGACATCCACAGAAAAATCGCGGTCTTCGCGCAGCGGAATCGGGATCGCTTTGCCCACTGAGTAGTTAACCATTGACTCGTAAATGGGGAATCCGGGATTGGGATAGATGACTTCATCCCCTGATTCAATCAATGCCAGGATCGTAAAGAAAATAATCGGCTTGCCGCCCGGAACCACAACCACTTCCTCGCTCGACACGGGAACTTTGCGGGTACAGCTCACATACTCGGCAATCGCCTGGCGCAACTCTGGCAGACCCGCGGCCGGCCCGTAGTGCGTCCATCCCTTGTGGAGCGCATCGACTCCCGCTTCGATAATGTTGGCGGGCGTGTCGAAGTCAGGCTCGCCAATTTCCAGGTGAATGATCTCCTTGCCTTGCTTTTCCAGCGCGCGGGCGCGGTTCAGGACTTCAAAAGCAGTTTCGGTGCCAAGCCGCGAAGTCCGGCTGGCAAGGCGCAATTCGAATTGAGTTGTGGTTGGCATAGCGGCGGATGAAATTATAGACCCTGCAAGCTCAGAGGTGAGATGTCAGATTGCAGAGGTTAAAAGGCACTAGAGTTTTTGCTTTTGACTTTAACCTCTGCAATCTGACTTCTGCCCTCTGACCTCACTCCGAGATCGTGCTCTCTTCGCTCTGCGCCCGCAGCATCCGATCAACCGAGTACGGAGCACGCTGCGTGGGCTCGTGGTAGTGGCGCACCTGCATTTCTCCCAGCAGACCGACCGCGAGCATATTCAGCCCCGCGAGCAACAGAACGGCGGAGAAAATGATCAGCGGGCCGTGCTGGTACATGATGTCGGCATGGTGCAGCAACTTTTCCACGATCAGCCAGCCCGAGATGGAGCTGCCCGCGAGAATGCTGAACATCCCAAACGTGCCGAAAAAATGCAGCGGACGGGAAAGATATTTCAGCAGGAAACGGATGGTGATGAGATCGAAGAAAACGCGGAAAGTGCGCGAGATTCCGTAATGCGAAGCGCCGCGTTCGCGATTCACGTTCCTGATCGGCACTTCAATGATCGACGCGCCATGCCACGATGCCAGCGCCGGAATGAAGCGGTGCAGTTCTCCGTAGAGCGGAACCTGCCCCAGGATTTCGCGGCGATAGGCCTTAAACGTCGTTCCGAAATCGTGAATGTCAACGCCGCTCAGCTTCGCCATCAGCCAGTTCGCGCAGCGCGAAGGAATCCGGCGCAGCCAGAAATTATCCACGCGATTCTTGCGCCATCCACTGACGATGTCGTAGCCCTCGGCAATTTTTTCGAGGAACAAAGGAATGTCGGCGGGATCGTGCTGCAAGTCGCCGTCCATGGCGATAATGTATTCGCCGCGCGCGTGGTCGAATCCGGCGGCCAGCCCGGCGGTCTGGCCAAAATTGCGGCGCAGCTTAACCACCGTCACACGGCTGTCCACCGCAGCAATCTCCCGCAGCAGGTTAAACGTGCCGTCGATGGAGCCGTCATCAACCAGCACCATCTCGAAGGTCTCCCCGCTCGCTTCCATGACGGATTTAAGGCGAGCGTACAGGTCGGTGACGTTCTCCTGCTCGTTGTGGAGAGGAACTACGATTGAATATTTGAGCACAGTGTTTTGATTATACGGCAGCGCGGCGTCAATTTCGAAGTGACTTGCATGGGGCGAGATTCTGGCGAAACCCTATCTCGACTGTCCCAAGTTTCGGAAGGTTAAGATATCGAAAAACGACTTACTGAGCCGGCGCTCCTAATCAACATTAACCGTGAACAAAACGGAAAGACCATTTACCAATGCCGTGACCGTAACGGTTCCAGCGGTCGCCGGAGCAGTGTAGCGGGTGCCTGCTATTCCCTTCGCAGCTGGTTGCGGCTGGATCCGGTGAAAAGCTGCCTCCGGCTCCGCCGTCGCTATAGTTCACCGAAATCTTTGACGCCGGATTGCCGTACTGGTCCGCGACCATGACCTCCAACTCTTTCTTCGCCTCGGTCCCCGCCTTGACGGTCTGATTGTTGCCCGAATACTATGTTGAGGGACGTTGCCGGGCCGGCCAGTACCGTTTCTTTGAAGACCACCGGAGTCAGTCCGGACACCGGAGGCGGTAATGTCAGCCACGCCCGCTTTCGTGCCGGTGGTGTACGAGGTACTCGCATAGCCCGAAGCATCCGTAGTGGCTTTCGGCGACGATAGCGTTCCGCCGGCTCCTCCGTCAGAAAAAGTCACCTGGATTCCGACGAGCCCGTTGCCCGCAGCATCCTTGACCCTGACTTTCAACGGAACCGGCAACAACGATGCCACCGGTTGCTTCTGCAAATTTCCCGAAGGAGATGGACAGTGACGCAGGAGTTCCCGACGTCGCCGTCTCTACGAATGTCGCGCTGGCATATCCAGAGCTGGCCGCAGTAATCGTGTAGGTCCCGGGCGTATCTGGCAGAGTGAAAGTCGTAGTGGCGATCCCCGAGCTGTTAGTAACCGCCTTTACAGGCGAGAACTTACCATCCTGGCCCGTATTGCTGAACTTCACCGTAATGCCCGCAGTCTGAATCGGACTCGCCCGAGTAGGGATCCTGAAGCGCCGCTTGCAAAGCGACCGGTAGCGTTGTCCCCGCGACTCCGGTCTGATTGTTGCCCGCTGCGGCCGTAAACGCTGGCAATAGTCCAAAGACGGTTAACTGGGTCTGCCCGTTAACATACACCCTGCCATCGGCCACGATCGGCATCTCGAAATGAACCGCGGGACTTAACTTATCGCGCGTACCTGCCATCGTGCTGTTGTAAAACTCGTTCGCAAGATTGGTGGCATCGAAAGCATAAAGATCGCTGGTCGGAACCGAGACGTACCAGAAAATCCCATCGTTCGCACCATTGGAGGAGACAATGCCCCCTTGCGGATGCGCCGTCACCGCCGGGGTTTGCGAGGTCGGCGTCAAAGAAAGCTGGCCATTGGCAAAGGAATATGCCATGACCGGAGTGTTATACGCCTCAAGATAGACAGTGTTATTCCAATAGGTCAGTCCAGCGTGAACGTCGCCCAGCACGGGAGCATCCATTTCCTGCGGGATCTGGATATCGCCGCTGGGACTGAACCCACCCAGGCCATTCTGGTTCAGCAGATAGACGGTTCCGTTCTTGTCAACCGCAACCATGAAATCGCCCTCGGACACTGAGGGCAAAAGCAGAAGCGCGCCGGAGCTGACGTCGAGGTCGTGCGCCTGAAAATATTTTTGGTTGTAGGGAGTGAAGGAGTCCACCAGATTTATTACACCGTCACCCTGGCTAAACTTCAGGACGCTATCGCCATAGTGGCTACCGCCGGTGTCGGCGTCGAAGAGACCATCCCCGGTGTTGGCATAGACGTTCCCGTTTCCATCTCCGGCGAGTCCGGCTCCCGACAACCAGACTGCGGATGCATCAACCCCGGGCGACGCGTCGAACACGCCAACCTGCTGTAGCGTGCCGCCATCGTAGGCCATGACCCAGCCGTTTTCGGTCTTGACGTTGCAACCCGGGCCACCCCAACCGATATACACAATGCCGTCTTGCTCCAGAAGCGCGGGGCGTTCCTGCTGGTATTGTGGGATGAAGGTATAAAGCTGGTTGTCGATTGTGACCGAGCCGGTAATAACGACAGGGCCGCCGAACAGTTCCGCTCCCGTGCCCAAATCCAAGGCATGGAGCCTGTGGACAAAGGCGCCATTCTCCAAAGTCATGGCCACCACATAAATGGCATTCCGGGTCGTATCAATCACCGGCGTGCCCTGGATGCCGAATTCCGTGTAGTACGAACTCTTGCAGAACTCATCCGATGCCGGAACGCTGGTGACGCCATTCGTGGGATTAAGAAAATTCACATACCAAAGAGGAGACGCATTGCTGCCCTGATTGCTATCGGCATCGAACGCGTAAACGCTGTCATGCATCGTGGCAACATACACCACATTATGCGTGGAATTCGACGCCGGAATGAAAACCCTCGGAACATACAGTGGCTGCGCGGTCATCTGCCCATCAAGAGTTTGTGTGAAGAGCTTTCCGAATTGCACCGGATTGACATTGGACGGAGCCAGAATCATTTCATTGATGTTTTGACCGGTGCGGGCGTTGTCATAATGCTGGGTCAGGACGGGAGTTTGTCCGAACGCGGGGAAAATACAAAGCAGGAAAAGAAAAGCTCGCAATGGCGGACAGTGAACCGCCGCGAGCAACTGAACGCACGAGAGATCCGCAAATCAGAGGACGGGATAAGGCCTAAAGGCAGCGGCTCAGTAGGGCGAATATTCCCGCTCAAAGTGTCGCAGAACATGTTGACTCCCCAGACGCACCTTTTAACTGGAATCCGCTGGGCAGGGGAATGGATCGGCTTCAGCCAGCGGTAATACATACTTTACAACGGAGAACGGCCGAAGGCAACGACAACGATAGAACACAGGGACAGTCTGCGCAAACAGGTAGCTGCAAAAATCTGCACACGTTACCATAGTTCCGTTAGCCACCCATACCAGCGTTGCGAGCGATTCAAGCGCAAGCGCACCCAAGCTGGTAGCCCCGGCAGGAATCGAACCTGCATAGTCAGTTTAGGAAACTGAAGTCCTATCCGTTGAACGACGGGGCCCTCAAGAAGTACGCCAACCACGTGAAATCAGGTTAGCAGGTCGCGAAACCGGTTGCCAGACTGGGGCGGCTACCCCACTCCGCCGCCGACAAAATGGACGATCTCCAACCGATCTCCGTCGCGCAATGGAGTCTGCGACCACCGGTCGCGAGGTACGATCTCGCGATTCAACTCAATGGCGACACGATCCGGCTTCATGCCAAGCATCTCCACGAGCCGGCCTAGAGTTTCAGCCCACGAAGCCTGGCTCTCACCATTGATAGTTAAGTTCATCAATTCAATTGTCGCATGTCAAAACGGTAGGCGGAATCGTGGAGAGAATCGCGGAGAAACGCCGGCTTCGTATCAGGGCATCGCTTCAGCGATACCGTAAATCGTTCGAAATCAGAAGCCCCTTTAGGAGCTGGGCGCGGCCCGCAACTGAAACTTGCGCGTAGCACTTCGTCCCTCGAAGCTCGCTTGCACCACCACGGAGGAATCAGCGAGTGACTTTTCCTCCACCTGAACCCGCATCTCGGCGTTGCCCCCGGCGTCGGTAAGAACCTGAGCATAATACGGCGGAGCATCTGGCCGTGCGAACCGGAGCGTCAGCCGAGCCCCGGCCACCGTGGCGCCGGCTTCCGTGACTCGAATCTGCATCGTCAAAGCGCCATCCGTGTGCACCGACGCGGCATTAGTCCACTCCAGGTCAAGCTCCTTCACCGCCGCCAGGGTTTCCGGCGTCTCCCGCTTGTCGAGAATAGCCTCGAGCTTGCCCTCGCGGATCGCATCCAGCACCTCGCGATGCAATTCGCGCAACCGCTTCTCCATGTCCTGATCGTTGGTCTGAAAAGCTTTCCCCACCCCGGCGCCATAAGGAACCGCGCGCTTCCCGATGCACCGGCCCTTAACGAAAACCTGCGTCTGCAATAACTGCTCGCCTTCGCGCGCCTCGCTCTGCACGTGGTAGATCGTTTCTTCGTGCCGAATGTCGGTGTTGAATCCAAAGATCATCGCGGTTCATTGCTCTCCCCGGCCCTGCCTTTTCTCGCAAGCCTTGTGCGAACACAAGTTCCGCCGGATGAAACCACTGTTAAATCACGCGCTTGGCTTGACACTTCCACCAGCCAAAACTAATCTAGAACGTTCCCTATTGCTCGTGGCCGAAATTATATATAGCTCCTCCTATGCCGGACAATTACTTCGCTCGCTACCTCCCTCTCCTGATGCATTTCGGGATCGCCACCGCCCTCGCGACCGTAATTGTCATCCTTTCCCAGCTTATAGGCCAGCATAAACCGAATCGGGCGAAAATGTCGCCCTATGAGTGCGGCGTCCAGCCCATCGGCGACGCCCAGGGACGCTTCTCCGTCAAGTTCTACCTCGTAGCCATGCTCTTTATATTGTTCGACGTGGAAGCCGTTTTCCTTTATCCCTGGGCAGTCATCCTGCGCGAACTGAAGATGTTTGGCTTCTGGGAGATGATGGTCTACATCGCCATCGTCGCCGTTGGCCTCTTCTATGTCTGGAAAAAAGGCGTCCTCGACTGGGGATTGACCTCCTTGAAACGCGGAGATTTCTAATGCCGCTCACTCCCCCCATCACTGACATCGACCGACTGAAGTCGCATCCCGCGCTCGGTCGCCTGGTGGAATGGAACGCCTCGGTGGTGCAGGCGGTCAAGTTCGATCGCGACGAGCTTACAATCTGGATCGCTAAAGGCGCAATCCGTGAAGTCTGTGCAATCCTGCGCGACTCTCCCAATTGCCCATTCAATTATTTGTGCGACCTCACCTGCGTCGACTGGTATCCCTCGGAACCGCGCTTTGAGGTGGTTTACCACCTGCTCTCGATTCCCTATAAAGAGCGCGTGCGTCTGAAAGTCCGCCTCGATGGATCGAGTCCGGCCATCGAGTCCGTGACGTCGGTCTGGCCCGCAGCCAATTTCTACGAACGTGAGGTGTTCGATCTATTCGGAGTGCGCTTCTCCGGACACCCCAATCTGCAACGCATCATGATGCCCGACGACTGGGAAGGTCACCCCCTGCGCAAAGACTACCCGGTGGAAGGTTACCGGTAGCCATGTCGCAATTTCCCGCCACTGTCGCTGAGCCCGGTCCGGAGGGCACCCTCGTCCTTAATATGGGGCCGCAACACCCCTCCACCCACGGGGTCCTGCGACTCATTCTAGAGATTGACGGCGAAACCGTAGTCCGCCTCAAACCGGAGATCGGCTACCTCCACACCGGCATCGAGAAAACCTGCGAAGCCAAGTTCTACCAGCAAGTAGTTCCGCTGACCGACCGTATCGATTACCTCTGTCCCCTGACCAACAATCTCTGCTACTGCCTGGCCGTAGAAAAACTGCTGGGGCTGGAGATTCCTCCGAAGGCGCAGTGGATGCGGGTTCTGATGAATGAACTCAGCCGCATCAACTCGCACCTGGTCTGGCTGGGAACCCACGCCATGGATCTCGGCGCGATGACCGTCTTCCTCTATTGTTTCCGCGAGCGCGAAGACATTCTGCGCTTCTTCGAGATGGTCAGCGGACAGCGCATGATGACGTCGTACTTCCGCATCGGCGGCCTGGCGCTGGAGCCACCGCTAGGCTTCTTCGAAAAGGTAAAGAAGTTCGCCGACCGCTTCCCCGGAAACGTAGATGAATATGAAGGCCTGCTGACCGGCAATCCGATTTTCACCATGCGCACCAAAGGCGTCGCCCACCTCTCCGCCGAAGATGCGATTGCTCTCGGCGCGGGCGGCCCAACCTTGCGCGGCAGCGGTATCGACATTGACCTCCGCCGCGACGCTCCCTACACCGGATACGAGAATTTCAAGTTCAACGTGCCAGTCCGCACCGAAGGCGACGTGTTCGCGCGCTACCTGTGCCGCGTTGCCGAATTGCGCGAGTCGATTGGCATCGTGCAACAAGCGCTCGCAGGAATGCCAGAAGGACCAATAAAAGCGGACGCGCCCAAAGTCGTGCTTCCCGATCGCGAGAAGATGAAGACCCAGATGGAAGCCCTGATCTACCATTTCAAAATCATCACCGAGGGCTTCGCAGTTCCGGCAGGCGAGGTTTACCAGGCCGTCGAATCGCCCCGCGGCGAGATGGGATACTACGTAGTCAGCGACGGCACCGCCAAGCCCTATCGCGTGCACATGCGCGGTCCGTCCTATGCAAATCTCCAGACGCTAGCAAAAATGTGCGAAGGCGGCCTGATAGCCGACGTAATCGCCGCCATCGGAAGTATCGACGTGATCTTGGGAGACATTGACCGGTAGGAAATTTGTAATTGGTGATTTGTAATTTGTAATTTTAAAACGCTTATGACGCCGGATGAGCTGCGTGCGCGGACTAAGTCGTTTGCGCTCCGGGTAGTGAAGCTTTATCGCTCGTTGCCACGCTCTGCCGAGGCGCAGGTCATGGGGAAACAACTTCTGCGATGCGGGACTTCGGTAGCCGCCAACTACCGAGCATCTTGCCGAGCCAGGTCGCGAGCTGAGTTTGCCGCACGAATTGGGATCGTAGTTGAGGAAGCGGACGAAAGTGGACTTTGGTTGGAGTTGCTGGCAGATGCGGGGATCGTCCGCATGGCATTACTGAAAGAGTTGCTGCAAGAGTCAAAAGAGTTGACGGCTATCTTTACCGCAACCCAACATTCTGTGAGGAAGCGAACGTGAGACGCTAAAATTACAAATTACCAATTGCCAATTACAAATTCATGAAGTTCTCTGAAGAATTCGAAGCTCGTTTCGCCGAGATGCTGACGCACTATCCCACGCGCCGCTCAGCGCTCGTGCCGACGCTACTCTACGCCCAGGATGAAGTCGGCTTTATGAGCGACGAAGTAATCGCCGAACTGGCGCAACGACTAGATCTCACCGAACTAGAAGTCCGCAACGTGATCAGTTACTACTCGATGCTAACCACCAAGCCGCGCGGAAAATACAACGTGCAGGTGTGCACCAACATCGCATGCATGCTGCGCGGTGGCGAAGAACTGTTCGAACATTGCAAAGAGAAACTGAATATCGGCAACAAAGGCACGACCAAAGACGGCGTGTTTTCGCTGGAAGAAGTGGAATGCATAGGAGGCTGCAGCTGGGCCCCAGCAGTGCAAGTGAACTACGACTTCCATGAGAACCTTACCAACGCAAAAATGGACCAGGTTCTAGACGAGTACAAGCTGAAGCGAACGCAGTAGATTTTCAATTACAAATTACAAATCACAAATTACAAATGGCTTCATTGGTTTCCCATCCCGACGAGGTAAAGGTCATCTCGAAGCGCTTCGGTCAGGGCGCAGCCGATATCGACCGCTACCTCCAACTGGACGGCTACAAAGCCGTGCAGAAGGCGCTTGCCCTGTCACCGGACGCCATCATCAACGAAGTCAAGAACTCCGGCCTCCGCGGACGAGGCGGCGCGGGTTTCAGCACCGGAATGAAATGGTCGTTCGTCCCCAAGCAATCGGCCAAACCGAAATACGTCCTCTGCAACGGAGACGAGAGCGAGCCCGGCACCTGCAAAGACCGCCTGATTTTAGAACACGATCCGCACTCGGTCATTGAAGGTGTAATGATCGCCGCGCTCGCAATCGGCGCGCAAACTGGCTACATCTATGTGCGCGGCGAGTATCGCTACCTGCTGGTCATTATGCAGAAGGCGCTCAAAGACGCCTACGCCAGGGGTTTTCTGGGCAAGAACATTTTCGGCAGCGGGCGCGATCTCGACATTTACTGGCACGGTGGAGCGGGAGCCTACGAAGTCGGCGAAGAATCTGCCTTGATGGAGTCCCTCGAAGGTAAGCGCGGCATTCCACGAATCAAGCCGCCGTTCCCTGCCGTGGTCGGCTTATGGGGCGGCCCGACGGTTATTAATAATGTCGAGACGCTGGCCGCCGTCCCGCACATTATGTTGGGCGGCGCCGACTGGTACGCCAAACTCGGCACGCAGAAAAATGGCGGCACGCGTCTGTTCTGCCTCTCAGGAAATCTCAACAAGCCCGGAGTCTACGAGCTTCCGATGGGCTACAACCTCAAGAAAATGATCTACGACGTAGGCGGCGGAATTCCGAACGGCCGCAAGTTGAAAGCCGTTGTCCCCGGCGGATCGTCAACCCCGGTTCTTTTACCCGAAGAAATCGACGTCGCCATGGACTTCGACTCGGTAGCGAAAACTGGCTCGATGCTGGGATCCGGCGGCGTGGTGGTTCTAGACGACACGGCGTGCATAGTAAAGTTCGCCCTGCGCACCATGAAGTTCTATCGCCACGAAAGCTGCGGCTGGTGCATCCCCTGCCGCGAAGGCACCGACTGGCTTGAGAAGACGTTGACCCGTTTCCACGCCGGCGCAGGCACAAAAAAAGACATCGATAACATTTACTATCTGTCAGAAAACATGCTGGGAAAAACATTCTGTCCGCTCGGAGACGCGGCGGCCATGCCCACCATGGCCTTCGTAAAAAAGTTCAGAAAAGAGTTTGAAGATCATTTGGATGGCAAACCGTGCCCGTTTGAAAAAGAGCACGCGCTGGTGATGGCGTAGAAATGGAAGTGGCATAGACGATGACCTCAACAACCGGCAAACAGCAATTGCTTGAGCGCCTGCGCGAAAGCGAACAAGTTTTTCTCGCAGCCATCAACGTCTCCGAAGACGCGGCCACCGTCTCGCCCGCCGAAGGACGCTGGTCTATCCGTCAGGTCACTGAACACCTGGCCTTGGTCGAGGCAGGAACCCTGAAGCGACTGCGGGAAGCTTCGGCCAATGCGAATCCACCAGACCTGGCCCGGGACGAGCTGGTTCTAAAGCTCGCCGTTGACCGCAGCACTCCGCGGAATGCTCCTGAGCGTGCCCGTCCCACCGATCGGTTCCTCTCTCTGACCGAAGCGCGATCAGAGTTACAGCAGCGCCGGCAGGAGAGCATCGCCTTCGTCGCATCCGACAGCGAAGATATGCGGAAGAAGTGGGTAAACCATCCCCTGGGCGATATGGATGGCCACCAACTCGTACTTTTGCTTTGTCAACATATGCACCGGCATGTCATGCAAATTGACGAGATCAAACAGAGCGCGGCATATCGCGCCATCTCGAACCAGAAAGCGGCAAGCTAGGAATTCATGGCAGACGTAGCGTCAGTAGTGAACATCACGGTCGATGGCAAGAAGGTCACCGCCCCCGCTGGCTCGTTGCTGATCGAGGCCTGCAAGAGTGCGGGCATAGAAGTCCCCTCGTTTTGCTACTACCCCGGCCTCTCACTGCAAGGCGCATGCCGCATGTGTGTGGTGAAGATCGACAAGATTCCCAAGCTTCAAACCGCCTGCACTACGGTAGTCACCGAGGGCATGACCGTCGCCACCGAAAGTGATGAAGTGCGTCAGGCGCGCAAGGCGATGGTCGAGATGCTGCTCGGCAACCATCCCTTGGATTGCCCCGTATGCGATGCCGGCGGCGAATGTGAATTGCAGGACATGACGTTCTCCTACGGCGCAGCCGAATCGAAATTCATGGAGGCCAAGAACCACAAAGAAGAACAGCAGTGGTCTCCCGTAGTGTATTTCGACCGCCCCCGCTGCATCTTGTGCTACCGCTGCGTCCGCGTCTGCGGAGAAGGCATGGACGTCTGGGCGCTAGGCATCCAGAACCGCGGCGTCGGTTCCGTGATCGCGCCCAATCAGGAAGACCATCTCGACTGTGAAGAGTGCGGCATGTGCATCGACATCTGTCCCGTCGGTGCGCTCACCTCCGGAGCCTACCGCTACAAGACGCGTCCCTGGGAAATGAACCACGTCGGCACGATCTGCACCCATTGCGGGGACGGCTGCAAAACCACGCTGGGCGTGCGCCGCTGCGACACCGGTGCCGAGATCGTCCGTGGCGACAATCGTGACAAGAGCGGAATCAACGGCGATTTCCTCTGCGTCAAGGGACGCTACGCCTTCGACTTCGCCCATCACGAAGACCGCTTAATGCATCCGCTCATTCGCAAGAATGGCAAGCTGACGCCCGCGACCTGGGAAGAAGCGTTCGAACTGATCGGCAAACGCTTCCGAGAAGTTCGCGACGATCGTAGTAACGAAAGCCACACAGGCACTGCCATCGGCGTTATCGGATCAAATCGCACCACCAACGAAGAAAATTACCTGCTCTCAAAATTTGCCCGCGTGGTATTAAAGACCAACAACGTCGACCATCATCGCACCGCCGACTACCCCGCGCTCGCGGCCGCGCTCCACGGCAAGCCCGGAAAGACCGCTTCCATGCGTGACGTGTTGAACGCGCCCGCCATTCTGCTGATCGGCAACGATCCCACCAACCAGCATCCGCTGCTGGCATGGCAGATCCGCACCAACGTCCGCTTGCGCCGAGCGAAACTCTATGTAATAAACTCCGAGGCCATCAAGTTGCGCCGTCAGGCGACAGCGCTCGGAACGGTGCCCGCAGGCGCAGAAGCGAAAGCAGTAGCGTTTCTCGGTGGCGACGATTCCCTGCTCGATCAACTCGTCGGCAACAATGACGCCGTCGACACCACGACGCGCGAAGCCTGGCTAGCCCTGCGCGAGCAAGATCCGTGCCGAGCACAACCTGGTAATCGCCTTCGGTTCCGGACTACGCGCCCACGACATCGAGAAGCTAGTAGCCTTCGCCTCGACGCTGACCGGAGCAAAGCTAATCTGCCTCGGCGACTACGCGAATTCCCGCGGCGCCAGTGAAATGGGACTCTACCCCGATCTTCTGCCGGGATACGAACCTATCAACTCTGCCGATAACACAGCCCACAAGTTCCAGCGGGAATGGGGCAAGCTCCCGACCGAAAAAGGTTTGACCCTGCCAGAGATGATGGAAGCGGCGAAAGCCGGCAAACTGAAGGCGCTTTACGTAGTCGGCTCCAATCCCGTCGGCCGTCTGGGCATCGATCCCTTCGCGCTGGCCAACACTTTCGTAGTGGTTCAGGACATGTTCCTGACCGAGACCGCAGCCATCGCCGACGTGATTTTACCGGCGGCCAACGCCTACGAAAAAACCGGTACCTACACCAACACCTGCGGCGATCTGCAACTGCTCAAAAAGGCAGGCGAAGTCTCGGACACCAAGCCAGACTTCGAAATGATCGTTCGCATCGCCGACGCCATGGGCTTCGATGTCCATGGTCTAGTGCCCTTCGGAGGCGGTACGCACTCCGACATGGGACAGACCCGCGGTGCGCAATCAGGCGAGGCCGATCGCCATGCCGTCTGGCTCGAAGCCCATAACCTCGAGCCGAAAATGACTCCGTTCGATCCCATGGCGATTCTTGACGAAATCCAGCGCGTGGTTGCCGGATACGATATTTCGCGGGTCAATCTGCTGGCCGGCAACGATCAGCATCTGGAGATTGCCGAAAGCGGCATCAGCGCGATTCAGGATCCGCAACTCATAGTCCCAGCCAACGATGATCTCTTCAGCTCGGGAACGCTGGGGCGGTATTCCAAGACTTTGAATTCGGTGTTCGAAAACAAATCCGCCGACTCAGAAGTCGCAGCGGACTAATACTTCGATGAGCATAACGACCTTCATCATCATTTCGATCATCAAGTCGCTCGCCGTAGTCGGCGTTCTGCTGACGGCGGTGGCCTATAGCGTCTGGCTCGAGCGCAAGGTCTCGGCTCACATTCAGAACCGCTGGGGCCCCACGCGGGTCGGGCCTTTCGGCCTGCTGCAGCCACTCGCCGACGGCGTCAAATTCATTTTCAAAGAAGATTTGACGCAGCCGCACGTGTACAAGCCGCTCTACATCGCAGCGCCGATGATCGCGCTCGTCTTTGCGATAACGTCGATTTCCGTAATTCCATTTGGCAACTCGCTGGCGATTCCGGCAATCAGCGTCGGCCATTGGTTCACCATCGCCGCCAATCGACACTCCGTTTCAGATCGCCGACCTGAACATCGGCTTGCTGATAGTTCTCGGCATCACCTCGATGGGCGTGTACGGCGTCGCCCTCGCCGGATGGTCGTCCAACAACAAATATTCGTTGCTCGGCGGCCTGCGGGCCAGCGCCCAGATGATCAGCTACGAAGTCTCGCTAGGCCTCGCGCTGGTGGGAGTCGTGGTCCTGGCCGGCAGCCTCAGCCTGCGCGACATCGTTGAATCCCAGCGCCATCTCCACTGGTACATTTTTTTTCAGCCGGTCGCGTTCTTCGTTTATTTGATTTCCGCCTACGCCGAAACCAACCGCACGCCCTTCGACCTGCCCGAAGCCGAGTCTGAACTCGTAGCCGGATATCACACCGAATACAGCGCTATGAAGTTCGCCATGTTCTTCATGGCCGAGTACGCGAACATGGTGACAGTGGCGTGCTTAGCCACACTACTGTTTTTCGGTGGATGGCTGGGCCCGGTCTTCGGACCGCCGATCCTGCAAATGATTTTGCCGATCGTCTGGTTTTGCCTGAAAGTTTTCTTTTTTATGTTCCTGTACGTCTGGGTGCGCTGGACCTTACCCCGATTCCGCTACGACCAACTGATGGCGTTCGGATGGAAGGTGCTGCTGCCAGTGGCCATGGCGAATATCGTGATAACCGCGCTGATCGTGGCGTGGACGGCGTGAAAGCAGTTCTCAGTTGCCAGTACCGAACCTTAGATCTTGGGTTTTACTGACAGCTGAGAACTGACAACTGAGAACTGGCAACAATGCTTCATCTAATCTTATTTCTATTCTTCGGAGCAATCTGCGTAGCGGGAGCCATCAACCTGCTCATGCAGAGCCATCCCATTAACAGCGCGTTGTCGCTGATCGTGGTGATGGCCTCGCTCGCCGCCGAATACCTTTTGCTGGGCGCGGAGTTTCTCGCTGCCGTGCAAGTCATCGTTTACGCCGGCGCGATCATGGTGTTGTTCCTGATCACCATCATGTTGCTGAACGCCGGCAAAGAAGAACAAACCAAGGGCAGCCGGGTTGCGCTCCTGATCGGCGTTCCCGGAGTAGCGATCGGCGGCGTGCTCGTCGCCTGGACCCTGCTCCACATCCCCAACCTGCAATCAGTCCCCATCGGCGCGCTAAAGGGAGATCCCCGAAATATTGCCGAGCTTCTCTTCCACGATTTTCTGCTGCCCTTTGAAGTCACCTCGGTGTTGATCCTGATCGCCATCATGGGCGCGGTGGTGCTCGCCAGCCGTCCCGAAGCCGTGGCTCGCGGCCCCAGAGAGGACAAAGGATAATCATGGTCCCTCTCTCCTACTACCTGGTGCTAAGCGGAATCCTCTTCGCCTGTGGAGTCATCGGGTTCCTGATCAAGCGCAACATCATCACCATCTTCATGTCGATCGAGCTGATGCTGAACGGCGTGAATCTTTCGTTCGTAGCCTTCGCCGCGCAATGGTACTCGCTCAGCGGACACGTCTTCGTCTTCTTCGTCATGGTGGTGGCCGCTGCCGAAGCTGCCGTCGGGCTAGCCATCATCATCGCCGTCTATCGCACCCGTGAAACTTTGAATGTCGACCAGGTGAACCTGCTCAAGCTATGACGCCGAATCCCTATCTGAATCCCTATCTTTGGATCGTCCCGATCCTTCCCCTGGCCGGGGCGGCGATCAATGGCTTCTTCGGACGCCATTCGTCAAAGAAGGCGATCACCACGGTCGCGCTCGTCTTTTCTGGCGCTGCCTTTGCCATGGCGTTGTTCCTCGCGGCGAGCTTTTCTTCGGCATCCGCTCCTTATTATTACGATCTAGCCCACTGGCTCCGCTCCGGAAGCTTCCAAGTCGACTTCAGTTTCTATCTCGATCAGTTATCGCTCGTCATGCTGCTCGTGGTCACCGGCGTCGGCTTCCTTATTCACATCTACTCTGTCGGCTACATGTCGGACGACGACGGCTACTACCGCTTCATGTCCTATCTGAACCTGTTCATGTTCTTCATGCTGACCCTCGTGCTGGCGAAGAACTATCTCGTCATGTTCATTGGCTGGGAAGGCGTAGGCCTCGCGTCGTATCTGCTAATCGGATTCTGGTTCACGAAAGACTCGGCGGCGTCGGCCGGCAAGAAAGCATTCATCGTTAACCGCATCGGCGACTTCGGATTCCTGATCGCCCTCTTCCTGATGGTCAAGCATTTCGGATCGCTCGACTTCACGCGAGTATTTGATGCTGTGCGTCTGCTACCGTCCGAGACCGCTGGCGCAGGAACGCTCACGGCCATCGGACTGCTCTTGATGGTCGGAGCCGCAGGCAAGTCGGCGCAAATTCCTCTCTACGTCTGGCTGCCCGACGCCATGGAGGGCCCAACTCCAGTCTCCGCACTGATCCACGCCGCGACCATGGTCACGGCTGGCGTGTACATGGTCGCGCGTTCGTCCGCGATTTTCGACCGCGCGCCCATGGCACTGACGGTAGTCGCGATCATCGGAACCCTCACCGCTCTCTTTGCCGCCACCATCGGCATGGCCCAGACCGACATCAAGAAAGTCCTGGCCTACTCCACCGTCTCGCAGCTCGGCTACATGTTTATGGCCTGCGGCGTAGGAGCGTTCTCCGCTGGCATCTTCCACCTGATGACGCACGCCTTCTTCAAAGGCCTGCTATTCCTCGCGGCCGGTTCCGTAATTCACGGCGTCGGCGGCGAGCAGGACATGCGCAAGATGGGCGGCCTCCGCGTGTACATGCCGTGGACGTTCGCTGACCATGTCGGATGGCCACGTTCGCCATCGCTGGCATTCCACCGCTAGCGGGCTTCTGTTCAAAAGATGAAATTCTTTGGCAAGGCTTACTCCAACACGGAAGCTGGGTGTATTGGCTGATCGGCGTGATCACGGCCTTCCTCACCTCCTTTTATATGTTCCGTCTGATGTACATGACATTCGGTGGCGAGTATCGTGGAGGAAGCGAGCCGTGACGGGCACGACCCACGGGCAGGGCGCTCCGCCGCACAGGCACGGCCACGGCCATGGCGAGCCCCATGAGAGCCCGTGGGTGATGCTCGGTCCGCTGGTAGTTCTGGCCATCCTGTCCGATTGTAGGTGGATTGTGGTCGGCATCGGCGGCCGCTTCGAGCATTTCCTGGCTCCGGTTTTCAGGGAGCCGCGCGTGACCTTGCGCCAGAAACGCCGCCGAAACTGCGGGCAAGTAGGACGCTCGAATACAATCCTGATGGCAGATTTCCGTCGAGTGTGGCCGGTCTCTGGGTCGGTATCCTGGCCTATCTGCTCTATCACAAGCGCCGTCCGCAACTGCCGGCGCGCATCGCCGCAAGCCTCGGCAGCCTCTACACGGCCGTCGTCAACAAGTACTACATCGACGAACTTTACGCCGCGCTTTTCGTGAAACCACTGATCGAAGGCTCGACCACGATTCTCTGGCATGGCATCGACCAGGATGTGATCGACGCCACCGTCAACAATTCAGCCACCGCCGCTCGCGAGGTCTCTGACAACGCGCGCCACATGCAGTCCGGCAATTTGCGCTCCTACGCCGCTTGGGTAGCCGCTGGAGGCGCGATCGTAATCGCCTACATGGTCTGGATGGGGGTTCACTGAATATGGACAACCTCAGCCCCATCATTCTGTCGCTGGTGACCTTCATCCCCGCCGTCGGCGGCCTGCTGATTCTGCTGATCCCGCGCCGTGATCGCGACATCAAGCTGTTTGCTTTAGTCATCTCCATACTGGCCTTCGTAGCCTCGCTGCACTTGCCGGTGCACCTCCATCGCGACCACAACTTGTTCAAGTTCGAGATCGACCGGGTCTGGATCACCACTCCCAACATTCATTACCACATGGGCATCGACGGATTCTCCGTCTGGCTGGTGGTGCTGACCACGTTCCTCACGCCCCTCTGCGTGCTGATTTCGTGGACGTCGATTCAAACCCGGGTAAAAGAATTTTTCATCCTGCTGCTGATCCTGGAGACGGCGCTGATCGGCGTCTTCACCTCGCTCGATCTGTTCCTGTTCTACTTTTTCTGGGAAGCGACGCTGGTCCCGATGGCGCTTCTGATCGGCATGTACGGCCACGGACGCAAGGTTTACGCCGCCGTAAAGTATTTCCTGTTCACCTTCATCGGCTCGATGTTCATGCTGGCGGCGATTATGTGGCTCTACGCCAAAACCGGCACCTTCGATTTTGTCGCCATTCAGAACGCAATTCGCGCCGGACAAGTTCCCGGCTTCGAATCCGCCTCTCTGTGGCTCTTCCTCGGCTTCTTCATCGCCTTTGCCGTCAAGGTTCCAATCTTCCCTCTTCACACCTGGCTGCCCGACGCCCACGTCGAAGCCCCGACCGCCGGATCAGTCCTGCTGGCAGGCGTCCTGCTGAAGATGGGGACCTACGGCCTGCTGCGTTTCAACGTCGGCCTCTTTCCCGAGCAGGCGCACCGCAACGCGCCATGGATCATGGTTCTGGCGCTAATCGGCATCATTTACGGCGCGCTGGTCGCGTTAGTGCAGCCGAACATGAAAAAGCTGATCGCCTACTCCTCGGTCAGCCACCTCGGCTTCGTCGTCCTCGGCATCTTCAGCTTCACGGCTGCCGGCCTCAACGGAGCCGTCTTCGTCATGCTGTCCCACGGAGTAGCCACCGGCGGACTCTTCATGCTCGCAGGCATCCTCTACGAACGCCGCCACACCTACGAGATCGCCGAGTTCGGCGGACTCGCGACACCGATGCCCAAGTACGCCACCTTCTTTCTAGTCACGCTGCTGGCCTCGGCCGGACTGCCGCTGCTGAACGGTTTCATCGGCGAGTTCCTGGTGATGAGCGGAGCATTCCAGGCCCGCCCGATCTACGGCATCCTCGCCGCAACCGGCGTGATCTGGAGCGCCTGCTACCTCCTCTGGATGTATCAGCGCGTTTTCTTCGGCAAGGTCACGCACGAAGTCAACAACACGCTGCCCGACCTCAACCTGCGCGAGAAAGCAGCGCTCTGGCCGATTGCCGTCGCCGCTCTGGTAATGGGAGTCGCGCCCCTGGTGTGGCTCAGCGCAATTGATCCGGCGGTGCAAGCCGCGCTAGGTCCGCTCACCCAGTTGGCCAGCAAACTGGTGGGCCAATGATGGCATTCGCGCATTCATTGCCGGCTCTGCTGGCGCAGGTGCAGGCTCTCCAGTCGCCGCCGCTCGCCGACTACATGCGCATCCTGCCGGAGATAGTGCTCTCGCTCTTCGGCATGTTGATCATGGTGGTCGATCCCGCTGCTCGACGAAGAAAACAGTCACCAAACTCTCGGCACCATCGCGCTGATCGGCACTCTGGCCGCGCTGGCCGCGACCTTCTGGATGGCTGAGTATCCCGGCACCGCCTTCTGGAACATGGTTCGCGTCGAACAGCTTCAGCATCTTTTTTCACGTCCTCGTCATCGCGATTGCCGCAGTCGCCATTCTCAGTTCTTTCGAATACTGGCGAGTGCAGCGCATCCGCGCCGGCGAATACTACGGACTGATTCTGTTCGGCACGGTGGGCATGTGCCTGATGTCGTCGGCGATCGAACTCGTGCTGATTTTTATCGCCCTGGAAATTTCGTCGATCTCGACCTACATCCTCGCAGGCTTCCGTCGCCGCGAAGCGTCGAGCAGCGAAGCGTCGCTGAAGTATTTCCTGCTAGGATCGTTTGCCACCGCATTCTTCCTCTACGGCGTGGCCCTGATGTTCGGCGCCACTGGATCCACCAACATCGATGCCATCCGCAACGCGCTCTACCCAGCGCTGCATTCGCCGGTGCGACCATACCGGTACTGGCCTATGTCGCGACGGCGCTCATGTTTGTAGGCTTGGGATTCAAGGTCTGCGTCCGCGCCTTTCCACGTCTGGACTCCCGACGTTTATGAAGGGGCGCCTGCTCCGGTCGTCGGGCTGATGTCAACCGGCCCCAAGGCGGCGGCCTTCGCGGTTTTGCTGCGCGTCATGTTCGAAGCCAACGCCCCCGGACGGTTCTGGCTGATCTGGGTTTCGGCCGCGCTGACCATGACGCTGGGAAATTTGTGTGCGCTGGTGCAGGACAACGTCAAGCGCCTGCTCGCCTATTCTTCCATCGCCCACGCCGGATATGTGCTGGTTGCGTTTGCGGCGCAACCGGAACTGGGCACCTCCGCTGCGATGTTTTACACCGCCGCTTACGCCGCTATGAACGTGGGAGCGTTTGCCGTAGTCAGCCACTTTGCGAACGCAGGCGAGAAGTACGTCACGCTCGAAGATTATGCCGGACTCGGCAGGAAGTCGCCCGTGCTGGCCGCGACTTTTACATTCTTCCTGATGTCGCTGATCGGCATCCCGATCACCGGCGGCTTCTTCGCGAAGTTCTACGTGTTGACGGCGGCGCTGAATTCGAATCTCGTCGGCCTGGCCATCATTCTGGTGCTGAATAGTGCGGTGGCCGCGTATTATTACTTGCGCATCATCGTCATGATGTACATGCGGGAGCCGCGCGGCCAGGTTCCAGTTGCTCATATGACCGCCGCGACCGCGCTCGCCATTGCAATAAGCGTGCTGCTTACCCTCTACCTCGGAGTGCTGCCGGGACGAGTTCTCGATTATGCGACCCATGGCGCACGCCAGCTCGTAAGCGATACCATGGCCCCGGCAACGGGCTCAGCTTCCCTCGCCACCGGACCTTGAGTTCTGATTCTTGTCGTTGCGACGCAGAAAAGCGATGCTCGCGATTCCGCTTCCATCCTCCTCCGACGAATGAATGCCGTCATTCGTGATCGGCTCAGAAGCCTTGCCTGTGGCTCAGTTTCAGGCTCCACTCGCAGTCGCGAACGGTGGAAAAACTAGCCCGAGTTGTGATTGACAATCGCCCTCCAAGTCGTCATCATTGTACATCCGCAAGCTTTCCCCCGGAGGATCTATGGTTAAGTTTTTTCGCAATATTTGCAGAGACGAAGAAGGACAGGATATTGCCGAATATGCCGTCATGCTCGCCGTCATCCTGGTATTGGTGATCGGCACCGTACGTCTGATCGGGACCAACGCCAATAACGCATTCTCCCAGGTTGCTAGTTCTTTGCAATAATCCCGGCAGTAAAGTTCGGCACCAGATATAGAAGAAACGATGTTACTAACTTTAGCGTTCAACATCTCTATGACACGATTTACCACCTTTAGCCTGTTTAGCCGCTTTTGGTTTCCATTCGCGGCGGAGGTGCAGAATCGGAGCCAGTCACCAGGGCAATAGAGAAGCTCAAAGATTCCGCCGAAGCCGCGATAGCAAATCGCGGCTTTTGTTTTTTTGAAGTTGCGACTACCAGATAGAAGACAGAAAGGTCACACCATGATCGTGAACATGTCCGACGGCGCCACCGAACAGCAGATCGAACACATCATTCAGCGCATCCGCGAAGCCGGATTCCAGCCCCACGTCACCCGCGGCACCGAACGCACCATCGTTGCCGCAGTCGGCAGCGGCGGCCGCCGCCATGAAATCGAAGCGCTCTCCGTCGCCCCCGGCGTGGACACCGTGGTCGCCATCGCCCAGCCCTTCAAGCTGGTCAGCCGTCAAACCCACCCGCAGCCAACGGTGGTCGCCGTTGGAGGAGTAAGAATCGGCGGCCCCGAAGTCGTCGTCATCGCCGGTCCCTGCTCCGTAGAGTCGCGCGAGCAATTGCTGGAGACGGCCGAAGGCGTGAAGCGCGCCGGCGCTACCATGCTGCGCGGAGGCGCCTACAAGCCACGTACCTCGCCATATGAGTTCCAGGGCCTGGGAATCGAAGCGCTAAAGATTCTGCGCGAAGCTCGCGAACTCACCGGCCTTCCGGTGGTAACCGAGGTCATGAGTACCGAAGACTTGGATTTAATCTGCGAGTACGCCGATATGCTCCAGGTCGGCGCACGCAACATGCAGAACTATGCCTTGCTGCGAAGACTTGCGACCGCCAAAAAGCCGATTCTTCTCAAGCGCGGACCCTCGGCCTCGGTCAAAGAGTGGCTGCTGGCAGCAGAATATCTGCTCTCCGGAGGAAACGATCAAGTTGTACTCTGCGAGCGCGGAATCAAGACCTTCGAAACCGGCATGCGCAACACTTTTGACCTGGCCGCCGTCGCTCTCGCCAAAGAACTCTCCCACCTGCCGGTAGTGGCCGATCCGTCCCATGGCACCGGCAAGCAAAGCCTGATCGGCGGCAGTCTCCCGCGCTGCAATCGCGGTAGGGGCAGATGGTCTAATCATCGAGGTGCATCCCTGCCCCGAGCGCGCTCTTTCTGATGGCCCCCAGTCTCTGGATCTCGCCCAGTTCGAGAGCGTAATGCGCGGACTGCGCGCCCCCTTGGGCCGTGCTCGCTTCGAAAAGAGGCTACTAAGTTCCGGGTTGAAGAGCTTTCGCTGCTACTGAGAACTGTGAACCGGTAACCGGGAACTGACTTCTTGGGCCACTTTGTCCCAAAGCCGGCTTCCGCTCCGCCCAACCTTTGTTTCAAGAGAGTTACAGGCTCTGCACCTGCTTGAACCTGATCGTTGGGCCAAGTTGTCCCCTGCCCTCTGAGCCACCGCTGGTATCCGCAAACCATTGCAATTACTAGAGCTTAGCCACAATAGGATTGGCCTCGCGATTGCCCATTAAAGGCCAGGCACGAAGGGCATGCTGTATGCCCATCGCAATCGCCCGCCAAAACATTTATGAACATCAACGGCAATTCGCAAATCACAAACGGACGCGAAGGTCGTCCGCTCAATTCCCCGGCATGCAGTGCTGGTTGGGGCCGAGTTCTTGGACTGGCTCTGCTGTTGCTTTCGGCAATGCCGTCTTACGCCGCCAAGCCGAAGCCGAGTAAACTCTCGCCCGATCTCATGTCGGCCGTAGGCGTCGAACGGCATGGTGACGGTCAACGTTCAGTACAAGAACTATCCCACCAAGGGCTACTTGAAGACCAGGCAAACCGGTGGCGCGACCGTTCGGTGGCAGCTGCCGACGATCACCGCGGTGACCATGACCGTGCCCGTCAGCATGCTTACGACCCTGGCGAACGAGGCCAACGTCGTGTACATCTCGCCAGACCGTACGCTAGCTATGACCTCGAATCCTCAGACGGAGGAGTTTGCCACCGCGGTCGAGGACCAGATCGCCGCCTCGCAATATGGGTATGATGGCACCGGCATCGGCGTCGCCGTCATCGACAGCGGCATCGCAGCTCATCCCGATTTGAACAACGCCAATGGCGTCAGCCGCGTCGTCTATAGCCAAAGCTTTGTCGCTGCCGACGCGACGACGCCCGACAAGTACGGACACGGAACGCACGTGGCCGGCTTAATCGGCGGCTCGGGCGCAAGTTCCGGCTCTGCCAATGGCTATTCCGCTACTTATGCCGGTATGGCCCCCAACGTCAACCTGATCAATCTGCGCGTGCTGGATCAGAACGGCAACGGCACCGACAGCGCGGTGATCGCTGCCATTCAGCAGGCGATCGCGCTGCAGAGCACCTACAACATCCGCGTCATCAGTATGTCGCTCGGACGCCCGATCTTCGAGAGCTACACCCTCGATCCGGTTGACCAGGCGGTGGAAGCCGCGTGGCAGGCCGGCATCGTGGTGGTGGCGGCTGCGGGTAACAGCGGTCGTTATGCCCCCACCAACGGCTTCGGCACCATCGGCGTTCCCGCCAACGACCCTGCCGTGATCACGGTCGGAGCGACCATGACCGAGCAGACCAACTCACGAGTCGACGACAAGATCGCCAGCTACAGCTCCAAAGGTCCGACCGCGATCGATCACATTGTGAAACCCGACCTCGTCGCCCCGGGAAACCGTATGGTGTCGTTGCGGGTTGCGGGCAGCACGCTCGATTCGCTCTATCCGCAATATGAAGTTACCCCGAGCAGCGGTAGCTCAAAGTACTACGTGCTGAGCGGAACCAGCATGTCAACGCCGATCGTGAGCGGTGCGGTGGCGCTGATGCTGCAGCAGAATCCCTCGTTGACTCCCGATCAAGTGAAAGCGCGCTTGATGAAGACAGCCTGGAAGGGCTTCGGGCAGTTCAGTTCGTCACAGGACGGCTTCGGAAACCTCTACAACAACGAGTACGATCTCTTTACTTATGGAGCGGGGTATCTGGACATTAACGCCGCTCTGGGCAACACCGACCTGGCCAACGGGAGTAGCACTTTCTCAGACCGCGACCTTCAACTCAAACGGTACGGTCACCGTCGCGAATACCAATCCCGACTCTGCCTTCGCCGGCAGCAGCGTGGTTTGGGGCGCGACTTCGGTGGTTTGGGGAACGTCAGTGGTTTGGGGCTCTAACGTGCTCTCCGCCACTTCGGTAGTGTGGGGCGCCACCAGCGTGGTCTGGGGATCGACCTCGATGGCTGGCGAAAGTGTAGTCTGGGGTGCAACTTCAACCGCCGCCACGGCAACTGCAGCACTCGACACCGGCGACGACGGAGACAACTAGACAACCGACTGCAACCATATTCGGAGATTACCATGACAAATACATTGCCAATCAAAGCGAAAGTCATGATCGGAATGGTGGCCGTTGCGAGTCTGTGCGCCCTGTCCTTCGGCGTCAGTCAGATGGCAAGCGCAAGCCTGGCCACAGTTGCTGCTCCTGCTGGCGGCAGCCGCACTGAGTTCGCGTTTCAAGGTGAAGCTGCCTGGGATGACGAGCTCAATGTCGGGAAATCTGCCCGTCATTCTTCTCGCAGTCACGCAACTGGGATTGTTCGCGAGTCTGCTCGTTGCCGTTACCGCAGCCATCGCGCAATCCTATTCCGGCGGGAATAAAACGAAACCCATCCAGTTCGTATTTAACGCCTGCACCCTGCTGAACGCTGCCGGACTCGCTTACCTGGCCTACCATAGCCAGTTGTTTGCGACCGCGCACACGCTCTCTCTGGTGCTGGCTGCAGCCACTTATTTCCTCGCCAACACGGCGCCGGTAGCCGGCATCATCGGTCTAACCGAAGGCGGTAACCCTTTTGCCCTCTGGCATAAGGTCTTCCTGTGGTCGTTCCCGAACTACGTCATCGGAGCGGGATTGACCGCAATCGTCTCCACCTTCAGCACCATCAGCGGACTGACCGCCATGACTACGCTGCTGGCCGTGCTGTTCGCCGTCTATCAGTCCTACAAGATGTACGTAGACCGAAGCGAACAGCCACAGCCACAAGCGGTACCATGTCCATGGCCGCCGGCCGATAAACATAGCCGTTCAAGCGTTCCTCCCGCGCGCAGCCCACAGCTGCGCGCTTTCTTTTGCGCTGGGAAGTCCCCCTGATTGATTCGATTGCCCGGCTACGTCCTTCCGATCATTTTCCAGCCGAACGGAGAAAGATTGTTATCCTGTGTTATTAGCCGATTACGGTAGGGACCTTATTGAAGAACGCATCTCGAACTCATAGAGAACTTCGAGCGGGCCGCCGGCCCCGGTAGCCGTCCCGAAGACGTAATGCAGCACATCTCCGACCACCTGCACAACGAACTTGTCCGCTACAACTGGGTTGGTTTTTATCTGGCCGATCCCGCCGATCCCAACTATCTCTTGCTCGGACCGCATTCCGGCGTTTTCACCCCGAATGTGAGGATTTCCCTGAATCAGGGCCTCTGCGGCGCGGCCGCCAGCCAGGGCAAGACGTTGGCGGTCAACGATGTCAGCAAGGATCCACGCTATCTTATGGGAGTAACCGAGACGAAATCCGAAATCATCGTGCCGATTCTGGTTTACGGCGCCGTGGTTGCCGAGTTCGATATCAACAGCTTCTTCAAAGACACCTGGAACGAAGAAGAAACCACGTTCGTCGAGAAATGCGCCGCATTAGTCCGCCGCTGCATGTGACCTGGCAATCTTTTGGGCCCAAGCCTTTGATTTTGCCAAGCCTTTGGGTTCCTCCGTGACTCAGTGACTCCGTGGTGAAAAAAACTAGACGAGAACGCTACTCAGCGCAAACTCTACTTGACGTCTCCGCAGTCCGCGCCCAGGTATTTCGACGTAATCGTGAAGTCCATGGTCATGGTATGACCGTTGGCGTTGGTAACAGAATGCATCGTGCCCTTGGCGTTGTCGGAACCAATGGCCTCCATCGTAAAAGTCCCGTCGGACGACGACTGCTTTTCTTCACAGTGGAATTTCATTTCCAGCTTGCTGCCCGTGGAACTCACAACCGTCCGCGTGCAATCGCCACGGTTGGCGCTAAAAGCCGAGTTCTTCGCCAGCTTTTCTTTCGTGACGCATTCTTTGCGAACATCGGTGCTAGACCCACCCTTCATCATGGCTTCAATGCGGGCGCGCTGCTCCGGCGGCATCTTGGCAAGCGCATCCGGAGGAATATTCGGAACCGCCGGCATCCCCGTCATGGAATGAGTCACGGTCATCTCCCACAGGCCTTCCTTGACATTGAAGGGAATGATCGAATCCGCGGCCCAGAGGGCCAGCGCACAAAAGACAATCAGGACAAGAAAAAGTTGGCTTCGCATCAGTACTCTCCCGTTGGCTTTGAAGTCGCTATCTGACCCTCCAGCGTCCAACAGCATTACACACCGTTAATTGCGGAGCAAATCATTTGTCGAGCAAATCGTTGTCAGGACTGGTGCAACGCTATACTTGACTACGATAAAAGGACTGCGGCAAGAGTGCGACAAAAGTGAAATTTCTCACCACTTCATATAAGGATCAGGCATGACAATTAGGAGCGTTTGGCGGCTGTTCTGCGCATTCCACATTTGCTTCGCAGTCCTTCTTCACGCGCAAGCGACCAGGCAAAGCGCCGATACCATCATCACCGGCGGCACCGTCGTCACCATGGACGCCCAGCGCCACATCTACGACGACGGAGCAGTCGTAGTCACCGGCGACACGATAGTCGCAGTCGGCCCGCGCGCTGATCTCGAAGCCCGCTACCAGAGCCGCCAGCAGATCGATGCAAACGGCAAGCTGGTCCTTCCCGGCTTCATCAACGGTCACACCCACGTCCCCATGACGCTGTTCCGCGGACTGCACGACGATGTCACCTTGAACGACTGGCTTTACAAGTACATCTTCCCTGCCGAAAAAAAGAACGTCACCGAAACCTTCGTTCGCTGGGGAACGCGGCTCGCAGCGGCCGAGCAGATCCGTTCCGGCGTCACCACATTCGCCGATATGTACTACTTCGAAGATGCCGTCGCCGAAGAAACGAAAGCAGCCGGCATGCGCGGAGTGCTGGGCGAAACCTTCATCGACTTTCCCGCGCCCGACAACAAAAACCAGGCCGCAATGCTCGCCTATACCGAGAGCTATCTAAAGAAGTGGCAGGGCGATCCACTGATTCACGCGGCCGTGGCGCCCCACTCGATTTACACCTGCTCCCAGAAGACATTGCAGGACGCCGCCGCCCTAGCAAGGAAATATCACGCCCCAATCCTGATCCACGTAGCCGAGATGAAAAAAGAGTGGGAGGACAGCGAGAAACAGAACGGCGCATCGCCAGTGCAATACTTGGAACGCATCGGGGTGCTCGGCCCCGACGTGGTCGCCGCGCATTGCATCTTTGTTGACGAGGCAGACCGCAAGATTCTCGCGCAGCATAACGTGGGCTGCGTCCACAACCCATCGAGCAACATGATGCTGGCGAGCGGAGTCTCACCGGTGCCCGAAATGCGCGCCGCCGGAATCGCCGTAGGCCTCGGAACCGACGGCCCAGCAGGCAGCAACAACGACCTCGACGTGATGGAAGAAATTGACCTCGCGGCCAAACTCGCAAAAATTACAAAAATGAATCCCCTGGCCCTGAATGCCCCGGCCGTAGTAGAAATGGCCACCATCGACGGCGCCCGCGCATTGCACATGGAGAAGGAAATCGGCTCCCTGGAACCAGGCAAAAAGGCGGACCTGATTTTGATCGGCCTCGACGAGCCCAACGCCGTCCCCATGTATGACATTTACGCGCAGATCGCATACGCATTAAAAGCCAGCGACGTGGAAACCGTCATGATCGGCGGCCGGCTAGTGATGCGAGACCACAAGCTGCTGACCGTCGACGAGCCGGCGGCGATAGCCAAGGCGCGCGAATATAAGAAAGCGGTAGCCGAGTCGCTCGGCATGCCTTAAGCAAATCACGAAGGCACGACGGAAAAATAGAATGCTATCCCGCGATTACATTCTCTGGGAAGTGGACGTGCAAGCCGACTTCATGCTGCCCGGAGGCAAGCTCTACGTTCCCGGAGCCGAGAAGCTTCTGCCCAACATCCGCAAGCTGACGGATGCAGCAAGGCGAGGCGAAGTCTTCCTGGTTTCGCACGGCTGCTTTCATCCGCCAAACGATCCCGAGTTCAAGCAGTTCCCGCCGCACTGCGTAAAAGGCACGCCGGGCGCGGAGTTCGTTCCCGAAGCGCTAACCGACAATTTCGTTCGCGTGGAAAACAATGCCAACGCCCACTTGCCGGAAGATCTTTTCAAATATCAGCAGATCATTCTGGAAAAACAGACGCTCGATGTCTTCGAGTCCCGCCACGCCGACGAGTTGGTAGAGCGCCTGGGCACCGCCGCGCAATTCGTCGTCTTTGGAGTAGTGACGGAATTCTGCGTCAGTTGCGCAGTAAAGGGCTTGCTACAGCGAAAGCGCCGAGTAGCGGTGGTCAGCGATGCCATCGAAACCTTGGCGTCGGAAGCGGACAGCAAGACACTTGCAGATTTGCAGAATCTCGGAGCGACACTAATTACAACCGAAGAAATCCTCCGCAAACTATCCTAATCGCGCGCCGACCCCGGTAATGGTCTACACCCCGGAAAAGCTCTCGGCGTAAGCGAGGATGCTCGTAGCAATTCCACACGCCGACAAGAAGGCTAAGAGCCTACGAACATGTGGCGTCATGATCACGACACGACCAATCCCTTTACACTCACCTCGCCGATACATGTCGTCGGCGACATATTTATGCTGGACGTCGCTCCTGGACCATTCTGACGGCAGCTCAAAGTGATTCCCAGCCTTCCGGCAGCAACCACTCACAGCAGCATGCCGGCAATCGAAGCCGACATCAGATTAGCCATGGTTCCCGCCAACATGGCGCGAATCCCAAGTCGGGCCAGGTCCCCGCGCTTGTTAGGAGCCAGCGCGCCAATCCCGCCCATTTGAATGCCAATGGAGCTGAAGTTGGCAAAACCGCACAAGCGCGAAAGTCGCAATCGTAAACGACCGCGGATCAAGCACCGCCTTCTGCGGCCCAAGCATAGAAAACGCCACCAGCTCATTCAGCACCATGCGCACGCCGAGAAGATTGCCAATCAACTGGCAATCATGCCACGGAACTCCGATGACCCACGCGATGGGCGCAAACAACACGCCAAGTATGGCTTCCAGGCTCGAAGGAAACCACGCGATGTGCGGCGTGAATTCCGCCCATGATCCCATCCAGCAACGCGACCAACGCCAGGAACGAAATCAGCATGGCCGCAATATTCAGCGCCATGTGCAAACCGTCAGTGGTGCCGCGCGCGATCGCGCCCAGAAGATTCTGGTTCTTTTCCAGCTCCACTTCTTCTTCACTCATCACGACGCGGCCCGCGGTCTTGGGAACTTCGGTCTCGGGGACTAGCATCTTGGCCATCACCAGCGTGCCGGGAGCGGTCATGATCACCGCGCTCAGCAGGTGTTTCGGCTCAATCCCGAAAGCGATGTAAGCCGCCATGATGCTGCCGGAAACGTGCGCCATGCCACTCGTCATCACCGTCATCAACTCCGAATACGTGAGGTCGGGCAAAAAAGGCCGAATCGTCTGCGGAGCCTCGGTCTGGCCCATAAAAATGCTGGCCGCCACATTCAGTGACTCCGCGCCGCTCACGCCCATCAGCCGGATCATCAGCCACGCTGCAGCCTTGATCACAACCTGCATTACGCCGAAATAATAGAGCACCGCGAAGAGTGCGCAGATGAAGATCACCGTCGGCAAAACTTGGAATGCAAAATAAAAACCCAGATGCGAGCCCTGTTTGCCGAGATCTCCAAAAACAAATTGCGAGCCGGCGAAGGCGTAGCTGAGGAGCCGGTTCACCGCGTCTCCCGCTTTTTGAAAAAGCGTTCGGCCGAGATCAATCTTCAGAACAAAAACCGCGAACGCAAACTGCAGTCCCAGCCCCCAAGCCACCGTCTTCAGGCGAATGGCGCGCCGGTTGGTGGAGAACGCGTAGGCCAGCCCCAACATAGTGAGCAAACCGAGAATGCCAGTGAAGCGTCCCATCAGTATTCTCCTTTGTAAATCACGCGATGAACCAACTTTTCCCTATGCGCAGGCGGAGCGTCCGTAATCTGATAACTCTCCTCCAGCAACGTTTTCGCGCGCCCAGCCTGAGCATCGGAGTGGCAATGAATGGTGCAAAGCGCCTCGCCCGCAGCAACCTTGTCGCCAATCTTCTTGTGAACCACGATCCCCACCGCCGGATCGACCGAATCTTCCTTGCGCTCGCGCCCTCCGCCAAGAATCACGCAAGCGGTACCGACCTGCTCGCAAGCGATCGCATGTAACATATCCAGATCGCGCGGGCTGCGAACTTCGACGCGGTGCTCAGCGCTCGGCAGCCGCGTCGGATCGTCAATCACGCTGATATCGCCGCCCTGCAACTCGACCATTTGCCGGAACCGCTCAAAAGCCTGACCGGACGCAATGATTTGCGCAGAGAGCAGCTTACCCTCAGCCACCGTCTTCGAAGCGCCGCCGAGATAAAACATCCAAGCCGCCAATTCAAGGCACAAATCCCGCAGGTCCGCGGGGCCGCCGCCGTGCAGCACCTCAATACACTCCCGCACTTCGAGCGCGTTGCCCACCATGCGTCCGAGCGGCTGATTCATGTCGGTAATGAGCGCGACCATCTGCTTGCCCATGCGCTCGCCGGTTTCAACCATGAGCTCGGCAAGAAAGACCGCGTCTTCCTCCTTTTTCATAAACGCCCCGGAGCCGGTCTTAACGTCGAGCACCAGCGCGTCCGTTCCTTCGGCCAGTTTCTTGCTCATGATCGAAGCACAAATTAAATATGGACTCTCCACCGTCCCCGTAACATCGCGCAGCGCGTAAACTTGCGATCGGCCGGAGCGACTTTCTCCGTCTGACCAATCATGCAGCATCCACAAGCCTTAAGCACCCGATGGAATTCCGGCACCGATAAGCCGACGCGAAATCCGGGAATGGATTCCAGTTTGTCGAGCGTCCCCCCGGTGTGGCCCAAGTCCGCGCCCGCTGATCATCGGCACGAAAAGTCCGCCGGCAGCGACCAGCGGAGCCAGCACCAGCGAAGTCTTGTCGCCGACGCCGCCCGTGGAGTGCTTGTCCACTTTTCTAGCCGGCAGAAAACTAAGATCGAGAACCTCGCCGGAATGCAGCATGGCATTCGTGAGCGCGGCCGTTTCCTCGCGAGTCATGCCGCGCAGCACGACCGCCATAAGCCACGCCGCCATCTGGTAATCGGGAATACTGCCTTGCGTGTAGCCCTCGACCAGGTATCCGATTTCAGCCGGAGACAATGCGCCGCCATCGCGCTTTTTGCGGATGAGATCAATGAAGCGAAATGGCGATTCGGAATTACTGGCCTGGCTCACTTGAGGCGGAAGCCCTCCGGCAGAAGATCGGTGATAAGACTTTGCTTCGGTCCTTTTTCTCCCTGATAGAAAACGACAGCACGCGGCCCAAATTCGTAAATCACCTGCCGGCAGGCGCCGCACGGAGAGCATGGAACACCGTGATCGTTGACTACGGCGATGGCTAGAATCTCGAGTTCCGGACCGGCCTTCGCGACCGCAGAAAAAATCGCAGTGCGCTCCGCGCAGTTAGTCAGTCCGTAAGACGAGTTCTCAACGTTGCATCCCATGAAGATGTGGCCCTTCGATGTCAGCAGGGCCGCGCCCACTCTAAACTTGGAGAAAGGCGCGTAAGCGTTCTTCATAACTTTGCGCGCCGCGCGGAGCAGGCGTTCGCGAGTTACAGCTGGCACTTTTGTCATTGGCATACTCAACCCAGTTTTGCTGAAGAATTAAGAGTGCGGCCATTGTAACGCCTGACCGCAGTCGCCAGCGGAGATTTTCAAAAGCTGGAAACAAACGCGCTTGCATCAGGTGGCGCAACCTTGACGGTCCTATAGCGCGAATGTTAATTTCAGCCCACACGTCGGAGTCCGGGAGACATAGTCCTGAGTCATCCAAAGAAGATGCGGAATTCGCCCGCTCCCGTAGACCTTCGCCGCCGCAATTTTCTGATGCGGTGCTGCCAGGGAGCCTCGGCAGCGCTGATCCCTCCCCTTATTCTTTCTGCCGGACTGCGCCGTCTTTCCTTTTGCGGTTTCGACTCGCCCGAGGCAGACCCATCCAGCCCCGAATTCCACCTGCATCCTCACTATAGGATGCCCCGTCCCCTCGATGCCCTGCTTCTTAAGACGCAGTCTGGACTCGATGATTTCGTAACCGAAAAATATGCGGACGAAATCGCAGTCATTCTCGCCCAGTGGAGTTCCGCCCTGCTCAAGTCTCCGCAAGATCTGACAGCGATCGAGAAGGCCATGTCAGCGAATTTCTCCGGATCTTCCCCAACTCCAGCCAACTCCCGAGTAGTCCGCCAGGGCCCGCCGATCGAGATCCGTCAGAATACATTCTCGCGAGATTTCACACTTCGGGCGAGACGCATTCCTGCAAGAACTGCGCTCCACAATAATGACTGGATGGTCGAAGATCCTCGCCGCAGAATTCCAGGTAACCGGCATCGACGCCGGTTCCATGTCACCCGCGCCTCTGACTTCCGGCCAGCTACAAACTCGCATCCGGTATGAACTTGTAGCCACCGGCCAAGGTTTTTACCGTGAACAACGCGTGGGTTACTGGCAACTCATGTGGGAGCGTTCTACCTCAGGCGAATTCCGGATACGAACTTGGCAGGCGCTCGACGAAACCCAAAGCCGCTACACCGCCTCCGCCCCGGCCTACCTGGACATCGCAGCCGCCGCCCTCGGCGGCACCGCATCCTATTCCGCGCAGCTTCTGCACGGCACTGACTACTGGCGCACCGTGCTCGACGGCGCCTGCGGCATCGATGTCTACGGCCACAACGGCGTCTCGGTCGGCGACATCGATGGCGATGGATATGACGACCTCTACATCTGCCAACCCGGAGGCCTTCCCAACCGGCTATATCGAAATCGAGGCGACGGAACCTTTGAGGACATCACGGAAACATCAGGCGTCGGCGTTATCGAAAACACGGCGTGCGCCCTGATCGTCGACATCGATAATGACGGGCGGCAGGATCTTAATCGTAGTGCGGGCATCTGGCCCGATGTTGTTCTTGAACCAAGGCAACGGCAAATTTCGCCAGAAAGAGAACGCATTTCATTTCGCCACTCCCCCGCAAGGCACTTTTACCGGAGCCGCAGTGGCCGATTACGACCGCGACGGCTGGCTCGATATCTATTTCTGCCTCTATGTCTATTACCAGGGCACCGAACCAGTACAAATATCCCTCTCCTTATTATGACGCCGAAAACGGCCCTCCTAATTTCATGATGCGCAACAATCGCGATGGAACGTTTCGCGACGTAACCGCCGAGACCGGCCTCAACCAGAACAACACACGTTACAGCTTTTGTTGCGGATGGAACGACTTCAATCGTGACGGCTGGCCCGATCTCTACGTGGTAAATGATTTCGGAAGGAAGAACCTTTTCCGCAACAATGGCAACGGAACCTTCACCGACATTGCACCGCAAGCGGGAGTGGAAGACGTCGGCGCGGGAATGAGTGTCTGCTGGTTTGACTATGATAACAACAATGACGGCGCAGAAGACCTCTACGTAGCCGACATGTGGACCGCTGCCGGTGAACGCATTTCCGAGCAGGATATTTTCAAGAAAGACGCTCCAGAGAAAACGCGAGCGCTCTATCGCAAACACGCCATGGGCAATTCTTTATTTCGAAATACGTCAGAAAATGCAGGCGTCTTCGAAGATATAACCCAAGCCGCCGGCGTCGGAATCGGCCGCTGGGCCTGGTCAAGCGACGCCTGGGATTTCGATCATGATGGCTTGCCCGATCTCTACATCGTCAATGGCATGGTCAGCGGCCCGTCGCGCAAAGACGACTTGAATAGCTTCTTCTGGCGGCAAGTCGTAGCCAATTCGCCAGACGAGGCGAGGCCATCCCAAAACTACGAACAGGGCTGGAGCGCAATCAACGAACTGATCCGCGCCGATGGCACCTGGAGCGGATACGAGCGAAATATTTTCTATGCCAACAACGGCGACGGAACGTTCTCCGACATCTCCGGAGCCATCGGCCTCGACTTCCTGGAAGACGGCCGCTCCTTCGCCCTCGCGGATTTCGATCATGATGGCCGCCAGGAAGTGTTTCTGAAAAATCGCAACGGTCCACAGTTAAGAGTCTTGAAGAACGTCATGGAGAGCCTGCCTCCATCCATCGCCTTCCGCCTCCGCGGCACAAAAAGCAATCGCGACGCTATCGGCGCAGTCATCACGGTCGAAACCGAACTGGGATCGCGAGACCAGATCGCGTCCAGGTCCGGTCGCTCCAAGCAGGATCGGGATTCCTTTCGCAACACAGCAAAGAAGTCTTCTTCGGCCTCGGAGCGGCGAAAGGCCCGATACGCGCCTCGATCCGATGGCCAAGCGGATTAGTGCAGGAACTCCACGATCTCCCGATCAACCACCGAGTGTGGATTGAAGAGGGCGCCGAACCATCTCGCATGGAGGCTTTCGCCGTCCAAACGCCGGTGGAACGACCCAGCCCGCCGATGCCCACCCAGCCGACGCAAAGCTGCAGGCAATCGAAACCCTGCCCACGACGGCTGAGCCGTGGCTGCTGGCCCCAGTCGAGGCGCCCGATTTTTCCCTCCAAGAACTTGCCGGACAAGCGCGAAGTCTGTCCTCACTGCGAGGCAAGCCGCTGCTGCTCAACTTTTGGGCCGCCGAAGCAGCGCGCTGCAAAGAAGACTGGATAACATTCAATCAGCACCACGAGGCATGGGCATCCCAGGGTCTCCAACTGCTATCGGTAAATCTCGACGCTCCCGCCGATACAGAAAAGATCACGGCGCTGGCGCGAAAGCATCGTCTTTCCTTCCCCATCCTGCGCGGGTCCGAAGACATAGCTGCCATCTACAACATTCTCTATCGCTACCTGTTCGACCGCCATCGTGATCTCGAGCTGCCAACATCGTTCCTGATCAACGCCAAAGGAGAAATCGTCAAGGTCTACCAGGGACCAGTAAACGCCGACCACCTCGAATACGACTTCCGCCACATTCCCCAGACCAGCGCCGAACGAATCTCGCGGGCCCTTCCCTTTCCCGGCGTAACCGACACCATCGAGTTCGGACGCAACTATCTCTCCTACGGCTCAGTGTTTTTCCAGCGTGGCTATATGGAGCAGGCCGAAGCCTCATTTCAGATTGCCTTGCGCGACGATCCCTCCAGCGCCGAAGCGCTCTATGGCATCGGCAGCGTGTATCTCGACCAGCAGAAAACAGCAGAAGCGCAAGACTGCTTTGAACGCGCGCTCAAACTTCGCGCCACCTATCCCGACACGTTAGCAAATTCCTGGAACAATCTCGGCCTCCTGGCCGCACGCGCGGGGCATCTCGACGAAGCCATCGGCGACTTTCAAGAAGCACTAAAGCTAAGTCCCGATCATCTGATCGCGCTCAATAATCTAGCCAGCGCCTATCGCCAGCAGAAACATTGGGATGATGCGCGCAAAACTTACGAGCGCGCCCTCATAATCAATCCCAACGACGCCGAGGCAA
The DNA here is from genome assembly GCA_963826845.1 of uncultured Acidobacteriaceae bacterium. GTDB lineage: Bacteria > Acidobacteriota > Terriglobia > Terriglobales > Acidobacteriaceae > Acidiflorens. The sequence continues at coordinate 63,856 of CAWGYS010000016.1, forward strand.
ATTACGGTCTGGGAATGGTGTTCGCGCAAAATGACGACACCGCAAGAGCATTCGATTCCCTCCAGAAAGCGCTGAAGTCCCGCCCCATCTACCCTGAAGCGCTGAACAACCTCGGCATCCTTTATCTGCGCACGCAATCGCCGCGATGACGCCGTGGCCAGCTTTGAGCAGTGCATTCGCGTCGCGCCAACATTCGATCAGTCCTACCTGAATCTCGCCCGGGTGTACGCAATCGAAGACAAGCCCGACAAAGCTCGCGCCGTTCTGCTCGAACTTCTCAAGCAGCATCCCGGCGATGAACAAGCACAACAGATGATGCAGCAATTGAGCCGCTAGCCCGCGCCCAACGCTGCTAAACTAGAACCCATGGCCACCCGGACCGCAGCCTTCCCGGCAACCACGACCGCTCCCGCATCCGCCGGAATCCTGCTGCCCGCCTTCACGCTCTGGTGGCGCGAAGTAGTGCGCTTCTACCGCCAACGCGCGCGCGTGGTAGGAGTCATCGCCTCCCCACTCTTGTTCTGGATCGTGATCGGCTCCGGCTTCGGCACCTCGTTCCGCTCCGGACAAGCCGCCGGCCAGCAACACTATCTGAATTATTTTTATCCCGGCACGCTGGTGATGATCGTGCTCTTCACCGCCATCTTTACCATGATGTCGGTCATCGAAGACCGCAACGAAGGCTTCCTGCTTTCCGTACTCGTAGCGCCAGTGCCGCGTGCAGCCATCGTTCTGGGAAAAGTTCTGGGCGGCACCACCCTAGCCACTGCCCAGGGACTGATCTTCCTGCTCTTCTCGCCGCTAGTCGGAGTGCACATGACGCTCGGCTCCTTCGGCCTAATCGCCCTCACCATATTTCTAGTGTCGTTCGCCCTGACCGCGCTAGGCTTCGCCATCGCCTGGCCCATGGATTCGACGCAATCCTTTCACGCCATCATCAATTTATTTTTGATTCCGCTGTGGCTGCTCTCCGGAGCGCTCTTCCCTCTCTCCGGAGCCTCAGGATGGATTCGTTGGCTCATGTACGCCAACCCGCTGACCTACGGAGTCGAAGCGCTGCGCACCCTGATGTATCCCGAAGCGCCCGCCGCATTCTCGCTGACCGCATCCATTTTGACGTTAGTATTATTTTCTCTGTTCATGTTCGGCCTAGCCTTCGTGCTGGCGAATCGCCGCACCACAAAGCCGGCAGCATAAGGAAAGTCGTTTTCTAAGATTGTCATCCCGAGCGAAGCGAGGGACCCCTACTCCCAGCAAACTTTCTCAGCCGAGTAGGGATTACAAAGTAGCTCTATAAATTACCAATTACCGATTACAAATTACAAATGCCCCTAGACATTCTCGCCCTGGCCGCGCACCGTGACGACGTAGAACAAACCTGCGCCGGCACCCTCCTCAAAATGGCCGATCGCGGATACCGCACCGGCATCCTCGACCTAACCCAAGGCGAAATGGGAACGCGCGGCACCGCCGCAGACCGAGCCAGCGAAGCCGCCGATGCCGCCCGCATCCTGAAAGTTTCCTGGCGCGACGCCCTCGATATCCCCGACGGCCGAGTCGAAAATACCTGGGAGAATCGCCTCAAAGTCGTCCGCGTCCTCCGCGAACAGCGTCCCCGCGTCCTCATCCTTCCCTACTGGGAGGGCCGTCATCCCGATCACTACACCGCCTCGATCCTCGGCTACGAAGCCGCGTTTCTATCCGGACTAGCCAAGCTCCCGCTGGAAGGTTCCGCTCATCGCCCGTTCAAGATTATCTACGCCAGCCTCTACCGCGACGTGCGCCCCACGTTTGTAGTGGACATCACCGACCAGTTCGAAACCCGCTTCCAGGCGCTGATGGCCTACAAATCTCAATTCACCGACCAGAAAGCCGGCAGCGACAATCTTCCCCGCCCAAAAAGAAATTCGCGCCCGAGTAGAATCCATGGCCCGCTTCTACGGCACCCTAGGCGGAGTAACCTACGCCGAGCCCTTCATACAAAAAGAAATCGGCCTGGTAGACGACGTAATGTCGATTCCAGTGAAGTCGATCTAAGGTTTTCGTGGACAACCACACCCGAGGGTGCCCCATCCTAACGTCGCGCACTTTGCGACGTTAGGGTGGGAACCACACGGCCGACACCCATAGGGTTTTGTTTCAAGAAAGCAACGACGCCCCACCCGCCCGCGAAAAAGCAACTGACGAATTCCCTTGGACGAAGACGTGCTCGACTGGCTCAAGCGCTATGGCAAGGGCTACCAGACGCGCATCAACCGCATTCTGCGCGAGTGATGGAAAGTCAGCCGCCGTTCGCTCGCATAGGGCACGGCTTCGATTCTATCCGCCGCGGACAGCGCATCGGTAGAACCTTTTCCGGCTCTCGCCTCTAGGTGAACGTCCCGTCTGTTCCCGGTCTATCCTCAGTCTGAAAAGGGGGCGCGTAACCAGCCGTTGGTCCTTATGGCACGTCCTAGCCATTGTCGGGACCACCTTTGATGGTTTGATAATTATCGCGATGGGATGGATAGGCTGATGGCAAGGATGAACTGGTGGAGAGTGGAGAAGGATAGGAAAGATAAGGATAAGTCGGGGCGCACCCGCTACCCTCTGGAGTTTGAAAAGGGGGGGGTGGGGCGGCGCCCCTCGTTCTAACCCCGGCCCCCTAAGAGGGGCCTCTTGATGCCCAGCTCATGCATGAAAGCATCGATCGGCATACTTGCGGCTGTTACGTTGGCGGTTTCAGGATACGCGCAACAACTCACAGACGATCAGGTGAGACAAGCTATTGCGCGAGGCAACGGCAAGCGACATCAGATCGGCCTAACACTGAACGACAAGCAAACCGCGTTCTTGTCCTCTTTACGCTGCCAAACCTGCGGGCAGTCCGGCTACACAATCACCATCTACAACCCAGAGCAGTGGATCGAACTCGGCGCTCAGCAGGCCCAGAAAGAAATGCAGCCTTTCGGTCTAGCCGACGTGACGGATCAGATGCGGGCACCGGCATTGCACGTCATCGCTCTGCCGAGCCAAGCCGAGCATCTCACAGGCAGTGGTATCGCCGGATCCTCGTCGGTTCACCGCGTTGTTCTAAGCGACACCGGCAGGCAAACCACAATCCAGCCACTTGATGTTAGCCTCAGCACGCTGCAAAGTAACAGCGCCCTTCGCTCTTTTGAGTACACCATGGCGTCAACGGAATTTTCGATGTCAGATGTGGCGAGACTGCGGGACTCGGACCGCAAAGGCGAGTTCTTTATTGTAGTGGTCGGCGACAATCAAAACAAGTTCTTCAAAGTGAAAAGCAGAGACTTTCGCATGCTCTTTCCAAGAGCGGATGGAGATAGAATTACAAATCCAAATCGGTCGACTTCGGCTTCAAGGACTGATCTTGGCTCCGCCAGTGCGGCAGTTCCTTCGAGAGAAGTAGAGCCCAAAGGAATCGATTCGTCCCCGCCCCCGACGGCGTCCGCTTCCGTTGCGCTCGCTACGGGAGCCGCTTCGCCGAGAAGATGCTAAGAGTGAGAACGCGTCAGCAATCCAGTCGCCACCTTCAGTCGCAGAAAGGACGTCATCAGCGAATAAGACCGATTCGAGAGGCGACGCACTTAACAGTACGCAGTCTAACCCGAGCCCCGCCTGCAAGTTCGACGGTGGAGAGGGATGCCTCTACTCCCCGTCCCGAATCCGGACGTGCGGGATCAAAGGACGCAAAGCCCACAACGCTCCCTGCGGCGGCCTCAAACGGGGGTGGATCGGAGGCTCGCTCGATTTCAGCGGGCCGCCAGGTTGAGGAGGCCCTGATGGGGGTTTCTTTCGCTGGCAGTCCGACCGTGCGACATGATGGAATCGTCGTGTACACTGTGCAGACTCAGGGACCCGCAGACAACATCGATATACAACCAGGCGACGTGATCCTTGCAATCGACGGCCACTATCTATACACCATAGAGGACCTCCGCGCTGAACTCTTACGGCACGACAGCGGTGCACGGGTGGCGATACGATACCGACACTATCGACTCACTTCGGAAAATTACATCATCCTTGGCTCACGCGGTTCGGATTCCCAGAGGTGACGTGAAGCGGGTGGGAAGGCATGCCCCCCCCATCGCGACCCAAAGGCCGCCAATTCTCCCATTCATCACAATCACACTGTGATCGCCGTCCTAGACGCTAGCCCACAGAAGTGAAATCATCGAACCCTGATCCGGCCACCCAGCGGCAAGTCCGCCTCGTGCCGGGAGATCTTTGACAATTTGGATACGATCGAGGGCTTGACTTTCCCTCGTAAAAGAAACGGCATCGCATTCGATCGAAACTTCTAAGTCGTTATTCCAGAATACTTTGATATAAGTCCTTATATTTCAAAGACCAGAGCAAAAAAATCCCGCTAACCTGAAGATTCCAGGCGGCAAGGGGGGAGGGGGTAGGAGTACCAGGTAGTAAACATTCAACCCAAAATGCCCCTCTGCGCACTCCCGGGCGACACGACGTCAAAAATTTATTTTTCGGGCCGCTCAAGAAACCGAATTCGCGGCCGCCATCGACGAGGGACGGACTTCCCTTTCGATCGTGCGCGCCAACTTATCCTCGGCAACCTCGAGATCGTAGGCAGTTTGTAGATTCATCCAGAACCCGGCGCTGGTATTAAAGTACCGAGCCAGGCGCAAGGCCGTATCCGGAGTGATCCCGCGACGTTCGTGAACGATTTCGGCGATCCGGTGTGACTGGCACTCGCAGATCAAGCGCCAGACGATTCATGCTGAGCTGAAGTGGCTCCATAAACTCGGCACGCAAAATCTCGCCGGGATGGATCGCGGGAAGGAGATGTGGAGCCTTCGTCATTGCTTCCTCTTTCTCCGTGCGTCTGCCGCCGGACTCGATCGTTGAAACGGACTTTCGCTAATGCGCTCTGCCAACTTAGTGGTAGTCCACGATCTCGACATCGTGAGCATTCCCGTCACGCCAGACAAAACAAAGACGCCACCGGTCGTTGATCCGGATACTATGTTGCCCCTTGCGCTCGCCACGCAAGGCTTCGAGACGATTCTCCGGAGGCGCTGCCAGATCGCGCAACTCCATAGCGCTGTCCAGCTGGCGAAGCCTCCTGCGGGCGACGCGTTCCACTGCCCGAAAGCGGCGACTCGGCTGCCGGCGGTGAAGTCGCCGGTTTCCGCGCAACGGAACGACCTGATCACCTGCCCATCGTATTACGTATGACGTTTAACGTCAAGCAGTATATTCTCGGCGAGACCCGCTCGAAGAAGGGCTATAATCAGCGGTTGCGTTCATCGTTCCGTTCGCATCAGGACCACCTTATGGCGACTCATACCGAACGCGTCACCCGGCCCAAAGTAAACACCCGCACCGAATCCGACAGCATGGGCAAGATCGAAGTCCCGGCGAATGTTTACTGGGGAGCCCAGACCGAGCGCTCGCTGCTGCATTTCAACATCGGACGCGACACCATGCCTCCCGAGCTGATTCACGCCTTCGGCACGCTAAAAAAAGCTTGCGCGCTGGTCAATCAGGATCTGGGAAAACTCCCGCCCGATCAAGCCAAACTAATCGTGCAAGCCGCCGACGAAGTCATCGCCGGCAAGTTGGACGACCAGTTCCCGCTCCGCATCTGGCAAACCGGAAGCGGCACGCAGACCAACATGAATGTGAACGAGGTCATCTCCAATCGTGCGATCGAGATTTCGGGTGGCCAAATGGGATCAAAGAAGCCCGTGCATCCCAACGATCACGTCAACATGTCGCAGTCCTCGAATGACACCTTTCCCACCGCCATGCACATCGCGGCTGCGGAGCGAGTAAAGAACGCGCTGATTCCAGCCATCAAAACCGTGCGCGATGCGATCGCAGCCAAGGCGAAAGAATTCGACAAAGTGGTAAAGATAGGCCGCACACATCTGCAAGACGCAGTCCCCTTAACCGTAGGACAGGAATTCAGTGGCTGGGCAAGTTTGCTCGATCGCGACATCAAACGCCTCGAACTTGTTCTCGATGGCCTCTATGATCTCGCCATCGGCGGAACCGCAGTAGGCACAGGCCTGAACGCGCCTCCGGATTTTGCCAAGCGCGCCGCCGCCAAAATCGCGGAACTGACCGGACTTCCCTTCCGCTCCCATCCCAACAAGTTCGCCGCGCTGTCAGCGCACGACGAGATCGTGTTTGCGCAAGGCGCAATGGAGACGCTAGCCGCCTCGCTGATGAAAATCTCAAACGACATTCGCTGGCTCGCCTCCGGCCCGCGCTGTGGACTAGGCGAGCTCTCCATCCCAGAAAACGAGCCTGGATCGTCCATCATGCCCGGCAAAGTCAATCCCACGCAATGCGAAGCCATGACCATGGTCTGCGCGCAGGTTCACGGAGCAACCGCCGCAGTAGGATTCGCCGGCTCACAGGGCAACTTCGAACTCAACGTCTTCAAGCCAGTGATCATCTACAATTTTCTGCACTCGGTCACGCTAATCACCGACGCCTGCCACGGCTATGTCGAGTACATGGTCAAAGGCATCGAAGTCGATCGCGCCAAGGTGGACTGGTACGTAAAGAATTCGCTGATGCTGGTCACCGCGCTAGCTCCAAAAGTGGGATACGACAAAGCCGCGCAAATCGCGCACAAGGCGCACGTAGAAAAAAGCAGCCTGCTAGATGCCGCATTAAAGCTCGGATATCTAACACGTGAGGAATTCGATTTACTGATGAAGCCAGAGAAGATGACACGCCCATAGAGAGCGTCAACATCGGAAGCAGCACAAAATCGCCAGCCGCTTTACTCTAGCCTGGCTCTTAAACCTCTGCAATCCGACCTCGAACCTCTGACCTCACCACCTACTGCGGCGTAGCCGTGATCGGCACCGGAGCATTCTTCGGCGTGCTCAGGTAGCCGGTGATCTTGTTCTTGTCCACCGTCCAGACCACGAGTTCGTAGAGCATGTGATCGCGGCCCGTGTAGAACTGCACCGGTTCGCTCTGGTTCTTGTCTTTTTTCTCGATGGTCTTGTCGTCGGCGGTCACGTTCAGCGTGTACTTGCCATGTTTAGGATCGGTCTTCTTGAGCTGCAACGCCACGGTCGAGAACGCCTGCGGCTTAGCATTTTTCAACAAGGTGAACTCGTAGTATTGCCGATCGCCCTTGTGTTTCAGGGCCTCCAGATCGCTGCGCGTGTTGGCGATCAGTCCGCTCTGCACGCCGAGATCGCCGATGGTGCCCTGCAGTTTCGCGATGGTCGCATTGAGCGACTCCTTGGTAGCCGCCACGTCGGTCTTCACCCCGCCAACGTCGGTCTTCACAGTATCCCACTTCTCCGGCAACGGCGTTAACATCCTGTTTCTCCTGTGCGGCTTGGGCTGAGATACGCGCCGATGCTGCCTGCTGCTCGCGCTTCAACTCGTCCGTACGCGCTGCCAATTCTTTCTTGGTCATGCCCAACTTTTCGGCCAGCGTTTCGGAATCGGCCTCCGCCGTCTGCATGCGCTTGGCAAGATCGGCGTCCTGTTTCTCGTTGAGCGCTTGATCCTGCGTCAGCTTTTCGAGTTTGCCGTGCTGATCATAAATGAAGTACGACGATGCGCCGGCATAGGCCACGGCCAGCACGATGAGAATCCATTTGCCGATATTGCTCTGCGGCTCAGGATTGTAAACGCTCGGTTCGCCTTCAGGCATAGAGGTTCATCTCCGGTTGAAGTGGATCGTAGAGCTTATTGTTTGTGAGATACGGGTTGCTGTCAATTGCGTTTCAGGTTCAAGCCCGGACGGGACTTGCGGCTAGAATGAAAGGCGTGAAGAGCTGGGACGCCATCATCATCGGAGCCGGCATCATCGGCCTCTCGCTGGCCATTGAACTGAACAAGCAGGGTCTGCGCGTGCTGGTCGTGGAAAAAGGCGAACCGGGCCGCGAGGCCTCGTGGGCAGCGGGCGGTATGCTGGTTGACTTCCCCGGCGAAACCCGCCCCGAGTTGCGAGAACTGGCGAGCGCGAGCGTTCGCATGTATCCCGAGTTCGTGCGTGAGCTCGAGGACGAGTCTCGACTGAAAATTGATCTGCGGTCAGTGGGAACGCTAGTTTTAGTTCGCCCGGAGACGGAACAGATATCCGCCGCCGCACAAGATTATTCTCTGCCGCGGCCGTTAGCGGAAATGGAACCCGCGCTCCGCATAGGCGGTCTTACCGCAATGTTTGTGCAAGAGCGCTGCGTGGACCCTCGTGATCTGACTACGGCCGCCATCGCCGCCGCGCGTCATCGGAACGTGGACTTCTCCTCCGGCGACCATGTACTAGCCGTTGAAGTAGTGAACGGCAAGACGTCCGGCGTCCGCACCAACAAGACGCAATTCGCCGCAGGCATGGTGGTAAATTGCGCCGGAGCCTGGGCGGGGCAGATCCCGCCTCACCCATTCCCGACTCGCCCCGTCAAAGGACAGATGCTGTGCGTGATCATGCCGCAAAAAGAAATGGTGCGACACGTCGTTCGCGCCCCCGACGTCTACCTGATCCCGCGCAGCGACGGACGCATGCTGATCGGAGCAACCTCCGAAGAAGCCGGCTTCGATAAGCAGACGGTGCCGGAGACGATACAGAAGTTGCGTCAAGCGGCGCTCGATCTGGTTCCGAAATTAGCCGACGCGCGATTTCTCGACGGCGTGGGCAGGTCTCCGCCCAGGAACGCCCGACGGACTTGCCAATTCTGGGCGCAACGCCGACGCCCGGATATTTTGTGGCAACCGGACATTTTCGCGATGGCATTCTGTTGGCGCCGGTGACGGCGAAAGCTAATGGCGACAGATAATGACCGGGCAGAATCCGCAGATTGATATATCGAAATTCTCGCCTGACCGCTTTACGAACTGATACTGGGAACAGCGCAGCCATCGCGGAGTGCCCAGCGGAATTCAGGTATACTAAATCGTTTTCGGCATTAATTTCTTAGCTATAAGCGCCCAGCGCGCCAGAAAGGCACCAGACCATGGCATCCCCGGCAGTAGATTTTGCCCGCAATAATCAGCCGCGCTTTCTCAACGAGCTGAAGACCCTGCTCCGCATCCCCAGCATCAGCACGCTCACTGAACACAAAGGCGACGTGCAGAAGGCGGCGGAATTTGTCGCCGCTGAACTGCGCCGCATCGGGATGAACAACGTCGAGATCATTCCCACCAAGGGACACCCTCTGCTCTACGCCGACTGGCTGCACGCCGCCGGCAAGCCGACCGTTCTGATGTATGCCCATTACGATGTGCAGCCGCCCGATCCGCTCGACGAATGGAAGACGCCGTCCGTTTGAGCCGACCGAGCGCAACAACAACCTTTACGCCCGCGGCGCGGTGGACGACAAAGGTCAGCTCTGGATGGAAGTAAAAGCGCTCGAATCCCTGATGCAGGCGCACGGCGGCAAGCTGCCGATCAACGTCAAGGTGATTTTTGAAGGCGAAGAAGAAGTGGGTGGCGAATCAATCGCCGCCTACGTCCGCAAAGAGAAAGCGAAGTTGAAAGCAGATTTCGCGCTCGTCTGCGATACGGAACTGTTCGCGCCCGATCTCCCTACGCTGTGCGTCGGCCTGCGTGGCCTGGTCTACACGGAGATTGAAGCCGTTCGGGGCCAAGACCGATCTGCACTCCGGCATGTATGGAGGCGCGGCGCCGAATCCGCTGTTTGCGCTGATCGAGATCATCAGCAAACTGAAAGATGCGAAGGGCAAGATCCTGATCCCCGGCTTCTACAAGGGAGTCAAGAAGCCGAGTAAAGATGAGCTCAAGGCCTGGAAGCGGCTGCCATTCAACGAAGAGCATTATCGCAAGACCGAAGTCGGCTCCAAGGTGCTGACCGGCGAGCCGGGATATTCCGTGCTCTACCGCACGTGGGCGCGCCCCACCCTCGAAGTCCACGGCATGCCGGGAGGGTTCGTGGCTCCGGGGGCGAAGACAGTGATTCCGGCGAAGGCGTCGGCCAAAGTTTCCATGCGTCTCGTGCCCAACCAGGATCCGGAGGACATCCTCAAGCGCTACACGGCGTTCGTCAAGAAGCACACGCCGAAAGGAATCGACATCAAGATCAAGACCTGGAGCAAGGGTCCCGCCTGCGTGGTCGGGACTGACAACGAGTACATCCAGGCGGCGACCGAAGCGCTGCATGACACCTTCAAGAAAGAGACCGTGTTCATCCGCTCCGGCGGATCGATTCCAATCGTCACCGATTTCCAGGATGTCTTGAAGATTCCGTCGGTGATGATGGGATTCGGCCTACCCGACGACAATCTGCATGCTCCGAACGAGAAGTTCCACATCCCGAATTTTCATCGCGGGATTGAAACCATCTGTCTTGTTCTTTGAGAAGCTGGGGTAGCCTCCGGCTTCTAACCGCGCGTAGGGACAGCCGGACTCGGCTGTCCCTATGCGGCCGGAACCCGCCCGGTGACTCGCCAATCCCGTCCCTTCAGGTAAAATAAAAGATTGAGATTAAAAGCTATGCGTACACGGATTCTCGCGTCGGCCGTCGCTGTTTCTGATGGTCACAATGGTGTCGGCGCCATGGCTCGAATCCGAAGACGATCAGGGAGTTCCGCACTTCAACGCGGCTCCTCCCGCGGCGGGCACGGCTCTTCCGCCGATCCTCACCAAGGATCAGCTCTGGGGCGCGAACTCGCAGTTTCCGTACCAGACGCATGCTTACGAATTGGCAGCGAAGATTCCGAAGGTTCTCTACCAGCAGCCGTGTTACTGCTACTGCGACCGCGGCATGGGGCACAACAGTCTGCACAGTTGCTTCTCGGGCACGCACGGTGCGGAGTGCGGAACCTGCCTCAAAGAGCTTTACTACACGTACACGCATGCACAAGCAAGGCAAGACAGCGCGGCAGATTCGCGCCGGAATTATCAAAGGCGACTGGAAATCAATCGACCTGACGACAGCAGCCAGCATTAATTGAGATTTTCTCGGCGCACTCTGCGTCTCGGCGGTGAAGTTTTTCGATCTAAATTCTGATACGAAGGCGGTTTAATGGCACTGAAAGTAGCTCCCAAAAAACAAGCGGCGGAAGATCCACGACACACTCAGGCAGTCCAAAGCTACGAGTCCGGGCTGCGCGCATTGCAGGAGCACAAGTTCGAGAAGGCCAAAGGCCATCTGCAGAAGGTACTTGAGCGGACCGAACAAATCACTCGTCGGACCGGGCCCAGGTGCACATCCTCACCTGCGACAAGAATCTCAAAAAGCCCTCGTTGCAGTTCAAGACGCCGGAAGAACATTACGACTATGCGGTGTCGCTGATCAACGTTGGCGACTACGTGACCGCGCGCGAGCACCTCGACAAGCTGTTGCGGCAGAATCCGAAGGCGGAGTTCGTCCTCTATGGGCTGGCCGCGTTGCATTGTCTGACCGGTCACGTCGAAGAATCGCTGAAGACGCTCGACGAGGCGATTCAGGTCAAGCCCGGCTTGCGCTTCCAGGCGCGGAACGATACCGACTTCCAGAATCTGGCGGAGGATCCGCGCTTCACCGAACTGCTCTATCCGGATCCAGCCGCCGAATCTGAGCCGCAGGAAGAAGAGGCGAGCGCCTACTAATTGAAGGTCAGAGTTTAGAGGTCAGAGGCCAAATAGTGGAGGTCAGAATCACTTAATGCGAGCTGCGGGGTTTCACCTCTGCAATCTGACCTCTGACCTCTGCAAATCCAATTAAGGCGCTATGCTCTCCCCCTTGCGCACGAACTCATCCGAACCCGGCAAGGCTGGCCCCGAACTGCGCGTGGTCGCAATCGGCGGCGGCACCGGTCTTTCCACGCTGCTCAAAGGGCTGAAGCGTTACGTCATGACGCCGGCGCTGGCCCCTCCGGTCAGCCTACCATTCGCGAATTGTGCGGCGTGGTCACGGTGAGCGACGATGGCGGATCCAGCGGCCGTCTGCGCAAAGAATTCAACATGCTTCCGCCGGGCGACGTGCGCAATTGCATCGTTGCGCTCTCCGAAGACGAAGCCCTGCTCTCGCGACTGTTCCAGCACCGCTTTCAAAAAGGCTCGGGCCTGGAAGGCCACAGCTTCGGCAATCTTTTTCTCGGCGGCCCTGACGTCCATCACCGGAGACTTCGCCGAAGCGGTGCGGCTGTCTTCCGAAATCCTGCTCACGCGCGGCCACATCTATCCCGCCACCATGTCGAGCGTGGAGCTCGAAGCCCTGCTCGAAGACGGAACGCAGGGTGCGCGGCGAGACCCGCATCACGGCCAGCAAAGGCAAGATTCGCGAACTCGTTCTGGTGCCACCCGACGTCGAGCCGCTTCCCCAAACGCTGGAGGCGATCGCCAACGCCGACCTGATCACCATCGGCCCAGGCTCGCTTTTCACCAGCCTGATTCCGAACTTGCTGGTGCGCGGGATCCCCGAAGCCATCCTCGAGTCTCCTGCCATCAAGGTATTCGTTTGCAATCTGATGACGCAGGTCAATGAAAGCCTTAGTTTAACCGCGTCGGATCACATCCGCGCCCTCAATGACCATGCCGACGTCCAGTTGTTCGACTATGCCCTGATCAATCGCAAGGCGGCATCGCCCGAGATGAAGGCCAAGTACGCTCTGGAGGGAGCTTCGCAGATCGTGGTCGACCTCGAAGCAATCGAGGCCTTGGGCGTGTGCCCGGTGCTGGGTGATTATCTCGACGAAGGCGCAGTGGCCCGCCACGCCACCGACCACGTCGCGCACGATCTGATGGCATTGATGGCGCAAGCCCCGGATCGGCAAACGATTCGAAGTTGAGAACAGCGAGTTCGTATCGGGCCACTTGTTTCGTATCCGTGCTTTTGTTTCGTGACCGTGCTTTGTTTCGTATCAGGGTATCGCTTTAGCGATACCGATTTCCCGCAAAATGAGAGGCCCCTTTAGGGGCTGCACCATGTCAGAGACGCGCTTCGCGGTATATTGACTGAGCATGGCAAAAGCGTCGAACGCCAAATCGAAATCTTCTCCGCCCCACCCGCGCGTCGCCGTCGCGATCATGGCGGCGGGCAAGGGTACGCGGCTCAAATCAAAGCACCCCAAGGTCCTGCACGAAGTCGGCGGCAAGCCGATCCTGGCCCACGTGATTGCGCACGGCAGCAAAGGTCGTCCCCGCGCGCGACGTCTTCGTAATCATCGGCCATGAGGCGGAGCGCGTGCGCGAAGCTGTTGCCGGCACCGGCGTAAACTTCGTCGTGCAAGCCCAACAACGTGGCACCGGACACGCGCTCATGGCGGCACGCGAGGCGCTCTCCGCCGGTGGCAATAAATATGACCACGTCATCGTGCTCTCCGGAGACGCTCCGCTATTACCGCCGAAACTATAAAGAAGCTCGGCGCATTCCACAGCGCTCAGAAGGCGGCAATGACCCTGCTCACCGCCGACCTCGACAATCCGTATGGATATGGACGAGTGATTCGCAAAGGTCGAAAAGCAGAAGTGCAGGCGATCATCGAAGAAAAAGCCGCAACCCCGCAGCAGAAGAAAATCCGCGAGATCAACTCCGGATTCTATGCCTTCAACGTGCCCGCTTTATACGAACACATTGACCGTCTTTCCACCGCGAACCCGCACGGCGAGTACTACCTCACCGACATGGCAGGAATCTTTCACCGCGCGCGCAAGAAAGTGGTCGCGATCAAAACTGAAGACGCCGGCGAAGTCCTGGGCAGCAACACGCGCGCCGAGATGATCGATGCTTGACGCCCGCCTGCGTCTGGCGAAATGCCGCGAACTGCTGGATCAAGGCGTCACCATTTTTTATCCGCACACCTGCGTCATCGACAGCGACGTGGAAGTCGGCGCCGACACCATCATCGAGCCCTTCGTCCAGTTGCTGGGGCATACGAAGATTGGCGAAGACTGCCGCATCCGTTCCTACAGCATCATCTCGAGATTCCATCCTCGGCGACCGGGTCACGGTGAAGCCCGGAACCATCATGGAAGACTCGCGCGTAGCCGCCGACGCCGTCCTCGGCCCCTACACTCACATGCGTCCCGGAAGCGACGTAGGCGAAGGCGCTCACCTCGGCAACTTCGTTGAGACCAAGAAAATCAAGCTGGGCAAAGGGTCGAAGGCGAATCACCTAAGCTATCTGGGCGACGCGGAAATCGGTGAAGGCGTGAACATCGGCGCCGGTACCATCACCTGCAATTACGACGGCGTGAACAAGCACAAAACGGTGATCGAAGACGGAGTGTTCATCGGCAGCGACTCGACTCTGGTAGCGCCGGTAAAGATCGGACGCGGCGCCTACGTAGCGGCGGCCAGTTGCATCACCGAAGACGTCCCGGCGGATGCGCTGGCGCTCGGGCGCGCCCGCCAGAGCGTCAAAGAAGGCTGGGCGAAAGAGAAGCGTGAAAAGCGCGAAAAACGTCGGTAAGAGCCGAGACGCCCATCCCCCCACCGTAATACACTAAGCCGACAGCGAAACCATGCCCCCAAAACCTCCAACCGAGGAACTATCCCCAGTCCGCTACGACATCTCCCTGCTGACCGCCGAAGATTTCTACTTGTTCAACGAAGGCAGCCATTACCGCATCTACGACAAGCTGGGCGCGCACGTCGTCGAATCCAAAGGAACCAAGGGCACCGTCTTCGGAGTCTGGGCTCCCAACGCCCGCCACGTATCGGTGATCGGCAGCTTCAATAACTGGAACCCGCAATCGCATAAGCTCCAGGCGCGAGGCTCGTCCGGAATCTGGGAAGGTTTTATCCCCGGCGTCGACAAAGGCACGCTCTACAAGTTCCACATCGATTCCACTCAACTCGCTTATCAGATTGAAAAGACCGACCCCGTAGGACTCTTCGACGAGAAACCACCGCGCACCGCCTCGGTAGTCTGGGACCTCGACTACAAATGGAACGACTCCACTTTTCTTAAAGACCGCGCGGCCGTCAACTCGCTGCACGCGCCCATGTCCATCTACGAGGTTCACCTCGGCTCCTGGATGCGAGTTCCCGAAGAGGGCAACCGTTCTCTAACTTATCGTGAGATCGCCCCCCGCCTCGCCGACTACGTCAACAAGCTGGGATTCACCCACGTCGAACTGCTGCCCATCATGGAGCATCCTTTCTACGGTTCGTGGGGATATCAAACGACCGGCTATTTCTCTCCCACGTCGCGTTACGGCACGCCGCAGGATTTCATGTACTTCGATGGATTACCTGCATCAGCACGGCATCGCCGTCATTCTCGACTGGGTCCCGTCGCACTTCCCTTCCGATGGACACGGCCTCGCCTTCTTCGACGGCACCCACCTGTTCGAGCACTCCGACTCGCGCCAGGGCTTCCATCCCGATTGGAAAACCTTCATCTTCAACTACGGCCGCAGCGAAGTGCGCAGCTTCCTGATGTCGAGCGCCATGTTCTGGCTCGACAAATATCATGCTGACGGTCTGCGCGTTGACGCGGTCGCTTCCATGCTCTATCTCGACTACTCGCGCAAGCAGGGCGAATGGATTCCCAACCAGTTCGGCGGACGCGAGAACCTCGAAGCCATCGACTTCCTTCGCCGCTTCAATCTCGAGGCCTACAAAGAGCATCCCGACATTCAAACCTACGCGGAGGAGTCCACCTCGTACCCCATGGTTTCGCGGCCCACCCATCTCGGAGGTCTCGGGTTCGGCCTGAAGTGGGACATGGGCTGGATGCACGACACTCTCGACTATTTCCAGAACGACCCCATCCATCGCAAATATCACCACAACAAGCTCACGTTTCGCATGCTCTATTCGTTCCACGAAAATTTTGTCCTTCCCCTGAGCCACGACGAGGTAGTGCACGGAAAAGGTTCGCTGATCAACAAAATGCCCGGCGACGAATGGCAGAAATTTGCCAACCTGCGTTTGCTCTACGCCTACATGTTCGCCCAGCCCGGAAAGAAACTGCTCTTTATGGGTTGCGAGTTCGGCCAGTATCGCGAGTGGTCGCACGATCGCAGCCTCGACTGGAACCTTCTGGGATCCCCCCTCCATCGCGGCCTCATGAACTGGGTCGAGCAACTCAACCGCGTCTACCGCAGCGAATCCCCGCTGCACTGGTTCGATAACGATCCCCAGGGCTTTGAATGGGTGGACTGCAACGATGCGCCCGCCAGCATCGTCTCGCTGCTGCGCAAAGGCGGCGATATAAATAAAGAGGAAGACGAGAATCCCATCCTCGTCATATGCAACTTCACGCCCGTGCCCAGAGTGGGATACATGGTGGGCGTGCCCGTAGGCGGTTACTGGAAAGAACTTCTCAATAGCGATGCCCGCGAATATGGAGGCAGCGGCTCCGGCAACATGGGAGGAGCCGAGGCCCTCGCCGAAACAACCCACGGCCGCCCCTATTCATTGCGCCTGACGCTGCCGCCGCTCGGGGCGCTCTTTCTCAGGAAAACATAGTCGAACCATAATCGCGAAGCAGGTTCCCGCCTCATCCGGAATATTCCGGCCAACAGCCACGCCCTTGCCTCAGAGAATATAATGATGTCGCGGATGGCCCTAACTTCAGGCACCAGACTCGGCCCTTACGAAATCGTCAACCCGCTCGGTGCCGGCGGGATGGGCGAGGTATATCGTGCGCGGGATGCGCGCCTGGATCGCATGGTCGCGATCAAAATTCTCCCCGCCGCATTCTCCGCCGATAGTGAGCGCTTACGCCGCTTCGAACAGGAGGCACGTTCCGCCTCCGCTCTCAACCACCCCAACATCATCACCATCTACGAGCTTGGACAGGACGGCTCCACTCGCTACATTGCGATGGAGTTAGTCGAGGGCAAAACCCTGCGCGATCTGATTCTCTCCGGCTCACTGCCCATGCGCAGAGTCATTGAAATTGCGGCGCAGGTTGCGGAAGGTCTGACCAAGGCGCACGAAGCGGGCATCTCGCACCGGGACTTGAAGCCCGAGAACCTAATGGTCTCTCACGATGGGTTTGTCAAAATCCTCGACTTCGGTTTAGCCAAGCTCACGGTGCCCAGCGGAGACACATCCGATACGCTCACCACCGGTCACACGCCAGCCGGCCTGGTCATGGGGACGATGGGATACATGTCGCCAGAGCAGGCCAGCGGCGATCAGCAGGATTTCAGGTCAGACCAGTTCTCGTTCGGCCTGGTGCTTTACGAGATGGTGACGGGAAAGCGCGCCTTTCACAAAAACACCGCCGCTGACACCTTGGTGGCTATTCTCCGCGAACAGCCCGAACCCATCGGCATTCGAAACCCCGACGCGCCCGCTCCGCTGTGTTGGGCCATCGAGCGCTGTCTCGCCAAAGAGCCCGACAAGCGCTACGTGTCTACCCGGGATCTCGCCCGCGAATTGGCAGCCATACGCGACCGGTTCTCGGAGAAGCCGGCAAAGCAGGCGGAGGCTCGCCCGGCGAATCTCCCCGTGCAGCGAACTGGCTTTGTAGGGCGCGAGAAAGAAGTAGCTGCCGCCAAAGAACTACTGCTGCGTGAGGATGTCCGTCTGGTCACGGTTACAGGCCCCGGCGGGATCGGCAAGACACGCTTCGCAGTGCAAGTGGCAAGTGACTTGGTTGAGCATTTTCCCGGTGGCACTCATTTTGTTCCGCTCTCCTCGTTAAGCGATCCGGGCCTGATCGTTTCCGTGATCGTCCAGACCTTGGGGATCAGAGAAGCAGGGGGGCAGTCGCCGCTCGAAATACTCAAAGAAAATCTGGAAAACGCATTGAGCGCGCCCATGCTGCTCCTGCTGGATAACTTCGAGCACCTGGTTCAGGCGGCGCCAACCGTGGCAGAAATCCTCGCCATGGGTCCCAATCTTAAAATCATGGTAACCAGTCGTGCCGCGCTGCACGTGTATGGAGAACATGAATTCCCCGTGCCGCCACTGGCCATGCCAGACGCGCAGGCCAGGCAGACCGTCTCAGCCCTGTCACAGTTTCCCGCGGTCGCGCTGTTTGTGCAGCGCGCGATCGCGGTCAAGCCCGATTTTGAATTGAACCGGGAAAACATGCTTGCCGTCGCCGAGATTTGCGCACGGTTAGATGGTCTGCCCCTCGCCATCGAACTGGCAGCCGCCCGCGTCAAAGTTCTTTCTCCCTCTTCCCTGCTGGCCCGTCTGGCGAGCCGCTTGCAACTATTAACCGGCGGCGGCCGCGATCGCCCACAGCGGCAGCAGACGCTTCGAGCCGCCATCGATTGGAGCCACGATCTGCTGACCCCCGCCGAGCAGAAACTCTTCCGAAGATTATCGGTGTTCGTCGGCGGATGCACTCTGGAGGGCGCGGAAGCTGTGTGTGATGCCCAAGGCGACCTAGATTTGGACCTGCTCGACGCCATGGCGTCCCTGGTAGATAAAAGCCTGGCGCAGCAAATCGACCAGGCGCAGGGTGAATCGCGATTCGCGATGCTGGAAACGATTCGTGAATACGCACTTGAAAAGCTGGAGGCCAGCGGAGAGAAGCCCCTCAACAAGCGCGCCCATGCCGCCTACTGCCTCGTCCTGGCGGAAGAAGATGCCAAGGATAAAGAGCAGAGCGGCGCGGAAGGCTCGGGATGGCTGGAACATTTCCAGTTGGAGCACGACAATCTTTGCGCCGGCCTTCAATGGCTGACTGAAACCGGCGATGCGGCGTGGGGCCTTCGCCTCGGCACCGCCATGTTTCGCTTTTGGGAGCATCGCGAGTATCTCGCCGAAGGCCGGAACAAACTGGGCCGAGTGCTTAATTTGGCGGCAGCGGCAGCCCCAACCAAAGCGCGGATGCGCGCGTTGTTCGCGGCCGGTGTGCTCGCCGGTGAGCAGGGAGACTATACCGCAGCCGATGCGCTCATCAACCAGAGTCAGGACATTGCTCATCTGTTGGGCGACAAAACGGGAGTGGCCGTCTCTCTGAACGCGCTCGCGGTCTTCGCTCGCGACCGAGGTGATGTCGCGGCGGCGCAAATCCTGTTTGAAGCAAGTCTCGCGCTGTGGAGAGAATCGGGAGATCAGAAGGCTGTCGCTCAGGCCCTCAGTAACCTGGCCAATGTCCTCAAATTGCAGTCAGACTACGAGCGCTCGCGGACGCTTTACGCGGAGTGTCTTGCGATTTTCCAGGGACTCGGAGATCGCACAGGCATTGCCTGGTCGATGAACTACCAGGGAGACGTCGCTCGCGATCAGGGTGACTCTGCCGCTGCGCGCACACTGTACGAACAGAGCCTGGCAATGTTTCGGGAACTCGGCGACCGCTGGGGCATTGCCGGCACGCTCGCCGATCTGGGAACCTTGGCCAGAGAAGAGGGGAAGTACGCCGTCGCTCGCTCCCTGTACGGGGAAAGCATCAAACTCTTCCAGGAGCTGGATCACAAGCGCGGAATCGCGCGCCTGCTGGAATGTTTCGCGTGCTCCGCGGCGGTTCAACTCGAAGCCGAACGTTCGCTGCGGCTGGCAGGCGCGGCGAACGCGCTACGCCAGAACATTGGCGCTCCGCTCACTCCCGCGGAACAGGTGAAACTGGAATCCGCGCTGGAGCCGGCGCGGCGCGCATTGACCAACTCGGCAGGCGTGACCGCATGGTTGGAAGGATGGAGTTTCCCAGTCGAAAAGGCTATCGAGGAAGTGTTGGCGCCCGAGGCCGCATCTCCCTCTCATTAATGTGCAGATCGCACGTCTTGATGCAAACGCCGAACCGGCGCAAGCTCACACTCCAGATTCGGTCGGGAGCTTAGCGTTAAGCCAACCACTGATACCCGCCGACATTACCTTCACATTGCTATACCCCATGTTTTTCGCCCGGCGAGCCGCGTTAGGAGCCTTTCTGCACATGGGATTAGAGCAATAAAACACAAGCGCGGATTCTCTGTCGGCCGGCAATTCACTGTCATTGTAGTTCGCGGGGTCAAGGTTCAATGCGCCGGGAACATGAGCTTTCGTCCAGCTTTGAGGAGAGTTGACGTCGATCACAGTCACTTGCTGGCGCTCTTGTACCATCTGCTGCAATGCAGCGGGAGAAATAACCTTCAGTCCCATGAGTCGCGCAAACATGTTTGTTGCTCCCGGCTTACTCAGCGCTAGTCGGATCGAGAAGTCGTCGGACTGCGGTGACGCGATTAGCGGGAAGGCCGGCCCGCTTGGCGTGCTCCTGGACAGTTGCCTCGTCCGGAGCCAGGTAGACACAGTAAACTTTGTCGCCGGCTACGTAACTATGGAGCCACTGGATCTCCGACCCCATCGCCTTCAGGGCGTTGACCGACTTTTGGGAGATTTCCCGCCATTGGGCGTCGGATAGATTTGCAGCTCCCGGGACATCGCGTTCGATGACGAATTTTGGCACTGGCGTTCTCCTGATCCCATATATCCTAACAGCAGACGGCTGCTTCAGGACTTGTCAGCTGAAGCCGTCCCGCTCAGTGAAAACTGGCCGGCAATGAAATAATAAGTAAGAATGAGGTTGTCATGGATCTTCGATCGCTTCAGAAGCCGCTGAAAGAACAATACCGCAATGATCCGAACGCCTCGCGAATCACCTTGCGTGCGAAAGGCGGACAGGCCGATGCCCCGATCTCATGCTCAGTCGATATCGGACGCGCCATCTACCAGGCCGAAGCCCACAAGGGAGTCGGTGGCGCTGGCGCCGGTGCCTGCTCCGGCGACCTGTTGCTTGGAGCTTTGGCGGCTTGCGCCCAGATCACCTGTCAGATGGTGGCCACCGCGATGGACATACCCACCGAACGCATTGCAGTCACCGTCGAGGGAGATATGGATCTCCGTGGCACTCTCGGCATTTCGAAAGACGTGCCCGTCGGCTTCGAAAGCATTCGTCTCCATTTTGATATCGCTGCGCCCAAAGCAACGCCGGAGCAGCTTCGCGGATTGCGAGAGAAGACAGAACAGTATTGTGTAGTGATGCAGACCTTAAGGCGACCGCCCCGTCTCCAGAGCGAATGGGCCGACCAGAAATGAAACGTGCTGCCGTTTAGAATTTGAGTTGCTGTAATGACACCAGGGCGTGAACCAAACTCTCACGGCGTCCACACTCCCACATTCGTAACCATATCTTCTAATTTAGCCTTCCTCAGGATTTCGCCGACCGCCTCGTGATCAATGTGCGGAGCAATCGGCGTTTCGCTTTGCGCGATGGCATAGGCAGTCACCGCCACGATCGCCTCGCCGCCCTTGAAGTCCAGCGCATCCACCTTGTCGAGCGTGTCGCTTGATTTGTGGTGGAACTCAAAATAGTGCGTCATGTCCACCCACAGATCCAGCGCCGGAATTCCCTGCAACACAAACGGCCCGTGATCCGTGTCGTAAGTTGCCTCCAGCGAAAGCTCGCCGCCGTCCAGATCACTCAACAGTCCGTCGCTCCACGGCTGCATCGCCTTTTTCAAGTCCTCGCGGCCTTCCACCTTCCATCCCTTTGGATGCCCCGCGCCATTATCCGTATTCAGCACTGCCACGCACTTGTTCAACTCGCCCTTGTGCGTCTGCGTGTAGGCATGCGATCCCAGGAGGCCCTGCTCTTCTCCACCCCAAAGTGCGAAACGAATACTCCGCCGCGGCGCTTTCCCCAGCAACGTCAGGGCACGAGCAACTTCAAGAACACTGACCGCGCCGGTGCCGTTGTCCTGCGCGCCCGTGCCAAAGTCCCATGAGTCCAGATGCGCTCCGATCAGGATCCACTCGTCCGGACGTTCGCTGCCCCGAATCTCCGCCACGACGTTGTTGACCGTCGTCTCTCCCGCAGTATTGTTCTCGATCGTCACTTGAACGCTGACCGGCCCACGCTCCAGTTCCCGCTGAATGAGCTTCCCATCTTCCATGCCGACTTCGGCTGCCGGCAGCGGAAGCAGCCTCGCCCCCCACAAACCGTCGTGCGCATTAATAACGTTGTTCCTCTCGCGATCCGGCGTGATCACCGCCAGCACGCCTGCCTTATGAAATGTGCGCCAGGCCGCTTCCACCTTTGGGAATAGCCTTCCCGTAGCCCTCCGCATAGACTTTGGTGGTGTCAAGAAAAACAATCTTCCCCCGCAACTCGTGTTCCCGAGATCGGAGCTCGTCAGGCTCCAGGTCCGCGACCAGCACGACCGCGCCTTGCACTCCTCCGGCCGGAGTCGACGGCGACCATCCCAGCGATGCCAGATGCAGCGTCCGCGACAAAGGCGTCAGCATGGCCCCGTTCGCCGTCCCCCGCTGCCACCCCGCGGGAATCGTGAACGGCTCCAGCCGCACATTCTCGATCCCGTAGCTGCGAAACTTCGCCACCGCCCATTCCGTCGAGCGAACATAGGACGGCGAAGCCGTGAGCCGCCCGCCGATCCCGTCCGCCAGTTCCCCCAAAGTTGCCATCGATGGCCCGTTGTAAATCGAAGCGGCCAGCCGGTCCGCCGCCGGCTTCATCTCCACCGGCTGCTGCGGCCACGCCAGCACCGGAATCGCCCAGCACATCACCAAGCTAACCAATCGCCGCAAACTCATTTTTCCTCCGGCACCAGGAATCGTAATCCGCTTCGCGAAGCGAATGGGCATTCTCTACGAACGATGCGCACAATGCAAACCCGGCCAGCGGAACACGAAGGGTTTACCTCCGTGCCTCACCGTGTCCTCAGAGGTTAATGCACTTGGGAGCCACACTTAACCGCAGCGCTCCCGCTCTCATGCTAGACTCGCAATGAGCCATCACCCTTGCGGATGCGCATCCTCACCCGCTACATTCTGGGAGAAGTCGTCTCCCACGCCTTGATCGGCGCGGCCGTTTTACTTTCGTTCTTTTCACCCGCGACCTCGGCCGCATCCTCGAACTGGTAGTCCGCAACAGCGCCCCGCTGCCCAGCGTCGCGGAGATCTTCTTCTTCACCGTCCCTGTCGCCCTCACCTACACCATTCCCATGGGTGTGCTGGTCGGCATCCTCATCGGACTCAGCCGTCTCGCCGCCGATAGCGAAATCACCGCCATGCGCGCCAGCGGACTTCGGCGTTTGGTACTTCCTGCGTGTCATCTCGATCTTCGTCGTCGTGGCGTGGCTGCTCGCTCTCGCCAATAGCGTCTATCTCGCGCCCCGTTCGCTCGCCGCTCTCGGCCAACTTCAGGACGGCCTCAAGTCTTCCCAGGCTTCGTTCGAAGTTCAGCCCCGCGTCTTTTACGAAGGATTTCCGAAGATCGTCCTCTACGTGCAGGACGTCAAGGCCATGCCGGCGGTGCGCTTTGGAAAGGCGTGTTCCTCGCCGATTTGACGCGACCCATCGGCGCCGCGCATCACGCCTGGCGCGGCAAGGCCTGCTCGTCAGCCAGGGAGCCGACACTTTGGACCTGCATCTCACCAACGGTTCCACCCACGAAACCGATCCCAAGAATCCGGACCAGTACCAGATCTCCACGTTCCAGACCACCGACATCCCTCTAAAGGTTCCGACAGCGCAAAACAGTCAGGAGCATGAACCCACATCGCTCGGCGAAATCAAATTCGCCGACCTCCTCCGCACTGCGCAAAACGGCTGACCCCGTAACCCGCCGCTGGAACCTGATCGAATACCATCGCCGTCTCTCGCTGCCTACCGCCTGCATCGTCCTTGCCCTGGTCGGCATTCCGCTCGGCCTCTCGTCGAAGAAAGGCGGCAAATCCAGCGGCTTCGTCCTGACCATTCTGCTGGTCTTTCTCTACTATTCGATTTCTTTGATCGGAGTGTCTTTCGCGCGCCAGGGACACCTCTCTCCGGCCGCTGGTGTTTGGCTTGCCGACTTTGTGTTTCTGGTCGGAGGAGTGTTTCTGCTCTGGCAATCGGAACGCCGCCCGATCGAGTTGACTGCGGTCCGCTCCTGGTTTAAGACATCATGGTTCAGGACATCAGGGTTTCGAACATCGGGTTCCCGAAACGGACCTATGGCAAATTCGAGTGCCATGCACGGCACGTCTGCGAATCTCAACCCGCCAATCGTGCTGCCGGGTGGGGGGCCTTCGCGTCCCATAGCTCGCACTCCCGTCGCACCAGGCGCCGGATATTCAATCTTCACTTCCCGACCATCCTCGACGACTATGTGCTGCGCGGCTTTGCACTCTACTTCGCCATGATCGTCGCCGCTTTCCTGATGCTGCTGCTGGTCTTCACCCTGTTCGAATTGCTCAGCGACATTTTGCGGAATCAGGTCTCGCCGCTCACCGTCGGCGAATACCTGCTCAACGTAGCGCCTTATTTTCTTTACACCACCACGCCTCTAAGCATGTTGCTGGCGGTGCTGGTCACCTTCGGCCTGCTGCAACGCTCCAATGAAATCACGGCCATCAAGGCCACCGGCATCAGCCTTTACCGCGTCATCGTCCCCAGTCCTGATCGCATCCGTCCTGGTCGCCGGCGTGCTTTTCCTCTCGGATCAGCTCTATCTCCCCTACACCAACAAGCGGCAGGACGCGCTGCGCAACCAGATCAAGGGCAAGCCCGCGCAAACCTACCTGCGCCCCGACCGCAAGTGGATCTTCGGCCAGCACTCCGACATTTACTACTATCAATTCTTCGATCCCGACCGCGATGTTTTCGGCGGAGTCTCCGTGTTTCAGTTCGATCCGCACACTTTCCAGATCACGCACCGCATCGCCGCCGACCGCGCGCACTGGTCAAACTCCATGAGCCGCTGGGTGTATGAGCAGGGATGGGAGCGCAGCCTGAACGGCTCCGCCATCGAAAACTATCACAAGTTCGATGCCGCCACCTATCCCCAACTGGCGGAAGCGCCCGCCTACTTCAAGAAGGAAATCAAGCAATCGTCGGAGATGAGCTACGACGAACTGCGCCGCTACATTCACGATCTGGAGCAGAGTGGCTTCGACGTTGTGCGCCTGCGCGTGCAGCTGCAAAAGAAGATCGCCTACCCGCTGATCACGCTGGTCATGGCCGTTCTCGCCATTCCCTTCGCGCTCTCGGCCGGCAAGCGCTCCGCCGTAGCGGGAGTTGCGACCGCCATCGGTATCGGCGTTTTCTATTGGACGATCTCTGGCTTGTTGGAGCAGATGGGAAATTTAAGTCAGCTGCCGCCCGCAGTAGCGGCCTGGTCTCCCGACCTGGTCTTCGGCTTCATAGGAGGCTATCTCATCCTCCGCATGCCCACGTAACATTGAGCCTTTGGCATTTAGATTGGCCCAGATGGACCCCGATCACCCGATGGCCCGATCACCTCTAGTGCGCCGTTAGCCCGCTCGGCACCGCCGGGGAGATGACAATAATCGGACTGCTCATGATTCCGGTCGTCGTACTCAGCGTAAAGCCCGTAATGTTATCCGAGTTGCTGTTCGATATGTAGAGAAACTGGCCGGTATTGTTTACGCTCGGGTGTAGCGCCATCGAAACCGGTTGCGACCCGGTCGGCTGGGGCGACGAGGGCAGCGGCGACAACGTGCCCGCTGTCGTGGCGATGCTAAATCCGAAAACCTGGTTCGATCCTTCGCTCGCCACGTAGAGAAAATTGTTGGTGGGATCCACGACCATTTCAATAGGGTCCTGTCCCGCCGAGGTTGGCGGCACGTCGCAGGATGGTTGGGGACACGTGGCCAGCGGAACCATCAGATTCACGACCACATGTTGCGGGTTGCAGCCGGTATTCCCGACCACCGTGCATACCTGGAACGGATTCAGCGCGCCGACCCCTGACGCCTGATTCCCCACATAGACAAACACTCCGCCGGTGTTGGCCCCCACCTGGTTCGTGTTCACCGCGAACACCGAGATTGGATTGGGCGCGGAAATCGTGTAAGGCGAATTCGATTGCTCGCTTAGGGACCGTCCGAGCCCACCGCGTACACGCTCACCGTATTGTCATTGTGCGGAGACGGTGGTATGCAGTTTTGCGAACAAATATCCAAATTGTTGGTAACAAAGAGCAGCTCCTGCGGTGTCCCGCCATCCGGGGTAAATGTAATGGCCGAGAGCGCACTCGGAATTTTGCTCAGGTAGATGGGGCTTCCGGTCGCCAGGGTCAGTGTAGTTGAGCCGGGCTTCATGGAAAACACCGAGAGCGACGGACAGACGTCATAGGCATCGGTCGGGGTATGCGGGCAACTCGCATACGGCGAGTTGGCGGTCGGATATCCGGGAGTAGGGTAGGAACCATAATCGATCACGAACAAGAACTGGCCCAACGCATCCCGCACCATGGTGACTGCAGTGTCGGAGCAGTCGGTCACGCCAGAGCCGACACAGGTCCAATTTACCGGAGTGCCCGGCGCCGAGAGGCTCCCATCCGAGTTCACGGTATAGGGGTAAATCGAGGGCAGAATGGGATTATTGACGCCAGGCGTGCAGGTGGGACAAGGTGGCGCACCTTGATTGAGGACAAACGCGGTCGCGCCCAGCGGGTCGAGGAGAATGTCCAGCGGAATTCCGCACGGATCGGGATTGGTTTGCGTCGCCATCGTTGAGCACGTGCTCGCATCCGAATTGATCAGCGAGAGATCCCCGTTGTCCAAATTCATGGAAAACGAACTCACGTTGTTTCCTACGCCGTTGCTGCCCTGGGTCAGCACGTACAAAAGTCCCGACGGCCGGGACGAAGAACTGCCACAACTAAGCAGAAACAAACTCAGGGCGCACATGCCCACAAGCACAACGACCACGTTTATTTTCTTCGACATCTATTCTCCAGAAGCCCATCGGGTAATCGGATCAGCAGGTCATCGGGTGATTGAAGGTCAAAGGCTTTTGACTTCAGATGACCCGATGGCCCGATCACCGGATGACCCGATAATCATTAATTGACGAACATTGATTTACGAACATTGATTTGTGTATCAGGAATGAGCGGGAAGAGCAAACCCCTGAACAGGCGGAACCCGCCGGAATCCGGATTTCCACCTGTAACCCACCCTCTTTGCGGTTGGATGCACGAAGTTGCCCGCCGTGCAGCCTGATCGCCCGATCCGCAATCGACAAGTCCCAAACCCGCTCCCCCGGTCTGCCGGTTGCGGGCATCGTCCAGCCGATAAAAGGGCTCAAAAATCTTGGGCAGAGCCTCGTCGGGAACGCCCGGGCCGCAATCGAGCACGCGAACAATAATCTCTTCATCGCCGTTCGCCGCTCGCTGCCGCTCCAGTCGCACCTCCACCGTCGTGCCTTCGGTAGTATAGCGCGTGGCGTTCCTCACGACATTCTCCATCGCGCTGCGCAGCAGGTCGGGATCGCCTTCGACCAGGAATTCGTCATCGTCGTCGCATCGGCGTGTCCGGTCAGATGCAGTCCGCGGCAAGCCCGGCCCGGAGTTTCGTATTCGGCATCATGCGCCACCTGCTCCACCAACTCGCGCAGCGACAACCTGGTTTTGTGCAGCCCGTCGGTGCCCGACTCCAGCCGCGAAATGCGTCAGCAGGCGCTGGATCAGCTGATTCAGCCGGTCGGCCTCGATTTCAATCCGGTTCAGCGAACTTTCGAGTTCCGGCGAAACTTCAGTTCCAACTTTGACGCAGCCCGTTGCCGCGCCAAGCCAAGCGCCACACTCAGCCGCGCCAGCGGAGACCGCAGTTCATGCGAAACATCTTTCAGCAGCCGCGATTGCGAATCGACCAGCCTTTCGATCCGTTCCGCCATGCGGTCAAAATCGCGCATCAACTCCGTCAGTTCATCGCTTCGCCCGCCCGGCGGCGCGCCGGCGCGCGCGCTCAAGTCGCCTGCCGCCAGGCTCTGCGCCGCTTTCCGCAAACGCGTTACCGGACTCGTCATCGACCACGCCAGCAGGTAGCACATCAGTCCCGAGGAAATGACCGCGATCGTGATTCCCAGCCCCGGGATGTCATGCGGTCCAAAAAATACTCGGACGGCGCCGGCGGCAACTCCAACATCATCGTGTAGCGTTTTCCATCGAGCGTCAGCGCCTGCCGCACGATGCGGTCGGGTAGCAGATTGTCCATCCATCCGTGGTGGTGCGGCGGGCCACTCATCGCGGCGGAGCACCCTGCCGTGACATCTTCGATCCAGGGCGGCACCGGCCGTCCGGCAAGTTCATGGCCCGAGGGATCGAAAACAAACGCCCGCACATGCTGCGTGCGCCAGAGTTCTTCCAGATATTCGTGAGCGGCGCGCTCTCCGCCACTCTGATAGGCATTCACCGTCTCCGCCAGAGTCTGCGGAGCCTTGGCTCTCGATTCCATGCCGCGCCGGTCGCAGGGCGATAGTCACCAGAATCGCCAGCACCAGCGAACAGCGCCTGCGCCGCCCAGAACGACAGGAAAATCTTAAGGAAGAGACTCTTCATTTGTGTCAGCTGGTGGCTGTTCGCTCTTCAGCTCGTTGGCTCGTTCGCGAACAAGCGAACAGCGAAAAGCGAACAGCCGCTTGCTTACTTTTTCCCTTTCGCCGCCGGCCGCGCAAACATATACCCCACGCCGCGAATCGTCTTGATGTGATCGCCATCCTCTTCGGAGTCGCCAAGCTTCCGCCGCACCTTGCTGACGTGCATATCGATGCTGCGATCAAACGGCATAAATTTCCGGCTCAGCACGGCATTCACCAAGCGCTCCCGCGTCACCACTCGTCCCGCCTCGCGCAACAGAACTTCCAGCAGATTGAATTCCACCGAAGTCAGATCGACCGGTTGTCCCGGCGCGCTGCACGTTGCGCGTCGCCGGATCCAGTTCCACGTCGCCCACGGTCAGCACTTCCGGCACGCGTCGGCCGCTTTGACCGGCTTGGTGCGGCGCAGGATGGCGCGGATTCGCGCCACCAGTTCGCGCGGATTAAACGGCTTGGGAAGATAATCGTCCGCGCCGATTTCGAGTCCCACGATGCGGTCCACATCTTCGCCGCGCGCGGTCAGGAGCAGCACCGGAATCTTCGATACGCTGCGAATCCGCCGCAGCACCTCGAAGCCATTGATCCCCGGCAGCATCACGTCGAGCACCACCAGCGCATATGCGTTGGTCAGCGCCTGTTGCAGTCCCTGTTCGCCGTCATGGACGGCCTTCAGGCTAAAGCCCTCGGCGGTCAGGTATTCCTGCACCAGCGAGCACAATTCGACGTCGTCATCCACCACCAGTACGTGATCCATTCTTTTAATCATTCAACACCTTCGCTTGCCGGCACGAGGTAAAGATTTGTGATTACGGGAAAAACCGCTGTTGGCTATTCGCTGTTGGCTTTTCGCGAAAAGCGAACAGCCAACAGCCTCTTTCACCTTTACAAAACTTTACCGCGCTTGACCGACTCTTTACCCCATCTTTTCGCGAATAGTGTTCTTATCTCCATAGATGTTCGGGCTGCCCGAACTCCTATAAGAGATCCAGTAAGCAATAGCAACTTCAAAGGAGTTCCAATGAAATCAACTCGTATCCGCATTCTCACCATCGGCGCCGCTGTGATGCTGGCCGTGACAGCCGCCATCGCTCAAGGCCGCACGGTTTGGCGGGCCGCGGCGAATTTCACCACATGCTCAAACAACTCGATCTGACCAGCGATCAACAGGGCCAGGTCAAGGCCATCTGGGAAAAAGAGAAGCCGACCATGCAGCCGCTGATGCAGCAGATGCGCCAGAACCACAACGCCATGAAGCGCTCTCGAGGCCAGCGGTCCGTTCGATGAAGCCAAGACGCGCGCCCTCGCCACGCAAAATTCGCAGACCATGGTCGAACTGCAGGTCGAGCACGAGCGCATCAAGTCCGAAATCATGCAGATTCTGACGGCCGATCAGAAAACCAAACTGGCGCAGCTTGAGGCCCAGCACGAAGCCAACATGAGTAAGCACACGCTCCGCCTGCGCCGGAAGAGTAAACACTGGCGTTCTTCTGTAGAGGCGGGACTAGCCGCGTCTCTACGAATGTGTCTCTCTCCATTCCGGGTGAGGAACGGAACCCCAACCTCCGTCCTCGCCCGGCCTTTTTCCGGCTTCCACAGTGGAAATCGAGAGGAAACGAATGGAACGCGCCGACCTGCTCTACTCGGGACTGATGTTCGCCGCCGGCATGTTGTCGCTCTGGACGGCTCTGCTGCTCACCGCGGCCTTCATTGCGCTTGCGCCTTCGCTGGGAAAATCCGCCCCCACCGCTGCTACAATCTCATCTACAAGAGTCGCGATCTCACCCATCGGCACTGGCAGACCGCACTTTATCAGACCGCTCTTTATCAGACCATGGTGCCGAAGAATCTACGCCCGCTCGTTCCCTATCTAAAGCGTTACCGCAGAGGTCTCGTCTGGGGCGCGCTTTGCGTCTTATTCAATAACGGAATCTGGATTCTTTTCCCGCAAGTCCTGCGCCGCGCCGTCAACGATCTGAACTCGGGCGTGACCCGCCAGAAACTTCTCACTTACTCTCTGCTGATCATCGCCATCGCCCTGATCAAAGGAATCTTTCAGTTCCTGACGCGCTGGGTGGTCATCGGCATCTCCCGCGACATCGAATTCGATTTGCGCAACGATTTGTTCGCCCACCTCGAGCGCCTCTCTCACTCCTATTACCAGCGCAACCGCACCGGCGACATTATGGCCCGCGCCACCAACGACCTGAACGCCGTCCGGATGCTGCTCGGCCCGGCCATCATGTACTCGGCCAACACCCTTGTCTTCACTGCCGGCGCTCTCGGCTTCATGCTTGCCATCAGCCCCAAGCTGACGATTATCGCCTTTCTGCCGCTGCCCATCGCCAGCATCGTCATCCAGTATTTCGGACGCCGCATCCACGAGCGCTTCGAACGCATTCAGGCCATGTTCTCCGACATCTCGGCCCGCGCCCAGGAAAACTTCTCCGGCGCCCGCGTCATCCGCGCCTATGTGCAGGAACAAGCCGAGATCGCCGCTTTCGAGACACGCCAACCAGGAATACATCCGCCGCAGCCTGGGCCTCGTCCGGCTGATGGGAATGCTCTGGCCGACGCTGGAGCTCATGCTGGGCGCCGCCGTGGTCATCGTGCTGTGGGTCGGGCGGACGCGCAGGTCCTAGATGGGACAAGATGAACGTCGGCGATTTCGTCGCCTTCAACACCTACATGGTGCAGCTGACGTGGCCAGTCATCGCCCTGGGATGGGTCATCAACATTTTCCAGCGCGGAACCGCGTCGATGGTGCGCATCCAAGAAATTCTCGCGCAGGAACCCGAGATCGCCGACGAAATCGGGTCATCGGGCCATCGGGCCATCGAGCCATCGAAAGCCGACCGCCAGCGAGCACGAGTCTGCTCGATCAGCTCGATAGCCCGATCACCCGATCACCCGATTCTCTGGCGAAATCGAATTCCGCAATCTGAACTTCGCCTACAACGGCACCGCAGTTCTAAAAGACATCAACCTGCGCATCCCTGCCGGCTCCAGCCTGGCCATCGTCGGCCCCACCGGCTCCGGCAAAACGACGCTCGTCAACCTGATCCCGCGCATCTACGACGCCGCGCCCGGCACCGTCCTCATCGACGGCCGCCCCGTCCGCCAATTCCCTCTCGATTCCCTGCGCCGCCAGATCGGCTTCGTTCCGCAGGAGACTTTTCTCTTCAGCGACACCATCCGCGAAAACATCGCCTATCGGCATCTCGACAGCCAAAGACGGCGAAGCCACGCTCGACGACATCAAAGCCGCCGCCGAAGCCGCCAACATCGCGCAGGACATCGAAAGCTTCCCCGAAGGCTACAACACGACCGTCGGCGAGCGCGGCATCACCCTCTCCGGAGGCCAGAAGCAGCGCACCGCCATCGCCCGCGCCCTGCTCCGCAGCCCCCGCATTCTCATGCTCGACGACGCCCTCTCCAGCGTCGACACCCACACCGAAGACAAAATCCTCAACCATCTCCGCGAAATCATGCGCGGACGCACCACCATCTTCATCTCCCACCGCGTCTCCACCGTCCGCAACGCCGACGCCATCGCCGTCCTCCACCAGGGACGCATCGTCGAACTCGGCACCCACGACGAACTCATCGCCCGCAACGGCTATTACACCGATCTCTATAACAAACAGTTACTGGAAGAAGAACTGGCCGAAGTCTAGGTCGCGTTGTGTAGGGCGGACACTCCTGTCCGCCAACCGCCGACACCGAATAAGTATCAAATTACCTAGTCACACTGCTCAACAAACATTTACTATCCATGCAACCCCAGCCAGGAATAACTTGATCAGACAACAAGAAGCATGGATAATGCTTCGAGTCCCCTACAATATCCGCATCTGCCACGGAGTGTCCCATGCGACGTACGCCGACCGGCCCCTTTGCCCTCGTGTAGGGTGTCTACGCCAATTTTGCCTGCGGTCGTCCTGGCTTCTCTCTTTCGTCCTCGCTGGTCCCATGGCGCAAGCGCAAAGTGGCGCGTTGATTCTGATTACCCAGAGATGTGGACGAAGCAAATTGGTCACGCTCGCGGGCAACACCCGGCCCGAGGCGAATAAGCAAAACGATCGCGGATTGGTGGCGGACAGCCTGCGATGGAGCACATGCTGCTCCAGTTGAGGCGGTCGCCGGAACAGGAGCAGGCGCTGCTCCGTTCATCGTCAGCTTCAGGAGACAAATCCTCGCCGAACTTTCATCACTGGCTCACGGCGAAGGAATTCGGAGCAGCGATTCGGGTTGGCGGAACAAGATCTCAACGTCATTACGCGTTGGCTGGAGTCGCACGGGCTCAAGGTCAATGTGGTTTACGACGAACGGCGATGCTCATCGATTTTTCCGGAACGGCGGGTCAAGTGCGACGCGGCCTTCCACACCGAGATTCACAATTTGGATGTGAACGGCGTAAAGCACATCGCCAACATGAGCGATCCGCAGATTCCGGCGGCTCTCGCCCCGGCCGTCGTCGGAGTCGTGTCTCTTGCACGACTTCAAGCCTCACACCAATTACAAGCCGCGAGCGAACTACACGGTCATGGCGAGATGTGCTTTATGGCGACCATGTAACTTAGTGGTCCCCGGCGACCTGGCGACCATCTACAATCTGAATCCACTTTTCAGCGGCGGCATTTCCGGACAAGGGCAAACGATTGTGGTGATCGAAGACACCAACGTTTACAGCACCGCCGATTGGACTACGTTCCGATCAACATTCGGCCTTTCGTCCTACACCGACGGCTCGTTCACGCAAGTCCATCCCGCTCCTCCGAGTGGCCCAATAACTGCACCGACCCGGGAGTGAACGGCGACGACGGGGAAGCGATCCTGGATGCCGAATATGCCAGCGCCGCCGCGCCCAGCGCCGCCATCGAACTGGCTTCGTGCAATGACACGGCAACCTTTGGTGGCTTGATCGCCATACAAAACCTTCTGAATGCCAAGCAGCACACCGCCCGCCGTCATGAGCATCAGCTATGGTGAGTGCGAAGCTGTCAACGGCGCATCCTCCAATGCAGCTTATAGCTCGACTTTTCAGCAGGCGGTCACCGAAGGCGTCTCGGTCTTCGTTTCCTCGGGCGATGAAGGCGCGGCGAGCTGCAACGCAGATCGAAGCTAACGCTACACGATGGCATCGGAGTCAGCGGTTTTGCATCGACTCCTTATAACGTGGCCGTGGGCGGCACGGATTTCGGCGATACTTACGCCGGCACCAACACCACCTATTGGAGCTACCACCAACTCGGCAACGTATGAATCCGCCCTGTCCTATGTTCCGGAGATTCCCTGGAACGATTCCTGCGCCAGCGTGCTGCTCGCGACAGTCCTTTGGCTACAGCGAAACTACGGAACGATGGCTTCTGCAACAGCAGCACGCCGGGAGGACCAATTCTGACCACGGCGTCCGGCAGCGGCGGACCGAGCGGCTGCGCGACCGGATCGCCATCCATACGCGGCGTAGTGAGCGGAACGTGCGCCGGATGGGCGAAGCCCTCGTGGCAATCGGTGTTCGGGAATCCCAGCGACGGCGTGCGCGATATCCCCGATGTGTCGCTCTTTGCCGCCAACGGAGTTTGGGATCACTATTATGTATTTTGCTGGAGCGACCCCAGCCAAAATGATAACGGAAGCGCTCCCTGCACCGGCGCGCCCGATAACTGGTCGGGAGCGGGAGGCACGTCGTTCGCCTCACCCATCATGGCAGGCATTCAGGCCCTGGTGAACCAGAAAGCCGGCGGCCCGCAAGGCAACCCGAATCCGGTCTATTACAGCCTCGCAGCCGACCGAGTACGGCGCAGGCGGCAGCAGTCCTGCAATTCAACCCTCGGAAATGCCGTCGCCAGTTCGTGCATTTTCTACGACGTGACGCTTGGCGACATGGACGTGAATTGCACCGGAACGCACAACTGCTACCTGCCCTCCGGCACATACGGCGTGCTCTCCACTTCGGACAGTTCGTATCAGCCGGCTTACGGCACCACAACCGGCTGGGACTTCGCGACCGGAATCGGCACCGTAAACGCTGCGAATCTGGTGAACAATTGGCCGGGCGCACTCTCGGCCACCACCACCACCCTCGTTTCCAGCGCCCCTGGAGGAGCGATTCAAGGCGCCACCGTGACCTTCACCGCGACCGTGACCACCTTGGGCACGAACCCGCCCACCGGCACCGTTAATTTCAACGATGGCAATAATCAAATCGGGAGCGGAACCCTGAGCACCGTAGGCACTGCACAGGTGGCGACTTTCTCAACTACAACCCTCGCCATTGGCACACACTCGATCACTGCCATCTATGCCGGAGACACGAACAACGCCGGCAGCACCTCAACGCCCGTGAGCCAGGTCATCACGGCCGTCACAACCACTACCACCCTTACGTCGAGCAACCTGAGCCCGGCCTATGGCGCCGCAGTCACCCTGACGGCGACCGTTGCCACCACCGGCACCCATAAGCCCACCGGCACTGTGACCTTCAATAACGGAAACACGGTTATCGGTATGAGCGCCCTAAATGGTTCTCAGGTGGCAACCCTTGCCACCTCCGCATTCGCTGTGGGAGCGAACTCCATCACTGCCACCTATGGCGGAGACGCGAACAACAGCAGCAGCACCTCGACAATCCTTACCGAGACCGTCGCAGGACCAACCATCACGCTCACCAACACCGGCGTCACCTCAACGACCGTATTAGCGGGAGTGTCGGGGACGGGCTATGCCTTCACGCTGGCGCCGGCGGCCCCGGCTCCAAACTTCGGGGCCCCGGTCGCTCTGGCGTGCAGCTTCGCTCCCACCGACCCAACGCTGACAAGCAATAGTTGCGTCTTCAGTATCAACAATGTCGTTGTCACCAGTGTTCCAGCCTCGGCGTCGTCGGCCGCTGTGACCCTGCAAATCACCACCGCCGGCCCAAACGGAGCCGGAGCCGAGCGCCGGCGCCGCGCTGCTAACAGCTCAGACAATCATTCTCCCTGGCTCCCGCTGACCTTGCCGCTCGCCGGCATCGTCATGGTCGGCTTCGCCGGACGCAAAGTCTGGAAACACTCAGCAACCGCCGGCCTATGCGTCGCACTGCTCCTTATCGGAGTTCTAGTTGCCTGCGGCGGCAGCAGTTCGCCACCGATCCTCGTCGCCGTAAGCACCGGAGCACCGGCCAGTGTCTATCCCAACTACACTGGATGGCCGCTTCAAACGGCGGCATTTTCCGCAACGGTCACCAATACCAACAACCAAGGCGTGACTTGGGCCGTAACTACGGCGAACGGCGGAACGATCGCGTCCGGCGGGCTCGACACCGCAACGTACACCGCTCCCACCGTTGCCGCAGGGCTCCCGACGAGCATCACCATTGTCGCCACCTCGGTAGCTGACACCACCAAAACCGGATCCGCGCCGGAGACGCTCACGCCCGCAACCATCCCAACCCAGCTACAGCCCGGACAGACGCCGTACACCGTAACCGTGACGGCGACAGACCCCGTCGCAGTACCCACAACGCAGACGCAAGCTTATACGCTGACCGTACAGTAGGACTTTCATAGTCGGCTGATTCTCAACTCAGGGCGCGGACAGGTTCCGCGCCCTTTTCATTTTCGCGAACGCTTGCCGTCATCGTGCGGCAACCCATGCGCCAATCCGAGCCCCAGAGCGGCCCGCCTCGCGTCTTGTAAAAAAGCCCATAACTCCATACACCGCCAGCACCACCATCATCGGATCGATCTGCCGTCGGTAATACACTTCCACGTGGGTGAAATAAAAAACCACAGGAAAGAACAAAAACACCAGCGCATAGAGAACGGCGACTGGCCGATTGACTCGAAAAGCCCGCCACAGGCCGACGATCGTCAGCAGAGTAAAGAGGGTATTGAACACAACATTGATGGGATCATCCGGTTCCTGGGCCAAATAATAAGAGCTGAAGCTCCAAAAGTGGGTCCAGATAAAAACGATCCGCCGCACCGTAACCACCGCGAAAAAACCGGGGTGCGCCCTGATGTAAGCGACCGCCTTTTCCTCGCTCTCGTCCATATAAGCAATCTCGCCCATCTGTTTGTACTTCTCCCACTCCGCGTCGTTGTGCCATGGACCGATCTTCTGCGTCAGTGCCGACCCCAGTGAGTTCGATTGCCAGTAGGAAGTATCGCCATTGTTGCCGATGTATAACTCCAATCCAATGGAGTCGCGAAAAGGAATGAAACGGTGAAACACCTCATAATTACGACTGAACCACGGACTCACCGAAACAACAACCGCGACCACCGCCACCGCAAGTGGCACCAGCCAGCGTTCTTTCTGCTGATACAGACGAACTGCGATCCATCCCAGCATCACCGGCAAAACTGTGAGCACGATAGGCTCGGTGAGCGCCGCGAAGCCCCAAAGCAATCCATACCCAATCCACGTTCCCAGGCCGCGCCACCGCTCAAGATGCAAGGTCATCAAGAACAACAAAGCGAGCTGCAACGTCGACAGCCAAGTCGGCCAGATGCGTTCCGCCGGCCAATAAATCGCGAGAGGAAATAGCGCCCACGCCCATCCCGAGAAAAGCGCAACCCGCTCTCCGAAAGTCTTGCGAGCCGCAAAAAATACCGGAAGGCAGGTTAAGGCCGACACCACAGCCTGGAAAGACAGCAACACCAACCCTGATGCTTTGCTGTAGGTCCCGAAAATTAAGAAGACACCCGCAATAAGGTAGGGATAGACCGGAGGCAGCCACGCGGTCGGCCCGGTGTATTCAAACAAAGGGCTGCCAAATCCGTGACCCTGCACGATGGAGTAGGCGACTTTGCCGTTTTCAAAAGCAAAATGCCAGTGGTTTCGACTCGGATCCATCTGGTCAGGGTAGAGAAACCCGACCACAGCCAGCCGGATGGCCAGCGCGAAAAGAACCATGCACCATTTATTTTTGAGGAAAGTCGCGAACTTTTCCGCGAACGTTCCCGCGAACTCTGCCCTGAACTCTGTCATGAACACAAAAGACGAATCCGCGCGCCGGTTGCGATGCTTCCCTATCGCGCCGGAAGCGACGCAGGCTGCTGCAATCTGAACTCGAGCAACGTCTCGCTCGGAACATTGACCGACTTGCCCTTCTGGGCCACCGATCCCACGGCACCCGCACTAGCACCGATGGCTGCTCCCATCCCGGCGTTCCCGGCCACGGCTCCAATCACCGCACCCAGACCGGCTCCGCCCACAAGACGCTTCGCGCTTCTCTTGCCGCTGCTGCTGCCCTTCACCTGGTAGTCGCTGGTCAGAAGCGGATAAGCCGTGCCGTGGACAACGATGTCCGTAAGCTCCAACTGCAGCTCCGATGACCCGGTCGCGCGTCCCGCCTGTTTGGCCTCCGCAAGCCGCCCGTAAACCGTATTCCCCTTCGGCACCAGGACGATACCATTGACCACGAGGTTCGTCTCCAGCGTGGCCGTGAACCGCGATCCCGGAGGATTCTTGCTGGAATCAACCGTATCCAGCATGCGCACCAGAATGCTCGTGCCGGCGGGAACCGTCGTCATCGGTGGCGGCGCGTTTTGCTGCGCCGCCGCAGGCAAATCCGCAAATGCCGCCATCACTCCACAAAAAATGACTGCCGCTAAAATCTTATGACTGCGCATCTCTGTCCCCCTCTTTCTTGAACTCAGGAGCTTTGCCTCAGGAGCCCGCCACCGGTAACGAGGAACTAATTTGCAGATCGATGATCAATAGCAACTGGTGTTCAACTTGCATAAAGCGCGCAGCCGTAATCGCGCCCATCTCCTGCTTCACCCGTAAGTAGTACTTGCCCAGAAGCTCGTCCCGTTGTTTCTGAAACTCCATGGAGTTACGCACCAGCTCATCTGCCTTCTCGTCCGTCAGGTGGTTGTACGCCTGCGCGTATTCTTCGATATTGGCCACTCTCAGATCATTCACCTTGGCCAGTTCCGCATCGTAGTCCCGGTAGATGGGCCAGAACTTCGCCGCCTGATCCAGATCAAGCTGCATAACCGCATCCACAATCGAGTACTTCTCAGACCGCACATCTTCCCGCAGCAGCTTGACGTACTCTTTGAGATTCTGTTCCTTGGAAGCCTTCGGTGACGCTGCCGCCGGAGCCTTCAGCGACGCCTTGACCGGAGCATTGGCCGGCGCCTTCTGAGGTTGCGCCTTGTCCTGGGCAAACACTGCCGAGGAAGAAACCAGGAACGCGAAGATGGCGAGTGCTGCTCTGTTTTTCTTAGTCATCCTTATCCTCACTATCGACCTCAAAAACGAACCATTCTACGCCCGTCTCACCTGACCGCGTCAATACAAAACAAGAAGCTTTTGCCACCCTATGTGCGATGTGTTCTTTTTTGCACAGAATGCTTCCCCCTTTGGGTTCACTCTTATGTCAGAGGCGCCGCGACAGACAGGCGTCTTGGGAGAAATCAGGATGATGTCGATGAACTTTGAGCGGTGGCAAGAATTGGCGGCCTTGGCCTCCACGGAACAAGATCCCGCGAAGTTGACGGAACTCGCAAAGGCGATGAACCTCGCTCTTACCCAGAAGACACCTTACCTCGATCCTCCCGCCATAGTGTCACGCAGCGTTATACAAAGGAGATCGCCATGAGCACTATACCGATGGCTCCGCTCCAACGCCTGATTCATGATGTCACGGGAGATCTTCACGTCGTCGTTGTGGCAAGCGAGCATGGTTACCGCGAAACCGCCTTGGAAGCCTGTCTATCAGCCAAAGAAAAGCTGCAAGCGATCCGTGAGGAGTTGCTCCGGCCAGAGCCGGGGATCGCCGACCCACGCTACGACTATGAGAGCTAGCCGAAACACTAGTCGCAAGAGAGAGACTAGTGACCATACCGCGAGGACTTCTAGCTCGCTGTCACATCAGTTTCTTTTCCGCATTCAGGACAGTCGGCAATGTGGTCCGTCACTGCTTGACTACTATCGTGAGCAGCCCCAGCAAGCCTCTGCATTTCCTCAGTTTCCGAAGCACTTCTGTTTGTCTTGTCGTTCAAACGCTTCCAAGCGTCCCATATTCGTCTGTCAGAATCGAATAGAGATTGATGACTGGAGCAGGACATAAAAGCCTCTCACCCGGTCATCATAGGTGATCGTCAACTCAAGAACTGACCAAAAGCGACGATGAGCTTCGCGTCCGCATACGCATTGTTGGGCACGTACTTCACGTTCGGCCCGTTGCGTATCAGCGCTTCAACAGCGGCGGTTCGATTACCCTGAAACCGTTTGGCCGCGAAGGCTGGCAAGTCGGTGTATTTGAACATGGGTACGCCCCCGCGGGCAGGTTCTGCACCTGCGATAACGATCCGCGCCTCGGGACTCAGCAAGTTGGCATTGAGCAACCCTACCGTCAATTGATGATGCCCGATAAGCGGGGCCTGAGAAGACTCGACGCCCGTCGCCGTGACAGCGCGCTTCTTAAAGGGAACCAACCCTGCATTGAGCAGCAGGAAATCGATCGGCTGGCCGCGCTTGACGAGCTCGGCAACGGCCGACTGAACGCTGGACGGCTTGTCCAGATCGAGCGCCATCGGCGTGAAGGTCACTGTTTTGTGCTCAGCGGCGAGTTGAGCGGCCGCTTTCTGGGCCCCGGCCAGGCTGCGCCCGGTGCCGATGATCTCGCGCCAGCCCTCTTCGGCAAGAAGTCGGGCGGCCGCCTGACCGAGCCCGGAAGTGGCGCCGGTGACGAGGGCGATCTTATGTTCCATAATTGTGTTCCATGGACAGCTCCGTGATGAAGGTCGAGTCGTAGCCCTGCGAGACCGAGGCGCTTGATAATTTCGAACTATTCAGTTATAAAATACGGGATGACCGTTGTCAATGAGTTTCGAACCAAATGATTCAAAATACCGCTAGACCGCGGGGTCGACCGCGCAGCTTCGACGAGACAGGGGCGCTGGAAAAGGCGACTCAGGTGTTCTGGTCGAAAGGCTACGACGGCGTGACGATTGACGATCTCGTCGAAGGGATGGGTGTAGGACGGCCGAGCCTGTATGCCATCTTTGGGGACAAGCGGGCGATATTCTTGCGCGCCCTTAAGGCGTACGCAGAACGCAAGGGCGCAGCGGCCGCCAAGGCACTCCTCGCGCCACAGACTCTTCGCGACTCAATCGCGGACTTTCTGAGGTACGCCGTCGAAAGTGCGACCGAGAAAGGGTCCGCCCGGGGCTGCCTCATGATGTGCGTCGCGCCGCTTGTCAACGACGCTGAGGTTCAGCGGTTCCTGCAGAGCGCGGTCGCAGGCGGCGCCGCGCTTTTGGAGCGCCGTTTCCGGGACGCGATCAGTGCGGGAGATATCCCACCTGACTTTCCGGTAGCCGCTCGCGCGATCCAAGTAACGGATTTAGCGCGTGGGCTGACCATGCGTGCGCAGCTAGGCATGCCGCGCAAAACGCTCCTCAAAGAGGCAGACGAAGCGGCCGACTTGGTGCTCCTGCCGCGGCGCATTTGACGGGTTATCGGAAACAATTCACTGAGGGAAGACACGAGGACAGACCGAACGTACCACATTGCACCAAGCCCTACGAATAGATCCCAGGCGCCTCATGCCCCAGCTTCTGCACATACTCAACGTACGACCCAGGATAAACAGTGGGATTGCGGTCCGTACCGCTCTCGCCGCCCAGTTCCAGCACACGTGAGCCGAGACCGCGGAGGAACATGCGGTCATGCGATACGAAGATCATGGTGCCTTCAAAATCTTTCAGGGCGTCCACCAGCATTTCCTTGGTTGCAAGATCCAGGTGATTGGTCGGTTCGTCGAGCACCAGGAAGTTCGGCGGGTTGTGGAGCATGCGCGCTATGGCCAGCCGCGATTTTTCTCCGCCGGAGAGCGCGCGGATTTTCTTGTCCGTGTCTTCGCCGGAGAACTGGAATGCTCCCGCTAAATTCCGCAGCGAACCAATACTGTCCTGGGGAAAATCCTGTTGCAGCTGTTCGCTGACGGTGAGATCAGAATTGAGAACGTCGAGCGATTGTTGCGCAAAGTAGCCCATATACAGGCTGGCGCCGAGCCGCACGCTTCCCGCATCTGGAG
The DNA here is from genome assembly GCA_963826845.1 of uncultured Acidobacteriaceae bacterium. Lineage (GTDB taxonomy): Bacteria > Acidobacteriota > Terriglobia > Terriglobales > Acidobacteriaceae > Acidiflorens. The sequence continues at coordinate 105,073 of CAWGYS010000016.1, forward strand.
CACTGGCCCCGGCAATCATTTTGAGCAGCGTGGTCTTACCCGCGCCGTTTCTTCCCATGACGGCCCAGCGTTCTCCGCGGCGGATGGTGAGATTGAATCCTTCATAAATCACACGCGGGCCGTAACTCTTGTGCAGATTCTCAAGGACGGCTACCTGTTCGCCGGATCGCGGAGGAACGCGAAAGTCGAATTTCACGACTTGCCGTTTTTTGGGCAGTTCGATCTTCTCGATCTTGTCCAAGGCCTTTATTCGGCTCTGCACCTGGGCCGCTTTGGCGGCGTGCGTCCTGAAACGATCGATGAAGCGTTGCTCCTTGGCAAGCATGGACTGCTGCCGGGCGAACGCTGCCTGCTGATTGCTCTCTCGCACCGCCCGTTCGCGCTCGTAGAAGTCATAGTCACCCGAGTAGGTGATGATTTCGCCGCCATCAATCTCCGCAATCTTTGAGACCAGACGATTCATGAACTCGCGGTCGTGCGAAGTCATCAGCAGCGCGCCGGGAAATGACTTGAGAAATTGTTCCAGCCAGATGATGGACTCGATGTCGAGATGGTTCGTCGGTTCGTCCATCAGCAATACATCCGGCATTCCGAGCAGGACGCGCGCGAGCGCAACGCGCATTTTCCATCCGCCGGAGAGAGCGCCCACATCGCCGTCAATCTGGTCGTCTTTAAATCCCAGACCGTGGAGCACTTCCCGGGCTTGCGATTCGAGCGCGTAACCGCCCAAATGCTCGTACTCCTCCTGCACGTGACCGAAGCGCTCAAGGATGCGGTCCATCTCATCAGCCTTGTCGGGATCGGACATTTCCCGCTGCAAGGCTTCGAGCTCGTGGTGGAGATCGCCGACGCGTCCGCTGCCCGCGATCGCTTCATCCAGCACCGAACGGCCCTGCATTTCCTCGACGTCCTGGCGAAAGTAGCCAATCGTCAACTTCTTGGGGACAGAGACCGAGCCCTCGTCAGGAGTTTCCTCGCCGACCACCATCCGGAATAGCGTTGTCTTGCCCGACCCATTGGGACCGACCAGCCCGACTTTTTCGCCAGGATTCAACTGAAAAGAAGCATCCACGAAGAGCAACTGCTTGCCATACTGCTTATTAATGTTTGAGAAAGAGATCATTTTGAGAGGTCATTTAAAGGAGCAACTCGCCGCACGCGCTCTTCTAGTGTAGCCCGGGCCCCTTCTACAGGCTCAGGGCAAGCATTGGATCGGCCACGCGGTCCATACCTTAGAATTGTTCTGGGAATCCTCTCGCTGCCCTAAAAACGGTTGCCACTTCAATCAACTCATCTTGAACCCTGTACACCACGCGAAAACGTCCAACGATGACTTCGCGAATTTCAGGTTCATCTCGCTCCGGCACAATACGTCCCGAGCGGGGGAAACGGATCAGCTGCTCGACAGCAGAGAAGATGCGCGCGATGGTCAGACCTGCATAATGTTCAGAATCTTTGGCAATGTATTCGCGGATAGCGTCAAGATCGCGCAGCGATTGTGGCGACCATAGAATGCGCATTACAGCCCAAAGCGATGCTTGGCCTGATCGTGCGGAATGCCCTGCGACCCATCGAGCTCGGCCAATCCGGTTTCGACTTTGGCCAGAAATACGAGCCGTTCAATGGCATCGTCGATGGTGGCATTTGGCGGCATCGCCTGGAGAGCCTCGATAATGCGGTCGCGGGTAAATGGCTCCTGCATGGCCTAATTGTAAACACATTTCGCGGTAGGTGGAACTACAGATCAGTGAACAGAAATCAAGGGCCGCAAAATTCCGACCGCAAAATTCACACTTGACATTGACCGATAATCCACAACCATACGGTTGTGGATAAATTAGGTACAACGTTTGCCGCTTTGTCTGATCCAACCCGGCGGGCGATGATCGAGCGGCTCTCCCATGGGCCCGCCTCTGTGCATGGATTGACGGAACCGTTTGCACTCTCGCAGCAGATGATTTCAAAACATATTGCCTACCTGGTGCGGGCGCGGATCGTGATCAAGACGAAGCGTGGACGAGAGAGTGTGTGCACGCTTAGGCCAGCGGCGATCAAGACGGTCAGCGACTGGGCGATTAGCTATCGCCGGTTCTGGGAAGAGAGTTTCGACAAGCTGGAAGTGGTTGTGAATCAAATGAAAAAGACGGAGGTCAGAGATGACAAAAAACACGGTGAACGAGATAGAGCGGATGGTCGTCACAAGAGTTTTTGATGCCCCACGCGAACTGGTTTGGAAGGCGTGGACAGACCCGAAATACGTGATGCAGTGGTGGGGGCCGAAGGGTTTTACTGCGCCTGTTTGCCAGATGGATTTTCGCGTGGGAGGAAAATCTCTCTTCTGCATGAGAGACGCCGGATGGGCAGGAGTTCTGGAATGCGGTTGAATACCACGAGATTGTTCCCCAAGAAAAGATCGTTTCCTCCATGTACTTTTCGGACTCGAAGGGAAACAAGGTTGATCCTGCGCAATTAGGAATAGAACATGAGGCCATCGACGGTGCGTACGACGTGACCATCTTTGAGGATCTCGGAAACGGCCAGACGAAACTCACCTTCATTGGAAATGAACCCATGGAGAGCGCGAAAAATAGCGGTCAACTGGAGGGCTGGAACCAGATACTCGATAAAGTTGCCGCAGTTATTGCGGAGCTAGCGCAGGCGAAATAAGAAGTTGGAGTTTTGATGATCGTCATGCGCGAGATCTGAACATAACGCAACGCCGGTCCGTTGCGGAAACCTAAGGGTGGGCGGGGCTGGCCCGGCTTTCAAACTGCGGAAGCCACCACCGATGCGGGTGCCCGTCCTTCGCGTACTTTGCGAAGGGCGGGTACGACGAGGGCATACACAGCGGGCGGTGTAGAACGGACAAGATTGCGCCGGCAGCATCGCCGCCCATCCCTTGTAAAAAAGCGAGGATGGGCCATCCTCTGTGGGAATAGTGCACGCAAAAATCGTTAAAAGTGGGCCACCGCGAGAAAGCACGACAATAGCGGGTACCCTCGGGAGTTGAAATGAGGGAAAGTGTGCCCGCACGCCACGACCCCAATATTTTTTGCACCCTGTGATACGATTTGCCGCGGTTTTGCGCTGTTAGAGACAGAAGGACAGAACCTCTGGTCCCGGGCAACGGCCACAACCGGAGGCAATCCTAACTCTCCTCAGGAGACCCTTTATGTCGCCCAAGACAATTTCGTTGCTGGCAGTGCTAGTCGTCTGCGTTTACCCGGCAACCGCAAGCACCTACTACGTCGGCCCTTGCAAATCCAACAGCTACTCGACCATCAGTGCGGCTGTAACCGCGGTGCCGCCGGGATCCACCATTATGATTTGTCCTGGTACTTACATTGAGCAACAGATTATTATCTCGAAAGATTTGACCCTCAAGGGGATGGATGGCTCGGCCGCAGATGGCGGGGACGGCGCGCAAATTTATGCTTACAGTCCGCCGCAGACGACCAGCAGCGTAGTATTCACATACCTACTCTATGAACTCAGAGGCGCGATCACACCCATCATCTGGGTCACGGGCGGCACGGTGAATATTCAAAACATCTCCGTGTACAGTGAGGCGGACCAGGGGCCTTTCTGCCCCGGTCCCACGACCGTGGGATTTTTTACGCCAGCGGTACGTCCGGAACGCTCAACCATGTGGGCTATTTCAGCCTCGGCAATGATTGTCAAATTGGAATCTTGGCAGAGAATGGCACTGCTACTCCGACGGCGTTTACGGTCGAGAACAGCTTTTCAACCGCGGGAATCGTTGCCGGCAGCTCGGATTCTCTTGGGAATGCAACCCTTAGGGTAAAGATTGTTGGAAACCAGGTACTCCTGGTAAAGCCGTATGAAGAGTTAGACATTTACTTATATGGCGTAAGTGGGACAGTAGAAACAAACTACATTTCCGGCTTCAACAACGATGATAACTCCAGCACCGCCATAATCGTTGACGGCGAGCCGTATCCGACAGATGTGACCGTTTCAGGCAACACCATTCAGACCGGCAACAACTTCCTACAAGATAAGGCTCCTTATGATACCGGAATCTACGTCAATGTGGACGGCGTGACGGTCAAGGGAAACAAGATTTCAGGCCCCGCCTACGGCATTCTGGCTTGCAACGCAGGTACCGTTTCGGGTAACACGATTCAGCTTCACCTTGTATGGATAAGTGGCACCGGCTGGATCCATCGGCGCGAACACGTTTTACAACACCGCTTCCAAAGCTCTCCACCTGTTAATGGCGGGTGGGTGGCCCACTCTTCGCGTGCTTTTTGCGAAGTGTGGGAACCACGAATCGTCGGCACAGTGGGGTCTTACGGTCTAGCTCGCACTGGAAACAATGCAATCGCAGCTATAACAAACAAGCTATCAGCAGCATCGCATCCCATCCTTGCCAAAAAAACGCAAGGATGGGGCGCCCTCCGGCCGTGGGCTATTCGAAATGCAATGCGCTTGACCATGACGATTATCAAAAGTCGAAAAGACTGCTAATCAACGCAGCGGCGCTAATCGGCCAAAGCTGAAAATCTGGTGACCGACGGAACGGGTTCCCATTTTCTCGCGATTTGCTTGCCGGGCGTAAAATGGTTTACATGAGTCCAGACGTTTCCGAACTCTTAAAAAAAGCCTTGGCTCTCCCGCCGGAAGCCCGTGCCGCTTTGGCTGGATCGATATTGGAAAGCCTCGACGATGAGCCTGCCGACGAAGGTGTCGAAGCGGCTTGGGATGAAGAAGTCAAACGCAGGATCGAGGAAATCGACTCTGACAAAGTCCAGATGATTCCGTACGAAGAAGTGCGCCGCCGCTTGGCGGCCCTGCTGTCAGATGCCAGCAAGTAAGCCGTACCGCTTCCATCCGCAAGCATGGCAAGAAGTCGAGGCAGTAGAATCCTGGTACCGGCAACGCAATCCTGAAGCAAGCGTGAGATTTCTCTCCGCGATTTATGATGCGCTTGACAGGTTAGCTCGCTGGCCGCAGCGCTGGCCACTCTATCGGCACGGAACACACCGATTCGTTCTTTACCGCTTCCCGTTTTCCATCATCTATAGGGATGAAGATACTTCAGTAAGCGTCGTGGCCATAGCTCATCACAAGCGTAGACCGGGATATTGGAAAGACCGGCTGTAACAGTTGCAGATCAACCGGTACCTTCCCGTCTGTAGCTGAATTCTTACCGGGCGCAAAATAGTCTATGGGTCCAGACGTTTCCGAAAAAGGCCAGGGCACCCGGCAGCACACGCAAGCTCCGGTCACGAGCCACCCTGAAATTTCTTTGATTTGGAATCCCGCCACAAACCTACTGCTGCAATGAGAATCCAGACGGCAAAGCTGCCTCAAGATTGATTTGTTCGCCGGTGATGGGGTGGTGGAATTTTAGAAATCGGGCGTGCAGGAAATATCCTCCATCGCCCGGGAGGCCGGGGAGATTTTCAAGAGGCTGGCCGGATGAAGCCATACAGAGGATCGCCTACCAGCGGATGGCCGATGGATGCCAGATGGATTCTGATTTGATGAGGGCGTCCCGAATTCAGGCTTACCTCGAATGTTGTGGTGCCTGCTGGTTGGCGAGGCGTCGCGTGAGGCGTCCGTGAGATCACCTTTGCCAATGATTTTGACGGTTTGCCACTCGGGTTGGCGGCCCACACCGAGCCGATGCGCGGGTGCGGTACAAGGCCGATGGGTGTAAGGATTTCGTAGGCGTCGTGCTGTGCAATGCCTTGAGCCAGCGCCCAATAGATTTTTTGAATTCTGGATGTGTTCCAGTTCGCGCCTAGTTTAGCGGCCGCCTGCGCTGTTTTGGCGAAGAGGACGATGCCGGTTGTGGCTCGTCCTAACCGGTGGACAGGGTTTGCGTTGGGGGTTTGCTTTTGCACCAGGCGCAGGAGGGTGTTTTCCATGAAGCCGCCGCCGGGGAGAGTGGGCAGCCCGCCAGGTTTGTTGACGGCCAACAGATGGGGTCATCAAACAGGACTTCGAAATGCTGAGGGGCGTCAGGTTCGATCCAGGGCGGACGGTTCCAGACAAGCGTTTGGCCCGAAATGACCGATTCGCTTCCGGTGGCCGTGACGCCGTCGAGGGTGACTTCGCCGTTATTCAGATTTTGTTGCCAGGCTTGTGGGGTTGAGTGGGGGTAAAGGCTTGCCAGGTGGGAGAGCAGGGTTTGCCCATGGTATTTGCTGCTGATGATAGTGGTGTAGGCATAGCCCCGGTTGAGCATGTAGTTTGAGTGTAAGCCGGTGGGCTGCGGGTAGCTATTGTTCGTCCATTTCTCTACCGAACCCACCGATTTTTTGTTGACTAGGAAACGAGGCATCTTTATTCTGTAGTTAAGTCGCAAATACGACGAGCGACCCGACATCCGAAGCGCCAAAATTCATTGGGGCAGAAGCCAGGAATCCGTCCACCGGAACAGCCTTGGAAACTGCCCCAAAACTGTTTTTATGCTGGTTTCGGGCACTAAGCCCTTATTCGCCAAGACTTTGGCTATAAAGTCTTTGAATCGAAGACTTTGCGCGGATTTTCGCGCTAAAGTCCTGATTTTCAATAGACCGCTGGGGGAGGGGGAGGGGGTACCCGAACCTACGGTGTTTTCATCGCCGTTCATCCGCGTTCATTGGTGCACCCACTGGATTCTCGCTACAAGGACGGAAAAGACTACGAGATGCGAAAAGGGTTTACGAGACAACCACAACCGGACGAGCCCGCGACGCAAGTCAAGAACTACATCACCCCGAGCGGCCTCGAGCGCCTCAAAGATGAGCACCGGTTTCTGCTCACCAGGGAACGCCCCGCCGTGGTGGAGGTGGTGGCGTGGGCTGCCAGCAACGGCGATCGCAGTGAAAACGCCGACTATCAGTACGGCAAGCGGCGGCTGCGGCAGATCGATGGGCGGATTCGCTTTCTCACGAAGCGAATCGAAGCCGCGGAAGTGGTGGACCCGGAAGCTCCGAGAGCGGGGCAGGCAGGGACGAAGTCGAGGGCATTCTTCGGAGCGACCGTGCGCTATGCCAATGCCGCGGGAGCAGCGCGAGTAGTGAGCATCGTGGGCACCGACGAGGTCGATCTCGACCGCAACCACATCAGTTGGGTGTCACCTCTGGGGCGCGCGTTGATGAAGTCGGCAGCGGGTGACAGCGTAGTCCTTCAATTGCCGGGCGGTACAGAAGACCTGACCGTGCTGGAAGTGCGTTACGAGCGCATCTCTGTGGAACCGTTCCGCGAACCACCCTGGATCCGAAGCCTCGGCAAAGGGACTCCCTGGCCGACGCTAAATCCACCTGACGAAAAAGAGTGCGCGAATGACCCGACGCTACACCCACATCTCGAGCAACGCGGCGCGACAAGCAGTTGAATTGCTCGACGAACCCCATCTTGTGGGGAAGTTTGTGGGGAACCGCGAAACGACAAAAGAACCTGGCGCTAAGTTATTGAATTATTGGTGGGCAGTGCAGGACTCGAACCTGCGACCTCCTGCTTGTAAGGCAGGCGCTCTAACCAGCTGAGCTAACCGCCCGCTTGGCGGGATACGAGCGCGAATTTGCCACCGCCACTCGCAAACAAACTTTCGTTGCAACTCATCCCGAGAATACTGGAGCTTTCCTTCCGGGTCAAACCACGGCGTCGAATCGAAGCCCAAATGATTCAATGACTCGATTTTTCAATGTCTCAATGTTTACCTCGCGGCTGCTACACTTTCTCGGTGCGAAGGTTGATCGTCAACGCCGATGATTTCGGTCTGACCACGGGAGTGAATCGCGCCATCATCGAAAACAACGCTAGTGGAGTCGTGTCATCGACGACCTTAATGGTCAACGGCGCCGCCTTCGACGACGCAGTGACCAGGGCGCGCTCTTCACCAGGTCTTTCCGTGGGATGCCACGTCGTACTGAGTGGACGGAAGGCCTGTGTCGCCGCCGGGGCGGTGGATACGCTGCTGGCCATTCGTTCGGCCGAACCCGACAATTTCTCTCCAGCCTTTCGGCCTTCGCCGCGCGCGCCACCTTGGGAGGCTTCGATCGCGACCAACTGGTGACGGAAATCACCGCGCAAATCAGGAAACTTCAATCCACCGGTCTGCAGGTGACTCACCTCGATACCCACAAACACACCCACGTCTTTCCCGAGATTCTCGCGGCCCTGCTGCGGGCCGCGAGGATTTGCGGCGTGCGCGCCATCCGCAACCCCTTCGTTCCCATAAAAGCCATGCCCGCGCGGCAATTCAAGAGCCAGCGCCACCTCTGGAAGCGCTACGGCCAGGTCCGCATGTTGCACACTTTCTCTCGGCACTTCCGTGACCGCACCAAACGTGCCGGACTGCTCGCGCCCGACGGCGCGATCGGCGTAATCGAAACTGGATCGAGCGACAGCTCTGGCGACAGTTCTGGGTATAATTCCTTGCTGCGCGAAACCATCAAGAGCCTCCCGGAGGGAATCTGGGAGTGGGTCTGCCATCCCGGTTACAACGACCCCGACTTGCGCACCGCCAGCACCCGTTTGCTCAATTCCCGGGACGAGGAGAGGCGTCTGCTGACGTCACCGGAACTGCGGCAGTTTCTGGAAGAGCAGAAGGTCCGGGTCATCAGCTATCGAGAGTTCGTGGAAGAGCCCACCGAGAAGTCCGCAGAAAAACGGCGTTGACCGGCTCTTGCAGATGCCCAAAGTTGTGCTCCGCTGGTTACTGCACCGGCCCACTTTATAATGTCTCTGCGCATCCGAGGGCAGTATCATCGCATAAACAGATAAGAGGATAAGGCATGGCTGATCATCAAACCGAACCTCGCCTCACTGTCGATCTGCCCGTGCGTATTTGGGGGATGAGCGCCGATGGACGCGCCTTCTCCCAATCGGCGCGCGCGCAGAACATCAGTTCCGAGGGCGCCCTGATTTCCGGCGTCGATAGCGAACTGAAGGTGGGCGACATTATCGGAGTGCAATGCGAAGAGAAGAAAACGCGCTGCACCGTGATCTGGGTAATGAATTCCGGCCCGGTCAAGAAAAATCAAGTCGGAGTGAAATTGGTCACCGATCAGGAATGCCCGTGGAAAAACTATCTGCCACTCGACGGTGCCACCGTGAAGATTGCCGACTCCAACCGTCGCCGCTGGCACCGGCATAAGATTTCACTTCCGCTCGAGCTGCGCGACGAGCGCGTCAATGCACCTCTCCGCATCAACGCCACCGACGTGAGCGGCAACGGATGCTACGTCGAGACCATGCAGCCTTTGCCGCTGGGAACGGTGCTGCGCCTCGATTTTTGGCTGGACTCGGAACACATCAAGATCACGGCCGTAGTCCGCACGTGCGATCCCGGCGTGGGCAACGGAATCGAGTTCACCGGCATGCCCCCCGATACCAAGGAACGCATGCAGACCTACCTAGACATAATTGACCCGCAGCGCGGAGTTTCCAAGGAGCAGTGAGACTCGAGCGGTAAGACTATCGAGGTTCCGCGTAGCGCGCGAGCACAATCGCGCGGATCAATCCACCCATCGTAAATTCACGGGCCTCGAACGCCGCCGGCAGTCGCAATTTGCCGAGCGTTGCCGAAGTCACCGGACCAATCGAAGCAAACTGCACACGTTTCAGCCAACCTGCGCCCGGTGAACCTGCCTTGATCCCGAGCAATTCCGCAAAATTCTTCGCGGTGGAAGAACTGGTAAAGGTCACGATGTGCGGCCGGCGATTCGCATTCTTCATCAGCGCCCGCAGCCGCACCCGTGATTTTTCTGGCACCACGGTTTCATAAGCCTCAACCACTTCGACTTTAGCTCCCGCCGCACGCAGCTCCTCCGGAATCACGTCGCGCGCGACTTTCGCTCGTATGACCACGACGCGCTTGCCGTTGACCTTATCGCGCAGTCCCTTGACCACCGATTCCGCGACGTACTCTTCGGGAACCATCTTCACTTTCAGGCCATGCTTCACCAGCGCCATCTTGGTTGCCGGCCCGATCGCAGCGATCTGAAGATGCTTCAGTTTACCGCGCGTGATGCGAAGTTTCCTGACCCGCCGCCACATCGCTTCAACCCCATTAACACTGGTGAGAATGAGCCAGTCGTAGGCCTTGATGTTTCTCAGCGCATCGTCAAGCGGCCCGTAAGATCGCGCCTTTCGAATTTCAATGAACGGAATCTCGATCACCGCCGCACCCAGGCCCCGCAAGCTGGCAGAAAGACTTCCGGCCTGATGCCGGGCGCGTCCTACAAGAATCCGGGTTCCAGCAAGTGGATGTTTTTCGTTGGGCTTGCGCATGGGTCAGCTTCTAGATTATTTGCCTGAGAATCATCGTCTGCTTACATCTACTTAAGAATTGTCATCCTGAGCGGGGCGAAGGACCTGCTGTTTACGAACCGACCTCAGGCCGTAGCCGGGAGCGTGGTTTCTGCATTCTTTCAAGGTTGCTGCGGCACTGCGAAACCTTTTCCGTAGACTTCTTCGAGAATAACATCGCCGCCGCGACGCAGAAGAACCTCGCCGACTTCTTCTCCGAGCCGCGCAGGATCATCTCCCTCGCTAGTTTCGCGCAAGACCTTGCTTCCATCGGGGTCAGCCACGAGCCCGCGCAGGCGGATGCGCCTCCCCTCAATCTCTGCAAAAGCGCCGATCGGAACCTGGCATCCGCCGCCCAGCTTGTTAAGCAAAGCGCGCTCGCACGTGGTCGCGGCCCGGGCCGATACATCCTCCAGAAAAGCGAGCAGCGAACGCATCGCGCTGTCGCCGTTGCGGATTTCGATAGCGAGCGCGCCTTGTCCCGCAGCAGGCGTCATCACCTCCACCGGGATAACCTGCCGCACCAGCTGTGTTTTGCCCAGACGGTTCAGCCCGGCCGCAGCCAGAATGATGGCATCGTATTCGCCCGATTCCAGCTTGCGCAGCCGCGTGTCCACATTGCCGCGCAACGGATGAATCTGCAGATCCGGACGCGGCGCCTTCAACTGCGCCTGACGCCGCAGGCTGCTGGTGCCCACGTTCGCCCCCTGCGGCAGAGCGTCGATGCTCGCGAACTTCACTGAACAGAAAACATCGCGCGCATCCTCACGCGCAGGGACGGCAGCAATCTCGAAATCAGCAGCCAGCTCCGTGGGCAAATCTTTCAAACTATGGACGGCAAGGTCAACCCGATTTTCGACCAGCGCTTCTTCAATCTCCTTGGTAAACATGCCCTTCGTGCCAACTTTAGCGAGCGCCACATCGGTGATCTTATCGCCCGTGGTCTTGATGATCTCGATCTCCACGGTGTGCCCCTGAGCGCGCAACAAATCAGAAATGTGCTGCGCTTGCCAGAGCGCGAGCTCTGAACCGCGGGAGCCGATGCGCAAACGGGCCATTCAGTCTCCGGTCCTTCTTTTCCCCGCACCGCGGTCGCGTGCAGACTTTGCTGCATCCGCTTCCCCGTCCTCGTCTTCGTCGTGCAGGCTGTCTTGCAAATTCTCTCGCAGATCATCATGCAAATTAAAAAGCCGCCGCACCAATTCAATCACAGTCGTCGATTCCGGATCGCGAGCCGCCGTCTTCAGCGTGCGGACCGGAGTATGCATGATTTTATTAACAATGCCACGCGTCAGCGCTTCGATGGCGAGTTCCTGGTCGGTGGTCATCGAACCAAGGCGGCCTCGCACCCGATCAATCTCGGCCTGGCGAATCGTTTCCAAATGATCCTGCAGGCTGACAATGGTGGGAACGACATCGAGCGTCAGCAACCGAGCGTGGAATTTAACCACCTCGCCATCGATGATCGCCTCCGCCTTTTCCGCCTCCTTCTTGCGATCGGCAACGTGCGAACTGACGGCTTGCTGCAGGTCGTCAATGTCGTAAACAAAGAGCCCGTCGATCCGGTTCATCTCCGGATCAACATCGCGCGGTACCGCAATATCAATAAAAAACATCGGCTTGTTCTTGCGCGCCGCCATGAGCTTTTCGCCATGTTCGCGCCGGAAAATAAAATGCGGCGAGCCGGTCGAGGTAATCACAATATCGGCGCGATCGCAGGTCTCATAAAGTCGGCTGAACTCGATCGCCTGTCCTTCAAACTTGTGCGCCAGCCGGATGGCCCGATCATAGGTGCGGTTCGCGACAAAGATCGAAGCCGCTCCGTGCGCCAGTAAATGCCGCGCCGCCAGCTCGCTCATCTTCCCCGCACCCACCAGGTAGACGCTCTTGCCGTTCAGGCTCCCAAAGATTTTCTTCGCCAGTTCAACCGCCACCGAAGCAATCGAAACCGAAGACGATCCAACCGCAGTCTCGGTGCGGACGCGCTTGGCCACGGCAAACGCCCGCGTCAGCAATTGATCCAGCTGCGCCCGTACCGCTCCCACCGCGCGGGCAGTGGCATAGGCCTCCTTGACCTGCCCCAGAATTTGCGGCTCGCCCACAACCATGGAGTCAAGGCTGGCGGCGACGCGAAAGACATGCCGGACCGCTTCATCCTCGCGAAATTCGTAAAGATGCGCTTCAAACGCGCTGAGATCAGTTTCGAAGTAATCGCGCAAAAATTCGCGCAGATCGCCCGTACCGTTCTTCATGTGCGCTATAAATTCGACCCGGTTGCAGGTCGAGACAATCATGCCCTCGGCAACCGCCGGATGCTCCATCAGCCTCTTGCACGCCTCCGCCAGCCGCGATTCCGGAATGGCCAGCCGCTCCCGCACCTCGACCGGCGCAGTCTTATGATTGACGCCGATAAGCTGGAATTTCATGACGCGATAAACCTGTGCATGGTGCTGAAGTAGTTGGCGATCCAGGCCACAATGGCCGTAGCGAAGGCTGCACTGGCCAGCAGAGCGGCGCGGCGCCCACGCCATCCCGCGTTCAGGCGGGTAAACACCATCAGCAGGTACACCACCCACATCAACACCGAAAGCAGAATCTTGGGATCGAACAAATCAATGCGCCCGTAAGTAGCTTCGGCGACCACCGAGCCAGCCATCAGTCCCAGAGTCATAAAAGGAAATCCCAGCATGAGCGAGCGATAGCCGATGTCGTCAATCACCTGCAGCGCTGGTAGCCGCGAAAACATTCTCGCCGAACTCTTCGACTTCAAAGCGCGCTCCTGCATAAGATAAAGAATGCTGGCTCCAAAACTAAGAAACAGCGCCGCGTATCCGGTAAAGATCAAAAGAATGTGCACCACCAGCCAGCCATGCATTACCGCAACCGAGTCGAAGACCAGCGGTTGCTGCCCCGTAGCCGCCACAAAGGTCAGTAGAAAAACCAGCGGGAAAACCACAATGCCCGGAGTAGTCGTCTTGTACACCATGTACGCAAGCATAAAGACGACCATGATCAGGAAAGCCAGCAGCGATTCCGAATTGTGCACCGAAGCCGAAGCCAGCTGCCCGCTCTGCACCACAGCTTCCGTCAGCGAGACGAGATGAAACACCATGCCCAGGTACGAAGCATGCAGCGCGACCTTGCTCAGTATCTCCGAAGTGCGCGTAAGCGCCACCAGGGCATAGAGCAATCCCGCGGCATAACAAACCAGCGCAACCCGCAGCCAGATCAGGGGCATCATTCTTTAGTGTGTTCGCGGCTGGACGGTCTAGCCAGCCGCAATGGGTGATTATAGTTTGCCTGAGGTGAGTGCGGCACCTGCGAATCTATTCGACTCCGCTATTCCACACCCAACGACGCCAGCGATTCTTCCAGCGAAGGCAAGTCGATCTGCAGCTGCCGTCCATGCCCCTGCATGTCTTCCAGTTCGTCAAAGGCGCGGAACAACCGCATCTTGACCGCCGCATACTCCTCGGAATCCGCGAGCGGCCGGCCATGAGCGGCGCTCCAGCCGGCGACAACCTGATGCGGCACGAAAATACTGACCGCGTAAGTCAGCTTGCGGTCCGACGTCACATCAAAGATGTACTCATTCGCCTCGGACGTCGGAGCCGGACGTTTCCCGACAAAGTAGTATTGGTAAACGTAGCCTTGCGATCCAGTATAGGTTTTAAGCCGGCGGACGGTCATGAGCAGTCGTTGGTCGTGAGTCGTGAGTCGATGGCGTGAAGCAAAGCCGTAGCGCAGGCCGAAAGTAGAGATGATAACTGATAGCCGACAGCCCCGGAGCGACCAGCGACCACGACGGCCTCTAGATCTTCGCCTCCCGCAGCCGCTTCACCGCCGTTTCCGAAGCCACCGGAGAATAATAAATCTCCTTAAAAGTATAGGACTTCGCCTTAGCCTGAAGAATCGGCAAAATTTCGATGTGCCAGTGATAGTCGTCGTCGAGAGTCTTCCAATATCCCAGAGTCGAAGACGGATGTTGGCTGTTAGGCGAAGTGTGCAGCACCAGATGAAAGCCTTCGGTCACCGTGCGGATGCGCTGCAAAGTGCGCCGCACCAGCGCCGCCAGATCGGTCACGCTCCCCACCCGCATCGACCCGGTACGTTCAAACGATGCTTCATGGCTCCGCGGCATAATCCAGGTTTCGTACGGCACCCGCGGAGCATACGGGCAGAACGCCACATAGTCTCCGCGAATTTCGACGATCCGCAGGTTCTGCCGCTCCTCCTGCGCCAGAATGTCGCAGAACACGCAGCGCTCCTTGCTCTCGTAATAGTCGCGTCCAGCGCGAAGTTCGTAGAGCACGCGCCGCGGCACAAACGTGGTCGCGGTCAGTTGCGAAGTAGGATGGTCGAATTCCTGTCCCGCTCCCTCGCCGTGATTCTTGAAAATGCTGACGTACTTAAAACGACTGTCACGCTTCAAATCCTGAATCCGCAGCGCGGCCAGCCGCAGAAACTGTTCCACCTCGAAATCGCTGGCGTTCCAAAGATGGCCGTCGTGCCGCGGATTCTCCAGCAAAACTTCATGTGCCCCCACCGATCCCATGCGGTCATAGAGCCCGTCGCCGCGCCGCGCCGCCTCCCCTTCAATGTGGTACAGCGCCTGCGGATGCACAACCGAACGCGCCGACCAAGCATTGCCATCCGCGCCCGGCACGTTCGCAACGACCTGGGCCGACTCCGCCGACGACCCGCAAAACCGGCACCCTCCAGAATGCGGAGCCGCTTCCAGCACATCGTCCCCCGTGATCACCCAGGAACGAGTGATCGGATCTTTACGGAGTTCCATGGCGTAAGGAGAACAAAAGAACATGTAATTTGCAATTGCTGATTTGTAATCTAAAGCCTTTTCGCGGCCTTCCAGCATAGAATTGCAGAATAGAAACTACCAATTACAAATTACCAATTAGAAATTGCCCCATGCCTGAGCCCTCGACGCCGCTGATGCGGCAATATTCCGCCATCAAAAAGGAGCACCCCAACGCTCTGCTATTTTTCCGGCTGGGAGATTTCTACGAGCTTTTCTTCGATGACGCAGTCCTGGCCGCGCGCGAGCTTCAAATCACATTGACCTCGCGCAATAAAGAAAAAGGCATGGCCATCCCGATGTGCGGCGTCCCTTACCACGCCGCCGAAGGCTACATCTCAAAATTAATCCGCCGTGGATTCAAAGTCGCAGTCTGCGAACAAGTGGAAAACCCGCGCCTGGCAAAGACGCTCGTGCGTCGCGAAGTGACCCGAGTCGTAACGCCCGGGACGGCAGCAGATTCGAGTCTGAACCCAGAAGAGAATAACTTTCTGGCGGCGGTAGCAACGGTCGCAGATCGCGTAGGTTTCGCGGCCTTAGATCTCTCCACCGGTGAGTTCAGAGCAACCGAATTCGCAGGCGAATCCGCCGGACGTCGTATTCAAGAAGAACTTGAACAATTGCGCCCAAAAGAAATGCTGTATGGATCTTCCGCGCCGCTCTTCGAAACCAGAAATAACGGAGAAACGGGCACCGTGGTCCGCCCCGCCCCCGAACCCGCAGCGCCGACGGCCCCCCGCAGGTCAACCAGCGGCTGGGCCGAGACTCCGCTAGACGATTGGATCTTCGCTCCCGACCACGCCATCCCGCTCCTCGAAAATCACTTCGGCGTGCTCTCACTCGAAGGTTTCGGACTGGCAGGCAAGCAGGCAGCCGCATCGGCCGCGGGCGCAATCCTCTATTACATCCGCTCCACCCAGCGCGGCTCGTTAAATCACGTGGACCGCATCGGCTTCTACGAGCGCCAGAATTGCCTGGTGCTAGATGCCGTGACCGTTCGCAACCTCGAACTGATCGAACCCCTCTTCGCCGGAACCGATGCCGGAGTAACGCTCTTCCGCTGCCTCGACGCCACCGTAACCCCGATGGGCAAGCGCCTGCTTCGCACCTGGATGCTGCGTCCGTCGCTAGATCCGCTCGAGATAAAAAGCAGACTCGATTCCGTTGAAGTGCAGATAAAAGATACCGTCCGACGCGAAGAGTTGCGGCGTGGGCTCGACGGAATTCTCGACCTCGAACGCCTGCTAAGCCGCGTCACCCTGGAAACAGCAAATCCAAGAGACGTGTTGGCCCTGGCCGCATCGCTCGCGAGAATCCCCAGAGTGCGAAGTGTTTTAGCCGGACTGAATGCGTCACGCCTAGCCGCGCTGCACGCACTGACCGACGAGCTAGCCGATCTGCGCGAGAAGATCGACCACACGCTGGTTCCAGAGCCTCCGCTAACTCTCAGCGACGGCGGTGTAATCGCCGCCGGGGTCGACAAAGATCTAGACGAACTCCGCGACCTGAGCCGCAACTCAAAGCAATATCTTGCACAGGTGGAAACGCGCGAACGCGAGCGCACCGGCATCGGCTCGCTAAAGGTAAAGTTCAATTCCATCTTCGGTTACTACATCGAGATTTCGAAAGCGAACCTGCATCTCTCCCCCGCCGACTACGAGCGCAAGCAGACGCTGGTGAATGCCGAGCGCTTCACCACTCCCGAACTAAAAGAGTACGAATCCAAGATTCTCGACGCCCAGGAAAAGATTGTAGAAATCGAGCGCCGCCTCTTTGCCGAGCTACGCATCCGCGATAGCCGCCGAGGCCAAACGCATAAGGCAAACCGCGCTGGCCCTGGCCGAAGTCGACGTGCTCGCCTGCCTGGCACACATAGCGGCGCTTCGAAATTACTGCCGCC
This sequence comes from uncultured Acidobacteriaceae bacterium, assembly GCA_963826845.1. GTDB lineage: Bacteria > Acidobacteriota > Terriglobia > Terriglobales > Acidobacteriaceae > Acidiflorens. The sequence goes on from CAWGYS010000016.1 coordinate 122,058, forward strand.
CGCACTTCGACGAGGCCGAAAAAGAAGAAAACGGCGGCGATCTGGAAATTGTCGAAGGCCGCCATCCCGTGATCGAACTCCAGGAACTTGCCACCGCCGGCGACCGCTTCGTCCCCAACGATCTCTTCTCTAGACTCCGCGACCCACAACATCATCGTCCTGACCGGCCCCAACATGGGAGGCAAGAGCACCTATCTCCGCCAAACCGCGCTAATCGTGATCATGGCGCAGATGGGCTCGTTCGTTCCCGCGCGATCCGCGCGCCTGGGCATCGTCGACCGCGTCTTCACCCGCATAGGCGCCAGCGACAACCTGGCCCGCGGCCGCTCGACCTTCATGGTCGAGATGACCGAAACCGCCGCCATCCTGCACACCGCCACAGCGCGCTCGCTGATCCTGTTAGACGAAGTAGGCCGCGGCACCTCCACCTATGACGGCCTCGCGATCGCATGGGCCGCCGTCGAATACCTGCACGCCAGAGTGCGAGCCAAGACTCTGTTCGCGACCCACTATTTCGAGCTGACCGAACTGGCCGAGCAATTAAGCGGAGTGAAGAACTATCACGTCTCCGTAAAAGAGGCCGGAGGAAGCGTAGTTTTTCTGCGCAGAGTCGAGCCCGGAGCAGCCGACCGCAGCTATGGAATCGAAGTAGCCAAACTGGCCGGCCTGCCCAACGAAGTAGTAGTGCGCGCCCGCGAAGTGCTCGCCGAGCACGAGTCCTCCGAGCGCCGCCTCTCGGAGCATCTGACGCCAGGCTCAGCTCCACCGAACCGGACCGCCCAGCCCAGTTGACCATCTTCACCCCGCTCTCCCAGCCAGTGCTAGAAAAGCTTCGCGAAGTAGATTTGAACCGGCTAACGCCGCTGGAGGCGCTAAACTTGCTAGCGGAGCTGAAGAGGCAAATAGAATTGATCTTCGTTGTGCTTGCTGTGTTCACAAGCCGAAGCAGTCTCTGGAGAACCAACATGGCGACGCTGAAAGAGCCGACCACTACTGAGGTCCTCCGGGCGGTATTCTCGGAAGCGGAAGCCGCCGAAGCTAACGATGACGAAGGTTAATCGAGACGCGATACTCATCGAAGGAGATGCCCCTGCCTTTGAGTTTCTGGGGCGATTTATTTTGGCGCATTCCCACTCCGATATCTACCCCAGCGCAAAGTTAGCCTTCATCCAAAATCTGCGGGCGGCGCATGGTTCACAAAAGAATCAACTCTTGGCTTCTATTTGCACAGGCTCCCCTGCGATGAGGGTTCCGTACTCCGCAAGAAGCTAGAGAAAAAAAGAAAAGAACAGTGAACATCGGCCAACTCCTAATCATCGGCTTCGACGCGACCGAGATGTCGCCGCGCCTCGCTTCCCTGCTCACGAAGATTCAGCCAGCAGGCGTGATCCTGTTCGCCCGCAACATCACCGCCGCCGATCAGACGCACCGCCTGCTGCGCGAATGCCAGAAGCGTGTCTCCACGCCGCTTTTCACCTGCGTGGATCTCGAAGGCGGCACAGGTTGACCGTTTCCGCAACGTGCTCGGTCCATCGCCCTCCGCGGCGGAGGTGTTTGCCACGGGCAGATCGCAAGCTCTTTCGCAAGCACGGACGCATAATCGGCGAAAACTGCCGCGCTCTCGGCTTCAACGTAGATTTCGCTCCGGTACTCGACCTGGCCTTCAAGGCATCACAAACAGTGATGAGATCACGGGCAGTGTCAGCCAATCCGAAAGAAGTAGTCATTTACGCGCGCGAATTTCTGCGCGGATTGGCTGACGCCGGAGTCCTAGGCTGCGGCAAACATTTCCCCGGCCTAGGCGAGGCCGCGCTGGACACGCATCACGAATTCCCCAGCGTAAAGAAACCGCTGAGCAAACTCTGGGAGCAGGATCTGGTTCCCTACCGGTCGTTGTCCGTCCGCCGCGAATTGCCGATGGTCATGGTTTCGCACGCCGCGTTTCCGGACGGTAACGAAAGACGAAACAGCCAGCATCTCTTTCCAAGAAATGGATCACCGATATCCTGCGCAAGAAAATCGGCTATCGCGGCCTGATCGTCTCCGACGATCTGGAAATGGGCGGAGTACTGGCGGCGGCGCCGATTGAGCAAGCCGACAATCGGCCACATCCGTGCCGGAGGCGATCTGGCCCTGATCTGCCATCAGGAAGATTTCATTCTGCCGTGCGCACGAAGCATTGGCCCGCGAAGTCCGAACGTGAACCAAGATTCGCCCGCCGCGTGAGCGAATCAGCGCAGCGCGTGCTGGCGTTCAAGAAGAAGTGGGTGGCAGTGCGCGCACGCACCACCCCCACCTCCGCTCGCCTGGAGAAGCTAACGGGCAAGCTGACCCGTCAGCTCTGGGAGTTCGGAGAAGAAATCCGGCTCGCCACGCTCGATCGCTCGAGAGGAGGAGCGCGCATGATCGTCGCCGGCGTAATGAGCGGCACCTCCGCCGACGGAATCAACGTAGCCCTGGTGCGACTCTCGGAACGCGGACGTGAGGTTCCCACACTACCAACTCCTAACTCACGACGAGTATTCGTTCCCCGCTCCAGTCCGACGCGCAATCTTGGCCATGATGAACTCAGAATTAGCCAGCGTCGCCGATCTAGCCCGTCTGAACTTTCTTCTAGGCGAGCTCTACGCCGAGGCAGTAGCGAAAACCGCGGGTAAGCATCGCGTGAAACTTGACCTCGTCGGCTGTCATGGACAGACGCTCTATCACCAGGGAACCGCCCAGCGATTCCTCGGACGAAAATTAACCGTGACCTGGCAAACCGGAGAAGGCGCAGTAATCGCCGCCCGGCTAGGCGTGCCAGTAGTCTCCGACTTTCGTCCCGCGGATATGGCAGCCGGCGGCCAAGGGGCGCCGCTGGTGCTCGTTTCTAGATTATTTTCTATATCGCGATCGTCTCACGAATCGCATCGCACAAAATATCGGAGGAATCGCAAATCTCACCGCAATCCCCGCCAGCGCATCGCTAAGTCAGCTCATAGCTTTTGACACCGGCCCCGGCAACATGGTGATGGATGCGGTGATGGAGAAGCTTTTCAGAAAAAGCTACGACCGCAACGGTAAAGTCGCCGCCACGGGTCGCGTACTGGATGGAGTGATCATCCAGTTGATGAAAGCTCCCTTCTTCCGCCAGAAGCCCCCGCGAACAGCAGGCCGCGAAGAATTTGGCCGCGAATACGCCGACAGATTTCTCCAACTCTGTCGCGGCGCCAGCAAGCAAGACGTGGTGGCGACAGCAACGGCATTGACGGCGAGATCGATTGCGGACGCAGTCCGGCGTTTCGCGTTGCCGAAACTCACAACAAATCGAAACCAATTCGCCCGCGAAATGAGCGTCTCCGGCGGAGGCGCAAAGAATCCGACGTTAATGGCGATGCTGCGCCAGGCGATCGCACCGCTAGGAATCGAACTCCGCTTCTCAGACGAGTTCGGTCTTCCCGCAGAAGCTAAAGAGGCCGTCGCCTTTGCCCTTCTCGCCCATGAGACATGGCATCGGCGACCAAGCAACGTGCCGTCCGCCACGGGAGCAAAGCGTCCGGCAATCCTGGGAAAGATCTCGTATGCGTGAGGCAGCACGAACCCGCGCAAACCGCCGGTCCCTAGCTCCCGTGCGGATAACATTTTTGAGTTTATTCCTCGCCCCATGCCTGCTGCCTCTTCTCTCCTGCTCCCAAGCTCCCGACCCAAACACGCTAGTCATGATCATCGAGAGCAGCCCCACCAATCTCGACCCACGAGTAGGAACCGACGGACAGTCGGAACGCATTGACGAACTTATTTTTGACGCGCTACTGACCCGTGACGAGCATTTCAAGGTCCAGCCAGGACTGGCCGAGCGATGGGAGACGCCGGATCCGCTCACCTACGTCTTCCACCTCCACCGCGGCGTTACGTTTCACGATGGAGCCGCCCTCACCTCCCGTGACGTTAAGTGGACGCTGGACTCTCTGATCCAGGGAAAGATTCGCAGCACGAAGTCAGCGGCCTTCCGTTTCGTGGATCGGGTCGAGACACCGGACGATTTCACCGTGGTGTTTCACTTGAAAGAGCCCTACGCAAGCCTGCTCTGGAATCTTTCGGAAGGTGCGATTGGAATTGTTCCCTACGGATCGCTCGACGAGGTCACACGGAAGCCGGTCGGGTCGGGACCATTCAAGTTTGTCAGCGCAGAGCAGGATAAAGAAATCATTGTCGATCGCAACGATAATTATTGGGGCGCAAAGACTCGCCTGGCTCGCGTACGTTTTGCCGTCGTTCCCGACCCCACCACTCGCGCGCTCGAATTGCGCAAGGGCAGCGCCGATGTCGCCATCAACGCACTCACGGCTGACACCGTGCTGGCGCTCGAACGCGAACCAAATTTGAAAATCGAACGGGGACCAGGGACGATCCTCTCTTACCTAGCCTTCAACACTCGCGATCCGGTGTTGCGGGACGTGCGTGTGCGGCAGGCGATTGCGTACGCCGTCGATCGCGGCCCTCTTCTGCAATACATCTGGCGCGGCTTCGCGCAACCCGCTTTGAGCGTGCTTCCACCGCAAAGCTGGGCCTATGACGCCAACGTCGCGACCTATCCGCACGATCCCGAGAAAGCGCGCCAGATGCTTGACGCCGCCGGCTACAACCTTCGTGACGGAGTGCGCTTCCACCTGACCATGAAAACCTCCACCGAAGAATCCACGCGTCTGCTGGCAGCGGTATTGCAACAGCAATTGCGCGAAGTGGGCATTGCCCTCGACATTCGCACCTTCGAGTTCGCCACTTTTTTTGCCGACGTCACCCGAGGCGCTTTTCAGTTTTATTCATTGCGCTGGATCGGCGGCAACGAGGACCCCGATATTTTTGAAACGTTTTCACTCCCATCGATTTCCCCCCAATGGAACCAATCGCGGATTTTATTCCAATCCGCGCCTCGACGACCTGATCGACCAGGCGCGCCGCGAGACCGATCAGAATGCGCGCAAGCAGATTTACGATGAAGTTCAGCAGATCCTCGCGCAGGATGAGCCCTACATAAACCTCTGGTACTTCGACAACGTGCTAGTCCACACCCGCCGTGTGCGGAAATTTAACGCTGAATCCCTCGGGAAACTACGACTTCCTGAAGACAGCGGAAATCACCACCCAGTAGCCAGTTTTCAGCGTGATAACATCAAGCTTTGGATACACGAGCTCGAAGGCGAGCGGTGTTGTTCCTAAGACCTGAGACCTAATACCTGACACCCGAGACCTGCTCTCTTGAAAATTCTTTTCATCGGTGACATTTTTGGCCGTCCCGGACGCACGATCGTAAAAGATCGCCTGCCCCGAGCTGCGCAAGCAGCACGCTCCAGACCTCGTCATCGCCAACTGCGAAAATGCTGCGGCCGGCTTCGGAATCACGCCTCCTCTGGCGGAAGAGCTTTTCGACCTCGGCATCGACGTCATGACCACCGGCAATCACGTCTGGGACAAACGCGAGATCATCGAGTACTTCCAGATGGCGGACGGCAACCCGCACAGTCCCGCGCGCCGCTTGTTGCGTCCGGCAAATTTTCCCGCAGAACCTGCCCGGCTGGGGAGTCTACGAGGGCCAGAAGAACGGCGTCGCTTATGCCGTCATGAATCTCCAGGGACGCGTATTCATGGGCTCGAGCGACGATCCTTTTCGCTACGCCGATTGTCTTCTGGAAAAGATCCAAGTCCAAAATCAGTTCTTTGTGGATTTCCACGCCGAAGCCAGTTCCGAGAAAGTTGCCTTCGGCTGGTATCTCGACGGTCGCGTCACTGCCGTCGTCGGCACGCACACCCACATCCCCACCGCCGATGAAACCATCCTGGCCAAGGGCACCGCCTACATTACCGACGTCGGCATGACCGGTCCCTACGACAGCGTCATCGGCGTAAAGAAAGAATTGGTGATCGACAAATTTCTCAGCGGAATGCCGGCGCGCTTCGAAGCGGCCAACGGAGACGTCCGCCTCTGCGCCGTAGTCGTCGAGTGCGATGACCAGACCGGCCGCGCTACCCGCATCGAACGCCTGATGCTGCGCTAAACCCGCCATGTCCCAACGGCCATCCGCCCGTTACGACCGTAGTTCCCTATCGAGTATTTCTCTTGCAAGACAGCCGCGGCCGGGCATTCTATAGTAGACAGTATGCGATGGTTGCCAGCAGGAATTTTGTTGCTTGCCGGAGTGTGTCGGCCGTGGACACCCGCCATCTGCTGCGCCAGCCCTCTGTTCTGATTCCGGAGGCGCACCCCGCTGCCCCGGTCCCAGCAAGATCTGAAGACCGCCCACCAGGCTTTCAAGCGCGGCCTTAAGCTCGAGAAATCGCAGAATCTCGACCAGGCGTTTTATGAATTTCAGGAAGCGGCTCGCCTGGTCCCGCAAAACGTGGAATACCTGACCGCGACGCGAGATGACGCGGCAACATCTGGCCGGCATGCATCTGGAAGCCGGAAACGCCGATCTGATCGGCGGCACGGCAAATGGAGGCGCTGGCGGAATTTCGCACCGCGCTGAACCTCGATCCGCAAAACGAATTCGCCCAGCAGCGCATCAGCGACGCACTGGGGCCTGCGCCCGTGCACACCCCGGCCCCGCCCCAAGTGGTCGCCAGCGCCGACACGCTCAATGCTAAACCCATCGATGCGCATCCACGACATCCACTACGCGGCGATTCGCGTGGATTGCTCACCGCGGTCGCCGCTAGCTAGGGCTGACGGTGGTCTTCGACGATAGGTTCCCCAGCCGCCACGTGCATTTCGATCTGGAGAACGCAAATTTCGCAACCGCCATGCGGCTGCTTCCGCGGTCGACGAAGAGTTCAGCGTTGCCCTTGAAGACACGTTCTTTTTGTTGCCGTCGATAACCCCGACAACCATCGCCTTTCGACCGCATGGGCATGCGCTCGTTTTACATTCCGGGCGCCAATCCCTCCAAGGATATGACGGAAATAGTCGACCTCGCTGCGGATCGGTATTTGAATTCAAGCTCGTGAGCGTAGACCAAGCCGCGTCCAGCACAATCACCGTACGCGGGCCGCGTGGCGACGCTGGAAGCCGCCACCCAGTTTCTTGGCCAACTCAATAGCCCCTGCCGGAAGTGATGCTCGACTTGAAAGTCTTCCAGGTGAGCCACACCTACATGCGTAGTATCGGGCTGCACGTCCCCGACAATTTCAATCTTTTCAATATTCCAGCAGCCGCGCTCGCCGCGCTGGGCGGCGGACAAAACATTCAGAATCTGATCAACCAGTTGATCTGCCTCAGGCGGCATCAACCAGGCCGGCAATCAGACGCATCTCCGCCCTGCTCGCACAATTGCAAGGCCAGCAGAATTCGATCTTCAGCCAGCCGCTCGCGACCTTCGGCGGCGGCCTCACGCTCATGGGACTAAGCCTCGATCAGTTGTCCGCGCGCTCTCCATGAATGAGAGTTCCGTTCGGCGAACTCGATCACGTCCAGTCTGCGGGCTTCGCAGGACAAGGATGCCACTTTCAAGTTGGGATCGCGCTATCCCATCCTCAACGCCAGTTTTGCGCCGATTTATAACAATCCGGCCATCGCGTCAGGTGGTCGGAAATCAGTCGTACACCGCGCCCTTTCCTTCCGTCAATTATGAGGACATCGGACTCACACTCAAGGCGAAGCCGCTGGTGCACAACAATTCCGACGTAGCCGCTCGAACTGGAGATACGAATTCCGCACGCTTGGGAAGCCCAACACCAATGGCATTCCCGACATTCTGAATCGCGAGTACAAGGGCGGGATCCTGCTCAAGGAAGGCGAGCCGGCCGTGGTGGCGGGAATGGTCACCAAGTCCGATCGAGAAGAGCCTGGCCGGTCTGCCCGTCGTTCTCCACTATCCCGGTCTCGGCCTGCTCAGTTCACAGCAGATCCAAACAAGAAGAAGACGACGAGCTGCTGATCCTGATGACGCCATACGTAGTCCGCAGCCCGGAGCGCGCCGAAGCTCCGGAAATCTGGCTAAGCAAATAGCCGGACGAAAGGTTAATCGATTGTCATCGGGTGACCCTGGGCTTGACCGAAGGGGAAGGAACAGCTGTCGTGTGCGCCGAGGTTTTAGAAACCAAACCCGGCCCTCGGGATGACCCGATCGCCAGATCTACTCGGCTTCTATTTGCCTGGCTCGCCTGGAAGTCCACAATTTTCTTCTGCACCTCGACGGGGTCCCGCTGGCATTACGTCCATTGATAAACAGAGTCGGCGTGCCCGTCACACCCACCGATTTGCCCAGTGCAAGGGACGCCTGGATTCTGGCCTTCGTATCCGGCTTGGTTGCGCAAGTTGCAATCTCGTCGGCATTTGCGCCCGAGGCGGTCGCGATGGCCTTCAGCTTTTCGTCGGCATTCGCCGCAGTGATATTGGCCTGCTCGTCAAACGTCTTCTGGATAAATTTCCAAACCGCGTCATTGCTCTGCCGAACGCACGCCCCACGCAATCGACGTACTCGGCCGCTTTCTCCGCCCAGTCATGCATGGGCAGCGGAAAATTCTGAAAAACAAAGCGCGCCTCCGGCTCCTGAGCCAAAAGCTGATCGACCATCGGCGCGGCCTTTGCACAGTGCGGGCATTGCATATCGCTGAACTCCACAATCGTCACCGCCGCTTTCGCCGGTCCTTTGGCGGGGCCGTTCACGCCCTTTTCGAGCTTAACGCGGGCATCTTCAAAAGGCTTCGCCCCGAAGGGCAGGATGTCGCCCGCAATGGCATGTTTGCCATCGGAGCTGACCAGCAACCGATTCTGATTCGGCGCCCTGCGAGTTCGTGATCACCACCGTAACATCCGCCAGCCCCGGCACCTCCGAGGCACGAATGTCACTCACCTTCCAGGAAACGGTCGGATCGTAGCCAAACATCTGGAACAGAAACGCGTTGACCGTATCTTCCGTCGGGAGAACCGTGCTGACTGCCGCAGCCGGCGCAGCGGTCGGTTTGGACGGCGCAGCCGGCGGCTTCGCCGCGTGAGCGGGTTGAGTTTGAGCAATGGTAACGCCGCATAACACAAGGGCAGCGAGCAGACTTGAAAGCAAAGTGCGATGCAGGAGTGTCATATTTTGATTTCGATTGGGACTTCGATTGTTACAAATATTCCCGCAGTTGTCATGCTGGGACTGCTCCGCACACGACCTAAAACTCCGACTTCGCAGCAATAGGAAATCTCCGCCCATACCCGAACGCCTTGGCGGAAATCTTGATTCCCGGCGCCGCCTGCTGTCGCTTATACTCGCTGCGCTCCACCATCCGCAGTACCCGCCGTACCAGATCGTGATCAAAACCGTGAGCCCGCGCGATCTCCCCCGCCGAGCACGATTCCTCCACATAATCTTCGAGAATCGTGTCCAGCACTTCATACGGCGGAAGCGAATCCGAATCCCTCTGGTTCGGACGCAACTCTGCCGACGGCGGCTTCTCCATCGTCGCCTCCGGAATCACCTTGCCCCGCGAATTCACATAAGCA